>NZ_MSDT01000009.1:0-2335 GCF_001975575.1 Mangrovimonas sp. DI 80 | reverse complement strand
ATTATTATCTATACAGTGTAAAATGTCCAACAAACTCTCTGTCGTTGTCTGAGCTGTTGAGCCTCACCACGTACCAGTAGTCGCCCGTTGGCAGGTCCTGGTTGTTGTAACGTCCGTCCCAGGATTGACCCTGGTGGTAGGTACCCACCTTGCGCCCGTACCTGTCGTAGATATCGAACTCCAGGTTCGGGAAGTCATCCGTACAGGGTGCCCAGGTATCCTGGATTAAGTCTCCATTAGGGGTAAAGTAGTTCGGGATACATGGGTCCACATACTCAAGGTAGATCCTTGCCTCGGCGATACAGCCGTTGCTGTCCGTTACCGTTACAAGGTACTCGCCCGTCTCTGAGATGATAAAGGTATTCTCACTGCCGTAGTCTTCGTCGTTCAACGTAAAGGTATACTCCCCGTTACCTCCCGTGGCCAGGGCCACAATCTGGTTCTGGTCACCTTCGTTAAGGGCTAGGTCTACCGGCTCGAACACGCCTATATCAAAGAACTCCGTAGTCTGGATACAGCCATTGGTATGGCGCACCTCTATATAGTGGTCCGTTCCGGGAGGTACGTTCTCGAACACATTGCTCACCTGGTAAGGACCGCCGTTCAGTGAGTAGTCCACTTCGGCAGGATCCACGCTCTCGTCTATCAACACGGTCACGATGTTTGTGGAGAAGTTGTCGATACACACATACTCCACTTCCAACAGCGGATCCAGGTTCACCGCCTCCGGGAAGGTGATGTTCCACTCCGATTCACAGCCCATGCTGTCTCGGACATATACGATATGGTCCCCTCCGGAGAGTCCTGTAAAGTCAAATACCGTCTGTCCTGCAGCTCCAGTGGTATAGGGACCATCGTACGCGTCAAGGCTTACGCTATAAGGCGCCGTTCCCCCGGAGACCTCGATACTGAACTCCCCGTCGTTGTCGCCCGCACATGGGGTCGGCAATATCGAATCGGGCACGATGCTCACGATCAACGGTTCCGGCTCGGTGATGGTAAAGCTGAACATCACATAACAGCCCAGCTCGTCCTGAACGATCACCTCGTAGTCCCCTGGCCCAAGGTTCTCGAACACATTGGTCTCGAAGAACTGGTCCATCTGTGGGGAGATGGCATATTTGATGATGCCCGTCCCTCCCGTAGCGCTAATCACAAGGGAACCGTCATTGCCTCCGTAACAGGCTACGTTGTTGATCTCGAACGTAGCTTCCAATGGTGCATCAGGTTCGGTAATAGTGATGATCGCTGAAGTGCTCTCGCAATCACCACTCTGTACATGTACCGTATAGGTACCCGCCAACAGTTCCGTGAACACCCCAGGGGTATCCTGTACCGCCGTTGGGATGGCATTACCGGCGGCATCCTGCAGGGTATATACATAATCCCCTAGGCCTCCCTCGGCAACGGCCACGATGGTACCGTTGTTGTCGCCCGCACAGTTGATGGTCGGGTTGGTAGAGGCCAACTCGATGTTCAGCTCCGGAAGCGGATCGATGGTGATCTCGTTGGATACTATCGCTATACAGCCATTGGCATCCTTAACGTAATATTCATAGCTTCCCGCCGGTACCGTAAAGGATACGGAGGACGTGAACGACCCCAATACCGTGGTAAAGGCACTGGTATCGCTATAGGTATAGCCTCCCGTTCCGCCCGTAGCGCTCAGGGTAAGCTCCCCATCGTTCAGACAGGTCGGCGAGGCGCTCTTCACTAAACTGGCCTCTATGGCCGTTGGCTCGGAGATGGCAATGTCCACAGAAGTGGTGCTACAGCCATAGCCATCGGTGATGGTCACGTTGTAGGTCCCTGCACCCAGGTTGGCAAACTCGTTAGAGGTCTGCGGTCCAGAGGTACTTGCTATAGGAGCAAGTGTATTCAAGGTATAGGTATAGTTGCTTTCTTGGCCTCCCGTTACGTTGTCTATAACGATCGTAGCGTTCTCATCCCCAAAACAGGACAGCATAGTCGTGCTAGGAGTAAAAGTTGCTGCAATAGGCTCTGGAACTTCCAGGGTCACGTCCGCAGAGGCAATACAGCCCTGTGCGTCCATAACGTTCACTGTATAGGTCCCTGCAGAAAGTCCCGTAAAGGTTCCGTTTGGTGAATAAGCCACCGTGGCGGCTCCGGTCAGTTCATATTCATAAGTGCCCCATCCCCCTTCGGCAATGGCCGTAATGGTTCCCTGGTCATCGGTACAGGTTACGTTGGAGGTTTCCGTGGCCGTTAAAGTCAACTCTTCGGAAGGCGAGCCTATCACCACCGTAGCGGTTGCCGAACAGAACGGAACGTCCGTTTCGGTGATCACCACCGTAAAGGTACCGGCATTCATGCC
>NZ_MSDT01000008.1:0-213430 GCF_001975575.1 Mangrovimonas sp. DI 80 | reverse complement strand
AGCTGTAGAGGAGTTTCCGTTGCCGTCATTGATGGTGAGTGTTACGATATTTTCACCAATATTTGCGCAGTAAAAAGAGTTAGGGGCAACGCTCACAAGGTTGATAGTTCCACAGTCGTCGGTGGATCCGTTTTCCACATCCTCAGGGGCAATGGAAGCATTCCCGGAAGCATCCAGATAAACAGTTATATCTTCGGTAGCGGCAACAGGCGCTGTATTGTCGTCATAGTTATAGACCTGGGTTGCGTAGCTTTTGTTTCCGTAATCGTCTTCAAAAGTCCATGTAATGGTTGTAGAGCCTCCCTCAACAAAGGATAGGGGTGCGGAAGCAGTCCCAATCACAGTCCCGGCACAGTTGTCAAGAGCGGTTGGAACGGAAAGCGTTCCATTGCAGTCCACGGTCAGAGGTGCTAGGACAGAAGCTGTCACAGGCGCTAAATTGTCGCCAACCGTCACGACAGCTGTAGCTGTAGAGGAGTTTCCGTTGCCGTCATTGATGGTGAGGGTTACGATATTTTCACCAATATTTGTCCTCAGGGGCAATGGAAGCATTCCCGGAAGCATCCAGATAAACGGTAATGTCCTGAGTAACGGCGGTAGGTGGTATACTATCATCAATACAATCAGCTGTATAGCTAGTCAATGTTTGATCAGTTTGAACAATAACTTCAGTATCCATCACAATGGAAACAGTATTTAAACTGATGTACTGGTCTAATTGATTCGTTTTAGCGTAAGAGAAATTGACAAAAATTAGGATGGCCAATTGAACATAGTAGGTGTAGACTTGTTTCATATTCACTAAATTGTTTCGGACGGACCCGCACAGGTTTAAATGTTGGTTTTACGGGTTTTACGTTGTTAAACATTCAATGAGGGAGGTACAAACATACTATGCCTACATTCTACAGGTGAAAAATATTCGATAAAGTGCAGTTATATCTCTATGAGTGTTAAGATGTTCATAATGACGTGAATAGGGGTTTAGGTGAATTGCGAAAATCACCGATGAAGTGTAAATGAGATATTAATTTGTAAGAGTTTTAATAATTGATAATCAGTTTTTTATTGTAAGAGCCTTGTTCTGTGACTAGTTTAACGAGGTAGCTACCTTCTGAAATTTTACTTACAGGAATTCGTAGCTCATTACTCATTTTGGGAGTATTGGTCATATTCCATGCTTTAACCGTTTGGCCAATGGTATTTATTAAATAAACTTGTTTGACTTTTATGTTTTCAGAAGTTTTGATATAAATGTCATGAGTACTATTAAAATAATTAATCATAATTTTCTCTTTGTTAAGTTCTTCCAAAGACAAGGCATTACTGTCTTGGAAGGTAATATAAAACCTATCTATATATTCTCCTTCGTTTAGAATGGTTTGAAAACTAATATTATTGATTTGAGAATATGTGCCTAAAAGTGAGTCGTAGATATATACATCAATATCTTCTTGGAAGTTTTTCAATTCCATGAGAGAGATTTCAATTGTTCCTGCAGTTGCAATTTTAACAATAAAAGGGTATTGTTTGGAGGAATCAAATTCACCTACACCTTGAATAACAAAAGGCTCCTCATTGATTGACCAAGAAATGTCTGATGGATATGAATCTCGGTTTCGGGCATCGTATCCGTAATCGTACCCATCGGTAACAATTGCGTCCGTAACAAACCCTAGTAATAAGGTTCTTAAACTTCCTTCTGGTGTTTTGGCCCCAAGCAATATTTTTTTTGGGAGTGAAGATGAATTTTGGCTTTGTTGTTCTTGACTATTGGCCTGCCTTAAGAAAATAGATTCGTTAGGGTTAGCTTCTCTTTTAAAAAATCTCTGGTCATTTTCAAATTTAACGTTTCCCCCCATGCCTTCTTCAACTGCAGTTGATACAAATCCCTGTCCAACAGGAATAAATAGTCCTGGTTTTAAGTCAGAACTACCCAACCCACTAATCCAAAAACCATCAGTAGTGACATATTGAGAAGATATGGGAGGCACACCTTCATCCAATAAATTGTATAGAGCAAACCCACCTTCGTATTCTTCAAGGTTATGAGAGTCATTTGTGTTATAGTGAATCCAGAATTGTAATGTTCCGTCGATAGCATTTGAGCTGCCGGGGTTTGCATTCGGTCCAGGGATATTGTCTTTTATAAATTCCTCAACATCCATAGCCGAAGGGTAGGGGTTTCCCAAAAAGATTTCATCATTTGCAGCCAAAGGGTTTTCAATTAGTCCATTATGGGGAATTCCCTTAAAGACATAGTTCTGGTATCCATTGCTGGTTCCACTTCCCTTCATTGTGTATCCTATGCCAGTTTCTATATTTCCAGTATTACCCACCCGAGACCATATGGAATAAGTGTTTGCAGCTCCATTGAACTTATAGATCCAACGACTACTCATGGTTATAGGAGAGGTTGGAGAGGCATCACGCTCACTAGTCCATGTAATGGTCTTGGGGTTTGCAGAATCAGTCCCGTCTAAGAGTACTTCTCCTACAGAATAATCGGAATTTAATCCAGAATTTATAGGACTTACAGGGGAACTCCAATAATTATAGTTATATAGGTTGTAAGTTCCTTGTTGATCCCTTTCCATGAATCCACTACTATTGGGATCTAAAATACTTTCACTTAATTGAGAAGGAGTATAACGCTTTTGTACAAGCTGAGATTCCCCAATTAAATCTATGACACCATCAAGTTTCAAATAATGTGAAATAATAAGACCATTTCCTGGATTATTTTCGTCTTGTGTTACATTACTGTCGGTTATGGTTAATTCATTACTATTCACCAATAATCCAAGTAACTGTAATTCTACATCATCAGGGTTGTAAACTATATCATGGGAAGTAATAACTATGTTCCAATCTATGGGATCACCATTAATACCCTTAGAGTTTGGATAGTCCCAAACACTGTGACCCCAAAGCCAAGGAGAGCTGGCAGATGTGTCCATCCAATTACCATTGTTATCTGATGTATAAGGCAAAGGGGCATTTTCTTCTTGCCAAGTAGTGATGTTTCGCATTCGTCCATCTTGGGTTCCCGCGTTTGGTATTATATATCCACCAACAATATCTACCGTTTGATTCATTTGGTAATAGCCAATAAAGTTTGCCCATGTTAATCCAGGAGCGTCAATTGGGACAACAGAACCTCTTATATTGCCACCGATGTTTTCAACCTCTTGGTTCATCATAAACCTAATCTGTTCAACGGTAAGTGCGGTGTTCCAAATACGCAATTCGTCCATCCAACCTGTAAAATAATTTACAGGGTTGGGAGTTCCTCCAGAGGCAGCCTGGTCCATGGCTCCCAAAATGCATTCAAAATTATTATTGATTGGTGTGGAGCCAGTAGCTGCCCCAACCAAAATCCCGTCTACGTATAAATTATATGTAGTTCCATTAAAGGTAACGGCTAAATGATACCATCGGTCGGTTCCAATAGGATCTGAGGCTGTCAGTGAACCTCCACTGTTCCAATTAAAGGAAAGCATGTTGTTTACAAGTCTTAAATCATAACCGTGAACCATATTGGTGGCATCACGTTTAGAAATAATGGTTTGTACTGAGCTGTTAAAGGCTTCTGATTTTAGCCATAATTCAATACTAAATGGCCCACTAAAATCATAATAATTTCTAAAGGTTACATTGTCATCAACACCATCAAAATCCAAGGTACTGCAATTCGTCAATGTAACTATCATAGTATCTGAAGAAGGGGAACAAGGAGACCCTTCGGCAGGGGTAACTGTCCATGTTAGGGTATAGGGACCTTCTTCATCCCCGGTAAATGTGGTGTTGTACGCAGAAGGGTCGGCAAAGCTATATGTGCTTGGGTCTTGGCCAGAGGTTACCGACCATTCTCCAGTTGAAACCAAATTTATTGTTTCTTCCAGATTGTCAGGATCGGGTATAGGGGTTACACCTGTCAACTGTTCAGCTGCAAGGGTTACCGTATTTAAACCACACTCGGCCTGACTAATTGTGATATCCGGACCAGCATTGGCCGTATCGGTATCATAAACTATCAAGTCTACAAATTCAGAGTTGTCTGATGTTACTTCGTATCCGCATGAATCCACTAAATAGGATGTTACTGCATAAGTGTGAACACCAGGGGTTGGAGGAATGACAGTTACACTGTTTTCGTAGGATATTACAGTTCCTGGGACAGCAGACCAAATCAAAACATCTTCAATTGGAGGGGATGGAAATGTTAATCCATCTATGGCCCAAAGACCATTTGTACTTGTTCCTGTATAGGTGAATTTTATCCTTAAGTTAGGCAAACCGTTGTATTCCTCTAGATCAAATGCAACTTCATTAACATTAAAGGGGTTGTAGTTACCCGAACTGGCAGGCCCACTAATGTTTTGTAGGACTTCAGTATAGTTTGCTCCACCATCTAAAGATAGTTCTACTAATATTTGATCTCCTGCGTAGATATTATAGGCTTGTATGAATTCAAAAATAGCATCTTCTAAACCAAAAGTGTTAAAAATAGGGGTTTCCAAGGTTGAAGTCACAGGGCCACCAACAATACCGAATTTAAGTTCACCTGAATCCAAATGACCAATTACAGGGAATGGGTGATCATTAGTACCTGACCAATTGGTAGGAAGTTTTATGTCATCTCCCGAAGCGGTCCACCCACCTGGGTTACCATCAACCAAAAAGCCATCAGGGTCTTGAGTGTTAAGTTGCCCTGTGTTGAAATTACCTTTTGTAATGAATTGACCATTTGCAATACTGCTTTCTGCACTTAAAGTAGAAGGGTCCCCTAAACAAAGTGTATAGGCCGATACTGTAACCGGATTCGGTTTTAAGTCGTTTGGAACCACACTTACTACCGCGGTAGTAGAGTATACTTGACCGCAGGGTCCGTTTTCAATGATTACACGGTAAATGGTAGTGTCTATAATTTCTGAAAAGTTATAAGAACTTGAAGTGATAAGATTTCCTTCCTCAAGTATAGGATACCAGTCAAGTCCTCCATTATTTGAATACTCCCAGCCAACAATAGAACCTGTTTGGCTAGAAAGGTTTAGAGTGCCTCCAGAGGATTGACAGATTAATACGGTTGAAACATCATTTACTTCTCCATTAGGCCCAATAGCCGTTCCTGTTAAAGTTCCTCCAGAGGCTTCTTCATACAATGTAAGAGTAAAAGAATGAGATACCTCTTCACATCCATCCGAAGCAGCAATAGTATTCGTAATTGTATAGATTCCAGCGCCACTTGCTTCTAAATCTATTATGCCGGTGGAGGGGTTTATGGAAAGACCAATAGGGCTATACGAGAAGGTTCCTACAACACCGCCCCCACTGAATATAGGAGTGGGATTTGTTGGTTGAGAGAGGCAATACTCGTTATCATTATAGGAGAAAGTTGCCACAGGTAGCGGGTCTATGGTTACTTCAAATGATGAGGCATATGCAGGACACACATCGGCATCGATGGTATAGGTGACTGTATAGGTTCCAATATTGCTGTCGGAAGGAGTTATAGTTCCATTTTCATCAATAACTAGATTAGGTCCACCAACGGTTGCAACATAGGAGAAACTGCCATTGTCCCAAACTCCTGCTGTATTTTCAAAGCTAGGAGAATAAGTTGTGCTGTCCGTTTTGCAATAATTACTGTTCTCATATGAAATATCTGCCGTGGGACGCTCAATAATGGTGATGGCAGTAGTAGCAGGAGGTACATTAGTACAGGTTTCACTACTGGTGGTATAAGTTATTGTATATGTTCCAGAATCACTTAAATCAGGATTGATATCACCTGTATTGGTGTCTAAAGTAAGATTTGGCCCTCCCAAATCTACCGTGTAACTAAAGGAACCGGTATAGGAGCCATCGTAATTCGGGTTTGAATCGGTTAGCGTTACAGATTGTGACGTAGTATCTGTGGAACAAAATGGAGTTCCATAGCTTATGTTGGGCATTGGTTCAGGAACCACGGACAAACTTGCAATTGAAGACGAAATACTTGGGCAAGTCCCACCAGGTCCTGAAATTACAACATAATAGCTTCCTGAATCTGAAGGTGTTGAATTTGAAATGGTTAATTCGGGGGTGTCTGCACCTGATATGTTTCCACCATCACTCAGGACTATGTCAGGACTTCCCACTTGGTACCATTCATAGCTTGTAATAGTTCCTTCAGCATCCACGCTAAAAATAGCATCGATACCTTCACAAATTTCTAGATCTGTAGATTCACTGGTAATAGTGATTTCCTGGTTCACATTTAAGCTGAAAGCATTTGAGGTTGCAGGCGTACAACTACCGTCACCACTAACAATCACGTAATAAGATCCTGCATTGCTAGTGCTTACTTGTCCAAAACTTAAAGTGCTGGATGTTATATTGGCAGTGATACTAATATTGGAATTTGGAGTGATAGGAGTGCCTCCTGGAGCTGTGCCGCTATACCATTGGAAGGTGAGATCATCACCGGCTCCAATTACTGTGAAACTCGCTGCTTCACTAGCACATACTCCTAAATTCTGAGGTTGCGTCGTAATAACCGGAGGTTCTTTAACGGTAATAATTCCTGATATGGAGGCTGGTTCGCAACTACCCTGTGTGTTTACGGTATAGTTGAAATCTCCCGATACACTTGGTGTGCCCGAAATTGTAGATGTTGAAGTTCCATCAAAATTTTGAGTTGCTCCGGAAGGAAGACCGCTTGCAGTAACATTCGTAATGTCACCTGAAACAGTAAATTCTATAGGATCTAATGCATCTCCCAAACATATGGTTTGGTCTATATTGGAAGGGGTATTGATAGTTGCATCAGGTGTAACTGTTATGGTTGCAGTGCCAGAAAGTGTTTCTTCACATGATGGAGATGCAACGTAGGCAATACTTAGCAAATTATAAGCTGTATCGGTTGTTAGATTCCCGGTGTCTATTGTGAAAGAAGCATTCCCAGAATCATCTGTTGTCGAGCTTAAAGTTTGATCGCCTCCACTATTGATATCATACGTTATTGTAATATCACTGTTAGGAAAGGCCGTGGCCGAAATTGTGATTTCGGAACTGGTATTCTCACAAATCGGGGAGTCACCTGAAATACTTATGGAAGCAGAAGGCGTGTCAAGAACGGTAATACTTCCAAGTGTATTGGCTTGAACACAATTTCCAATGGTCTGTACCGTATATTCGAAATCGCCGGCATCGCTTGGGGTTCCTGAAATAGTAAAGGTTGAATCAACATTGTTATAAACTAAGCTTAATCCAGCAGGAATTCCGGTAGCGTCAACATTTGTAAGATCTCCCGTAACATCAAATACTATTGGGTCTAATGGTGCTCCTAAACATATAGTTTGGTCAATGTTTGAAGGTGTAGTGATGGTTGCATCAGGAGTAACGATTATGGTTGCTGAACCTGAGAGCGTTTCTTCACAGTTTGGTGAATCAACATAGGCAATACTATCCAAATTATAGGTGGTATCTGCTGTCAAGTTACCTGTATTAACAATAAAGGAGGCATCTCCAGAACCATCGGTTGTTGCGTTAAAAGTTTGGGGAGTAACTCCATTGATATTGTACGTAACCACAATATCGCTATTTGGAAAGGCAGTGGCCGAAATAGTGATTTCGGAACTAGTATCTTCACAAATCGGGGAGTCTCCTGAAATAGCTATGGAAGCTGAAGGCGTGTTAAGGACTGTAATGGTACCTGATTCTGAAGCCAGTTCGCAGGGACCTGTGGCTTCAACTGTGTAGCTAAAGGTTCCAGCTTCATTAGCAGTTCCTGAGATTGTAAACAATGAAGGATTGCTGTCATCGTAGTCTATTCCTATTGGCAAGTTTCCACTAAGTGAAACATTGGTAATGGTGCCTCCAATAGTAAATTCTATGTCGTCCAAAGCATCTCCCAAACATATGGTTTGATTGTTATTTGTAGGAGAGCTAATGGTAGCATCAAGATCTACAGCTATGGTTAGTGAATCAGGAAGTGTTTGTGGACAAGTGGGGGTTTCCGCATACGCAATGCTCAGTAAATTGTACGTGGTATCTGCTGTCAAGGCTCCTGTGCCCAATACAAAAGAAGCATTTCCAGAGCCATCGGTGGTTAGATTGATGGTTTCATCAGTACCTCCATTAATATTATAGGTTAGAAGAAGCTCTTTATTGGGGGAGGCTGTAGCTGAAAAGGTAATTTCAGAACTATTACCTTCACAAACAGGATTTGCTCCGGTAATACTTGCAGTAGCGGTTGGATCTTCCAAAATAAAGATTTGCATTGTATCGATTACAGTTCCTCCATTTGCGCAAGTATTATTTGTAATATTACCAGTGGTATAAATTGTAATTGTAATGATGTCTCCCGGATTTGTATTGTTGGGCAGGTTGTAAGTTGGATTTAATTGTCCATTAATACTTCCATTTGGGTAACTAAAACTACCTCCGTTTACAGATGCTGACCAGTCAAAGTGATTTTTATGATTTACAACTCCTCCAATAGCCCCTTGCAGTTCAACAGAAGTTTCATTTGAACATATATATTGATCAGTGCCAGCATTTACATAGGCAAAAGTGTCTACGGAAATAGGTAGGCTAACTGTTGAACTGCCACATGGGTTTGTGAGGGTTGCATTAATGTTTCCTGTAGATGCTGTTGAACCCGCTGTAACAGTAATTTCCTCTGTACCTTGGCCTGAAGTGATTGTGAATCCAGTAGGAACAACCCAATTGATATTAGTGACATTCGAAGGGTCTGAAATGCTGATGCTGTATGTTTCTGTAGCAGGGGGGCAAATTCCCGTAACTCCAATAATTTCTGTTGGTGTTTCAGGTGGCCCGGGAAAAACAGTAATGGTACCACTTGAACTTGCCGTACCGCAGCCGGTTGTGTTTAATGTATAGTTATAAGTTCCAGATGTAGTTGTTGAACCATCAATAGTGTAGGTATTAGTCCCAGAATTGTAAGCACCCGAAAATCCAGCTGGCAAACCACTAATAGTAGCACCAGTTGCACCGCCTCCTAAATTGAATGTGATTTGTGATATGGCCTCGTTAAAACAAACTTCCTGATTGGCATTTCCTGAACTTAATGCAATTGTAGCATCGGGAATGATTGTAATCGTGATTGAGTCTGTATTATAACAGCCCGTGGATGAATTTTCACCTCTTACAAAGTAAGTTGTGGTGCTGCTTGGGGTGACATTTGGAGAAATTGAGTTAGCACCATTATCGGCTTCAGATTGCGTTTCGTGATAAGTGAGGGTAGTGTCCAAAGAACCGGAAGCAATTGTACTCAAATCAAAGGAAGTTCCTAAACAAATATCTTGATCTGTGCCAGCATTTACAGTTGGCAGGTCGTCAATAGAAATTTGAATACTAGCAGTAATATAACATCCAGTTCCTAGTTCACTTCTAACCCAGTAAGTTGTTAAAGTGGTAGGAGATACTGTTGTAGATATGGCTGAAGTACCATTCTCAGCATCAGTTTCATTTTCATAAAAAGAAAGCGTTCCACCACCATTATTGTCTACTAGACTATTGAGGTCTATACTAGATTGCCCAGAGGCACAGACCGATCCATCGGAAGTTGTTAGAGCGGGTAATGGGTTTATTGAAATGCCTATTATGTCGGTTACATAACAACCTGAGGCTAGTTCACTTCTAACATAATAAGTTTCTGGGCTGGTTGGGCTAACAAGCGCTCCAATTGGATTTAAGTCATCATCAGCGTCTGATTGAGAGCTATGAAAAGTAATTGTTGTACCAGTGGTAGTAACCAATGAATTTAAATCGACAGAAGACTGCCCTTCTCCACAAACGGATGCGTCTATTGTACTAAGTGTAGGTAATGGATTTACCGTAATAGTTACGGTAGCAGTATTTTGGCAGCCATTGGCATCTGTTCCAGTAACTGTATAGGTTTGCGTGGTTGTGGGAGAAACTTCTCCTTGTTCATTGTTTACTCCAGAGGCCGTCACACCAGAGCTCCAAGAATAGGAGGTAGCTCCACTGGCATTGAGCGTTACGAGGTCTCCAGAACAGATTGTGGTATTGCTAGGTGTAATAGTGACGGTTGGCAAAGGATTGACCATTATTTCAATGGAAGCAGTATTTTGGCAGCCATTTGTATCGGTTCCTGTAACTGTATAGGTTTGCGTGGCTGTGGGTGTAAAGGCAACGCCGTCCGTTACCCCTTGATCCCAAGAATAGGATTGAGCTCCAGTTCCCGACAGGGTAACCTGATCTCCAAGACATATTTGAGTTTCAGAAGCATTAATACCAATTGTTGGAGGGGCATTAACCGTCATTGAAATACTGTTACTTATGGCTGTGGCAGGGTCTGGACATTGCACACTAGGATCAGGGGTCATGACCAATTGGATTACGTCACCATCATTTAAATCACTAGCAGTATAGGTGGAAGTTGTTGCTACTTCAGATGAATTGCGTTGCCATGAAAAACTGGGATTTGACCCCATATTTAATGTGGATGCTGGAATAGTTGAAAAAGTAACCGATTCCCCCTCACAAATGGTATTGTCGGTAGCTTGGATAACTACAGAAGGAGTAACAGTAGTGTTTACGGTAAGTGCAATAGTGTTACTTTCCACAGGGCAGGCAAAACTATCGGAAGTAATCTCAACTTTTACTTGGGTACCATCTGCTACGGGATTGTTTAGTGTTAATAGCGAGTCTGGTGATGGCCCAGAAACTACTGTAAATCCGGATCCGGTATTTGTGTGCCAAGTATATTCCACACCATTGCCAGCATTGTAGGGAGTGGCATTGAAGGTAATATCCTCATTAGAGCAAAGTGTTGTTCCTGTAGTACTTGCAATGGCAACGGAGGCTATAGTACTGTTGTCTGTAACAGTTACTGTCGCACTACAGGAACTGCTATTACCAGCTGCATCCTCTACAGTTAAGGTGACTATATTGTCTCCTATATTGGAGCAATCAAATGAAGTAACGCTCAAATCCCAACTTACAATTCCACAATTGTCATCAGAGCCAAAATCAATATCACTTGGTGAGATAGAAACATTCCCAGTTGAAGGATCTAGGGCAATACTTGTGTTTTGGCATTGTACGTCAGGGGCTGTTGTATCATTAACAGTAATGTTCTGTACAACGTTTATGGAGTTTCCGGCCAGGTCTGTAACCGAATAGGTTCTGGTGATGATCTCTGGATTCGAGTTGCCGTCAGATACATCGGAGAGGAGGGCCACAGTAATGGGGCCGGTACAATTGTCTGCCTCATCTGTTACCACCGAAATGTCCACAGCCGGCACATTTGCAGGGCACTGAACGTCAACGGGGGCGGGGTTGGAAGCTGTAGGCGGTGTTATATCGTTGATGTTGATGTTTTGTGTAACGTTTATGGACTGTCCGTTGCCGTCGTCTACGTTGTAGGTCCTGATGATGGTACCGTCGTTCACCGGAGGATCGGCCGTCTGGCTGACAAAAGTTACTGTTGGTGCTCCGCAGTTGTCTGCTTCGTCCAAGACCACCGATGGATCTGGAGCAGGGACATCACCAAGGCACTCTATATTTATGTCAGCAGGGTTGGAAGCTGTGGGCGGTGTTATATCGTTGATGTTGATGTTCTGTGTGACGTCTATATACTGTCCGTTGCCGTCATAGACTCTGTAGGTCCTGATGATGGTACCGTTGTTCACCGCCGGATCTGCGGTCTGGCTAACGAAAGCGACGGTTGGTGTTCCGCAGCTGTCAGCTTCGTCCAAGACCACCGATGGATCTAGAGCAGGGACATCACCAAGGCACTCTACATTTATATCGGCAGGGTTGGAAGCTGTGGGAAATTCATTATCATTTACAGTTACAGTAAAAGTACAAAATTGTCCTGTTGGTGTATCTGTGTCATCCAATTCAGAGTATTCTAATGTAGTGGTGCCAACAGGAAAGAAACTTCCACTTGATAGCCCTGTAGTATCAGTTTTCGACATGGATCCATCAATAAGATCTGTTGTAGGCAAGGTAAAGGTAACGACAGCTCCACAATCACCGCTACCATCAGAAGAACTATCTACTGTTATATTACTTGGGCAATTATCTATATTTAATGCTAGGGTATTTGAAACTTCAACAAGCTTTTCAGTCGGTATTTCATTGTTATTAAAAATTATAGAAACATCATTAAGACTAATGTATCGATCTAAAAAATTGGTTTTAGGGAAGCTGAGATTTGAAATTAATAACAGCACAGCCAGTTGGATAACGCTTGGGTAATGGTATTTCATAGTTACATTGTTGTTAATAGGGTTATGAAAACCTGGGGCAAACAATACCACAACAACCAAAAATCAATCTCAAAAAATCTTTTGGTTATCGTAGAAACAATGGCTATTAATCAAGCTGTTACTTGTATTAGGAATAACTTAAAAGTATTTTAAAACCAGTAGGTTATGAAATAAAATCGACAAACAACACCTTTCGACTTTGTGTGTTTTTTAGGGTAGGAATTTTATATTAGTTTCGTAAGTTTAATCTGTAATATACTGATTTTTAGATATTTGATTGTGGTTGGTTTGGAGGGGAATGGAATCTAAATAATCTCTAATTTTAACTGAAATTTATCTGTAAATGTTGTTTCTTGTTGTACGAAAACACACAATCAAATGAAGGCCGGTAACTTTTCAAAAACTATCTTGTTTTCAAAAGTGAAAATGTATAAAAAATCCCTTTTAGGAATCTTCTTTTTTATGCTGTTGGTCGTGCCTGCAAATTTGATGGCTCAAGACAAACGTCCTCAAGAAGAAACTTCTCAACAAGAAAAACCTAAGGTGGCCTTGGTACTTAGTGGTGGCGGAGCTAAAGGGATTGCCCATATCCCATTAATACAAACTTTGGATAGTTTGGGGATTGTACCAGATTTAATTGTCGGTACCAGTATGGGTAGTGTGGTAGGAGGTCTTTATGCCATAGGATATTCTGGAGATAGTATTGCAAAATTGGCTCAAACAGCCAAGTGGAATGATTTGTTGGGAGGCACTGTTTCGCTTAAAGATGTTGGGGTGGAAGAAAAGAGTGAATTCCAACGGTATTTGTTGAGTTTGGATGTAGTTGATGGCAAACCTCAAATAAAACCTTCTATTTTAAGGGATCAAAACCTTAGGGAGTTTTTTAGTCTGTTAATGCACCCGGTTTACAATATTGAGAATTTTGATGAACTGACAATTCCCTTTCGAGCCATTGCTACCGATTTGGTTAACGGTCAAAAGGTCGTTCTGAAAGATGGGCAGTTGGGGGTAGCTGTTAGGGCAAGTATGTCCATTCCAAGTGTGTTTGCACCTGTGCCTTATAAGGGAACGCTTTTGGTTGATGGAGGGGTTGTGGACAATTTTCCAGTAGATGTCGCCAAAGAAATGGGGGCAGATATTGTCATTGGTAGTGATGTTGGGGGAGGTTTACAGCCTATGGAAAAACTCAACAATATGGCTACTATTTTATTTCAAACCTCCATGCTCACGAGTAATCTTAAAAATGAAGACAGTAGGGCGCAATGCGATATTTTGTTAGACCACACCCAAAATTTGAGCTATTCCACTCAAGATTTCGAGAAGAGTGGAATTATTTATGAAGAAGGAAAGGTGGCAAGGGATCTCAGTGTATCTGCTTTGGTCACTTTGGCGGATAGTTTAAAACAATTTCCGCAGCGGGAACATAAATTGCCAAAGGTTACGGATACTATTCATATAGACAGGATTGTTTACCAAAATATAAGTGAACCTAATTTAAATTTGGTTAAGGCCAGAACACTATTGGAGGCCAATAAAAGCTACACGACCCAAGAAATCGTTCAGGCGATAGATAGAGCCATGGGGACGGAACTTTTCTTTCAAATCAATTATTATTTGGAGGATAAGCAAGGTGCTACAATTTTAAATTTAGTGGTTTCAGAAAAGAGTCAGCACCAACTTAGTGGCGCCTTACATTATGATACCAATCATGGAGTAGGACTCATTGCCAATTACACGGGACGAAACATTTTGGGGAATGCTTCACGAGTGTTGATAGGATTGGATATTGCAGAACAACCAAGATTTCGGGTGCAGTATCAAACCAATTTTGGGAAACTTAAAAACTGGTGGTCACGTACAGAAATTTTTGGAGAGCGTATCAATCAGCATTATTATGGAAATGGTGTAAGAGGGGATGAATTGATAAATAAATACAATAGGGTCAACACCCAATTCAATAGAAATTTGAATCCATTTAAAAGTTATATCGGGTTGGATTTAAGCTATGAATATTCCAAAATTAAGCCCAAAACAGATCCGGAAATCAACAACAATGCTTACGATATAAGACGCTACAGTTTTAATAATTTCGAATTGAGCGCCCACTTTTCCTATAACAGTTTCCATCAGGTCTTTTTTCCAAAACGGGGGACTAGAATAGTTACAAGAATTGGGAGGTCGTTGGTACATGATGTAAATGTGTCGTATGTGGAGCAATTTGAATATGACGCCCAAGGAAGTACCGATGGATTTACCAAGGTTAGTTTTGAATATGAAAGGCGCATTCCCTTAAGCTCAAGTACCTCGGTGATTGTTGGAGCTGATGCAGGCTATATGTTTTTGGACGCTCCCGATGATGATGACATTTCTTTTTTGGATCATGGACATTCCGGAAAATTCTTTTTAGGAGGCAACTTGGATAAACCTAGGCGGGACACCTATAAATTCCAAGGGATTGATCATGCTGAATTAGTGGTAACGCAATTCACCAAATTTAATTTGGGATGTCAATGGAGCCCGGTCAGAAAGGTTTATGTTACACCTTATGCCAATTGGGCCTATGTGGGATTTGGAAGCTTTAAGGATTATATGAAGCATGCCTTTAAGGAGCAAGACAAATGGATTAATTCCGATGATCCCGGAATTATGTTTTCAACAGGTCTTACTCTTTCATATGCCTCATTTTTGGGGCCTGTTCATTTCGATATGTCCTATATGAACAACCTAAGTAGTCTGCAGCTCTTTTTTAGTGCGGGCTTATTGTTAAACATTCCGGATTAATTCTTAAGCTATTTTCACTTTAAAATCCTCAAACCAACCATGAAATTATTAAAGAACACGGCTCTTTTAGGTGTTGCAGTATGCCTGTTGAGTTCCTTTAACATTGCAGAGACTAATGTGTATATTTGCAAAGGCAATTACAGTAAAAAATATCATTACAATAAATCTTGTCGAGGCCTGTCCAACTGCTCTACGGATATTTACAAAGTATCCTTGGCAGAAGCTAAGGAATTAAAAAGAACACTTTGCGGTTGGGAAGATTAGTCTCTAAAGATAAAACAGAATACATTTTGATGACGGTTGAGGATATTGTGGGCAATTTTAGCCTATTGGGAAAGAATCAGGATGATATCGAACATTCCTATAAAGGCGTTTTGACTTTGGAATTGGATGCCAACAATAGAATAGTGGCCAATTGGTTGATTAATGGAGAACAGGTGCAAACGGGTACTGGGTTTTTCAAGGATCAAATCTTGGTGCTTAACTTTAAGTACAAAGGTGAAGACGGAAATACCTATAAAGGCGTTGCTGTCTATCGCTGTATTTCTGCCGATGTTTTGGATGGATTTTGGTCTGAAAAGCATGGAAACCCCTTGTATTTGGGGGAAGAACATTGCTTTAGAATTAAAGATAAAAAAGAACTCGTTAATTAATCATTGATATGCAATGTCCGTGCAACCCTTCCAAATTATATAGTGAATGCTGCCAAAAGGCGCATGATAACATTCTGTCGGTGACTACTGCCGAAGCTTTAATGCGTTCCAGGTTCAGTGCTTTTGTTCTGGCTGATATCGATTATTTGCAGAAAAGCCACCATAGCAGTAAACGGCCTTCAAAGCGGGAAAAGAAAGAAATTCAGCTATGGGCAAAGTCCGTAGATTGGATAAAATTGGAAGTCCTGAACACTACTAAAGGAACCGCTTCTGACGATACAGGAACTGTAGAATTTAAAGCCTTTTTTATGGAAGATGGCAACATACAAGTCATCCATGAAAATTCCGGATTCTGTAAAGAACAAGGACATTGGGTATATCTGGATGCTGTGGAATAAACCTTTTAAGAAATAGGAATTATAAAACCGTAGAGGTGCTATTCCTTAGAAATAGCACCAAAAGGGTTCTGTTCTTTTAGAGGAAAATATTCTTTTTCTTTTTCGGTGTCAAAAGTGATTTTCTGTTCTTTAAATTCCAAGGTACATTCACCTCCTTCTTTAGAAAATACTTTTACATCAACGGGAATACCTTCTTTCCAAGTGACATCTACTACAAAGCCACCACGAGCACAAAGTCCTTTGTAGCTTCCATTGGCCCAAGATTTTGGTAGGGCAGGTAACAAACGAATGCTTCCAGATTGACTTTGCAACAACATTTCAGCAATACCAGCTGTGGTTCCAAAATTGGCATCTATTTGAAACGGAGGGTGCGAAGTGAATAGGTTAGGATTGGTACTTTTTTGCAATACCATTTCCAATCCGTGAAGGGCATTTTCAGCTTCTCCCAATCTAGCATATTGATTAATCAGCCAAGCGGCGCTCCAACCTGTATGGCCACCACCATTGGCAATTCTGAAATCTAATGATTTCTTCGCTGCAGCAGCCAATTCAGGAGTTTCTTCAACATCTATTTGATAACCTGGATGCAAACCAAATAAGTGGGAGATATGTCGGTGTCCTGGTTCTACTTCCTCAAAAGCTTCGTTCCATTCCATCAATCGGCCATCTACCCCAATTTTAGGTTTTGCCAAACGTTCTTGGGCAGCTGTTACCTGTTGTACAAAGTCATCGTTTATTTCCAAAGCATTTGAAGCATCTATAAAGTTTTTGAAAAGTTGCCAAATCACCTGCTGGTCGTGAGACGGTCCCATAGAAATCTGACACTTGCTGCCGTCTGGAGCAATAAAGGTGTTCTCAGGAGATACCGATGGCCCAGATACTAAGTCGCCTGTAAGTTTGTCTTCAACCAACCAATCCATATAAAATTGGGTAGAAGCTTTTAAAATAGGGTAGGTGTCTTCCAAAAAGGCCTTGTCCAAGGTGAAGTAATAATGCTCCATGATATGTGAGGTCAACCAAGCACCGCCAGTAACATGCATTCCCCAGCTAGCACCTTCCCCTGGAGAGGTGTACCCCCAAACATTGGTGATTGGATGTACTACCCAACCATCAGAATTATAATGAACTTTGGCAGTTTCTGATCCCGGAGTTTGCAATGTTTTTGTTAAGTCGAAAAGAGGTAAGTGCATTTCACCTAAGTTGGTAGTTTCGGCTGGCCAATAATTCATTTGCACATTTACATCGGTGTGGTAATCGCCATTCCAAGGGGTTTGAACTTTATTGGCCCAAATGCCTTGTAAATTGGCAGGAAGGGTTCCTGGTCTAGAGGACGAAATCAATAAGTAGCGCCCGTATTGAAACAACAATTCTACTAAATGTAAATCGGTTGTTGAGGTTTTAAAGTTTTGAAGCCTTACATCTGTTGGAATGGTATCGTTTAGGTTGGAAGTTAAACTTAAATCGACTCTTTTGTAGTATTGTTGGTAATCTGTTATATGCCTTTTTAAAAGATTTTTATAAGACGTTTGCTTTCCTTTTTGAAGGTGGGTTCGGGTAAGGTCTTTATAAGGGCGTCCTTTGTATTTTGGATAGTCCAACACATAGTCTGTAGAAGCGGTTAACAATAAAGTAACTTCATCAGCATTTTTAACGACAAGTTCGTTATCTGTAAAACTAAGGTCTCCACTTTTATTGACTGCAGAAAGGCGCACGATATAGTTAAGTCCTTCACCTTCTTTACCGTCCGTTATAGTACCTTCCATGATCAATTGATCATTTTCAGTGTGGATTTGAGAGTGTTCAGGTCTACTCATGCTAGTACTGAAGGACAGCTTTCCTGGTTGGTCTGCTGTTAATTTGATGACCATCAATTGGTCTGGGTGACTCATAAAAACTTCTCGTTTATAGTTGACACCATCTTGGGTATATTGAATTCTGGAAACCGCATCTTCAAGATCCAATTCTCTTTGGTAATTTTCGTAAGGTTGTTTGTTTTCAAAATCAATCCACAAATCACCCAAGGTTTGGAAGCAGCCAAAAGGAACATTGGCACCGCTACCATATCCCGACCCCACACCCTTACAGATTTGGGTGGCATTGGTGAGTTCTGTGGCCTCTTTGTATTTGCCTTCGTATAAAAGCTCTCGGATTTTCCCAAGGGCCGGAAAAGCGTCTGGATTGTTATTGTCGTTTTCACTTCCAGACCACATACTTTCTTCGTTCAACTGAATACGTTCCTTGTGCACATCGCCAAACACAACAGCTCCAAAAGCACCATTTCCCATAGGTAGACCTTTAAGCCATTCTGCATCGTCGCTCCATCCATTTGGATCGTCGGTTACCGAAGCCTTGGCGGGTTCCTTGTACCATAATTTCATGTTGGAAGTTTGTGGTTCTGCAGTTTGTTGTTCACAGGAAGTGAAGCTTATGGCTAAGCCTAAAAAGGCGATTAGATATAATTTAGATGTCATATGGAATGGTGTCTTCTAAAATTTTTAAGGGTTAAGGTCTAAATGACCTTAATAAAATGTAAAGATAACCAATTCCCTTGATATTACTGGATTTTTAGAAGGGTTCTAAACCTAGTACAGGTGGTTTTTCTGAGAAATGGAAGACTGCTTTTCAAATTTGATTTACACCGTTGATAGCCTTTTAATAGGAAGGCTAAAGAAAAACTCTGTACCTTGATTAAGTACGCTTTTAACATGAATGGAAACTTGATGTAAATCCATAATGCGTTTTACAATGGCTAGACCAAGCCCGCTTCCTTTTTTGGAATCGGTTAGGAATTTCCCTTTTCTGTAACGTTCAAAAATATGGGGCAATTCTTCATTAGAAATACCACTTCCAGTATCGGAAATGCTTACTTTGAGTTCGTCTTCATTTCTAGTCAATTCTAAAGTCACCACATCACCTTGTTCGCAATGGTTGATAGCATTGTCAATAATATTTTGAAGCGCTCTGTCAATTAAGGCGATATCGGCATACACCAAAGGCAAATCCTTAGAATATACTGTATTGATGCTAACGCCCTTTTTCTGTGCTATGATGCGGTATTTGTCGGCAATATCCTGAATGATTTCTGCCATTTGTACGGGTTCATAATCTGGCGTTCGTTGTTCCGCTTCCAATTTGCTCAGTTCAAACAAATCGTCGACCAATTTTTTGAGCTTATCAGAATTTTTGAGCACAATTTCCATATAGCGCTCCTTTTGCGCTTCAGTCAGTTCATTGCCTTTAATCATTAGGGTTTCCACAAATCCTCTGATGGATGCAATAGGCGTTCTAAGGTCGTGGGAAATATTGGCAATCAGTTCTTTTCTAAGGTTATCTACGCTTTGAAGTTCTTCAATATTGGAGGCAATAGTATCGGCCATATCGTTAAAAGTATTGGCCAAAAGCCCCATTTCACCTTGCTTGACACCTTTAACCCGCGCATCGTGATTTCCGGCTTTAAATTCCCGAAACGTTGAGGTGATCTTGTTGAAATTCCGCGTAAGCAAATAAATGGTCAATAAAGAAATGACCAAGGCAGCTAAAAGGGCGTACAACATATTACGGACACTGAGCTTACGAATGTAACTGGCTTCGTGTTCTTTGATGAGTGCATCATAATCGTTACCCCCAACAATGGTGTAAATGTAACCAACGGTTTGTCCTTCGTGAGTATAGGGTGCAGCAGAAAATATCTTTTTGCCTCCGATGGTTTTAGGGTCATCACCTTTAATATAGATTTGACCGTCTTTGGAAATAAATTCCTTTACGGGATCCAAATCTATTGAGGTTGCTTTCACCTCTTTGTTCATGGCTACATGTTTGAGGATGTTTCCCCGCAAATCCAAAAGATAGACCTCCGTAGCGGGGTTGGTGGCCATCACGTGGTGCATTAAATCGCCCATTTTTGATTCTACTACTGAGTCGCCATCGAATAAGCCTTGCACCTCTTTAACAATGTATTTGGATACATCCTTATTGAGTCCTTGGGTGATTTCATCATGATAATCTTCCGAAAGCTTTACAGAGGAATTACTTATCAAAAAGGCCAAACCCAAAAAAAGGAGGGTTAAAACTGCAGCAATTTTGTAAAATAAGGTGTTACTTGTTTTCATGATTTTAATCTTCAGTAAATCTGTACCCAACGCCCCAAGTGGTCAGGATGAATTCTGGTTGACTGGGATCCTTTTCCAATTTTGCCCTTAACCTGTTGATGTGCGAGTTGACGGTATGTTCATAGCCTTCAAATTCATAGCCCCAAATGCGGTGCAGTAGTTTGGCACGGCTAAAGGTTTTTCCAGGGTGATTGGCCAAAAGCGAGAGCAGTTCATATTCCTTTGGGGTAAGGCTCAAACGTTCGTTGTTGAATTCTACTTTTCGAAGTTCCTGGTTAATCATTAGGTTTTTAATCTTGATATCTGGCAATTTTTGGCCTTCATTCTCGTGATTATCAAATGTGGAACGTCTTAAAATTGCTTTCACGCGGGCTTGAACTTCCCTCACACTAAACGGTTTGGTAATGTAATCGTCTGCGCCAGTTTCCAAACCTAAAATTTTGTCAATTTCATCACTTTTGCTGGTCAACATCATAATGGGCGTGTGAATTTTACTCGCCCTTAAATCCCTACAAATGTCCATGCCTTTTTTTCCAGGCAGCATTAAATCCAGAATAATCAAATCGTAATCGGTTTGCGTAGCTTCAATATAACCTTCACTGCCATGGTAACAACAACGTACTTTGGTTTGATCGTCCTCTAGGTTGATAGCTATCAATTCGGCAATGTGCCTATCGTCTTCGATCACTAATATATTGGTCATGAATTGGATTCTTTTCAAGCAAGTTAGCGAAGAATTTTCGAAAAAGTATCACAATTGTATCACATTCTAAAAAAGGTGAAACAAGCTGAAGTGCTTGGTGGATAAAGGTGAATTTAAAGAAGCGCTGTATAAAAATGTGACACATCCTTTACAACCTTGTTATAGGATTGTGATACTTGGCGAGTAGGTTTGTGTAGTCAACAATTAAAATCAATTATTATGAGAACAGTATTATGTATGATCGCGTTTATGGCCTCAATGTTTACGGCCTGTACAAATGACACAGAAGCGATTGCTAGTGAGGCAGGGACTTCTGAAGAAGCCGCTAGAAAGGCTAATGAAAACAATGCGTTTACCACTTTTAAGGTAACCATTGCGAACATTGGTGCCGAAACAACCTATCCAACGGTGCTTTCTCCTGGGGTGTTTGTGGTTCAAAAGAAGAATACCATGCCTTTATTCATGGCTTGGGAAGCTGATTATGGTGAAGGTGTAGAGGGCATTGCCGAGGATGGTAACCCAAGTATGTTACATGAAAGTTTAAGCAATGCGGCCAACCCGGATTTACGATCTTTTGGGGTGTTTAATACCCCTGTGGGAGCTGATATGCCGAGTCCGATTACACCTGGAAATTCTTATGAATTTTATGTAACTGCCAAACACAATGATTATTTGAACTTTGTAACGATGTATGCCCAGTCCAATGATATTTTTATTGCACCAGAGGCTATGGGGATTGCTTTGTTTGATGATAACAAAATGCCCATTAGTGGGGATGTGAGCATGTATTTGTCGCTTTGGGATGCGGGAACCGAAGTAAATGAAGAACCAGGGATTGGACCTAACCAGGCACCTAGACAATCGGCTCCGAATACAGGAGAAGATGAAAATGGTGTCGTGAGAATGGTAGATGACGGATTTACCTATCCAGAAATTGCCGATTTTATTCAAGTAACGGTAACTCCTATGGAGTAGTGGAAGCAAGTTTAGTTGAAAAGAAAAAATGCCCTTATTCAGGGCATTTTTTCTTTTAATAGGTTTCTGAAAATATACTAGACTTTGGCCTTCACATAATATTTGTCTTTCAACCAAAAAGCCACTTTTACCAATAAAATCAGAGCAGGTACTTCAACCAATGGACCAATAACGCCGGCAAAGGCCTGTCCAGAATTCAATCCGAATACGGCAATGGCAACGGCTATGGCCAATTCAAAATTGTTTCCCGCTGCGGTAAAGGCTACTGAGGCAGTTTTGTCATATTCGGCACCCATAGATTTTGTAACGAAAAATCCAATGATGAACATTAATCCGAAATAGATCAATAACGGAATGGCAATGATGAGCACATCCATTGGGATTTCAACAATCAATTCCCCTTTTAGGGAGAACATGATCACAATGGTAAACAACAAGGCAATAAGTGTCATTGGAGAGATTCTAGGTATAAAAGTATTCATATACCATGCTTCACCTTTTAGTTTGACTAAAATCAATCGGCTTAAAATTCCCATTAGGAAAGGAATTCCTAGATAAATAGCTACACTTTCCGCAATGGTTCCAATGGAAATATCTACTATAGCGCCTTCAAATCCAAAATAGGGAGGAAGTATGGTAATAAAAATCCAAGCATAAAAGCTATAGGCAAAGACTTGGAAAATGCTGTTGAGTGCTACCAATCCTGCACCATATTCGCTACTACCTTCGGCAAGGTCGTTCCAAACCAATACCATGGCAATACAACGTGCCAATCCAATCAGGATCAATCCCACCATATATTCTGGGTAATCCCTAAGGAAAATAATGGCCAAAACGAACATTAATATCGGACCTATAATCCAGTTGAGCACTAATGAAATGGATAGGATTTTTTTGTTTTTGAACACTTGTGGCAACAAGGCGTAGTTCACTTTTGCCAAAGGAGGATACATCATTAAAATCAATCCAATCGCAATGGGAATATTGGTGGTCCCTTGATTGAAAGAGTTGATATAATCTGGAAAGGAAGGGATGAAATACCCCAAGCCAATCCCAAGTGCCATGGCAACGAAAATCCATAGCGTAAGATTACGGTCTAGAAAACTTAATTTTTTTGTAGCCATTAGTTAGTTTGGATTTTTGAGAATACATAAAAGAGTTCGGTGGCGATTTGCGTGCTGCGTTCGCTGTATTTTTCAGCCTGTTGAGGTGTGTTGTCAAAGGCTTTTGGGTCTTTGAACATAATTGGAATGCGTTGTTCTGCACCAGGAACAATAGGGCAGGCTTCGTTGGCTGAATCACAGGTCATAATGGCTGCAAATTCAGATTTTGGATTGAATTCATCATCCATTTTTTTTGAAAAACCAATGATTGGGTGGGCGTTTTCAGCATATTTTATACTGTAAACGGGATTGGTGCCTTCGGATAATCTGGCAATTTCAAATCCTGTGTTCTGAAGGGTTTGCGCAGCCATTGGAAACAAGGCCGTGGCTTCTGTACCTCCCGAATAACAAAATACTTGTTTGATCCCAAAATGGTAGGCCATGGTTTGTGCCCAAACTTGCGATAAGTGACTTCTTCTTGAATTGTGGGTGCAAATAAAATTGATACGGATATCGTTTTTATGTGCTATTTTTTGTTGGATATAATCCACAAGAGGCTGAAGGATTTCTTTGCGTTCTTCCGAAATAGAATTCACATCTAGGGTAGAGATGAACTCCTCTATACTTTTAAATAATGACATATTTTGAATGGTCTTTAACAACAACCGCTGTTAGGTGTGCAACAAGCGTTTTGAAGGTCTGATAGTTTTACTTTTGGTTTTTGGGCTGGGATGCCACAGTTGTCTTTTGCCAAACAATCTGTTTGTTTTGTGGTAAGTTGGAAGTTAGTGCCGTCAAAATCCAAACCAAATTTTTGAATGGTCTCTCCTTGGTATTCCACTTCAATTTCGGAATCATTTAGCCCAAGTGTCTTTTCTGAAAGTTCTATGATGTGCATGAGTTTTTCGGGATGCAATCTGTGGTTGTAATCGTTGGCATTCCAAAGCTGGAAGTTGATGACTTCTTCCTGTCTCACCGTTCCACCACAATCGATAAAATGCTTCGTGATTTTGCCTATTTCCGTTACGTGGAAATGTTCAGGAACTAAGGTTCCGTTTGGTAATTGGAACGCTAGCGTATCCAACTGTTCCAAATGTTTTTTTACTTCTGATAGTTTCATATCTATAGGTTTATAGCAAAGCTGCAATTAAACATGTTTGAATTTTAGCAACAATCCGTTTTTGGGATGTCCTTGTTGAGGAATTCAGAGAGAAGGGTTTTCATCTCCGTCCAATTTTCTTTGTGAATGCAATAACATACACTGGTGCCTTCAATATTTCCCTTAATCAAACCAAGTTGTTTGAGTTCTTTTAAATGTTGTGAAATGGTTGGTTGCGCCAAGCCAATTTCTTCAACCAAATCACCACAAGCACAAGCATCAATTTTGAACAAATGCTCTAGAATTGCCACTCTTGCAGGGTGACCAAACGCTTTTGCCAATAGGGCTATTTGGTTTTGGTAATCGGTAAATATTTCGGTTTTGGTGATGCCCATAAGTCCTTTAATTGTTTTATTGCAATATTACGATTAAGTAAGACGGTAACAAAATTTTTTTTCTTAAAATGTATCACTTAATGTTATTTGCTATATAATTCAAACCAAGTAATTTCTGGGCGCATGCCTAATCTTCCAGGAAATCCCAGCCAGCCCAAACCTTTGTTGACATATAAAAACTGCTCATGGTGCATGTACAGGCCTTCCCAATGTTTGTACTTGTATTTTATGGGACTCCAAGTTTTGTTTTTGTAATTGACTCCGAATTGCATGCCGTGGGTATGTCCGGAGAGGGTTAAAGCAATATCGGTATTGTCCAATACTTCTTCACTCCAATGTGTGGGATTGTGGGACAACAAGATTTTAAAAGGAATGTGCTCTGTGTTTTTCATTGCCTTTTGTAAATCGCCATATTGTTTAAAAGGAGGTGTGCCCCAATTTTGTACGCCTATTATGGCAATTCTTTGGTTGTTGGTTTCTAGATTTTCAGACTCATCCATAAGTAATGTGAAGTCAATTTTTTTGAAAAAATTCAGTATGCCCTCAAAATTTTCTTCTTTGTCCTTGTCATTGTCCCATTTGGAATAATCGCCGTAGTCGTGATTGCCCAACACTGCATATTTCCCTTTGGTGGCCTTTAGTTTATTGAGCACTTTATCCCATCCAATCAGTTCCCAAGCATAGTTATTGACTAAGTCACCCGTAAAAACAATCACATCGGGATGAAGGTCATTGATGAGTTTTACCGCTTTTTCTAGGATATCATATTTATAGTTGAAACTGCCAATGTGCAGATCGGAAATTTGAACAATTTTTAATCCATGAAAAGCTTCAGGAAGCTTCTTGAAATGTAATTTATGGTGAATGATTTTAAAGCGGTAAACCGCTTTAAAAATTCCGTAGAGAATTACGGCAAAAGGTAGCAAGCCAGCTAATAGCCCTAAAATTGGAATAATGACTGCCGATTCGGTTTCTGAAAATGCTTGATTGGCATAAAAGAGAATTGAGATAATAATTACAAAGACTATTTTGGGAATAAAGGAGGACACGGTAAGTCCGTACAAAGAAGAAATGAGCAGGTGCTTTCTTCTAGGATTGATATCGTCCAAAATGACTTTTAAGATGATGATACCCACGACCAAACCAATTGAAAAACACCAAAACAAAACATTTACTGTAATTTTTAAAATGGAAGAATTAAAAAGTCTTGTAATGGATTGTAGCCAGTAAAAGGCCAAAGCATCAACAAGCAATAAAGCGAGGCATAAAAGTAATATTGAAAACAATGAATAACTTTTCATGACCCTTCTATTGTTTGTTTTCTAAACGCCGTTTGTCCCGTAAGGCCCAATAAATTCCTTTAACATCCGAGGCCCAATTGTCGTACATAAAAATAAGGGTGATTTCTTCTATAGTTTCCAAGATGCCAATAATCAACATGATGTAAAAAAGCGCATACACTGGACTAAAAAATAAGGACCAGAGAATGAATACACTCTGTACCACGGCAGACAGTTTTGCCAAATAGGTATGAAATGATGTGGCTTTGCCATATTTGTAATAGGCTATGAACATTTGGAGAATAAAGGGGAGAAATGCAATTAGAATTAGGGTAAGGTTGGTTTTGATAAAATCGGTTTCAAAATACAGTAGCCCTAATAAACCAACAATTAGGGTAAGTTGGTCGCCAATTGAGTCCAACTGGGAACCCCTTGGACTGGTTATTTTCAGTTTTCGAGCCAATTGACCGTCAATGGCATCTGTGAGGTAGCTTACAAGCAATAACCAAGAAAACACCAATCTTAAATCAAACCAGATCAGCGCTAAAAGCAAGGGGGAGCTGATGATTCGGTAGAAAGAAAACCAATCGGCGATATTAAAGTTTTTAAAAGTAAACATGTTGTGTTTAAACCTTTTGCTGCTATGTATGATTAATTTAAAAAGAAATACGTTGCATTGCAAATGTCCTTATTACGGACGATAGGAATAAAGATACGTTTGTACAACAAATTTTACTATGATATTTCTCAGATTATTAGGATGTTGTGCATTGAAAACTGGAAGATAAATTCCCTTACATTGATAAATATCATTTTATGTTAACTGGTTTATTTATAGCTTAGTAAGGATAATGTGTTATCATGATAAAACAGTTTTTTGGGGTGCTAACACAAACACTAACATACAATGGACACTTCAGTTTTTTTGACTAAATTTTGGGGATGGTATCTCATCATTTTCTTCTTTGTATTAAGTTTTAACCCAAAACGTATACGGCAAATATTTAAGGATTTAAGGAATGAAAAATTTCTTATCCTCACCGCTTTTATTGCCATATTGGTGGGATTGCTCAATATTCTGTTTCACAATATTTGGGAAATGAACGAGAAACTCATCATTACCCTAATTGGCTGGGCCTCTTTGTTCATTGGTTTGGCTTTATTCATTTTTCCTAAGCCTGCAGTAGATTGGTTGGAGTTTTTAAATATAAAACTGGTACAGGTTTTTTATATCCTTCTGTTCTTGGTCGGCCTTTTTTTGCTGAATACAGCTTATGGCATAGTCACTATTTAAGGGAGGAGCTAAGGAATAGTTGAGAGTATATCTACGGTCTTTTAAAAAGTTCTAAAATTATGTAGTCATGAAAAAAATACTTTTACCAACAGATTTTTCCGAAAACTCTTGGAATGCCATAAAATATGCTTTGCAATTGTTCAAAAATGAGGAATGTACTTTTTTCTTGTTAAATACCTATGCGCCGGCGGTATATCAGGTAGAATACCTTTTGGTAGTCCCCGAACCCGATGGTGTATTGGATTCTTTTAAAGAAAATTCCCTGAAGCATTTGGAAAGTTTGAAGGAAAGGATGCAAACGGAATTTAGCAACCCTAAACATTCCATAGAAACCATTTCTATTTTTAACACCTTGGTAGAGCAGATCAATGAAGAGGTAAAGGATAAATCTATCGACTATGTTGTGATGGGAACCAAAGGGGCTACAGGGGCAAGGGAAGTGCTTTTTGGATCCAATACGGTGTTTGTATTTAAAAAAGTGAAATGTCCAATCATTGCGGTACCTGAGACCTTTACTTATGAATCTCCCCATGAAATCTTATTCCCAACAGATTATGGAATTGACTATCAGGCTGAGCACATACAACCCCTTTTGGATTTAATAGGAAAGAATGTTGCGAGAGTCAATATTTTGCACGTGGTTAAGGGAAATGGCTTGTCGGAGTTTCAGGAACAGAATAAACAGAAATTGGAACGCTATTTTAAGCATTCGGCATATGTGTTCCACAGTGTACAAAATGAAACGGTGCAAGAAGCCATCACAAATTTTCAACTTAAGGTTAGAGTAAATTTATTGGTGATGCTAAATAACAAGCACTCGTTTTTTGAAAACCTATTTTTTAAATCAACCATTAACCAAATAGGTTTTCATTTGAACATTCCGTTTTTTGTCATTCCTACCAAGCTTGGGAAAAAATAACAGGGTTTTAAAGATCTTCGTGTTATGAATAATTCATCATTCTAAACTGAGATTAATAATCTCTCCAGGTTTTGTATTGATATCGTATTCATAAACGTTTACTTCAGAAGTTTCCATGCCTTTGGTTGAATGTATTAAAGGGCTTAAGGTTGGTCTAACCCTAAAATATGGATTAGGGTTGTCACCGTTCGCTTCTGTAATATTTTCACCTTTTAAAGGAACATAGGAACGAATACGGCAATTACCTTCCAATGTAGATTTTATCGTTGCATTAGCTAGTGTTCCATTTTTCCAATTTATATCCACAGTAAATCCTCCATATGTTTTTAGGCCTTTAATAGAGCCTTGTTTCCATGTGTCAGGTAAAGCCGGAAGTAGATGGATAGCGCCATCGTGACTCTGCAATAACATTTCGGTAATCCCTGAGGTGCAGCCAAAATTGCCATCAATTTGAAAAGGAGGGTGGGCATCAAATAAGTTGGGATAAGTGCCTCCTTCATGACTTCCATCTTCTTGTATGGATGGTTTTAGTTGGTCCTTGATTAATTTCAACGCATGATTTCCGTCCAATAATCGCGCCCAAAGGTTGACTTTCCAGCCCATGGACCATCCTGTTGATTTATCACCTCGAGCAAGTAGTGAGGTTTTGGCTGCAGCAAACAAATTAGGCGTTCTAAAAGGCGATATTTGGTTGGATGGAAATAGGCCGTATAAATGAGATACATGGCGGTGTTTGTCGCCTTCCTGGTCCCAATCGTCCATCCATTCTTGAAGTTGTCCCCAATTACCCACTTGCATAGGAGCTAATTTGGGTAGTATTGAACTTAAACTGTCGGCATATGTTTTGTCAATCCCTAGGTTTTTGGAAGCCTCAATAACATTGTTGAAGACATCATTAACCAGCTGATTGTCCATAGTGGTCCCACCTGCAATGGTAGTTTTTTCATGATGGGAATTTTCCGGAGACATGGAAGGACAAATTACCAACCAATTATTTTTGGGTTCTTCAACCAAGATATCTTTATAGAATAATGAGATTCCTTTTAAAATTTGGTAATTCTCTTTCAAGAAATCTTTATCTCCTGTAAACAGGTAATGGTACCAAAGATGTTGACTCAACCAAGCACCTCCCATTGGCCATAGGCCGTAATAACCCCCGTCTACAACTCCAGATATTCGCCATATGTCGGTATTATGGTGGATGTTCCAACCTCTAGCGCCGTAAATTTGTGAGGCTGATTCTACGCCAGTTTTTGAAATGTCCCCAATAAGGTCGAACAATGGGCTGTGCATTTCCGAAAGGTTGGTTGGTTCGGCAGGCCAATAGTTCATTTCCGTATTGATATTGACAGTGTATTTGCTATCCCATGGCGGTTTTATTTTGTTGTTCCAAAGTCCTTGTAGGTTGGCAGCCTGGGTTCCTGGTTGTGAGCTTGAAATTAAAAGATAACGTCCAAATTGATAGTACAAGGCAACTAATTGAGGATCATTTGAAGTGTTGAACTGCTCTAAACGTACATCTGTTGGATTGTTGATGGAATCTGTTGTTCCGAGATCAATTTCAACTCTGTCAAAATAGTTTTTGTACGCTGTTGAATGTGCCTTTTGTAACTCAACAAACTCTTTTTTATAGGCTGTTTCTAATAGGTTGGAAGCTTTTAAATCGGCATCCTCTGTAAGGTCATTGTAGGACTTGAAATTGGTAGCTACCGATAAGTAAATTATTAGTTTGTCGGCATTGGAAATAACCAATGAACTATCCGTTGAAGTGAGCTTTCCTCCTAAAATCTTGGGCTTAATAATGGATGTAAATTTTACACTCCCTTTTTTGTTTTCGTAATCACTACTGATGCCTCGCAACCATAAGGCATTGCTGTTCACTTCTAAATTCTGATTTTCATGAGGGCTATTAACCGAAAGGATACAAGAAATGCTAGAAGGGGTGTTGGACGATATTTCAACTGCAATAATATCATCTTCAAGGGAAGCGATGACCTTTCTTTGGTAGTTGATACCGTTGGCGGTGTATTTTACGGTAGACACCGCATTTGAGATGTCTAAATCTCTATAATAATCGGTAATATTTGTGCTGTCAGGTAAGGTTATTTGCAAATTGCCCGCTGGCTGATAGCACATGCCATAGTTGTTATTACTAGTGGCTCGACGTGGTAAATAGGAGTTTGCCAAATTTTGGGCTTTCTCATATTTGCCTTCAAAAATGAGCTGACGAATTTTAGGTAAGTGTTCCTTAATCTCTGGGAGTATATTGTTTCCTGGCCCCCCGGCCCAAACAGTTTCTTCATTAAACTGAATGACCTCTTGGTTGGTTTTGCCATAAACCATGGCGCCAATTCTTCCGTTCCCAATAGGTAAAGCCTCCTCCCAAAGTTTTGCGGGCTTATCGTACCAAAGTTTAAGATGTTTTTCGGGAGTTGTTATTTCGGAAGGCTTATCCGGGGAACAGTTTGAAAAAGTAATAGCAAGAAATCCTACTGACAGTAATTTGATTATAGTGTTCAATTTTGTCTTAATCATCAAGTTTGGTTTTTCAGGTTGATTAAAGACCAATTAGGTTCATCCAATCGTTCTTAACTTGTGTGAAAATACTGAACTTTTTTATCTTAAATTAAGAATGAAGACAAAAGGTGTTATGACACTGTGTGTAATAAAGGGTAACCTTTGAATAGTGAGTGTATTGCGGCTATTTTTTTTCAATAAGCAATCTGGACAGGGCTTCCGGGTATCCACGTTGAATGGCCAATTCGCTAGCGAAGTCATTAATTTCACCTTTAGAGATACTATCCAATAAGGCGTTTTGCTCTAATTTGGTTTGGATGGGAGGAATTATTTCTTCCTCTTGAATTTTATGGATGATTTGATTAGCAACCGTTAGGGCAGAAGAGGCTTTGATGATTTCGCTTCGCGCATAGGATTTGCTAGGAAAACTAACCTCACCAACCCTTAAGTTTGGATCGTCCCCAGAAATTTGCTGAGCTCCGTACAAAGGCGGTCCACCAAGCGTGGCAGAATCAAAAGAAGGTACAAATTTGGCAACATAATCAATTGCTTTTTTTGTTCTGTTTTTAATTTCATTGTCTTCCCAACCGTTCTTTAATTTTTCCTTAATGTCATCATTAAATTCAGGCTGTGCTCCATTATCTTTTGATTGTACTAGTCCATTTTCGAACAGTGTAATATCCTTGGTCATCCCGTGAATTTGATAATAATCATCACAATAGGGAGTAAGTTGGGCCATCCCATTTGGAGTGCCGCGTTCTCCATGAAAGATGAGTTCAGGAATTAAACCAGAGATGGGCTGCCATTTTGAAACATAAGCAGCTTTAAATTCAATAAGACGTTTCGTGTTTATGCGTAAGGACTCATCAAATTTTCCAGTATTAAAGCCACTCGAGTTTACTAAATATTTGACTTTGTAAACTGCGTCGTGCGTATAAATCTCCCAATTATAGTCCAACTTTTGATTTCGGACATCTTTGATTTTGGTAACAGAGGTATTTGTTTTTAGGCTACACTTATTAGATTTATTTAAGGCTAATTGCGCTTGAGCTGCCAACCTGAAAAGGTTCCAGCCATATTCCTGAACCAGGATTACAGGTGTTTTTAATTTTTTGTAATCAATTATTTTAATGGCATTGCACATCCATTCGTCAGGAGAACTTGGGCGTTCTATGGTTGGTTGTTTGGATAATGCCTTTAAATCTTCTTCATTATAAAGTTTGTAGTAGTCTTTTGGAACTCCTAGGATTTCATTTTCGGGGTCTTCTTTTATTAATGTTTGGTAATAGGTCACCAACATATCAAGGCGTTCCAAAATGTTGCCAATATCTTGTTTTTCTAACTTGGGAATGCTTATAAATGTTGGTCTTTCGTCAATAGATTGCGGAAACAAACGTGCCATCTCTATCGACTGTTTCATGAGTATTTTGCACTGCTCGTCGGAAATCTCCGGATACAGATTTCCACCCGCATGCAAATGGCAAAACGGAGGGCCGTTAACCACACTGCTCTGCTGTTCAAACAAAATGCTATCTACGCCATAATTGGCCAATTCCAACGCAGTAACCACTCCAGAAATGCCTCCTCCAATAATACCAACATTGTAAATTTTGCTCATGCTAAAACAGTTTTTGGAGCTCAGAGAATTGATCCACTACAAGGGTAGGGTTGTAATCTGCAATATTTTCGTTGTAGTTGTACCCATAACTTAGACCGATATTTTCCATATTGGCATTTTGTGCCGCAAGAATATCATTTTTGGAGTCGCCCACCATAATAGACTTTTCTATAGTTGTATTCATGGTGTCGACCAAATGAAGTAGGGGAGCCGCATTCGGTTTTTTAAGAGGCAATGAATTTTCTCCAATCCAATATTTGAAGAATTGTTTGATTTCTAATTTATCCAAAATAGGTTCGATAAAATCCAACGGTTTATTGGTACAGATTACCATTTGGTAACCATTTTTATCTAGATAGTTTAAGGTGTCAGGGACTCCTGGATACATAAAGGTATCGACACAAGTGTCCTGTTTGTAAGCTGAAAAATAGATGTTAAAAGCTTCCTCCATAAGCGTCTCAGAAATACTGTTGTTTTGCATAGAAAGTTCCAGAGATCTACGTACTAAGGGTTTGGCGCCATTGCCTACAAAAGGCGTTACCTGTTTGATCGTTAATGGCAATAAATTGTAGTGTGATAACATTTTATTGATTGCCAAGGTAAGATCTGGAATGCTATTGATGAGAGTGCCATCAAAGTCGAAGATAATGAGTTCTTTGTCTTTAAAATTCACAATGCCTAATTTGTGGCAAAGATGCGGAAGTTTTCAGAGAATACTAAGTGTTTAGGGGAATTTTAAGAGTCTATTGGGGGTGTATGCGTTGGAATTTAAGTGGTTATTTTCCAATTCTTAATTGATAGGCTACTAATAAACAGCCTGAAATGATTGTTAGGTTGATTGCTGCACGAACAGCCCATGGAAATTTTGAATAATTGATATTTGCATAGTCACTTAATATCACAGAGAGTCCCATGAATAGAAACCAAGGGGGTCAGTAGTAGGGTAAACTTCCATTTTAAGATCATGATGGCTAAGTCGTGAATAAAGCCGCAGACTACAAAAGTAATGAGTAATGACAAGGATGACGGGGCAATAGATTTGAGAGGTTTGAAAATATATTTGCCCAGATAATAACCCCAAATAGGATTCCAATAATGCCAAAATCGTGAAAACGTTCCAGCTCCCAATGAACGACTGAGCATATTGCGTAGGGAATTACTAGCACCTATTGGAACCCCATTTCTTCTTTTTACATAATCGGATAAATTCAAAATGGGATGTATTTATAATCTGTAATCTTTGGTTTTTATAACTGTCAATTTTCGGATTAAATATACTTGAATTTTGGTTATTGATTAGTTCTTGCATTTCGAAGTAGATTCTGATGCATCAGGAACCAAATAAATATCGGTTATATATTGTTTTCAATTCGCCAAGGTGGGTTCAATCGGTTTTTTCCGGCATAAAACAATATCAATTGGTTTCCATCCACATCTTTCAGTCTAGCTTCTTTCCACAACCAACTTTGATCTGTTGGTTCTTGGTCGAAAAGAATTCCTTTTTCTTTTATTTTTTCAACTTGCTCATCAAGGTTTTCGCATTCAAAGTACACGTAAATTCCCTCACCTTTAGGTAACTTTTCCGTTTGATGAATTGAAAAGGTTGAGGTGCCATTGGGGCATTCAAATCTTGCATAATGGGGTAAGGATTTTACAATCAATTTAAGTCCTAGTTTTTCATAAAACGGTATTGATTTTGTCAAATCCAACGAGGGAACTGTTATCTGATTTAGGTTCATGATTTCTAAATAAGCGTTGCAGTTGGTTAACACTATTGTCTTATTCCATAAGTTAACAGTGATGTACTATAAAGTTCTAGGCTATTTTTTTCTCTTTAATTCAAACACGTCCTTTCTTCTGTCTTTAAGGTTTCTTACGCTACCAAATTCATTTAATTCTCTCAGCAAATCAATATCGACATCGGCAATTAAAATCATTTCGGTGTTTGGGGTTGCCTCGGCTTTTATGCCATTTGTGGGAAATGAAAAATCACAGGGCGTAAACACCATGGACTGGGCAAACTGAATATCCATATTGTGCACATTTGGCAAATTCCCGACACTTCCAGCGATGGCCACATAGCATTCATTTTCAATTGCCCTTGCTTGTGCACAGTGTCTTACCCTAGAATATCCATTTTGGGTATCGGTTAAAAATGGCACAAACAATATGTCCATACCATCATCGGCAAGTAGTCTGCTTAGTTCGGGGAATTCAGAATCATAGCATATCAAAATTCCAATTTTACCACAATCGGTATCAAATACCTTAACTTCATTTCCTCCTTGCATTCCCCATACTTTCGCCTCGTCTGGAGTGACGTGGATTTTTTCGTAGGGCTCTATAGTACCATCTCTTTTACACAGATAGCCCACATTGTAGAGCGTGCCATCTCTCATTTCGGGCATACTTCCAGCAATGATATTGATGTTGTATGTTATGGATAGATTTGAGAATTTCTGAACAATGTCATCTGTGTATTTCGCCAATTCCCGGATGGCTTCAGGCTCCGTTAAGTGATTGTATTGCGCCATTAAAGGGGCATTGAAAAATTCTGGAAACAGGGCAAAATCCGACCTGTATCCAGAGACTGCATCCACAAAATATTCGACCTGTTGAAGCAACGAATCAATATCCTTGTAAGGCCTCATTTGCCATTGAATTAATCCCAGTCGGACCACCGTTTTCTTGACTTCCGCCTTTTTGGTAGGCTTTTCATAATAAATGTTGTCCCATTCAAGGAGCACGGCAAACTCCATGGATGCCTGGTCTCCCTCAAGGTATCCTTTTAAAATCCTAGCAGGGTGAAAATCGTTAGAAATTTGAAAGTTTAGTACAGGGTCGTGGATTTCTTTTCTTCTTACTTTTTCAATGTATTCTTTTGGGGTAAGTTCCTTAGAATACTTGTGATAGTTTGGAATTCTTCCTCCAAAGGCAATGCCTTTTAGGTTTAATTTTTCACATAGCTCTTTCCTATAATCGTAAAGCCTTCTTCCTAGTCTTAGTCCTCTATATTCAGGTTTGATGAATACGTCTATTCCGTATAGCAGATCACCATCATACGTATGCGAATCGAAGGTGTAATTTGCTGTTATTTGCTTGTAAGAATGGTTGTCGTCATGACTGTTATAATCCACGATAATGGATAATGCGCACCCCGCAATCTGCCCGTTTACTTTTATAACAACTTGTCCTTCCGGAAATTTTTTCAGCAAGGCCTCGATGTGTTTTTCTTTCCAGTACACATCGGGCATGGAGGTGTATGCAGACTGCATAACATCCTTAATCTCCAAGTAATCGTCCATTTGAAGGTACAAAAGTTCAACTTTTTCTATTTCGCTTAGTTCCATTTCTGTTGTTATTTCTGACTTACTTCAAATTTAAGGTAAAATTCTCAGAGTAGTCGTGATGGTTGATTGAGGTATTGATAGGGTGCACTATCCATATTAGCTTCTTGTGGTTTATGTGGTAAGGCTTTTTGAAGGATAGAACTTAAAACTATTGAAATGGAAATGAGTAAGTTGTTTTCAGGGGGTCTTTCAAAATCATTCATTTTTTTGAGACAAAATACATCTCCATTTCCCCTTTGCCCTTGGCTTCAATCTTACCTCTTGGTTCAAAGACAAGGTCTTGTTCGTTTTTCAATAAGTCGTAGGTGGCTTGACTAATATTTACTTTGCCAACCTGCCCATTGGTTTCAATTCGGCTGGCCGTATTTACCGAATCGCCAAAGAGGTCGTAAGCAAATTTCTTTTTTCCAACAACGCCTGCAATGACAGGTCCTGAATGGATCCCTATGCGCATGTTCCATTGAATATCACTGTTTTTATTGCGTAGTTCAAGAAACTCTACCATATTGAATGCGGCTCTTACACAATTTATGGCATGATCCGGATTTCCTTGAGGTAAACCACTTGCGGCCAAATAGGCGTCGCCTATAGTTTCTATTTTTTCAATGCCAAATTCATCCATGATATCATCAAATGCCCCAAAGATGTCGTGTAGCTCAACCACGAGTTTTGTGGCGGGAATTGAGGCAGTGAGTTTTGTGAAGTCCTGGAAATCGGAGAATAGTATCGTGACACTTTCAAACTTTCTAGGTTCAGATTTCCCCAATTCCTTGAGTTCTTGCGCCACTTCTTTGGGGAGGATGTTCAGGAGTAGATTGTCTGACCGTTCCTTTTCAATTTGTAATGATGCTTTGGATTTTCTAACGTAACGCCACCTCATATAAAAACTTCCAGCAAGCAACAAGAAAAAGGCCCCGACTATTAAGCTGATGTTTCTTGTGTTTTCTTCGTGTCGAATATCCTCGTTATGTGCTTCCTGTAAAGAACGGGCTTCGGCTTGAAACTCCATTTGCTGCAACTTTTGTCCAGGTTCCTTGGAGTCCAAGCTGTCTTCAACAGTTTTCAGAAGCTCAAGGTAATGGAGTGCTTGGTCGTCATTGCCCATGGCTTTGTGGGTATCGTATAAACAATAACAACTGGCCCTTTTTCTTAATAAGGAATTAATGTCTATAGCAATGTCATAGCCTCTTTGGCAGTATTCCAGTGCTTTTTTATAGTTTTTTTGCCTCAGGTAAATATCCCCAATATTATTTACAGAAACCGCAATGCCATTTTTGTCCCCAAGTTGTTCGTAATAGGTCAGGCTTTTTTTGTGGTAGTCCAAGGCTTGTGGATACTCGGCTTGCTTGTAGTGCAGCTGTGCCAGATTGCTATAGGTTTCAGCAATTCCTTTTTGATGGTCTATTTGTTCAAAGAGAGATAGGCTTTGGGAGTAATAGTCAAAGGCCTTGGTATAGTCTCCCTGTTCCCTGTAGATGGCTCCAATCTTTGAAAGGTCAAGAGCCACAGCCCCTTGATCCCCTTTTTCCTTGTTAATTTCCAAGCTTCGGATATGATATTCCAACGCCTTTTCATAATTACCTTGATTGAAATAGATGCTTCCAATATTATTAAGGGTAGTGCCCATCTGCTTGGGTTTCCTGTACTCCAGACTTTTAATATAATGGTCCAGAGCTTTGGTATAATCTCCCTTATCGTGATACACACTTCCAACATTATTATAGGCGATGGATAGGGCTGCTGTATGCCCCATTTGTTTCGCTATTTCTAAAGCTTTGAGGTAATATTGAAGCGTTTTTTGGTACTCACTTCTGTTTACCCATGACACCCCTTGAATGGTATAGCCCGCAAATTCTGCTCTTGGATACTTGGAGGTTTGTCCAAAGGCCACCAATTTTTCCGCGAGAATAAATGCCGAATCGGGTTGGGAATAGAGATAGCCATCCCAGATATAATCTGAATATGCTTTGGTCCTAATGGAATCCTGAAGGGTGTGGTCCTTCCAAATGGTGTATAGTGAATCGAGGTTTACTTGGCTTTCCACGGAACCTCCACTTAATATACATAACAAAAGAAGGATGGTTTTATGCATTGTGTTTTATTTGAGAGGGAATCCTAGCCAAGATAAAGTTAATGATTTTTGCTTTAGCATTTTGAGTAATGGGGTATAACTGTTGAGAACCGTAATTTCCTTTTAGTTCAAACTTATTTATGTGATTCTATAAAGGGTTTAAATCCACCATAGATCATTCTGCTGGCATCAAAAATCAATTTTTCAGGATTAGTCAAGTGGTCTACCAATTCTTTTATTCTTGGGTCGGTTGGCACTTTTTGGTTAGCCAAATCACGCACTTCTTTTGAAGGGAATACAGTCCATCCAAAGATAATTTCCTCGTCTTCTTTCGTATTTACGGTTTCAATAAAGGATTTAGTGCCTTCTAAATGTAACTCGTCTCCAATAAATTCGAAGTAGGCAATAGCCCCGTATTCTTTCCAAATGTCAGCTACTTTTTCAGCTACTTTTTTATATTCCTCCAAATAAACCCTTGGAATTGGAAAGACGAAGCCATCTATATAGTTTGTCATGGTTTTAGTTTTTTGATTCTTTAAGGTCCGTTGTTTTAGTTCCAATTTAGTAAATAAAACGGGTAAAAATTAAAAAGAGGTCTTTGGAGGAAATACCAAAGACCTCTTTTGGGGTAAGATCAATTTTGCAACCCAACTTGAACATCCATGGGGTTGACAAGGGAATTGAAGATTGGCGACTGCTTTGCCAAGGTTATCAATTCCTGTTTTTGTGCTTCATCTGAACCTTTGATATCAAAAGTTACCCTTATTTGTTTGAACCCTTTTGGCCCTGTGGCATTTAAGCCAAGGAATCCTTTAATGTCTATGTCGCCTTCAATTTTAGAGGATACGCTTTCAATTTCAATGCCCCTTGCGGCGGCCAATAATACCATGGCAGTGGTCATACATCCTAATAATCCGTGAAGCAAAACTTCTCCTGGATTGGCACCTTTGTTGTTTCCAAGTAATACAGGTGGTTCATCATTGTCGTAAATAAAAGGTTCCGTTCTGCTAGTGTCTTCCTGACAGGCCCCGTAAAAGCCTTGAATATAACTTCTGTTGTGTCCTCCGTCTATCCATTCGTTGGTGGCTCGAAGTTGAAAATTTCCAATTTCAGGGGTGGTTTGAAGCGCTGTTACTACCGCTGCGATATCTTCCTGATTAAATCCGTTTACTGTTTTTGCTAGAGTTTCCATACTTTGATTTTTTATTGATTAATAAATGATTACAATACAAAAGTATGGTTCGAAAGCCCCTTAGGGATAGGCGCAAAAGTCCATAAAATTGACAATTCGGTCCAAAAGGGTTAAAATGGACTTTTTGGTTGTTGGGAATGTAGGTTATTGTCGTGTTGGAGCTTCTCTATATTGTAGAGGTGTTACCGAAAATCGTTGTTTAAAAGCTCTGATAAAACTGGAAGGCTCTTCGAATCCACATTCAAATCCAATGATATTTACGGCTTTATCGGTGGTGGTTAGGAGGTGGGCGGCAAGGTCGAGGCGCTTGTTGGAAAGCCATTTCCCCGGTGAGGTTTTGTAGATGTCCTGAAAATTTCTTTTGAACGAGCTCAGGCTCATATGGCACAAACTGGCATACTGCTCCAGATTTAAGCAATAGGCAAAGTTTTCCTCCATAACCTGTTGCAATTGGGCGCTTTGTTCCTTAGTGATGGATAGGAGGTATTCAGCCAATGTTTGGTGAATGGGATTGGTAAAGATATTGAGCAACAGTTCTTCAAATTTAAGCTGGAGTAGGTTTTTGTCGGGATAGGAGGGGGAGCCCAAAAAAGCAGCTAGGGAATTAATATAGCCTTCCAAATACGTATCTAGCTGGACCCTGATTACGGCATCTGTAGGATGCTCTTCATTTGAAGCGCTTTTCGTAACAATAGCGGCAAACCTTTGAATGAACTTCTTAATAAATTCATCTGGGATGAATACCATCAAGGCACAATAGTCTTCATCAAAATATTGGTGCACCAAGTTGGCGCCTTTTTTTACAAATAGGGAATCTCCGGCCTCCACCACATAATCCTCATAGATGCTCCGCCACATTTTTTTTCCAGAGGTCACAAACACAAAGTAATTGGATTGGGACCAAATGCCAGCTTTTACTTCATTTACCAAACATTTGTATTCAATGAATAGCAAATCATGGATTTGAAGCTTTTTGTAATTGGTAGCGGTCTTAAGATATCCGTAAATGTCTAGCATGGTTGTAGCAAAAAGCTGTTTTTAATGATAAGCTGATACAATTTCTTCAGTTTGTGTATAGTTTGGTTGCGTGAAAATCCGCTAGGATTTTCGGGTTAAGAAGCTAATATAGTGAAGTTTCGAGGATTTTCCGTGAGGGCACGAGCACAAAATGCGAACTGGCGAAGCAAAATCGGAAGCAATGAATTATACACGGTGTTGTACAACGTTTTTTAATTTATTATTTGTTCGATTAATTCTATGTCGATTTTCTCGGTATTTAATTTTATATATCTATAAGATTTGACTTTAGAACTGTCCATTTCCAAAATCAAAATTTTGTTCTTATTCGAGTAAGCAATTCCATTGTCAAAAGTCAGATAGTCATTCCCAAATTCAGATTCGAATTCCGTTTTTGAAAGTCCTATTAGATTTGCTTTTCCTAAATCCGAATCTTCATTGAAAATTCTCATTTCTATTAGAATTTCAGATTCATCTTCGAATCTATGTTTGTTTTCTCCGTATTTAAAAACTACAATTTCGTTTATTCCTTTTGGTCCAATGCTGCCAGTAATAAAATTGTAACCATAAAATATTGAATCACTGATTGCAGGATGGTATTGATATTTCAATCCGTTATTTACACTCGTTGTTACATTTCTGTTTTTCTTGGACTTGAATTTCTGTAAGTCAATGGGATTTTCAAGAAAAGAGTTCAAATTTTGTGACTTTAAATATTTTTCCTGTTCAGCACTATCTGGGTAAGGAAGTAATTCAAACCTGTCTGTTTTTGTTGAATCTGAATTATTTTCAGGCGTATCTTTACAACTACTGCTAACCAATATTAATATAATTAAAAATCCGATTTTCATTGTGAGGTTAAATGTTGTACAACAGTGTTATAAATATAACTAATTGAAATGAAAATAATTTGTACTTATTTGTCCCTTAGTATTGTAGTTTGAATGGCGCTGTGCTTAATTTTATCAGGGAAAAGCAAACTACCCATTACCAGGCTTACGCAACTTATGGCCGTTCCGTAGATGGTAGCGTCTATTCTGGTTTCATACATAAAACAGAAGAACCATGTAAGACCTCCAATGATTATGGCAGCCCAGGCTCCTGACACAGAGGCTTTCTTCCAAAATAAACCAAAGGTAAAAGGCGCAAAAAGACAGACCAAAATAAGACTTAGAGAGGCTGCTACCAAACCGACAATATCGGAGTCATCAAACGCAAAATAGCAAGATATGACTGCCACTAAAACAACGCTGAGCCTAGTGTATAGCAGTAACTGTTTGTCTGAAAGCTTTTTTATGTAAGGTTTGATCAAGTTTTCTCCTATCACTGTTGCCGGTGCTAACATTGCCCCACTTGAAGTACTTAAAATGGCCGATATCATCGCTCCATAAAAGAGGACCTGTACAGGAACACTTGTCATTATTTTTACCAAGGAGGGGATGATGTCTTGGCTATTGCCATTGTTCGTTAATTCGGGATATAAGTAAACACCTCCTAAACCAATGATCAGTGGAATGCTGGGGATGACCACCATTAGTACGGCGCCTAAGAAGAGTCCCTTACGTGCCGCATTTTCATTTTTAGCAGAAAACACGCGTTGATAGATTTCTTGAACAGGAATGGCTCCGGCAATAAATGCCAACAGAAGTGCAATATATTCAGACCATGCATCTAGGCCTCCTTTCGGAGTTAATTTAAAGAAATCGCTTGGCTGGTTTTCGAAAATTGGTGCAATACCTCCTGTGTTGTGTAATATTTGAAATAGCAGTATAAACAAGCCTAAAAGAATCATGATACTTTGGACCATGTCTGTATAGGCTACGGCCCACATGCCGCCTATGTATGTGTAAAACACAACAATTGAAGCGCCTATCAAAATTCCATAATTAAATGGGATATCCATGACCGCATTGAACAAATAGGCCAAGGCAACAAATTGTGCCGCGATCCAGTGAGGGTAGGAGAACACCATTAAAAGAGAAGAGGCGGCTTCAAGATGTTTGTTATACCTTCTTCCGAAGAAATCATTTATGGTAACAATATTCATTCGGTACAGTTTTCGGGCGTAGAACTGTCCAACAATAAACAAACAAATCCCACCTGATAGGGTTAGCGTGATGTATGAAGAAAAGCCATCTACAATGAAATAACCGGGATTTCCCATAATTTGACTACTCCCAAACCATGTCGCAAATAAGGTGACGCCAACAAGTGAGGTGGAAAGGCTTTTCCCAGCAAGGGCAAAATCTCCAGAAGTTTTTATTTTTCGGGAAGCCCAAAATCCAATTCCAAGCGTGATTAATAAGTACCCTATTATGAACAAACTTACCATTGGTGGATTTTGGATTGGTTAGAATTGATTTATGCCATTGAAGCAGTTTGTGTAATACGGCGGTTGGGGACTTATGTTGCTTAAAGATAGGGAAATCCAAAGAAATGAACTATTCCTTTTGCTGTGAGTAGTTATTTTTTAGTTTATAATATTGAGAGTATTTAAGAACTTTCTGTTTTTATGAGCCCGCACGAATAGGCAATTCCGTTTTGGAATTATCAAAATCTGCTAAATCAGAAGTGAATTCTGGCTTGTTTTAGAATCTGTCTATGGAAATATGGAATATTTTCTACTTTAATTTTTTGATGACTATTGTTTACAAAAGTTCCGATTATTAATGGTATGTTAAAAGCTATGATAATTATGTGATAAAAAAATATCACATAAAAATAACTTGCTGGTACTTTCTTGAAAAATAAACACAAATAGCCAGTATTTAAAGAGCTTTTAGGTATAAAAGTAAAGTAGTAAGTATTGTTGTAGTGTTATTAAAACTATTAATACGGTGTTTATTGTTACCTCAAGTAACGACCATTTTATTTGTAGTGAGGCATCTTCTGTTATTGCAGGAAAGAACGATACAAAACAATGGAAAGCCCTGCCATAAAAATAGCGGTGAATATGTACTTGTTATATTTTGCAAGCCAGTTTGGGAGGAAAATGTCAAAATTGTCCTTGGTAGAGTCTGAATACTTTCTGGCTAGCAAGGTAAGGGGACAGAACATTCTGAAGATTAAAAGCGTTAATCCTTCAACTAGAACCAAAGCAATACAGGTCCAGGTGTAAAAATTAATATTATTGGTTATTCCACAATACAGAATATAGAAAATTATTGTAGCAAAAAACACCCAGATTATGGTATGGAATAGCTTGATGGTTAAGAGTTTTTCTTCGGGTGTCAAATTTATAGTGTTACTAGGCCTTTTTACCTCCCTTAAATTTATAAAAGCGAATGTTTAAAGGTTATTTTTTCTCAAATTAATTATTATAAAAGCTTGCTGGTTGACTATGGATTCTAGGTCATAATTTTACAAATACAACGGAGCCGTAGCTTTTATTATTAAATGATTTATTCTAACATTAAAAAATCTTTAAAATAGCCTATTCCAGTCTAAGTAATAAATTAATTTAATGGCCAATTGATTTGTTTGGTTGCTTTTCCAAGTATTGTTTAAGTTCCCAAAATAATTATGATCAATCTCGTTTGAATAATTACTAATTCCATTTTTCCAAATTAAACTGAGATAACTTCCAGGGGCAAATTGCCAGTTAAATACGAAATCTATATTAAAGACATTATAATTTATATCATTGTAAGCGATATCGTTTGGGATATCATTATTCATGGTTCCATCCTCGTTAAGTAGATAAAATTGTTTGTAATTAATTGGAGCCCAATAGTGTCGAGAGCGTAGAGAAAGCGAAATGTATTCGTTGAATAGATGGCTGAATTCTAGTGTGTTGGTGATATATTTGGCATCATATCTTCCGAAATAAATATCAGAATCACTTGTATTGCCAACGTATGTGTAGCCATTTTTCAAAAAGGTAACAGCTGAGGTTAGTTCAAGTTTCATTTTGCTGTTAATTCTAAATAAAGGACTTAACGATAGGTTAGACGCCATTTTATTCTGTTCAAACGTTCCCCAATAATCTGCAGCTACAGAAATGGATAGGGCTCTTCTTTGATCTGTTTGTATATTGAATCCGGTATAGGCAGCAGTTGGTTCCATGAATTTTTTACCTTCGACCCTAGGTTCGTTATAATCGTATTTATTTACGGGAGTTCCTCCAATGTAAAGACTTGTTTTCCAGTTGCTTTTAAATAATATTGTACTTTGAGCGTCAATCTCAAACGAAGCAAATTTTGTTGGATTGTATAAATAATTATTAGAAAAAGTAATATTGTTATACATGCTCAATATATGCCCGAAGGGCTCATAAATGTTATATTCAAACACAAAACTATTCACAATTTTGTTGTTATTATCCAAGTATCCTAAGTAGTTTGGATTGTACTCATCGTCAATGATTTTATGGGTAAGCGCATATCTGAAATTCCCTTTTATCTTATTGAATGATAGATTGTAATAGTATCCTAAAGAGATTTCACCCTCATCGACATAGCTCATTGCAGCTTTTCCGAAAATGGCATGAGAATTAGGTTTATTTGTGAAAGTAAAATCGGTTCCAAAAACATCCGAAACTATGTCAGAGTCGGTCTCATAATAATTCGTATTGATGAAACTTATTGTATTGGTGTTTTTTAACGACTTATCAATGACCATAACATTGTAATTTGTTAAACCTTGCGTTTTGAATTTTCTTGAATCGCCACTAATTGTATCTTTTATGCTTGCATTGGTATTTGCAGTAATTGCATTTAGAAAACCAATGGCCAATCCTTTTTTGTTTCGCCCCGATATTTTTGTTGCATTCATAATTTGAGTTTCATCAGGGTTTTCTGAGACAATTTCATTTTCATCCAAATTCGAATAGACATCACTGTATTTAATTGGAGTGGTTCCAATTCGCCTTGAATAAAAAACATTTGCTTTTCCAAAAAGCTCTGATCCTTCAGTAAAGAATGCTCGTTTTTCGTCGTAATAAGTTTCTACACTCGAAAGGTTTAAGATTTCATCATCAGATTGAACTTGTCCAAAATCGGGCACTAATATCATATCCAAAGTATGGCTTTTACTTAAACCTAATTTTAAATCCATGCCGCCTTTAAATTCTGAATCCCAATTATTTGTATTTCCATTATGCGTTTCGGAAAAAGAAACATAAGGCATAAATGAAAGCCTGAGCGGCGGATTTATATCCGAAATTCCCGAAAGCAACCCTGCTTGGTGAACGGTGCTTTCTTCTTTTTGGTTAACATAATTCCAAGAAACCCACTCTTCGTTTCGTTTTATACAGCGATACAAATGCATACCCCACACTTGATTTTCTGCTTTTGGAATTCGCAAAGACGAAAATGGAATTTTTATCTCTGCCGACCAACCATTCTCCGAAATAGTTACATTGCTATACCAAATAGCATCCCAAGTTTTGTCCCAATTAGAGTAGGTTACCTTTTCGTCGATTTGCACATTTGAAGCCGAAAGTTTAAAGGCGTAAAGCAATTGGTTGTCGTTGTGCGGATTCAGTTCAATGATAAATAAATCCGAATTTATGTCATCATCTTCAGAGTCTCGTTCCCCTAAATCGTGTTTAATCCCGCTAGGGTTGTCATCAAAAAGCATTGCTCCAACATAAATAGCGTCATCGTCATAACAAATTTTCACTTCCGTTTTTTGACTTGCCTTTCTTCCATTGTGCGGAATGGTTTGCGTGAAATTGGTCGCAATCATATTGGTTTGCCATGCGTCGTCGTCTAGAATTCCATCAATTTTCGGAGGGTTACTTATTCTATAAGAGGTGTAATTCTTTTTTTGTGGAACAATGCTCTGTTGTGCATATAAAAAACTATGCAACAATATAAAGAATGAGACCAGAATCGGGGTTTTCATTTTGAATTTTACCCAAATGAACTCCAGAAAATTCAGTTAAAAAAATAAGTTTCCTAAATGGAATTTTAATTGCATAGAAAACATATTGGCTTGTGTTTATGCTATTTGTGCACAATATATGTTGTTGGTGAAAATCATATTCATATTTAGATATTTTGTATTAAACTTGTGGAATATGCTAAATACATATTCAATATCGGATAGAATTAAGCAAAAAACCGGGATTCCGAAGTGGTTGCAACACGTGATTTATTGGTTTTTATGGTGCGCATTTTGGGCTTTAATGTGGGGGACTTACGATAATGATTATATTAAAACATCCTATAATCAGATAATTGAATTGCCGTTTAAACTCGCTTTGGTTTACCCTGTTATTTATTGGTTAATGCCGAAATATTTTGCTAAGTCTCAATATATTTTGTTTACAATCAGTTATTTAGTTTTATTGGTTGTGGTTGGAGTAGTAACCAAATATGTTACTTATATTACTGTAGATCCGTTTTATTTTAAAGAACATTTGCAAAACGGCCCGTTTAAGTTTACAGATTTGTTGAATATGATACTTACGCTCAACACTTCCGTAATCATTCCATTTAGTGTTAAAGTGGTTGAATATTGGTTGCAACAGCAGCAAAAAAGCTCGGAGCTTGAACGCGAAAAATTGCAAGCGGAACTCAAATTTTTAAGAACTCAGATAAATCCACATTTTTTGTTCAATGCTTTAAATGGATTGTATGCCATGTCGCTAAAAAACTTAGCGCAGACTTCTGATGGTATAGTTCAGCTGGCTGATATAATGAGGTATATAATTTATGAGGCAAATGAGTCTAAAATAATTATCGATAAGGAATTACAATTTTTATCGAATTACATTGCTTTTGAAAAATCTAGAGGTTTGAGTGAGGTAGACATAAGTTTTACGGTAAATAACCAACGTTCGGGTTATATCCCACCATTGCTTTTCATTCCTTTGGTTGAGAATTCGTTTAAACATGTGAAAGCTTTTGGGAGTGATAATCCTTGGATTTCTATTCAGTTTTTTGCGGATTCAGAAGAGATTAAATTGTTGGTAGAGAATAGTATTGGAACAGAAAAAATTAATGAGCAAAAAGGAATTGGAATCGAGAATTTAAAACGGCGATTAGAAATATTATTTCCCGATAAACATCGGCTAGATATAACCCAAACAGACTATTCATTTTTAACTATATTGAAAATATTTGATAGGAATGAGTGAACTAAAAAAAATATCATGTTTAATCGTGGATGACGAACCATTGGCTCGCGAGATTATTGATGATTATTGTTCTAAAATTGATTTTTTACATATAGTTGGAACCTGTAGAAACGCGATTGAAGCTCAGAAATTCATGCTGAACAATCAAATTGATTTGCTGTTTTTAGATATAAATATGCCACATATTTCTGGTATAGAATATCTGAAGCAGTTGAATCCAAAACCAATGGTAATTTTTACAACGGCATATTCTGAGTACGCTCTAGAAAGTTATGATTTGGATGCGATTGATTATTTGGTAAAACCAATAACATTCCAACGATTTTTTAAATCTGTACATAAGGCGGCCAAATGGTTTGGTGTGTTAGAAGAAACTTCACAAATCATGGCAAAAGAAGAAAATCAAAATGATTTTCAAGAAGCGTTTATGTATTGTAAAACGAACGATAAGGTTGTTAAAATCATGATGAACGATATTTATGTTGTTGAAAGTTATGGGCATTACGTGAAAATTCATACAGATGAAAAACGATTTGTAATCCATCAAAGTATAAGTCAGACAGAGGAACGATTATCGAAAAATTTTATTAGGGTTCATCGTTCATTTATTGTGAATTCAGATAAGATTCTGGCATACAATCACAGTGAGATTGAAACTGAAATAATGAGAATCCCGATAGGTAGAAGTTATAAAAAGCTTTTTTATCAGAAATTAAATAATTAACTTAATTTTCAAGGTTCTGTCTCATCTATTTAGTGAATTAATTGAAACAAAGACAATGTTTTAAAGGCTACAATTTTCGGTTCTATCGCATCTAATTTAATAAAAAAAGGAATGTTGTATTTTTTAAACAAAACAATGTTCAAATAAAAATACCCAAGTGATATAAGAATTATTCCGAGCACTCTACCTCAATGGTCTTTAGGTTCGAAATGGCCAAAGAGGTTTAGTGTTTTACGAATTAAGAAACAAAAATAGCACTCCCAATGCCATACCTATTGTTAATAATGCCACACCGACCATAACTGCAAATCGTTTTCTTTTTTGTTCTGTTGCTGTTAACGGGCGTATTTTTCCCTCTTGCTTATATTTGTTTTCTATGGATTGTCCAACGGCTAAACCAACAGCTACACCCAATCCAGGCCATATTCCGATAAAAGATGTGTTTGAAGTAGCGATACTTAGGGGGATTCCTGCTCCTGTAAAGATTGCAATAAATATTCCCATCCACAGTCCAACAAAGTGCCCTTCGGGATATTTATCTTCTTTAGTTTCCATAATTTTTTTGAATTAAACTAAGAGCTTATAAAATTTTCTGATAGCGTACATTTTACTACTAACACTATCATTATGACCTTGTAGGTTTAAAGATAGCCAAAGAAAATTGACTTGCATGTTTTGCGAGGTATTTTTAAAGCAAAATCAAAATAATGTGTATACTGAGGAATTGTCATTGGTTTGGACTAGAGAGGGAAGGTATTGCCCTTAATGTTTCAAACTTATTTATTCTAATTTCATCTAATTTAGATGCTTCTGAACAAGATGTCAAGACCATTAGCGAAAAAATAAAGGAGTATATGTTTAAACTCATTCTTGTTTTTTTATTTACAATCTAGGTTATTTAAGATTTAGAATAAATTACGGGCATTTGCCCTTTCCATGTATTCCAAAGCGCATCGTTATTGATCAATTCGGACATAAAATGCCCTACATTTATTCGGCTTATGGTTCCTGCATCAAAGATGGCACTTCTTATTGGTGAAGGAAAGGCCTCATATGCTGAAACCTCCTCTTCATTTATTAAGCCATCCGGTCTAACAGTAACCCATTCAATGTACTTATTTTTCTGAGCAATTTGTGTTCTTAAATAATCGGCTGCTTTCTCGTTATCCACATGGGGCGGCAATAACAATCTAAGAAGTGCAATAACACATTGTTGAGCAAATGAAATGGGTTCGTCCAAATCCCGATTACTGTTTCCAGAACTATTCATTAAAACAAACTTGACAGGGCTTTGAGGCTGATTGGAGTTGATAGCATTACAAAGTCGTTCCGTGGTGTCTCTTACAAGTTGCCTCGGTTGGCCATACATCCCTTTGAAAGTCATGTTGTGTCCTAGGCAAGATGCAACGGCATTGCAATCTTTGGTGTACTCACTCATTTCATGGTCACTTAATTCTAAGATGCTTGCAGTAATCATCTCCAAATTTTCATTGTCGTGCCAGGATTTAGGTAAACCCTCTTTGGAGCGCACAACAACTTTAACTTTATTTCCCTGTAATAAAAGCTGATTTACCAGCTGTCTTCCTGTGGCACCACTTGCACCGACTACCAATACTGTCATTTTATTTCTGTTTCTTTAAAATTTTATAAATTCTATTATTAATGATTTCTGATAAGTTCCAATTGTACAGTTTGGAGTCGGTTGTGTTGTAGAATTCAACAATAACAGCATCAATATCTTTATGGTATTTTGCAAAACTCTGGTAACCTGGGACCCAACCGGAATGTTCAAATTTATAAATGGAAGCATATATTTCCTGTTCTCCCGGTTTAAATAATGATCCATCATTCAATGCTCTTAGGAAAGTACCTACGTCTTCTGCGGTGGCTAGCATACCATGTTCGTCTGCCTTTAAATCATGGGGATGGTCCACATGGTAACCACTCATTACGTTGTCTATATTTACTTCACTCAAGGAACCAAAAGTGCTGTTTAGATGCAAGGGGGATAAAATTTCTTCCTGTATGAACTGAAAGTTGCTATAGCCAAGTGCATCATCCATAATCTTATTGATTAAAAGATAATTTGTGTTGCAATATTCATAGTCTTCACCAGGTTCAAAATTTGCAGGTTTGTCTAGAATCAGTGCAAGGCTTTCTTCATAGGATTGAGTGGGGGCTGCCCAGAAATTTGGAGCGTCTGTAAAATTTGGGATGCCACTTCTATGCTGTATCATTAGTTTAAGAGTAATGTTCTCGGCATTTTCAATTCTTCCTACAAGTTCAGGTAAATAATCAGCGATGGTTTTATCCAAAGAAAGACGTCCATCTTTAACCAGTTTGGTGACTGCCACAGCATCATAAAGCTTACTGATGCTGGCAATTTTAAAGAGCGCTTGAGGTTTGGCAGGTATCTTGGAGTCCCGATTATGCCAGCCTGCAGTATAATATTGGGGTGGTTTGCCCGCTTGGTCTATATAGACAATCATTCCGTCAAACCCATGATCGATGACTTCCTCTGCTTGTTCTTGAATTGTATCGGGTAGCGGCAGTATCCATGCTTTTACTAATAGCCATGGAACAAAATAAAGTGAAATTAAGGTTCCAACTAGCAGCAAAGTACGCACAGTCCATTTGGCTTTTTTGTTTTTTATCATTTTTCTTATTTAGAAGCTTTAATTACTTTCATTATAGTATTCAATTGGACTTTGAATAGTATTTTTTTTCGATTGAGAGAAAGCCTCAGGGGATACCATAAGAGTTGAAATGAAAATACCAATAATGAATATTGAGTAAGTTTTTATTTTGAACATTTTTATATCTTTTTTTAATGTCCCATTTAACAGTTAGTTGCGGTTATATAGTGTTGGCACTTGTTTTATTTCTTCTCACAAATTTAATTCCAAGTATAATTAGTATTGTTATTAGTGCAATAAAGAAAACACTTGTCAAAATACTTTTTATTAGAGAGAAGGAACTAGTTGTTTTTACGGCAACCTCTGTTAATTCTGGATAGTTTTTAAGCATTGCAATAATTCCGAAATTTTCAAAATAATCTGCTATTCCAGCAATTATCGGTATATAGCATATATAAAAAAGTGAGGTGTTGAGTTTGTTTAATTTTTTTAGGAAAAATGCTAAAAGCAAACAATAGGTAAGTCCGAAAAGTAGAGGGTAAATCATATCCACAGGTATCTGATTGGTTAGATAAACCTTCTGTCCATTTTCCCCGAGCGATTTGAATAATTCACTAACATAATTCAAATCATATCCCATTGGCATCATATCCAATAATTTCATTCCATTTGAGAATTCCATTGTTTTAGGTATCGTAACAGTGAGCATAAAAACGTATACCGCATTGGTTAATATGAAAAGTCCTAAAACTTTTTTGCCCGAATTTTTTCCGTTTATGAATTTAGTTAAGCTGTTCATTTTTTTTCTAATACTTAAATCCCCATATAAGCTCTATAAATGTAGTCTATAAAATTTATACAATGTTGGATCAGTTTTTAATTACTAGCGTATTTGATAGTCTATCATGAAGTCCCTTTTTTGAAAATAGATAGTAAAAAATGTCGATTGGGATTAATCTTGATATTGTTCTTTTAAAGATTGTTAAGAATGTAATCTCGCCGCCATCTCTATCAACAACTTTGGTTCTACTTAAATACTTTCCTAAGGTTCTATGAAAATAAAACTCTAGTGTGCCATAGTAGACCAAATAGAGAATTAAGCCTAAAGAAATACTGTAGATATAATTGACTACATATGAGTTAAATCTAACAAAATAACGGTCAAAAATATAAGCGATCGAAAAGTATAGAATTAACCAGACAATGGTGTCAACAATATAATTAATTAGTCGAATAATTGAATGCACTGAACTTTCTGATAAATCATTTTCATTCTGTAGATTAGTGATGTGTTTGTTCATTTTATATCATTTTTTTTACAAATTTTCTTTAATTGCTTTTCTCCAAAAGTAAATGCCAAAAGCACAGGTAACCATTGCGAACATAATCCCGTTTTCGCCAAGCCAATGTTCCGTTCCTTCTATTTTCATTGTGAGAGGAGGCAATATTTTTTGAATATACACATTGCTTACTGCGTGAAAAATTACCGCGGGCCATAAACTTTTAGACTTAAAAGTATAGTAGGTCATCATAAATGACATTGAAATAATTACAACATAAAATGTTATCAATTCCAGGATTACATTGTTGCCATAATATACTATCACAGGCCAATGCCAAGTTGCCCAGATCATGCCACTGAACAGTGACACTCCAGTGAATGAAAGGACTTTTCTTAATTCATAAATGAAAAAACCTCGCCATCCAATCTCTTCTCCTAAAGTTGTTGCTGCAGACCTGATGACTTCAACAGTTCCCAATAAGATGATAGCTATAAATATTATGGGTGTTGGACTCAATGTTCCTATGCCAACCAAGCCAAGTTGGTTTGCCCAATCTAGAATAGCTTCTGTATTCACTAAGGTTCCAAAACCTAAAACCCAGATGAGTGCGTAAGTAATGATGCTATATAAGGCAGGAATAAAATAGGAAAGTCGAATATATTTCCAATCGCCCCAATTCCAATTTAGGGAAGAAATGGGACGTTTCTTTATTTTTAATGTAATGATTGCAGCTATAGCAGGACACCACATTATAGCTCCAACATATATCCGAGAAGGATATAAATTTACTAGAGCATAATGGAAAGGTGAAGTAAGTGCAACAACAAGAACAAGAAATAGAAAGATTGTTTTCCAAGCTTCTCTGCGTTCCGATAAATTTTTAAGCATTTGGTTTTTGAGGTTGGTCTCTGTTATTAAGACGAAGTGGTATGTGTTTTGTTACATTGCTTTAGGTTGACGGTACAATTCTTAGGGAATTTCGGAGCTTCTTTGTCATAAAAGTGTAATACTTTTTGATAAGAGAACCAAGGCTAAAGGTGCTTTGATACAGGTGTTTTATAATTAGTTTTTGGGATATGTTCTCTTAAAATGAGCGTCTCGCTTTTTCCCGAGGGAGTCCAGTAGTTGAATGAAAATCTCATTTCCGGGATTATAATTCACGTAATCACAAAAGCCATTCCCATTTTCAAAGTCTAGACTATCAATTTTTAAAACCTTCATATTGGGTCTTACACCATGTTTATAGGCATTTGATTCTTCTATTACAGACAATATATAAATCCCCGTTTCCTCTGAAGTACCTAATCTAAACCCTAGTAAACCATTTCTTTCTATCTCTTTTTCAGGTTTCGTCAAGTACAGATTTTTATTGGTCCAATCAATGGTAACTTTAAATCTTGACAAGAATTGATTCCCAGTAGAGGTTGTTTCTCCAGTATTGATCAACACATTTTTAAGTTCCAGTTCATTTATTTTAACAGCATCCGAATAGGTTAGCTCTCTTCTGAGGTCAACAGGGCTTCCTAGCATTCCACTTTGTTTGATGCCTGTTTCCAAAAATTTAGTTTCAAAAACATTTCTGTTTTTCAGTGTTGTAAATATGTCATTGCTCAGAGCGACAGAACCATTGGAGCCGTAATCTACCAAGATATTCTTCACTCTAGATGGGCCAAAATCTATATCAACGAACATATTGTATTGGTAATCAGTTTTAAATGGAACAGTGATGCACTCTTCAAAATCTTCTTTTTTTATGGAGCTGAACAAGGATAAAGTCCTTTGTTCTTGATCAATTGTCCAATTACTATGCCTTATTAAATTGGAACCTATAATACCGTCAATGTCCAAACATGTAATGATAGGGTTGGCAGCAAAGTCGCCAACAAAAGCAGTTTGCCCTTGAAAGGTAACGTTGCCAATAAGAATGGAATCCACTTGAGCCCAATTAACTTTTGTTCTGTTATGATCGCTATCGACAATATTTCCCTTGCTGATAATTTTGAAATTATGTTCCCTAAGAAGTTTATGGGATATACTGAAGGGTGCCCCCGTATCGAATAAGAAACGATATTCTTTTCCATCTATAGTAACCGGGACGATGATAAGTTTGCTATGAATTTCGATATCGACACTTTCCTTGAATTCTTTAGTAACAACATTTCCATAGCTTATGGCATCAGTCCATTTAATGGAGCAACCAAAGGTGACCGAAATTAAAATGCCCGCAAGAAGTAATGATTTAAAATTGGTTCTCATTCATAGAAATAATTAACTCCAAGGAATTGTGGTGTACCATGTTTGCGGGAAATCGTCCTGGATCTGGTAGTCTGAATTGTAACAGATTAAAGATAATATTTTGAAATAGGGCAGAGTGATGAAATGGGCTATAGTTCTTATTTTCCAGTCTTTTCAATAATTTATTTAATACGTTGTAGTCATATCGCTATCCACACAAATAATGAAATCAGCTTTACCATAATTTGTTTTAAGTAATTTATCTACTTCATCCTGTGAAACAGTGGAGATGGTTACATATTTAAAATCCTCTTTTTCTTTTTTGAGGTACCACAAAATTCCCTCATAGTAATCAGAATGATAAGCACCGTTGTAATGTAAAAACAAGGAGCCTTTTTTGTAATTGTTCAAAATAAAATGTGCCATTGTTGCATCTTTCATGGCTTGTGCCTTAACTAATTCAGGACTACCATGATCTCCCATTTCTTCTAGTATTTTCTTATAAGTTGGTAATTCACTATCAAAAGAAATTGGTAAAGGAGCTATCCATTCTTTATCTTTTGTAGAAAGAGAATCAAGTGAGTTAAAGCCCTTTTTGTAAACCAAGTTGGCATATCTTCTGGGAATATTAGTCGCTATAAATTGAAGTTGATGTGCTTTTGCAAAATCAACCAAAGGGGCATAATCTGTTTTGTAATTAGACCATAACCTTGCCAATGAATCTAATTCTGGATAGGAAATATTTTTAGTTACGTAATCATTTAAAAATTCTTGATTGTCGGCCTCAAACATTTCGGCTCCCAAAATAAGCTTACGGGTTTTATGTAAATCTGAGGTAACTTCATATTGAAGCCAATGGGAAATAGGATTGTTATGAAGTTCACCAAATAAGATTATGTCTTGTTTTTGAAGTGTTTTCTTCATTTTTTGATAACTGACCTTTTTACCTTTTGAGTTATAAATTACGTATGGTTTTTTTTGACTGAAGGTTGAATTAGCTATTATTAAAAGACTTAAAAGTAAAATTATTTTTTTCATCTATTCTTTTTATTATGTAAACTCTGTAATTGTGGTGTGGCTTAAAGATAGGCAAAGAAAATCGACTTTTATGTTTGCACGTGATTTTCCGTGAGGAAAGGCGGAAGCAACGTGTGTTACACGTCGTTGTACAACATTTTTTATTCATCACAACGCATTTTTCTTGGTCTTTCTTCAAAATGCTTTATAACAATTCCGCTAACTGGATTTATATTTAATATCCCTTCGTTCGAAAAGCACTTTCTATTTAAAGTGTGTTGAATACAATTCAGTAATATCCGCTAGTTCAAGTATTATATTTCAAACGTTTTGAGATTGGCTCAACTGTTTTTTGTAAATTCTGTAATTTAATAATACTATCTAACTTGCTTTCAGCTAGCCAGTCAGATTTATATGTTGTTTAAATGGCATCCGATTGTTTTTATAATCAAGCTATTTGGAGATAAAAAAGAAGATCCTTAGTCGGTAATTAAATGTTTGTACTCGTTTGTACATGGTTTTTGCGTGATAGAACAGGTGTGCCTGTCCAAAAAAACTCGCAATCTATGTATCGGGATTCCTGTTTAGAGACAAATCGTATGCAGTTTCGTATTCACTTTGGTTTGAAAGCTTCATGCCATGTTATTAAGTAACATAAAAAAAAGCGGTTTGATAAAGTCTAAATCGCTCGTTTGTGGATGATTGATTGTTGTGGTGAGACCGATATTTGAACTCGGGACATCTGGGTTATGAAGGAATTTTTATATTCCCGAAACGCCCGTTTTACGGGGTTTTCAGCCCATTGTATGAGAAATCGTGTTCCAAAAACGTGTTCAGTTTCTGTTCACTTTTTTGTTAATAGTTTACTGATATAAAACTAGTTAAAAAAGTGAAAAATCCAAGCCTTATCCATAAAAAAAATGAACACGTTGAAGTAGGTGTAAAATGAAAAGAAAATGGGTTTTCATAAGCAATAAAAAAGTGCCTTATGAGGCACTTTTTTATGAATAGATTTCTAACTGCTTATATCTTGTTTCGAGCAAAGTTTTATAGGCTTCTTTCATTGTTTCTGATAGGAATGAGTTTTCTATCCATTTAAAAGCTTTTGGTTTGTTTTTGTGCATGCGTTTGAAGGAACCGCTAATTTGTTTTTCGGTTAATCCCAACCCTTTGCCTAACAAATCAAAATGTTCCCGTTTTAGCTTCTTTTTCTTTCCAGAAAGGGTGAGTGCCAATTCTTCGGTATCTTCAGGAAACAGGATGGTTACATTCAAAAGGTCGTAAGCGGGAGCCAATACCCATCCAGAAGGGCTTTCCATCATTGAAAAATTCTTTAAGTGCATATCATTGTTTCCTGTTAGGAAAACAAACAAAGCCAGTTCAAAATAAAAGATTTTGTCAAGCAGTGTGTTTTCTGAATAGGAGTCAAGGGCCTTTCCAACTCTTTCCATGGAGCTTTTATATTTGTCGAAAGCCTCGGTGATCTGGAACATATCGATCATGTGGAGTTTGTCGCCTGTTTCGGTTCTGTCAATTCGTTTGGTGATATAGGATAGTTCCCCTGAAGCCAATCGAATTAATGAGGACGGAACCACACGAATTCCAAAAGCTTCCGCAATACGCATGGTGACATGTTCATTTTCGGGCATTTCAGGAAACTTATCGGAAGGAGGCTTAAAAATGTATTGCCCACCCAAAGCTCCAACAACCGTTAGCCGTGTATCGGTATGGTCTTGGGCTTCTTTTATCAGGGACATGGATAATTTCGCCTGAACACCTGGGACAGCAACACTTCGTTCCACAATGTTTTTTGCCAGTTGATCCATTTGATCAAGTGAAAAATCAATTTTTGGAGGTGTAGGACTGGCAAAAAATTCCAAGGAACATTTTTTATGGAAGTCCGTATTGGGGTCTGTTGGCTTATAGCAGTATAAACATTTGTTTTCCATGTAGCTATTCTTTAGGTAAAACACTTACGGCTCCAATGCAATTGGCACAACAGGCCAATAGAAGTCCCATGCGGTCATTTCGGTTGATCTTCCAATTTTTGGAGGCAATATCCAGTAACCAACCTTCAGGAATGAGGCCTTCAAAAAAAGGGAAAAGGCGTTTTTCCGTATAAGGCTTTGAGCTTACGGGCATGGTAAAAGTGATGAATTTGTCTGGATAGTCTTTGACGTATTCTGGAACATATTGAAATACGTATTCGCCATCGTCGGTTTCAGTTAATACACCGGCGAGAATCTCCTTGTAATATACGTTTCCCTGTCTCATTTATTCAGTTCTTTACTGTTAACAGGAGCCAATTCATGACCAAACATGGCAAGGACCAAATTCACTTTGTCCATGTTTAGATTGGTTTTGCCCTGTTCTATTTTTCGTATCACCGTTAAAGCCACGCCTGTACGGTCAGCAAATTCTTCCTGTGTAAGGTTGACTTCTTTTCTACGTTCCTTAACAAATTCAGATAATCTTTTCATTATATGCAATTGAATATAATATAGTGTAAATATAGTAAATTATATGTAATTGAATATAATTTAAGGTGTTTTTAGTGTTTTATATGTAAAAGCATATAGGTTTAGGATGTGGAAATAAAAAACGGTTTAGTATTTTGCTAAACCGTTTTTTATGTGATATAGGAAATAGAAAGTCCCCTATTACGTTTATTAGCTTTTTACTTGATTGGCTTTGAATTCAATCAAATTTGATAATAAACTAGTATTAAAGACATCAACAACACTTCTCATGGTAAGGCCAATACCATTAATGGATTTTAAATATTCTGTAAGAAGTTCTGCGTTGTTAAAAGGTAGGCAGAGATATTCACTTCTATCGCTTTTTAATTTTGTAACAATAATGGATAAGGCTTTTTTCTCTTGACTTTCAGTATGAATAAGGTATTGATACTTTAACTTAAAGCCATTGTATTCAAAATCTTTAATCGTTTTGAATTCATAGCCTTCTTTTATACCAAGTCCTAATTCTATTGCTTGAGGATACCCTTTAGTTAGATAATTATATTCCTCTTGAGAGGTAATCACTCCTTTATTTGCAGTTTCTTGAGGTTCTTGTGTGGCCTCTTGTGAAAAGGTGGAAAAGGACATTGTGAAAAGCATTAAGCAAAAAGCAATTTTTTTCATGTGTAATTTTTGTTGGTTCTTAATTTGTTTTGATGTTTTTCGTTATTGACGGAATTCATTAGAATGAATAACCAATTCTAAGTGCTCCACGGTGTTGCCAGTTGTCAACGTATTTATTGTCAATAAATCCTTGACCTTTAATCTCAATATTCCACGCTGTACCAATAATTGGCTCAACAATGAAGTTTCCAAACTTAAATTTGTAACCTAACTCAGGGCTAAAAAGTGATACGTAACTAAAGCGTCCGTCTACACCGTTTTCATCAAACCATACGGCTCCAAAGTTGAAATTATTGCCAATATAGAATCCTTTGGCGTTTTCTTTGTTGAAATATGTTTTACTTCCAAGCCAAAACGTGTATCCATTACCTGTAGCAGATCCAACAGGAGTAGAGTAGTCCATCATGCTGTAACCTAAAAATGCAGTTGCAGTTTTAATTGGTTTGTCCGAATCTTCATTGTTGGGAATGATTTCGAGTTCTACACCTACATTTTGAAAATCTTGTGTAAACATAAATTCTCCCGATAGATCAAATTGAAATTTCTTGTCTTTGTCTCCTTCTTCTTGGGAAAAACCTAGAGTAGAAACCAAAAGGGCAATTGCTAATGTCTTGAATGTTTTTTTCATAAAATTTGGGTTTATTGGTTAGTAAACAATTGGTTGATTTAATCCAGAAACTAGGATTAAAGGACGACGAAAATAGGTAAAATGATCTATAAAATTAACAAGAAATTACATGTTAACTTTAACTTGCATGATACTAGATTCTTAGAAGGTATAATGTTTTTTGTAAGAAAATAAAGAGAAATTGAATTCGTTATTCACTAATAATTTGGGCAGATATATTTACGTATCATATACTTTGTAATAGGCTTGAGTGTTTTGCCTGTTTTTGGATGTTTGCCTAGAGCTGTATAAAGCTCTAGATTCCCTTCTGAAGTTTTCCAATACCATACTTTTGCGCTACCGTCATTATTAAAAAAGGAAGTATTGCAATTTGCAGAATCTAATTTTTTAAAGTTTTCAATACGTTCCTCTTTATATAGCTTTAGTATGCCGTCTGTTAAAAGTTTGGTGTCAAAAGAGGCCTCAATGTAATGATCATTATCCCAAACCATCCAACGTTGTTTGTTAGAGGAAAGAGATTCGTAAGAATAGAAACCTATAATAAACAAGATTCCAATAATACTAGTTGTTAACAGTTTTTTCTGTTGAAGGAACTTGAAGTTATCGTTAGTGACTTTTGGTTTGGTTTCGCAAAGGGAATTATTAAATTCCGAATAATCACTATACCCGATATAGGAACATAGGCCGTTAATGACAGCAAGTTGGTTGATGGAAATATCGGCTTCTGAATTCTCTAGTTCCTGAGCTTCATTATAGTAATTCCTTAAGCTTTTTTCTCCAAAGGGGAATTGGCATTCATCTTCTAAATACAAGGATAATTCTTTTGAAATAGCAACCTTGGAAGGGCTTTTTGTGCCATTTACAATCATTTGCTCCTTAGCTTTTTCAAATGCCTGTACGATGAGTGTTTTATGCATTCTGGTTGGTTTTGGTGGCTTAAAATTAAGGAATATTGGTGGAAATTCAAGGGAAATGGATTTCCATAAATCTTCTAAGTAATTTCCTGAATCTTTCCAATACTTCCAATTTTCCAATCCTTCATTTGTATCAAAATTGATTAGTGCCTTATCGCAGAGGCTTGCGAAAATCAATTTTAGGGAAAGGGCAGCGCGATATGATATGAGAAGTAATCATAGAACGCTGTCTACATCCCATACTTCTCAATAGGGAAAAGACGTCTTCCCGAACGCTTAAATGATCCAAGATCAGGTCTTCTCAATAGGGTAGGCCTGGAATGAGATTCCTATTGTCAAATTTCAAAATTTAATACAAATGAAAAAAGCATACTTCATACTGTTTTTGGTAGTGTTGAACATTACAATGTCATGCACTCCGCAAAGTTTATCTGATCAGACTAATGTGCCTCAAGCTTGTTGTGATGAGGATGGGGAAATCTTACCTCAGTTGCCTCCTCCAGGTGGTGGTGATTAAATTAAGGGAAGGGGGCAGTAGCTCCCTTTTTTATTTTACAGGTTACGGATTTCCGTAAAATTCATTTAGCCATTCTTAATATGTTTATTGGCAATTAACCAATAACTAATCAATTATGATTTCAACTGAACTTAAAGGACATTTTTTGCGACTTTATCAAATGGCATTTTCAGATGATGACTTTAACATCTTGGAAATGCAGATGCTTTATAAGTTTGCCGAAGAAAGAGGTGTTACAAAAGAGCAGCTTAATGAAGTGCTTTTAAATCCTTCTCATGATACTCGGATTCCTGAAAGCCTTGAAGAAAAAGTAGAATATCTATATGACTTAGCCCTTATGATTTGGGTGGATGATGTAGTGACTATTGATGAAAAAAATGCACTCAAAAAATACTGTAAAAAGTTTGGGTTTATGGAGGAAAATATAGAAGAATTATCCGAGTTTCTCTTGGATAAAGCTAAAGTTAAACTGCCTAAAAAGGAATTAATTGATCAAATCTTAAGTTAATATGAGTGCATTGAAAAAATTATTTGCTTTAAAGCCGGAGAGCAGGGAAGTAAATTTAAAACCAATAGAGGATTCGGAAAATAAAAAGGATATTAAGTTAACTTTTTTTGAAAGTGGGTATGGTGCTTCAAAGCAATGTGAGGGGAATCATCTTGTGTTCAAAGCTTGTTTGGAAGATGTTTACATGGATTATAAAGGGAAATGTAGAGAGAATGAAAAGCTTCAGAAGGAATTAAAAGGGCCCTATTTAGATGAGAAGGGTAAACAGGAAATTGAACTTAAAAAAAGAAAAACGGCGCAAGCTTTAATAGAGGAGTCAATGCTTCAAAACGAAGCTAAAATAGAAGAGTATAAAGACGACATTGTAGAGGTAAGAAGGAATCCTGAAAAATATGGACTGGATGTAGACAAAAGACCCAAAGCTCAGTTTTATTTGGGACTAATAGTATTAATTCCTATAACTTTCTATTTGTTGGTTTTTTATATGTCGGCTTCTTTCTCGGCCTTTTTTAAAAATTTTGAAACGGCTGAACTATCAACTGCCATTTTTGATGGAAAAGCTTTGTCGAAAGCTATGGAAGGAGGTTGGTTGGAAGGAGTGTTTATTGCTACTATTCCTTTTGCTTTTATGGGGTTAGGATATTTGATACATATGTTTCAAAAGGATAAAAACTGGTTGTCATATCTCAAGATAACAACTCTATTCATTGTGACATTTATTTTCGACGCCATTTTAGCGTATCAAATAGAGAAGAAGATTTATGAAATAATGAAGACTCCTGATTCTCCTCCCTTTAATCTTAAAATTGCGTTTTCTTCAGCTGAATTTTGGGGTATCATATTTGCTGGTTTTGTGGTTTACATTATTTGGGGGCTGGTGTTTGACTTTATAATGAAAGAATATGAGAACTTTGATAAGATAAAGGTCTTCATACAAACCAAAAAGGATGACATTAAGAACTGTCTGCAAAATTTGCAAGAATTACAGGAAAAGTTAAATCCTATAAAGGAAGAAATAAGTTCGATTAATGCCAAAATTGAAGAGTTGCAGCGTACAATTGACGGCTTTATTTTCTCAAATAAGCACTATCTCACTTATCACGCAGAATATGTGAAAGGTTGGTTCCTTTCAATTACAGATAACTTTGATGGACTTAAACGCAGAGAAGAGCTGTTGACTAATTGCCTGGAAATTGAGAAGGCTCATTTAATCGCTCATGAAATTTCAGATGAGGATTTTGAAAGAAGATTGTATAAATTAACTAGATAACTATCATGATAAAAAAGATATTCTTAATTTCTCTTATTTTTCCCGTAATGCTATCCTGTAAGGAAGATAATTCTAAAGAGATTAGTGATGAAATGGCGGAAGTTGAAGTTTCAAATGAGTCTGTAACGCATAATATTTCAGCAGATAGACCTGATTTGAATATTAGTATTTTGATGGATTTATCCGATAGGATAGATCCTAAATTGCACCCAAATAGTACAATGGAGTATTATCAAAGGGATGTTGGTTATATTAAGTCTATTGTGGACAATTTTGAAAATCACTTGAGAAATAAGAGGAGCATCAAAATGAACGATTTCATTCAGCTTTATATTGATCCAGAACCTTCGGACAAAGAATTAAACTCGAAACTGAATGAACTCAAATTGGAGTTTGATAGACATAATGCGACCAAGGACTATATTTTAAGTGCTTCAGATTTATATGGTTCTATTAGCAATGATATTTATTTGAAGGCAATTGAGGATGATAATTACGTAGGTTCCGACATTTGGAGGTTTTTTAAAGGAAAGGTACATGACTATTGTATAAAACCCGATTTTAAAAATGTCCTAGTTATTTTAACGGATGGCTATATTTATCATGAAGACACGAAGATAAAGGATGGGAATTTATCTACTTACCTGACTCCAAAAGTTGTAAATGCTTCAAAATTAAACACCATTAAATGGAAGGAAATAATGGAAAAGGAACATTATGGGTATATTCCAGCAACAGATGGACTTCAGAATTTAAATGTCTTGGTTTTGGGTATAAATGCTAATAAACAAAATCCTTTTGAAGAAGATATAGTTAAGAAATATTGGTCGGACTGGTTAGGATCCATGGGAGTGGAAAATTATGAAATTAAAACAGCTGAATTACCCTCGAATATGGAATCTATTATTGAAAAATTTATTTTAAATTAGCAAATAGTTGTAAAAAAAGAGAGCTTTTTTAAAGCTCTCTTTTTTTAATAGAAAATATGCAGAAATACATTTTTTATACCAGTTTATTCATTTTTTTTATTTGTCCTAAACTTTTCTCCCAGAACATTACTGGACATGTTGTTGGAATTACGGATGGAGACACATTTAAACTCCTGACAAAGGATTCCTTATTGATTAAAGTTCGTTTGGCGAATGTAGATTGCCCAGAACGGAAACAACCTTTTTCTCAAAAAGCCAAACAATTTACATCCGATGCTGTTTTTGATCAATATATTACAATAGTAGAGCTTAAAAAGGACCGATATGGAAGATCTATTGCCAATGTATTCTATGGAGACTCATTGAACCTTGGTCATGAGTTGGTTAGAAATGGTTTGGCTTGGCATTATATAAAATACTCAAATGATCCTGTTCTTCAAGAATTGGAAGATAAGGCTAAGAATGATAAATTAGGGTTATGGCAGGATCCTACTTCAATTGCGCCCTGGGAATGGAGGAAGCGTAAAAGGGAATAAATTAATAGTATGACCTATCTAATTTTGGATAAATGTTTTCAGTGTATAATTTTCGGAGAAACTTTATAGGAAAAAGTTGTTGGATGAGAGAAATTACTACATATTGCGCCAAAAAATAAGTGTTAAGCTTTCCGAGGTAAATTTATTTTAATGTTCAAATTAAAATTGGATGGACATATCCTTGTTATAAACTATGATTACAAATAAATACTGGTATTCAATAATTATTTTTTGTTTAGTCCTAGGCACTACAATAGCTTACAATAATACCTCCAATTTGGAAAAATGGACGAGTCCAAATTTTATTAACCCAACGATTGATTTTTCATTTGACAAAAATGAAGTTTGCTCAGGTACATCAATATCTTTTGCATCTGATGTTAGTGGGAATGGGCCATTTGAGTATTTGTGGGATTTTGGAGATGGCCAAACTTCTATTCAAGCAAATCCAAAACATTCATTTCAAGCTTTGGGCTGTGACACTGCTACCTTAAAAGTTAAGCTAACCGTTACCGATTCAAAAGGTGATGTAAGTACTGTTTCTCATGATATAAAAGTAAAGCAAAAACCCAATATTAATTTTTCAGATTTAAACCAAAGTTATTCAGATCCTTTCGATAATTGTAATTCTGCAAGTCAGTCATATACAGTTAATGTGGGTAATGAATCACCATCCGCTAATTGTGTGTTGTCCTATGATATCAATTGGGGAGATGGTACTTCTGAAACTAATATTTCTTTTCCTCTGTCCCATACTTATACTCAATTAGGGGCTTTCGATATGGTGATTACGGCTTTTGGAGAAAATGGTTGTAATAATTCAAAGAAATATTTAGTGAAAAATTCTACAAACCCAATTGGAGCTATTGAAATTCCAGGAAATACGGTTAATTTATGTCTTCCTGTTGACCCGATTAATTTTGCGATTGGTTCTTGGGGAACCAATCCTCCTGATACAGTATATAATGTTGATTATGGTGATGGGGTAGTTGAGCAATATACACAGGATGATTTAGAGGCCTCATCTTATTATAATTCATCTAATCCAAGTGCATCCCAAAATTTTCCAATTCCTCATATTTACACTGAATCTAATTGTCCTAATAATGATTTTACAGTTTACTTGACGATTACAACATCTTGCGATCAATCTTTATTGACTGCAGGGCCAATAAAAATATTGAAAAAGCCTGAGGTTGATTTTGAGGTTGATGACATTGCTTGTGTGAATACACCTGTTCAATTTACTAATACCACAATTGATGGTTATAATCCAAATTGTACTACAAACGCTAACTTTTTTTGGGATTTTGGAGATGGTAGCACTTCAACAAGTCAAAGTCCATCACATATTTATACTGCTCCTGGGAATTATACTATTAGTCTATATGCTGAAAATTATTGTGGCACCACAGATCCCGTAACTCAAACTATATGTATAGAATCAGAAATAGAGCCGAGCTTTAGTTTAGACACAAATAATGGCTGTTCAGACCTAAATGTTGTAATATCCAATACAACTGATACCTCCCAAAGTTGCTCTACTATAGGGTATTTATGGACTGTAACTTACTCACCCGATTTTTGTGGAACGACTTCGGAATGGAGTTTTGTTAATGGGACTGACGAAACATCGATGAATCCTTCTATAACCTTTGAGGTAGCAGGTAGCTATAATCTTTCCCTTTCGGTTACTAACTCATGTGGGACAAATACGATTTCCGAAATTATTAGTGTGAAGCAACCGCCTACAGTATCTATCGAATCCATTCCAGATTATTGTGGTAGTGTTTTATTAGAGCCAACTGCAATAGTGAGTACTTGTACTCCTTTATCTGATACAGTAAGCTACAGTTGGAGTTTTCCAGGAGGAATACCTTCTAGTTCTGACCAATTGGATCCAGGAATAATTAATTATGAAGTAAATGGAGATTACGAAATTCAGTTTAGTGCTACTAACAGTTGTGGTACAGTTACAGTAACAGAGAATTTCTCTATCAATGAAACACCAACAATAACAAATTCCGAAACAACTCAAACGTTATGTTCTGGTACTGAATCTGAAATGATTAACCTAACATCGGAGAATATCAATACCATATATACTTGGACGTCTAACAGTCCAACAGGGTTAACGGGGTATCAGGCATCTGGAACTTCAGATGTCATCCCATCCCAGACATTAATAAATACGACAAATGCAGCAGTAACTTTGGTTTATACAGTGATTCCTCAGATAGGGGATTGTACTGGGGCTCCAGTAAATTTTGAAATTGTTGTGGAGCCAGCTCCTGTTATTGTAAATCAACCATTGTCAAATGCTGTCTGTCTTAGCGGAGAGGTTGATGATTTGTATGTGGATATTCAGGGAACTGGAACTGTAAGTTATCAATGGTTTGAAAATACAGTCAATGATACTTCCTCAGGAACCGCAATTGCGGGGGAGGCCTCTTCTACGTTTAGCCCTCCTACAAATGAAATTGGTTCTACATATTATTATGTTGTGATTTCTTTTTCGTCTGGAGGCTGCAGTGAGATAATTTCAGACACAGCATTAATAGAAGTCACAAATTCATCTGCTATAGATGCCCAGCCTTTAAGTACACAATCAATTTGTGTTGGAGGGCAATCGGAAGAGCTTGCTGTAAATGTTGTTGGGGGAACAGGCACCATTTCTTATCAATGGTATAACAGTATAACGAATAGCTCAACAGGGGGGACATTGATTGCAGGAGCCAACTCAGCCAACTATACACCTCCAACTTTCGTAAACACAGGAACATTTTATTATTATGTAGAGATTAGTGCTAGTGGCAGTGGATGTTCGGCATTGACAAGTGAAGTTGCGGAGATTGTTGTTGTAGATGATCCTGTGATAATTCAACAGCCCTTGGTTTTCCAAAGCTTATGTCAAAATGTTGAGCCAGAAGATTTAGAAGTTGCCATTTCTGATGGTTTAGGGAATGTATCATACCAATGGTATGTTAATACCGTAAATGATAATAGTGGAGGAACATTGATTGCTGGAGCAAACATGACAACATATACTCCAAGCGCAGATACGGTAGGAACATTTTATTATTATTGTGTGATTTCTCAAGACGTATCGGGTTGTGAGGTTACTAGTGATATTGCGGAAGTTGAGGTAAGTGCAGGTGCTCAATTTGAAATTCAACCTGTTTCTAGCGAGTTGTGTTTAGGGGAAACCACAAATGCACTGTCGGTGTCGTATACTAATGGTTCAGATATTGCAAACTACCAATGGTTTCAGAGCTCTGTAAATGAACCATATGACTGGGTTGAAATTTTAGGGGAGACTTCGGCTTCTTATATGCCAGATGTAAGTGTTGTAGGGACTTCATATTATTACTGTATCATTACATTTAATACAGGAGGATGTTCGGAAATCGCTTCTGACGTAGCTGAAATCGTAGTCAATGAAACACCAAATGTTAGCGATGAGAGTTTAATTATTTGTAGTGGTAATAGCTTCGAATATATTCCAAATAATCTTAGTGGAGACATTGTTCCCTTAAATACAATGTATTCTTGGGGTACACCTCAAGTTAACCCGATAGGGAGTATCACAGGAGCGACCTCCCAGTTAACACCGATAGCATCTATTTCGCAGTTTTTGGAAAATACTACTACTAATCCTGCTATTGTCACTTATGTAGTGACTCCAATTTCAGGGGATTGTATGGGAGAAAATTTTGAGGTTATTGTAACTGTGAATCCATCAATATCAATTGTTTCCAATTTAACTGATAATAGCTGTTATCAATCTAACGATGGATCAATTGAAATCACAGTGGTAGGTGGTGTTCCTTTTCAAACAGGAGCTCCATATCAGATTACTTGGTCAGGACCAAATGGATTTTTCAGTAATGATGAAGATATTTTTGGCTTAGAACAAGGGACCTATCTTTTAACTATAGAGGATAATGGAGGCTGTCCGTTTACAGAATCATTTATAATTACTGAACCAGAAGAATTAGACTTTAATGGTTTTGATTTTGATCCAAATACAATTTCATGTTACCAAGCCAATGATGGTGAGATTGGAGTAAATGTAGTTGGAGGAACCCAACCTTATACTATTAATTGGACAAAGGATGGTGTGCCATTTTCATCAGATGAGGATTTAATGGATCTGGGACCAGGAAATTATGAGGTGTCCGTTACAGATGCCAATAGTTGTGGTCCTATTGAACAAAGTTTTATGGTTGAGGAACCTGATCCCCTTGAAATTACTTTGGAAAGGAAAACAGATGTGCTTTGTTATGGGGATAATACTGGAGGAATTTTTATTAATGTTTCAGGGGGAAGACCCGAATATTCTTATGCATGGACAGGTCCCAATGGGTTTGTGAGTACGGATGAAAATATTGAAGGTTTATTTGCAGGAATCTATAATTTAAATATCACTGATATTTCAGGATGTATAGATACCTTGGAGGTAGAGATAATTCAGAATGAGGCGATTGATATTTCTATAACCACTACTGAAATTGAATGCTATGGAGACAATAATGCGTCTATAGTAATTGAAAATATTACAGGAGGTATACCTCCTTATGATATTGCTTGGAGCAATTTTGGTTTAGGTAATAGTCAGTACAATTTATCTGCGGGAACATATATTATCACAATTACAGATGCAGTGAGCTGTGAAAAACAATTCCCTGTAGTGATAGAGGAAGCTCCAATTTTCTTAATAGAACCAATGGTTACTCAAATGTCCTGTGCAGGCGAAAATGATGCTAGTATTGTTCTGAATTTTCAAGGCGGGATAGATCCAGTCACTGTAGTTTGGGATGATGATTCAACTGTAGGTGTAGAAAGAAATAATTTGGCTCCAGGAACTTATACAGTTACAATTACGGATGGAACACCCTGTGTGATACAAGATAGTTTTACAATTTATAATATTGATCCCCTGTTAATTTCAGCGAACATTGTTGATGCTTTGGACTGTGATGATACCAATAGTGGGGCCATTAATTTATTGATTCAAGGAGGGACACCACCGTATAGTGTTGTTTGGTCTAATGGAGTTTTAAGCGAGGATTTAATCAATATTCCTCCTAACACTTATTTTGTAGAAGTCACCGATGCAAATGGTTGTGAAATACAAGGCGAATGGAGTGTCAATAGATTTGATCCATTAGTTTTAAATGTGGAGACGGAATCTGAGGTTGATTGTGAGGAACATTCGGTTAGCCAAACTTTTTCCGCTGTTGCCTCAGGAGGGGTACCCCCATTTCAATACAACTGGTCAAGTGGTATTGTTAGTGGGAATAATGGTGAATTTATGACAACAGAAGAGAATGGTTTGGTAATGTTGGAAGTGGTGGATAGTTATGGTTGTATTGCTAATTATAGTTTAAATGTAGATATACCTGTTCTTGGAGAGCCCGATTTCACAACAAGCTCTTTTGGATATTTAAATTATGGAGTATTTGCAATACAAGATCCTATTCAATTTACAAATACTGCAACGGGAGATTTCGTTAGTGTTTTATGGGATTTTGGTGATGGCAATTTTTCTTCAGAAATAAATCCTATCCACACTTATGTTGAGGTTGGAAATTATGTAGTTGTGCAGACTGTAACCTATCCATTTGGCTGTGTCTATACAAATATAGTGACCCTTATCGTGGAGAAAGGGTACAAGTTAGAAATGCCAGATGCCTTTACTCCTAATGATGATGGGTTGAATGATTTCTTTGGGCCTGTTTATAGGGGGCTTCACGGTTTTGAACTTAAGGTTTATGACACTTGGGGCAGTGTTGTTTATTCGGAAACAGGAGATGATATCAGGGGATGGGATGGTAAAGTAAAAGATGAAGAAGCCGAAAATGGCAATTATTATTATACCATTTCAGCTAAAACGTTTTATGGAGATGAGATTGTGAAACAGAATGCCTTTGTATTTATAAAATAATAGACCCTATAATGAAATCAAAACAGTTAATTTTAATATTATTCATTTTAGTGGGGTATAAGGTACAGGCACAAGATCCCATATTTACACAATCTTTTTTTATCCAGGAAACTGTTAATCCAGGATTTATTGGCTTTGAGGATAGTGGAAGGACGTATTCAGGAATTTTACATCGAACCCAATGGCCAAATTTGGGATTGAAAATTAACAGCCAGTACTTTTTTTGGAATAAGTCCTTTGATTATGACACGGCTTTTGGATTTGGAATCAGTGCTCTACGACAACATGAATCCTTTACAAATTACAGTCATAATCAAATTAATGCTAGTTATGCCCATAAGGTAAATTTGGATGGAGGTTGGTATTTTAGGCCAGCTATAGAAGTAGGTATGGGGTTTAAGGATTTTCAATTTAATACACTCACTTTAGCAGATCAAATAAATTTGGATACAGGTGTAAATAATTCAAGCTCTGTGGATCCTTTGGCGTTAAACAATGACAATGTATTTTTTTTGGATATATCATCAGGATTTGTTTTTGAGAAAGAAGAACGAAACGGAGTAGCTTATTGGTTCGGAATTTCTGCAAAACATCTTAACCGTCCAAACATATCGTTTGTCCAAGGAGAAAATTTAAAATTGGATATTTTTTACTCCTTAAATGCAAACTACCGCTTCCCCTTTTTGTTGGATAAAAGTATCATGATGGTAGTTAATTATATGCAACAGGGAAAATACAATAGGTTGGATATTGGTCCTTTATTTCAAGTTAACGACTTTTTACTTGGGGTCACAGCGGTAACCAATCCAGCGAAGAACGGTGCCAATAGTCATATATTGACTTCGGTCAACAGTTTTTTAGGGCTTGAATATTCGGATTTTAGATTTGGATTTTCTTATGACTTTAATACTTCCAGTATTGGAAACACCAATGGTGTTTATGAGCTTTCAGTGACCTATCTTTCTAGATGCCGAAGCTGTAATATTGATAGAAGTAGAAAGAGGTAGAAATTTACTAGAGGTCGATTTAATGAAATGAACTTCAAAAGTCATCAAATACGGATTTCCGTAAAGAAGATTGGTGTGTACAAGTTAGTTTTACTGTCAAATATTAAGCTAAACTAACATTATACTTTATGAAAACAATCAGCATTTCATTATTACTAATTCTTACATTTTCATTAACTGCCTTTTCTCAAGATATCCTTGTAAAGCATGATGGGAGTGAATTGAAGACTAAAGTTAAAGAAATATCAGAAACAACTATTTCATATTTGTTGTTCGATATGCAGGATGGACCTATAAGGACGATTGATAAAACCGATGTTTTTATGATTTTATACGAGAATGGCACAAGGGAAACAATTACCATAAAAAATGAATTGGCTATGCCTTCTGAAAAGGTTGAAACTTCAAGAGGAGGCAATGAATACGACGGTAAGTATTTCATGCTTGGTGTTGGCTACGGAAATAGTTATGGAGGGTCAGGGGTTAGAGCCCAATTTAGAACTGGAGGTATAGTTGGTTTTGGAGCTCATATTGGAGCAGGGTATTTTCCTGAAGCGCCCGTTTTGGCCTCTGCAGGTTTAAAGTTCTTTTATTATAAAGGGTTGTATCTAAACACCCAATTTGGGCTTGTGGGCTGGAAAGATGATTATTATGATTACTATAGCTCTTCAAACAAAGAATTGACTTATGGGCCTTCAGCCCTATTAGGAGCGGATTTCGCATGGGGTAAAAAGGTTGGATTTGGTTTCAATGTTGGAGCAGGAACAACCTATGTCATTAATGGATATGGGACAGAATTTGATGTAGCTTTGGATTTAGGCTTTGTTGTTAGATTATAAAAAAGGAGGATATGAAAAACATTAATAAGCTGAACATTCAATTTTACAAGTGCTTTTTTACAATACTATTTGTCATGGGAGTCAACTTATACTCTTTCGGACAAGATGTTATTGTAAAGCTTGATGGCGAAGAAATCGAGTCAAAGGTGTTGGAAATTACTCCAGAATCGATCAAATATAAGTTGTTCGATTTTCAGGATGGTCCATTGAGAAATATTAGTAAGGAACAGGTAGCTTTGATCATATATGAAAATGGAACTAGAGAAAATTTTTCAAAGATAGAGGTCTCTAATGAACTGAAAAATATTTCTCTAGAGGAAACAAAAGCTTTTATAGTAGAATACATAAATAAGTATGGGTATGAAGAAGATACTTTTAAAAGGCCATATAAGGCCACTTTTGAGGGAAATTATCTTAGATTGGTTGTCCTGAGACGAAATGGAGTGGACCCTGTTAACGATGGGTTGCTATACGATTTTTCCAATGTGTATAAGTTTCAAAGGGTATCCAAGCGTTCAGATAAATTAGCTTTTATTAATATTTTCGTTTCCATTTTGAAGAATGATCGAAAAGATAAATGGGATAAGCATAAATTAGTTATGCGGGTAAGTGGTATACCTGAAGCCGAGTCAATAGTAAATGCATTGAAACATTTAAATTCATTGCTTCTGGAAAAGGACGCTGTTGATGCTAAGTTTTAATTCTGGTTTTGCAAATGAATTTTTTTAAAAAAGATTAATTGAAAACATTATTACTTTTATTTTTTGTCCCTTTTTTATGCTTTGCACAAAATACCATTTCTGGAGAGGTGGTTTCAGTAACTGATGGAGACACCTTCAAATTATTGACAAAAGACTCGACAATTGTCAAAGTTCGCCTAGCCAATATCGATTGTCCAGAGAGAAAACAACCTTTTTCTCAAAAGGCAAAGCAATTTACATCCGATGCCATTTTTGGTAAATACATTACGATAGAAGAGCTTAAAAGGGATAGATATGGAAGATCTATTGCAAATGTATTTTATGGAGATTCATTAAATCTTAGCCATGAGTTGGTAAGAAATGGTTTGGCTTGGCACTATGTGAAATACTCCAATGAACCTATTCTTCAAGAATTGGAAGATAAAGCAAAGAATGATAAAATAGGGTTATGGCAAGATGCTGCTTCCATAGCTCCTTCGGAATGGAGGAAACGGAAAAGGAAGTAAAACAAAAATATCGAGAGCTTTTGACCCTCGATATTTTTAAACTTTACACACTCAGTGAGATACTACCTTCTGTCATAATCAACTTTTCTTATCTCTTAACATAACCCTTATTGATTGAACAGCTTTTTCTGCTTTACTTGTCATAGTAGAACTTGTTTTTAAACTAGCATCATTTGTAATTACAGTAACTTCATCACCCATAAGCTTTAATTGAAATGCCTCTGAATGAACCATTTGTTGTCCATCTTTTAGTGTATGAGCAGAAGAAATGGTATCTGTCTTTACAGAAACTACATCTTTGTAAAAGAACTCGTTAGTTGATTCATTAATGTATGTGTTTTTAAGCCAATTGTAATCACATTTATAACTACATAAATAGTTTTCTGTAAACATAAATAGCTGGACTGTCCAAGCCGTAAATCTGTTGAAACCGTCTTTACCTTCTTTTGCTAATATATCGTTCTGGTCAAAACCATTTACATACCAATATATTGGCCCCACTACTAACATTGATTCAGCAACTAAATCTTCTTTAGAAATTCCTAATTTATTAAATGGTCTGTCTTTTATAATTGCTTGTATATCTTCATCGAGCCAATTATCAAGCTGTGATTCTGTAGGTAACGTGTTTTTTCTTGAATAATTATAAAAAATAAAAGCAGGTACACCAGCAAATATTATTAATCCAACAAGTATTCCAAAACTGAAATTTCCGCTTAATAATGCGAATAGACCAAAAAGCGCAAATATTGCCATAATTCCAGCGAGTATTAACATTCCAATAGATGTTTCTGAATAATAAAACCAGTTTTTAATTTGTTCTCTTTTGTTCATTTTTATAATATTTGATTGGTTATTATTTTATTAAATATTTCATTTTTCGGTATTTCAATAATATTTTTTAAGTATTCTAAATCGTCATTTTCTAAATTAAATTCTTTTACTTTTAGAAGTAAAAAATTATAATTAGGTTCAGGCAAAAGCATTCCATTTTCCTGAAAAAAATCATAATTAATAATAGCTGCTAAAAAATAGAATTTTGAAGTTTCGTTTAATTCAATTGCAGTATTTAAATAATTTTTTATTTTTTTTATTATACTAAAAGGTAACGATTTTATTCGTTTTCCATTTGTTAAGGACAAAGCACAATAATAATAAGCATCTGCATTTATTGGATTATTTTCAATTTCTTTTTCAAGTAGTTTAGTTGCAATTGGATAATTTTTTAAATTCAAATGCAGTAATGCACAATTAAAAGTGTCTTTTGATAATTCTGTGCTACTCAAATATTGTTTCGATAATATTGAGTTTAGTTTAAATGGACTTGTTTCTTTGGATATAACATTTATGTTATCACAAAAATCACATTTCATAGCGTTTGGTGATAACGATGCTCCACAGGATGAACAAGAAAGTATTTTTATTTTGCTCATTTTATTTCATTCCCATTCTTTTCATTAAATCATCTATAGCTTCTTTCCACTCCTGCGTACCTACTTTAGAAGCACATTCTATTATAACTTTCATTTGTTCGTTTTCATCAAGACTTGATAAAATACTTTGAATTTCTTTTGTTTTATCTTCCATATTTATTTTTTTTCACTTATAGATTTTATGTTTGTCGCAACTCCATATAAAATTATTTCGATGGTTAAGATTGTTATGAAACCAATTAGATAATAGTTGTCTTTATATTCCTCTTCACTTAAAACAGCTAATACAACTGAAACTAAACCTAAAATAGGAAGTATGAATGACAAACTTATTTTATATCCATCACTCATTGTTTGATTCATTGAAAGTAGATAAAGTAGCAGTGTGTTTATAAATAATACTACATCTACAGAAATCCAATTGAAAGAAAGGTAGTTTGAAAGCAATAAACCAATAATTGTATTAGTAATAATTAATAAAGTACCTAGTAATAATATAATTTTAGTCATATCTAAATTTTTGGAGGTGGTGGAGGTGTGCTTTTAAATAGTTTAGACAACTCAACTACTTCAGTTATTAATGTCCAATCTTCTAAACTGCTTTCCCAAACCAATGATTGTTTATTTATTTTACCTGCATTAATTAATTGATTTAACTGAACAATATTGTATGGTCCAGATTGTTCATTGTTAATCAATACATAATACAAAGTAGGTGGAAATGGAGGATTGTTTTTTGTGTTAAGGTTACCTGAAATATTTCCCATTTGACTACCAACACCAGCTCCCAAACCTAACCCTAAACCTGCACCCATTAAATCCCCTGCAACGCCACCTTCATTTTTTGCAGCGTTATCTAAAATATCTAAACTTCTATCCATTTGATAAAGTTCCTTACCTGTAATTTTTACTTTTGCAGTAAGATCTTTTGCCTCTTTGAGTTTAACAACACTAGGGTCGTCAAGAGGGACATTTATGGACATAAAATAAAAATTAACAATTTCTAATCCGTATTTTTTGAATTCATCAGTTATTTTTTCTTGACAAAAAGTTGATAGTTCATCTAAAAAGAGGTTTATTTCAAGAATAGAAATATTTTCTTTGATTAATTTTTTTGAAATCAAACTTGTTAACGCAGAAATTATTTTTCCTTTAAAGTATTCTTGAATTTTACTGGCAGAAAATGAAGATAAATTTCCAATCAAACTTTCTAGAAATGTTCTTGGATGAGAAACTTTAAAACCATATTGTCCAAAAGCCCTAACAGGAATAATAATTCCATATTTTGGGTCTTCTAATAATATGGGAGTTATTGTTCCCCATTTGTTGTCCAATTTGGTTAGCAAGTTAACATACCAAATTTCTGCTTGGAAAGGAGAGTTTCCTCCAAAAGGTAAATTGATAATTTTATTAAGCAACGGAATATTTTCGGTCTTAACTGTATGAGTTCCAGTTTCAAATTCGTCTAATACTTTACCTCCCTTTATGAAAAAAGCGTGCTGAACAGGATTAACAACAACTTGAGTTCCAATCTTTAAATCATTGGAAGGGAATTTCCAAACAAACTCATTTTCCTCTGCTTGGTATTTAACTACATCAATTAATGCCATAATTTGTGAATGAATTTTTTATTCAATTTCTAGTTTTATCCATTTGTGGGTTCCTTGTGTAATTGTTTAAATCTAAAATTGGTCTAGTAAGGAAATTGTTGAATTGCGTAAAATTCTGAGTCTGTCATGTTGTAAAAATGGAAAAACAACATCTTGAATTGTGAGTAGATCATAGGTTGGATTTTTTGGTTGGTGGTCTAAAATAATAAAAAATGCTTACAAACAGATGATGTTTTCCGTAATACTACAGTTAGCTTTTTGAAAGTAAACCTTAGGTGTATTATTTAAAATTTTTGAATTGTTTTAAGTGGTCCCTAAAAAAAATTAACTAAATAGTGTGTAGGCAATTATAATAACCCCAAAAAGGTTTATAGTGAAATCGGAGATAAATATTTTTTTTAGATTTTTTTGCTTTAAGATAAAGATGGAGCTAACGATTCTAGATAGCCAAAAAGTGAAAAGAAATAGAAAAAAATACAATGAAAATCCATTGATTAGGTTTTTAAAATTTAACCTAATAATAGATTTAAAATCTCTTGTTAAACCACATGTTTTACAAAGCACGTTATAATGCTCTTTATAATAGCAAACTATATGCTGTTGGCTAAAGAATAAATAGGCTAGGCCTAAAAAAAATATTAGAATAAAAGTAACATTTATAATGAGGTAAGTTCTTTGGTTATTCAATTTTTAAAGAATTACTGATACCGTTCACGTAAACTTCTATAACGTTTAATTTATAGGCCAAATCTGCTCCCTTAAAACCAGTGATGTCCTTTAGTTTTACGTTTTTATTATAGAAGGTTAAATAACCTTCACTTAAAGGCAGATAAGTCCAATGCCATTTTTCCATATTGTAACCTTTTCTTCCATTTGTTTTAGAAGTATATACTTGGTGGAAACCGTAAGTATGAGCATGGTTTATGAGCCAATTATATTCTTTTTCTCCTCTTCCAGTTTCAAAGTAAGAATTGTTAAGGTTGTTCAAATCAACATCAGTACCCCAATGATGTCTAGAAGTGGAGGGCATTGAACTATATTCTAATATTTTAAGTGCTCTATCTATTGAATCTAAACTACTGTATTTTTCCCACTTTCGCTCCCAAATAGCTTTTTGTTCGTAAAAGTTTCTTGTGCCAGAAATTATTTTCAAATCAATGTTGTCGGCCTTTGCATGGTTATACATGTTAATAAATGCCTCATAAACCTCTTTTTTTATATAGAGAGTTTTAGAAGAATGGACGTCACTTACTTTAGTGAAAGTACTGTCTTTTTTGTAGTTGAATTTGCCTAGCAAAAAATCAGTACCGTAAATATATTCTATTGGTTTTTGTTTTTTTTCTTCTTCCATGGTCTTAGAAGGAACAGAAACATCAGCAATGATGTTTCTGTTTTCGGCAACTGGCTTTTCTTCTTTACATGAGTAAATTAGTATAAAAAGTATAAATAATTTCTTCATTTTATTTTAATCATATGTTTGAGTAAAGCAACATCCGTGTATCCAACCAATATTCCCTGAAGGTGTTTTTATTTTATACCAATAAGCAGAAATTTTCTCTCCTTTTATTTCGACTTCCGTTTCTTCGTTAGAACGCATCCCTAAGTATTCAACTTCAGTATTAATCTCTAGGTTTTCAATTTTTTCAGCTGTTAGAGAAGGAGAAACTCTTGCACGTAAATTATCAACAGTTATTGTGATACTCATTAATGGATCTATTTCATTCTTTTTTGTTTCCACTGGTGGCTCAATAACTTTCTCTGTTGTATTAGGTTTTTGGTCAATTTCATTCATTTTTTTTATGAATTCCTCATCTGTTTCTTTCATTTCTTGAATGAATTTTTTATCAATTTCATCCTGCTCTTTCATCAATTCATCAACTTCTTTTTTAAACTGTTCAGATCTTTTTTCTAAGTCTTTTTGTAATTGCTCAGTACTCTTATCTAAATCATTTTTGAAATCTTCAATTGCGTCTTGCATTCTTATTTTTTGCCAATATGCTATTGAACAGCTGAGAAGAGAAGTTAATAATGCTGCAATTATTAAACCTTTAGGATAGTTGTTTTTAGAAGCTAAAATAAATGTAATTAAAGAAACGATGAGTCCTATTACTCCAATGAGAATTGCGTAAACTCCAAAGCAAGGGATAAAAGAAACTACTAATGCTAAAATTCCTAGAACTAATCCTGTAATTGCTAATCCATTTGTTAGTGACTCATTTTTTTTCTCCAGAGTATTTTTTGTTTTCATAAATGGTTGTTTTTAATGTTAGTTTATTAATAATTTTATAATTGGTATAAACAAACTATCTTGCTTATCACCATAAAATTTATCATGTATGTTTTTTGAGAAGTTGGGTGTCGGTACATACGTATGGTATGAAAAAACACTTTGAACAGGGTGCTGTGGTACATTGGTTGGTTGGGTTGGTCCGCCAAAAGTAATAAAAAAATACTTACATTTTGTTGCGGTTTTCCGTAAGATTTTTTAGAGATGAAAAAATGCTTTCCAAGTTATTTATTTTTAATCGTTTGGAGTTTTTCTTATTTGTCCAATGAAAAGTTTGTGGAGAAGTTACGTACAAATGAAATTTTTTGTAAAAACTATATTTTGCCAATTCTATCCTAGAAAATGGTGTCATTTGTAACCAAAACAACTATCGTTGCAACGTTTGAAAGCCCATTTTGCAACGGTTCAGATTGGATGAGCAACGATCGTTGCAACGTTTAGAATAGTGTATTTTGATAATCAGAGATGGGGGTTTACTAAAAAATAAGATTTACACTTTTAAGGGTGGAGTCATTATAGTTCCATATCGCTTCCATTTTCCTGTCTTTTGAGAATGTATGGCAAAGTAACTTCTTCATAAAATTTACGATATGGACCTGATAAAGCGGCTTTCCAGTTTTGGTGTTGTTCTTCTGTAAATTGAGGTATCCAGAATCTGTCGGGAATCGGGGGAGTTGATTCTTTAACTTTGCCCATTTTGATATCTCCCCAAATTATACCTTCGCCATCTTTATAGGATAGCTTCTTAATGACTTTACCGTAACCATCAACAATCTTTGCTTCTCCCAAAAAATACATGGTAGAATTTATTGGTTCGTCTTCCCAGGTATAGTTTTCGCTTACTTTCCCTACATGATTTGCATGTACTACGGGAACCCCAAGCAGAGTTGCGAAATCGGCAGGGGCATTTTGCAATAGGGCAAGGTGATTTTCATCAACTGATTGTTCGGGATCTTCAAACGCTGGCCAGCAAGAGCCTCCAATAACAAGATCTACCTTATCCAACATTCTTTTGGCTGTATCAGTGCGGAGATATTCCCAACATAAAGACACCCCAATAGTTCCAATTTCAGTCTCAAAAACGCCATCATCATCTCCTCCTGAGTAAAAACAATTTTCATGGTAGGTTGGGTAATCTTTATTGTGTACAAAATATTGACCGTCGGGGAAGACAAGTACAAAACTATTATGGATTTCTTCTCCATGAAAGGCTAGAAAAGATCCTCCAATAATTCCATTATATTCTTTTGAGAGCGACTTGAGAAGTTTTAATGATTTTCCTTCAAAAGGTTCTATGTCCTCCACTACCTTTTTATTGTAAGGAAAACCAAACCCAGGGGAGGTGAAAAACTCAGGGATAAGTACAAGGTCTGCGTCATTTTCAAAGGCTTTTCGTATGTACTTTTCGGCATTGGCAAGGTTGGCATCAAATTGCCCCACCTTAACATTAAGTTGGATTGCAGCGACCCGAATATTCTTTTTATTGCTACAACTCATTGTTAGTATTAATAGCATTGACATAAAAAGGCTAAGGCTCATACTTTTTAATCGTCTATTCATTTTAGTTGGTTTTTATCTGCTTTATAATTAGATCGGAAAGAGTTATCTCTTACAATATAAGTAATATCGAAAAAACATCTAAAGGAAATTAATCCCATCATATAATGAGTATGCATTTTCTAAGTCATGTTTTTACGTCAATCTTGTATGAAAATGACTTTGTTTTTTTAGGGAAGTAGGGAGTCGGTTGAATAGGTCTCTCTAGGTTAATAAAAAAAGCCAAATCATTACTTGGCTTTTGGAGATATAATAGAAGTTTTTCTAAGAAAGAGCTTAAGAATTAAATCAATTTTTCAACCAAGGAGAAGGAAGCTTATAAACGATCTCTTGGGGTTCCATATAGTACGGTTTTTTTCCATCTGGTGAGTAAGAGGCATTTTTGATGGGTGGTACCTTCCTTTAAAGGGGTACAGGTAAAGCTAGATTTTTTGTCCTGCTATTTTTTTTAAAGTTTTGACTAGTTCAGAATATTATCCAAATGCCACTGTTGTCCTTTTCGTTTATCTACTATCGAAATGTTTATTTCAGGTCTGTTATTCTTAATATATTTAAGTTCTTTCTTATAATAACTTTTTTCGTTTAGTCCTAATTCAATGAAATCCAAAGATGGAGCATTAAGTAGAGAAGATATATCCATAAGTGGATAATTATAGTGGCTAATATTTAGTTGTTTGTGAATACTAATTTTTCTTAATGTTTTCAACTTCGAAAAATCACCAGATATGTATTTTATTTTAGAACCATTTAAATGTAATTCCTCAAGGGAATCCAATTCGGCAATCTTTGATGATAATGTTTCTGTAAAGTACAGACTAAGTTTCTTGAGTTTTTTCAGATTTACAATTGAGTCATCAATTTGTGTGGCATCTATTTCCAACGATTCTAAATTTGGTAGTTCGTAAATCTCTTCAATGTTATTACGATGGTATTTTGGTGAAATCTTTAATGACCTTAAGTTTATTAAGTTGGAAAATCCTTTAGGGATACTTTTTGGACCATAACCACATGTGAACTCAGATAAATGAGTTAGGTTTCCAAATTTTGTTGGTAAAGAGTCTATTCCCCCAAGATATAAATATTCCAAATTTCTAAGTTTGTCAATCTCTTCAGGAAGTCCAATATTGGAAAGAGATGGATTAATTATTAGGAATTTTAGTTTTTTTAGCTCTAATATTTCTTCAGGAAAAGACTCAAGCTTGCAATCATAATATATCGTTAGGTGTTCTATATTTCTATGATATTTGAGAAAAGGTAATTGATTGTTGTTTCGAACAATAAGCTTTTTTATATTAAATTTTTCAATGTATAATTCGGCCTCTTTTTTTAATGTGCTTTTTGGATGTTTAACTAAAAACTCTTCTAAATACTCAATTTTATTTGTTTCCAAAGCAAATTCAAATTCTTCCTTTTCGGTGTTTATTGCTTCATTTACTCTTTTTACCTCATTATTTTTTAAGGAAGCCTTATTTTGAGCAAGTTTGGACTCTATTTTAGATATTTCTTTGTTGAACACTTCGTTTTGAATTTTAGAATGCAATTCAAGACTTGTATTTTGCTCATTTTTTAAAGATGTTTTTTTACCTGTAATTTTTTCGTTTCTAATGTTATCAGCATATTTCAGCATTTCATCAACCATGTAATCTGCGGCTTTATACTCAAAAAATGCTTGAAGTGATTTTTCTGCCATGTCAAATTCTTTCAATTCGAAATAACATTTTACTTTAAGATATTCTAGGACTGCATTCGATCTTCCTAAATTACTTTCAATTGTTGCTACAGTTTTGATAGCATCATTATATCTTTTATTTTGATAATGCTCTGTAGCCGTATAAAAAAGTTCTTTTGGGCTTTGAGGATATAGTTTGGTATTTAGGAAGAATAAAAGTAGTATGGCTATGATTAAAGTTCTTAACGTTTTCATTATGTTTCTTAAGGATTAATTGTTTTCAATATGTAACCTTGTTCACTGTATATCGTTCTAAATATCTGGACTGTTATAAGGATATCGAATTTCATATTAACGAAGTCATCATTGTATTTACCACTCATATGATCTTCATACTTGTACAGTTTTCGATGATTAATATTACTCTGGCTATATAAAAAATTATGGTTGTTCAGATAGTAGCTTTTAAAATCGTTTTTCCTTGAATCATTTTGAACAAATTTGTAAATGCTTATTAATTCATTGTAAATTGTATTAGTTTCAAAAAACTCAGGATTCGATTTGGTTATTGTTGAGCGGTTGACAGAAGCTAAACTGTGATCAGTTAAACGTAGTGCAAGTTCTTCGAAATATAGCTTTATGGTTTCAGATCCATCCTGGCTTTTGTCCCATAAGCTGTGAAGTGAGGTTGATCCAACATTTGTTCTACGATGTGGCACCTCGTTATATATCCTAAACACACCATTAGCGTCACTCTCTGATATAGTGAATCCAGATTCCTCTAATAATGTGTTTATTGAATTGTATTTTGATATTATTGCACTGAAATTTTTATACCATATCGTATTGTTATGACTTAATAGGTTTTCAAAATCATTGGTGTTTGTTTCAGGAGGAAATAATCCCATTATTACCCAGTTGGAAAAATCAGTAGAAGAAATGTAGAAACAGAAGTATTCAAACCTGTTCAAATCGTACATAGTATTGTTAATCTTGACTTCCCCAGTTTTGTTATAATCTCCAATCACCCAAAAATCTTCATTGGTATGTTTAGGAGCCATATTTAATGTAATAATTTTATTCTCAGGTTTTATTAGATAAAATTCGGTTATGGGCTTACACAGGGCTCGGTTACTTTCAATATTGGTTGGTTTTAACCATTCGTCGTACCTTTTAAGTACATCATTATAGGTGTCTTCGAACAAGGGAATAATTGGCAGTCCCATAGATTTTTGGTAGGAAATATATTTGGTGTGTGCTCTTCCCATCAATTCTCTAGCTTCTTTTAATTTTTTAATGGCTAGATTAATCTGGGTTTCATCTTTGTTAGCTATTGCACTATTAATAAGCCTAAAATATTCATCCTCCAAATCCCGTGCAGTATTATAATCAATATTAATGGCATTATAATGCTCCTTTTGTTGGGTTAAGGCATCAACTTCTTTTTTAAGCTCTTCACTAGTTTTAGTTTGACCTTCGTAATAGACAGTATTGCTTTGTCCCCAAGTGCCAAAGGTCATAAGTGAAACCATAAAGCTGATTGTAAATTTCATTGAATGAAAGGTTTTAATCAAACTTATTCTTCTAATGTGTGCTAACATATGTTTGAATGCTATTGAGTTTAATTTTGATATAGGTGCTATGAATGTTTTGTTTTGGCTGAAGTGAACAGTTTTTGCAGGCATGGTATGCGAAAAATGTATGGTGTTCTGTAGTGCATTGTGGGTTTGGTTGGAGTCACTAATGTAATAAAAAAGCTTACAAAATTTTGAGACTTTTCATAAAGTCTTTTGAATATCCAAAGATATTGGATGATATTAAATTTAATGTTTCAACCAAGGAGCAGGAGCCCAATAAACAATTTCTTGTGTTTCCATATCGTAAAATGGTTTTTTGCCATCGGGTAGGGAAGGATGATTTTTTATTGGGTGGTATCTTCCTTTGATTCGTGTTACCAATGTGTTTAAATCTTCTTTTGTAACGTTTTTTTTAAGTTCGGGAGTTAGGAAGCTTTTTATGAGTTCGACAATGGCTGTACCAGTTGCAGCATTTCCAACTCCCGCAATACTCATGGATTCTACAGTCTGCTTTTTCTCCTCCTTCGGTTCGGTTACGATGACCTCAGTTGTCGGTTTTGATCCTTTTGCGTGATGGGCTTTTGAACGACAAGAATTACTGCAAAACTTTTGTGCGCGTCTTCTTTTTGGGGTATATTCCTTTTGGCAATAGTGGCAGATATAAAATTCGTTTTCCAATGAGTTAAGCGTTAAATGAACGTTCGTTTGCCGTATATTTTTTGTTTTTTCAGTTTGAACTGTTGATGCTGACTACATTTGTAGTCTATTTTAAACCTTTATTTATGATAACAATTGTAGTCATTTTTAATAGAGTACATTAAAAACAGTTTCCAACAACATCTTATCGACTTCTTCATCAGTGATCAATTCTTTTTTCTTTTTTCGAGGCTCGGGACTCTTCTTGATAGGAGGTGTTGGAGCCAGTAAAATTGGAACGGTCACCTTAAAATTAGGAGAGTCCATTTGTTTCTCCATGCGTTCTTTGAACAGTCTTATGCGTTCATTTGATATTGGATTCCCATATTTTTCAATAACAAGGTTTCGATGGTTCTCAAAAAGCTGTTTTTGGATAGCAAAAAGTTCTACAATGGATTCACTAGGTAAATGAATACACTCATGTATGTTATCGTGCATCCATTGTGATAGAGTTGTATAGGAGTCCAAATGTTCCCAATACTTTTTTAATAAATGTTCAAATTGGGCCTTACTTAGCGTTTCTTTGGCATCCAAAAGAGCGAAGATGTTTTCCTCGAATATGGAACTCTTTTCAAGGAGTGTATATTTTTGAAATCTTGCCGGGGCAACAGAGGTTTTTCTGTCTCTGTCCATAAAAGCAACTGTGTTTATGTCTTGTTTTGGAACAATATCTCTGTAAATGGAATCCTGTATAAAATCATAAAGGATTTCTGGTACATAGAAGATAAAAAGCCTTGTGATGTTATTTTTTATGGTTTCAAAAATACTATTGGTCATTTGCCTTTTGTAACAAGTGTGAATAGTCATTAGGTAGGGAAGCATCAATATCCCTTAAATATTTTTCCAAAGCATCCATGGTCGTGTGTCCCGTGATCTCCATCAAGGCACTTTTTGCTGCAAACGGAGTAGAATCCTTAACCAGTGCTCTGTAGAGTTGCGTAATAAATGTATGTCTGAAACTATATAGACCATAATTGCTGTCCAATCCAAAATGTCTTTTAACAGCCTTAAAACGTTTGGAGAAATTATCTCTTCTGTTGGTTTCCGAAGCATCCCATTCTGCCCCTATGGCATCGGGAGTGAACAAATAGTGTTCTGGATCCATATTAGATAGGTCTGGGAGATCTGCGATCAAAATTTCAGGAATCAACTTGGTTTTGAAGACTTTATTTTTTGCTTCAAATTGGAGTGTTTTACTTTTTAGGTTGATGTCCTTAATTTTTAATCGATTTACCTCAATAGGCCTTAAAAAGTTATAGGATACAAATTTGATGTACAATAGTAATATAGGATCGTATTTCTCCAAATACTCAAAAATTGCTTCCTGCTTTTCTTTGGTATAGGTCTTGTTTCGGTTGGGCTTGGTTTTCATCACAGGAATTTTCTTCATTGGATTGGAAACAATGATGTCGTTGTCTTCCAAAAGCTGCATGATGCTGCTAAGATTTAACCTGTAATTGTTTCGGTTTCTCGAACTGGACGTTAAAAGGATATGGTTTAAAAAGTCCATAGCCACTTTTTTGTTGACCTGATCAATGGTTTTGATCTTTGGGCGGTTTTCCTCAATCCAATTGATAAAAATGTTGACAGAGTAGGAGTAGCCCTGTAAGGTGGCAGGTTTCACAATCTTCCCTTTTAGTTCCATCCCAAAATTGAGGGCTTCCTTTACGGTCATTACCTTTTCTTCTTTCTCAATGGTTTCATTCGGAGCTTCAACATGAACAACAGGAACTGTTACTTTAGGTTCTGCTGTTGGCTGTGGAATTACCTCTATTTTTTCTTCTTTTTCCAATTTTGGAGTGGTTTCAGGAAGGATGGGTTGAGCCACTGGCTGTATTTCTTCAACTAGTTTTGGTTGAGCAGGAGCATTCAGAACCTTTACGCCTGGATTTTTGGACTGAAATAATGCCGTGTTATCAGCAAAAGGATTGTATCCCTGTCTTAAAAGTTTCAAAAGTCTTATCCTGTATTTTGATAGTACCGCCAGTCGGTCTTCCTTGGTCTTGTAGAGATGGGCAGTTCCATAAATGTTTTTCATTCTTTGGAGTTTGCCCGTTTCTGGATTTCGATACGAAAAATAGACATACCACCTTTTCTTGAGGTCGCCTTTTGCATCGTAGATTTTTGGGGTGGAAAAATTGGTTTTGTGTGCCAAATTGTGTTCTAAATCGTGTGCGAAATTGTGTTCACTTTCGTGTTCAAATGTAAGGATTTCATTTAATGTGGACATAAAAAAAACGGTTTAGAGTGAACTAAACCGTTTGTTTATGGGGGATTTCTCCTTGTAGCGAGACCGAGATTTGAACTCGGGACCTCTGGGTTATGAATCCAACGCTCTAACCAACTGAGCTATCTCGCCATCTTTTTTGCTTTCGCGGGTGCAAATATATAAACAAATTTAGTTTCCGCAAATATAAATGCATTAAATTATTTTTTATTTTTTTGTTTTAAACTAACCAATTAATGTATATATTGAGCGAGATAATAATGTTATATATGGAAGAAAAAATTAAGTTAGAAATAGAATTTCCTATCCACGCCTCGCCTCAATTGTTATACCAATATATATCAACACCTTCAGGTTTGTCCGAGTGGTTTGCAGACAATGTGAATTCCAGAGGGGAAATCTTTACCTTTATTTGGGACGATAGTGAGGAGAAAGCAAAAATGCTGAGCAAAAAAAGCGGGGAGCGTATAAAATTTAGATGGCTCAATGACGATGCAGTTGATGCCTCTTATTTTTTTGAGATTAAAATACAGGTAGATGAAATTACTAAGGATGTATCCTTAATCATTACAGATTTTATAGATGAGGATGAAATGGATGAGGCCAAAATGCTTTGGGAGAACCAAATTTCAGATTTGAAACATGTTTTAGGCTCTGCCTAGACTAACAGTAATATAAGTTATATATTTGTCCCGATTTTTAATCGGGACTTTTTTTATGATCAATTTAAACGGAACACTTCAGGAAGAAACGCAGTTTAATCTGTCAATCAAAAATAGAGGCTACCAATTTGGTGATGCGCTTTTTGAGACCTTTAAAGTTGTACATGGCAAGATTCTATTTTTGGAAGACCACTATTTTAGGTTAATGGCTTCTATGCGTATTTTACGAATGGAAATTCCAATGGAGTTTACCATGGAATTTCTTCAGGAAGAAGTTTTAAAAACAGTTCAGGCAAACAATTTATCCAATGGTACTGCTAGAGTCAGGTTTACTGTAGATAGGGGAGAAGGTGGGAAATACACTCCTTTGCATAAAAACATTAATTATAATGTCGTAGCAGAGCCCTTATTGACTCCGTTTTATAGCATCGATCGGGATAAATCCTATGAAGTAGATTTGTTTAAAGATTATTATGTAGCTCCAGGTTTGTTGAGCACTTTAAAGACCAATAACAAGGTCATTAACGTATTGGGAAGCATCTATGCCCAAGAAAACCAATTGCAAAACTGTCTGTTGATGAATACGGAAAAACAGGTGGTAGAAGCTCTAAACGGAAACTTGTTTTTGGTGAAGGGAGACAAAATAAAATCTCCACCATTACAAGATGGCTGTCTAAAGGGTGTGATGAGAAAACAAATTATAGAATTGCTATTGAATATGGGTGACTATGAGTTCTCCGAAGCGTCCATTTCTCCTTTTGAACTGCAAAAGGCAGACGAACTATTTGTGACCAATGTTATCACAGGTATCCAGCCTATAACAAAGTATAGGAAGAAAACCTTTGGAACTACCATAGCGAGTCTTTTGGTTGAAAAGCTGAATGTGAAAATCAGGCTCTCTTAATTGTAGCTTGGATTTTCTGGGGCGTTGGACCATATGCAGTACTCGCCTCCAAATTCTAGCATTTTTTCCTTCCAAAAACTGTCTCCGCTTTTTCTGATAAGCTCATTTCTATAAATATTCTCAGAAACCACCCATGAATTGGAATGTAGTTCTCGGTCCAATTGGTTGGGTTCCCAACCAGAATAGCCCAGGAAAAACCTGATATCCGAATTTGCCAGCTGTCCGCTGTTCAGAAGTCCCAATGCAACTTCAAAGTTGCCTCCCCAATATATTCCATTAGATATTTCTATACTGTCCGGAATCAGTTCCGGGACCTTATGGATAAAGTACAGGTTGTCCTGCTCTACAGGCCCGCCGTTGAATACCTTAATGTTGGCGTCGGTTTCTGTAATGAGGTCACCTAGTGTGTAAGGGAGTGGCTTGTTCAATATAAAGCCAATGGAGCCTTCATCAGAATGGTCGGCTAGTAAAATCACAGACCTATTGAAAGACATATCTCCAATAATCGATGGTTCTGCCACTAACAAGTGGCCTTTTTTGGGTTGAAGTGTAATCATAGCAGTATGATTTATCATAAATCTAAAACTATTTTTTTTAAAAACCAACAAAAATGATTGACTATCAATATACCCGTAAAAAAAAACTCACTTTGAAAGTGAGTTTTTTAAGTATAAGTTATAAAAGGACTAAAAGAAATTTTCTTTAGTTCTTAATTTTTTAGTTAATAGCGTCCGATAAATCAGATCCAGCTTTAAACTTCACAACGTTTTTAGCTTTAATTTGGATAGTTTTACCTGTTTGTGGATTTCTTCCTTCTCTTGCAGATCTTTTAGAAACTGACCAAGTACCAAATCCTACCAAAGAAACTCTATTTCCTTTTTGTAAAGCTCCTTCGATATCAATTAATAATGAATCTAATGCTTTTTTGGCAGCTGCTTTAGAAATTCCTGCGTTTTCTGCCATTCCATTGATTAAATCTGTTTTGTTCATAAATTTAAATTTTTAATTATTAAATAATAGTTGGGTTAAACGTTTTATGTTAAATCCTCTTACAAATTTATACGGATAATCCATTCACGCAAGTAATAGCAAGGGAAATGCAAATATTTGTTGATAACTTTAACGATTTGTTAATAAAGGATGTGTATTTCGTCGATGTTTTCAATTTTTTCAGTAATAGCAAGGGTTTAGAGCATTTTTGCCCCCTCTGAAAACTGAAATCCGTTCAAAAGTGATTTGACGTCCATTTTGCGCTTTCCAGGAAGCTGAATTTCTTTAATAAGAAGGTAACCATCTTTGACCGAAACTTTTAAATGGTCTTTTGCTACTTGAATGGAACCAACAATATCATTAGGCGAACTTTCCTCTTTGTCGATGGCAAAAATCTTTACCGCTAACGTTTCTCCATTATTTTCCAAATAGCACCAAGCCGATGGAAATGGATTCAAGCCTCTAATTTTATTGTAAATGCTATCCAAAGGTTGGTTCCAATCTATTTTGCAATTGTCTTTGTCTAGTTTGTAGGCTGTTTTTAAATCGTCATTTTGGGGCTGAATAGTAGTAGTCACATTTTCTGCAGCGATAAGATCAACAGTTTCTATAATAAGTTCACTTCCCATATGCATCAGTCGATCGTGAAGCATCCCTACGGTTTCGTCTGGAGAGATATCTGTTTCCTTTTGAAGAATAACCGCACCGGTGTCAATTTTTTCATCTATAAAGAATGAGGTTACACCCGTTTTGGTTTCACCATTAATAATAGCCCAATGTATGGGGGCCGCGCCTCTGTAATCTGGTAACAAGGAGGCGTGCAAGTTGAAAGTGCCATATTTTGGCATGTCCCAAACCACTTTTGGCAGCATTCTAAAAGCAACCACGATTTGCAAATCGGCTTCCAAAGCTTTTAATTCTTCAATAAATTCTTCCGATTTTAGATTGGTTGGCTGTAAAACATTCAGGCCTTTGGAAAGGGCATAGGTCTTTACGGCCGATTGGTTGAGCTTTCTACCGCGACCCGCTGGTTTGTCTGGAGCCGTGATAACGCCCACAATATTATAACCCTTAGTAACTAGGGCGTCAAGGTTGGCAACAGCAAAATCTGGTGTGCCCATAAATACTATACGAGGAGAATTTTTCATGTGTGTGTTAATTTATAGGTGTTTGTGGGTGTAATATTAATTATATGGTGTTCCAACATGAGCTTTAAAACATTTAAAAGCTCATGCTCTTCGTAGGGAAGCAGGTTGGCTAAATCCCTAGAGGATAAAGGTTCGTTTTCCAACGCGGTAATAATGGCATTTTTAATGCTTTTAAGGTCTGAATTTGCTGGCTTTTTTTGTTTTTCTTTGGAAATACATACCGAACAAATGCCACAGTCCTTCACATCGTCTTCTCCAAAATATTTGAGCAATTGGACGCTTTTGCAAATGCTGTCATTATTGGTATAGTTAATAACCGAAGTGATTTGATCTTGCCTTAATTTGTGTTGTTGCAAGATGATTTTTGAAATTCGGTTGATGGTTTTGTCATCTTCACGTGGTTGTAAAAACGTGAGTTCGGAATCGGTGTTGGAATGTTGAAAGGTGATGATTTCATCTTTTTGCAGTTGTTCCAGAGCTTTAATAATGACATCTTCTGGCAAACTTGCTTTATTGGCAACCAGTTTCGTATTTATTTTCAGTAAATGTTCAAAGATCCCTCCGTAGGTTCTGAGGATGGATTTTACGATAATGGCCAAGTCACTATGAGTGTCCAAATAATGAAAAAGTGCTTGGTTGCTAATTATGAATTGCACCTTGCTTTGTTGGTTGAATTGTTGTGATAGATATATCACGCTGTTTCGGTCCAACAACTGCAACACATTATAGGCAAGTGTGGTGTTGAACTCATAGGCTTTACAAAAATCTATAAAATTGAATTGATACACACTGTTCACACCTTCACCATAGGATACTTGAAAGTAATTGCAAAGCTTTCTGTAAACCAATTTGATGAAGTCCATACTCGGTAAGGTCTTTAAAAATTGGTTGTGTAGCTGTTGCTCGTCTGCTTTACTTTTTAAGATGACGGCAAAGGCCTTTTTTTCATTTCTACCCGCTCTACCGGCTTCCTGGTAATAGCTTTCCAAACTTTCGGGCAAGTTGATGTGAATCACCGTTTTTACATCCGATTTGTCAATCCCCATACCAAAAGCTGTGGTGGCCACCATAATGGGTGTTTGGTTGTGGGTCCAGGCATATAAGCGGTCTTGTTTTTCATCGCTGTTAAGCCCACCATGGAAAAACGTACTGGAAAAGCCCTTTTGAGACAGATACTGACTTATTTCAATCGTAGACTTTCTATTTCTGGCGTAGATAATAGAAGCGCCCTGATGCTTTTTTAGTATTTGTTCCAGTTTATAAAGCTTGTCCTCGGCCTCAACCACAATATAGGCAATGTTGGGTCTGTAAAAGGAGGCTCGGAATACCTTAGGTGAAATAAAGTCGAGCTCCTTCATGATATCCTCTACCACATCGGGTTTGGCCGTTGCGGTAAGTGCAATCATGTTCACGGTAGGGTGCAGACGTCTTAAAACATTAATGTTTTTATAGGCGGGTCTAAAGTCGTTTCCCCATTGCGAAATACAATGGGCTTCATCTACCGCGATAAGATTGACATTCATTTGTTGAATCCTGTCCTGAACCAAACTTTGCTGAAGCCGTTCCGGAGAGAGGTACAGGAATTTATAATTCCCGTAAATGCAATTGTCCAAAAGTGTATCTAATCGTTCAGCACTAAGGCCGCTTGTGATGGCCATGGCTTTGATGCCTTTTTCATTTAGGTTATTGACCTGATCCTTCATAAGGGCCACCAAGGGAGACACTACAATACAGATTCCTTTTTTGATAATAGCTGGAATTTGAAAGCATACCGATTTCCCTCCTCCAGTTGGCAATAGGGCAAAGGTGTCTTCATTTTCGAGCACCGCATTGATGATTTCCTCCTGAAGTGGTCTAAAGGAGGTATGGTTGTAATACCGTTCTAAAACTTGTATAGGGTGCATGTCTAAAGATTTAATAACCCTAGGATAAAATCGGTTCTATTGGAGACGGAGGCAAACGGGACATCGTGCAATTGGTAGCCATATCTAGAATAAGTCGCCACCAAATGTTTATGAATGTTAACCGCTTGGTCAAAATTTTCATAGCGTTCGCTGTCGCTTTGGAAAATCTCTTGCCAAGGTGCCAATACAAACACATGGTTGTAGGTATGACTTTCGCACATATCAACAAAAGAAACAGGATATTGGTCGCCAATATAATCCATGTAGGCCAGGACATCTGGGATGCCACGGTCATAAAACACAGCCTTTTCTTCTTGGTGCTTTGCATCCAAGAACTGTTTTACCCGACCTTCCAAAAGCATTTCACTAAACTTAAGAGGTTCGGTCAAAAACAGTTGTTCAATACCATTTTTGCGGGCATCCAAAGTTACTTGACGTGAAATTTCATCAAAACAATTGTAGCCGCGTTGTTTCAGTTCATCTATAATGGACGATTTTCCTGTACCGGGACCTCCTGTTATTACGATTCTTTTAGTGTTCAATGCACGGAATTTATGCCGTAAAATTCGGAATTTAAATAATGATTACCAATTATAGGCCTAAATTCCCATTTAGGGAATAAGGTTTCCAGTCAACAAATATCGGTGTTAATGAAAGAATAGGGTGTGATTAATACAAAGGAAACCGTATATTTGCCTATTAAAAATTGACGATGAGCATACAAGGAAATCCAGAAGAATTCTATAAGAAACTAAGATCTCAATTATACGATACGGCATCTTGGCCTTCTATTTATCTATATAAATTTATCGTTCCTAGTGATGCTTCAAAAATAGCCACCATCGAATCTTTGTTTAACAATATGGGGGCTGTGATCAACACTACCGAATCCAAAAACGGAAAATATACCAGTGTTTCCGTAAATGTGAACATGCAAGATCCGGACGCCGTAATTGCAAAGTATAAAGAGGTGGCTGCCAAGGTAGAGGGGGTTATCAGTTTATAGGAAGTTCATTAAAGTTTGTTCACAGTAGCGAGACTAATTCGTTCAAAATAGTTGTACAAGCTTGCTTGAAGTGATACAGAGGAAATTTCCCCTTGTTTAATTTCGTGGACTAATCAATTTTTTTGTATTTTGCGCAAGAGTGCGACCAAACTACGTGCACTATTGTAAATACCTCAATAATTTATTTTGATAGACGATTTAGAATACAATACAGAGCGTGAACATTTAATCATTCCCGAATATGGGAGGCACTTGCAAAAAATGATTAATTACGCAAAAGCTATCCCAGAAAAGGAAGAACGCAATAAAGTGGCCAAGGCCATAATTTCGGTGATGGGGAACTTGCAACCTCATTTAAGAGACGTGCCGGATTTTCAACATAAACTTTGGGACCAATTGTTCATCATGGCCAATTTCGACCTTGATGTAGACTCTCCTTATGAAAAACCTTCTAGGGAAGAATTGCAGTCGCGTCCAGAACCTTTGGAATATCCCCAAAACCATCCAAAATACAGGTTTTATGGGAACAATATCAAAACCATGATAGATGTGGCCAATACTTGGGAAGATGGGGAGCTTAAGGAAGCTTTGATCTATACCATTGCAAACCACATGAAAAAGTGTTTCTTGAATTGGAACAAGGATACGGTTGAAGACGATGTTATTTTTGGTCATCTCTACGAATTGTCTGGAGGTAAAATCAACCTAAGGGAAAGTGATGAAGATTTATCAGATTCTACAAGTTTGATGCGCAGTAAAAAGAAATTTGCATCAAGCAGTAAAAAAACACATCACAAAAAGAGTAATAACAATTCCAACCGAAACAGAAAACGTTACTAAACTTAATGAGTACATTTGTAATTGAAGGAGGCCACCAGTTAAAAGGTAAAATTCAGCCTCAGGGAGCGAAAAACGAAGCTTTACAAATTCTATGCGCAGTATTGCTTACTGCAGAAGAAATCACCATACATAACATTCCGGATATTGTAGACGTCAACAAACTTATTGATTTGTTGGGGAAACTTGGGGTGAAAATCAATAAAATAGGAAAAGGATCCTACACTTTTAAAGCTGATGAGGTGAATATGGCCTATTTGGAGTCTGCCGAATTTAAGGAAGACGGAAAAGGCTTAAGAGGATCAATCATGATTGTAGGGCCGCTTTTGGCAAGATTTGGGAAAGGATATATTCCAAAGCCAGGAGGAGACAAAATTGGTCGTCGTAGATTGGATACGCACTTTGAAGGGTTTATCAATCTTGGAGCTAAATTCCGTTATAACCGTGAGGACCATTTTTATGGGGTTGAAGCTGAAAAGTTGAAAGGTACTTATATGCTTTTGGATGAAGCTTCGGTAACGGGAACTGCCAATATTGTTATGGCTGCGGTTTTGGCCGAAGGCACAACCACTATCTATAATGCCGCCTGTGAACCTTATTTGCAACAACTCTGCAAGATGTTGAATAGAATGGGGGCAAAGATTACAGGAGTTGGTTCCAACATGCTTACCATTGAAGGGGTGGACCAATTGGGGGGTACCGAACATAGAATGCTTCCGGATATGATTGAAATTGGGAGCTGGATAGGTTTGGCAGCCATGACCAAAAGTGAATTGACCATTACCAATGTAAGTTGGGATGATTTGGGATTGATCCCAAATGTATTCCGCAAACTGGGTATTACTGTAGAGCGTCAAGGCGACGATATCCATATACCAAAGCATGAGGATGGGTATGAAATCCAGAATTATATTGATGGATCTATCTTAACGGTTTCCGATGCACCTTGGCCTGGATTTACTCCAGATTTATTGAGTATTATTTTGGTAGTGGCTACCCAAGCACGCGGCAGTGTATTGATTCACCAGAAAATGTTTGAAAGCCGTTTATTCTTCGTGGATAAATTAATCGATATGGGAGCTAAGATCATTCTTTGCGATCCGCACAGAGCAACCGTAATCGGGCATGATTTTAAATCGACCTTAAAAGCCACAACCATGACGTCTCCAGATATTAGAGCAGGGGTATCTTTATTGATTGCGGCTTTATCGGCCAAAGGAACGTCTACCATACACAATATCGAACAGATTGATAGAGGTTATGAAAACATCGATGAACGTTTAAGGGCTATCGGCGCGAAGATTGAGCGTGTAAGTGGTAACTAAAAAGCATTTAATTAAATAAAACAAAACCTGTAAGGAGAGTTTCTTTACAGGTTTTTTTATGCCAAATAAGTTTTACTTCAATCTTATTAAAGAAAAAAAATAGGATTAATTCAATGCAGCCTTATAAGTGTTTAAACAACGCTCTCTGGCCTCTTTGTGATCCACCATGGGCTGTGGATAGGTGAGTTCTTGAAAATCTGGGGCCCATTTGGAAATGTATTTTAAGTCCTTGTCAAATTTTTCAATTTGTGTTGTGGGATTGAAAATTCTAAAATAAGGAGCGGCATCCACACCACAGCCTGCTACCCATTGCCAATTGCCAATATTGCTGGCCATTTCGTAATCATGAAGTTTTTCAGCAAAATAAGCCTCTCCCCATCGCCAATCTATCAAAAGGTGTTTGCACAAAAAACTTCCAACCAACATGCGCACTCTGTTATGCATAAACCCAGTGGCGTTCAATTGGCGCATACCTGCATCTACTAGGGGATAGCCCGTATTGCCATCACACCACTTTTTAAATTCTTCTTCATTGTTTCGCCATACAATATTGTCGTATTTAGGTTTGAAACTTTGTGTAGCCGTATGTGGAAAATGCCAAAGAATCTGCATAAAAAACTCTCTCCAAATCAATTCCTGTAAAAACACTTCATTCGATTCGGCTGCTGCTTGTTTTACAATGTCTCGAATACTCACGGTACCAAAACGTAAATGAGGCCCTATACGGGAAGTGCTGTCCTTGGCGGGATAATTTCGGGTGGCTTCATAGTTTTGGATGCTTTCTGAAGACAGCTTGTAAGGCACAATTTCTTGTGAAGAGACTTTAAACCCTAAATCTTCCAGAGTAAAATTTTTGGTTGGAGTATGCTTATATAGATTATCGAAATTGGCTTCAGGTGTTGTTTCCTCAAGGGATAGACTTTTAAAACGGGCCTTCCATGCTTTCATATAAGGCGTATAGACCACATAGGGTGTGCCGTCCTGTTTTACAATCTCATCCTTTTCAAAAATGACTTGGTCTTTAAAAGTGTTGAATATGATATCTTTTGAGGAAAGGAATTGTTCTATCTCTTTGTCCCGTTGTTTCGCATAAGGTTCATAATCGTGGTTGGTGTATACAGCATTGATATGATAGTCTTGAGTAAGTTGTTTAAAAGCTTCTAAAGGCGTTTTATGATAAGTGGCTAACAAACTACCGTAATTTGTTTCAAGTGTCTTCTTAAGGTCTTGAATGGTTTGATATATAAAGGTGACACGAGCATCATTCTTGGGGAGTTCCTCTAAAATAGAAGTGTCGAAAATAAAAATAGGCAGTATGGGATAATCTCCTTTTAGAGAATGATACAGCCCAATGTTATCATTTAGCCTAAGGTCTCTTCGGAACCAGAATATATTGATGGTTTGTTTCATGAGGAATATTTGCCAAAGATGGCTTCTAATTTTTCGTATCTGTATTGAAAGATTTCTTCCAATTTTGGTCGCACTAAAAATGGGTGTACCATTTGGCCAAAAATGCCAAAAGGCAATTTATAATCAATGACATCCTCCATTTGTACGCCTCCTTCAATGGGTTTGATAAAATGTTTATGGTGCCAAAGTGCATAAGGACCAAACCGTTGTTCGTCTACAAAATATTTATGGTTTTCAACATGCGTAATTTCTGTAACCCATTTGGTTTTTATGCCCAAAATAGGAGAGACCCAATACTGCACAATTTGCCCCGGAAACATGGATTTTTCTGCACCAGAAATAATATGGAAGCCCATATAATCTGGTGTGATAGTTTTTAAATTCTTTGGATTGGAAAGAAACTGCCATGCCTCTTCTACGGAAATTGGCAGATTCTGAATTCTATGTAAGGTATAAATCTGCATTAATTGTAAAGAAAAATATAAGCATTCAAGGACGAGGCCACAACCAACCAAATGATGTAGGGTAGGAGCAGGAGTCGCATTTCCCGAACATTTTCAATTCGGTATTTGAAAAAGAAATAGATTACAACCAAGGTTAAAAGTATGATGATGAACAAGGCCGGAAGCACGAGGTGTTGTTTGAAAAACACATAATTCCAGGATACATTCAAAATAAACTGAACTGTAAAAAGCGTCCAGATATATTTAGAACCCAAATCTCGAATCAAATAGGCCATGTATATGGAAAAACAGAGCATGATGGTAAACCAAGCAGCCCCAAAAGCCCATCCGGGGGGAGTCCAAGGCGCTTTGTTGAGGTTGAGGTACCAATCGGAATGTGGACCGTTGTCCATAAACCAGGTTCCCAGGGCCAAGGCTCCAAAATTGAGAATCAAAAAAACAAGAATGAGTTTGAATAGTTTCATTGTAGGTGTTTTGTGATTTTCTTGCTTAGTGGTTTGGTGATAGAATAGTAATAGTCTACTAAGTATCCATTTTCATCCACTAGATATTTTTGGAAATTCCATTTCACACCAGAACTTGAAACACCATTAATGTCTTTGTTCGTGAGCCATTGGTACAGCGGATGTTGCTGGTCTCCCTTCACATCAATCTTTTCGGTGATTAAAAAGGTCACACCATAATTTCTTTCACAAAATGTTTTGATTTCATCAGCGTTACCTGGTTCCTGACCTCCAAATTGGTTACATGGAAGTCCGATGATCATCAATTGGTCTTTGTAAGTTTTATAGAGTTCTTCCAACTCTTCATATTGAGGTGTAAATCCACATTCGGAAGCGACATTAACAAATAGGATTTTTTTGCCTTTGTAATCAGATAGGTCAATTGGGGTATTGTCAATACTGTTTATTTTGATGTCGTAAATAGACTGTTTTGGTGCTGTTTGGGAAGATGTTTTAAACATTGAAAACATAGTTACTATGAGTATTAAGGTTCGCATGAATTTTAAATTTTAAAGGATGTGATACCACAGTCCATTTGGAAGATTTGGCCAGAAATTGAAGCAGATTTCTCTGATAATAAAAATACGGCTAAATCGGCAACTTCTTGTGGATTTAAGAATTTTTTAAGGGGATGCCTTTCAACAATATTGGCAATCATTTTGTCATTTCGCAATAGTTTGGAGGCTAATTCTGTATCTGTAACAGTTGGGGCAATGGCATTGATTCTGATACTAGGGGCAAGTTCGGCTCCAAGGGATTTTACCAAACCTTCAACTCCTGATTTTGCAGTCGCAATACTGGAATGAAAAGGCATGCCCAATTTGGAAGCTACGGTACTAAACAACAAAATGGACGGAGCTTCACTGTTTTTTAAAATAGGTAAATATTGTTGTATTGATTTTACAGCTCCTAGAACGTTTATTTCAAAATCGGATTTAAAATCATCCAAGGTTAATCTAGGAAAGGGTTTTAGATTGATACTCCCTGGGCAATATACCAAAGCATCGGCCTGTTCAATATTGGGTAATTCATCGGTTAAAATATCGCAAGTGTAGTGTGTTAAGTTTTGATGTGTCCCTTGCGGGGCACTTCTACTAATATTGATGACCTGATGGGTTTCCAACAAAGTATTCAGGATGGCATTGCCAATACCTTTGCTTCCACCTATAATAATTACAGTTTTCATGATTGTTTTATTTCTGTCTTCTTATCAAAATCATTTAAAATAGATACACGGGTTCTAGGCAGGCTATTTGGAAAGTTTTGTTGTATAAACTTAATCAAGCCTTCTCTAACGTACACGCGTAAATCCCAAGCTTCTGGAGAGTTTTTGGCACTCATAAGGGCACGTATTTCAACGCTGAATTCTTTGGAATCCGTCACCTGCAATACATTTACCTTTTGATCCCATAAAGGCGTGTTTTCCAATAGACGGGTAAGTTCCTTTCTGAGGGCGTCAAAATCGATATTGTAATCGGTGTATATAAATACGGTTCCTAAGATTTCGGCGGTGGTTCTGGTCCAGTTTTGGAAGGGCTTTTCAATAAAATAGGTAGTTGGCAACACCAGTCTACGTTTATCCCAAATTCTTACTACCACAAAGGTTAGGGTAATTTCTTCTACCCAGCCCCATTCGCCTTCCACCACCAATACATCGTCCAAACGGATGGGTTGTGAAATGGCAATTTGCATCCCTGCTAGAATAGTTGCTAAGGCTTTTTGGGCTGCAAACCCAAGGATGATTCCCGCAATACCCGCCGAAGCAAAGACACTAAGCCCAAATTTTCTAACGCCTTCAAAGAGCATCAATCCAGAGCCTATGGCAATGGTGATAATCACAAAAATGATGATGCGCTCCAAAATGTTGAACTGTGTATAAAGCTTTCGGGCCTGTAGGTTGTCTTCTTGGTTGAGGTCGTAATTTTCAAGATAATTCTTTTTAAAAACCCTTAACAATACAATAATGGTCCATGTTATGGCGATGATGAATAAGATGGAACTAATTTTACGCATTACGTAATGGACATTCTCTGAATTTTGAATAAACGGTAGGTTGAACTTTGGAAGGAATATCGCTAGTAGAATAATTAAAAACGGAGTAATGTAACGTCTTATAAAAGTCATATAGTTGATTTTTAGAAATATAAAATACGGGTAATGTTAGAGAGAGGAAAACTTTTGAATTCCTTTCTTTCCCTTTTTTGAGAATTGATAATTAAATCGTGATATAATTTACTATTTCTAAAATATGTTTGCAAAGGAAGATTGTTTAAGATACGTTTTGAGGTTTAGCATTAAAAGGACAAGCTAATTTTGAAATCATCCCATTGAAAATGAACAAGTGAAAGGGGAGTACGCTGTACCAATACAATCTTCCCGCAAGTCCTCTTGGCCTGAAGGTGGCCGTTTGTTTAAGGATATTGTTTTCAATCTTGAATTCAAGCCAAGCTTCTCCAGGAAGACGCATTTCGGCATAGAGCAATAATTTCATTTTATCTTTATCTGCGAAAATCACACGCCAAAAATCCAAGGCATCGCCAGTATGAAGTTCGTCGGGATTAGTACGCCCTCTTCGAAGACCGATACCTCCCGCTAGTTTATCTAGATATCCTCTGATATTCCATAGAAAACTTCCATAATACCAGCCTGTTTCACCACCAATGGCCCAAATTCTAGACAACGTCAGTGGGATGTTTTGTACTTTACGCTCCTTATAATCTTTAAAGCAGCCAAATTTTGGAACGTTGATATATTTATGTGAATTGCTTTTTAGCTCACCACTGCTTATAAATGAATCTTTCCAACTGGAGAGAATACTGTTTTGTTCAATCTTTTCAAATGCCAGTGTCACCGCTTCTTTGTAGGTAATCGGGTGAATATTTAAAAGCGTGTTGATGTTGCTGGGTTTCCCTATGATGGGCACGCCCATGCTATCCACCAAATTACAGGCAAGTGTGTAGGAGGTGGACGTGACAAAATACAGCCAATAGGAAGACAATTTTGGAGTCATTACCGGAACGGTTAAAATATACCGTTTTAGCTTTCTCACTTCAGCAAACTGCAGCAACATTTCTTTGTAGGTCATGATTTCTGGACCGAAAATGTCATAGGTTTTATTGTATAATTGTGTGTTGCCAAGACTTTTGGACAGGTAAGCCAACACATCCCGAATGGCTAGTGGTTGCGTTTTGGTATGCAGCCATTTTGGGGCTACCATAACCGGTAGTTTTTCCACCAAATCCCTAATGATTTCAAAGGAGGAGCTTCCGGATCCCACAATAATTCCAGCCTTAAAAATAGTTGTAGCGTATTTGTTAGATTTAAGAAGATCTGCCACCTGTTTTCTGGAACGCAAATGTTTTGAGAGATTCTCATCGTTGGAAATTCCACCTAAAAAAATAACTTGTTTAACTTGAGTGGTTTCTAAACGACTTTTGAAATTTATGGCACATTGGGCTTCCAGTTCTTCAAAATCACTTGAAGAATTAGACATGGAATGGATTAAATAATAAGCAGCTTCAATGTTGTTTGGAATATTTGATAAAGTATCAGGTTTAAGGAAGTCTACTTCCACAACTTCTATGTTGGGATCCTCCAAGTAATGTTCATCCACACGATAGCGGTCCCTTACAGCACAAACCAAATGATGCCCCTGTTCCAAAAGGATTGGCATTAAACGTTTGCCTATATAGCCCGTTACGCCGGTTAGCAGAATTTTCATGGGTGTTTTAGTGTTTCAAAATTGGAGATCTTCACATTTTTTGCCTTCAGATCAAACATCAAGCTATAAAGTCCAAAAAAGGTTCTGTTGATATAGATGAAATGTTGGGAGCCTCGGTTGCCATTCATTTTTCGTAAATCAGTGTTTTTGGCATAGGACTCTCCAAGATTGGCAATTTTTCCAAAGAAGTTGGCATCGGAAAAATCGAAGGTTTCAGATTGTAGGGGCTGTGTAAACAATTGCAGAATGTCATGGAACATGGCTGTGAAAAATTCCATTTCTTCTTTCGAATCTTCTGGGCGTAATATTTCAAGTTCCAACATTTTTGCTTTAAAACTTGTGGAATCATTCAATATGTTTGGATCTGCCAATTCAAAATAGGGATTGTAAAAATCTTCTGGAATGGTTTTCATACATCCAAAATCCAAAGCAATCAGTTTTCCGGTTTTGGAAACCAAGAAGTTTCCAGGATGCGGATCGGCATGCACCTTTTTTAGGGTGTGGATTTGAAACATATAGAAGTCCCAGAGTGCTTGCCCAAGGGTGTTTGCCAATTCTTGATTGCTGTTTCCTGAAATGAATTCCGAAAGGTGTTCACCTTCCATATAATCCATGGTGATGATGCGTTCCGAAGAAAGTGCTTCGTAATATTGAGGAAACTGAAGGTTTGGAATATTCTGGCAGGCTTTGGCCACTTCCTTGCTTTGTTGCAATTCAAGGATATAGTTGGTTTCCTCTATCAATTTGCCTTCCACTTCCTTGAAATATTTATCGGAGTCCTTTCCTTTAATGTTGAACATTTTAATGGCAATCGGTTTCACCATGGCCAAATCTGATTGAATACTTTCCGCCACTCCGGGATATTGAATCTTAACGGCCAGTTTTTTACCATCTTTTTCGGCTAAATGTACTTGGCCAATACTGGCAGCGTTTACCGAATTGGGGTTGAACTTATCATAGATCTCGTGAGGTGATTTTTTAAAATAGGTTTTAAAGGTTTTCGTAACCAAGGCAGGGGAGAGCGGCGGTACAGAAAATTGTGCCAATGAAAACTTCTCTACATAGGCCTGTGGCAGGATGCTTTTTTCCATGCTCAACATTTGGGCAACTTTCAGGGCACTTCCTTTAAGTTGCTTTAAACTGTCATAGATGTCCTCGGCATTATTTTGATCCAATCTAGATTTGGCTTCCTGGTCTGTTTTGGTGAGCTTGTCACCATAGTATTTTAGATAGTTTACGCCAACTTTAGCTCCTGTGGCAACCAATTTGGAAGCCCGTTCAATTTTTGATGTTGGAATTTTATCAATGGTCTTCATAGTCTTATTTGGTTTGGAAGCGTTCTTTAAAAATAAATTTCCCAAAATCCATGAGACTGTTTATTGGGGTAGTATCAATGATGTCGAAACTTGTATTGATGGACTTTTCTATATAGATATCAGTTTTACTGAAACTAGCAGAAGTATCTTCCATCCAAAATTTTAAGGTGAGCAATAGCTGCACCCAAGCACCTTCTTTCATGGCTTTGTTTTGAATTTTAAGAAGTTGACCTTTTACCATATCCGGTTTTTGGATGTCAAGTTCGTCTATGTAATGGGTAAACACTTCTTTTAGTGGCTGAAGGTGTTTTAGCTGTTTCAGGTTGGCTTTGTATTTTTCCAAGACATACATTACAAAACTCCTATTGGCTGTAAGGTTTTCAAAAAAGGTAAAGTAGAAACTGAGCAGTTTGTTCTTGGCATCGTAAGTTTCGTATTCTGCACTGTTGTGAAGTGTTTTGATGGTATGCTCAAAAAAGGCCTTGAAAACGTAAGCTTCTATGGCGTCAAAAGAGCTGAAGTGTTCATAGAATGTGCTTTCTTCAAAGCTGTTCAACTTTGAGAATTGATATACGGACTTGGGAGGTGCATTATGTTCTAGGACATAATCCATGTACAAATCCACTAAGTCCATTTTTTTGGGAGTCTTCTTTTTAGCCATAGCTCTATTTTTTATAAAATTACAAAATGTCTAACTATTTAAAATTAAAATTAGACAAAATTAACATTTTATTGAGTTTTTAGATTTTTTGAGGCCTATTTAATTTTGAGAATTTAAGTTAGAAATTATTGTAATTCAAGAAGATAGTTTTGTGTATATTTAACAGGAAGATTAGTTGGCAATTTTAATTTAAGCTTTTGTTAACAAATGCCAGTTTATCTAATTTGTAATTTTAGTTGCACATTTTAAACATTAAATCAATTAAACCATGAAAAAATTATTACTTATTGCGTTGATATTAACGACCTCCTTTCATTTGAGGGCACAGGTTACAACGCCACAATCCAGTCCAGCTTGTAAATTGGAACAAAAGGTAGGTTTGACCGATATTTCCATTCAATATTCCAGACCAGGAGTAAAAGGTAGAACCGTTTTTGGCGATTTGGTGCCATACGACAAACTGTGGAGAACTGGAGCCAACAAAAATACCATTATCACTTTTAGCGATGATGTCACTTTTGGAAACCAAACTGTAAAAGCAGGTTCTTATGCACTTTTTACAAAACCGGGAAAGAGTTTATGGGAAGTTTATTTATACAGCGATACCGAAAATTGGGGAACTCCTCAAAAGTGGGATGAGAGTAAAGTGGCAGCCATAATCAAGGCGAAGGCTTCTCCAATGTCTTTCAATGTGGAATCCTTTAGTTTTGATATCAACAACATTACCAATAGCAGTGCTACTTTGGAAATTTTCTGGGAAAAGACCTATGTGGCAATTCCTTTTGAAGTACCAACAGATACTAAAGTTTTGGCTTCCATTAATGAGGCTTTAGCTGGATCGCCAAAAGCAGAAGATTATTTTGCGGCGTCTGTTTATTACTATCAAGAAGGGAAAGATATCAAGCAAGCTAAAGAATGGATTGATAAATCAATGGCTATGAGCAGTGAACCTGCATTTTGGCAATTAAGACAACAGTCCTTGATTTATGCTAAGGCCGGTGATAAAGATGGTGCAATTGCATTGGCAAAAAAATCTATGGAAGAAGCTAAGGCTGCTGGAAACGACGATTATGTAAAAATGAACATGGACTCACTGAAGGAGTGGGGCGCTATGTAAGATTCAATACTGTGGCGATATAGTTTCTTAAAAGCACAACTTCGGTTGTGCTTTTTTGCTTTTTTATAGGGAAAAAGAGCTTGGCAATTTTTTGTATCTTAGACGTAGTCCCTTTTTTTGAAAGTTTGGGTTTTTTACCAATTAATCGATTTAAAATTAAACGTATGGCTGGTCAGGTATCTATGGATCAGGCTTTTGTTGAAAGGTTGAATAATATCTTAATCTCCAATTTCACGAATGAACATTTTGGTGTTCAGGAATTGGCAGATGAGGTGGGTATGAGCCGTTCGCAAATGCACAGAAAACTCAATACGCTATTAGGAAAATCCTCTAGCCAATTTATAAGGGAATACAGATTGGAAAGGGCTTTGGAAATGCTCCAAAATGAAGAGGCCACCGCCTCAGAGATAGCCTATCGGGTGGGTTTTAATAGTCCAACTTACTTCAATACCTGTTTTAGCGATTTCTATGGCTACACGCCTGGAGAGGTCAAATTCAAAAAAACAGATGAGCTTAAAAACGGCATAGCTCCTAAAATTCCTGCTTCAAAAGCAACAGCAACACCTAAAAAGAAGAAGAAAACATTTACACCCTTGTTTTGGGTTAGTGTAGTGGCTCTGGTAATACTTATAGGCTATTCGTTTTATCATAATTCAAAGGCTGAAATTGACATTGAAGATGTGCCGATACATTTAAGGGAAGACAAAACCATCGCGGTTCTACCCTTTCAAAATTTAAGCGATGACAGTGAAAACCAGTATTTTGCAGATGGGATACGGGAGGACATTATCAATCACTTATCGAAGGTTCAGGAATTTATCGTGAAATCGCGTCAGTCTACAGAAATGTATCGGGATTCGCACCTATCTTCCCAAGACATTGGTTTTGCTTTGGACGCTAATTATATATTGGGAGGAAGTGTTCAAAAACATGGTGATAGAATTCGTGTTAGGGTGCATTTAATCAACTCCAAAACAGATGTGCAGTTGTGGTTTAGGGATTTTGATAGAGAGTATCAAGATATTTTTGAACTTGAAAGTGAGATTTCAAGATTGATAGCTTCCGAATTGAACGTGGTATTGTCTCCTCACGAATTGGAACTTATCGATAAGGTGCCTACAGATAATCTTGAGGCTTATAGTTTATATATTAAGGCATTATATTCCTTGTATTATGATGAAAATGTAGATTTAGCACGACGGTATTTCAATTTATGTATTGAAGAAGACGCTGGTTTTGCTTTGGCGTATTCAGGTTTGGCAGAAAGTTATCTTTGGGAAAATTGGCCAACACCAACCGTAAAAGATGCGGAACAAGTAAAGCAATTAGCCATTAAGGCGATGGAATTAGATAAAAGCTTGTCTGAACCGCATCGGGTAATGGCTTATGTGAGTGAAACCTACGATTGGAATTGGACCAAGGCCGAAAAGGAGTTTCAAGAAGCTATCAAGTTGAATCCCAATAATTATTATGCGATAAGTGAATATGCTATGTATTTGCAGTATGTATTGGGGGATTTTGAAAAGGCTCGTGAAATGATTGAGTTGGCGCAATTGGTGAATCCCAACTCAGCATTTACCGCAGTGTTGAGTGCCGAATTTTACCTGCATGAGGATAACTTCAAAAAGGCTTTGGAGGAAACCAAAAAAGCTAAAGAGTATGCTCCTAAAGGGATGTGGGCATATTGGGTGGATTTTAAAATCTATACGGAATTGGGTAATTATGATCAGGCTGTGAGGCAATTGGAAGAAAGTTGGGGATTTGTTGAGGCCTTCGAGTTGAACATACCTCCAATGTTGGAGGCTTATGAGAAGGACGGAGTTAAAGGTGTTTATAGAATGATCAATGATATGGATATCAATAACGCAAATTCGGAGGGCGTTCAGCATAATGCCTATTGGATTGCTCAAAAATTTGCATTTTTGGATGAACCTGAAAACGCGCTAAAATGGTTGGAAATTGCCTTTAGAAGAAAAAATGCCGAATTATTTATGATCAAATATGATCCTTATTTTGAAAATTTACGATCCAACTCTGACTTTTTGGAAATCTTACAAAAAATGAATCTCGGCAATTACCAAGGTGGTCTCAAACTATAGTCTATTGATAACAAGTAACTTTTGTGAAGTTTTAAGAAAACTGTACTTGTAAGGATTTTTGTATATTAGAGAGAGGGCCTACTTCTAGTTTTTGGTCCTCAACCAATTATTACATTTAATTTCAACAATATGGCTGGTCAATTATCCATGGATCAAAACTTTGTGGAAAGGCTACATATAATTCTAGAATCCAACTTTACCAATGAGCATTTTGGTGTTCAGGAATTGGCTGATGAAGTAGGCGTGAGCCGTTCCCAAATGCATAGAAAGCTCAATACTATCCTAGGAAAATCGTCAAGCCAGTTTATTCGGGAATACAGATTACAAAGGGCTTTGGAAATGCTCCAAAATGAGGAGGCTACAGCCTCCGAAATTGCCTATAGGGTGGGCTTTAACAGTCCTACTTACTTCAATACCTGTTTTAGTGATTTCTATGGTTATACTCCCGGAGAGGTTAAATTCAAAAAAAGTGAAGACTCTAAAAATGATCTTGTACCAAAGCCTTCTTCTGCAAAATCTATAAAGACAAATCTTCCTAAGAAGCGAAAATTTACAACTTTGTTTTGGGTTAGCGGTTTTATTTTTGCTTCTATTTTGGGCTATTTCATTTATCATAATTTGGAAGCTAAAAACGAAGAGTTTAAGGAACTTCCCTCGACCGAATTGGATAAAACCGTTGCCGTACTTCCATTTAAAAATTTAAGTGATGATTTAGAAAACGTCTATTTTGCAGATGCCATTAGAGAGGATATTATCAATAATCTCTCGAAAATTGAACAGATTATTGTAAAGTCTCGTCAATCTACAGAAAAGTATAGAGATTCAAAGCTTTCTGCTAAAGAGATAGGTGAAGCTCTTGATGCGAATTATATTTTGGGAGGAAGTGTTCAAAAGTATGATGACAGGATTAGGGTTAGGGTTCATTTGGTTAATGCCAAGACAGATGAACAGCTATGGTCTCAGGATTTTGATAGGGACTATAAAGATCTTTTTGAATTGGAAAGTGAAATTTCCAAACAAATAGTAGCGGAATTGAATTTAGTATTGTCCCCCTTTGAGTTGGAGCTTATTGACAAGGCTCCAACAGATAATCTTGAGGTGTATAATTTGTACATGAAGGCAGTTTATTATGGGGTTTATGCAGGAGATATACATTTGGCCAGAAGTTATTTGAATTCATGTTTGGAAATAGACCCTAATTTTGCAGTTGCTTATTCAGGGCTTGCTATTAGTTATTTATGGGAGAATTGGCCTAATCCTACTGAAAATGATATCTTACGAGCCAAGGACTATGCTGAAAGAGCTATCAGTTTAGATAAGAATTTATCAGAGCCGCACAGGGTGTTGGGGTGGATACATATGACCTATTATTGGGACTGGGAAAAGACTGAAGGTCAATTTGAAGAAGCAATTAGCATAAATCCAAACAACTATATTGCGCTTTACATGTATGCGCAATATTTGCAATATACTTTAGGAGATTTAGAGAGTGCTCGGAAAATGCTAAATAGAGCGCAGTTGATTGCTCCTGATTCATTCCATGTTTCAATTTTGAGTTCAGAGTTATATTTACAACAAGGTGATTTTAATAATGCTATGAGGCAAGCAGAAAGGGCGGAAGAGCTAGAGCCAAAAGATGCTTGGCCATTTTGGATTAAATTTAAAATATATTCCGCTCAAGGTAAAAATGATTTAGCATTTAAACAGTTGGAAATTAGTTGGTCATTTGAAGAGGAAGGAAAAGAGCGGGTGCCAGTGTTGTTGGAGGTCTATAAAGAATCTGGGATAAATGGAATTTATGCATGGATTAATGATATGGATATTGAGCATCTAAAATCACAGGGAACCTTATATAATAATGCGTATTGGATAGCTCAAAAATTCTCTTATTTAGAGGAAGGCGAAAAGGCTATAGGTTGGCTTTATATTGCTTATGAGCGCAAAAATGCCGAGCTCTTCAAGGTGAAGTATGATCCGTATTTTGAAAAATTACATGACAATCCCCGGTTTTTGGAATTTTTGGAAAAAATGAATCTCGGTTCCTATAAAATCAAGTTGTAGGATTGAAAACACTATAAACACTGGGGTTTTACGATATGGTCTCAACATAATTTCAATCCTTTAAATCATTTTTTAAACACATTCCCATAGAAGTTAAATCAATTACAACATGGCTGTTAAGCCTTGCATGGCATCTATGATGATCTTTGTATTGCAATCAATCATTAACTGTAATACAAGTAATTATGAAAACTTTAATCTTTTGGGTTTTATGTATAGCCCTCGGTAATTTAGGCTTTTCTCAAACGGGCCTAATAGAAATTGATCTAGCGGAAATGAATGTAGTTTCCAACAAAACCATTCACATGGATTATCTTAAGGAAATCACTTATGACAATACCGCAAAATATATTGTCGATCTGGAAAGTAAGGTGGCAAAATTTAATATTAACACTTACGATGAATTTGAAAGACCTTCAGAAGACAATACTTATGACGTGAATTTTAAATCTGAAAAAGGAAGCATAATTGTGTCTTATGATAAAGATGGCAATATTGTTTCTACAGATGAACATTTTGAAGACATTAAGTTGCCTCAAGAAGTAAGAGAAACAGTATTTAAATCACATCCGGGATGGTTCCTTTTGGAAACAGACTATTACGTAAACTACGACTACAACGAGCCTACTCACAAATATTATAAAGTGAAAATAGGCAACGGAGAAGACAGGTTAAGCGTAAAAGTAGATCCAAGCGGGGTTCTTCATCATCATTAAAATCTAGTATTCCAATCCAATTATCGAAGCGACTTTATCCAAAGTACCAATGAGCTGTTTGCTGAACTCATAGGTCATAAGGTCGCTTTCTTTTTTGCGTTGTCTTATCAATTCATTAAAGTGGATTGTTTCAAAATTATAACCAATGGTATTGTAATTGAAATCTAAGGTTTCAGTTTCTCCTTCATTTGGAATTAAGGTAACAGTAGAAGGCGCATGAAATTGACCGTTGATTTTAATGAGGCCTTTTTCACAATGGAATTCCGCAACGGTTGGGGTTGCTTCCAAAAGGGTACTTTTTAAATGGGCTTCTACACCATCCTCATAATGAAACACCATAGAGCAGGAAGAGTCGGCACCATTTTCAAAAAAAGTAGCAGAAGCGTCAATCGATTTTGGTGCCCCTAAAGTAGTCAAGGCCGAAAAGATAGGGTAGATGCCAATGTCCAACAAACTACCTCCACCAAGCGATTTTCTAAACAATCGGGATTCATTGTCAAAATCTCTATGGAATCCAAAATCGGCATTCATTTTTAGCAGTTTGCCATAGGTGTTTTCCTTAAGCATTTTCAAAACATGTTGGTAATGCGGTAGAAAATAGGTCCAAAGGGCTTCCATCAACAAAGTATCGTTGGCCTTTGCCGTAGCAATCATTTCCATGACTTCTTTAGAATTCATTGCAAAAGGCTTTTCGCAAAGCACCGCTTTTTGATGTGTTAGGCACAAGATACTGTGTTCTTTATGGTAGCTATGTGGTGTGGCAATATACACCGCATCAACATTAGGATCCTCGGCAAGTAGTTCGTAGCTATCATAGGCTTTTTGTGCTCCGTAGGTTGCTGCAAAGGCATCAGAGCGTTCTTGGTAACGAGAAGCAACCGCTACAAGTTCGCAGTTTTCCACAGTTAGTAAATCTTGAGCAAATTTGTTGGCAATTTTACCAAGGCCTATAATACCCCATTTGATGACTTTATCGGACTGATTCATTGATGTTTCGTGTGTTTTGAATGAAAAAAGCAATTAGGATGACTAAAATACAACCAAATAAATTGAGCCACAAGTACGGCATCCATTCATACCACCAGCCTATGATCACGATTCCTTGCGTGATTAGGGCGGCGATAAATACGGCATGGCCTTTAACGTATTTAAAGAAAAATGCCAAAAGGAAAATACCGAGCACATTTCCGTAGAAAATTGAGCCGATGATGTTTACTAATTGGATAAGGTTGTCCGCTAGATAAGCTACACAAGCAATGAGAATGGCTAAAATTCCCCAACCAAGGGTAAACCATTTGGTAGCCTTTAGGTAGTGGGTTTCATCCTTGTCATTGGCGAAATTTCGTTTGTAAATATCCAAAGCGGTGGTAGAGGCCAAGGCATTGAGTTCTCCAGCGGTGCTGGACATGGCAGCACTAAGAATAACGGCCAAAAGCAGGCCAATAAGACCTCTGGGAAGGTTATTCAAAATGAAATGAATAAACACATAATCCTTATCATTGGTTTCAATACTGATATCATTGTCTTTGGCGGCCTTTTGAATCAATACTTTGGCAGCATCACGGTTTTCACGGTCCTTTATATTTAGTTTTTGAAGTTCTTCAGAATAGGTGTCGTTTCCTGTGGCCACATAGTTTTCAAGAACCGATTGTTTGGCATTGAAAATATCAAGTTGGTCTTCTTCCAAGCGTTGGTAATCATTTGCATATGCCGAATTGCTTACCGTATTATGGGCAGCAGGATTAAAGTTGATAGGCGAATTGTGAAACTGATAAAAAACAAATACCATTACCCCGACCAAAAGGATGGAGAACTGCATAGGCACTTTTAAAAGTCCGTTAAAGATGAGCCCCATTTGCATTTCTTTAACCGATTTTCCTGAAAGGTAGCGCTGTACTTGACTTTGGTCGGTGCCAAAGTAGGAGAGGGCCAAAACGGAGCCCCCTATCAAGCCACTCCAAAGGGTGTATCGGTTTTCGAAATCAAAATCGAAATTGAGGATATTCATTTTGCCACTGGCACCAGCAATATCCAAGGCTTTTGTAAAGGTGATATTCTCTGGCAGATAGCTGATAATTAAACAAAATGCAATGAACATCCCTAAAAAGATAACGCCCATTTGGTGCTTTTGAGTAATGCTTACCGCCTTGGTACCTCCCGAAACCGTGTAAATAATCACCAAAGTTCCTATGATGATGTTAAGGTAGGTAAGGTTCCAATGTAAAATAGCCGAAAGTATGATGGCAGGAGCATAAATAGTAATTCCGGCCGATAATCCACGTTGGATAAGAAATAAGGAGGCGGTTAAGGTTCTTGTTTTGCCATCAAACCTGTTCTCCAAAAATTCATAGGCTGTGTAAACTTTAAGTTTGTCATACAATGGAATAAATACCATACAAATGACAATTATGGCAATAGGCACTCCAAAATAAAACTGAACAAAGCCCATACCGTCGTGAAATGCCTGTCCTGGAGTTGATAAAAACGTGATGGCGCTGGCTTGGGTTGCCATTACCGAAAGGCCAACCGTCCACCAAGGTGCCGAATTACCTCCCTTTACAAAGTCCTGTACATTTTTGCTACCTCTTGTTTTCCAAGTTCCGTAACCAACAATGGTCAATAATGTTGTGGCCAAAACAGCCCAATCCAACCAATTCAATACCCCCATACTAAAATGCTTTCATGATAAGGTAAAACGCAATAATGTAGATGACGTTGGCCACTAATACCAGTGTGTAGGATTTTAACCAAGGCTGTTTTTGTGGTGAATGTTCTGTCATGTTAGTCGTTCAGAGGGTTATCGGTTTTAATATCTTCCTTGCCAATAGATAGCATGTTGGCAAATAAACGGTAGGCTCCAGGAACTCCCGCCGGAAATTCCCTGAAGAAACTAAGGCCCGTATAGATATAATAGCCTTTGCCATACTTGGCTACCAATAAACTTCCCTTTTTCTTGGAGTCACCTTTATCATGCATTTCAAGGATAGGGGTGAATTCTTTACTCCAACTGTTTGGGAAATAAAGACCGCGTTCCTGTGTCCAACCTTCAAAATCGTGTTCATTGATTTTATTTGGGAAGTTCAGTAGTTCGTGTTTAGGCTCCAAAAAGGCAACTTCGGCCAATTCATCCGTTACACGATCTCTTGATAATTCCAATTTATATGGCGCCAAATGATCTGTTTTTAGGCGGTGGTTGGTATTGTATTGTACAATCATATTGCCACCATTGGCAACATAATCAAATAATAATTGTTGTTTGAACTTTAAAGCATCTACAGTGTTGTAGGCTCTTACGCCAACGACAATAGCATCGAAATATCTCAAAGTTTCTTCTGAAATATTCTCAGGGTTGATGGTAATGACATTATAACCTATTTGTTGTAAACTTTCAGGAATTACATCGCCAGCACCTTCAATATAGCCAATGTTCTGTCCTATTTTTTTAATATCCAATCTCACAATTTTACTTTCACTAGGAAGTAACACGGTTTGAAAAGGAATATGGTCGTAATCTATTTCAATCAATTCTCTGGTGTAGATTTGATCTCCAACATGCACCATAGGCGTAATTAATCCTTCATCTTGATGTTTTGGAGGAATGATGGTGAAAACCACCGTTTGCTCTGCTCCTTTATGCTGAATGTTTACTGTTTGTTTTTCTGGGAAAACCGTCCAGCCTTTTGGATGTGCCAATTGAACCTGGCCTTTTAAATTGTTGATGCCAGATTTCACAATTACCGAAACTTGTTTTTCTTCATCATTGTCAAAAATGATAACTTTTTCGGCCACCTTGGCAGAAGCCTCCGGAATAATTTCAAACGGTTTGTACACTTCTCCCTTTACAGGATCGTTAGTTTTATAAATCACAGGACGCGTAAAAGAAATAGGTGTTCCTTCGATAGTTAAATTAAAGGTGACGTTGAAGGCTCTTGGTGTTTCAGGCTTTCCTATTAAAGATTTGTCATCCACTTGATACATGCCCAAAGTCCCTTTGCTGGTAAGCCAATATGGGGTAGTGGGCTGTTGTAGGTTGTCTATGGTTAGTGACTCTTGGAATTTCTGGTTAACGTTGTTCGCTAACTCAACATTTTTATCAGTTTTTGTATTGTTGATGTTGAAGCTTTGAAGATTTATGTTGGCATTACTGCGATTGATGGCTTCAATATTCAACTGAACAGAACTTCCGGCAGTGGCATGATTGGTGTCTGCAGCAGCTTCAAGATACAAACCTGCACAGGCAGCAATAATTTGTTTGATTTCTTCTGTTTTGATGGTTTTCCAATGGGTGTCTTCTAGGTTTTGGATGAGTTTGTAAGCTTCCATTAATTGAGGAATCGAGGCCGAAGGATTTTGAAAATTGTAGTGCTCTTCTACGTTTTTCAAGATATCTCCAATGGCTTCGCCTCCTTTTACCCGTGTCCAAGAGGTATTGATACCTTCAAAAATGTTGTTTACATCGTTGGGCATATCGCCTTTAATGAGTTCAATGTATTCCATTTGGGACCCTCGGGTTCCTGTGTTTCCAAAGCCTTGCGATTTGTGCTGGCTACGGCTAAGGGAGGCAATTTCGGTATTGCTCAATCCTTTGGATGGGTAATAGGTTCCAATATCAAAGGACAACAAATTGCTTTTATTGGCTTTTTCAAACTTTTCTTCACTCCCGTAAAACCACCAAGAGGTGTTAAAAAATAAACGTTTGGGTTGCCAAACGGTTGTAGAATTCAATTGCTCCTGATATTTGGAAGAATCATTTACCAAATCAAAAGCTTCAACGCTCAAGATGGCAGAACTTGTGTGGTGACCATGGGTACTGCCCGGGCTGCGATGGTCAAATCTGTTGATGATGACGTCGGGTTTGAATTGTCGAATGGCCAAAACCACATCGCTCAATACTTCGTCTTTATTCCAAATTTGCAAGGTTTCATCTGGGTGCTTGGAATAGCCAAAATCGTTGGCTCTGGTAAAGCGTTGTTCGCCACCGTCTATTTGCCTTGCAGTAAGTAATTCCTGTGTACGGATAACTCCCAATAGTTCCCTTATTTCAGGGCCAATTAAGTTTTGACCGCCATCGCCTCTGGTCAAAGAAAGATAGGCTGTGCGTGCTTTTACTTCATTGGACATATAGGAGATGAGACGTGTATTTTCGTCATCTGGATGCGCTGCTACATATAAAACCGATCCCAAAAAGTTGAGCTTTTTGATGGATTCATAAATTTCGGAGGCATTGGGCTTTTTGGGTTGTTGGGCGTATAGGCCAAGACAGGTGGCCAATGTGAGAAAAAATGCAAGTAATTGTTTCTTCATGGTTTGTTTTAATTGCCCATAAATATAAAAATAAAACCAGCCAAAGGGCTGGATTTAGAATTTCTTTAACGGTTGAGGGGTGAATGAATCACAACCACTTTTTCCGTTTAAAATAAATCACCATGGCAATGAACACCGCAATCATCACAATCCAAACAGTGTAATAGCCATATTTAAGGTGAAGCTCAGGCATATGGTCGAAATTCATTCCGTAAATCCCGGCAATGAAGGTCAAGGGAATAAAAATGGTAGCGATTATGGTTAGGACTTTCATGACTTCGTTCATACGGTTGCTGATGGTAGTCATGTACATGTCCATTAAACTCCATATCATCTCCCTGAAAATATCAATATTATCAGAGAGCTGGATGACGTGGTCATAAATATCTCTGTAGAATTGAATGGATTTTTTATCTATAAGAGGACTTTCGCTTTTTTCGATACGGCTGATGATTTCCCTTAAAGGAAAAATAGCGCGTCTTACTTTTAGTAGTTCCTTTTTCAGCATCAATATTTGAACACTCATGCTGTCCTTCATACTGCCTTCAAACAAGGAGTCTTCAATGTCTTCAATTTTATTGCCCAGCATTTCGCTTACCACATAATAATGGTCTACCACAGCATCTACAAGGGCATATAGCAGATAGTCGGCTCCCATGCCTCTAATACGGCCTTTTCCGGAACGGATACGTTCCCTTACATTGTCAAAAACATCACCTTCGGCTTCCTGAAATGTCAAGACATAACGGTCTCCCATCACAAAACTCACCTGCTCAATGATGACATTTTCGTCGGCATCAAGGTGGAGCATTTTAAGGGAAATAAAGATGTATTCGTCGTACTCGTCGATTTTTGGACGCTGCGAAGTATTTACAATATCTTCAAGAATCAAAGGGTGCAGGCCATAATGGTCACCGGCCTTTTCAATAGCTTCAATATGGTTAAGTCCGTTGATGTTAACCCAAGTGATGGATTCTGTGGTTTTGTAGCCAAAGACATCCTCAATATTTTTAAGTTCCTTTTCGGTGACGCCCTCAAGATTGTAATCGAAAGATTCAATAAAAAGTTGTTGGCTGTTTTTTTCACCAGTATAGATAAGGGTTCCCGGTGCTTTGGCGATGTGCTTTTTATACTTTGAGGTTCGTTTCTTTCCCATACATAAAAGTTGACCTTATAAATATAGGCAATATTTATAAAGCGTCATGACCATCGTCGATGGCATCTTTTTTTATAAGTGTTACTGGTTTTTGAAGAATGAGGTTGTTTGGGTAGGTGATAAGGTCGCCATTGTCCAAACGCAAATGTAACTGAAAGGCCCTAATGTCTTCGATAATGGCTTCAATGGGAAAATCCTTATCGTGAATTTGAATTTTATCTCCAACTTTATACGGAAAGGAGAAAAACATAATCACCCCTGAAGTGATATTGCTCAAAATAGACCAAATGGCAAATAGAGCGATACCAATTACGGCAAACACCGAGGAAAATACCAAAGCCATATCCTTGAATTCCACTCCAAAGATAAACGCCCCAAACAGCAAGCTTATCAATACCAATGATACCGTAGTGTAGCGATTGATAAGGTGGATTCTAGCCTCATTAATACCACTGTTTCTACCAATTTTGGTAATGCCAGTTTTCAGGGCAGCCCTAATAATCAACAGGATGATGAGGAGAATAAAAACCTTAATTAATTTGTCTTGGTAAGCTTCAAAAAACATAGTGTTAAGCAATGAAATTTCTTAAACAAAGATAGATGAGAAATTGAAATAATTACCTAAAAGAACCGCCTATTTCTATGCTATTAAACTAAGCAGCGTTTTGTAAACAAGATGGGTTGGGAGGCCTACTACATTAAAATAGGAACCTTCAATTTTAGTGATGCCAATTTGTCCAATCCACTCCTGGATACCGTAGGCGCCTGCTTTGTCAAAAGGTTGACAGGTGTTGATGTAATAACGTATTTCTTCTTCGGAAAGCTCTTTGAAAGTAACTTTGGTAATAGCGTTTACTGTTTTTTGAACAGTAGGAGTAGTAAAGCATACTGAGGTGATGACTTCATGGGTTTGACCACTCATGGAGCTTAACATCTCAAAAGCTTCCTGTTTATCTTTTGGTTTACCCAAAGCCTCATCGTTGTGCCAAACAATGGTGTCACTGGTAATAAGGATGGTATTGTCTTTAAGATCTTCCTTAAAGGGAATGGCTTTCAGTTGGGCCAAATAATCACTGATTTCATAGTGTCTTAAGCGCAGCGGATATTCTTCTTTTACAGGCTTTAGAATGATTTCAAAATCCAATCCAAGATCCTTGAAAAACTGCTGGCGTCTGGGAGAACCAGAAGCCAAAACAATATGGTATGGTTTTAATTGGTCGTTCAGCATTAATCGAGAAGGCTGTATTTGTAAATAATCAAGGATAACATTCCCAGTAGCATGACCAATTTAATCATATTGCTGATAAAATGAAACTCCTTTTTGGTTTCTGCCATAAAGATCTTGATAACAATATAAAGCATTGGAGCAATGATGGCTACAAGGAAATACACAACAGCAACCATATTTCCGTACAAATAGTTGATTAAATAATAAATAGCGCCTCCAAGCGGAATAAAAGAAACAGCAAAGGCTATTTTTTTTGCACGCTCACGGCCAATGGCAATAGGCAAGGTGTTCATTCCTGCCTTGTGGTCGCCATCAATATCTTCAATATCTTTGATCATTTCACGCAATAAATTCAAGATAAATGCGAAAAGGGCATAGTCCCATAAAATGGTAAAAAAGGTTAGCTGGGTTTCTTGGTTGCCAGGGGTAATGGCCGGAATTAATTCAAATAAACCAACAATTATAATGCTTAAAGCCACCATAGCCGAAATTACCAAATTGCCAATCAAGGGCATGGGTTTTAAATAGGAAGCATATACATACAGTAATCCCGATACGATGATGAAGGTTGCAAAAAAAGCACTTTTACCAACCAAGTGCGACAGATAGAAACCAATACCAACTCCAATCACATTAAAAGCAATAAAAAGGTTGTTGGCGGCTTGTTCCGAAATGGTTTTGCCAACAATTACTTGATCTGGTTTGTTAATCAAATCGGTTTCCACATCATAAATATCGTTGATTACATAACCTCCGGCAGCAATACACAAAGTAGCCAATACCAAAAGAGAAAACCCAAATAGGTTTAAAGTGATGTTGACTCCAAACGGCTCAAAAAAAGCATATTTAATAAGGTATTGCGTCAAGGCAATCATTAGGAGGTTCTTCCAGCGAATCAATTTTAATATTTCCAAGTTAGTGTTGTTTAGTTAGTTGGGATTTGTTGGTGTTAATCGTATTTAGCGCTAAAATTACTGTTCCATTTGCCCTGTACCTTCAAGACTTGCTCAATCACATCGCGAACGGCTCCTTTACCTCCCTTTTTATGGGATACATATTTGGAAATGGCCTTTATTTCCGGTACGGCATCCTGAGGACAACACGGTAAGCCTGCCAAAGACATCACTGGGTAATCTGGGATATCGTCTCCCATATACAACACATTTTCTATGTTGATATTGTTCTTTTCAAGGTATTCGTGGAGCTTTTCAATTTTATCATGAGTTCCCAAATACACATCTTTAATGCCCAATCCGTTCAATCGTACACGAACCCCTTCGTTAGACCCTCCTGAAATAATACAAATATGAAAACCCGCATCTATGGCCGTTTTCAAAGCGAACCCATCTTTAATATTCATGGTTCTTAGCATTTCGCCAGAAGTAGTTACGGTAATGGTACCATCGGTAAGCACACCGTCAACGTCAAAAATAAAGGTGGTGATGTGTTCTAGGTATTCTTTATAGCTTTTATCTTCCATGGGTTTTCTTTATTGAACTGGTAAGCAGTTTGTAGATGGCTTCGTGCTGCGGATTCTCCAGTAATTTTAAATGTTTTTGAATTGTTTTTTTGTCGTTGCGCTTGGCAGGACCTGTTTGTGCCATATATGGGGACATGTCCTGAACTTTTTTGGCTGTTTCTATAATAAGCGGTTTCAGGATTTCAAACTCCACACCTTGGCTTTCGGTGATTTCATGGGCAACACGATACAGTTGATTGGTGAAATTGTTCACAAAAACAGCGGCTAAATGCAAAGCTCTTCGTTGATCGCTATTCACTTTATAAACATTGGAGCCAATAGCTTCGCCTAGTTTTTGTAAAAGGGGAAGGTTTTCTCTCTCCAAAACTTCAATACAAATGGGCACATCGGCAAAATCTACGTCAGCCCCTTTGGTGAAGGTCTGTAAAGGATAAAAGACGCCTCTTTGATGTTTTTTGTCCAAATCGTGGATGCCCACACTTCCTGAAGTATGCACGACCAATCTGCCTTCAAAAGGTAAGTTGGAAGACAATTTTGCCACGGCATCGTCACTTACGGCTATAATGTAGACATCACTTTTGGTAAGCTGCGAAAGGTCATCGGTTATGGAGACTTCATTTCTGTAGGTTTCCAATGGCGCCAAATGCCTATTGTACCATTGGTTTACAGATACTGATTTTGACTTTTCAAAAGCCTTGTATAAATGTGTGGCCACATTGCCGGCACCGAGTATGCTAACTGAAATCATGCTGCTAAATTAAATAAGTCTAGCATGATAAAAAAGAGATATGGTCTATCTTTGTTTCATGTCCAAAAAAGATATTCAAAACAGAGCCGATATTCATTTATTGGTCTCGACGTTTTACAAAAAAGTAAGAACCGATGAGGTTTTAGGGCCTTTTTTCAATCCAATCATCAAAGATTGGGAGGCTCATTTTGAACACTTGACTAGTTTTTGGGAGTCGAGTTTGTTTCTAAAGACCAAATATTATGGCAATCCGTTGGAGGTCCATGTAAAAGTTGACCGAGAAACCAACCACAGTATTACCGAATTACATTTTGGACTATGGCTCAATTTGTGGGTGCAAACCATAGACGAACTGTTTCAAGGCGATTATGCCGAAAACGCCAAGCATAGAGCCCGAAAAATGGGCACCTTTCTCTACCTGAATATTTTTCAGGCCAGACAAGCACCATAAAAGTTTCAGGTATTTTAACATAAGTAAGTAAAGTAAATACCTTAAATTTGCGCGAGCTAAAATAAGAGTCTCATATTATGCAAAATAAACTTGCCAAAATTCTATTTTCAACACGACTTACCGCTATTTTATTTATTGTTTTTGCCGCAGCCATGATTACGGGGACCTTTATGGACCGGAACATGGGGACTTCGCCAACACCGTATTCTAGACAGTTGATCTATAATGCGTGGTGGTTTGAGGCCATTATGGGGGTGTTCGTGATTAACTTTATCGGGAACATTTTTAGATACAGACTTCTTTCAAAGGAAAAATGGGATACTCTGTTGTTGCATTTGGCGTTTATCTTTATTCTTTTAGGTGCTTTTGTAACGCGTTATATTGGGTATGAAGGGATGATGCCTATTAGGGAAGGTGCTACCGAAGATACGTTTCTATCTCAAAAAACATATGTCACGGCCTATATTGATGGCGACATGGTTGTTGATGGGCAAGCACAGCGCAGGGTTATTCAAAAGGAAGTGGATTTTTCACCACGTTTAACCAATAGTTTTAGTGTAAATACCGATTATGACGGACAGCCGGTTTCCATAGAATTGGAGAAATTTGTGGCTGGAGCTGAACAAGATATTGTACCCGATGAATCTGGTGAAGAATATTTAAAGGTGGTTGAGTCTGGTGGCGGTGCGCCACACAATCATTTCTTGAAGAGTGGGGAAGTACAAAGCATCCACAATACGCTGTTTTCACTGAACAAATTTGTTGATGGTGCTGTGAACATCACTTATAATAATGGAGAGCTTTTAATTCAATCGCCATTTGAAGGGGAGTATTTAACCATGGCCACTGGTGCCCAAGGAACATTGGTTAAGGATAGCATTCAACCTCTGGCTTTGCGTTCGCGTTACATTATTGGAAACATGCAAATGGTGTTTCCAAAGCCGGTAATTAAGGGAGTATTTGATATTGTTGAAAAACCTCAAATGCTGAAAGGAGATGCCGATGGTTTGGTATTAAAAGTTACAACAAACGGTGAAACCGAACGTGTGAGAGTTTTGGGAGGAAAAGGAAGTGACAATTCTTTTGAACAAATAAAAGTAGGCGGTTTGGACGTAGCTGTAAAATACGGTTCCAAAAGAATTAAATTGCCATTCAGCATCAAGTTGAACGATTTTATTGCAGAACGTTATCCGGGTACTGAAAACAATTATTCATCTTATGCTAGCGAAATTACCGTTTTGGATAAAGAAAATGGCGATTTCAATTACCGTGTTTTTATGAACAATATTTTGGATCACGAAGGATATCGTTTCTTCCAAGCTAGTTTTGATCCAGATGAAAAAGGAACCGTGTTGTCTGTAAACCATGATTTCTGGGGAACTTGGATTACTTATATCGGGTATTTTTTATTGTATTTCGGGCTATTGGCCATCTTGTTTACTAAAGGGACCCGTTTTGCCGATTTAAGAAGAATGTTGGATAAGGTGAAAACCAAAAAAGCAGCATTAACGGTTGCGATTTTGTTATTTGGTCTACAAGGATTTTCACAAGAACATTCTGAAGGGGATGGGCATGACCATGAGCGTCCAACCAAAGCACAGATAGATTCTGTGTTACGTGCCAATATCACGCCAAAAGAAGAGGCTGCTAAGTTTGGAAGAATGGTCATTCAGGATTACAGTGGGCGTATGATGCCTATGAATACCTATGCTTCGGAAATGTTGCGTAAGTTGAGTAAGCATGATACTTATGAGGAGTTTGATGCCAACCAAGTGCTGTTGTCTATTCAGGAGAGCCCAATGCTGTGGTACAATGTGCCTGTGATCTTTTTAAAGCCTAGAAAGGCGGATTCCATCAGAAGTATTATTGGAGTACCAAAGGACCAAAAATATGCGGCCTTGGTGGACTTTTTCAATGAAGTTGGAAGCTTTAAGCTGCAACCGTATTTGGATAAAATGACCAATGTAAATGAGTTGAATGCCTATGAAAAGGAGTTTAAGGAAGCCGAGCAACGTGTGTATTTGTTGTACAATGCCATAGAAGGGCGTTCCATGAAGATATTCCCGGTGCCTAACGATCCTAATAATAAATGGATTTCCTCTTTGGAATTCAGGGAAGAAGGCTACCGACAAAAAATTGAAGATTCCTTATATGGAAACTTTATCAACGTAGGGTTCAGTGCCTATTTAATGAATTTGCATCAGGCCAAACAAACCGGCGACTTTTCCAAAGCGGATGAAATGTTAGGGGCTTTCAAGAAGACACAACATCGTTTAGGGGAAAATGTGATGCTTTCTGAAAAGAAAATTGATGCCGAAATTACCTATAACAAATACGACATCTTTAAGAAATTGTTCAGCTGGTACATGTATGCGGGTACTTTCTTGTTCATAGTAATTATTGTGCAGATTTTTAATGAAAAGAGCAAAGCTTTGTCTGTATTGGCAAATGTGTTTAAGGTGTCTATCATCGTGCTTTTTGTACTGCATACTTTGGGGTTGGTAGTACGTTGGTATATTTCTGGCCATGCGCCTTGGAGTGACGCCTACGAATCCATGATTTATGTGGCATGGGCAACCATGTTGTTTGGATTGATTTTCGGTAGAAAAAGTGATTTGACCTTTGCGGCCACAGCCTTTGTGACCTCCATGATTTTAATGGTAGCCCACTGGAACTGGATGGATCCGGCCATTGCCAACCTGCAACCTGTTTTGAACTCTTATTGGTTGATGATTCATGTGGCAGTAATCGTGGCTAGTTATGGTCCGTTTACCCTTGGAATGATATTGGGAGTGGTGTCTCTTTTATTGATGATTTTCACCACGGAAAAGAATAAATCCAAAATGTCTTTAAATATTCAAGAGCTGACCATCATTAATGAAATGGCTTTAACGGTTGGTCTTGTGATGCTTACCATAGGGAACTTCCTTGGAGGAATGTGGGCCAACGAAAGTTGGGGACGCTACTGGGGATGGGATCCAAAAGAAACTTGGGCCTTGATCAGTATCATGATTTATGGATTTGTCATCCACATGCGTTTAGTACCAGGGTTACGTGGTAGATATGGGTTTAATCTAGCATCAATCGTTGCCTTTTCAAGTATTTTGTTTACCTATTTTGGTGTGAATTTCTACCTGTCAGGGTTACATTCCTACCAATCGGGACAGCAAATTGCCAGTTTGAACATTATTGCTATCGCAGTTGGGATTGTAGCGCTTTTGGGTGCTTTGGCTTATAGAAAATATGCAAAGTATTATAAGAAATAAGATTCCTGGATTTATAAATAAATAAAAGGCGCCAACTTAGTTGGCGCCTTTTATTTTTACAAAGAGTATGCTTACAACAATGTTAGAGCAAATTTATAGGCCATACTGAACATAATGGCTAGACCAAAGCTTAAGAGGGTGCCTATTAAGATATATTCAGTCAATTTTCGGTCTTTGGCTTTGGAAAGGTCTCCAAATCGGAATACGGACTTGGCAGCAATTAAAAAGCCAATGCCGGCCCAATAACCCATTAATATAAAGGCAAACACAAACAGACGCTCCAATATGCCAATATAGGCACCGGCATTTTCCAAGGATTCGTCTATGGTGTCTTCTTCCAGTTGCCATTTGGCGGTCACCGTTTTCATGATAACGGAAGAGACAGAGGTTATTCCCAATAAGCAGGAAATAAAGAGAAGTACTTTACTATTGAATAAGTCACTAAGGTCAAACGGAACAGGGGCGTAGGCGTAGGCTACCACTGTAATTACTGCAATGTGTGCCAATTGGTCCAAAACAAATAGGAGGCGGTTGTTCTTTTCATTTCTGAATTGCAGTTTTAACAAATCGATGAGGTAATGGGATATGGTAATACTTAAAATACCTATCCAGTAAGAGCTATTGGCTTTCAATAATAGGATGAGCAGTGCAAAATGAATGGCAATATGCCAATAAAGGTATTTAGATTTATAGGTTTTGCTTTCCTTGTCGGCCACCCATTTGGCAGGTTGCAATACAAAATCCCCAAGAATATGGGCAAGCATTAATTTGATAAATAAGTGAATCATAGTTGTGTGATTTGGGACTTGTAGTAATTTATGAGTTTTGTGATTTCGTCATGTCCAGCGCGTTTTAATCCTTGACTGATATTGCCTTGCGTGGTACTAAAAATCTCGGCCAATTCTATTTGGTTCATGTTAGGGTGTTCTAATGCGGCCCTTAACAATCTGGCAGAAGTTGGCGTCCAATTGTTCATGGTCAGCAATGCTAAGTCAAACATGATATTCAAGGTGTTGTCCAACTCAGGAAATGTCGATTGGATAGCCAAGGTGTTTTTCTTTAATTGCTCAAAACACTTTCCGGAATTGATAAAGGCAGTACCATTGGATTCGGTGATTTTATTAGCAGTATAGTTCTTTTCACCGATACCAATGGCCAACCTGGCATCCATTTTTTTAAATTGTTTTAAGGAAGCTTTAATTAAAATGGCGGCTTCAAGTGCTTTTTCAGGAGTAACTTCCAGTTGAAAGCTATCCCCTCTGTAAACTTCCCATTGTTGTGGTGCTTTTCCGTATAGATTCAACACTTCCTTGAGTGAAGGCATCCACTCGTTGGGCTCTAGGCTTCTTGAATTGATAATATCGCCGGTGATGATACTGGTCATGATTGTTGTTTTGGATATTGGTATATCACTTTAAAAGCTAATATACGAAGATATCATCTTAAAAACTAATAGTATTCAATATAATGTTTGTAGCAAATATTCTTATACATTTATATTGTGCAATATGAGCAAGGAAAAGTATATTCTTCAACTAAAAAATGTAGCAAATGAAATTAATAAAAGAATTTAAGGAATTTGCCGTAAAGGGAAATATGATCGATATGGCTGTAGGTATTATCATAGGGGCCTCCTTCAACAAAGTCGTGGATGTTTTGGTTAAAAAGGTGTTCATGCCGCCATTGTCTCTGCTTTCACATGGTATCAATTTTGAAGACAAACGGTTGGTGTTACGGGACGCCATAATTGATGCTTCAGGCAAGATAGTTTCTGAAGAAGTAGCCATAGGTTATGGGGCATTCTTGGAAACACTGTTGGATTTTTTAATTGTTGGATTTACTGTGTTTATTGTGGTGAAATTTATGAACCGTCTCCGCAACCGCGCTCAAAACACTGCCGATAAAACTGTGGCAACTCCTAAGGATATAGAGCTGTTGTCTCAGTTAAATACACTCATGGAAGAGCAGAACAGTCTTTTAAAATCGCGATTGAAAGATTGACGACAAATAAAGGTTTTAAGTAAAAATAACTACTTTTAAATCATGAGAAAACTAATAGTATTGATGTTGGCAGTTATGCTTATGAACTGCAAGCATACCGCAGAGCAGCAGGAAGCTGTAACTGCTTCAGTAGAAGAAAACCAAGTTGAAACTCCTATGGAAAAAGAACAGATTTACCAGTTTAAGGTTGAAGATTTATATGGCAAGCCATTTGATTTTGCCTCTTTAAAAGGGAAGAAGATCATGATTGTCAATACGGCTAGTGAGTGTGGTTTGACGCCTCAATATGCCCAATTACAGGAGTTGTATAATGAGTTTAAGGATGAAAACTTCATCATTGTAGGTTTTCCAGCTAATAACTTTGGAGGTCAAGAACCAGGAAGTAACAATCAGATTGCTACCTTTTGTAAAGAGAATTATGGGGTGACGTTTCCTATGATGGGGAAAATTTCGGTGAAGGGAGATGACATGCATGAGGTGTACCAATTTTTGACCCAAAAGTCCAGAAATGGCTTGGAAGATTCGGAAGTGCAATGGAATTTCCAAAAGTATCTTTTGGATGAACAAGGCTATTTGGTAAAGGTGGTTTCTCCTCAAACTTTGCCTGTAGATGAATCCATTATCAATTGGATTCAGGGACAGTAGGGTAACATAAAATTAATGAAAACTTAAACACTTTAGCCCTTAAAAATCAAGGGCTAAAGTGTTGGTTGTGTGTTTTGTTTTGTAATTTTAGATTCTAAAATTCAGAATAATATGTCACACGATAATTTAGGACTCAACACAACTTGTGTTCATATAGGAGAAGTCAAGGACGAGCAATTTAAAAGTGCCATTTCACCTATTTATGTATCTACATCCTATGCGTTTCAAGATGTAGATCAAAAGCGTTATCCGCGTAGTTTTAACACGCCTAATCAGGAGGCATTGTCCAAAAAGTTGGCAGCTTTAGAGCATACCGATAGGGCCCTGATTTTTGGTTCTGGGATGGCTGCGGTAAGTAGTATGTTGTTTGCTCTGTTGGAAGCAGGGGACCATTTGGTGGTTCAAAACACTATTTATGGAGGCACCAGTAATTTTATTAGGGAAGAATTCCCAAAACGTGGCATTGAGTATACTTTCACCGAAGGTTATGAAGTAGCCGATTTTGAAAAGGCTATACAATCCAATACCAAAGTTATTTATATAGAAACACCTTCCAATCCCTTATTGACCATTACCGATGTAAGAGGCGTGGCCCAATTGGGAAAATCCAAAGGCATCATCACAGCCATTGATAACACCTTTGCAAGTCCCGTAAACCAAAACCCCATAGATTTTGGAATTGATTTGGTGATGCATTCGGCAACCAAATATTTGGGAGGCCATAGTGATATTCTGGCAGGAGTTGTTGTAGGCCCTAATGATCTTATGGAAAAAGTATGGAGAGTGGGTAGAAATTTTGGAGGAAACCTTAGCGATTTTACTGTATGGATGTTGGAGCGCAGTATTAAAACCTTGGGATTGCGTGTAAAGGCACAAAATAGAAATGCCAAAAAGATTGCCAAGTTTTTGGAAGCTCATGAGGATGTGAAACAGGTTTACTATCCAGGCTTGAAAAGCCATCCGCAATATGCCTTGGCAAAATCCCAAATGAAAGGTTTTGGCGGTATGCTTTCTTTTGAATTGGCAGATGGTTTGGATGCTTTGGAATTCCAGCAAGCCTTACAACTTATAAAGCCTTCGTTAAGTCTAGCAGGGGTGGAGACCACAACCCTTTCTCCTCATTTAACGTCACATTCTCTTATGACTGCTGAAGAGCGTGCAGCTATTGGCATTAGTGATAACCTTATCAGATTTTCAACGGGTATTGAATGTAAAGAGGATTTGATCAAGGATTTGAAACAGGCATTAGCCAAAGTAAAAGGAGAAAACGTGATGGCTTGATATTTTTGAGTAATAAAGAGGCTAGGATTGGGTTTTGTAAAAGAGAAACAATTCGTAATTTGTCCTCTTAAAACAAAGCTTCATGAAACTAGATATACTTGCTATTGGGGCGCATCCCGATGATGTGGAATTGGGATGCGGTGCCACTATAGCCAAAGAAATAGCCAATGGGAAATTGGTGGGAATTATTGATTTGACCCGAGGCGAATTGGGGACTCGAGGCACAGCCGAAACTCGAAAGGAGGAAGCTCGCGTTTCTGCCGAGATTTTAAGGGTGTCCCTACGCGAAAATCTTGGCTTTGCCGATGGCTTTTTTGTAAATGATAAAGAGCATCAACTAAAGCTTATTGAAGCCATTAGGAAATATCAGCCAGAAGTGGTGCTTTGCAATGCTATTGACGATCGGCATATAGACCACGGAAAAGGGAGTAAATTGGTGAGCGATGCTTGTTTTTTAAGCGGCTTGATGAAAATTGAAACCGAGGCCTTTGGAGAAAAGCAGGAACCATGGCGTCCTAAGTTTGTCTACCATTATATTCAGTGGAAAAACATTGAACCAGACTTAATTGTGGATGTTACTGGTTATATCGATGTTAAAATAGATGCGGTAATGGCTTATAAAACACAGTTTTATGACCCTAAGGCCAAAGGGCCGCAAACGCCAATTTCCAGCAAGAACTTTACCGATAGTATTGAATACCGTGCTAGGGACCTAGGTCGTTTGATTGGTGCAGAACATGGGGAAGGTTTTACTGTAGAGCGTTGTATAGCAGTAGATAGCATTTTTGATGTAAAATAAATTGAAAAAAAGTTTTGCAGTAATGATGAAATCGTTTACATTTGCAAACCAATTAAAACGGTGGTTGTAGCTCAGTTGGTTAGAGCGCCTGATTGTGGTTCAGGAGGTCGTCGGTTCGAGACCGATCTTCCACCCAAAATTACCAAGCCTTTCTTTTTTAAGAAAGGCTTTTTTTGTGTTTTGAAGTTTGTTAGTGTTTTTTTAGATTTTGAAATTTTAGAAGAATAATAACTTTACTCAATGACTTGGTAGATGGTTACGGGTTCACTTTTATTTTTTAGGGAAATGCTTCCTATTTTTTCACAGATAAAGGACTCTTTTACTTTTTCGTAGCAATCTTCGCTAATGATGATTTGGTTTTCTTTGGCGATATCTTGTAATCGGGCGGCAGTGTTTACGGCATCTCCAATAACGGTATAGTCCAAACGTTTTAAACTAGCCGATCCAATATTCCCTGAAATCACTTCCCCGCTTTTAATCCCTATGGATACTTTAGGTGTAAAGGTAAGATCGTTGCTCATCTGTGGTAGACTGTTGATTTTATTTCTTACCGCCAAGGCGGCATCTATAGCGCGATCTAAATGATATTCCCCTCTAAATACAGCCATAATAGCATCCCCAATAAATTTATCGATATAGCCATTTTGTGCCATGATTTCCTTTACCATTTCATCAAAATAGGCGTTTATTAGTGACACTACCGTGTTGGCTTTTGCATTTTCGCTAATAGCTGTAAAGCCACAGATATCAATAAAAATGGTAGTGGCTTCAATGGTTTCGTTATCCATGATGGTGACTTCAAATTCACGGCTATTCATAAAGTTGAGGACACTTTCATCCACGTACATTTTTAAGATGTTGTTTTCCTTGACGGCTTGTATGGTTTGTTTAATGTAGCGGGCATGGTCAAGGGTTTTCTCCATGGTTAGCGTGAGATCTTCGAAGTTGATAGGCTTGGTGACAAAGTCAAATGCACCACGGTTCATGGCGGTACGGATGTTTTCCATATCACCATAGGCCGAAACAATCACAGCTTTAAGAAGTGGTTTTTGTTCGCTTAATCTTGAAAGCAGGGTAAGACCATCCATTTCAGGCATGTTGATATCACTCAATACAATATCCAAATCCGGTAAATCGCCTATTTTTTCAAGGGCATGATTGCCGTTTTGCGCAAAGTAAAATTCATATTCCTTTTGCCTAATTTGCTTTCTGAATTTTTGCTTTATCAGAACTTCTAAATCCGGTTCGTCATCTACTACCAATATTTTTGACATAACTAATTAGGTTTAAATCCGTAACTTTTAATTGGTTGTTCTACAGTTGATATCATGATATTATTTTTATAATGTTCCATCTACTTAATGAAGATCTTCCCTCGTTTTGATAGTATACCTCTTATTTTTGGACTGTATCTTCATTGTTTATAGGTAAAAGAATGGTGAACATGGTTCCCTTGCCTAGATCTTTTTCTGATACATTGTTAATGTTTATCGGTTTACCGTCACTGGTTTTAACAGTTAAGGTGCCGCCATGGGTTTTAATGATATCATAGGATAATGATAATCCTAATCCTGTTCCTTGACCACTAGGTTTTGTGGTGAAAAAGGGCTGGAAAATTTTATCCACCACCTCCGCCGGGATTCCATGACCATTATCGATAATATTGATTTCAATTTGGTCGCCCACTTGTTTGGTTGCAACAGTAACCTTTGGTTTATAATCGGGAGGGGCTGTTTTTTTCTTTTCATTTACGGCATAAAAAGCGTTGTTGATGAGGTTTAATAATACGCGACCAATATCTTGGGGAGCGACCATTATTTTGGGGATTGCGTCGTCCAAATCCATGTGCATACCAGCCACAAAGGACTTGTCGCGAGCCCTAAGACCATGATAGGAAAGACGCATGTATTCATCTGCCAATTTGTTGATGTCTGTCAATTCTTTGTCCGAACTACTGTTGCGGCTATGCTGTAGCATGCCTTTTACAATGGCATCGGCTCTTGTGCCATGGTGCCTAATTTTTTCCTCATTGGCGGCGATGTCCCTCATGAGTTCTTCTTCCAGTTCAAGGTCTCTTTCCATTTCCGGTTTTTGCCTTTCGGCTTGGAGTTCTTCTATAAGTTCGGTGTTGATTTCCGAAAAATTGTTGACAAAATTGAGAGGATTTTGTATCTCGTGGGCAATACCCGCAGTTAACTCTCCTAGACTTGCCATTTTTTCGGATTGGATAAGTTGGGTTTGGGTGGCTTCAAGGTCGTGAAGGCTTTTCTCCAATTGGGAGGTGCGATGTTTTACGCGCTCTTCAAGGATACGGTTTTCCTTTTTTAACCATTGGGAACGGTAATTGCTAATGCTGTAAAGGATCAAAGCAAACAAGGTTATATAGGCCAAATAGGCCCACCAGGTTTTCCACCAAGGAGGAATAATGCTGAAACTTAATTTTACAGGCTTACTCCATACATTGTTATAACCCTTCGCAATGACTTTAAAAGTATAATCCCCAGGGGGAAGGTCTCTGTAATTTTCACTTTTTGCTTCGCTGATGATATTGCTCCAGTTTTTGTCGATGCCCTCCAAAAAATAACGATAAACTACTGAGTTTGGATTAGAATAGGCCAACGCATTAAAATTAAAACTGATGTAATTTTGATTATAGTGCAGTTGTAATTCTAAAGGTAAATTATAAGGCCCTTCAATATCGTTGTATTCAATATTGGGATCTAAAGTGCTGGAGGGGCTATTGCTATTTAAGGAATTACTTTGATCCAAGGGTGTTGGTAAACCTTGTTTTTCGCTGTCAAGAATTTGGGAGTCACTTTTAAAGTTAATGGTTGTGTCGTAGAGGTTGATGCCAGTAATATAGGTTTTTACAGGAATAGTGTCCAGTTTCATTTCATCCATTATAGAAAGAATCTTGCTTTCAATCCCGATCCATAACCTACCCTGATTATCAATCATAGAGCTACCCATGCTCACATCCAAATATTGTAAGCCTTGTTCCTCTGCTATAGTGGTGACCTGCCATTGTTCATTTAAAGAATTGCCCCTTTCCATTTCTTCCAAAATGTTGATTCCTCTGAGGGTGCCAACATAGATTTTGTTGTTATGACTGTTAATATCGAAAATTTCATTGGATACCAAACCTTGTTCTTTCTGGAAAATTTTAACTGAGCCGTTGCTGGGATTAAAGAGATAAACACCGCGATCTGATGAAATCCAAAGTTGGTTTGAATTTGTAATATGGATGAAGTTTAAGTTATCTGTTAAAAATCCATTTTCAGAGGTAAAGTGTTCAATTGTGTGTTTTTTAGGGGCAATTCTATAAATACCTTGACCGTATGTAGCAACCCAAATGTTATTATTGGCATCTTTGCTTAAAGAAAAAATATTAGTATTACTTCCAACCGTATCTAATTGAATTGTTTTTGTCTCTGTTAATTCTTTATTTAGAAAGGTAATATTGCCATCAATGCCACCTAACCAATAATTACCATTTTCATCTTCAATAAATCTGAGATAGTTATGATTTAAACCTTCTTTTTTGGTAAGATATTTAATGTTTTGGTTGCTTGGGTCGATAATGGAGATTCCTTGAATTCCCAAAGACCAAATTCGATTCTTAGAGTCTTTACGTAAAATATGATTGCTGGTCTGTAATAAATTGTCTTTAATGCCAAGGTTTTTAATAGTCTTTGTTTTAGGATTGTAAAAGTCTATTCCTCCTCTTGAGCCAATCCAAATACTTTTATCATCGAGCATCACGTTACTCCATATACTATCATTTGATAAGCCATCAGTTGAGGAGTAATTACTAGCTCTTCCTTGTAGTGTGTTTAATTTGAATATTCCACCGGTAGCCACAAATTTTTTGGTGGACCATATATTGCCTTGATAGTCTTCCACAATGGATGCGATCGGTCGGCGCCCCTTAGAATTATCTAAAATAAATTTTTCAATAGTCTGGTTGGATGGATCGTATTTTAAAATGGAGCCAATTCCTGTACCTAGCCACATATTTTTATGTTTGTCTTCATATGTGGTGGCGATGCCAACCCAATCTTCTATAAATTTAGAAACAGGTAGTCTGTTGTAAGTTTTATTTTTTTTGTCGATAAAAGCAACGCCATCCAGTCCTCCTATCCATAGGTTGCCTTTGGAGTCTTCTTCAATAGAAATGATTTTATTTCGTAAGCTATCTTTCTCTTTTTTAAATACTATAAATTGATTTGTACCTTTCTTAAGATTAAGGATATTCATGCCATTAAACGAGGAAAGCCATACAAGACCTTCTTTATCAGTTAAAGGTGAAATATAAACCGAAGGAGTAGATTTCATTAATCCTTCTTTTGGAGTGATATTTTTTATGGTTTGGTTTTCCAGATTTATTACATGGTAGCCAAAATTAATAATGGAGTACCAAATATTTCCATACTTATCTTCTGTAAAGCCATATCCATCTCTTAGAGGAATGTCAGTAATAATTCTATAAGCTAATTTATGTGATGGGTCTAAAATCCAAAGACCACTGTTACATTGTATCCAGATACGGTCCTTAGAATCGATAAACTGGCAAAAGGCATAAGATAAATCCAGACCTAGGTCAATTCCATAAAACTCAAATTTATGGGAGTCATAGCGAGCAATCCCTACTTGGGTGCCAACCCACAAAAAGCCATTGTTGTCTTTTATAATATTGTTTGGCGAGCCCGTTAAACCAAATGCTTGACCTCCCGATTGAACCCCTCTAGAGGTACCACTTATATTTGCTAAAGGCCCTGCCTCGATGATGTCAGGCTCCCCTAAGGTTATGGTATCCAATTCAAAGGTGAACGTGGGGAGGGAATCCAAACTGAAAGGAGTAGAGGGGAGTTCGTTTAAATCAAGGTGTTCAGACTCTATTTGCCCCTCAATGTTGGTAATGTCATCTATTACAAAAGGTTTGGAAGGGATGCTCTCTAAGTCTAATTTCTTTGTAGGTAAGGGAGCAAGTTTAATGGTGGGGATGGAGTCCCAATTGATGGTGTCCTTTTTTGGAAAGGTTATTTTTTTCTCTATCGGGGGAAGGTATTCCATGTCCCATTTTGGTAATGGAGGCGCAGGAACTTTTTGTTGGCATGAAAAGAGCATCAAGCTTATGATCACGCAATAGAATCCGATTAAGAATATTGGTTTTTGCTTATACATGGTCAGCTGTTCTGGATATTGAATGTTATAACATTTGATGGATTTCTTTTCTTAGGGATTCAAAGTCGATTGGTTTTGTGAAGAATTCCTTGGCACCGGATTGTATGGCTCTATTGAAATTGTCACTGTCGCCGTAGGCTGAAATCATGCTTACGGTGATGTTTGGGAATTGTGATTTAATCTTGTCCAGTAATTCCAAGCCAGTCATTCCCGGCATGTTGATATCGGAAAACACATAAACCACTTTGGGAGGGTTTTCCCGTTCCAATATGTCCAAGGCTTCAGAACCAGAAAAGGCGAATAACAATTCTAGATTTTGGTTTCTTACTTCTCTTCTGAATTTTTGACGAAACAAGGTTTCAATATCTCTTTCGTCATCTACAATCAATACTTCCATAAGGCTGTTATTTGTTGGTTACATATTCATATACAGGATAAGTGGCATCTGCTTTTCCCTACTTTTTAGGCAGTGAATAGAAATGTTTTTTATGGTTGTGATGTTTGGGGTTTCAGCTTGAATAGCTTTTGTTCTTAGGGAACAGTCGGTTTTATTTTGGGAGGAATTGGGGATTATGATGAAATCTTATTTCGTAAAAAACGAAATTTCTTCATTAAGCCTTACTAAATACGATGTAAAGACTTCATAACTAATATACAATAAAAATGATAATGAAGTGAGGCTAAGTGAAATAAGTTGGAGTTGTGATGCTTCTTAGTGGGTAAAAGAAAGGGAGAATACGCTTCTCAAAAGGAAGGGAACCTAGTTTTAATTGTGTTCAATTATTCTTGGTTCCCTTGATAATGGAACATGTGGTCAAGTAAAGTTTTTAATAAACTCCACGAATAAACTCATGTACGTTTGATTTGTAAATTTCAGCAAGGGTTGCGTGTAGTTCTTTTGATAACGGAGGTAGTTCAGATGCCAAGACATTGGCTTGTGCTTGATTTGGGGAACTGGCCCCAGGAATGATGGTCGAAACTGCTTTATGATCTAAAATCCATCTCAATGCCAATTGCACCATTGTCATGCCTTCAGGTACTAAAGGCTTTAGGACATCAGCCAATTCCACACCCTTTTCAAACGGTAATCCGGCAAAGGTTTCACCTACATTAAAGGCATTACCATCCTTATTGTAGTTTCTGTGGTCTTCTTTTTCAAAGGTGGTGGTTTTAGTGAATTTACCAGCCAGCAAACCACTGGCTAAAGGTAGACGGACAATAATGCCCACCTCTTTGGCTTCGGCTTGAGGCAATAATTCATTCACCAATTTTTGTCTGAAAATATTAAAAATTACTTGTAAAGATTGAATGCCTTCTTGCTCTAAACACAACAGTCCTTCTTCAATAGACTCGACACTGGCTCCAAAGGTTTTGATGAGTCCTTCCCTTTTAAAATCACGTAACCAATTGAAAACGTCTCCCTTTTGCATTTCAGCAGTTGGGATGCAGTGCAATTGTAACAAATCTAAGGCATTTACACCCAAGTGATCTAGGGAATGCTCGATGGCCTTTCGCATGGCATCTTTGGTATAGGAGGCTGGATAGACATCGCCGCCGCGGCCAAATTTGGTAGCCACTTTAATGTCTTTATTGGTTTGTTTTAAAAACTCCCCGATAAAGCTTTCGCTTTGTCCATTGCCATAGACATCGGCAGTATCAAAAAAGGTGATGCCGTTTTGTACCGCTGTATTTAAAATATCCAATGCCTTATCTGTAGAAAATTGCTTTCCCCAATCGGCACCAATTTGCCAAGTTCCCAAGCCTATTTCACTGACTTCAAATCCGTTTTTTCCTAAGTGTCTTGTTTTCATTCCAATTGTTTTAAGCTTGTTTGCTTCCAAAATTACGTGCTTTTATTGAACAGCTTTATCTGCCACAATACGTTGCTCTTGGTTGGCCAATTGCCATGCAGTGTAGAAAACCAAACGAGTTCTGGTTTCCAATAAATCGTAGGCTATTTTGTCTGGTGTATCTGTTGGTTTATGGTAATCAGCATGGGAACCGTTGAAATAGAAAATTGACGGAACATTATGCTTTGCAAAGTTGTAGTGATCTGATCTGAAATAGAAACGGTTGGGATCGTTCTCTGCATTATAAGTGTAATCAAGATCTATTTTGGTGTATTTTTCATTGGTAGCTTCAGAAATTTGGTGCAGTTCTGTGCTCAAGCGATCTGCTCCAATCAAGTACACATAGTTTGGGTTATCTGTATGTTTATCATCTACACGGCCAATCATGTCGATGTTTAAATCGGCTATAGTGTTTTCCAAAGGAAATACAGGATTGAAATCGGTGTAATACTTAGAGCCCAATAGGCCTTTTTCTTCTCCAGTTACATGCAAAAATAAAATGGAGCGCTTAGGTCCTTTCCCTTCTTTTACGGCTGTTTTAAAGGCTTCTGCAATTTCCAAAAGGGCCACTGTCCCTGAACCGTCATCATCGGCACCATTGTAAATCTGTCCATTTTTGATACCCTCATGGTCTAGGTGGGAAGAAATTACCAAAATTTCTTCTGGTTTTTCGGAACCTTTGATAAATGCCAGTACATTTTCGGAATTAATGTTGTTTGATTCCGTGGTAATATCTATTGTTACAGGTGCTTCGATAGTTTTGGAGTGATTGTCTGTAAGGATGTTGGTGTAAATTTCTTTACCAACCATGTCGTTGATAATGAAATGCGGAACATTTATCCCGTCTCCTTGAACCGCCATGGTGCCATGGTTACTTTTGGTTGCTTGCTTTTGATAGTAATTGACCACACGATCAAAGGATTCACTATCCATATAGATAACGGCTTTGGCTCCTTTCGTAATGGCAACGTCCCTTTTTAAGTTTCTTGCACCGCGACCAGAGGTCCAAATGGTAGGTTTTTCGGTTCCCGAGGTGATATAGGTGCCGTCCTCGTTTTGTGGTTCCCCAGATTTCATAAGCACAATCTTGTCCTTTACATCGAGGTTGTTGTAGTTGGAGTATTTTTCTGATTCAATACCGTAAGCCACATATACAATGTCTTGCCCATCTATATGCTGAGTAGAGGACGTTCCTAAAGGAGCGTAGTCAACAAAACAGGTCAAGGTTTTTCCGTTTATCGAGATGTTGGTTTGGGATGTTCCCTTTATTTCCAAAGGAACATTTTGAAAGTAAGTGTCTCCCATAGGTGAAGGCACTTCCATGTCTTGATATTGTTGGGCCAAGAATGCTACGGCTTTCTTTTGTCCTTCAGTACCAGTTTCCCTTCCTTGAAATTCGTCAGAGGCATAGGTGTAAAGTAATTCTTTGAGTTCTGCGGATGTAATCGTATTGGCATAAACCGTGGGATCTGTAGAGGTAGGGGTTAGGTTGAAATGTTCGTTTTTCTTGGAACTGCTACAGCTAGATATTAGCAACGCAAGGCTGCAAAGGGTAATCAGGTTTTTCATTAAGCGCAAAATTAAAGCTATACTGAATTAAAATTAGAAAAATTATCCTGCGAATGTAATAATTAAGTTAAACAGAATGGTTTAAAATAAAAGGCTTTAACACAGTTTTATTCCTGGTCTAGAGTCAATTTATGTTTGGAATTGGCCAAATACCAGGCCGTGGCAAAGATTAATTGGGTGCGTTTCGCCAAAAGGGGATAGTTCAGTTTTTCTGCGGTATCTGTTGGTTTGTGGTAATCTTCGTGTTCTCCATTAAAATAAAAGATGACAGGAATTCCGGCTTGGGCAAAGTTGTATTGATCGGATCTGGAGAAGTAATGGTTGGTGTCATTTTTGTCGTTGAATCTGTAATCCAAATCCAATTGGGAAAAGGTAGTATTGGCGGTTTCCGAAATAAAGTATAGCTCCTTACTGAGTCTATCAGCTCCTATAACGTACACATAATTTGGGGTGTTCATGTGTGTTTCATCAACTCGACCAATCATATCAATATTCAGGTTGGCAATGGTTTTTTTTAGGGGAACAATTGGGTGTTCTACATAGAATTTTGATCCGATCAGGCCTTCTTCTTCCCCAGTAAGGTGAAGGAACAGGATACTTCGTTTAGGCCCATTTCCATTTTTTTTGGCTTCGTTAAAGGCTTCTGCCATTTCCATTAGGGCAGCAGTTCCAGAGGCATTGTCATCGGCGCCGTTGTAGATTTCACCGTTTTCCTCACCTTCATGATCTAGATGCGCAGTAATGATGATGGTTTCCTTGGGGTGTTTGCTGCCTTCAATATAAGCAACCACATTTTGGGAGCTGTTAAGGCTATCTGTAAAAAAAGATTTGGGAACCGGTTGAAAATAATTTTGATTGCCGAAAGGGGATGGAATGCCTTGGGCGATATAGTAATCTTTAAGATAATTGGCTGCTTCCTTTAGGCCTGTTTCGCCGGTTTTTCGACCTTGGTATTGGTCTGAGGACAATTCGTAAACATAGTCCATCAATTCTTGCGAGGTAATGGTACTGGCGTACTGTTCTACAGTCTGTCGGTCTTCAAAAACAATGCTGTTCTTTAGGTCCTCAATGCGCTCACTATACTTTTTTGTGGCACAGGATCCAACAATGGAAAGAACAGAAGTGAAAATGAAAAGCTTCATTGTACTGTGTTAATTGTCAGTCAAATAAAGCGAAAAAAAAAGGAATACCGAAGTATTCCTTAAAATTTGTGGGAAGTGAATTATTCAAATTCTATATCGTCAACTTCTTCGATATCAATTTCTTCAGTATCTAGATCGATGTCTTCTATTTCCAGATCCTCTTCGTCAATGTCCAATTCTTCCAGAATTTCCTTAGAATTTTCTTCCGATTCTTTCGCACGTTCCTGCAATTCTTCGGTATTGCCAACTTCTACCGTATGGAATACCGATTTGTAGATGGAGATACCCAAAGTGATGATGGTTAACAGGAAAATATACTGCACCACTTTTTTGGACTTGTTCTGTTTTTTGGAAACAAAAAAGATGGAAAGTCCCAATAAAAAAGCCAATATAGCAGGGATAAACGCTAGATTGGATAGTGGGGTCAAGGCTAGAATAACAGCCAATAGACTAGTGATAAATCCTAAAATGATCAATACTTTTCTCATGCTCTTAGTTTTTAAGGCCTGTGGCCGATTTTATTTTTAACTCACCATTACCTACTGCAATCTTAAATTTGGCATATACCGGAATTTTAGTGGCATCGGCTGTCAACCATAATAAGTTGTCGTTGGTACCTTTTAGGACATCGCTGTTGTTGATGGAAATAGCCAATTTGTAGCAGGTTTTTTGCCCAAGGCTAGTGTTGATAGTTTCGGTACCCAAATATTTAAAATTGACAATGTTTTCTTTGTTGTCAAACAATACTTTGAACGATTTGGTTGCCCCTGTTGATAGACTAGCAAGATCCAAAGTACGCAGCTTGTAAAGTGTGCTTACCAAATCCCGGGTAGTACTGCTAATGGAGACCGTGGTATTTTCTTCGTTAAAACCGCCGCCTTTCTTTTTCTTCTTTTTAAGGCTTTTTACAGTGTTGGTTTTATGGCTGTATTTGTATTGCATAAACTTGTAATAGCCACCTTCGTCTATTTCTCTTTTGTATAGGTAAGGGGAAAGGGTTTTAGGGCTTACATAGCTTTCATATAGGTCTCTAATTTTAAAGAAATTGTCCCATTTGCTATAGGTTGCCGCTGTACATTTTAAGCGAAGTAAGGTCGCTTTGGAAGTGTTCACTTCACTGGTTTCCATTTTTACTTGGGCAAGCTCCGTTAGGATTCCAGACATATTGTAAGAAGCTGAAAAAATAAGGGTTTCCCCGGCACCAACGGCATTGTTTTGGGCAAAAGACAATACTGAAACCAAAAAAGAAAAGGCCAGTGCTAAGCGAATTTTGTTCATAGGGCTTTATTTAAACTTTAAATGCTTTTAACATTTATTGTGCCAAATGTATTATTAAGTTTTTAGATTGAAAAAAGAATTTTTGGAAGCTATTTGAGTTCTTAAAATATAATTGGTTTTAGATAAATTCCTTTTGATTTTGAAAAAACGATCTTTTTGTTATCACTTTGGTTTATTTTTGGAGAGCACCATATTTGCATGTTATGATCACAACTATTGCATTTTTGTTACTGTTGGCTTTTGGAGTATATGCCCTGTCCAAACTAAAGCGTAAACCCGTAGAGCCTTTTCCGAAGCATTGGCACAAATTGCTCATGGAGCATGTGGAATTTTATGAAGGTCTGCCTCCAAAGGAACAGCAACGTTTTCAAAAACGGATGATGGAGTTTTTAAGTGAGGTGTATTTGGAAGGTGTTAAAGTAGAACTCGAAGAATTGGACAAAATCCTGATTGCCGCCAGCGCCGTGATTCCAGTTTTTGGATTTCCAGAGTGGCATTACACTAATTTAAGTGGGGTATTGCTATATCCCGATAACTTTAATGAAGATTTCGAGTTTGAAGACAAAAAGGGCAACCGCATTATTGCAGGAGTTGTTGGCACCGGCCGATTGGAAAAACAAATGATCCTTTCCAAAAAAGCGTTGCGACATGGGTTTTCAAAAAGCTCTTCCAAAACCAATACGGGCATCCATGAGTTTGTGCACCTCATTGATAAAATGGATGGAGTGACAGATGGGGTTCCGGAGCGTTTGATACAGCACGCTTATGTGATTCCTTGGTTAAAAATGATTCATAAGGAAATGGAAGCCATCAATGACAATAAATCGGATATTAGAAATTATGGAGGCACCAATGAGGCAGAATTTTTCGCTGTGGCTTCTGAGTATTTTTTCGAAAATCCCGAGCACATGAAAAAAAAGCATACGGAATTGTACAAGATGCTAGAAAGTTGTTTTTACGGATCTTCAACTGCAGAGAAGTAAGGTACTTTAGCTATCGTGGTCGTCTCTCTGTTTGCCGTTAATGGCGTCTATTTTGATGACATAAACTACGGGAACATCGCCAAGATGGATTTTACTGGAAAACTCACTAAGGAAGTCTACATCCTTGTGCTCTTTCATCATAATCAAATCTTTTACTCCTAAAGAGAAACTGTGCAATTGAGCTTTGGCGTAGCTACCTGTAAGCTCCTCATAGGTCCCATGAACCAACACAGATTTCCATTCGTTTACCGAGTTTACTTCTTCTACCTGTAGGGCCACGTCTCTGTGTTTTCGCATGGCATTGATTTTATGACCTTCGGCCGCATATGCCAAAATCCAATGGTTGGCTGTGTCATAAAAATACGTAATCGGAGCAATGAAGGGTTGGTGGTAAAACATATAAGCCAAATGACCAATGTAGTTCCTCTCAAGCACCATATAGCATTCCTTTTGGTTTAATGTCTTGATCATGGCTGTGATGTTAAAACGTTGGTAATGAGTAAATTTATTTAAAATTAAACTAAAATGGAATGATATTTATCATTAATGCTTATTTTAAATTAATCTTGTTAATATATTGATAGTCAGTGTTTGTGGCTGTTTTTGCGGTGTGTTAGAGATTTTTGATGTTCAATATAAGTTTTTGGAATGTAAAAATCTCTTGTTCAGTATTTTGTGGGTGATTTTTGTCATAGTTTAAATGCGCTAATTGTCTTAAATTTAGGGGAAATATCCTTAAAGGGTTTGATCATGGAATATCATGTATTAATACCGACAGACTTTTCTGATAACGCATGGAATGCAACCGTCTACGCCATGAACCTTTTGGCCGAAGAAGCGTGCACATTTTATTTCCTAAATGCCATGAATGCCAAGATTTCGGCCATGTCAAATATGTCCAAAAAATTTAATGAGGCCATGAGCGAAAGTGCCATTAAGGAACTGAGGGATTTAAAAGCGATGGCGGAAGCGGCCCATCCCAAGGAGAAACACCGTTTTGAGATCATTTTTAGTAGCGAAAGCCTAAATGACGCCATTGCCACCAGTATTAAAAAATACAAGCTCAATTTGGTGGTTATGGGCACCAAAGGGGCAACCGGTGCCAAGGAAGTCTTTTTTGGAAGCAATACGGTGGGCTTGATTTCCAAATTGTCATTATGCCCATTGATTATTGTTCCAGAAGATTGCCAATTTAAAATTCCGAAGCAAATAGCCTTTCCAACAAACTTTATAAGACCTTATCGTGCGGAAGATTTGCAGCCGTTGTTTACCATGTCCCAACAATTTGGTACAAGAATTAGGGTAGTACACATACAGGAAAAAAGTAGGTTGAGTGCCGAACAAAGAAATCATTATACATTGTTAAAAGAACTTTTGGAAACCTATGAGCACAGTTTTCATTGGATGCCCATTTACGCCAGTAAAACTCACGAAATCTTTGATTTTATAGAAGAATTGGAGATTGATATGTTGGTGATGATTAATTATAAACACAGCCTTTTGGAACGATTTACGAGGGAACCTGTCATTAAGAAAATAGGATACCATCCTGCGGTTCCTTTTATGGTAATCCCAGATTGAGCCCACAAACGTCTTGGTCTGTCAACTAACAACACAAATAATAACTTTTAAATTTAGAAGTCATGAGAAAAAAAATATTGTTACCAACAGACTTCTCCAAGAACGCTTGGCAAGCTATGAACTATGCCATTGAACTCTACCAAAACGACCATTGCGATTTCTATGTGCTTAATGTGTTTACGGCCACTAGCAATATTTTGAAAAGTTTGTTGAACATGGAACCCGGAAGCGAACTCTACGAAACGGCAAAGTCCAATTCGGAAGAAGGCTTGGCGGAGGTGATGGATAAATTGGCATTTAAGTATGATCACAATCCAAAGCACCATTTTGAGACCATTTCAACCTTTAACAATCCAATAGAAGCCATTAAGGAAATTGTGGAACAAAAGGATATCGATATGATTGTCATGGGCACCAAAGGCGAAACAGGCTCCGAGCATGTAGCCTATGGAAGTACCGCAGTTTACGTAATGGAAAAGGTACGCAATTGCCCTGTAATTGTGGTGCCTGAAGCTAGTAAGCTGGCTATGCCCAAGGAGATTGTGTTTCCTACCAGTTTTAAAACCCATTACAAAAAACGGGAACTTGCCTATTTGGTAGAATTGGCTCAAAAGTGTCAGGCGACAGTCAGTATTCTGTATGTTTCAGATGATGACTTATTGGACGTGAAACAGGCCGAGCATAAGCAAATGTTGGAAGAGCAGTTGGAAGATGTATCTTACGAATATCACACCTTGCATTACAAGGCAGTCGAACCCGCAGTGAATATGTTTGTAGAAAGTAGGGATAGTGATATGGTGGCCTTCATCAATAAGAAACACTCTTTTTTCGGAAGTATTTTGAGCAATCCCATGGTGAAAAATATCGGGTTCCATTCAAGGGTTCCTATTTTGGTCATGCACGATTTAAGGAATTGATTTGCATTGGGTCTAAAATAATCAAGCATGGTAAATCACAATTTGGATATTACAAAGTCTTCAGGGGAGCGGGTGAGTTTTTCAATGCCCAAATTGAAGGCCTCGCTAAGACGCGTAGGGGCTAGTGATGAGGTGGTCAGCCAAATTATTGATAAGGTTCGGGATGAACTCTACCAAGGAATTTCTACTAAGGAAATATACAATAGAGCCTTTGCCTTGCTCAAAAAGAAAAGTAGGTATTGGGCCTCCAAATACAAGTTGAAGCGGGCCATCTATGAACTGGGGCCAACGGGGTATCCATTCGAGAAATTTGTAGGTGCTATTTTAAAATACTCTGGTTATGATACAGAAGTGAGCCAGATTGTACAGGGAAAGTGCGTGTCACATGAAATTGATGTGGTAGCCCATAAAAATAACGAAACCACCATAGTAGAATGTAAGTTCCATAGCGAGCAGGGACAAAATTGTAATGTCAAGATTCCTCTGTACATCCATTCCCGATATCAAGATGTGAAAGCACATTGGAATACCAATGTAAACAACAACTCCATTTTAACCGATGGCTGGTTGGTTACCAATACGCGTTTTACCTCAGATGCTTTGCAATTTGGAAAATGCTGTGGATTGTATCTGCTTAGTTGGGATCATCCAGATGGCAATGGCTTAAGGGATAGGATTGACCGTTTGGGACTGTACCCAATTACGGTGTCCTCATTGCTTACCAATCGAGAAAAACAATTTCTGTTGAGTAGGGATGTGGTTTTGTGTCGGGACCTAATGGGAGATTCCTTTTACTTGGATCACCTAGGTGTTTCCGAATCCCGAAAGGAGCGCATTTTAAAGGAAATTGAACAACTATGTAATTTACCGCATGAAGAATGAAAAATTATGCAAACATCCATTTTTTGGGAGCCTCAGGTGTGGTAACCGGCTCTAAATACTTTTTGGAAACTTCCGAAGCTAACATATTGGTAGATTGTGGTATGTTTCAAGGGCTAAAGGAATTGAGGCAGCTCAACTGGGAAGAATTGCCCATTGATGTAGAAACAATAGATGTGGTGCTGTTAACCCACGGCCATTTGGATCACGTAGGCTATTTGCCTAAGTTGATTCAGAAGGGGTTTTCGGGAAAAATTATTGGAACGGCGCCAACCTTGGCTATTGCGGAAATCATTTTAAAAGACAGTGCCAAGATTCAGGAAGAAGAAGCCGAAAAAGCCAATAAAGAGCATTATACAAAACACCATCCCGCCTTACCTTTTTATACAGAGAAAGATGTGGAGAGAACCTTGCGATTTTTTCAAGTAGGGATTCAGGATATCTGGTTGAACCTTTCGGAACATATTACCTATAGGTTTCGGTACAACGGGCATATCATAGGGGCAACTTTTATTGAATTGGACATTAATGGGAAACGCTTTGTGTTTTCTGGTGATATAGGGCGTTGGGATGATTATTTGTTGAACGATCCTAAAACTCCGGAATGGGCCGATTATTTGTTTGTGGAAAGCACCTATGGGAACAAATTGCATCCAGAGGAAGATGTAGAAGACATCCTGGCCCAATTGGTCTTGGATACTATAGAAAAACAAGGGAATCTCATCATTCCCAGTTTTGCTGTGGAACGTTTGCAGACCCTGATTTACATTCTTTGGAAACTTTACAAAAGCAACAAAATTCCCAATATTCCCATATTTATTGACAGCCCAATGGGCAACAATGTGTTGGAAGTTTTTAAACGCTTTCCAAAATGGCACAAATTGCCCATGCAGGAATATGATGCCATGTGCAATCATGTCAACATTGTGCAATCCTTTGGTGAAACTTGGGAAACCATTGATGATCCAAGGCCAAAAATAATTATTGCGGGCAGTGGGATGGTAACCGGAGGACGGGTGTTGACCTATTTGCAACAATTTATAGATGTGCCCAGTACCAATGTATTGTTGGTGGGATATCAGGCGGAAGGGACCCGTGGGCGCCAACTGAAGGATGGGGCCCATGAAATTAAGTTTTATGGTAGGTATTATCCTGTAAAGGCTACTGTAAAATGTTTGGATAGTCTTTCTGCCCATGCCGATCAGGATGATTTGCTTCATTGGTTGCGCACCATTAAAAACATTCCAGAGAAGGTGTATTTGGTGCATGGAGAACCACCGGCCTTGGACGCCTTTAGGTTGAAAATAGAAAGTGAATTTGGCTGGAAGGTCACTATTCCAAAATTATTGGATACCGAAAAAGTGATGTTGTAATCTTCAAAAATAAGGTCGATTTTTTGAAAGGAAATTCCTTTAAAATTAGGTTGCAAATATTGTAACTAACTGATATATATCATTTTATTTTTCGTGTGATATCCTTACATTGGGGTTGGTAAGTTTAACCATTAAAATTAAGGTCATGTCACTTATTAAATTTAACAAAAGAAACCGATTACTCCCATTTTGGGATGATGAGGGTTTAAAATCGCTGTTGGGCTCTGATGCTTTTTTCAACAACGATTTATTTGACGAGGACAATTCAATGCCTGCGATGAATGTTACCGAACATGACAAAGACTTTGAAATTGAATTTGCGGCTCCTGGGTTCTCTAAAAAGGACTTCGAAGTGACTATTGATGACAATGTGCTACGTGTTTGTGGCAAGAAGGAAAATGAAGTAGAGGAAAATGAAGAACACGGCTACAAGCGTAGAGAATTCAACTATAATTACTTTGAACGCTCTTTGAAATTACCAAAATCTGTTGCTATGGACCAAGAGGTTAAAGCAAAATACAAAGATGGTATTTTAAAGTTGAACCTTCTAAAAAGAGAAAACGCCAGCGAGTCTCTAAAAAAAGTTATTGAGGTTAATTGATAGTGAAAAAGGCAGAAAGTAAGGGATAACCGCTTTCTGCTTTTTTTTGTTTGTAAAAGTCCGTAACTTCAAATAGTTAAAGCCCCTAAACCCAATGCTATTGTTTTTTTAATGTTGACCAAATACCTCCCAATTTTTGTATTGCTTTCTCTGCTTGCCGAAGTTTTAGGGACTATTGGTGGGTTTGGATCTTCGGTGTACTTTGTGCCTATTGCCAATTTTTTCTTCGACTTTCAATCTGTTCTCGGGCTTACCGCCTTGTACCATTTGGCAAGTAATACCAGTAAAATTGTTTTGTTCAAAAAAGGGTTTGACAAAAAGCTGGTTTTAACATTGGGTATTCCAGCGGTTATTTTTGTGTCCGTGGGGGCATATTTTAGTAAATATTTTAATCCTAGGGTATTAACGTATGTGTTGGGGGCATTTTTAATGCTCATGAGTTTAATTTTTTTAATCTTCAGCAAACTTCGTGTCATTCCCAATAAGAGAAATGCCATTGTAGGAGGTTCCCTTTCTGGATTGAGTGCAGGCCTTCTAGGGACCGGTGGCGCTATTAGAGGAATTACCATGGCAGCCTTTAAAATGGATAAGGATAAATTTATTGCCACTTCTGCGGTAATCGATTTAGCGGTGGATTTTAGCCGTACCATTGTGTACTATTTCAATGGGTATATGCGCAAGGACTTTATGTATTTGATTCCAATTTTGATTGTGATAAGTGTTGTAGGGACTTGGATAGGCAAAAAAATCTTGGAGCGCGTATCTCAAGAGCAGTTTCGGAATTTCGTTTTAATTCTCATCTTTCTTATTGGTATTGTAAGTGTGGTGGCCAATAAATAAGGCTGCTTAATGACTATGGAATATCAATAATGGCAGGGTAAGATTGTTGCTAATTCTTGCTGTAGATGAGGTGGATAAATAGCGCTCAAAAAAGCGTTCCCTATGTGTGATTAGCGTCACCAGATCGATAGGGTTGGTCTGTATGTAACTATGGGAAGCATAATACACGGGAACATTGTTTATTACATGATATTGATAATTGATAGGACTATCAAGTGTTTGGAGTACTTTGAGATCTTCTTCTTTTTTTAAATCTATCCGTTTTGGATTGTGGGGGTGGATTCTTAAAACATGTAGGGAGCTCTCAAAGGTTGATGCAAAGCTTAAAATACCCTTTTTGAAAGCGGGATCATTCATAGAAGTGTCTTCGTCCAAAGGAAGAATGGTGTTTTTGGGAGGACGGTATTCAAAGCCTTCGGGGATCACCAAAGTGGGGCAGTCCACTTTTCTGATAACATTAATGGTGTTACTTCCAAAAATGACTTCTTGGGCACCTGTAGCTCCGTTGGTACCCATAACTACCATATCGATATTTTTAGAGGCAATGACCTGTTGTATGGCATTGGTGAGAATATCAAAATCAACCAAATATTCTATACTGTTGTCGCTAAGCTCAAATTCGCGTTGAAGAGTATCCACTAAGGCAGCAAGGCGTTTTTTGGCGGGGCTTATCAGGGCTTGGTAAATGGGCTGCCCGCCAGCCACCATTAAATCGTCCGAGGTGAAAGCGGTCGCACTTTTCACATGTAACAAATAATACTGTATGTTTTTGCCTTTGAATAAATTTAAGGCGTAACGAATAGCATTGATAGAGTTCTGCGAAAAGTCTGTTAACAGTAATATGGTTTTCATTGCAGGATTATTTGTTATTTATAAAGATACCCAAGAATTATGATAAAGCTTATGATATTTCTCATAAAGACTTGATTTTGAGTATTGATTTAGGAGTGTTAGACAAGCATAATATTAATCAACAAAACCATTTGTGAGAGATGGCTGATAAATGTCATTGTATAGCGAACTAAATTGTTTTAATTTTATAGGGTAAATTGACATACATCAACACTACTAAGATCATGAAATACCAGATATTATTGCCGACTGATTTCTCTGATAATGCGTGGAATGCCACAGTTTATGCGCTTAAATTATTAGCTGAAGAAGAATGTACTTTCTATTTGCTGCATTGCAAGAATGAAAAGATTTCTGCCATGGCCAATATGTCCAAAAAGTATAATGATGTGATGCGGGAGAGCAACCTCAAGGAATTGACCAAGTTAAAAGAAACTGTGGAGGCTGCCAACACAAATCCAAATCATTCATTTGAAATCATTTTAAGTGCAGGAAACCTGGGAGAATCTGTTGAGGCCTACATAAGAAAATATCACATCAACTTAATTGTGATGGGAACCACAGGTGCTACAGGTGCCAAAGGCATGTTGTTTGGCAGTAATACGGTAGGCATTATTGGTAGAATAAAGAATTGTCCAATTTTGGCTATTCCGGATAAAAGTGAATTTGTGCCCCCAAAACAAATTGCTTTTCCAACCGATTACAACCGTTTTTACAGTCCAACCGAAATGGGAGCAATCAAGAATATTGCCGAGTTGTTCAACTCCAAAATAAATGTGGTACACATCAATACTGAATCGAAGCTTACTGAAATACAAACCTATAATGTGAACGCTGTTAAAGAGTATATGCAGGACTTAGACCATAGCTTCCATTGGATGCCGCATTATGCCAAAAAAGCTACTGAAATTAATGATTTTGTGGACGAGCACAACATAGATATGTTGGCTATGGTGAGTTACCAGCATAGTTTATATGAAAGTTTAACAAGAGAGCCTGTAATTAAAAAAATAGGGAGCCAATTAAAGGTGCCTTTCCTGATCATACCTGAAAGTAAGGATTAAGAAATTGTATGCTGTTTCTCGTCTGTATTTATAGGATGAATCAGAAGTTTGCAAGACCTTTTTTACTGGCAATCTAGAGATAAGGTAATATTAACGTTCACTTTGAATTGGCTAAATTTAAAAGCTTTAAATTTAGCTTGTTAATCAAAAATAATGAGCATTATGGACAGCCTTAAAAATCTTCAGGACGAATTATTGGAGGAATATCACATCACCCAAAAGTTTTTCAAATTGTACCCCAACGATAAGAACGACTATGCCCCTCATGAAAAGAGCATGAAAATGGGACATTTAAGTACCCATATAGCAGAAATATTTGGATGGCCAGAAGTAGTGTTGACTACGGATGAATTGGACTTTAAAGAAGGGGACGGACCAAAATTGAAGGAAAACGCCCAGGAGTTGGAGCAGACCCTTAATGAGAAGTATGAAAAAAACATAGCCGCGCTTAGAGCGGCCAACGAAGCCGATTTAAGTGATGTCTGGGCATTGAAGATGAAGGGACACACCATAAAGGAATGGTCTAAATATGGAGCCATAAGGCATTCCCTCAATCAAATAACCCATCATAGAGCGCAATTGGGTGTGTATTACCGTTTGTTGGGAATTCCAGTTCCAGCTAGCTATGGACCTTCTGCCGATGAACAGAATTTTTAAAACCAGGAGCCTATGTTTGCCGTAATTTATTCATTTAAAGTAAAAGAAGGTTTGGAAGCTACTTTTGTAAATGGTTGGAAAGAACTTACCGAACTTGTCCATCAGTACGAGGGTGGTTTGGGGTCTCGACTGCATAAAAAAAACGATTCGCATTATATCGCTTATGCCCAATGGCCCGATTATGAAACATGGCAATCGGCAGGCAAGAACCTTCCGGAGAGCGCCAATAAAATTAGAAAATTCCTTAGGGATTCCTGCGATGAATTTGAAACCCTGTTTGAATTGGATGTAGTTGAAGATTTGCTAAAGGATCAACCTTACGAGGTTTAGTCCTTATGAAACTTATAATAGAGCGCTCACTGTACAGTGGGCGCTTTTGCGTTAAAAACTAAGCATGTGACAAAAAGGCTTGGTAACCTAAGTTACTGACAACCCTTTTTTTCAAATGTATTTTTGTCCCAACATTTAAGAATACATTATGAAGCATCGTTTATATATTTTTGTAATAACGCTGATAGGCTTACAGTTTTCAGGGAATGCCCAAACCGAAGTGCCTATTGCTAAATCGGAGGTTTTGGATGCCGTGGTTGAATCCAATCACAGCCTTAAAATTTCCGAAGAACAGTTCAATGCCGCTAGGGCAGATTTTAGGCAGACCAATGCTGTCTTTTTGCCAAACATTACGGCTTCGCACACAGGGATCTCTACAACAAATCCTTTAATGGCCTTTGGTTCTAAATTGAACCAAGAAATAGTAACGGCCGCCGATTTCAATCCAGATCTTTTAAACGATCCACAGCAAATTCAAAATTTTGCTACCAAGTTCGAGATTCAACAACCCTTGATCAATGTGGATGGTTTTTACCAACGTAAGGCTGCTAAATCCAAAATGGAAGCCACGGCACTACAAAGTGAACGTACCAAAGACTATCTCACGTTTGAAGTGGACAAGGCCTATATGCAATTGCAATTGGCTTATAAAGGCGTAGAGGTGTTGGAGCAGGCTTTGGAAGCTGCTTTGGCCAACAAGCAATTGGCAGACAACAGTTATGCCCAAGGCTACTTGCAAAAATCGGATGTGTTGGCCGTTGAGGTTCGTGTAACCGAAGTGAGAAACCAATTGCAAACCGCCAAGAGTCAAGTGCAAAATGCCTCAAACTACATTTCTTTTTTAATGAATACCAGTCAGGATGTGGTGTATCTTCCAACAGATGCGCTTGAAGCGGAGATGTTTACGGAAGAGAATGCCTTGATGATTTCCAAAGAACGTTCGGATATCAAGGCGATGGAGTTGGCAAGCAATGCCTATGAAACCCAATACAAGGCTGATAAAATGACCTTTTTACCACGTCTAAACGCTTTTGGTAGTTATGAGTTATATGACGATCAAATTTTCCATGCCGATGCCGGTGGGTATCTGTTTGGGGCCTCTTTGAGCTGGAATATATTGGAAGGAACCAAACGTTTTGGAAAAGCTCAAAAAAGTAGAGCTGAGTTTGAAACTTCCAAACTTCAGTATGAACAATATGTCTCACAAAGTCAAATGGAACTCAACAAAGCCAAGCGCATGTTGAATGATGCCAAAAACAGATTGCAACTGTCCAAATTGGCCTTGGATCAATCAGAAGAATCTTTGCGCATCAGAACCAATCGTTTTGAGGAAGGCCTAGAGAAAACCACCGATTTGTTGATGTCTGAGACACTATACGCCCAAAAGCAATTGGAATATTACCAAACTATTTTCGAATATAACTATGCACAGGCTTATGTGCAGTTTCTAACCAAATAAATTACTAAGCAAGACAGATATACATATGAAAACATTATACACATTATCAATCGTAGCTGTAACAGCATTGTTTATGAGCTGCGGAAGCAAGGACGCCAAACAGGAAGCGCAAAAGGGACCGGCAGTTGCTGTATCCGTAAGTCCTGTTAAGGCAAATGGAAATAGTACTTTTTTAAGTGTTAGCGGGAAAGTACAGGCCGTAAACAGTGCCGATTTGAGCACCCGTTTTATGGGGTATGTAAACAGTGTCCCTGTAAAAGTGGGAGACCAAGTTAGAAAAGGGCAATTGTTGGTGGCAATTAATAACAGTGACCTTGAGGCTAAGCGCGCACAAATCAATGCGGGAATTACCCAAGCCACTGCAGCGTTTAAAAATGCCGAAAAGGATTATAACCGCTACAAAAACCTATTTGCACAAAACAGCGCAACCCAAAAGGAATTTGATGATATCACGGCCAGATATGATATGGCAGCGGCCAATCTAGAGGCTGCTAAACAGCAAAAAAATGAAATCAATGCCCAAATGGCTTATACCAATATTACAGCGCCTTTTAATGGAGTGGTAACAGCTACTACAGTAAAGGCAGGAGATATGGCGAATCCAGGAATGCCATTGGTATCCGTGGAAGGTCCTGGGAACTTTGAGGTTATTGCCATGGTGCCAGAGTCGGATATTTCAAAAGTGGCCAAAAATCAAAAAGTAGAGGTATTGGTAAAAGCAACCAATAAAACCTATGAAGGGAATGTAACGGAAGTAAGTACTTCAGCAAAACATACCGGAGGGCAATATGTGGTAAAGATAGCCTTGCCTAAAGCAGATGATAAGATTCTGTCGGGCATGTTTGCCACAGTACAGTTCCCTATGGAAGGCACTACCCAAAAACAAATGGTTTTGTTGCCAACTTCAGCAATTGTTACCAAGGGACAATTAACAGGCGTCTATACGGTAAGCCAAAATAACACAGCAGTATTACGTTGGTTACGATTGGGCCGTACCTATGGAGATCAAGTAGAAGTATTGTCCGGTTTGGATAGCAGCGAAACTTATATTGTTTCAGCTGAAGGTAAATTATACAACGGAGCTTCAATAACCATTAAATAAGCAGAACAGATGAAAGAAGGTTTAGCAGGAAAAATAGCCAAGAGCTTTATAGGCTCTAAGCTTACAGTGCTCCTTATGATTGTGTTTATGGTCATTGGGGTCTATAGTTCATTTTTAATTCCTAGGGAAGAAGAGCCACAAATTGATGTGCCTATGGCCGATATTTTTGTGGGATACCCAGGCGCTAGCCCAACAGAGGTTGAGTCGCGTGTGATCAAGCCCTTGGAAAAATTGATTAGCAATATCAAAGGGGTAGAATATGTGTATTCTACGTCTATGAAGGAACAGGGAATGGTGATCGTTCAGTTTTATGTGGGCGAAGACATAGAGCGTTCTTTTGTAAAGCTGTACAATGAGATCAATAAGCATATGGATCAAATGCCGCAGGGAGTAACCATGCCTTTGGTGAAAACGCGTGCCATAGACGATGTGCCTATGTTGGGATTGACCTTGTGGAGCGAAACCTATGATGATTACCAATTGGGGCAAATGGCCCAAGAGCTTCGAAATGAAATTGAAAAGGTAGGCGATGTTGCCATTACCCATAAAATTGGAGGGCGAGACAGACAGCTTCGAGTGGTCTTGGATAAAGATAAGTTGGCTGCTAGTGGATTGGACTTTTTGGAAGTATCCAAAATGATTCAGGCCAATAATGCCCAAATGGGAGCAGGAAGCTTTGATAAGAACGATGCCGAGTTTTTGGTGAGCTCTGGAGATTTCCTAAAAACCGTGAGCGATGTTGAGAACTTGGTAGTAGGTGTTCAGGATAACAAACCTATTTACCTAAAGCAGGTTTCTAAAATTATAGACGGGCCAGAAGTACCCGTAAACTATGTGAGTTTGGGATTTGGGCAAGGAAGTGAAAAAGCAGCTGAGTTTCCTTCGGAATATTCAGCGGTAACTATTTCGGTGGCCAAAAGAAAAGGTGCCGATGCCATGAAAATTGCTGATGTGATCCTTGACAAAGTATCGCATTTGGAAAGAACCTTGATTCCAGACGATGTGCATGTGGAAGTCACCCGTAACTATGGAGAAACCGCTTCACATAAAGTATCGGAATTGTTATTGCACCTTATTGGTTCTATTATTGCAGTAACCTTTGTGGTAATGTTGGCCATGGGATGGCGTGGTGGTTTGGTAGTATTTTTATCGGTGCCTATCACTTTTGCCTTGACCTTGTTGAGCTACTACATGCTGGATTACACATTGAATAGAATTACGCTTTTTGCCTTAGTATTCGTAACAGGTATCGTGGTGGATGACTCCATTATTATAGCAGAAAACATGCATAGGCATTTCAAAATGAAACGCTTGCCGTTTAAGCAGGCAGCCTTGTATGCGATCAATGAAGTTGGAAACCCTACTATTCTAGCGACTTTTACGGTAATTGCTTCGGTATTGCCAATGGCCTTTGTATCTGGATTGATGGGGCCTTATATGGCACCAATGCCAATTGGGGCGTCTATAGCGATGATTCTGTCTCTATTTGTAGCCTTGACCATCACACCTTATTTAGGGTACATATTTTTACGTGAAAAGGATAACAAACAGCATAAAGAGAAAACAGAGAAGCCTCTGGAAGATACCTTTATCTACAGAATGTATAACAAATTTGAGCGTCCTTTATTGGAAAACCGTTTCAAACGTTGGTTGTTCTTAGGGTTTACATTTGCGTTGTTGCTAGGGTCTATGGGATTGTTTATGACGAATTCCGTAGCGGTGAAAATGTTGCCTTTTGATAACAAAAATGAATTTCAGGTAGTAATTGACATGCCGGAAGGCACCACATTGGAGCGTACCGCTATAGTGGCTCAGGAAATTTCACAATACCTTTCTACAAGACCGGAAGTGGTGAGTTACCAAAATTATATTGGGACTTCAGCGCCAATTACCTTCAACGGATTGGTAAGACACTATGATTTGCGTGGTGGTAGTAATATGGCTGATATTCAGGTGAACCTTATCGATAAAGGGGAGCGTAGTGCACAGAGTCATGATATTGCCAAGTTATTGCGTCCGGATATTCAAAAGATTGCCGCTAAGTACAATGCTAATGTAAAATTGGTGGAAGTACCGCCAGGACCTCCAGTATTGTCTACCATTGTAGCTGAGGTGTACGGTCCAGATTATGATGAGCAAATTGCCATTGCCGACAGCATTCAGACCATTCTCAAAAATACCGATGATGTGGTGGATATCGATTGGATGGTTGAGGCAGATCAGGTGGAGTATGAGTTTGTGATCAATAAGGAAAAGGCCATGTTGTATGGTGTGGCTCCTCAACAAATTACCTATACCTTGAATTTGGCCTTGTCCAATCGTGCGATTACCAATTTGTACGATGAGGATGCCTTCCGTCAAGTTGGTTTGGTGTTGAGTTTGGATGAAAAGGAGAAGTCCACCATTCAGGATATTGCCCAATTGCAGGTGAAATCTCAAATGGGAAATATGGTATCCATTAGTGATTTGGTAGACATCAATCCGGTAACCCGAGCTAAGAGTATCTATAGAAAGAACCAAAAGCGTGTGGTATATGTATTGGCCGATATGGCTGGAACTTTGGAAAGCCCTGCCTATGCCATTTTGGGTATGGAAAAGAAACTGAAAGAGATTGATTTACCTGAAGGCTATGCTTTGGAGGAATTATACATCAACCAACCCGAGTTTGAAGATGACTATACCGTAAAATGGGATGGTGAATGGCAAATTACCTTGGAAGTATTTAGGGATTTGGGAATTGCCTTTATGGGAGCTATCATCTTGATATACATTCTAATCGTAGGATGGTTCCAAAACTTTAAAGCACCTGTGGTAATGATGGTGGCCATTCCATTGTCATTGATCGGGATTATTTTAGGACACTGGATTATGGGAGCATTTTTCACCGCGACCTCATTTATCGGAATGATTGCCCTAGCAGGAATCATGGTACGGAACTCGGTATTGTTGATTGATTTTATCAACCTAAGAGTAGCCGAAGGCGTGCCATTGAAACAGGCGGCTATTGAAGCGGGAGCCGTGCGTACCACACCAATTTTGTTAACGGCAGGAACGGTAGTAATTGGAGCCTTTGTGATCTTATTCGACCCTATTTTCCAAGGGTTGGCAATCTCCCTAATGGGAGGAACCATTGTGTCCACAGTATTTACATTGTTGGTAGTGCCATTGGTATATTATATGATTGAGCGTAAAAAGCATAATTAAAAAACACAGGAAATGAAATTAGTAATAGTTACGGCTGTAGAAGACTTTCAAAAAGACGTCTTAAAGCTCTTTAGGCAAGCCAATATTGAGAGTTTTAGTAGTTCGGATATCGATGGCTATAAAAACGTACCCGCTGTATTGGCTACCAGCAGTTGGTTTCCGGGGGAAGCCAGTGGAAATGAGTCCATTTTGTTCTTCTCTTTTACAGAAGAGGCCAATATAGATCTATTGTTTAAGATGATTCAGGAATTCAACAGTAATATGGAAACCAATAACCCAATAAGGGCGATTGTTATTCCTATAGAAAAGAGTATTTAACACTAAAAATATAAAGTTATGATGAATAGATATATCCGTGTTATTGCAGGGACGTTTATAATTATTAGCGTATTGCTTGGCATGTTTGTAAACGAAAATTGGTTATGGTTTACCTTATTTGTAGGGGCTAACTTGTTGCAGTCTGGAATTACCAAATGGTGTTTGATGGAGGACATCCTCTCTAAGTTTGGAGTAAAGAAAGAAGGCGATTGTTGCGCTTCTAAGTAATAAAGGTTGTTTTTGGTTACTGCAAAACGCCCACTGTACAGTGGGCGTTTTTTTATAAAAGGAAGAGCTAGATAGATACTCTTGTTTTTTTATAAACTGAAAGCTTCTTAAACAGTTTCAATTTTTAAAGAGGTCATGGTCAATGAGCCACCTATGGGTTTGTCATTAAACAGGGTAACCTCTTCATTCTTGTCCTTTAAGGCCAAAGTGTAAAGCAGGGGTAAATAATGCTCTGGTGTAGGAATGGCCAAATCAAAGGCTTTTCCTTGGGATCTAAAATTGATAAGATTCTGATGATTATCATCCAAAATATAGCTTTTCATTTTTTCATTGGCCTCTAAAGCCCAATCATAGGCAAATTCTTCATTCAATCTATTCCAAGCTACCTTTCGTAGGTTGTGGACCATATTCCCGCTTCCAATAATCAACACCCCCTTGTGGCGTAGCTTTTGAATTTCCTTGGCCAATTCATAATGATAACTCGGTGGTTGCGAATAATCAATACTCATTTGTATTACAGGGATATCTGCATTGGGGTACAGATGTTTAATAACACTCCAAGCACCGTGATCCAATCCCCATTTTTCATCCAAACCAACGTTGGTTTTGGTTATTAGGTTTTTGGTTTCCTGCGCCAGTTCTGGGCTACCGGGTGCTGGATATTGCACGTCGAACAAAGCTTGTGGAAACCCACCAAAATCGTGAATGGTAGGCGGATGTTGCATGGCCGTAACAAAGGTGCCTTTAGTTTCCCAGTGCGCCGAAATACAAAGAATGGCATTGGGACGAATGAGCTCCTGGCCTAATTTTCTAAAGGCCTGTACAAACTCATTTTCTTCAATGGCATTCATGGGGCTACCGTGCCCTAGGAACAATACGGGCATTTTGCCTGTATTACCCAAGGATGAGGTCATTTTATTTAAATCTTTCAAATTCATGCTAGCACTTATTAAAGGTAATAACGCCAAGGATTTTAAGAATTTCGTTCTCTCCATTCCCTAAACAATTTATAAAACTTGCTTTACAAATTGCACTTCGACCATTATTTTTACATCTTCACCAACCAATACGCCTCCAGTTTCCAAAGCGGCATTCCAGTTAAGTCCAAAATCTTTTCGGTTGATTTTTCCTGTGATTTCAAAGGCCAGCTTTTCGTTGCCCCAAGGATCTTTGTTGGTACCTCCGTACTCTACATATAAACTGACGGTTTTGGTGACGTCTTTTATGGTCAGTAGGCCTTCCAGTTCGTAGGCATCATCCACTTTTGTAAAGGAGGTACTTTTAAAGGTAATGAATTTATACTGCTCCACATCAAAAAAGTCGGCGCTTTTTAAGTGGGCATCCCTTTCAGGATTGTGGGTTGAAATTGAGGCTGCTTCAATAGAAACTTCTAAAGGAGATGAAGAGAAATCTTCACCTTCGATACTTGCTTCATAATTGGTAAATGTTCCTTTTACATAGGAAATCATCAAGTGTTTTACTTTAAAACCTATGTCGCTGTGTGTTGGGTCGATAACCCATTTTGTTGTTGCCATTTGATAAAATTTTTAATTATTGTTTCTAGTTTATTTGATATGTTTTTTTTGTGTTATTGGGCAAGCCCTATTTGCTTCATAAAATCTTGATTGTCGTAGAATAAGTATTCTTCAATCATTTTGCCATCTTTCCAATGGCCTATGGTTGCCATTCTCAATTTAAATTTTTTGCCAGTAGGAGGGATGGTTTTTCCATCACCAATAGGCATGGGTTCTGAAAAAGTTCCTTCCAATTCACCTATTACCGCAGTCCAATCGCCACTGCCAAAGCGTACAGGATGCTTTTCAATTTTTGTGTCGGGAGCAAAAATGAACATGGGTTTTAAATCGGCAATATGTGATGGAAATAAGCCTTTGGTAGTACTTCCGTCTGCATTGTACACCACAATATCGTCGGTATGGCTATGGCTAAATTTGTCCCATTTTTGATTGGTAAAATACTCAAAGTCTAATGTGTCAAAAGTAGCTAGCCGTTGTTGTATTTGGGCTTCTTGTGCTTTATAGTCTTGCAACTCGGCTTCTAATTTGTCTATTTTAGTTTGAAGTTCGTTGGTGTTGTTCTGGGAACAACTGCTAAACAATGTTACGGCTGCTAGCGTAACCATTGTTAGAATTTTTGAATTTTTGAATGTTGTTTTCATGTGTAATCATTTTATTTGTAGCTGATTAAATTGCTGATACAAAGATGAAAACAATAAGGGGTTAAGTTGTTACACTAATCGGAAATAGGATTGTAGAATTAGGAAACCAATAGTTTTTTCATGTCGTCTCTAAATTCGCTTGGCGATTGTCCAGACTTCTTTTTGAAGACATTAGAGAAGTATGAATTCTCGTTGTAGCCCAAATCATAGGCTATTTCTGAAATGGTTTTGTCTGTGGAAATGAGCAAGTTTTTGGCCTCGATGAGTTTTCTGGTCTCAATAAGTTCCGATACGCTTTGCTCCATGATGTTTTGACAGATCATGTTGAGGTTGCGTGAGGACATAAAGAGCTTTTCCGCATAAAATTCTACACCAACAGGCCGGTGGTAGTTGTCTTCTAGAATGGTGAGAAAATTTTTGAAGGTGGTATTTTGTGTTTTTTCAAGAGACTCGTTGGAATTGTCCGCTTTTTTACGCTCTATTTCTATCATGGTAAAGACGACACTTAGAAGCTGCCTAATAATAGCATAATTTGGAGTTTCTTGCTTGGTTTCTTCGTAAATCATTTCGCATAGCGATACCAAGCGTTGTGTACAGTAATCTTTATTGAGTTTTAAGTTGGCTTGGTTGTGGTAAAGCGAATAAAGTTGAAATGTGGTTTCTGGGATAAATTCACTTTTAAAGCGAATGCCCCAAATATCGCAGCGACTATTGACGGCTTTAGGAATGACGCGATGCACTTTGCCTTTGGTTATAAAACTTACAAAAGGTGCTTCTACAGTTTTGGAACTGAAGTCTATAAAATGTTCCAATTGGCCTTCTACACCAATGAGGAGCTCCTCAAAATCATGATTGTGGGGATCATTGGGGTTCGAGGCGATTTTCAGGGCCTCGGCGGCATCAACTTTAAAAATATGGAACAGTTTATTCATTTTTAACCAATTGAAATCAGCTTAACGTATAGCTTGGTCAATACTAGAAATATACAAAAAGGATTCCGTACTAGGAACCCTTTTTATGTAATGTTTAAAGTGCTTGTTTTACCGCTTGCTCTAAAGAAGTGGTGGGCCTACCCAACAGCTTAGACAATTGATGGGTCTTGTCAAACAGGTCACCTTTGGAAGCAGACACGTCCCAACTGGCTAATCCTTTGGCGAGACCTTCAGGAACACCTACTTGCGATAGAATACCAGCGTATTCTGCTTCAGGAAGATTGGTGTAGGGAATGGTTTTTCCTGATTGTTTGGATATTTCTTCGGCAAGATCTGTTAAAGTGTAGCTTTGGTCGCCTCCAAGCTCTAAGGTTTTATCCTTGTAGCTCTCATCTGTAATAACTATAGCTAAAGCTTCTGCATAATCCAATCTAGCTGCCGAAGATATTTTTCCGTTTCCTGCACTACCAATAAAGGCGCCATTTTCTAAGGCATTGGGGATAGAAGCAGTGTAGTTTTCAGAATACCAGCCATTACGTAAAATGGTAGTATCAATACCTGATTCTTTGAGAGCCTCTTCTGTGGCAACATGTTCACCTGCCAAACTTAAAGTAGAGGTGTCTGCTCGCAGCAAACTGGTGTATACAATCCAATTAACGTTTGATTTTTTAGCAGCATCTATAACATTCTGGTGTTGGCGTGCACGTTGACCTATTTCGTTAGCCGAAATAAAAACCAATCTATCAATGCCTTTTAGAGCTATTTCTAAACTTGAAGGATCATCATAGTTGAATTCACGTGCTTCGATACCTAAATTTTTAGCTTTATCTGTAGAACGAACCAAGGCGACTAGATTCTCGGGTAGTTCTCTTTTTAATAGTTCCTGCACAACTAATCCTCCTAATTGACCAGTAGCACCTGTAATACCTATTTTCATAATGTTTGTATATTAAAGTTTCTGTTGTATATTTGATTTATAAAAGTTGTTAACTAACTTTTAGTTAGTCTAAGGTACTGTGTAAGTTTTTAATATGCAATAGGTAACGTTTTTGTTAAATACTTACTTTGAAGTTAGTTATAGTAATAATCAGGCTTGTATGGAGAAAGAAAATTTGAAAAAATACAGTAATGTGGAAGAATGTCCGGTGAGAAATGTATTGGATAGGATTGGTGATAAATGGTCGTTGTTGATTTTACTGATTTTGGAAGAAGAAAAAGTGTTGCGGTTTAATGAATTGCATAACTATATAGTGAGCATCTCCCAAAAAATGCTGAGCGTGACCTTGAAAAGTCTGGAAGCCGATGGATTGGTGAAACGTACCATTTACCCTCAGGTTCCACCGAAAGTGGAATACGAGTTGACGGAAAGGGGCAGCTCTTTATTGCCACATATTCATAGTTTGGTGGCGTGGTCTAAAGACAATATTGGTGACATCAAACAATCTAGAAAAGATTACGAGTTGGTCTCACAGAAATAGAAATCTTTCTTTCCCAAATTGTTATATCTTTTTTTGGTTTGGTGTGTAATTTACAGAAAGATTTACGACTCCTTTTTACAGCCTTATGGAGCTTTTGAATCGTGGTTTTTTCACGGTTTCACCCGAATAATTAAAACGAATGAATACAAAACAAACGGCCTATTCCATTCTGGAGTTGGCATTGATATCTAAAGGCCAATCGGTTCAGAAAACCTATAAAAATTCAGTGGCTTTGGCACAAAAAGCGGAAGCCTTGGGCTATGCCCGAATTTGGTTTGCTGAACACCATAATATGATGGCCGTAGGCAGTAATGCCCCAACCGTATTAATAGGGTATGTGGCGCAACAGACCTCCAAAATACGCGTGGGATCTGGAGGAGTGATGTTGCCCAATCACTCACCGCTAATCGTGGCGGAGCAATTTGGAACACTTGGGAATTTATATCCTAACCGTATTGATTTGGGATTGGGAAGAGCTCCAGGAACCGATCGTGATACAGCTATGGCCATAAAGTCCGATTTTTTGCAGGCCTCGCATTCCTTTCCGAACGATGTGGAGCAAATACAAGCATTCTTTTCAAAACACAATGAAACTGCAAAGGTGAGGGCGGTGGTAGCCGAAGGAGTAGAAGTGCCCATTTATATTTTGGGTTCCAGTACAGATAGTGCTCATTTGGCTTCTAGAAAAGGTCTGCCATATGCATTTGCCAGTCATTTTGCGACAGCGCATTTAGATGAGGCCCTGGCTATTTATAGAGCACAATTTATCCCCTCGGAAGTTTTGGAAACTCCGTACGTTATTGCAGGAGTTAATGTGATTATAGCGGATACAGATGAAGCAGCCCAACGCTTACAGACCTCGTCTTTGCGGATGATTGTTGGGATGTTTACAGGGAAGCGCGATTATTTAAATCCGCCTACATATATGACTCCAGATTTAGAGGAAATCATGCAGCACCCTTCCATTCAAAACATGATTAAATACAGTTTTGTGGGAAGCAAAGCAACCGTGAAGCAACAGGTGGCCGCCTTTTTAAAGCAAACCCAGGCAGACGAGCTTATTATATCAACCAATGTCTACGATATCAACGACAGGTTGTATTCTTTGGAGAAATTTGCAGAGGTGATGCAGGAGCTATCTGTAGCGCTTGGATAAAGGAAACTTTAAGGACCATGTCTGAAGTAAAAATATACAATTTGCGTATCGTTCCGCCTAGCCCCATTTATGGGGAAGTGGCTGCTTTTAAAACGCAATTTATAGAGGTTTTTGGCTCGCTTCAATATTCAAAATCCAAACCGCACATTACCTTGGTACAGTTTAAAATGGATGTGCAATATGAACCTTTTTTGATTAAGTGTTTTGCGAGCTTATCGAAAATGGAGAAGTTTCAAATGACAATTGAAGGCTTTGATATGTTTGAAAAGGGCTCAAAAGTATTGCTGTTAAAAGTGAGTCCGTCTAAAGAATTTGACCACTTGCTGGCGCAACTAAAGTTGTTGTGGGAAAGGAATCTGCAAAGGGAGCTAAGCTCTTTAATTGTTTCCAAAACGCCACACCTCACCATTGCTAAAACAAAGGATAGTGCAACACTTCATAAAAGCTTTGAATTGTTTAAGGATGTAAAGTATTTCAAGGAGTTTGAAGTGAGTGAACTCATCCTGCTGTCAAGACCAGAACATAATACTTGGGATTGGGAGCATCGTATAGCTTTGAGGTAAATTGAAAATTTTATTTGTTGTTTTCAACTAGTTGAGGCAATTTGGTTTTCCATTCGTTAATGTTGAATTTGTCAACGATTCTATTGTTATTTCCAATTACATAGCAGAGTCTTGAGCAATAGGTTTTTCTGTAAGCTTCATAAAAATTTTTATTGAAGCCTTCTTCTGAATTAATATGGATTCCAATATCTGTATTCTTAATGTTTGAGTCTACATGTAATACATTTAGGGTATTTCTATACTGCTCTTCCATTTCATAGAATGCTTGTGTTGATTTTTTATCACCACCACAGCCACAAGAATTCGCTATCACCGTAAATTTATTTTTTAAGTCGGTATTCGTTAAAGTGTCCCCTGACATTGTTAGGACCTTAAAGTTTGGAGCAATCATACCTTTTTGTGTGCCTATTTTTGTACCAAAATTCCTTTCTCTAACAAGTATCGCTAAATCACCGTTATTAGATATACTTTCAAAGCGATAATATTTACCATTAAAATTTAAGAATTCTCCTAAAGCCAATAGGTCGTTGTTGTAAACAGTGTCTTTTTCTTTTCCTAAATGTGATAATAAAGCAACTTCAGGTCGGTAGCCATAGGTAAAACTTAGTGGATTCGCAGATTCGACAATACCAATTTTGTACATTTCATTACCAATATTGAACTCGCTCATCAAAAATTCTCTTTTTCCTATTAAAAATCTACCGTGAGAATTGCCTATGTTTAACCATGAGGAATCTTTTATTGTTTTTCTACCATTTGAAATTAAATACTCACATTTAACCAGGTTAGCAGAATCAGTCCAATCCATGGGTTTGTATTCTCTAATTGGGTCGTCGGTAAAATCTTTATTATTGTTTTCATCTACCACGAAAACTTCTATTCCATTTTTATAACCCTTGATAATTTCAACTTGGAAATCCCTTGCTTCTTTGAGGTCCACTTTTAGTTGGGACCTTGTGATGCTGTCAACGCTTTTAGGATACTTTACAGAATATGAAAATACTTCGGAAGTATCCTTGAATTGAAGGCTTCCAGCTCCTAATTGAAATAAACCGCTTCCTTTTTGTTTGGTCAATCTTAATGAAATTGTATCGTTGGATTCAGAAAAACTATTGATTCCTATGTTGGCTTTTTTACAACTCAATGAAATGCAAAGAGCAGAGAAAACTAGAAATTTTATAAATGTTGGAGTCATGCTCATAGTAGGGCTATAGAAAGTGGTTTCAAGGGAAATGATCTATTTTAAAAGTATCTCTAAATTATCCTTTCTAAAATAACAACTTTATTTCAAAATTGTAGGAATATATCCCTTTATAAGGTTTTCTTTCCTTATTCATTCGTTTAAAAATTTAATCAAAAGTCACTAGTGTTTGTGTTAAGATGTTGTATTTTAGAGTGTTATTTGTTCGCTGTGGTTTGGCATTTGAAAAAAGGAGTCGAATCAAATAATGTTATAAAGTCTTAGGTTGCTCATTTTGTAGAAATTTTCACAAATTTTTAATATATCAAATCACAATTATAATAGTAATACTATTAGATTTGTGATTTAAATAATTATTATAATGATCAATTTGCTGCAAAACTTTAAAATTGAAGTTCCCAAGGGCATCTTTATCAAAGATCCTGAGACCTCAGAATTGGGAAAGCGCATCATCAAGCATAGCATTGAACTCATTGACCAACTTGGCTTTGAGCAGTTCAATTTTAAAAAGTTGGGAGCCGATATTAATTCCAATGAGAGTTCTATTTATCGGTATTTTGAGAGCAAACACCATTTGCTGATGTACTTGACTTCTTGGTATTGGGTATGGATAGAGTACCAATTGGTGTTGGAAACCTTTGCCTTAAAGGCACCTAAGGAAAAACTTGAAAAAGCCATCGAGGTACTTACTCGAACCACTGAACAGGATAGCAATTTTGAGCATATTAACGAGGTATTGCTCAACAAAATCATCATCAAGGAAAATGCCAAGGCATACCTTACCTGCGATGTCGATACCGAAAATGAAGAAGGCTTTTTTATGCCTTTTAAACGTGTGGTAAAACGCTTTGCAGAAGTCATTCAGGACTATAATGGTAAGTATCTATTTCCATTGAGTTTGGCCAGTTCTACGGTTGAGGGGGCTTTGCACCAACACTTTTTTGCAGACCATTTTAAAACGCTTACCAACAATACCGATGCTACGTCGGTTACCCAATTTTACACAAATGTCATTTTTAATACCCTAATGCATGAAGAATAACGAAACCCTATCACCTTGGAAACGCTTTTTGGGCTTGGTGCAGCTAGAAAAGGAAGACATTTTTAGAGTAGCCTATTTTGCAATTTTTGAAGGTATTTTGGCTTTGACCTTGCCTTTGGGAATTCAAGCCATTATTACGCTTTTGCAAGGAGGGCAAGTGTCTACATCGTGGATTGTGTTGGTGGTGTTGGTAACGGCAGGAGTTGCCTTTACGGGGATTTTAAAACTCTTTCAGATTCGTATTATTGAAAGCATTCAGCAACGCATTTTCGCCAGGGCTTCATTTGATTTGGCCTACAGGTTTCCTAAAATCAAAATGAATGAAATGCGCAATTACTACTTGCCAGAACTTGCCAATCGTTTTTTTGATACGCTAAGCATTCAAAAGGGATTATCAAAGATTTTGATTGATATTCCTTCGGCATTCCTGCAGATCATTTTCGCCCTTATTCTATTGTCTTTTTACCACCCGTTTTTTATTGTGTTTGGTTTGCTGTTAATAGGGCTTATCATTATCGTGTTCAAATATACCGCCAAAAAGGGCTTGGATACCAGTTTGACGGAGTCTAAATACAAGTATAAAATGGCCCATTGGCTGGAAGAAATTGCCCGTACAGTAATCAGTTTTAAACTTTCGGGGAAGACCAGTCTGGCTATGAACAAAACAGATGATTTGGTGTTTGATTATGTGAATTCACGTGAAAGCCATTTTAAAATCTTGATGTTGCAGTTCAAGCAAATGATTGGCTTTAAGGTTCTGGTAACTGCTGGATTGTTGTTGGTTGGAGGCTATTTGGTATTGCATCAGCAGATGAATATCGGGCAGTTTGTGGCGGCGGAAATCATTATCATTTTGATTATTGCTTCCGTGGAAAAACTCATTTTAGGATTGGAGTCATTTTACGATGTGCTGACGGCGATTGAAAAGTTAGGCCAAGTAGTAGACAAGCCTATCGAGAATCAATATGGCGAAGAGATTACCGCAGCCAAGCCTTTTACCATTGAATTGAAAAATGCAGGGTATAGCGTTTTCAACCGAAAGAAACCAATTCTGGAACGTATATCCTTTACCATTGAACCCACAGACCGGGTATTGATTCAAGGGGACAGTGGTTCGGGGAAATCCAGCTTGTTGCAGCTTATAGCTGGGGTACTGGCGCCAACAGATGGGTATATTTATATAGACAATCTTTCTATAGAGAGCTTGCATATTAATAAATACCGATCGCATTTGGGGATGGTCCTTTCCGAAGAATCACCTTTTGAGGGCACCATTAGGGAAAATGTCACTTTTGGAAATCCGGAAATAAGTGATGAAGCCATTTTTCAAGTGTTTGAAAAACTGGGGTTGTCTAATTTTTTAAAGCGCCAGCCCAAAGGTTTGAACACTTTATTGAAACCAGAAGGAAAACAGATACCTTATTTTATTTCAGCTAAATTATTATTGGCAAGAGCTATTTTAAAACAGCCTAAAGTGCTCATTTTGGAAGAGCCTTTAAAGCAGTTCAATATTGAAGAATCCGAAAAGATCTTTCAATACTTATGTGATGCCTCCAATCCTTGGAGCGTGATTGTGGTGAGTAACCTCAATGTATGGAAACGTATGTGCAACAAGCACATTATTTTGGAAGATGGTCACATGATTAACTCGTAAACACTATGCTAAATATATCAAATAATAAAGTCTCGGAATTTTTGGATTTGGAACAATTCAAATCTGGTAAGGCAACCTTGCATAAAAACCACCATCGTCTGTTCAGAAGGGTGCTTTTGGTGAGTACTATTTTGTTGATTGTGATTCTGTTTTTGCCTTGGACACAAAATATCACCAGTAAAGGTTTGGTAACTACTTTAAAGCCTAACCAAAGGCCGCAAACACTTCAGTCGCCAATTCCAGGGCGCATTGATGCTTGGTTGGTGCAGGAAGGCGATTTTGTCAAGGAAGGCGATACCATTCTTAAGATTTCGGAAATCAAAAGTGAATATTTTGATGAGCAACTAACCGATAGAACGGGAGAGCAAATTAGGGCGAAGTCGGCTTCTGTGGAAGCTTATCGTTCCAAAGTACAGGCACTCAAGAATCAATATGCGGCACTGCAACAGGAGCAGCAGTTGAAGTTGGAACAGGCCAAAAACAAATTGCTGCAATCCAAATTAAAAGTAGAATCGGACAGTATAGATTTGGAAGCCGTTAAAACTAAAGCCCAAATTGCCCAAACCCAATTTGAAAGAACGGTGACCTTACAGGAAAAAGGGCTAAAAGCGGTGAAGGATGTGGAAGAATACCGTAATAAATTGCAAGAGGCCAATGCCAAGTTGATTTCTCAAGAAAACAAATGGCTGGCTTCCAAAAATGAAGTCATTAATTCAGAGCTGAATATTTCTACCATTCGTGCTACTTATGGCGATAAGTTGGCAAAGGCCCAAAGTGATTTGTATTCGGCAGAATCCAGTGCTTTGGATACCGAAGCACAGGTATCGAAACTAGAAAATAACTTGGCTAATTATGAAAAACGTAACAGTTTGCTTTTCATCACAGCGCCTCAGGATGGTTATATCAATAAGGCCATAAAATCGGGAATAGGAGAGACATTTAAAGAAGGTGAGCCTTTGGTTGGGATCATGCCTGCCAATTATGAGCTTGCCGTGGAAATGTACGTCAAGCCTATAGATTTGCCCTTATTGCATAAAGGCGAACATGTGCAGGTAGAGTTTGAAGGTTGGCCTGCAATTGTGTTTAGTGGTTGGCCAAATGTGTCTTACGGAACCTATGGGGCGCAAATTGTAGCTATTGAAAATTTTGCCAGTCAAAATGGAATGTACCGGGTATTGATTACCCGAGATCCAGATTATGGACCATGGCCAGAAGCCCTACGTGTGGGATCGGGAGCCAAAACCATTGCGCTTTTGGAAGACGTGCCTATTTGGTTTGAATTGTGGAGACAGATCAACAGCTTTCCACCAAATTTCTATACCCCTAATGGGACGGATGCAGCCCAAAAAAGTGATTCAAAAAAGTAACAGCTATCATTTAAAAAGATATAATGGTTTTTAAAAACATGCATTTTCCTAAATATATAGTGGTTATTGTGTTACTGTTAAGTGCTGTGAACCTCAAGGTTCAGGGGCAAACGGTGGCTGATAGTATTTTTACTTTGGAAGAATTTTTGGGCTATGTAAAGCAGTACCATCCCGTGGTAAAGCAGGCCCACTTGATTGCGAGTGAAGGAGAGGCAAAACTGCTTAAGGCTCGCGGGGCTTTCGATCCCAAAATAGAAGTGGATTACGGTAAAAAGGAATTTACAGGTACAGAGTATTATGATAAGCTCAATGCAGCATTTAAAATCCCTACGTGGTACGGAATTGAGTTTAAGGCCAATTATGAAAATAATGAAGGCTATTACCTAAATCCTGAGGCTAAAGTTCCTGAAGATGGTCTTTATAGCGCAGGAGTGTCCATGTCCTTGGCAAAAGGCTTTTTGGCCAACCAACGTATGACCACATTAAAACAGGCAAAGCTTTATAGGGACATTAGTTTGAACAAGCAAAGTTTGGCGGTGAATGAAGTGCTCTACAATGCGGTTGAAGCTTATTTTAGTTGGTTGAAGTATTATCAGGAGTATCAGGTGTATGCTTCATTTCAAGAGAACGCTCGAGAGCGCTTAGCTAATGTTGTGGTAAGTTTTGAGGCAGGGGATAAGCCTGCTGTGGATACTTTGGAAGCGAGTATCAATTTAAAAAATAGGGAATTGGATGTAGAGAAATCCCGAATTAATTATGTGAAATCGCAATTGGAGCTTTCCAATTACTTATGGTTGGAAAACAATACGCCGGTGGAATTGGACTATAGTTTGGTGCCAGATGAAAATTCCCTTTTTATAGTAGATCAAGTGTTGAACAGTAGTTTGTTGGAGGTGAACGAGGAACTTCTGGAAAACCACCCAAAAATACAGACCATCAACTTGGAAAAAGAGCAATTGGTGTTGGAAAAACGGTTGAACACCAATAACCTTTTGCCTAAAATAGATGCACAATACAATTTTTTAACCAGTGATTACGAGCGTATAAATTCGTTGACGGTTCATAATTATAAAGCTGGGCTCAACATTAGTATGCCCTTGTTTTTGCGAAAGGAGCGAGGCGATTTAAAGCTTATCAAATTGAAATTGCAGGATGTTGAATTTAGTTTATCCGCAACAAAAGTAAGTTTGCTTAACAAAATTAATGCCGTTCAACAGGAAATAGACTCCTATGAAACCCAAAGTGCCATTGCTCAAAATTTGGTAAATGATTACAAGCAATTGGTCGCTTTTGAGCAAGAACGATTTGAGTTAGGGGAAGGTTCATTGTTTTTGATCAATTACAGAGAAGCCAAATTGATTGAAACAGAATTGAAGCGTATTGACATTAATAACAAGGTGCTTTCTACAAAAGCAAAGTTTGCTCAAATATTGAATACCTTGGAGTAGAAAAGGAAACTATTAAGCATAAAAAATCCGCTCATTGAGCGGATTTTTTTGTTTTATATTTTAAAGACCATATAGTTGAGCGATATCAGTCTCATGTTTTTTAGCAATGACCTTTCTTTTGATTTTCATACTTGGAGTCAGTTCACCTTTGTCAACAGTCCATTCTTCCGGCAACAGCACAAATTTTTTGATTTGCTCCACATGGTTGAACAGTGGGTTGTAACGGTCTATGATACTTTGGTAAAGCTTGGTAATATTCTCCGATTTAAGGGCAATTTCTTTGCCTACGTATGGGATGGAATGCTTTCGGCACCAATCGGCTAAACCGGAAAAGTTAGGGACAATCAATGCCGAGACAAATTTTTGGCCATCTCCAACCACCATGATCTGTTCAATTAGAAAACTCTCTTTCATTTTGTTTTCTATAGGTTGCGGTACCACATATTTACCGCCTGAAGTCTTGAACATTTCCTTTTTGCGATCGGTAATTTTTAAATATTTCGAATCCACCATTTCTCCAATATCTCCAGTGCAGAACCAACCATCTTTCAGAACTTTTTCGGTTTCTTCAGGGCGTTTAAAATAGCCTACCATGACATTATCTCCCTTACAGCAAATTTCTCCGTCCTCCAAAAGCTTAATTTGAACTGACTTTAAGGGCTTTCCAACGGTTCCCGGTCTAATATCATTGGTGCGATTGAAGGCTATGATAGGAGAGGTTTCGGTGAGACCATAACCCTCCACAACTTTAATTCCTGCAGCTCCAAAAACGCGTATCAACCGTTCTTGGCAAGCACCACCACCCATAATAATGGCTTTTACATTTCCGCCAAGAGCTTCACGCCATTTCTTGTAGATTAGTTTATCCGCCAACCATAATTGAAATTTATAGGCAAGATTTGATTTTTGATTAAATTCATATCTATTTGCTAGTTTAACAGCCCAAAAAAAGATGGTTCTTTTAAGGCTCGTTTGGGTTTCTCCTATAGAGATTATTTTTTCATAAACCTTTTCCAAAAGCCTAGGTACCGCACAGAACATATAGGGTTTTACTTCTCTCAGGTTCTCAGCCACTTTGTCTACGCTTTCGGCAAACGAAATAGTAAAGCCATTGTAAGTATAAAAATACATGGCCATTTTCTCATAAATATGATTCAGCGGTAAAAAACTAAGGGATCTATTTTCTTCCAGAGTTAAAAATTCAAACACTTCATCAGACGTGGCTTTCATATTGGAATAGGCGTTTTTGTGAGAAAGCATCACGCCCTTGGGGGTTCCTGTGGTCCCAGATGTATAAATAATGGTGCACACATCGGTGTCTTGAACCTTGTTGGCCTGAATCAATACTTGGTCATAAATAGCACTGGAGTAAGGTTGAATCAATGGTTTCCAGCTAAGCTCTGTATTGGTTGAGTTGATGATATAGATTTCCTTTAGGGAAGGAATGGAATGTTGTACAGAACTTAACTTTTCATATAGCTCCATGTTCTCCACAAAACAGATTTCAAGCTGCGCCTCATTGAAAATGGTCACTAATTCATTAGTTGAAATGTTTGGGTATAAAGGTATTAATACAGCACCTGTAAGTTGGACGGCTAAATCAATGACCAACCAATCGGGAGATGAGAAGCATATCAATCCAACTTTTGATTTGTTTTCTATGTTGATTTCATTGCCGTTTATGCCTTTTTCCAATAATGAATTTGCTAGCCCAAAAGCCATTTCCTTTAGTTGGATTGGGGTGTAGTGCTCCCAGACCCCGTCTTTTTTGTACTGTAAGAAGTTTTCTGGCAACGTTTTGATATTGTCACCTAATAAAAAATCAAACAGTCTATGTTGTTTGTTGTCTGTAGTATTCATTATAGCGTAAATTTAGCGAGGTGTCTTAGTGGAAAATTCCAATTTAGATGATTATTCCACTTTGATGCAAAGTCTAGAGTGGTTTAAAGGTCTTTTACATTGTTTTCCTCACATTTTTTTTAAATCCCCATCAGCGAAACCCATAAAAAGATAAGTGATAAAAGAGATGTCAAAAATACAACAACCTTTAAAAATGATGTTGCAAAAGGAGATTTAAATGTGGGATGGTGTTTGAAATTGTTGGAAGGTAGGTTTTTATATGTTTTATAGAGGTACTGTGTAAAAAGGTAATCCAACAAAAAGGAACTTGAATGGGATGTCACCATTTCCTTAGCGGTTTTCAGAGATCTCATTTTTTGTTCGATTGCTATGTTCCACAATATATAAAGGACGTTTAAGAATGTTTTTGTTTATTCTCATAATATATTCCCCAATGATTCCAATAGAAATTAATTGAATACCTCCAATTAACATGGAGCTTATTATAAGGGATGTCCAACCAGTTATTGTACGGTTTAAAACAAAATAAGAATAAAAGGCATATATAATTATAAGGGAAGCAATAAATGACATTGAAAACCCTAGAATAATTACTAGTTGTAGTGGTATGTTAGAGAAGCTGGTAATACCGTTCATAGCCAAGCGTATCATTTTTGTAAATGAATATCCCGTTTTGCCATGTTTTCTTTTGTCTCTATTAAATAATACCTCAGTTTGTTTGAAGCCTATCCATGCTATTTGTCCCCTCAAAAATTTGCTCTGCTCAGGCATTTGTTTTAGGTATTTTACTACTTTTTTGTCTATTAGTCTAAAATCACCTGTATCCAGAGGAATGTCTATTGCAGTAATTTTTTTTAAGGTACGATAGAAAAGTTTGGCTGTCGTTTTTTTGAAAACACTATCTTCACTTCTCTCAATGCGTTTGGCATAAACAACATCATATCCGTCCTTGTACTTTTCGTATAAGTCGTAAATTAATTCTGGAGGGTCTTGCAGGTCGCCATCAATAATTACGGTTACATTGCCCATACATACATCCAGTCCCGCTGTTACAGCAATTTGATGTCCAAAGTTCCTGCTGAAATTTATGTAAAAAACACGGTTGTCTTTTTCAGATAGCTGAATTAACTTTAAAAGCGAAGCATCCTTACTTCCATCATTTATAAAAATGAACTCGTAATTCTCTGAAATTTTAGTAACAGTTTTATTAAGTCTGTAATAAAGTTCATCAATGTTTTGTTCCTCATTATGGATGGGGATAACTACCGAAATATCTGTTTTGTTGTGATTACTTTCTATCATTTATTTTGTATTCAGTTAAGCTACCTGATGTTTGAATTATTTCGCTTTTGTAATTATCATCTATATATTTTTTGATATGGTCTTGGTTGGCAAGCACAACATCTCCTTTGCTTAGGTCTTTCCAATCTTTTAAGGAAATATCAATACCAATATCGTTTAAATTATAGAGATAAAAGAGGATGTTAGAATAATGAGTTGGGTGGGTATCGTATAGAATGAATTTTTGATCCAAATTATATTCTTTGGAAATTGAATTTCTTAGAAAATGAATTACTTCATAGTCTTTCAAATTATTATTCTCCAATCGATACATCTTTTCCGTTTTGTAAATGTTTTTTATAATTTGTTGATAAGGGGATATGCAGACAAGAAATAAAAAACTAAAAGAAATGGCTTTAGGGAAGCTTATCCAGTTGCTTTTATTAAAATTTGTAGACAAATTTAACCTATTCCTAGATTTTAAATGATGAAGGAAATTATTCCAGTTCAAATCCCGTAACAACGAAAAAATGTAATAAATGAATCCACTAACAATTATAGATAAAAAAGGATACATCGGAAGGTCGTACCAAGGTAATTTTGTTTGAGACAGGGATATTACAGTTATAAAAACGGCAACCATTAACAAAGAGAACAATGAAATTCTGTTGATTTTTTTGTTGTTAATTGTTAGGCCAACAATTATACCAAAGGGAATCAGTGCATACCATGAGGAAAATCTATAAACAACAAAATTTTTAAAATAAAATATTATGCTCCCTTCATTGTATTCATTGACTTTTAAATATCTACCAGTTAATTCATTTTCCAAAACTGCGATTAGATAACCTGGATTGTAGAATTCTCTTATTAAATAATAGCTTGCAATAGTTGATACAAATAAGAGTATACTTATGTAGGTGTGTTTATTCTTTAATAGGGGAACGAACTGTTTTTGAAATATACTATAGATTACAAAGGCTGGAGCAAATAATAATCCGGCAATACCTTTGGTAAGGACAGCCAGAGTAATAAAAGTAAAAAACAGGTAAAGATATTTGTGTTTGCGTGTTTCGCAAAAAACAAAAAAAAGTAAACCGCTAGTGGTTGTAAACAACGTTAGTAAAGCGTCGTAATCTCCCGTTCTTGAGGCATGAATTCCAACGTATCCTTGAGATGTAATCAATACTAAAATAACAATAAACCCAAGCCAAAAATCCTTAAAATATTTCATGAAGAAAGTTAGTAGTACAACACAGGTGGAAAATGCAGCAAGAGCAGAGGGGAGTCTAAAAGCAAATTCGTTGGCTCCCAATAGTTTCATAAAAAAGGACTGAATGGATATTAACAAAGGGGGCTTGGTGTTCCACATTTCGGGTTGGCCCAAATAATGGGGTATAATGAAATTATTATCCTTTACCATTTCGTAAGCATTGATAGCCAAGCGAGCTTCGTCGCAAAGAATGATAGGTAATTTGCCTAAATGCCAAAAAAGAGGAATGGCTATTAAAAGTACTAAAACCAAATATTTGATGAAAGGTCTAGTTTTTATATGTAGACTAGGTATAGAGCGCATTAAGAATGGATGAGAAAAAGTAGTCCCCAAATTAAATATGGATGCTTAAAATAAGGGCAAACATACATGATTTTATGGTTCAATTTCTTTTTTTGACCTTTAATAAGTGAAATATTTAGAAAATTGTTTTGCCTATTGATAATTTAAAATTGCATGTGTAGAAAGAAAGGAAATTGTTGGAAATAAAAAAGCCTTGCATTTAATGCAAGGCTTTATGCGGAGAAAGAGGGATTCGAACCCCCGGAGGTGTGACCCTCAACAGTTTTCAAGACTGCCGCATTCGACCACTCTGCCATTTCTCCTTGAGTGTCTCATCAGGTATTTCCTGATTGCGGGTGCAAATATAGTGACCTTTTTCATTACTATCAAAGAAAAAATGAGAAAAAATTTAAAAGATTTTTTAGCCATTCAATATAAAATTGATTTTGTGTTGGTTAAAGGAATTTTCAAATGCTACATTTGTGGAGAAAATTTAAAAGAGACTTATGGAAATCATTAAATTTTTAAAATGGCGCTATGCAACCAAGGCCTTTGACATAACTAAAGAGGTACCTTCTAAAAAATTAAACATAATAAAAAAGGCCTTCAATTTAACGGCGACCTCATATGGGCTTCAGCCAATAAAACTGGTAATTATAAAGAATAAGGAATTGCAGCAGGAACTCTTGCAATATTCCATGAACCAAAAGCAAATAGTTTCAGCTTCCCATGTATTGGTATTTTGTATACAGACCAATATTGATAAGTCTTTTGTAAATGAATATTTCAAAAGGGTACATGATTTGAGGCAAACCCCGAAAGAGATCTTAAAACCTTTTGAAGACTTTCTAGTGGATGATTTTGAACAAAAATCTCAACAGGAAATTGAGGAGTGGGCTACTAAGCAAGCGTATCTTGCTATGGGGAATATTATGACGGTTTGTGCCTTGGAACAAGTGGATTCTTGCCCTATGGAGGGATTTCTCTCAGAAGAATATGATAAAGTTTTAAAGTTAGGTGAACACAACCTAAAATCGGTGCTGTTATTGCCTGTCGGGTATCGGTCTGAAAATGATATGTTTGCCTCTATGACTAAGGTGAGAAAGCAGGATGAAGACGCTGTTTTGGAGCTGTGATTAATTCTTTTTTGTAAAAGAAAGATTAGATTATATTTGTTTTGCAATCACGTTTTCTGGATTAATAAGAGCTATTGTATTTATAGATAAATGCAGAAAATCGTAAAATGAGCAAGGAAAGATTTTAACCACTATAACTGTAATATTATAAAGTATGCCCGGATTTGAGCACTTCGGCGATGCCGAAAGAAAAGAAGTGAATGATGTTTTGGAAACTGGAGTGTTAATGCGATATGGCTTTGATGCCATGCGTAACGGCCATTGGAAAGCAAAACAGCTAGAGCATGATTTACAGGAATATTTCCAGGTGAATCATGCTCAGTTGGTTTCTAGTGGTACCGCGGCGGTTTCGGTAGCCTTGGCTGTAGCAGGAGTAGGAGCTGGCGATGAAGTTATCATGCCTACCTTTACTTTTGTAGCCAGTTTTGAGGCCGTTATGATGTTGGGGGCTATTCCTGTTTTAGTGGATATTGATGATACCCTTACCTTGGATCCTCAAGCAGTAGAAGCAGCCATTACTACAAAAACCAAGGCCATTATGCCTGTCCATATGTGTGGAAGTATGGCCAATTTGGATGCCTTGCAACAACTATGCAAGGAGCATAATTTATTACTTATCGAAGATGCTTGCCAGGCTATAGGGGCTACCTATAAAGGAAAAACTTTGGGAAGCATTGGAGATGTTGGGTGTTTTTCCTTCGATTTTGTAAAGACCATAACTTGTGGAGAAGGAGGAGCAGTCCTTACCAATAATGAAGCCTATTTTAAGAATGCGGATCATTTTAGTGACCATGGGCATGACCACGTAGGTAACGATCGTGGTGCAGAGGACCATCCATTCTTGGGTTATAACTTTAGAATTTCAGAACTGAATGCTGCCGTTGGTGTGGCTCAGTTAAGGCGTTTACCTGAATTTTTAGAAATTCAGAGACAACACTTCACAATATTGCGAGAGGCTTTAACCACAATTCCAGAAATTACATTTAGAAGGGTACCTGAAGGAGGTGAAGAGAACTATTCTTTTTTAAGTTTCTTTTTACCGGATACTGAAACTTCCCTTAAGACAGCTGCAGCTCTTAAGGAAGCAGGTATTGATGGTTGTTTTCAGTACTATAACAACAACTGGCACTATATCAGAAAGTGGGAGCACCTAAAGGAATTAAAGACGCTGTATCCCTTATCTCAAGAAGTGAAAGAAGGATTATCCTATCTTCAAACCAAAACTTTTGATCAGTCTGATCATTATGTGGGAAGAAATATTTCCTGTTTGATCAAATTATCTTGGACGGAGCATGAAGCCAAGGACAGAGCTTCAAAAATGGTTAAGGTTATTAAAGAAGTTCTGGGTTAAAGCTTTTATTTTCAGAACAATTTGTTGGGTTTATTTTAGTAATGCCAAAGGTCTTATTTCTCTGACTTTAATTTGGTTAGCTCTTAATTTAGTATCTTTAAATGGTAACCGATTAAAATACAGTGAATTATGAAGACTAATCATAGTGTAAGTTTAGGACTTTTATTTGTTTTTATTTTATTTCTTAACTGCAAAGGAGATAAAAAAACGAATGAAGTGAGGGAAGAAGTAACTATTGAAGCAGAAAAGCCAAAAGATCAGGTGGCAGAGTACTATACCGAGAGTATGGAATTTATTGGTCCCGATTCGTTATCATCTGGCTGGACAACCTTTAGGTACTCCAATAAATCATTCGAAACCCATTTGTTTTTATTAGATAAATATCCTGAAGGAAAGACTATTATTGATACCAAAAAGGATATTTTCCCGCCTTTCGATAAGGGGATGGATTTAATTAACGAAGGGAAGGTGGAGGAAGGTTATGCCGCCTTTGGAGCTTTACCAGAATGGTTTCAGAATGTCGTGTTTACAGGCGGAGCTGGATTGATTTCTCCTAATCAAACTACAGAACTAACCATTAAATTGGATCCTGGATATTATATAATGGAATGCTACGTAAAGATGTCCAATGGAAAATTTCACACCACTATGGGAATGATAAAACCGATTATAGTGACCTCCGAAGTGTCTGATCTTTTACCTCCGATTTCTACTGTTAATGTATCTATTTCAAGTACTGAAGGTATCATGTTTGATGATGTTATCAAAGCAGGCGAAAATGCGATAAAGGTGACTTTTGTAGATCAAAAAAAGCATGAACACTTTTTGGAGCATGATGTTAATCTTGTGAAACTGGATGATACAGCCGATTTGGTTGCTTTGGAAGCATGGATGGATTGGTCCAATCCGAAAGGACTTATCAATCCAGCGCCAGCGGGTGTTACCTTTTTAGGAGGGATGCAAGAAATGCCCGCAGGAAGCGAGGGCTATTTTAAGGCGACACTTACTAAGGGCAAATATGCATTCATTTCCGAAGTACCTAAGGCCAGCGAAAAAAATATGTTGAAAGTTTTTGAAGTAACCGACTAGTAATTCACGTAATCCATGATTTCCAACCCGTAGCCAATCATTCCCACTCGTTTGGTTTGCTCGCTATTGGAAATCAATTTAAGCTTATGGATGTTTAAATCGTGAAGGATTTGTGCCCCAATTCCAAAATCTTTAGAGTCCATTTGAATCCCAGGTGCCTTAACAACATCCTTATGGTTTTGCTGCGCTTTCAAAATAGACAATCTATGCAGTAAATTGGTAGATTGGTTTTGCTGATTTATAAAAATGATGGCGCCTTTTCCTGCTTCGTTAATCAGTTGGAACATGTCGTCCAATTTCTTATCAGCATTGTTGGTCAAGGTTCCTAGAATATCGTTGTTCACCAAAGTTGAATTTACTCTAGTCAATACATGTTCATTTGTATTCCAAGTCCCTTTTGTTATGGCAATATGTACCTGGTTATTGGTAGTTTGTTGGTAAGCACGCAATCTAAATTCTCCAAAACGGGTCACGATTTCAAAGTCTTCTTTCTTTTCAATCAATGAATCGTGTTGCATACGGTAGGCCACTAAATCTTCAATAGAAACGATTTTAAGATCGAATTTCTTAGCTACTTCCATTAGCTGTGGCAAACGTGCCATGGTACCATCTTCGTTCATGATTTCAACAATCACACCAGCAGGTTGCAATCCAGCCAAACGGGCAAAGTCTATTGCTGCTTCGGTATGCCCTGTTCTTCTTAAAACGCCTCCTTCTTTGGCCACAAGAGGGAAGATATGTCCTGGACGTGCCAATTCAAAAGGTTTAGTGTCTTTGTCTACTAGTGCTTTCACCGTTTTGGCTCTATCACTTGCAGAAATACCGGTGGTCACACCATTGCCTCGTAAATCAACTGAAATGGTAAAGGCGGTCTCCATTGGGTCGGTGTTGTTGCTTACCATCATGCCCAGTTCAAGAGCTTTACATCGGTTTTCGGTAAGCGGGGTACAGATTAGACCTCTACCGTGGGTAGCCATAAAGTTGATCATTTCTGGGGTCACCATTTCGGCAGCGGCAAGAAAGTCACCTTCATTTTCTCTGTTTTCGTCATCCACAACGATAATTACTTTTCCTTGACGGATATCGTTTATGGCGTCTTCAATGGTATCTAACTTGAATTCAGTTGAATTGTTAACGGTTTTAAGCGTAGACATAGTAGCATTTTGTATTATGCTGCAAAGATATAGCTTATTTTATATTTTCTATGCTAGTTTTATACAACTCTTCCTTGACCCTAATTTTTAACAAAAAGTACGTAATAGGATAGAAGGGAAGCCCAATAATTAAGAGGAAAAAGTTAATCTTTTTATCGCTCTCGGGCAATGAAGCATAGAATTTGGACAGCACAAAAGAGGACACCGTAAAATAGATGACTACAAAAACGAATGAAATGATTCCCAGCTGCAGTACAATGTGTGCTAACTCAGGTAGTTTATTGTTTCTAAAAATAAAATAGAAAAGAATTAATATCGCTCCAATGCCATAGCTCACTATGGTGGTCAAGGAATAATCATAAAAGTCGTTGGCTATTTTTTCCGATTTAAGCAGGGTATTGTGCAATATAACGCCTTTGTCTTTGATGTCGTCTGCACTTAATCCACGGTCCAATAAAAGCTGATATGCAACAGGTTTTATTGTCTTGTCGTACTCATGGTGGGAGTAATTTTTAATGATATCAATAAGTTTATCATCGTCAAAAGTATCCAAACTTTTGTAGGCTTTGTCAAAAGCTTCTTTTTTGTTCTTGAAGCTGAAAAGTTTTCTCAAAGGATCTGTAATGGTATCAAACTCAAACAAACCTCTATCTTTGGTCGCTCTTTTAGTTAAGAAAATACTCAACGGAAGCATGATTAAGGTAGATAGCCAGGTAGCAAAAATAGGATTGAGAGAACCATCTTGTGAACTGTTTTTTGAAAAGATCCCTATAAAGTGATAGGTTAAAAACAGAAGAATAGCAATAACCATTGGAAGTCCAATTCCCCCTTTTCTAATTAGGGCTCCCAGCGGCGCCCCGACAAAAAACAGGATGATACAGGCGATGCCCAAGACGTATTTTTCATGTAGGGAAATTACGTGTTGGTTAAGCCATTTCTTTTGGGTTCCCAAAGTGTGTTTTTTGGTCTTGATAATTTGATTGGTACTGTTTACTGTATTGGCTGCTAGATTCAGTACTTGTAATTTGGTTCTGTTATCAAATAAATCAAGAACTTCATCGGTGTAAAGAGAATCCTTTTTTGGTTTAATATTTGCATTTAAGGATGCTACAGCAGTGCGGTCATAAAGTGATTTGGCAAAGTTCTTATATTCGGTCTTTTCCTTGTCTTTTAAGCTGTCAATGGTGTAGCTAAGATCGCTTATATTTAACATGTTATATCTGCCTTCAAAGCTCTTGTCTTCATAATCCACATCATTCAAGCCTTCAAGGTCTACATTTATGACATATTTTTCGAAAGCACTTCGAACATGGGGTTTTTTGGCATTTTGCTTAGGATCCTTGCTAAATATTTCGTCGTAGTAGTTTCCATCATATAATACCAATTGGAGAATGTTGGATTCTTCGCTGCTTATGAGTTCTCCTGTATTGGCAGTAATTACAGTGTAATTTCCTGTTCGGTGAGGTGTTTTTTTATGTATGTAGACCTTTTCTAGATATTGGCCTTTATCTCCACTTTTCTTATCAACCTTAATATTGTAATCTGCTATTTCATTGAACTGTCCTGAGGCAATAGCCATAGCAGGTTGCGTTTTGGCAATATTTTTTCTAAGGTTATAAAAGTTGAAGTTGGCCCAAGGAATAACGTTGTTGGCAAAAAAGAAGGTTACAATTGAGAGGCCAAAAATAAATACGCTTAGTCCTCTCATGGCTCTTTGCAATGAGATTCCTGTTGATTTCATTGCGGCGAACTCATAGTTTTCTGCAAAACTACCAAACACCATAATGGAGGCCAATAAAATAGTAAGGGGTAAAATTAGCGGAATTAGAGTAGGGGTAACGTACAGTAAAAATTTAAAAATGACCGAAACGGACAAATCTTTTCCTGCAAGTTCGCTTATGTACAACCAAATGGACTGTAAAACAAAAATGAGCATGAGTATAATAAACACGCTCAAAAATGTCTTTAAGTAGGTTGTAAGTATATACCTATCTAATATTTTCATTTATTGCTATAATTAGTCCAATCTATTGATGTAGTAATTTTTGTATTTGGACTGGTCAAAAGTAAAAAGTGTTTTTGAAATAGGTTCATTTGTTTTAAACATATTAACGGTTAAAGTGGTTTTTGTACCGTTTTTACCTATTTCAATTAAATTATAGATGTGCTTTGTTTGCGCGTCAATTCCTAATAATACATATTTGATTTCAGAATGTGTGTCAATAGGCGTAAGTTTTACATACTGGATTTTACGTCCATTTACATTTTGAACAATATCCATCGCATATCTGTAACCTTCTTCATAAAAAGACAACATTTGACTTGGTGTTATTGTGTCTTCGTCTTCGGTGTTATTGGAAGAAATGGTTACCTCTTCATCATCAGGACTAATGGTGTAAAGGGTTTTTCCATCGTAGATTCTAGTGGCTCCCAAAATGTTCAATTTGTATTTTTCACCTTGTAGCACCACATTTCCACGGGTTTCTTGGTTAATGTTTTCACTGGCATTGTTAAGTGAATACTTAAAGTCTATACTAATATTGTCATAGCTTTTGATCTTGGCACTTACTTCATTCAATAAGGCTTTTGCTTTTGCAGAAGTGTCCTGTGCTAAACTGTGGAAGCCTATAAATAATGTAACTGCTATCAATAATTTTTTCATTGTAATGTGTGTTTTATATCGCTATATATTTTCGTTATCCAATAGTTGTTCCAAAGCTATAAGGTCTGGAACAAGTACCTGTCTGGCCTTGCTGCCTTCAAATCCTCCTACGATCCCAGCTGCTTCCAACTGATCAATCAATCGTCCGGCACGATTGTATCCCAATTTAAGTTTTCTCTGCAATAGAGATGCTGAACCTTGTTGGGCCGTAACAATAATTTCGGCTGCTTCGCGGAATAGGGAATCCCTTTCGGAGATATCTATATCAAGAGCTGTGCCATTGCCGTCTTCTCCCACATATTCTGGTAGAAGATACGCGTCTGGATAGGCTTTTTGACCTCCAATAAACTCGGTAATGGTTTCTACTTCAGGAGTATCAACAAAAGCACATTGAATCCTGATAATATCATTTCCTTGGGTGTAAAGCATGTCTCCACGCCCAATCAACTGGTCGGCACCTGGACCGTCCAAAATGGTTCTGGAATCTATTTTAGAGGTTACCCTAAAGGCAATACGTGCAGGGAAGTTGGCTTTGATGATCCCTGTAATAACGTTCACCGATGGACGCTGGGTGGCAATGATTAAGTGAATTCCAATAGCACGTGCCAATTGAGCTAGACGTGCAATAGGCGTTTCTACTTCCTTACCTGCGGTCATAATCAAATCCGCAAACTCATCGACTACAAGAACAATATAGGGTAAAAACTGATGCCCATCATTTGGATTCAATTTTCTAGCCTTGAACTTTTCGTTGTATTCCTTGATGTTACGACACATGGCATTTTTAAGCATCTCGTAACGGTTGTCCATCTCAATACAAAGGGAATTCAAGGTGTTGATTACCTTGGTATTGTCTGTAATGATGGCTTCTTCGCTATCGGGAAGCTTCGCTAAATAGTGGCGTTCTATCTTGTTGAATAGGGTTAATTCTACCTTTTTAGGGTCTACCAATACAAATTTTACTTCGGCAGGGTGCTTTTTGTAAAGTAATGATGTCAATACAGCATTTAACCCAACAGATTTACCTTGTCCGGTTGCACCAGCCATTAAAAGGTGGGGCATTTTTGCCAAATCTACCACCATGGTTTCATTGCTGATGTTTTTCCCAAAGGCAATTGGCAATTCCATATCAGATTTTTGAAATTTCTGCGAAGCAATTACCGAACGCATGGAAACGATGGTAGAATTTTTATTAGGTACCTCAATACCTATGGTTCCTTTTCCTGGAATAGGGGCAATGATACGAATACCCAAAGCCGAAAGCGAAAGGGCAATATCATCCTCTAAGTTTTTGATCTTGGAAATACGCACACCGGCCTCAGGAACAATTTCGTAAAGGGTCACGGTAGGACCTATGGTAGCTTTAATACTGCTGATTCCTATTTTATAGTTGCTAAGGGTTTCAACAATACGGTTTTTATTTTCTTCAAGCTCTTCCTGGTTGATGGTAATCCCTTCTGAATCGTATTTTTTAAGAAGGTCTAAAGGTGGAAATTGGTATTTGCTCAACTCTAATGTTGGATCAAATTGACCAAAGTCGGCCACCAATTTATTGGCTAGATTATCACGTTCAGAAACTTCTTCTTCAACCTGTTCTATCTCCATTTCAAAATCCTCTTCAGGAGCATTGTTCACTTCAACTTGAAGGTCGTTGTTGTTCTGGGCAGTAATACTAGGTTCAAGTGTGATTTCAGGTTCTAATTCCTGCTCAATTTCTTCTTCCTCAAATTCTTCTGCTTCCTTTTCTTTTTCAATTTGGTTTAAAAGGGCCGCAATAGGGGCGGGAGTTTCTTCGTCCAACTCAAAAGCAGATTTGATGTTTTCCGCTTCTTCCGTTAAATTGTTGTCAATCGGAACAGAAATATTGTCGCCTGCAAGTATAGGACCATCAGTGGCAAATTCCGTTTTGATATCTTTTTTAGCACTTTTAAAAAGGTTCACAAATGTATGTCCTGTAACATTGAAGCGAAGGGCCAAATAGGTGATCAATCCAAAGAGTAGGACTAAGGAAGTGCCGATTTTTCCAATATAATCTTGGATGAAACTGTTCATTTCAAAACCAACGGTTCCGCCTAAAGCATCGTATTTATGAGTGAAAAATCCAAAGAGAATGGAACTCCAAATAACTATCAATGTACCCCAAATCCAATGGGAGCGTAGTTTTGCTTTATTGATATCCAAAGCAATATAAATCCCCGAAAGAAAGGAAAGGCCCGCAAAGATAAAAGAAGCAACCCCAAAGCCTTTAAGGATAAACAAATCGCTTACCCAGGCGCCAACTTTATTAAGCCAGTTTTGAGCTTTGACTTCTCTAGTGCCCAAAGCATCCAAAGTGCTTTGATCTGCTTTGCCAGTGAAGAAAAAGGATAAAAAAGCTATAAAAAGCAACACCCCAAGAATCATCAACAAACTCCCATAAATCAATTTTTGTTGACTTGTTAGTTTGAATGAGGGTTTGCTAAAGGTAGAGGTTTTACTGTCTTTGGTTTTAGTTTTCTTCTTCGCCATCAACGCTTAGTTAGATTGAAACAAAAATACAAATTACTAACGTTTATCCTAACGGAAAAAGTATTAAAACAGCTTAGGGATGTAAATGACCAAAGCCCCTGCAACTGCGGCCATAGCGGCAATAAACACAGCCCCTGCTGAAATGTCTTTTATGTGGCCAATGGTTTTGTGGTACTCGGGATGGATGAAATCCGCAATGTACTCAATGGCAGTATTGATGCCTTCAGCAGTCATGACCAAACCAATAAAAGCAATTTGGAACAACCACTCTGTATTGGTGATGTTGAAATAGAAACCAGCTAGTGTCACAGAAATGGCGACAAACAATTGCACTTTAATACTGGCCTCGGTTTTAATTAAGTATAGGGCGCCTTTGTAGGCAAACCCTATACTTTTTATTCTGTTTTGTACAAAAGATTCTTTTTTGCTCATGCTTGGGGGCAAACTACAGGGCTTGTAGGGCAGCTTCGTAATTAGGTTCGTCAACGATTTCAGGAACTTGCTCGGTGTAGGTAACCTCGCCTTCTGGATTTACAATAACAATGCATCTGGAAAGCAAACCTTCCAATGGCCCGTCAACAAAATCCAATCCGTAACTTTTTCCAAAGTTTCCGTCTTTAAAATCGGAAAGGTTAACTACGTTGTCCAATCCTTCGGCACCACAAAATCTAGCTTGTGCAAAAGGAAGGTCTTTGGAAATGCAAAGCACTTTGGTGTTTTCTAATTTGCTGGCCTTTTCATTGAAAGTTCTTACTGATTGGGCACAGGTTCCTGTATCAACACTAGGGAAGATGTTAAGGATTAAGTTTTGTCCTTTAAAATCAGCTAGGGTTTTTGCGCCCAATTCTGTAGTAGTTAAAGTGAATTCTGGAGCTTTGCTGCCTACTTTAGGTAATTCCCCAGACGTGTGTATCGTGTTTCCTTTTAAAGTGATTGTTGCCATAATACGTGTTTTAAATTAATGGAATTTAAAATTAGTAATTATTTGATGCAGCACCTTAGGAATTCTATAAATTTTATTCACCTTATATCTGAAGTGAAATAACATGTTTGTAAATAAGGATTTACGTAAAAGGAAGTTGGGGAGTATTCAGGTTGAAATAAAAAAAAAGCCTCTTTTTAAAGAGGCTTTTTTGTGTGTATTATTATCTAAGTGTCGCGCCAAGCTCTTTTTCAAAATTAGCTTGAAGTTTACTCATGATTTTATCAATTTGTTTGTCTGTAAGCGTTTTTTGCTCATCTTGGATAGTGAAACTCACGGCGTAGCTCTTCTTACCTTTAGGAAGATTTTTCCCTTGATACACATCAAAAAGGTCTACATCCTTAAGCAATTGCTTTTCGGTTTTCATGGCGATGCTGTCAATTTGCTCAAAAGTTACAGTTTCATCCAATAACAAGGCAAAGTCTCTACGCACTTCTGGATATTTTGGAATATCCTTGAAAGAAACCGTGTTCTGTTTTGCAGCTTCAATAACATTGTTCCAATTAAAATCGGCAAACAGCACATCTTGGGCGATTCCAAAATGTTTCAATACCGATTTTTTAACCAACCCAAAATTCACCAATTGTAGATTGTTTGCTGATAAGGCAATGCCTTCTGCAATCATGTCATTTTTGGTAGGGGATACCAAGGTGTTTGTAATTCCCAAACGTTGCAAAACCACAGAAATAATTCCTTTTAAGTAAAAGAAGTCGCTTTGTTGGTGATTGGCATTCCAACGTTCGGCATGTCGTCTACCAGTCACAAAAAGAGAAAGGTGTTTGTGTTCTTCTCTGTTTCCGTTGTAGTTATGGTAGGTAGATCCAAATTCAAATAACTTCAGCGCATCACGCTTTCTGTTGATGTTGTGACTAACCGCTTCCAATCCTGAAAACAACAAGCTTTGGCGCATTACACTTAGATCGTTGCTCAACGGGTTCAAAAGTTCAATATTATGATCTTCCTTCAGCTGTTCACTAAGGGAAATATATTTTGGAGAAGATAGCGAGTTTGCCATAATCTCATAAAACCCTTGAGCTACCAATTGGCTTCCAATGATGTTTTGAAGCTTGTAATCTTCAAATTTGGAAGAGTTGGAGATGGAAGCGTTAAGTTTTTCAGTGGTTTTGATATTGTTGTAACCATAAACCCTAAGGATTTCCTCAATGATGTCAGCTTCTCTTTGAACGTCATTTCTATAGGCAGGTACTGTAAGACCAAGCCCAGTTTCGGTAACATTGTTGATTTTGATTTCTAAAGATGTCAAAATGCTTTTGATGGTATCCTTTGGGATTTCCTCTCCAATTAGTTTCTTGGCGTTTTCAAAGCTCAAACGCACCTGGAAATCCTCAATTTTCTTTGGGTACATGTCCACAAGATCACTGGTAATTTCTCCACCAGCAATATCCTGGATCAATAAAGCAGCACGTTTTAGTGCATATTCTGTAATGTTAGGATCGATACCTCTCTCAAATCTAAAGGAAGCATCGGTGTTTAAACCGTGACGTTTTGCTGTTTTTCTAATGGATACAGGGTTAAAGTAAGCACTTTCCAAAAAGATATTGGTCGTGTTTTCCGTTACTCCAGAATCCAAACCTCCTAAAACACCGGCAATGCACATTGGTTTTTCGGCATCACAAATCATTAAGTCTTCTGCGTCCAACTCACGTTCAACACCATCCAAAGTTTTGAATTTCGTACCTTGTGGCATTGTTTTCACCACTACTTTATGGCCTTTAATTTTAGCAGCATCAAAGGCATGTAATGGTTGGCCTAATTCGTGAAGCACGTAATTGGTAGCATCTACCACATTGTTCTTTGGGGTAAGTCCAATAGCTTTCAATCTATTTTGTAACCAAGAGGGAGATTCTTCAACTGTAATTCCAGAAATGGCAATACCGCAATAACGAGGCGCCAATTCCTTGTTTTGAACTTCTACATCAATCTTATTGGTTCTGTTGTCTACGTGGAAAGCACTCACCGAAGGAGTGATGAATTCCAAGTGAATATCCTGTTGAATCAAACCTGCTCTAAGGTCTCTAGCGGTACCAAAGTGGCTCATAGCATCTGCTCGGTTAGGGGTAAGGCCTATTTCAAAAACATGGTCGTTTTCCACTTTGAAGATATCCGAAACCGCAGCACCAACCTTCACTTTTTCGTCAAGTACCAAAATTCCATCGTGCGATTGGCCCAAGCCTAATTCGTCTTCGGCACAGATCATACCATGGCTTTCCTCTCCTCGGATTTTTCCTTTTTTGATTTTCCAAGCTTCACCTTCAGGCGTGTAAAGCGTCGTTCCAATAGTGGCAACAGGTACTTTTTGTCCTGCCGCTACGTTTGGAGCACCACATACAATTTGTAGCGGTTTGTCTTCTCCAATATTTACTGTGGTAACCCTTAGTCGGTCTGCATTTGGATGTTGTTCACATGTTAATACTTCTCCAACAACAATTCCTTTAAGTCCTCCTTTAACGGATTCAAATTCTGAGATGCCTTCTACTTCAAGTCCTAAATCTGTAAGTAATTCTCCAGTTTTTTCAGGGGACCAATCTGTTTTGATAAATTGTCGTAACCAGTTGTATGAAATCTTCATTTTCTATCTTTAATAAAGGCGCAAACCTACAATTTTTTTCGTTTTTCAGATTGCCAAAGTTGCGAAAAAATGCAACCCTAACAGGTCTTATTTAGGCCACAAAGATAAATATTTGCGACTAAAAATATGACCTAAAGTTGCTAGTCTTTTTGGGTGTTGTTGCCGTCCAATAAACTTTCTTGGAAAAGGTTGAAAATTCGGGTGTATTCATCGGTCCAGCTGCTTGGTTCTACAAAGCCGTGTCTTTCCAATGGATAAAGGACCATTTCCCAGTTGTGTTTTTCCAATTCTATCAAGCGCTGGTTAAGACGAACCATATCCTGGAAATGAACATTGTCGTCTACCATTCCGTGTAAAATCAGCAAATCTCCTTTAAGTCCATCTGCAAAATAAATAGGGGAGCTTCTTCTATAGGCTAAACTATCGGAAACTGGCGTGTTTAGGATGCGTGCCGTATAACCGTGGTTGTAGGCTGCCCAATCGCCAACAGATCGAATGGCCGCTCCAGCTTTAAAGGTGTCGGCTTCGTTGAACATGGCCATAAGGGTGATAAATCCACCATAAGAGCCTCCATAAATACCTACTTTGTCTTTGTCAATACCGTAGTTGTTGATTAAATATTGCACACCATTCACTTGGTCTGAAAGATCTTTGCCTCCCATATGTCTGTAAATACCCGTTCGGCAATCTCTTCCGTAGCCAGCACTTCCTCTATAATCGATATCCAAAACCGTATAGCCATTATCGGCTAAAATATTATGGAACATATATTCCCTAAAATAAACACTCCACCAAGAATGGGCGTTTTGTAAGTATCCAGCACCGTGAACAAACACGATGGCGGCATTGTTTTTGGTCGCTGGGGAAGGTTGGTAAAGTCTGGCTTGCACGGTGGCGCCGTCTTCTGCCTTAAAAGTAATTAGTTCTGGCTCTCTCCAAGGGTAAGCTTCAAAACCTTCAGTTGTGGAATGCGTGATTTGCTTTGGTTGATCAGACGATTTTCCGAACAGAGGATTTTTCTGTAGGTAAAGCTCTGTTGGTTTGTTGGAATAGGAGTGCAAAATGGCCAAATACTCTTCGTTTGGAGATAATACCACATCGTTATTACCCATCATGCTTGTTAATTGAGTGAATTTACCTCCCTTAAGTGGCATGCTATAAAATTGACGATCTCCTGAGTGTGTTTTGTTGGAGGTAAAATACCAGTGCTTTTTGTCTTTGGAAAGGTAGACGTCATACACTTCAAAATTCCCTTCGGTCAGTGCTTTTGTTTTTCCTGAATTGACGTTGGTGGTATTTAAATGAGCAAACCCGGTGGCTTCAGACATGTACCAAATGGTTTCGTTGTCTGGCAACCATCCAAGAGCACTTCCTCCAAAACTGCTGATGCCAGGGCCGTCTATCCAAGCTTCATCGCGTTGTCTTACTAAATTTTTAACAGAGCCATCTTCATAGTTAAGGGATGCAATCCAACGGTCTTTAAAATCATTGCTGTTAATGTCCAAAACAGCATATTTGCTGTCTTCACTCCAGTTTGGTCCCGTTACATAAGAGATTCTGTTGTCGTTTTTGTATGCTTTGTCAGGATAGTCTTTTGTGTATTCCGGGATATCGTCTATACCTTCCAAATTATCCAAAACAACAGGATAAAAAGTTCTTTCTTCTATATTATAAATGAACATTTCATACGTGCCTTGTTCGCTACCAACTTTGGTACGTGTGTGTTGGTCTTCGGTATAGCCAGATTCAGTAACGTAATGAGGCACAATGGTGCCATTGGCCTCTTTAGGAGCTTGGTATAATTCGTAGGTTACAAATTTTCCATTCGGACTTATTTGTATGTTGGTCACAATTTTTCCTTCGGTATAGATTTCAAGAGGTCTTTTGTTTAGATTCCTTTTGTTGAGTTCCTCTTTGGCGTCATTTTTAGCTTTACGCTCGCTAAGTACATCAAAAATTCCCAATTGGTCTTGGTATAGCCATTCGTCTTGCTCGCTTCGTTCAGAAGTGCTGTTTTTCTTATTTGTGAAATCGGTAATCTGTTCGGTGATTCCCGTTTCCAAAGACCAAGTGAATAGATTGCCATTTTTTACATAGGCAATTTTGGAATCGTTTGCTGTAAATTGAATGTTGCTTTCGGTGTCTAAGGTGTTGGTGATTTGCATCACCGAATAGTCCTTTTGATCAACTAGGTAAATGTCGCCATGCTTTGTGTAAATGCTCTTTGATCTATCGCTGTTGTAAGTGATGTGGTCATAAGGATCTACATAACTGGATTTGTTTGTGATATTGCTATTTCCACTTGGCTGTGGCAGGTTGTACGACGTTTCAAAGTCTACTTTTTTGGTGTTTCCGTTGGAAAGTGTGTAAGCATAAAGGGAGTCGCTGAAAGCTCCTTTAGGATTCCAACTGAAATAAATGGTTTTGCCATCGGCAGACCAGTGAGCATTTGAAGGCAAGTGGCCAACAAAATTGTCGCCCTGCATAATGGTTTTAATGCTTAGCGGAGACTGATTGCCAGTTTGTGCAATAGTTGTTGAAGTAATGAAAATGGATAAAACAAGCGCTAAAATATGTTTCATGCGAAATGAATTGTAAGTTTTGAAATTTCGTGCCTAAACGCACTAAATAGTAAATGTTTGCGAATGTACTTTTTTGTGGGGATAAAGGCAATTGTTTTAATAAACCTTTATCAATTACTTAAGGAATAGTTAATTAACAGGGAGCTAAAAGCTTTTAACATTGCTCTAACATGAGTGAGCTGTAATAGCCGTTAATTTTAGGGTAATCAATTTGAAATCAATTTATTATGAAACAACTAGACGCTTTGCATGGAGCTTCCGCTTTATTCGTTTTTTTATTCGTATCCATTTTAGAGTTTCATGTCCCATCAAACCTTCCCGAGAAAAGTCAACAGGATTCAGTTGTTCAAACAAGTAGCGTTATAGATACTTGTGCACTTTCCTTAAAACCAATACCTATTGTTAAGGCACGTCATAACGAGTTTATTTTGAACTTGGAGCCTTATGATTCACATACATCAATCAATCGATCATAAAACGTACAGTTATGTTTTAGGCCCAACCGAAAGGTTGGGTTTTTTTATGGTCCTAACTGATGTAATTCCAGATGTTTTTGTACTTACTTAGTTGCTGATACGTATGGAGAATGACTTGGTTTTCTTCCAGTTTTAAGGAAGGGTCCTTCTTTAAAAGTTCCTTGGCCATATATCTGGCATGTTGAAGAATGTTACTGTCCTTAATGATGTCTGCTATTTTTAGGTTAAGAACACCACTTTGCTGTGTGCCCATAATATCGCCAGGCCCTCTCAATTTCAGGTCTACTTCAGCAATCTCAAAACCATCATTGGTTCTGGTCATGGTTTCGAAACGCACTTTGCTGTCTTCACTCAGTTTGTGGCTGGTCATTAAAATACAGTAACTCTGCTCGGCACCTCGACCTACGCGTCCTCTCAGCTGGTGCAATTGCGAAAGTCCAAAACGTTCGGCGCTTTCTATAATCATTACGGAGGCATTGGGCACGTTAACGCCAACTTCTATCACGGTTGTTGCTACCATGATTTGGGTTTCGCCTTTAATGAAACGTTGCATCTCGTAATCTTTGTCTGCAGGTTTCATTTTTCCGTGAACTATGGATATTTGAAATTGTGGAGCAGGGAAGTCCCTAGCGATACTTTCATACCCATCCATAAGGTCTTTGTAGTCCATAGCGGCGCTTTCCTGAATGAGGGGGTATACGATGTAAATCTGACGTCCTTTTTGGATTTCGTCCCTTATGAATTTAAAAACGTTCAAACGGTTTTTATCGTAGCGATGCACGGTTTTTATTTCCTTTCTTCCTGGTGGTAATTCGTCGATAACGGAAACATCCAAATCGCCATAAACAGACATGGCCAAAGTCCTAGGAATAGGCGTTGCCGTCATGACCAAAATGTGTGGAGGCGTAGCATTTTTTCGCCACAATTTACTGCGTTGTGCTACTCCAAAACGGTGCTGCTCATCGATGATAGCGAGTCCCAGATTTTTGAATTTCACCTTGTCCTCAAGGAGGGCGTGCGTGCCAATTAAAATTTGTAAATCACCATTTTCTAGGGCTTTATGGATCTCTTTTCGTTCTGAAGTATTAGTTGAGCCTGTTAGTATTTTTATGTTGATATTCAGGCTTTTACAGAGTTCAGATAGCCCGTTGAAGTGCTGGACTGACAAAATTTCAGTCGGCGCCATAAGGCATGCTTGAAAACCGTTATCCAAAGCGATGAGCATGGACATTAAAGCGACGATGGTTTTACCGGATCCAACGTCTCCTTGGAGCAATCTGTTCATCTGTGCATTGCTTCCCAAGTCCTGTCGAATTTCCTTGATTACGCGCTTTTGAGCATTGGTCAAATCAAAGGGTAAATGTTCCTTGAAAAAGGAGTTGAAAAGCGGTCCGACATTCTCAAAAGGAAGGCCTTTTATCTTGGTTTTATTCATCAAATTTTTGATGACCAATTGCAGTTGTATATAGAAAAGTTCTTCAAATTTTAATCGGTATTGTGCCTTCGCCAAAAGTTCTTGACTTTTTGGAAAATGGATATTGAAAAGGGCTTCTCTTTTTGAAACGAGTTGCAAATTTGTGAGAATGGAAGTTGAAAGTGTTTCGGCAAATCTGCCTTGTGTTTCCATGAACAGCTCTTGCATGATTTTCGTCATGACCCTATTGGTGATGCCCTTGGTGGAAAGCTTTTCCGTAGAAGGATAAACTGCCTGCATAGCCGAGCGAAGGTTGTTTTTGTGGTCGCTCAAGAGCTCCATTTCAGGATGTGGCATGCTAAATGTACCGTTGTACCAATTGGTCTTCCCAAAAATAACATATTCGGTATTGGGCTTGATGCTGTCCTTGATCCATTTCTGCCCTCGGAACCAAACCAATTCCATAGCTCCGGTATCGTCCCTAAAGGTGGCCACTAAGCGTTTGCCTCGTTTTTGAGCAACTTCCTTGATGCCGGTAATCCGTCCAACCACCTGTACTTCGGAAGAATTTTGTTGCAGCTGATTGATTTTATAATAGCGTGTGCGGTCGATATAGCGATTAGGAAACAGGTTCAATAAATCCTGATAGGTATGAATGCCAAGCTCTTTTCGCAATAAATCGGCACGGTTAGGACCAACGCCTTTTAAGTAGTCTATGGGAGTTTGCAACTTGGTATTCATGAAGACGAATATAATTGTTATCCATGAAACATAAAACCCGAATTTTTGTAAATTGGGAAACCATAACTTAACTTAATACAAAAATTACATGCGCGCATTGGTTATTTCCGGAGGCGGGAGCAAAGGTGCTTTTGCTGGTGGAGTTGCACAATATCTTATTGAAGAACTTGGTAGGGACTACGATATGTATCTTGGGACTTCTACGGGAAGTTTGTTGGTTCCTCATTTGGCGGTGAATAACATAGGGAAATTGTACAACGTTTTTACCAATGTGCAACAGCACGATATTTTCAGTATCAGCCCTTTTGTGCAGCGAAAAAAGGGAGATAGGGAGTTTGTTTCGATAGATTTTGTGAACTCCTTATGGCAATTTATCAAAATGAAGCGCACCTTCGGAGAGAGTAAATCCTTGAAGCGCCTTATTAAAAAGAACTTTACCAAGGAGGAATATCTTCAAATTTTGGCAACCAAGGAAGATGTGGTTGTCACGGTTTCTAACTTGTCAAATAATTCAGTGGAATATAAATCTATTAAGGATTTTAGTTACGAGGAATTTTGCCACTGGATCTGGATTTCCTGCAATTACATCCCTTTTATGTCGCTTACCGAAGTGAATGGCAACGAATATGCCGATGGTGGTTTGGGTTGTGTTGTGCCTATAAGGGAAGCGATTCAACGTGGCGCCACAGAGATTGATGCCGTTATTTTAAAGTCGGAAAAAATGGAAGGCAAAAAAGTGTTGGGGAAAAATCCCTTTTCCTTAATGATCAGTTTGTTTGGTCATTTAATGGACCAGTTGGAAAGCCACGACATACTTATCGGGAAGTTGGCGGCAAGTAACAAAAATGTGAAACTTAATCTGTATTACACTCCAATAGATCTCACCGAAAACTCTTTGATATTCAGTAGAAATTTAATGGTAAAATGGTGGCAGCAAGGGTATGAACATGCTGCCAAGAAGCACGGTGCAGATTCTGTTTTAAAAGATCTTTAAAACAAGATTACCACAATTCGCCTACTTCATGTTTAATGAAAGATAAGGCAGCGTCACTTGGTGCGCGGTGGTCCATCATTTCTGTTAAAACCACTTCTCTTAATTTATTGGCGGAATCGGTTTTTTCCAACATGCTTGCCTTTCTTATTAGTTGAATCGTAGAGTTTTTAGCAGCTCCAATAATGTTCCAGCATTCATCGGTAATATAGATTTGTTGCGAAATATTGTGCTCAAATTCTTGCTCAATAGTTGCGATAAGTAAAGACTCGTAATCTTCTTTATTTGAAGATGTTGGTTTGACTCTTACAAGTAGTTTTGATGGGCTGATACGCTCTAAAAATAAGGCCATTCGCTCATAAGCTTGCAAACGAATTGGAAGGGTATTTACCTGAATGTCTTTATGCAATAAAAAGCGTCTTCGGCCATCTTCGTTTTTGGTGTGTTCCTTAAAAAAATGGTAGGCAATTAGTCCTGTTACTAATGTTGGTATGGTAAAAAGTAGTAAGTCGATAATTCTTTCGGAATCCATATTTATAGCGAATTAGGGTTATTTGTTATGGTAATGTCCGCCCAAATATAGGCAATCTTTTAAATCTTGCATACTTTTAAATGGGACGGGAGTTTTTTCGTAATGGTAAGTGTATTTTAATTCTTCGGAAAGATTACGGTCATCTACATTTACGTCTACATCAGTCATTTTAAATTGGCAGGGATGCTCGTAACCTGCAGCATGGGTGATTTCAATAAATTCCTTTCGGAAGGTTTTAAAATACTGTCCCAATCGCTCTGATTTTAAAGGGACATTTATGCCATTTTGAAGCCATTTGTTTTGCGTGGCCACACCGCTGGGACAACGGTTGGTGTGACAAATTTGAGCTTGAATACAACCAATGCTCATCATGGCTTCTCTAGCTACGTTAATACAATCGGCCCCCATGGCAAAGGCCATAGCGGCTTTGGCGGGAAAGCCCAGTTTACCACTGCCTATAAACACAATGCGATCAGTAAGGCCTTTACTTTTGAAAAGTTTGTACAAATCGGTGAAACCATATACCCAAGGTAATGAAACATGATCGGCGAAACTTGGAGGGGCAGCACCCGTACCACCTTCACCGCCATCTACAGTGATAAAGTCTGGGCCCTGACCTTTTTCAAGCATTAGGTCGGCCAATTCTTCCCATTGTTCCAATTTGCCAATAGCAGCTTTAATGCCCACCGGAAGGCCTGTAGCTTCTGCGATGGTTTCAATGAAATCATAGAGTTCTGAAACATTGGAGAAGGCTGAATGATTAGGAGGCGAAAGCACATCCTTACCCATTTCTACATGGCGTATTTCTGATATTTCCTTAGATATTTTTGCTGCGGGCAAAACGCCGCCTTTTCCTGGTTTTGCGCCCTGCGACAACTTGATTTCAATCGCCTTGATATGTGGGTTGTCGTGGACCAATTTCACCAATTTTTTTAAGGAAAAATTACCCTGCTTGTCCCGAACCCCAAAATAACCGGTTCCAAAATGGAAAATGACATCGCCACCTTGACAATGATATGGGGATAAACCGCCTTCCCCTGTGTTGTGGTAGGCACCTGCAATATGTACCCCTTTGTTGAGGGATTCGATGGCTTTTGCCGAAAGCGAACCAAAACTCATAGCAGAGACATTGATTATAGAGGCGGGACGGTATGGTTTTTTGCGTTTGTTGTATGCGCCCATGACTTTGGCGCAAGGCAAAAATGTTTTATCAATGGCATTTGGGTGATCCTTTTCAATTTTAAAAGGAATCATGGCATTATTGATAAAGATGTGTTGGTGGGCATAAATATCTCTATCAGTTCCAAACCCTTCGTAGTTGTTTTCTTTTTTGGCCGACGCATAGATCCAGCTTCTTTCAATTCTGTTAAAAGGAAGTTCCTCTCTGTTGTTGGCTACAAAATATTGCCGCATTTCAGGGCCGATGCTTTCCAAAAGGTATCTTAAATGGCCAACAATGGGGAAGTTGTGACTAATGGTATGTTTTTTTTGAATGAAAATATCCCTAATGGCTACAAGGAATAAGGCAATAAGAATCCACATCCACCAACGAATGTCGGCAAGGGCAAATAGCAGAATGTTCATAAAGGGTTTTTTGTAAAGATATTTAAAAAATATGGTTCTAAAATGATATCTTTAACATATGGGTAAAGGCAAGAAAATCAAACTGATAGTTTTTTTAGCTGTCGTTGTGTTGGCTGTTTTGTTGGTTGGTAGAGCCAATTCTGTAGTGAAAGAAAAGGTAGAGAATTATCTTTCGAGTTCTTTGCCTGAAACCGTAAAATTAAAGTATTCCAATTTGGACTTGGACCTTTGGAAAGGTGCGGCTACTCTTGAAGGTATTGAGTTGGAAAAGGTTCATGAAATTTCCAAAGCACCGCTCATGAAGGTGTGTTTGGACTCTCTTTCAATTAACGATATTGGTTATTGGGCGTATTTGTTTAATGACAATATTGATATTGGAAATATTCAATTGGTTCGTCCACAATTGACTTATTTCAAACTTCAAAATCCAGATTCTGTTAAGGAAGTTCAGGAAGAGCCAAAAGTATTTAATTATAGGCTGAATCTAGGAAGACTGGATATAAGCAAGGCAGGAATTGAAATAGTGAATACCGAAACAGATTCCATACTTCTTCATGTGTCCGATTTAGATTTCGGTTTGGACAAAGTGTTTGTCGATGAGACTGTTTTGCGGCAAAAGATTCCAGTAGATTATGAGGGCTATCAAATGGCTTTCGATTCTCTATTCTACACTATTGGTCCCTTCGAGAACATGGCGGTTGGACCTTCTAAATTATCCCATCAAGACATGGCTTTTGAAAATGTTAGGATCTTTTCTAAATACTCAAAGTATGAGCTTTCCAAGCATATTCCAGTAGAGAGGGATTTTGCGGATGTTGTGTTTGAATCCGTAACATTGAAAGATTACAAATTAAGTGTTGGAGATAGTGGAAGGGTGTCCTTTTCAAGTCCAAAGATGGAAATCTTAAACCCGCAAGTGGATTTTTTTAGGGATAAACTCGTGGCAGACGACCCCAAAATAAAACCGCTCTACAATGAGATGCTTCGGGATTTGGATTTCGATTTAACTATAGACTCGCTTCAAATTAAAAATGCGTCTGTTGCTTATTCTGAACGTGTGAAACGAGATAATCATGGTGGAAAGATTACCTTTTCAAATTTGAATGCCGACATTGCCAATGTGAGCAATACCTATGAAGCCCCAATAAAAACAGAGATTGAAGTTGAAGCCAATTTTATGGAACATGCGCCTTTGAAGGTACACTGGAATTTTGATGTAAATGATCCTGATGGGACATTTATATTTCAAGCAGAATTGGATAAGTTGAAGGTGCATGATGTCAATAAATTTTCAGAACCTAACCTACGGATCAAGTTTGAAGGAGAAATTGAGCAATTGTACTTTACCATTTGGGGGAATACCAATGTGTCGCAAGTGGATATGCGCGCCAAATATGAAGACTTTCAAATTATAGCCTTGAAAAAGGATGGTTCAACCCCAAACAAGCTATTGTCGGGTTTGTTGAATACTCTAGTGGCCAAGGATAGCGATAGGTTGCCCGATCATTTTAGGGAGGGCCATAAAGAGGGGATTGAAAGAAACAAAACCAAATCGGTGTTTAATTATGTTTGGATCAATGCCAAAGATGGTTTGCTGAAAACCATGGTAAACCACAAACGAAAGCATAAAACCTAGAAATTATTCCGCATTGTTTATAATTATTAATAAATCTGACCGACTAAAACTTAGACATTGGTTAATTTCACGCCGGAAAAAAATCAGAAACTTTGGAGAAGTATTTAAGTCAGCTGAATGAAGCACAGTTAGCCCCAACCATTCAAAAGGATGGGCCAATGATAGTGATTGCTGGAGCCGGATCTGGCAAAACAAGGGTACTAACCTATAGGATTGCCTATTTAATGAGCCAAGGGGTCGATCCCTTCAATATATTGTCCTTGACCTTTACCAACAAAGCAGCACGTGAGATGAAAGAACGTATTGCCACAATTGTTGGGCAAAGTGAGGCCAAAAACCTTTGGATGGGAACATTCCACTCCATTTTTGCCAAAATCCTGCGTTTTGAAGCCGATAGATTGGGGTATCCAAGCAATTTTACCATTTATGACGCTCAGGATTCTGACAAACTGATTGGTTCCATTATCAGGGAAATGGGACTTGATAAAGATGTTTATAAAGCGAAACAGATTCGTTCTAGAATTTCTTCTTATAAAAACAACCTTATTACGGTTAAGGCCTATTTCAATAACCCTGAACTTATGGAATCTGATGCTGCAGCAAGAAGGCCAAAGTTGGGAGAGATTTACAGAAACTATGTAGAGCGCTGTTTTAAGGCAGGTGCTATGGATTTTGACGATTTACTGTTGAAAACCAATGAACTCTTAACGAGATTTCCAGATGTGTTGGCAAAGTATCAAGATCGCTTCCGCTATATTTTGGTAGATGAGTACCAAGATACCAACCATTCGCAGTATTTGATTGTACGGGCCTTGTCCGATCGATTCCAGAATATTTGTGTGGTAGGGGATGATGCGCAGAGTATCTATGCCTTTAGGGGAGCCAATATCAACAACATTTTGAACTTCCAAAAGGATTATGACGGTGTGAAAATGTTCCGTTTGGAGCAGAATTACCGTTCCACAAAAAATATTGTTAACGCTGCCAATTCCATTATTGATAAAAACCAAACCAAATTGGATAAGGTGGTTTGGACTGCCAATGATGAAGGAGGGAAAATCAAGGTCAATCGTTTGATGACCGATGGCGACGAAGGGCGTTATGTAGCGAGTTCTATTTTTGAAAACAAAATGAACGAACAGCTCAAAAACAGTGATTTTGCCATTTTATACCGTACCAATGCGCAGTCCAGAGCCATGGAGGACGCGTTGAGAAAACGTGATATTCCTTATCGTATCTACGGAGGGCTGTCCTTCTATCAGCGTAAGGAAATCAAAGATATTCTTTCTTATTTGCGTTTGGTAATCAATCCGGCGGATGAGGAAGCTTTAAAAAGAGTCATCAATTTCCCACCTAGGGGAATTGGACAAACAACGGTTGATCGGTTGTTGGTAGCCGCCAATGGTTACAAGCGCTCCATGTTTGAGGTGATGCAAAACTTGGATAAAGTTGATTTGAAGATTAATTCTGGAACTAAGGGGAAATTACGTGATTTCGTTTTAATGCTTGAGAGTTTTCAGGTGATGAACCAAACGGCTAATGCTTTTGAATTGGCCGAGCACATTACGAAGGTGACTGGATTGATTAAGGAATTCAATAAAGATGGCACTCCTGAAGGTGTTGCCAAAATGGAGAACATCGAGGAACTTTTAAATGGTATCAAGGATTTCGTGGAAGGTCAAAAGGAATTGGCCGATGCTACGGGATCGCTGACTGAGTTTTTGGAGGATGTGGCTTTGGCAACCGATATGGACAAAGACAATGAGGACGATGATAAAGTCGCGTTAATGACCATTCACTTGGCAAAAGGATTGGAATTTCCTTATGTGTATATCGTAGGGATGGAGGAAGACCTGTTTCCGAGTGCCATGAGCTCGAATTCTAGAAGCGATTTGGAAGAAGAACGCCGTCTGTTTTATGTGGCGCTTACTAGGGCAGAGAAGCAGGCATATTTAACCTATACTGTTTCGCGTTATCGATGGGGAAAATTGGTAGATGCTGAGCCCAGTAGGTTTATTGAGGAAATCGATGATCAATATTTGGAAATCTTGACCCCGGTTCAAGAACAACGCTTTAATCCGATGTTGGATGCCGATATTTTTGGAGACGTGCCACCTAATAAGGTAAGGTTCAAAAAGCCTCCAATGAAAAAGATGTCAGAAAAGCAGCCGCCTAAGTTTATTCCGCCTGCCAAATTGAAGCCGATGGCAAAAGCCAAAGAGAATGAAGTGACCAATTTATTTGATGGGGAGCTTACTGTGGGCAATATTGTAGAGCACATGCGATTTGGAAAAGGAGAGGTCTTGAAGATTGAAGGACAAGGTGCAGATACCAAAGCGGAAATCAATTTTGAAGTAGGTGGGGTTAAAAAATTATTGCTCCGCTTTGCAAAATTGAAAATGCTGGGATAGTTATTTCACCATCATCACAGAATTGATGTAGCCGTGGTCATCGTATTCCTTAACGGGATTGTCGGGATCTACGATCCAGTTACCATCTACAATGTATTTGTAATGGTGCTTTCCTCCTGAAAGGAGTACGGTTGCGGTCCATCCAGTCTTAGTTTTGCTCATTTCAATTTGCTGTTCATTCCAATCGTTAAAAGAGCCCGCTAAAATTACTTTTTCTGCATTGGGATAGCCGTTAAGAATAAACGTAACATTCTCCTTAATGCTGATATGGGAATTGTATTCGCCAAACTCATTGGTGATTCTGTCTGGATTTGTAGGATCTTCCATCCAAAGGCCATCAACAATGTAGCGGTATTGATAATCGTTTGGTCTTAGTTGCAGGATAATTTCCCAGCCTCCATCAATTTTATACATTTTAAAGGCATGCTCGTTCCATTTGTTGAAAGAGCCGGCTAAAATCACTTCTTTGGCATCTTCATGACCTTTCAGTCTGAATCTAACATTGCCATCTTTTGAAGGGTAGGCGCCAGTAAAAAGGTTTAGATTAAGTACGTTAAGATGGTAGCCATCTTTAGTGGCTTGTACCGTGTTGCTTACCTGAGCGGAAGGCTCGGCCCAATATTCATGGTTAATGACAAATTTAAATTCCCATGAAAAGGCATCTGTAAAGTCGCTGAGTTTCTTACGAAGTTCGTAGGTGTTCTCATCCACTTTCTTCATTTTCCATCGATGCATCGACCAATTATTGAATTGTCCAGCAACCACGACATTATCGATAGTGAGGTTTTCAAAAGGGATGGAGGGTTTAAAACCGTCGGGAGATACAGATTGGTAGTCGTTTCTGTTGAATGTGAACACAACCTCGTCGCCTTCAATTCTATATCCTTTAAGGTTTTGGTTTTGGCAAAGAGCGCTTGTGCCCACTAGTATGAGCAGGATAAACGCAATATAATGAACAATTTTTCTCAATGCCGTTGTAATGGATATTGTACAAAGTAAAGTTTTTCTTTTTTATAATTGATGATTGTTCGTTTTTGTTTGAAAAATTCATATCCCAAAATGCCGTCCAAAGTTGTCCCGAAGGCTTTGTTGAGATTGTCTAAATTGGTTACAATGGTTTGCATCGGTCCTAGGTAAACAGTTTCACTTAGTTTAACACGGTGCAAATTTCCTGCCAAAACTTCAATTTGTTTATTACTGGCCCCTGTAAGCATTAGGCGTCCCTTGGGGTGGAAATACTTTAAGGCTTTTCGGGAGGCTTTGCTATTAATTTGGTTGACTTCGGCAGCTGTATCCACTCCAAACGTCAAAGGTTGCCCATTGATGGAGGCATTTACCACAATGGTGTGGTTTTTTAGCTTAAACCCTACGCTGTCAACTATTTTTTCCAAATAGCCGCGAGGATCTAATTTGACCCCTTTGTTATCAGTTTTGGATAAGGTAATTTGGTTAAGATATAGGTCGACAAAAACTTCGTAATCTTTCAAAATACTATAACCAATCACTCCTAAGAGTTTCATTTTCTTTGAAGTTTCAATATGGGACAAGTCAATGACATCTGAAGTTTGGTTTTCCAAAACAAGATTTTCAATGACAAAAGAATTGAGCTTTCGCTCAAAAGGATTGTCAATAATGCTCACAACCCCAGTCATTTCTTGACGCTTTCTGTTGTGGGCATATTTTTGAGGGAAATGCACTTTATTGAGGATAAGGGCCTCAGAGCCTGTATCGATAATGAAATTCCCCTTCTTTCCCATCAATTCCGCCTTTACTACAATAAGGTTGTCGATAAGTTGAAAAGGGATGCGGGAGGTATATTGATTGAGGATTTCAGCTTGAGGAAAAGAGACCTGATTGATAGCCAAATTGGCAAACGCTGTTTGAAGCCCAAAGACAAAACCTATTATAACATTGAAAACCCTCATGTATTTAAGACTCCAAAAAGTGAAAGATGTTACAGAGTTTGAATATCTTAAGTTATGATTTTTGTAAAATGGGAATGTTGCTTAAGTTTTTTAGGCTAGCGAATTGTTAGTTTGGTCGGGGCTAAGGTTTGAAGTAATGTTGTTTTTTGAATTGACAAAATACATTTTCATGATGCCTCTGTTTTTTACTTCAACTTTGCCGCGATATTCGCAATCAAATTCGTTTTTAACAATTTTGTAAGTATTATGGGAAATATTGATTTTTCCTGGTAGAGAGCAGGATTCCATTCTTGAGGCTACATTTACGGTATCTCCCCAAATGTCGTAAGCAAATTTTTTGGTACCTACCACACCGGCGACCACGGGCCCTGTGTTGACTCCAACACGAATATCGAAATTGGAAGCTAACTGTGTGTTTGTTGCTTTAGCTTGATTAACAAAGTCAACAATATCCATTGCTGCCAAAAGCATGTTATGAGTATGGTTGCTACTATGGTTGTGCAATCCACTAGCACACATATAAGCGTCTCCCACCGTTTTTATTTTTTCCAATTGGTACCTACCGATAATTTCATCAAATTTTGAAAAGTAGTAGTCGATGCTTTCTACCAACTGTTGAGGGGGTAGATGTTCTGAATATCTGGTGAAGCCTACAAAATCGGTAAACAATACAGTAGCGTGCTTAATTTTTTGAGCTTTTACTTTGCCGTGTTGCTTGAGTTCTTCGGCGGTTTGTTCGGGAAGAATATTTTTAAGTAAGTCATCTGATCGTTTCTTTTCATTTTCAATAATGATTTTGGTTTTATTAATGAATTTATAGCGTCTGTAAAGTCCCCATGCTAAAAGGGAGATCAAAAATATAATAGCGGCAGTGGCATAGATGGCCGCCTTTTGGCGACGTGCTTTGAGTTGGGATATTTCGGCTTCTTTTTGAAGGATATTAACTTCGGCTTCTTTTTTTGAAACCTCATAATCGGTTCTTAGGGCAGACATTTTTTGAATATTCTCTAAGTTTGCAATACTGTCCCTATAGGCTATATGTTGTTTGAAATTAATATAGGAATCCTTGAAATTTCCTTGCACTTCGTATAGGTTTGATAGTTTTAAATAGGTCTGGCTTAGTTGGTCATCGAGTTGGTATTTTTGAGCTAGGTTTAAACTTTTATAGGCATAGGTTAAGGCTTTTTTTATGTTGCCTTTTTTTGCATAAATATCTGCCATATAAGCTAGAAATTCTGATATAGGGGAGTAGTCCTCAAATTTTTCAAGTGTTACGATAGCGGAGTTTATTTTTTCTAAAGCAAGTTCATCTTTTTCCTTTTCTGCATATACTCTTCCTAGGTTGCCATCTACATAGGCTAAAGCTCTAACGTCATTTAATTTTTCAAAAATATGGCCAGCTTCTTTTGTGTAGGAAAGTGCATCATTGGAATTGCCAGTTTTTAAATATTGATCTCCCAAATTGTAAAGGGCATACCCTAGTTTTATGGAATCATTGGTATATTTTAATTTTTCGATTCCTTCTAAGTAATACTTTTGGGCGTTGAATGGATTTTCTACAATAGAGTAGGTGTCGGCTATTCCAATTAGCGCAGCTCCAATAAAAGCGTCGTTTTTGGTTTGTTCTGCATATTTCAAACTCGAAAAGTAACATTCCAGCGCTTCGGGAAAGTCAGCTTTTTCACTAAAGGCATTGGCTTTTTGTAAATAGCCCGAATACTGCAGTTTTAAGGAGTCTTTTGGAGCTTTTTCAAGGAGGAGGTTTGAGAATTTTAGTTTGGTATTTGCATTTAATGATTCATTTATAATCTTGAAAATTAGAGAAAGGTTGTTTTGATTGGACACATTGGTTTCGTAGACAGCAATTAAGCTATCAGCAGTTTTTTGGTTTTGAGAAAACCCAGTCTGCAAGAATGTTGCAACCAATATCAGGGTTATGCAAATTCTCAATTCATTAAAGCGCATATTACATTTAAAAATGGATTGTTTTAAATTTTGTCTGTCATTTTTAGTTTTGGATCTAAGACATATGGATTAGAAGTATCATTATTGACAGTAAACACTACATAATAGTTTTCCTCTCCTTCTATATCACTGTCATGAATTTTTCCGGAAACATTTCCGAGGCTATCTACTTCGATTATAGATTTTTTTAAAATTTTGGCACCCCCGCTATCTCCTGGTTTTCGTGCTACCAAGATAATTTGGACAGTATCACCGGAATCCGGATATTTTGGGAGGCCTTCCCAGGTAACAGATTTGTTTTTGTCGACTTTGGAGATAAATTTACTTGGGACACCTGCAGGATAGGAGACATCGTCTCTATTGTCTGAAAATATGGCCGTGAAATTTACATTGCCTAAGTTGATTTTACTTGTATCTACAGTGAGATAAACCTTTGTGTCTTTTTTGTCATTATCGGAGTTCATATTTCAATTATTTAATGGTTACTTTCATTTTAAGTGCTATTAAATAATGAAATGAGGCAATTATCTGTCTTAAGGAGAGCGATATACAATTAAAGATAGTGATTTTTTTTAAATCACTGATTTGTAGTGGTTTAAATATGTTTTCTAGGCAGGTTCTATTGGGAATATTTAACTACTTTTATAGTGATATAAGAAACTTGAAAAATGGCCCAGTTTATTAGAATATATGAGGAAAATCCTAACCCAAGAGAGATAGATAAAGTAGTCAAAGTTCTTAAAAATGGCGGGTTGATAATTTATCCTACCGATACAGTTTATGGTTTGGGATGTGATATTATGAATACGAAGGCACTGGAGCGTGTAGCCAAAATAAAAAAAGTGAAGCTTGAAAAGGCCAACTTTTCATTTATATGTGAGGATTTGAGCAATTTAAGCGATTATGTAAAGCAAATAGATACCAGTACCTTTAAAATTTTGAAAAGGGCCTTGCCTGGGCCTTATACCTTTATTCTTCCAGGTGCTAAAACACTTCCGTCTGTCTTTAAGAAAAAGAAAACCGTAGGGATTAGGGTGCCTGCCAATAATATTGCTTTGGAAATTGTGAAGCAGTTGGGGAATCCTATCATTTCAACCTCTATTCGTGATGATGATGAGATTTTGGAGTATACGACAGATCCAGAATTGATTCATGAAAAGTGGGATAATTTGGTAGATCTTGTTATAGATGGTGGTTATGGGGATAATGAGGCCTCTACGGTTATAGATTTTTCAGAAGAAGAACCTCTTATTGTTAGAGAGGGAAAAGGATCTCTTGAAATATTTTAGAATTCTATTGTTGGAGTATGGGCGTGACAAATGGGTTGGACGGTTAATATTTAACGGACAACTAAGGGCTTTGTTATGTAGAAGAAATACACTGAAAAAGTTCAAAAAACACTGTTCTTATTGAAGCTTTGTGCAGAACCGGACATCTTGTTGTAGGTGTGTTCTACAATGATAGATTCGGCTTCATGGTACTTTTCAGATTTGATAACATTTAATAACCAATCGAAATGGTTTTTTGAACGTCTTTTAAAACGATAGGGTAATGCTTGTTCCATGGGTTAATAAATTAGAAGCAGGCATTTACAGTTTTAGTTCTTAGAAAAAACAAAGGTAGCTTTGGGTCTTATAAATATAAGTGATGCGAAATTATAAAGTGCTGTTTTTCTTTTAATTACCGATTTTAATCGTTTAATGGATAAAATTTAAATTCCTCGTAAGACAAACTTCACAAAAAGAATGGATGGAAGGTAATTGTCTGTTTTTGTAGGGTTTAAATTAGTCGTTTTTTCAACTTTATAAAAGAAGATTAACAAAAAAAGCCCACCATTTGGTGGGCTTGTAATTTATAATGTTTTGAAGAATTAACCTTCGTTACTAAGGTTTTTCATTTCTTCCTCGATCATGTCGTAGAACTGATCAATTTTTGGAAGTACAACAATTCTTGTACGTCTGTTTTTAGCTCTGTCCTCAGAAGTATCGTTAGAAGCTAAAGGTACGAATTCGGCACGTCCAGCAGCAATAAGCTGTTGTGGGTTTACGTTTAAGCTTTCCAATACTCTTACTACAGAAGTTGCACGCTTCACACTTAAATCCCAGTTATCCAACAATACCCCTCTTTGGTAAGGTACATTATCTGTATGGGCTTCTACCATAGCTTCAAAGTTTGGCTTGCTGTTGATAACTTTAGCTACTTTAGCCAAAACTTCTTTAGCTCTTGAAGTTACATTGTAGCTTCCACTTTGGAATAACAATTTGTCTGCAATAGAAATAAATACAACTCCTTTTTCAACATTGATTTCAATGTCTGGATCGTTAATACCTACTTCTTTTTTCAAGCTAGATACAATGGCAAGAGTGACACTGTCCTTTTTGGTAAGAGCTTCTTGAAGACGCGTGATTTTTAAATCCTTTTCTTTTAGACTTTCCAATGATTTCTCAAGATTTTCAGCACCTTTTTGGGTTAAGGTTGTCAAATTTCCTTTAGTATCAATCAAGTCTTGGTTGGTTCTGCGCAAGTCGGCAAGTTGTTCTTGCATCCCTTCTAAACGAGCAGTGGCTGCTGCTTTGTCTGAAAGACAGCTGTTTAGTTTTACGGTTGCGCTATTTAATAAGTCCTGAGTTTCTTTGTGTTTGGCTTCAAGTGCGGCATATTCTTTTTTAGATACACAAGATCCGAAAAGCAACATGGCCGAAGCACTCAATAACATTAGTTTTTTCATAATTGTCCGTGATTATTCGTTGTTAATTTAACGTCCCAAAATTATAGAAAAGAATTTTCGTTTGGGAATAAGTTAACAAAAAGTTTAACAAAATTTATAAACAAAATATGAGGGCGATAAAAAAGCCAAACCAGCTTCAAAATATGAAGTGGTCTGGCTAAAAGCAAGGTTGGTTGAGTTGTTACTGCTAAGATTAAACTTTTGTAAAAAATCCCTGCTTCTGTTAAAGGTAAAGGTAACTACATTTAGCTCTTATTTAGTTCAAAATATTACCTGAACCGAAACCCTTTATAATGTTAAATGAATAATCAAAAAAATATAAATGTATGACACACACTTAAAAAATTCTGAAACCGAAACTAAAAATTAAAAAAGGCTTGAAGGTTAAATTAATGTTAATGGGTATAAAAATGTTAAAACCGTCCAACTTTTTTGATTAATAGTTTGACTCCTGCCTTTTGTTATCCTTTTTTTGAGTTCATTTGTCTTAATCTTTTAGAAATTGGTGTTACTCTTTTACAAATTGTCTAGTGAAGTTGCCTTTGTCGGTGGTTACTTTTAAAATATAAACACCAGCGGTAAGGTCTTCAACATTGATTTCTGCTTCAGTGTTACTCAATACTAATTGTCCTAAATTGTTGTATATTTCTGATGAAGTGATATTGGTAACACCTTTAATGTATAGGATGGAGGCCGTTGGGTTTGGATAAATAGTTACTTGTTCCGCGGATAATTTGGGTATACTCAAAGCTTCAGTTGTAACGACTAAGTTATCAAAAATAATAGGAGTAGGCTGATTTGCAGTTACTGTAAATGAGGTTATGCCAGTCCATTTAAGCGATACTTCGGAAGCATTGCCTGTAAATTCAACAACTACAGGTGTATTTGTACCTCCTGTAGGAGTAAATGTATAAGTTTCAGGTGGATTACCATTCATGGCAAGGATCGAAATGACATTTACGGCTGTGTCAAAAGTAAATACAACACTACTTGAGTTATTGCTAAAAATACAATTTCCAGATCCACCATATGAAATATTAGCTAAGGATACAACTTCTTTTGATGAGTTAGAGTCTGAAAAAGTTACAGTTATACCATCTCTTGTCTCGCTTAAGGATGTGGATCCAACTGGAGCAGGGAGCGTTTCCCAATCAAAAGTCGTTTGTGATAATGTGGCTGTTGTTTGAATGGCTAGTGATAAGAACAAAAAAGTAAGTTTTTTCATGGGATTGGGTTTTGATTTAAAAGTTCACCGGTTCTAATAAGGAAACGGTACGTTTGGTAGTTATAAATGACTTTAGGTTGTTTTTACTGTTTTATAAATTGTTTTGCGAAGTTTCCTTTATCGGTGGTTACTTTTAAAATATAAACACCGTTTGTAAGCGGTTCTATATTTATTTCTGAAGCAGTAGTGCTCAATACCAATTGACCTAAACTATTGTAAATTTTTGAGATAGTGATAGCTGTAAGGCCTTTTATGTATAAGGTAGAATATGCTGGGCTTGGGTAAACGGTTATTTCTTCCATTGATAAATCAGGAGAACTTAAGGAGGTGTTTTCTACTATTATATCATCAAACCAAGCAAATTCTTTTGCTTCAGAGGATATAGTAAAGGACGTTACACCTTCCCAATTTAATTCAACAGTGGCGTGATGATAGTCTAAGGTTACTATAACCGGTGTGTTGTCTCCACCGAAAGGCGTAAATGTATATGTGATGTCAGGATCCGAATAGCTCATTGCAATTATGGAAATTAAATTCACTGGGGTGTTGAAGCTGAATTCTGTAGAATTTGTGTATTGTGAATGGAAAAATTTTCCAGAACCTCCATGGGGGCTACTTGAGCCTAAGGTAACATTTCCATCACGACAAGAACCGGTAATGGTAATACCATCTATAGTTTCCGACTTAGTTTTAGCTGCGCCACTTGGAGCTGTTTCCCATCCAAAAGTTGTTTGGCCAATAGTATTGGTAGTTCCAAATGCTGAAAAGCAAAATAAAAGTAGTAGTTTTTTCATGGTTGTTTTTTTAGTTGATTTATGGGGCTTAAACTAAAAACTACTTTTTTTTTGAGAGTTAAATCAAGGTTAATGTAGGAATTATCTATGTGTTTTTTGCCCCTGAATATAGTATTTCATAAGTATAGAAGTGCATTTATAGTAGTGCTTTTGCTGGGTGATTTGGTTACGCTGTTTAATTAATTGGGGTAAGTGGGCATAGTAGCTGAAATGCGCTTTTAAAATGGATAAAATATGTTTGAATTTTAATTCAAACAAAAATTTAAGGGCAGCAATGCCATCTAAAACCAAACGTGTAAAAACCAATATAAAAATTGGTCCGCTGGCATTTTTGGTAAGGGTGTAGAGGCTGTTCCTAAAATTAAGATAGGTTTTCCTAGGGTTGCTGGATTGAAGTGTGGCGCCTCCCACATGATAAACAGTGGAAGTACCTATATACTTAGTGGTATACCCTAAATTGAAGGCGCGCCAGCAAAGATCGATTTCTTCCATATGGGCAAAAAAATCCTCATCAAAACCATTTAAGGTGTTGAAGACTTCTTTTCTAATAAAAAAACAGGCGCCGGAAGCCCAAAAAATGTCGGTGTTGTCACTGTATTGTCCTGTATCAGCTTCAACCGTTTCAAAAATTCTACCTCGGCAAAAGGGGTACCCGAACTTATCAATAAAACCTCCTGCGGCCCCTGCGTATTCAAAGTGATCTTTTCGTTTGTAATCTAGAAGTTTTGGTTGTACAATGGCGGTGTTCGAGTTATTATCAAACTCCGTGATGATTGGAGGAAGCCAGTTTGGGGTCACTTCAATATCACTGTTCAATAAGCAAAAAATATCAGCGTCTACCTGTTTAAGAGCATCATTATAGCCTTTAGCATAGCCACCATTTTCCTGATTTTGGATGATGGTAATTTCTGGATATTTAGCTTTTACAAAGGCTACGGAATCATCCGTAGACGCATTATCGGCCACATAAATGTCAGCGCTTTGGGAATGTGATACCACAGAAGGCAGAAATTGCTCCAAAAGTTGTTTTCCGTTCCAGTTTAAAATGACAATAGCTATACGTGTGCTCACAGAAATGGTTTCAGGGGGTTGAGGGATTGGAATCATAGGAGGGGAGCTCTCTTAAAAAAGTGTAACGCTCCTCTTCAAAATCCATTTGACAATAATAATGATTAATTCCGTTGGTTACCATCAAAAATGAAGCATCCAAGGTTAAATTGTATCTCGCAATTTGGTCGAAGGTAGCTTGGCTTATAGGTACAGAAGGTGCTTTGCATTCCACAATAAGGTGAATGCTTCCGTCTGTGTTGAATACCACAATATCGTAGCGTTTCTTCAAGTTGTTTACGGTCAGCTCCTTTTCAACATTAATAAGTGATTTGGGATAGTTTTTCACTTGCATCAGGTAATGCACGCAATGCTGGCGTACCCATTCTTCGGGTTGGAGAATGATGAATTTTTTACGAATCTCATCGAAAATAGAAATTTTATTTTCGCTACTTTTGAAACGGAATGAAAACTTTGGAAAGTTTAGGTTTTGCATGCGCGCCACTTGAATTTTTTCAAAAATACACTACATATAATAAATACCAAATGCCGGCTTTAGTTTTTCAATGGACATTTGGATACATGAAATTTTACGCTTTTGGACGAGGTTAAACAGATAGTAACAGATATTAGGAACGGAAATTTAAAACCTATCTATTTTTTAATGGGCGAAGAACCCTATTATATAGATAAGATATCCGATTATATTGAAGACAATGTGCTTGCGGAAGAGAAGAAGGGATTTAACCAAATGGTGTTGTATGGACGTGATATTTCTGTAGATGACATTGTAAGCAATGCCAAGCGTTTCCCAATGATGGCAGAACGCCAGGTGGTGATTGTTAAAGAGGCGCAAGACTTGGCTAGGCAAATTGAAAAGCTGGCTGCTTATGCCGAAAATCCTCAGCCTTCAACCGTTTTGGTGCTCAATTATAAGTACAAGAAAATAGATAAGCGTAAAGCGCTTTATAAAAGCATTAAAAAGACAGGTGTAGTCTATGAAAGCAAAAAACTTTACGATAACCAAGTAGCTGATTGGATCAGGCGTGTACTTTCTGGGCAGAACTACAGTATTACACCAAAAGCCGCCCAAATGTTGGTGGAGTTTTTGGGAACCGATTTGAGCAAAATCAGCAATGAGCTAGATAAACTTAAAATTATTCTTCCCAAGGGTACTGAGATTTCTGCAGAACAGATTGAGGAAAATATTGGGATTAGTAAGGACTATAACAATTTTGAGCTTAGAAAGGCGATAGGGGAACGTAATACTTTAAAGGCTTTTCAGATTGTCAACTATTTTGCCGATAACCCAAAGGATAACCCCATGGTGATGACGGTATCCTTGCTGTTCAGTTTCTTTTCTCAGTTGTTGCAATTTCACGGATTGAGTGATAAAAATCCAAGAAATGTGGCCTCTGCCTTAAAAATCAACCCTTATTTTGTAAACGAATACACCGTAGCCGCACGCAATTTTCCTATGCGAAAAGTGAGTGCCATTGTAGAAACCTTGCGGGACTTTGACGTTAAAAGTAAAGGGGTGGGGGCCAATGCTATTCCTCAAGGTGATCTATTAAAAGAGCTGTTGGTGAAAATCTTCAATTAACAACAATTTCACAAAGGTTAATCAAGTGTTAACGGTACACTTATTTTAAAGGTCAGGAAAGGCCTTTTGGTTACCTTTGCAACGTAGTTTTATAAATGAATTGAAGATTTTTTTAGCTGTCATTTGTTTGAATTTCAGTGTTCTAAGATCATTAGATTTTTTTATTAAGTTAAGTTTTTAGTTGATTAAACGAATTCAAATTATAAGGAAGTAGTTAGCCTTAAAATTTGGACGCAAAAGGCCGTTAAGGTCTTATGCAAATTGTGTTATGTTATTAAAGAGTCAATCCTTTTGGGTTGGCTTTTTTTGTTGGGTTAAATTAAGGTTAAACGAGGTTTGTATAGATGAGGATTATTGAAGGCTTATTTATTTTCGTTGCAACAAAAAATTAACAATTATGATAAAAAAACTACACAAGAAAATACTTTTACCTGCATGTTTTGCGGTATCTATGTTAACTTCTAATGCACAAAATGGTTTGGAATTTGATGGTATCAATGATTATATAACCACCACGGCGCCTTCTATAGAAGGCAGTGCTTCTAGAACAGTTGAAGCTTGGATTAATGCTTCATACGACGCAGGTCAGAGGTTTATTGTGGGTATGGGCTCCATGGATGGTGGGGGAACACGATTTTCATTTAAAATTAATCCAGGTGCTTCGGTTATCAGGATTGAAGTTGGTGGAGGTGGATTAAACGGCACAGCCTATATAACAAATTCTCAATGGCATCATGTAGCGGTAGTGTATGATAATTCTCTTTCCAGTAATAAATACAAGTTATATGTTGATGGTGCATTGAATGTTGAGGGGGATATTACAAGTCAAACTCTGAATGTAGGAAGTAATAATATTGTGATAGGACAAAGAAATGATATGGATCCATCTACCTCATTTGATGGAAAGATAGCTGAAGTGCGTATTTGGGACGTGGCAAGAAGTGCAAATGATATTGATCTTAATAAAGGGGTTACATTGTGTGGGGATGAAGAAGGTTTGGTAGCTTATTATCAATTTAACGAAGGAACTGCCAGTGGAGAGAATGCAGGTATTACGACAGTATCCGAGCTTAAAAATGGCTATAATGGAACGTTGCATAACTTTTCTTTAAGTGGTGCTTTTTCTAATTTTGTTTCGGGTCCAACACTTACAAGTTCTGTTGATAACACGGTTACATTAGATGGATCTACACTTATGGCAACTGGAACAGATGCAACTTATCAATGGTTTAACTGTACAGATGGAAATACAGCTGTAGATGGTGCCACAGGGCAGTCGTTTACTCCAGAAGCATCTGGAACCTATGCGGTTGAGATTACAGATAGTGAAGGCTGTACCGTAACATCAACTTGTATGGCGGTAGAGGTTGAGGCATTAGGAGTGGAAGATACCTTATTTGCCAACAGTTTAAAATTGTATCCTAACCCAACTTCAGGAAATGTAAATGTAACTTTAAACGGTGTGTACCAAACTGTAGATGCACAATTGGTATCTATCACAGGAAAAGTGGTGGCAACATACCAATTCAGCAATACCAATGAATTTGCAATCGATCTTAACAATTTCAATTCGGGGCTTTATTTCTTAAACCTTAAGGCAGATCATTTAGATGCTGCTACAGTTAAAGTGGTAAAGATGTAATTGTGTAATGTGTTTATTTTGAAAAGCCAACCTTTTTAGGTTGGCTTTTTTTTGTTTGATGAAATTGATTATATGGTTAAGGTTCAGGTTTTTGTGAAATTTACAAGTTAAATTAATGTTAATAGGTCTATTTAATTTAGTGTCACCTATAGTGTGCGGTAATTTTAAGAAACAACTAAAATTTAACAATTATGATAAGAAAACTATGCAAAAATATGTTTTTTACTGTATGTTTCATGGTTTCTGTGTTAACTTTTAATGCGCAAAACGCATTGAATTTTGATAAGGTTAATGATTATATACAAACACCTTATGCGGGCGTGCTTGGATCGGCCAACAGAACTTTTGAAGCTTGGATTTACATACCCTCCTCTTCACCAACATCCAATTTGGCAATTTTAGATTATGGATTGAATCAAACCGGAGGTAGAAATACGTTTGCGGTTGGCGGTGATAGAAGTTTAAAATTTATCGCCGGATCAGCCAATGTATCTACCGAGGCAGATACCGTACCGTTGGATACCTGGGTTCATGTGGCTTTTGTTAAAAATGGTACTACAGGTTATTTGTATATAAATGGTGATGAAATGGGCTCCGCTTCTGTCACTGCACTTAATACACCTTCTACTGGTGATAATCTGAAAATTGGAGAGCGCGTTACAGGAGGGTCTATTTTGTTTCAAGGTAATATCGATGAGGTTAGAATATGGAATATTGCAAGGACCCAGGCGGAAATCCAATCTACCATGAATACTGGAGTATGTGAAGATGTGGCTGGATTACAAGCCTATTTTAAGTTGGATGAAGGGATTGCCGAAGGAGATAATTCAGGGGTAACAACAGCCATTGATGCGGTCAATGGGAATGATGGTACCTTAATGGGATTCGATTTGTCTGCAGGAGCCGTTTCTAATTATGTGGAAGGTCATGGTTTGGTTGCGCTGGAAGGAGCTGCCCTTACAGCGGCTCAAACAGGAGCTACTTACCAATGGGTAGACTGTGATAATGCCAATACAGCAATTGTTGGTGCTACAGAACAGGTCTATACACCAGTAGAGCCGGGGAGCTATGCTGTAGAAATTATGGTGGATGGTTGTACTACGACTTCGGAATGTGTAGAGGTGTCTTCATTGGGAGTGAAAGATGTGTTGTTTGCTAACAATCTTAAATTACATCCTAACCCAACTTCTGGAGATGTAAAGGTGACTTTGAATGGCGTGTACCAAACTGTGGATGCACAATTGGTATCTATCACTGGAAAGGTGGTGGCGACATATCAATTCAGTAATACCAATGAATTTTCATTAGATCTAAACAATTTCAATTCGGGGCTTTATTTCTTAAACCTTAGGGCAGATCATTTGGATGCTGCAACTGTTAAAGTGGTAAAGATGTAATTGTGTAATGTGTTTTAATGAAAGCTAACCTTTTGGGTTAGCTTTTTTTTTTTTTTTACACGGGGTCAATGCATTAGTGTTTCTGTGGGTTAAAAATAGGTTAAAATCTTATGTTTTATTACTCTTCCGTGTGGATTGGAATATTTTTAAAGACAACTAATAAATTAACAATTATGATAAAAAATCTACGTAAAAAACTATTTTTTACTACGTGTTTTGCGGTGTCTGTATTGACTTCTCAGGCGCAAACAGGTTTGCATTTCGATGGTTCCGATGATTATATTTTAACAGATCTTGGTGGAGTTTTAGGAAATTCACCGAGAACAGTTGAGGCTTGGGTAAAATGGAGTTACCAATCTCGCCAAGCACTTATTGTGGAATGGGGTGGTGGTACTCCAACAGAGGACGGGGGGCCTCGTTTCACCTTTAAAATCCAGAGTAGTAAAGTGAGAATTGAAACGGGAGGGGCTTATAATTACTTGGATGGTTCAACTTATTTAAATTCAAGTTGGCATCATGTGGCCGTAACTTACGATCCATCTCAAGAAAATGAGTATAAATTATACGTAGACGGGAATCTTGATGCTGAAGGTAGCTTTACTGGCACTGGTACAGATACTCAAGATGCAGCTAATATTCAAATAGGGGGTAGGAATGCTAATATTGGAGCAACAGCCTTTAGCGGGACTATTGATGATGTGAGAATTTGGAACGTGGCAAGAACTCAATCTGAGATTCTGGCAGACATGAATAATGAGTTATGTGATTTGCCAGCTGAATTGGTTGCTTACTATAAGTTAAATGAAGGGACGGTAAACGGAAGTAATTTAGCTATTACTTCGGTTGTAAATGAAGTGTCTTCTACAGATGTTAATGAATTGAAAAACTTTGCCTTATCAGGAAATGCGTATTCAAATTATGCGGCAGGAAAAGTAACTTCTGGTATTGATACTACGATAACTAGTGATGATGTTACATTAACAGCGAATCAGGTAGATGCTGCTTATCAATGGGTAGATGTGGACAATGCTAATGCAGAGATAGAGGGTGCTACAAGTCAAGATTTTACGCCAAGTGAAAGTGGTAATTATGCAGTAGAAATCACAGTTGGAAGTTGTGTAGTAATATCTGAAACGGTAAACTTTGTTAGTGGAACATTAAGTTTAGAGGATACATTGTTTTCAAACAATTTAAAACTGTATCCAAACCCAACTTCAGGACATGTAAACGTTGCTTTAAATGAGGTGTATCAAACTGTGGATGCGCAATTGGTGTCAATCACGGGAAAAGTGGTGGCAACATACCAATTCAGCAATACCAATGAATTTGCAATCGATCTTAACAATTTCAATTCGGGGCTTTATTTCTTAAACCTTAAAGCGGATAATTTAGATGCTTTAACTGTGAAAGTGGTAAAGATGTAATTGTGTAATGTGTTTACTGGAAAAGCCAACCTGAAAAGGTTGGCTTTTTTTGTTATAAAGTGTAGTTTGAAATATGATTCTTTTGGTATTCAGTATTTTAAATTTTTTGTAGGTTAAATTTAGGTTAAAAAGTGTGTCTGATTACTAATTTTTGTAAGTCTAAGATAATTTTAAACTCAACTAAAATTTAACTATTATGATAAAAAAATTACACAGAAAAATGCTTTTACCTGCATTTTTTACTATTTCTATGTTAACAACGCATGCGCAGACTGGTTTGCAATTTGCTAATGCACAAACCGAGCAAGGAAC
>NZ_MSDT01000007.1:0-125772 GCF_001975575.1 Mangrovimonas sp. DI 80 | reverse complement strand
TATGCCGTTGAAATTACAGTGGGTGATTGCTCATTAATGTCTGAAACGACAAGCTTTGAAGTGCCAGAGCCAGTCTTTAACAAACGTACAGGACTTCATTTTGATGGGGTAGATGATTATGTGCAGGGAACAACAATTCCTGTTTCTGGTAGTGCAGCAAGAACTGTTGAGGCTTGGGTGCGAACTACTAAAAATTCATTACCTGATCAAGAAGGACAAAGTGTGATTTGTGACTGGGGCTATTCTAGTTCTGGTCAAAGATTTACATTCAATCTTTTATGGAATAATAGCATACGTTTGGAAACCGCAGCGGGAGGGGTGTCTGGTGTTACTCCTGTTAATGACGGTGCATGGCACCATGTAGCGGCAGTATATGATCCATCGGCTTCACCAAAGGTAAAAGTTTATGTGGATGGTGAAGAAGATGCCTCTGGGAATCCTACGGTAAATACAAGTAGTTATAGTTATGCCACCAAAATTAGATTAGGAAAAAGAGTAGACGGAGTAAATTTCTTCCAAGGAGATTTGGATGAGGTTAGAGTATGGAATGTTGCCTTGACTGAAGCGCAAATCAAAAATAGAATGAATGTAGAGCTTTGTGGAGATGAAGCAGGGCTTGTAATTTACTATCCGTTTGGAGAAGGAACTCCTGGAGAGGACAATACAGGAATTACTACGCTTACCGATATGAGTGCTACTGGTGACGATGCAACCTTAAACAATTTTACATTGTCAGGTACTGAGTCTAACTGGGTTGAAGGTCATGGATTGATATCTTTGTCTGAAACGACTTTAACGGCAGCTCAAACAGGTGCTACATATCAATGGGTTGATTGTGACAATGGTAATGCCGTTATAGATGGCGCAACAGAACAAACTTTTACTCCAGAGGTTTCCGGTAACTACGCTGTGGAAATTACTTTGGATGGATGTGTAACTACTTCAGGTTGCACGGCTGTTGATGTGAACGCATTGGGTATTGAGAAAAACTTGATGGAGACCATGAAAGTATTCCCTAATCCAACTTCTGGAAATTTGAACATAGCCTTAAACGGAGTGTATCAAACTGTAGAAGCGCAATTGGTGTCTATCACAGGAAAAGTGGTAGCACAATACCAGTTCAACAACACCAATGGTTTTGAATTAAATACCAACAATTTTAATTCTGGACTTTATTTCTTGAAACTTAAGGCGGACAATATGGACGCTGTAACCGTTAAAGTAGTAAAGATGTAATTGTATTTTTTTGTTATTTAAAAGGCCAGCCTGAAAAGGTTGGCTTTTTTGTTTTTAGGAATCAGGAAGTTAGATGATTTTGGGTGTTAAGGAAGGGTTAATGGTTGTTGAATATGTTTAGTTGCTTTAACTTTTTTAGTTCCTTGTGGTAAAATTAACTTACTCATGATTAAAAAAATACACAAAAAATGCTTTTTTGCTGCTTGTTTGGCGGCTTCAATGTTAACCGCAAACGCCCAGACCGCTTTGAATTTTAGTGGTTATGGAGATTATATTTTAACAGACCTTGATGGACCTCTAGGTAATACACCAAGAACAGTTGAAGCTTGGGTTGACCATGATGCAATCAGTGGGCAGGATATCATCGTAGAGTGGGGTGGAGGTACTGCTACAGCAGAAGGTGGTCCCCGTTTCACCTTTAAATTTCAAGATCGTTATTTACAAGTAGAAACAGGGGGTACTGGAAATAAGCTTGTAGGGAAAACTTATAATCCTTCCGGATGGCATCATGTAGCCGTAACTTATGACCCTTCTTTGGAGGGGAATCAATATAAACTTTATCTAGATGGAGAAATAGAGGCTCAAGGGAATTTTACTGGTACAGGAACATTTACGTTGAATAATGCCCCTATTCAGATTGGAGCTAGAGCAGGAAATCCAAGTGCAACTGCTTATAGTGGAACCATAGAAGATGTAAGAATTTGGAACGTGGCAAGAACACAAGACGATATTAAAAACTATATGAATAGTGAACTTTGTAATTATCCTGAGGAATTAGTGGCCTACTATAAGTTGAATGAGGGAGTTGCTGGGGCCGATAACACTGCTGTTACAACTGTAATTAACGAAGTGTCTCCATCAGATGTAAATGAATTACATAATTTTAATATGACTCTTTCATTTAGTTCAAACTATTTAGAAGGCTATTTAACTTCTGGAATTGATACTTCTGTGGCAAATGATGGTACTGCTTTAGAAGCTAACCAAATTGATGCAACTTACCAATGGTTAGATGTTGATAATGAGAATGCTGTAATTGAAGGTGCAACTAGCCAAACGTTTGCACCGTCTCAAAATGGTAATTATGCTGTGGAAATCACTGTAGGAAACTGTACGGAAATTTCGGAAACAGTTAATTTTGCAAGTAGTACATTGGGTATTGAAGACAATCTGTTTGCCTATGGACTTCAATTGTATCCTAATCCAACTTTTGAAAACTTAAACGTGTCTTTAAATGATGTTTATGAAACTGTAGAGGCGCAATTGGTATCTATTACAGGAAAAGTAGTTGGGCAATACCAATTCAGTAATACCAATGGCTTTTCATTAGATCTTAATAATGTTAATTCAGGGGTATATTTCTTGAATTTAAAAGCTGAGCAGTTGGAAGCTGTAACCTTAAAAGTTGTTAAAATGTAATTGAGATAATTTATATTTTACAAAGAAGCCAATGCAATGCATTGGCTTTCTTTTTTGTTTCATATTTTGTTGATTTTTATGATTTATGAAGTGGTAAGATCAACAATAAAACAGTCGGGATATTTTTTCTCAACATGATCTCTAAAGTTTTCCGCTTTACTTCGGGTGTTGAATTTTCCCAAAATCAGGGAATAGATTTTTACACCATTAATGGTTTTTACTTGTACGGTAACTTCTTTTTGGTAGCTTATCTTTAAATTATCTGCCAAGCGAATTAGATTGGCCAATTCTTGGAAACTTCCTATCTGCACCCCAATCCAATCTGGTTTTACTCTATCAATCGCTAGTTCGTAAAACTCAGATTCTATGGGGGCTGCGGTTACGGGATTAGGACTCTCTGAAGTGTTTTCCGGAGTAACTGCGATGGTTTCTTCTGTAGTTTGGATGGACAAATCTCCAGCATCCAATACTTCTATAACAACATCGGCAACTCCAGCGGCTACAAAATCCAATTTTTCCGCGATAGACTTTGACAGATCAATAATACGGCCGCTTACAAAGGGACCTCTATCGTTTACTTTTACATAGGCCGTTTTGTTATTGGCAAGGTTGGTTACTTTTAGCATGGTGCCAAAAGGCAAACTTCTGTGGGCTGCCGTAGCATTTTTGTGCGAATAGGGCTCTCCACTTGCAGTTAAGCGTCCTTCAAACTTATCGCCGTAAAAAGAGGCTTTTCCAGTCTGTACTTGAGCGGAAAGAAATGAGGTGAACATAACAAAGGCAAATAAGATAATAGATTTCATGGGGTTTTGGGGCATTGATTAGTTAAACTGACCGGCAAGATACAGAAAGTAGATAAGAAAATTCAAGTAAGAATTATAAGATTATTCTAAAGAAATCTAAAGTGTTTTAGGAAAGTGTGCCTTTAAAAATTACGTTTGTGGTAGTGTTTTGGAATTGGAAGGTTAAATAAGGGTTAATCGTTTTTGTCTTAACATAACTCTTGTTTGGAATTGATTTTTTTTGCAAAAAAAATAAAATTATGATTAAACAATTACACAGAAAAATAGCGGTGTCAGCTTTAATGGCGGGTTCGTTTTTAATTGGAAATGCTCAAACAGGAATTCATTTTGATGGGGAGGATGATTACATTCAAGGAAATACAGTACCTGTTCAAGGAACTGATCCTCGAACTATTGAGGCATGGATTAAAACGACTAAAAATTCGACGGCTTATAATGCAGACACTAATCCAACTGGAGAAGGACAGAGTGTGATATGTGATTGGGGAAAGGAGAGTAAGGGTAATCGGTTTACATTTAATATTTTACCTAATAATGCCTTAAGGCTTGAAGTCAATGGGGGAGGTGTAAATGGTGTTAAATCTGTAAATGATGGTTTATGGCACCATGTAGCTGTGGTTTTTGAGTCTTCTACTTCAACGAATCATTCTGTGAAATTTTATGTGGATGGAAAATTGGATGCAGAAACGACTCTTGCTAAATATGCTTATACGTCCTCTTATGGCGAAAAACTTAAAATAGGAGTGAGAGTTGATGGGGTTAACTTTTTTAGAGGAGGGATGGATGAGTTGAGAATTTGGAATAAAGTATTGAGTCTGGAAGAGTTAAAAAGTAGAATGTACACAGAACTTTGTGGAGACGAAACTGGTTTGGTTGCTTATTATCCATTTAATGAAGGAATTCCTGACGCCGATAATTCAGGGGTTAGTACCACTGCAGATGGAAGCCCTACAGCTGATACGGGAACTTTAAAGAATTTTGCTTTAACTGGGACTACTTCAAACTGGGTAACAGGACGCTCTTTAGTTTCGGTTGAAGATAACACCTTATCAGCAAACCAAGAGGAAGCTAGTTATCAATGGCTAGACTGCGCGAATGCCAATACAGCTATAGAAGGAGCTAATGGGCAAACTTTTACACCAGAGGCATCTGGAACTTATGCTGTTGAAGTGACAGTAGGAACTTGTGTAACTACTTCAGAATGTGTGACAGTAGATATAAATGCATTGGGGCTTGAGGAAAACTTAATGGATACTTTAAAAGTATTTCCTAATCCAACTTCAGGAAACTTAAATGTTGCTTTAAATAGTGTTTATCAATCAGTGGAGGCACAATTGGTATCTATTACAGGAAAAGTGGTAGGGCAATATCAATTTAACAATACTAACGAGTTTCAAATTGAATTGAGCCAGTTTAATTCTGGAGTATATTTCTTGAACTTAAAGGCAGACCAATTGGATGCCGTTACAATAAAAGTTGTTAAGATGTAATCGAAAGATTACGCCTTTAGTGATGAAGCCAATGCACTTGCATTGGCTTTTTTGTTTGTGGAATTAAATTGAAAGGATAATTGGGTTTTGAATCATTCAGATAACGCTTCCAATTCTAAAGTATAGTCGTATTGCAAATCTTCATGCAATACAGAAATTTTCTTTTTGAGCCCATTGATTTGTCTTTCGAATAGATTGTTTAAGGTGACATTTTCAAATATAGAAGGGCTAAAGTCCTTAAGTTTATGGCAGAAATAAAGCAGTAATTCTACTTCGGTTTCCTTTTTAAGGGAATAACGAATATACTTCTGCACGCTTCTTAAAATTTTACGCACACTTTTTTTGATGTAGAAATAGCTGTTGGTATTGATCTGTTCAAATTGGGAGTCCATATCCATTTTTACAGCATCAATGTAGCCTTGTTCGTCATGCGATTCAAATAGCAGGTAGGTGAGTAACTCTTTGTTCTCCTTTTTAAAACGGGCTAAGCGAAGGCATAGGTTGGTGAGCTCTTCATGGCTTCGGTGCTGCAATTCTTTTTTGATATTGGAAATGGTTTCTGTGTGCATAAATGATGTTTAATCAGGCATTGTAGTGTTTTCTAATCAATCGTCTCACGTAAATTAAACGAACAATGCCAATGGAAAGAATAATGGGAGCAACAGTAATAAGAATGACTCCAAAGGGTTTCATACTGTTGAAAATTTCGATTTTTAAAATGGTGATACCCGTTCCCAAAAACACGATTGCAGTTCTAAAATACGCCAAAAAGGTGCGCTCATTGGCAAGTTTGGTACGCTCAATAGCTAGCCAATCGCGAGTGATTAATTTAGGTTTGGTTTCCGAAGTGTTCATTTTTTTAAACGATTATCCAAAGAGTAACTCCCAGGTCCCATTAAAAATATAGCGATATAAGCAGCAAGATACAACAAGGCTTTTTCTTTATTCCCAATGGGGTCTTGTAAATGGACTACAAAGGCGGCAACTGCCATGGTGATGATTATTGGAAGGCTGCTCAGTTTGGTTTTAATACCTAAAATTACAGCTATTGGAGCTAAAACTTCGGCTATTAATGTCAATATTAAGGAAGTGGTAGCCCCCAAACCTATGGGGTCTGCAAATTCAATGGGTGTTGCAAAAAGTCTTGGAATTTTAGGAATGCCATGTGTGAGCATTAATCCTGAAAACACAACTCTTAAAATTAGTAAGGCAAAATCTGAATGTGGTTTTTTCATATAATGGGCTAGGATGAAACTCCTTTAAATAAATTAATACTTACGGTTGCTAGGTCGCTGTTGGGGAATTTAGAGGCATACTGTGCTTCTGGGGCCAATCCGGCCTCTTTCGCCAAGGCTATAAAGATATCAATTTCCAAAATATATTGGTCGCTATAGCCATGGGTGGCGTCATAAGCAGTAGCCGGAGTTTTGCCTAGGTTTTTGCTTATCAATTCGGGAGCAATAGTGTGCAATTCTATAATGAGTAGGCCAAACCGTTCCACATAGGGTTTCCAGCGCTGAAAATGTTCTAGGAGCGAATCTTCAACCAAACTGTTTTGAAGGCGCTCACCTCTGTAAGCGAAAGCACCAGAAGAGATACTGGTTCTTAGGGATGGAATTCTAGGTGCTGTCCAAATCCTGTTATGATCCAAAAAGGTTCTTACATTCAATAAATCTCCTAAATCGATACCATAATCTTCTTTTAGGTCTTGCGCCAATAAATCAGGTCTGCCTACATCGCCCCAAATTACTTTGGCCCAAATATCGGCAGAAATTAAATTGGCTCTGGTGACTTTCAATGCAGCTTGGTTCAAGTCGGCACCAACCAAAAGTAAAGGATGTTCCTCTAGCATTTTTCCCCTTAGGGTTTGGTGTTCGATGACATCGAAAATATGTTGAAGGAAAGCTCCGTTGCCACAGCCCATGTCTAAAATTCCTTTAGGTTGCTCGTCAATTGGTTTGTTGAACAATTCAATAATCACTTCATCTATGACCTTGAAATAGGTGGAATGGGCGCCACCGCTGCCCCAAACATTCATTTCTCTGTCTACATGCTTTTCCGTTTCGTTTATATTATCGGTTTTTAAGATGAGGGGATCTCCAAAAATTAGCTCTTCAAGATTTACAAAGGTTGGAAGGTAGGAAACGGTAACACCATAAGCAGTGGCTCGCTTAGCAAAAAACAAACCTGTATCGGTAAATTGATAAGTGTTCTTCTTTTTGGTAAACCATCCCAAATAACTAAAAAAGTCGAGGATCTTTTTAAAACTTTCAGGGTTTCTATGGTATTCTTCGGCAGTAAAAGAGCCTTCCATAAAATATTTGTGGAACAGCCCACGAACTCCCATCAGTACAATAATTGGGGCTACTATTACCCCTTCAATATGTTTCAGAATTTGGAATTCCAGACTATCTTCTGGAGGTTTTTTCAATCCAAAATGATTTTCATAGTTCTTGAAAATACGTTCCAATGCTAAAAAGGCATCCGGACCAATACGTTCCTCTGGAAATTTCACGGAATAGGATAGAAGTTGAACAGCTTCTTTGTACAGTGGAATAAGTTGAAAAGCCTTTTCACTTTGGTCATTAATAGCGTAGTGAATGGTATTGTTCTTTGTTATTGGTTCTTGGTTCAGCCAGCCTTGAGCACAAAGAATTCGCAGAGCCACATTTAAATAGCCCTCATTGGCCTTGAATTTTATTGTAAGTTGTTCTAGATCTACTTGTTGCTGTTCCAGAATGTAATTGAGCACACCCTTTTCATGCAATGCACAGGAAGTGGTAGCCGTAGCAATACCGTCAAGATGCCTAAAAATAGAGCTTCTTAACCGCTGTTTGTCATGTTGAGTAAGCATACAAGGAATGTGAGTTCCTTATAAATATAAAAAAACCTTTTAGGAAGTCCTAAAAGGTTTTGTATATAAAGTTGATAACAAATTGTTTATCTCAAACTTGGGAAGTTTGTAGGGTTTGTTTCATGCATCATGTTGTAAACCGCTTCAAAAATGTCTTCGGCAGAAGGTTTTGAGAAATAGTCACCATCTGTACCGTAGGCAGGTCTGTGCTGTTTAGCTGTCAATGTCTGAGGTTGACTGTCTAGATATTGGAATGCATTTTGGGTATTTAAAATTTCATCCAAAATATAAGACGAAGCACCTCCTGGAACATCCTCATCAATTACCATCAAACGATTGGTTTTTTGAACACTTTTCAAGATGTCGTGGTTCAAATCGAATGGTAACAATGACTGTACATCAATAACTTCAGCATCGATACCAACTTCCAATAGATCCTTAGCTGTTTGCGCTACGATATTTAAAGTCGACCCGTAAGACACCAAAGTAATATCTGCACCTTCCTTAACGGTTTCCACGACACCAATAGGTGTTTTGAACTCCCCAAGGTTTTCTGGCATTTTTTCTTTAAGTCTGTATCCGTTTAGGCATTCCACAATCAAAGCAGGCTCGTCACTTTCCAACAATGTGTTGTAGAAACCAGCAGCTTTGGTCATGTTGCGAGGTACTAAAACATGCATACCGCGAACCAAATTGATGATACCTCCCATTTGGGAACCAGAGTGCCAGATACCTTCCAGTCTGTGGCCACGGGTTCTTACAATTAAAGGTGCTTTTTGTCTACCGGCCGTACGATAATGTAGCGTAGCCAAATCGTCACTCATAATTTGAAGTGCGTACATTAGGTAGTCCAAATATTGGATTTCGGCAATGGGTCTTAAACCTCTCATGGCCATTCCAATTCCTTGTCCTAAAATGGTAGCTTCTCTAATTCCTGCATCAGAAATACGAAGGTCACCGTATTTTTCCTGTAAGCCTTCCAAACCTTGGTTAACATCTCCAATATTTCCAGAATCTTCACCAAAAATCAAAGTGTTTGGATATTTGTTGAAGATAGCATCGAAGTTATCACGGATCACCACACGGCCATCCACTTCAGTTGCATTATCGGCGTAACTAGGAACAACTTCTTTTACATTTAAAGCCGACTTTTCATTTTCTGAGTATAGATGTGAACTATATTTAGGTTGTACTTCTTCAAAGAAGGTGTTAATCCAATTTTGAAGGGCTGTTTTTTCAGCAGTATTTTCTGAAATTACATAACGCAACGCCTTTCTAGCTACAGAAATAACATCTTTTCGTATAGGTTCTTTTTTTTCTGAAAGCTCATTGGCCAATTTGCTAATAAATGCCTTGTTGTGGCTAGAATTTGCCAATTGGTTAAGCAAGGTGATTGCTTGCTGCTGTTCTTCTTTTATAGGCTTTAGATAAGCATCCCAAGCCAAATTCTTGATGTTTCTAACATCTTTCTTTATGGTCTTTTCTATCTCGCGCAATTCCTCTTCGGTAGCCATATTGTTGGCAAGCATCCATTCGCGCATTTTTGAGATACAGTCGTGCTCTGTTTCCCATTCCAAACGGTCTTTACTCTTATAACGCTCATGCGATCCTGAAGTAGAGTGCCCTTGTGGTTGGGTTAATTCCAATACGTGAATTAACACAGGAACGTGCTCTTCTCTGGCGATGCGAGCCGCTTCTTGATACGTTTCAATCAAGGCTACATAATCCCAACCGTTTACTTTTAGGATTTCGTAACCATTACCGTTTTCATCTCTTTGGAATCCTTTTAATATTTCGGAAATGCTTTCTTTGGTAGTTTGATATTTGGCGTGTACAGAAATACCATATTCATCATCCCAAACACTAATTACCATTGGTACTTGTAATACACCTGCAGCATTGATGGTTTCAAAAAACAAACCTTCACTGGTACTAGCATTTCCAATGGTTCCCCAAGCGACTTCATTTCCCTTTACAGAAAAGTTAGTAGTATCAATCCCTTTTACATTTCGGTAGATTTTAGAGGCTTGTGCCAATCCCAGCAATCGTGGCATTTGGCCAGCGGTAGGAGAGATGTCGGCACTTGAGTTCTTTTGTTTGGTCAAGTCCTTCCAATTGCCATTGGCATCTAAACTATGGGTGCCAAAGTGACCTCCCATTTGACGTCCGGCAGACATTGGATCGGCTTCAAGGCTAGGATGTGCATATAAACCAGCAAAAAACTGTTGCACGGTCAATTCGCCAATGGCCATCATAAAAGTTTGGTCTCTGTAATAGCCAGATCTAAAGTCTCCATTTTTGAAAGCTTTGGCCCAGGCTAATTGAGGTACTTCCTTTCCGTCTCCAAAAATTCCAAACTTAGCTTTCCCAGTAAGTACTTCTCTTCTTCCTAGCAAACTACACTCTCTACTGGTGACAGCAGTTTTATAATCATTGATAACTTCTTGTTTAAAATCATCAAAGGTTATGTCTTGTATAGTGGTTGTTTCAGTTTGCATAGTGTCGATTTTATAGTTGTTGCAAATTTAGGTAATCTTTCGAAGCTTTACAACGATGGAATGTGTTATAATTTTGATGATTTGATAAGAAAAATACTCTTTTTTTGTAAAATAATTATAATAATGCAAAAAATAGCATTTTCGCTGAGAAATCGCTAAAACCACCTTCTGCGGAACAGTCCTAGAAGCGCTTTAGGGTCTACCGTAAACTTAAAGCGAATTTTTTGGTCGTATTCCGGTTGGCCGACTTCCCATCCTAAATTGGAATAGATGGGGAAGTAGATTTCAAAATAATCGGTGACCAAATCGAGTTTGATACCCGAGTCGTAGACAAATTCGGCATTATTATATTTGTTTTTTACAACTCCCATGTCTCCATAGGCTTCAATATAGCGCCAAATGGTGGTACTCAGGTTCATGGTTGCCATCCATTGGTTGGCAAATGCCGGATCCAATTTCGATTTAAAACCTCCTTCCGCGATGATAATTTGTTGACTAAAGATCCCTGATTGCTCAGAGCGTCCCAAATAATCATAATCAAAAAGGTAGTCCGTAGGTCTATCTAGTGCAAAACTAAAATAATCGGAATCATCTTCGTTGTTATTGTAGATAAAAGTTCCTGCAAAGAATCTCAAATTTAATTGGCGGTTGTTTTGGTAAAGCTTTCTGTACTCATAATTCACGGCCAACTTTCCAAATTTGTCAGCCAACTGAAAATCGGTATACCATTTGGAATAGTTCACCAAACCTGGGTTAGCGTAGATGTAGCGTATATTGAAAACACCATAATCCGGCGTTTCGGACGGTACTACTAAAGGATCGTTATAGGTTCTTGAAATATCTACATAGCGCATGTTGATATATTGCGATTGGTTGGATCTAAAGTTCTTGTCATCCCTAAAACTAAAGGTTAGGGAAGGAGTAAAAATAGACACAAAGGCATCTTTAGCAAAAGAAGAATAGCTGGAATGTAAGCCGTATGTAATGTTGTATAAATCCTGATTTTCCAAATTATGAGTATAGGATACCGATGCGGATCCCGTTAAAATATTGGAATGGGTAGCGTATTTAGGTGAAAACTTATAGTTAAGACGCTTGCGCAATAAGGTTTTGTTGTAGAGTTTGGTACCAAGAGTCAACCCATCGTAAATGTTGCGGTATTCAATAATTGGCATCACGAATACTTGGTTGTAGTTAGGATCTTCAATATCCTTGAATAGACGAATTTGCAAAGGTTTGTTATTAAAAAACCAGCCTTTGGGAGATTTCCAATTGTCTCTTAGGTTAATTTCAGGAATAACTTTATCATAGTTAAGTACCAATTTGTCAACACTGTCTTCTGGAATTTTTATGGTCCTACTGCCATGAATATTCTCAATCCAAGTTTTGGAAAGCACACTGTCCTCTGCCATTGTAAAAAAGGATACCGGCATTGAGTTATGCCGTTTGTTTTTTATGGTCAGGCTTATGGAATCATTTTCCCGTTTTACATTTTTGATTTTAAAATCAATTTTCTTCCTCGTATTGATGTAATCTTCAAAGAACCAATCAATGTCTTTGGAGGTGTTTTGTTTCAATAGGGCTTCAAAATCTTTGGAATAAGAAAGCTGTTCATGATGCGCTTCAAAATATTGGGAAATGGTTTGGTCCAAAATTTCAGGTTGGATAAAATCACCCAAATACTTTAGACCAACTCCTGCTTTATATTTACCCGCAATATTGGCATTGAATTTTAATAGGGAATCTTTGGGCATGGTAAGCGGTTGATCTCTATTGGTACGTGCCATTTGCATGAAAAACAGGTTGTATTGATCGTTGTACTTAAGGTCTGAAGCGTGAAAAGCCCGTATTCCCCAAATGTCTGCCAACATCCCGAGAAATTTCATGTCTGGGTAATACTCCTCAATATATTTCATCAAGAAGTACACCTGCAATCCATCCTTAAACCAATAATCATCCCTTGGATTGAGGAGCAAGGTATTTTCCAGATAATTGTTAAGGGCTGTTTTCAACAATTTCAATTCGTACTGAAATCCATCGGGGAAAGGTCGAATAAAGTTTGGCAACTGGTTGAGTCCGTACAGCGGATTCTTTTTGTACTCGATTTCTGTAAGTAAAAGGCGCTCATGTGGATATGGAATCATGTTCTCGCTCATAAAGTTGACAATTTTGTCTACAACCAAGGCTCTTTCATGAGGCTTTAGCCCGCCGTCATCAATGTTGGTAACCACCGTGACATTATTGGCTTTTACATATTTATAATTGGGGAATTTCGTCAGAACAAAATTGGTGTTTACCCTGTTTTTACCATTCAAAACTACAGTTTGGGTAGAGTCAGTTTGTCTTAACGAAATGGTATTAAGTTCAGAAATCAAGGCATAGTTTCTAGGGTGTACTACTTCCAAGGTTATTTCGGCAGGTGGCGTATAGAAATCATCCAGGTTTTTATTACTGTAATAATGCCATTCGCCATCATATACGGCTGGTGCCAAATACCAATACTTCAGATTAAAATCAATACCGTCAGAAACCCCATAACCAGTAAATGTGTTATTAGGAACCAGTAGGTTGTAATGTAAAATAATAGTATAGTTTTCGCCGGGAGGCAAAGGCGTATTCAAGTCTATTTTTAAAACATCCAGATGGTCCTTTATTCGGTCGTAAGGTAACTCAACACCCAAGGTGTCCTTTACCGAAGTTACTATGGTATAGCCACGTTGGTCGCTTTTGGCAAAGTGGAACTTGTTATTGAATTCTTCCGTAAAACGAGTGGCCAAAGGTGTGTTTTTGGTAGAATAACTATTGTTCCAATCGTTTAGGTAGATGGTTTTTAAGGTGTCCTTTGAGGTATTCTTCCAAGCAATGTACTGCTTAATTTGAATGGTTTTGTTGGGAACATCGAAAATGGCTTGCATCTCAATTTTGTTTTGAGAAAAAGCGGAGGTGCTAATCAAGAGCACGAGAATGAGTTTGAAATATATTTTCAATGTGCTAGAACAATCATTAATCGGCTTGCCAAAGGCACAAAACATGGCAAAAGGCAAGTTACTTTACTAACGTATTTTTTTAATTATAGTTTTTTGGAGAGTTACAAAACGCCCTGCATCCTTCCATATAAAATATAATATTACAAAGTTTTGTGTGAAAAGAAAACCTTTAATATCATAGATTTAATGTTGAAACCTGTGGTTTTTGTTATCTTGTTTTGAAACAGAGAGTTAAGTGTGTTAAAAATTTGGACTCAAGTTGAATTCTTGGTAGAATTCGTCTAGAATATCAATAACTTCTTCCGGGGTGTCCACAATATGAAAAAGGTCTAAATCTTCAGGGCTTATGTTGCCAGCTTCCAAAAGGGTAGATTTGATCCAATCCATGAGGCCGTTCCAAAATTCGCTCACCACCAAAATAATAGGGAAACGCTCAATTTTATGGGTCTGGATAAGGGTGATGGATTCAAACAATTCATCCAAAGTCCCGAAACCTCCGGGCATCACTACAAAGCCTTGTGAGTATTTTACAAACATGACCTTTCGTACGAAGAAATAGTCAAAATCCAAGCTCTTATCAGAATCGATATAAGGGTTGTCGTGCTGTTCGAACGGTAATTCTATGTTGAGTCCTACCGAAGTGCCTCCGGCAATATGGGCGCCTTTGTTCCCAGCTTCCATAATCCCAGGGCCACCACCTGTAATGATACCGTAGCCTTGGTTGACAATTTTCTCGGCAATGTTTTCGGCCAGTTTATAATATTTGTGGTCAGGTTTTGTTCTGGCCGATCCAAAGATGGATACACAGGGACCTATAAGGCTTAATTTTTCGTAGCCATTAACAAATTCTCCCATGATTTTAAAAATGGCCCATGAATCATTGGTTTTTATCTCGTTCCATCGTCTGTGATGTTGTTCTCTGGTCATATTTGAAATTTTAAAAAGGTATCAGGGCGTTGTATTCAAAATTCTTAAAACTGCCCTTTTTTAAGGATTTCAAGATACAAATTAAAATTTGGTAAGCATGTTAAATGGGAGTGACTTTACGGTAAAAAAAGAGGCGGAATGAATTCCGCCTTTTCTTAATTTGAAAGTTATTTATATAAAGATGTTTCTATAATGGTTTCCTGCCCGAGATGATGTTGTAAAGAATTGCGATAACGGCAATAACGAGCAAAATATGGATTAAGCTACTAGTTCCAATTCCTTCCACGATCCCGAAAAATCCCAGAATCCAAACAAGGATACAAATAACGGCAACAAGCCAAAGTATACTTCTCATAATAGTTGTGGTTTTGATGTTATGATACTAATATACTAAAGAATTTTCCTAAATAATAGTAAAATGTTGATTTTTACTAGTTTAAATTGTTGAAAACTAATTTTTTATCAAAAAATATTACTCCAATTCTTTCTTAAGAAACCTGGCTGTATGGCTTTTTTTGTTTTTGATAATCTCTTCAGGAGTACCTTCCGCAATAATTTGTCCGCCACCTTTTCCGCCTTCATAACCAACATCGATAATATGGTCAACGGTTTTAATGACATCCAAGTTATGTTCTATAATCAGTACGGTGTTGCCTTTGTCAACCAATTTGTTAAGTACCAGCATCAACACCCGGATATCTTCAAAATGCAATCCTGTAGTAGGTTCATCCAAAATGTAGAAGGTGTTACCGGTGTCCCGTTTGCTCAATTCTGTAGCCAGTTTGATGCGTTGGGCTTCCCCTCCAGAAAGCGTGGTACTCTGTTGCCCCAATGTGATGTAGCCCAATCCAACATCCTGAATAGTTTTCAGTTTTTTATGGATTTTAGGAATATGCTCAAAGAAGTCTACAGCTTCGTTAATAGTCATGTTCAAGACATCACTAATCGATTTGCCTTTGTAGCGAATTTCTAGAGTTTCCCTGTTGAAACGTTTCCCTTGACAGGTTTCGCATTCAACGTAAACATCAGGTAAAAAGTTCATTTCAATCACGCGAAGTCCGCCACCTTGGCAGGTTTCACAACGCCCACCTTTCACATTAAAGCTAAAACGTCCAGGTTTGTAGCCGCGAATCATGGCTTCCGGTACTTTGGCAAATAAACTGCGTATTTCGCTAAAGGTTCCAGTGTAAGTCGCCGGATTACTTCTCGGGGTACGCCCAATAGGGGATTGATTGATATCGATAACTTTGTCAATATGCTCCAATCCTTTGATGCTTGTGTAAGGCATCGGTTTTTTAACCCCGTTAAAATAATGGGCATTCATAATGGGGTAGAGGGTTTCGTTGATCAAGGTGGATTTTCCACTTCCTGACACCCCCGTAACACCAATCATTTTTCCTAGAGGAAAGGTCACAGATACATTTTTGAGGTTGTTTCCAGTGCAGCCTTTCAACTCGATGGATTTTCCGTTGCCTTTTCTGCGTTTTTTCGGAATTTCAATCTGTTTACAACCGTTTAGATAATCGGCGGTAAGGGTGTGGTGGGTTTTGAGTTCCTCGGGAGTTCCAATACTAATGATTTCCCCTCCGTGTTTTCCTGCTTTTGGACCAATATCGATTACATAATCGGCACGTTCTATCATGTCCTTATCATGTTCTACCACAATCACAGAGTTCCCGATATCTCGTAATGATACTAGGGAATTGATCAATTTTTCGTTGTCACGTTGGTGTAATCCTATACTTGGTTCATCCAAGATATAAAGCACCCCTACCAATTGTGAACCAATTTGTGTGGCTAATCTTATACGCTGCGCCTCGCCTCCAGAAAGCGATTTTGAGCTGCGATTTAAGGAAAGGTAATCCAATCCCACATCCAATAAAAACTGAAGGCGGGCCTTGATTTCCTTGATAATTTCTTCTGAAATTTTAAGCTGTTTGTCACTAAGGTGATTATGTAAATCTGCAAACCATTGGGACAGATCTACAATGTCCTTATGTGCCAAATCGGCAATGCTCAATCCGTTGACTTTGAAGTATAGGGATTCTTTTCTCAGTCGAGATCCTTCACATTCGTCACAAACCACTTTGTCCATGTATTCCTTAGCCCATCTTTTCAAGGAGGTAGAATCGGAATTGTGGTACTGACTTTCTATAAATTTAGCAACCCCTTCAAAATCGATTTTATAATCACGGGTCACGCCTAATGTTTTACTTTGAATGGAGAATTTTTCATTGCCCCCATAAAGAATCATTTGTTTGGCTTCCTCGGGAATGTCTTTGTAAGGGGTGTTAAGGTCGAAATTGAAGCGTTGTCCAATAACTTCTAACTGTTTGAAAATCCAACTGTTTTTTTGAGGTCCATGAGGAGCTAAAGCGCCATTTTTAATGGAGAGTGTATCGTCTGGAACAATTTTCTTTTCATTGACTTGATACAGTCTGCCAATCCCATTACACTTTGGACAGGCACCTTTAGGTGAGTTGAATGAAAAATTGTTGGGTTCTGGATTGGGGTAAGAAATACCGGAAGAAGGACACATTAAATTTCTACTAAAATAACGCGCTTCCTGAGTGTCTTGATCCAAAATCATCAAGACATCATCACCATGGTACATGGCTGTATTAATAGTTTCTGTCAATCGTTTATCGTTGTCGGCCGAAGCATCAATTTTCAATCGGTCGATGACAATTTCGATATCGTGGGTTTTGTATCGGTCAAGTTTCATGCCTTTCACAAGGTCCTTGATTTCACCATCGGTACGTACTTTTACAAAGCCTTGTTTGGCAATCTGTTCAAACAACTCGCGGTAGTGTCCTTTTCGCGATCTGATGACAGGTGCCAAAATATTGATGCGTTTGCCTTCGTAACTTTCTGTGATAAGTGCTTTGATTTGCTCATCGCTATAGCTCACCATTTTTTCACCAGTGTTGTAGCTATAGGCATCACTCGCTCTGGCATAAAGGAGCCTTAAGAAATCATAAATTTCAGTAATGGTTCCCACGGTGGATCTTGGCGATTTACTGGTGGTTTTTTGCTCTATGGCAATCACAGGGGAAAGGCCGTCAATCTTATCTACATCGGGGCGTTCCAAGCCACCCAAAAATTGGCGGGCATAGGCCGAAAAGGTCTCAATATAGCGACGCTGTCCTTCGGCGTAAATGGTGTCGAAAGCCAAAGACGACTTCCCACTTCCAGAAAGTCCTGTAATGACTACCAATTGTTCCCTAGGGATGGTAACATCGATGTTTTTTAAATTGTGCACTCGGGCACCTTTTACTTCAATATGTTCTTCAAATGCGCTCATAAAATTGGCAAAGTTGCAAAGGTACAGATTATGAACTGAAAAAGGAAGTAACCCTTATTTTGTATACTGTTAATTATTGTATAACTGAGGTAGATAAGTTCTGTTTTTAAAGCCAATTAAAACAGTGAAAAACTACTGTATTTAGGTTTAAAGCTCTTAGAAAATGCTTCAAAAATTGTTATACTTGTGCTGGTACATAGTTAATGTGTCAATTGTATTTAAAAATTAATCAATACCTATTAAAAACAGGTCAAAAAATAAAGCATATGAAATTATTGGGAATAGGGTCGAGGATAGACCATCCAGAATTGGGAAAAGGGGTCGTGACCAACGTAACCTCCAAGCACTATTGGGTGACTTTTATTGAAAATGGATTGGAAACAATCGATTTGGATAGTGAGTTTGAAGTCATCGAGGCTATGGAAGATGATGTGGACACTATTAGTTTTGCCGAAGTAGAGAGTAGTTTGGTGCAAATTTTAAAACGTTGGAGCGATGTGACCGAAGTGGTGCCAATTGGTGATAAATGGAAAGGAGGGACCATGATTTTGCAACCAGAAGACAGTTCACTGCAGAGTAAGGAAATTCCAATCGACAGTTTTTTTCATAAAATCACTATGGTCCGTGACCGCTTACGAGTAATGGAACAAAAGATCAATAGTAGTAATTTGGACGAAAGTGAAAAGATAGATTTGCAGCAATACATTACCCGTATTTATGGCAGCTTAACTACCTTTAATGTACTGTTTAAGTTGAAAAATAATCAATTCGTTGGTCAGAAATCTGCCAAGTAGGGTTATTTGGTAGCCGTAATATGGTTCAGCTGAATTCCAAATACCAAGAACTTGTGAAAGGTAGGCAATTGGGCCCCACTTTCGGTGGTGGTCCAATCTTTCCAAGACATTTCAATGCCTCCGAAAGGAAGTTTTTTGGTCCACATTTTTAAGCTTTTGGGGAAGTTATTGGTGTCTAGTTTCCAAACATAGGATTCTTTGGGAGAATAGGTGGCCATTAATCCTTTACTGCCATCTTCTAGAGTCACAATGCTTCTGGTGACTCCTTCATCAAAAATGGTATAGGGAGCTACCAACCAAAAGGAATCATTTTCAAAGTATGTGATAGCATCTTCCAAAAGGTCATCGCCAGTGTCTCCGTCAACCTGAAAATTATGGACATAGCATTTGCTTTTGCTATAATCGGAAAGGTTCAGGTCTACTTTGTAGTCTTTCCAGTAAACTGTACAACTGCCTTCCTTTTTTTTCCATTTGTAATGTCGACGTTTCTTGTGGGTCCATTCAATAAAGTTTGTTTGCTTGTATGCTTCATAATTAAGTGCGTCCAACATATTTTTTGCCATAATATCGGCAGCTTCACTTGGGGAAGCTACAGGCAAAGGTTCTCCATATTTAAAATAGGCGAAACCAAAGAGCAAGAGGCTAGGCAAAGTAAAAAAGATGATGACACCTAAGATTATTTTTAAGGGCTTGCTCAATCGCATACACGTTGGTTTTGATCTTTACTAGAGATTTTAAGGTTTTGAGGCATATCTCGGAATTCCCTACTTAGAAGACTTTTTCTGAAGCAGTTTTCTTTTAAATGTAATAGTTTTTTTTGATTGTTTTAAATTAATACGCTCAGCATCCAAATGCATCGATTAATAACCTGCGGCTGTATCGTCACCTCTATGGTCGGCTCCGCCTTCCAAAGTGCCGTTGTCAAGGACTAAAATAGCGTCAACCCGCGCAGAGATTGGAGGCGCCGTTTCATTGATAGGATAGCCTTGTCCTTTGAGTTGGTTCTTAAGTGTTTCAGGAAATAAATTCACCTCCATTCTAATTTCATCTGGCAACCATTGGTGGTGAAAACGCGGGGCATCTACAGCTTCCTGCATGCCCATCCCAAATTCTTCAACATTTAAAATGGTTTGCAACACCGAAGTAATGATGGTGGAGCCTCCTGGTGTGCCCAACACCATAAATAGTTTTCCGTTTTTTTCTATAATGGTTGGAGTCATGGCACTTAACATTCGTTTTTGTGGTGATATGCTGTTGGCTTCGGCACCCAAGAGACCATAGCTGTTGGGAACTCCCGGCTTGCTGCTAAAATCGTCCATTTCATTGTTTAGGAAAAATCCAAGTTCATCCACATACAGTTTGGAGCCATATGCCCCGTTAAGGGTAGTGGTGACCGATACCGCATTTCCAAAAGCATCCACAATAGAATAATGAGTGGTTTCATTACTACCAAAACCGACAATACTTCCATAGGAAAGCGCTTCAGATTTGGTGGGAGTTTCAAAAGAAAAATTGGCCATTCGTTCTTTTAAATAGTCAGTATCCAAAAGCGTTTCGGTTGGAATATCCACAAAATCGGGGTCTCCTAAATAGAAGCTTCTATCGGCATAGGCTCGTCGTTCGGCTTCTACCAAAACTTGAATGGTTTTTAGGGAATTATGTCCATATGACTTTAGATCGAAAGGCTCAACCATTTTCAAGATCTGTCCTAAACAAATACCACCGCTGGATGGAGGAGACATGGAAGTAATCTGTAAATCTTTATACTGAAATGTAATGGGATCACGCCACTTGGCTTCGTATAGCGCTAAATCTTCCATGGTGATGATGCCTCCCTTTTCCTGAATAAAGTTTACTAAATGTTGAGCTGTTTGGCCTTCGTAGAATTCTTTTTTGCCATTTTGGGCAATGCGTTCCAAAGTGTTGGCGATGGAGATATTTTTAATGGTATCTCCAGCTTTAATAGACGATGAAAACAAGATGTCTTTTCCGTTTACAGCTTTAAAAATACTGTCGTAGGTATCGAAGCGTTCTTCTTGGTATTTGGTAACCTTAAACCCTTTCTTTGCTAGTTCAATTACAGGGACTAAAATGTCTTTCACAGGAAGTGAACCAAATTTTTCATGAGCGGCGAATAGTCCTGCAATAGTACCAGGTACTCCAACAGCAAAAGGGCCAACCGTACTTTTGTTGGGAATAACATTTCCTAAGGAATCCAAGTACATATCGCTAGAGGCTGCTAAGGGGGCCTTTTCCCGAAAATCCAAAGCACCAGTTTCTCCATTGTTCAATCGGTAGACCATAAACCCGCCACCACCTAAATTTCCTGCATAGGGAAAGGTAACCGCCAAAGCCATTTCGGTGGCCATCATAGCGTCGAAGGCATTACCGCCTTTCTTCAGAATGTCTACACCAATTTTGGAAGCTTCCTCTCTTGCGGAGACCACCATGGCATTTTCGGTAATCAGTCCATTGGGGGGATTTTTGGAAGCTTTAGTGCAGGAAAATATAAAAATACTAAGGAGTAAGTAGGGCAAAAGTTGTTTCATGGAGAAGGATAGTATTGTTGTTGCAATTGATGGAGCTTGTTGTTGGAAAAAGCCCTAAGTTCCTCAAAGAACTCGGTGAATTCAGTTTCAAATTCAGTGTAATATAGTTTCAGTTCGTAGGTGGCCGTATGCATTCCGGATTTATGGTTGGTACGTCTGTTCATACCGTTCAAAACCCTTTGTATCCCTTCAATTTTGGCATAGCTCAATAACCAGTTGTCAGCAATCATATAGGGCGTCAAGTGTTTTATCCTAGAGGTGAGCAATTCTCCATTGTTGGAAAGGCTGTCATAAAAAGCATCTACAAAAACGCTCAAAGGTGTGTCAGAATAGCGTGTCCAATTTCGGGCCAAAAAATGATCATAAAGAATATCCACAATCACACTGCTGTAGTGACTATAATTAGGGTGCAAGCGTTTGGTGCTCTGTCTCACAATGGGGTGCGAGTCTGTAAAGGTGTCGATTTCGCGGTGCAGTAAAATACCTATTTGAATGTCTGTAGGGAAACTTTTGTATTGGGAACCTTTAATGCCATCGGCCATAAAATTACCAATTCGGACAAGTTCGTCGTCTCCAGAAAGATAGATGTGTGCGAGAAAATTCATTAGGGTAATTTACAAATTAGAAGCGATACTTTGCCGATAGTTTTAAGAATTTGAATTGTTATCTTTGCTGAAATCAAGAATACAAACATATGACACTTATAAAATCAATTTCAGGAATTCGTGGTACTATCGGCGGTGCAGTTGGTGATAATTTAACACCGATTGACGCTGTGAAATTTGCTTCGGCTTATGGTACTTGGCTCAAACAACAACGTCAAAAGGATCAGCATACTGTGGTGGTTGGAAGAGATGCCAGAATTTCGGGAGACATGATTCAAAATTTGGTGATGAACACTTTGGTAGGGCTTGGGATCCATGTGGTGGATTTAGGCTTGTCAACCACCCCAACGGTGGAGGTAGCAGTGCCTTTGGAACATGCCGATGGAGGAATCATCCTTACGGCGAGTCATAACCCAAAACAATGGAATGCCCTGAAGTTATTGAACGCCAAAGGTGAATTTTTGAGTGGAGCCGAAGGTGCCAAAATATTAGAAATTGCCGAACAGGACAGTATGACTTTTGCCGATGTAGATAGCCTTGGGTATATCACTAAAAACGATGCCTATATCGACATGCATATCGATGAAGTTTTGAAATTGAATTTAGTGAATGCCAATGCCATTAAGGCAGCTAAATTTAAAGTGGTTGTAGATGGTGTAAATTCAACGGGAGGAATAGCAGTTCCTTTATTGTTGGAGCGTTTGGGCGTGGAAACCGTAAAATTGTATTGTGAGCCTAATGGGCATTTCCCGCACAACCCAGAACCACTGAAAGAACATTTAACCGATCTTTCCGAAGTCGTGGTAAAAGAACATGCCGATTTGGGTATTGTTGTAGATCCAGATGTAGACCGTTTGGCCTTTATGGATGAGCGAGGCGAGATGTTTGGGGAGGAATATACCCTTGTGGCCTGTGCCGATTATGTGTTGGGGAAAACACCTGGGAATACCGTAAGCAATATGAGTTCTACCCGAGCTTTGAATGATGTCACCAAACAACACGGTGGGACTTATGAGGCCAGTGCTGTTGGGGAAGTGAACGTTGTGGAATTGATGAAGCAAAACAATGCTATTATTGGAGGTGAAGGTAATGGCGGCATCATTTATCCTGAACTGCATTATGGGAGAGATGCTTTGGTGGGGATTGCTTTGTTCTTGAGTTTGTTGGCAGAAAAGAAACTGTCGGTTAGCGCTTTGAGAGCCTCTTATCCAAACTACTTTATGAGCAAAAAGAAAATAGAGTTGACACCAGATTTGGACGTGGACGCTATTTTGAAAACCATGGCAGAAACGTATTCCAATGAAAAAATCACCACTATTGATGGTGTAAAGATCGACTTTGCCAACTCATGGGTACATTTAAGAAAGAGTAACACGGAGCCTATCATTAGAATCTATACGGAAGCGCCTTCACAAGAGGAAGCCGATACTGTAGCCGATAGATTTATTGCTGAAATCAAGGCAATTGCAAATAGCTAAAAGCTGATGCTTATAAAAATAAAAAGAGCTCCAATTTGGAGCTCTTTTTATTTTTAGGATTGATATTCCTCAGGGACACTGTCTCGGTGTTTCCAACGCTTATGTGTCCACAAGTAGTATTCTGGAGCTTCTTCGATTTGTGCCTCTACTAACTTGAAATAATGGTCGGTAATATCGTAATTGTCATATTCTTTTGGGTTTAGGGTAATGGTTTCAAAAGTGGTTTGGTAATACCCACGCTTGAGACGTTTCACCTTGAAGAAAACAACAGCGAGATCTAAACGTTTGGCCAGCATTTCGGCTCCTGTGTGCATAGGGACTTTTATCCCCATAAATTCTCCCCAATGAAAGGCTTTGCTAGGTTTTGGTGTTTGATCGGAAACAAAACCGCAGATAATTTGTTGTTTGTTAGATTTTGCTTTCAATAATACAGGAATGGTTTGCTTGGTAGTAATGAGATAGCTGTTGTATTTTGCTCTAATTTCTTTGACCAATTTGTCAAAATATTTGTTTTCCAAACGTTTGTAAACGGCATATCCCTTGACATCACAATAGGTTTGCAATACAAAAATCCATTCCCAACTTCCGTAATGGGCACACATTAAAGCAATACTTTTTCCATCGTCCACTGTATTTTGTATTAGGTCCACATTGGTAAAGGTGAAGCGTTTTCTCATTTCTTCCTCAGTAATCGACATGGATTTTAGCGCTTCTACAATCATATCACATAAATGATGGTAAAACTTCTTGGTAATGGTGTTGATTTCCTCTTTGGACTTATTGGGGAATACCAAATTGAGGTTTTCCTTCACTACTTTTTTGCGGTAGCCCACAACGTAGTATAGCAGAACGAAAATACAGTCGGAGAGGGCGTAAAGGAGTCTAAAAGGAAGTTTGGAAATGAACCAGATAATTGGGTAAACCAAAATGTAGACAAGAAATTGCATTTTTTAGTATTAGATTTGCAGGAGCAAATATATGCTATAATATAAATATACCTCTTGAGTTTATGGATTTAAGTTTAGTGACCATCGTTATCATTGCAGCCAATGTAATTGTTTCTTATAAAGGTTTTGGCGATTACGGCTTTTTTGAACGCTATAAATTTAATGTAGGAGGAATCAAGAGGGGAGAGCAAATCAGGATGTTCAGTTCTGGGTTTTTGCATGTGGATACTGCCCACTTACTGTTTAACATGCTTACCCTTTACTTTTTTGCTGATGTGGTAATTAGCTATCTGGGAAACCTTCATTTTATCATTATTTATATCAGTAGTTTGATTTTGGGAAGCTTGTTTTCCCTGTTTTTTCACAAGGATGAATATTATTACAGCGCTGTAGGAGCTAGTGGAGCGGTAACCGGTATTTTGTATTCTGCCATTTTGTTGAATCCGGGAATGAGTCTGTATATGTTTTTTATTCCCATTCCAATTCCAGCCTATCTTTTTGGGATTGGGTATTTACTGTATTCCATCTACGGAATGAAAAATAAGGTGGGTAATATTGGTCACGATGCGCATTTTGGTGGTGCAGTTGGAGGCTATCTGGTAACGCTTATTTTGGCGCCTTATTTATTGCAGACCAATTTATCCATGGTATTGCTTTTGGCAGTCCCAATTATTATTTTGTATGTCATGCACAAAACAGGAAAGTTATAAAACAAAAAAGTCTTCAATATTGAAGACTTTTTTGTTTGTATATGTTTGATGAAAGAACTTAATCCAAAAGCTCTGCAATTTTAGCTTCCAAAGCTGGACCTCTCAAGTTTTTGGCTACGATAATTCCGTTTTCATCCAAAATATAGGTTGATGGAATCGATCTGATGTTGTATTGCTGTGCCACCGGGTCCTGGAAATACTTTAGGTTAGAGACATGGTTCCAAGTTAAATTGTCGGCTTCAATCGCTTGTAACCAACGGTCTTTTTGGCCTTCTTTATCCAAAGATACGCCAATAATTTCCAGACCTTTGTCATGATATTTTTCATAAACCTTTACCACATTTGGGTTTTCTCTACGACAAGGACCACACCAAGATGCCCAAAAATCGATAATGGTGGCTTTACCTCTTAGGTCTTTTAAAGCAACCACATTACCATTGGTATCCGGAGCTGAAAATTCAGGAGCTGGTTTTCCTATTTCCAAATAAGCAGTTTTAGCAGCCTCTTGTTCTTTTTGTTTGATTTTTCCACCAACAACTACACCATATTCCGAGTTTTTGATGTCGGCATCCAAGGCATTGTAGGCTTCGGTAAGTTTGGCCAAATCACTGTCTCTTCCTTGAATCAAGGATTCAATTAATAATAAAGAGAAGAAGGAAGGTTCTCCTGATTTTAGGAAATCGTATGGGTACGTCTGCATTCTCGTAGTAAGCTCCGAAAGGTCTTTTCTGGCCTTTGCAATGGCTGCAGTATCTTTAGCCTGACTGGCTTTTCTGAAATCGGAAGTGATATTTTGACGCTCCATAGACATGGTTTTCATTGCCTCGTTGTAATCAGAAAATATTTCGTTGGAGTGACTTCCGGTTACTTTGGAAGCATGCAGGCTGTCCTTGTAAACAGTAGCTTCAAAGAGGGCATTCTCCATTAAAATAGGTTTTAAACCATTTACATTATCAATGGAAAGGAACCATAATTTTGGAGAGGCAATAGAACCTTCAAATTTAAATTTTCCATCCATTACCACGGCTGTGTCCTGAGCTACGGGTCTTCCGCGGTCGTCCATGGTATTTAGGTAAACTCTAATGCCATTGGTAATACCGTCAGCGGTTCCATCAATTACATAGCCATCGTGTTTCTCAGGCGATTTACATGCCGTAATAAGTAGGGAAAGAGATAATACACTAAGTATTTTTTTCATTGTTATTTATGTTTTTGAGTTGCACAAATATAGGAAGTCTGCCTTTAGAAAGTCAACCCTTTTATGGCGAAACCCTAAAGAAATGGTGCTCAATTGGGCAGAAACAGCAATTTTGCAATACATTTGCTTAAAAATTATCCATCATGTCTCATAATGATACTATAGTGGCTTTGGCAACGCCTTCGGGCAGTGGCGCCATTGCGGTGATTCGTTTATCTGGGCCAGAGGCCATTAATATTGCTTCGGGCGTGTTTCGCTCTGTTTCTGGAAAGGAATTATCCAAACAACGTACCCATACGGTTCATCTTGGTCATATTGTGGACAATGAAAAAGTGGTGGATGAAGCTTTGGTGACCATTTTTAAAAATCCAAATTCCTATACGGGTGAAGATGTGATTGAAGTGTCCTGTCATGGAAGTGTCTACATTCAGCAGGAAATCATTCAATTACTGTTACGACGTGGTTGTAGAATGGCCAATGCGGGGGAGTTTACCCTTAGGGCATTTTTAAATGGTAAACTCGATTTAAGCCAAGCTGAAGCCGTAGCCGATTTAATAGCCAGTGACAACGAAGCGTCGCATCAAGTGGCCATGCAGCAGATGCGTGGTGGTTTTTCTTCGGAAATTGCTAAACTTCGTGAAGAACTGTTGAATTTTGCCTCTTTGATTGAATTGGAACTGGATTTTTCGGAAGAAGATGTAGAGTTTGCGGATAGAAGTCAGTTTAAGGAATTGGTGGAGCGCATTGTGTTTGTATTGAAACGACTAATCGATTCCTTTGCCGTTGGAAATGTGATCAAAAATGGGATTCCTGTAGCGATTGTAGGGGAGCCCAACGTTGGAAAGTCAACTTTGTTGAATGCGCTTTTGAATGAAGAACGCGCCATTGTAAGCGACATTGCTGGGACTACCAGAGACACTATTGAAGATGAAATTTCTATTGGCGGGATTGGTTTTAGGTTTATTGACACAGCTGGAATTCGAGATACGAAAGATGTGGTGGAAAGTATTGGGATTAAAAAGACCTTTGAAAAAATAGAGCAGGCTCAAGTGGTGATTTATTTGTTTGACAGTACACAATACCAAGAGCAAAGTGACAAGTTTAAGGTGGAACTTGAAAAAATCAAAAACAAATATCCACAAAAACCGTTGATTATTTTAGCCAATAAGGTGGATAAAATAGATGCCGAACAACAGGCCAAAATGAGAGCGGAAATTCCTGAAATACAAATGCTGTCAGCCAAAACAGGAGAAGGGGTAGAGGATTTGACCAAAAACCTTCTCGATTTGATCAATACAGGAGCGTTGCGAAATAACGAAACCATCGTTACCAATTCACGCCACTACGACGCCTTGTTAAAAGCTTTTGAGGAAATCCAAAAGGTGAAATACGGCTTGGAAACTGGTTTGTCAGGTGATTTATTAGCCATTGATATACGCCAGGCCTTATATCATTTTGGAGAAATAACAGGACAAGTCACCAATGATGAGTTGTTGGGTAATATTTTTGCTAATTTCTGTATCGGAAAATAATGGTCAAAAACAAAACAAAGTAAAACAAACAAAACCCTTATATAATAAGGGTTTTTTATTTTGGGTGGTTTGTGTTTTTTTGTTTTAACCTATATTTTCTTACTTTTTTTGTACCTCAATTGTACCTTATTTTGATTTTTTTTATATGTTTGAAAAAAAAGATGTCGCATGTCGCATATAAATGGACCTCATAGAGCTTTGTAGAATTTTATGGAGCTTTATAGAATGGAATTGAATCAAAAATTTTCTTGAAATGCAAATAACAAAACGATGTACATATTGCGGAAAACAATTTCAAGCCAAAACCACAAAAACCCAATATTGTAGTCATTCCTGTAATAGAAAGGATTATAAATATGAATCAAAGAAAAATAGGCTTAAAGAAGTTGTTGGTTCTGGAGTTGAAATATCTATTAGCTATAAAGATCAACTTGAAATTGTTTCATTGAAAGACTATTTGTCAATTGAAGACTGCTCATTGTTGTTAAACGTTAGTATTTCAACCATAAAAAGGCTTATAAAAATGGATGAATTAGCAAGTTTTAATATACTGAGCCGAGTAATGATAAGAAGGGTAGACTTAGAAGAGTATTGTTACAACGAGCTTCAAAAACCTAAATGCAAGGGAGCCGTTGTTGAAAGTGGGAAAGATAAATCGATAAGCTTCAATAAGGTGCATTATTATAGTATGGGGGAGGTCACAGAATTTTATTGTCTTTCACGAAGGTCAGTTGAAAGGCATATTAAAAAGAATAACATTAATAAAATCAAAAAGGGAAGATTTACTTACGTATTGAAATCTGATATCAAAAAGCTCTTTGGAGTTCCTAATAAATAAAGAAATGGCAAATGTTACGTTAAGGCAAAAGAAAATAGCCAATGGGAAATTAAGTTTGTATTTGGATTATTATCCTCCAGTTGTAAATCCTCAAACAGGAAAGCCAACAAGAAGAGAATTTTTGAAATTACAGATTTATGAAAAGCCTTCTAATGATTTAGAAAGAGCTCATAATGTTGAAACTATTGATTTTGCAGAATTAATTAGATCTAAAAGGTTAATTCAGATCAGGAATAAGGAATATGGTTTCAAGGAAAATGTGAATTTAGATGTTAGTTTTATAGCTTTTTATGAAACTATTGTAGAAGAGTATTATAATAAAGGAAGTCTTAATAATTATAATATATGGAATGCCTCTAAAACCTATTTTACAGCCTTTGTAGGAGATAAACTGACAACGAGTCAATTGTCAATTCATCATGTCAAAAAGTATAGGGAATTTCTCTTGAAAACGAAAAATTTAAGAACTAATAAGGGAAATTTGAAAAGGAATACGGCATCGTCTTATTACAAAAAATTCATTCATGTTTTGAAAGAAGCCTATAAACAGAATTTAATAGAAAGAGACCTTTCTGTTCATGCAGATTATATTAAAGAAGAAGAAACACATAGGGAATACCTAACAGAAGAGGAAATTTCTAAATTATGGAATACCCCTATAAAGATTGAAAGGGTGAAGGATATGGCTGTTTTTTCTGCTCTTACAGGGCTTCGATTTATAGATATTAAAAACTTAACTTGGGATATGTTGTATGAGGATAAACATCAAGGTACTTATGTGAAATTAAGGGAGCAGAAAACAGGAAATGTGAACAATCATCCAATTTCAAATACTGCTTTCAGCATTTTAAAGAAGCAAGCCAAAACTTCAGATTTTATTTTTGATAACATTAAATATTCTCAAGTAGTTAGACCTTTAAAGGAATGGGTTGAGAAATCAGAAATAAACAAAAAAATATCGTTCCATAATTTTAGACATAGCTATGCTACTTTGCAGTTAGCAAATGGAACGGATATTTATACCGTATCAAAATTGTTGGGACATAAAAATGTTTCAACAACTCAAATTTACACTAAAGTAATGGACAAAAGTAAGGTGGAGGCAGCGAATAGAATTAATTTGGATTTAGATGGATTACTATAAAATTTACAGGCGTTTTTACAGGATAGGCTTTGAAATTACCAAATCATTTGTGATGGATGAGATGAAAAAGGCAAAAATAAAAGGACGGCCTTTTACTACAGCACATAATAGAATATGTAAAAATTTAAGGAGCTATCTTGAAACAGAATATGCTTTAAATTTAATCAATCGATTTAAGGAGCCGTACAATTTATTTCAAGATAGATATACTTATTATGATGGAGAGGAGGCAGATGTTGTGGATAAAATATTGAATGATGAAATTTTGGATAGTTATCATGCTATTAATGAATCAGGTTACAATCGTTTTGTTGCTAATTTGGCTTTGGAAACTGTTCTTAGGAATTCATTAATCCATTATAAATCTTATAAGGATTATTATGAACTGATTTATGCCCTTGGTAAATATGAATTTTTCTTTTTTGAAAACTTTGAAAATTTTTCCTTTAGAAGTTCATATTTCTATAAAGAAATGATGGATCAACTGTATCCTGAAAACAAGGACAATTCCATAGGAGGAAATAATGAGCTTGAAAGTGAAGTGAATAAAGAAATAGAACAAAATGAACTTAAGCATAGCCAAGAGCATGAAGAAACCTTGGGTAAACTTGATCAATTTAATGATAATGAGCGTTTTTTAGTAATTCATATTATTCAGAAAATATTAGATAGGGATATCAAGGATACAGATGTTCAATTTCCTACTATCAGTGCTACTTCTTTTATAAAATTAATGAGGATTGTTGGTGGATTTGATGATTTAAAAATATTCTATCAGGAAGCAAATAACAACACTGCATATAGCAAAGTGAAAAAAGGATTGGAATATTATTCTTCTGATAAAAGTAAACAAAAACTTATTGATTCTACAATGTCTAAATTGAAGGATTTTGATTTTGGAGTTATTATGGATGAACTTGAAGAAATCAAAACAGAATTGTTATCAAATAAAAATATATATAAACGTTGAACATGTTTGTTTAAACAAACTTTGCGGTTGTTTTCTTTTATTTATTAAAATTATCTCTTCGTAACTTTTTGATTTTCATTATTTAAAATTTTTCTAAGACATTCCTAACCTTAAGAGAGCCGCTTGAAATGGCTTTAAAAAGGTTATAGATTGCGGCAAATTTTAAAACCAAAACAAATGAAAAATCAAGTTTTTATGCTTGACGAGGATGGAATAAATTACCTCGTTGAGCAAATTGCGGAGAAGCTAAAATTAGTTTCTTCAACCTCTTCAAATGTCGATGAAGAGGAGTTGCTTACCGTTAATGAAGCTGCAAAGCTTATCAAATTATCAAAATCTACAATTTATGGATTAGTTCACAAAAATGAAATCCCTTATTGTAAAAAGGGAAAAAGGCTGTATTTCCAGAAATCAGAATTGATAGATTGGATAAGGGAGGGTAGGAGAACCCCAAAAGAAGAGTTAAACAATAGAGTAAATGAATATTTACTAAAAAGAAAGGTAGCGTAAGGATGACGAATTTAATTACTAAAAATTATAACGGCTTTATAATGCTATGGAGATCTATTACAGAATGGGAATGGTACACAGATGTAAATGTGTTCAAAGTTTTTGTTCATTGTTTATTGAAAGTAAATTATAGCAGTAAGAGGTGGCAGGGTATCTTGATTAATAAAGGAGAGTTCATTACATCTTACGAAAAACTTGCTGTTGAAACAGGATTATCAATTAGTAAGGTTAGAACTGCTTTGAAGAAATTGAAAGGTACTGGTACCATCGAAGTAGAATCATCTTCTTATACCAAAATTAGAATTATAAATTTTAACGATTTTATAGCTGAAGTGGAAGGGGGAAATGACATATCGAATAGCATACAAAATAGCATGGAAAATGACAGAGGGTTAGCAAGTGATTCGCACAGCTTTCGCAAGCAATTAGCAACAACGAATACTAAAGATAATTTAATAATAAATAGAAAAAAAAGATTTAGAGAAGAGGTTTATGCACTCTATCAGTTTAAGAATGAAACTTTAAGTGCTTTTTATAATTATTGGAGTGAATTAAATGACGATAAGTCTAAAATGCGTTTTGAAGAGCAAAGATTTTTTGAAATTGAAAAGCGTTTGAATAAATGGGTGGCTAATGAAAAGAAATCTCCTAAAAAGGTTAAGTCGAATTTAATAACCAATAGATAGTATATGGAAGGATATCGTGAAAATATGTCGCAATCTGTTGCTAATTTATTAGAAGGTTATAGAGTTAAAAGCAAAGAAATAGGCAAGGAGGCGATACCTATTGAAGGCTTACCTGAAAATAAGAGTAAATATCTAAAATGGCTTTGGAATAGACTGCTTGAACAATTCAAAAAAAATACTGATGAGAAACTCATTCAAGATAAACTGACTATTCCAAATTTAAAAACCCTGCTGTTTTATTTTGTTAAGGATAATCGTTTTTTTAGATGTGAAAGGTTACGGAGTGATTTGTCTAAACCTTCATTTTCTAAAGGCTTGTTTATTGTTGGAGGATTTGGCATTGGTAAAACCGAATACATGAAGGCTTTGAGTGATATCTTTAAGAAGAATGTTTTTTTAGAGTGTAAAGAAAGTAGGTTTAAAATTTATAACGCCCATGAAATTGTTGATATGTATGAGTCTTGTCAAACTCCATTTGAAAAGAAGGAGTTTAAGTTGGAGATGATGAGGGGTGTGATTCTTATCGATGATTTTGGAGCCGAACGAGTAGCAAGTAATTATGGGCATGTTGAACTATTGGTAGAGATTTTAGAGAAGCGGTATGCTTTAGGTAAAAGAACCTATGTTACATGTAATTATTTAGGGAATACAAACGATTTAGAAAGCACTCTTATGGAATTTGGTGAAAGATATGGTGGAAGAATGTATGATAGGTTTTTTAAAATGTTCAATTTCATTGAATTTAAAGGCAAGAGTATGAGGAAGTGAAAAGGTTAAATTTAACCTTATTTAATGTTTAAGATTAAAAAAAGATACAAAAATGAGTAAAATAAAAATATGTAAATACTGTAAGGAGCCTTTTCATTCAAGAAGGAGTAATCATGTCTATTGTAGTCAAAGTTGCAAAACCAAGGCCTGTTACAAAAGAAATAATTATAAATACATTTCAGGTCATTACCAAAATGATCAAGCAGAAATTAAAGAAGAGGAAGATTCAATTTTAGCAGATAAATTGAGTAGTCAGGTTAATGAATTTGAGGAGAGAATGAAGTCGCTTTTAGAAGAATATAGTAAAAGAGGGATGAATGCTACAGATATTAAAAATTCAGCTATGGGAACTTTGGCTGCAGATGCCATTACTTTTTTTGGTAAGAAGTTTGTAGCTCCTGATTCTCTTCCCGCAACTAAAGGTGACATTAACCTTTTAGTAAATGAATTAAACAAGCTTAAAAACACGTTTGAAGTAGCAAAGAAGTTTCAAGCTCCACCAGTCAAACCAAAATTTGATGATTTGATTATCTAAACAATTTAAATTAATCGCAATGACTACGCAATTTTTAAACCACTTCAATAAAACTTGATCTAAGGTAAATTGAAGTGGTTTTTAATATATAATAGCACTACTTCACCTGACAGTAAAGTTTTAATTCAGTTTATCAAATATTAAATCCCATTTATTTTTTTTCGAATGGTCTTGAGATTTAAAATCTTTATAATTGAACCATCTAAAAGACACATCTTTCTTCGGCTCACCTGTTCGGGCATGGGGTTTAGTAATGTATTCTTGATAGGTCTCATTAACCTTGTCTACAAAATCATCATATAAATAAACATAAAAGTTGTTAAGGCCATCTTCTTTTAAGTCTACTAAAATTAAAAATAGATTTGGGTTGTTTTTCTTAACAGTTATTTGCTTGTTTAATTTCCATCCTTGTTTATTTCCAATACCCATAGTTTTTACTTGAATTGCAACATGTTTTGAACCTAAATTATCAGTTGCAATTATATCAAACAAAGGATTGTTTTTTGGTGTTAATAGGGTTAATATTCCCTTTTTGCTCAGTTGAGCACAAACAAAAAATTCGCCAGCATTAGCTATTAAATTATTATCCATATGTTATGTAATCGGCTTTACATTCTACCACAATAATTGGATTTAACTTTTTGAGTTTATCCTCTTTACTACGCCATATTACAATATCAGCACTTGCACGCCCAGTCCCTCTTTTAGAGCCTGTTAGTTTTACTTCTTGTGCCATTTGTTCTAAAGTGTATTGGTAATGATTTACTAATCTGCAAATGAACTTTTGTCTAACGTGTTCTTCAGGAGTCATTATCAACTCTTTCCCTAATAGAGGAGCGAATATTTTGTTACCGTTTATTTGTAGTTCTAATGACATATTTATTTAGATTTCTTTATAGTATTTTTTAATTCGTTTTCTGCAATCTGTAGGGCTTGTAATGCCTGCTCTTCGTTTTCAACTAACTGAAATACTTGGTCTGCTAACCAAAGTGAAAACAGTTCGTTATGGTCAAGTTTGAAAAGTTTTGCTAATGTTTCTATATGTTCACGTTTAGCAGTTTTTTCACCTCGTTCTATTTTACTGAGCATTGCCGTGTCAATATCTAACTCAGCAGACAAATGCCTGAGCAACATTTCTTGCTCTTCTCGCTTAGAGCGAATTAAGTCTCCAAATTTATTCATAGGGAGTTTTGTTTGAAAATGATTTGTTAAATATAGACAAATACAATTTGTACAAGTGGAAAATCAACAAAAAATTCTGTCAGGTTAATTAGATATATGTGAGTTATCTTTTATTGTTTCTCTAAATGTAATTTATATTTTTGCCATCAAAAAATTGATATGCCAGAATGTATTGTTTGCGGGGAGTATACCAAATTTAATGGAGGACATTGTTATGATTGTTATAAGAAAGAAAATAATGGAAAGGAAGTAAAATTAAAGGACAATGCCATAATCGAGGATGCTGATGACTTTAATTTCGATGGGGGATTGGATGATAAACAATGGAATTACAGATATAACATGATTAAAGGACGTATTGCTGAAACTTTAATTCAAGAGTTGTTTTTGTCATTAGGTTTTAATGTTTTTCGATATGGTATGGAGAATACCATTCCAGGCATAATGGAGCTTCTTAAAGGTGTTAAAAGTGACGTTGCCACGGAAATAAGACGTATGCCTGATTTTGTTGTCCAAAATCCAAATACAAATGAAGTGTTTTTCGTAGAAGTAAAGTTTAGGAAAAGTGGGATGTTTGCTTTAAAGGATTTACCAAAAGATTATCCCTATAGAAATGCGTACATTATTTTGGTAAGTAAAAAGCATATCCGTTGTATTACTGTTGATGAGCTTGAAGAAGGAAAAGAAATAACTCCAACTTCTAAGAATTACTTAGGTAGCCGAAAGGAGTTTGAATTGAATAAGCAAGTCATTATTGATTTCTGCAATTTCGCCGTTAAATTTTTTGAAGGGGTTGAATAGGGTGAGCTAAAGAATAACTGAAGCTGTCATGGAAAGGCTCTAGTTGTTAGTTTTTTAGAAACCTTTTTGAAAGTGGAGTTAGATTAAGTTTTGATTAATTCATTTGATTTTACCATTTTGATACTTTAATTTTCTAATTACATTTATTGCTTTCAGGGTAGCTTGGGAATTGACATTCTTTGTTTGGCCTGTATGGGTATGAATTGGGAAGTATATCTTCAAAATCATATTCAACTGGAGTTTCAAGACTTGGGTTTAATGGCCCTTTAAATAGTTTTCTAAAAAACCTTTTTCTTGTTTTTTTGTCATTCCATAAAAGGAAACCGATATCATACCCATATGATTTTGTTGTGTTATAATTTTCGTCTGTCCTGATTTGAGGTGGCGCTTTTTTTAACCATTGATGGTTTCCGTCTATTGATTTTGGTAATCTTATTAAAACATTATCCGTCGCAAGATCTTTACCACTGTAGAGTCTCTTTTTAACTAAGGTATTTATTTCTTTATGATTTAATAATGATAGTTTGGATAAAACAATGGAATTGTAAACTGCATTAAAATCATTTTCGTTAAAAGCACCATTGTTTATGTGCATTTCAGAATTTACTCTATCTGAGATATCATTTATTTTAAGTAATTTTTTTGAAGATGGTGATTTTGAGAATTCCGAGTTTAACTTGGCTGAATTTGGTTTTTCAGAACTTAGTTCTAAAAATTTCTTGAAATCTACACAATATATATATTCCCCGAATTTAGATAATTCTGTTGTTGTAACTGATTTAATTTTATCTTCGATTTCTGTTCTAATTTCTCTTATTTTACTTGAAACAGGATCTAAATTATTAGCTAATTCTTCAATCTCATCAAGGGTTGATTTTAAGTGTGTTAAATGACTTGGGACCCCGAGTATTGGAGGTAACCAATCGGTGTACCACTCTTCTAATGGTTCAATTGCCTCTTTTGAAGAAATAGAGTTGTAGATAGCTAAAGCATTGGCCATAAAGTAGTTTTTCATTGATTTTTCAATATCATTTTGCCATTCAATTAATATTCCAGCAATTGGATTTTCGTTTGTTTCAAATCTTTGTAAAAAGTCTACGAAGGTTTGGGTTAGTTCATTTTCTTTTTTTAATAGTTCTACTGCAGTATCAAGAGTTTCATCCAATTCATTTCTTAATTTGGCATAATTCTTAGGTATTTCACTATTAATTATTTTTTCCAAATCTTGCTTAGCCTTTTCAATGTTCTTTTTATTTCTTCTTATCAGCTTTTTTCTTTTTTTTACTTTCTTCTTTAGTTTTCTACTTAATAGCCGTTTAAGGGGGCTTAGGTCATCTAATCTATCTTTTAGGTCATCGATATTATCTTTTAATTCATTAATTTGAGATTTATAGCCAGATATTTTATTTTTAAGATTATTTTTTTGATTTGTAAGTGAAATTATATTTTTTATGATATTTTCAGAATCTTTTAGGTGATTGTTTATATTAGAATTTTGGTTTTCAAATATATTGATCATTTCCGTTTTTATGTTGCTTTCAATTTTTTGAGCTTCATTTATTGTATTGTTTGTAAAGTCACGAAGATTTTGTCTTAATTTATTTATTTTTTCTAATTCTTCTTCATTAAGATCAATTTCGAGCATCATATTAATCACGATTTTTTGAATTTGGTTGTGTAATCTTTCTGCCAATCCGTCGTCTTTAGCTATTTCTCCCAAAACATTATATAAGTCATAAATAAGACCAAAATGAGGTGAATCATTATTTTTAAATTGATTGATTGCAGATTTATTTTTTAAAAATATTCTCCAAAGAAAATCTGTAGGAACAGCAGGTTTCCCCTCAATTAAGATATTTGATGCAGGTGATCCTAAATTAACTCCATTAATGTCAAGCATAGGAGGTAAAAATGTGGAAATATATCCTTCTAGGAGGACATGTCTTTCTTCAACATTTGTTTCTCCGTCCATTAATGAAAAACAATCACCAGAATATAGATTTACATATGTGTGAGCAAAAACATCTGATGCAGCATGACAAAAGTACCCATAAGTAAATGCGATTTCTTCTGGTTCTGTAGCGTTTTTTAGCATATGCTCTAACCATTCACCTGTTCCCCAATCACTATTTTGGCCTCCTGGGTGAATTGTCATTTGCCCAGAATATATACCAGGAAGGGCGTCTGGTCCAACATTACCTTGTAAAAAATAAGCTTTATTAGATAAAATTGCATTTAATATATTTTGGTTTAAACTTATATATTTAGTCTTTCCTTTAATGGTAAAAGAAAGCTTTCCATCATCTTCTAAATCATTTATTATTTGTTGACCTATCCATATATGCATATCTACTTTATAGGCAGTTGAATTGGTTGGAATGAGAAAAATGAATAGAACGATTGTTTGGATTAGAAAATATTTCATTTTTTAAGTTTGAACAGAATTAGCAAATCAAGAAAAAGGAATTTCAAAAGTTATTATCAAATAAAATAAATTCTAAAAAGATATGATATACCTAAAAAAGGGTATATGTATTTGATATTGAGTTGTGTATGTGTGTGTTTATGGGTTTTAAGGATTCAGAAATGAGAAAAATTTAATTTGTCATGCTAATTAAACCAGTTTATACAGGTCAAAATGAAAAACAGAACTAAAATTTAATTGAGTCTGGAGTAATGATCGTTTTAAGCACTGATCTTATTCAAAATTGGTAAAACACCATTCTTTAATAAATTGATTAAGCCAACCTCGTTCCTATCATGTAATTTCAAATTGATCGTTGCATTCACTGAAGCTAAACCAATAGGCTTTATCTAATAATGTTTGTGAGATTTTTTCTTAAGTTCTAAAAGTTTAGTGGCTTTTCCAATATAGATAATTTCATTATTGAATTTTAAAATAACGTAGTAGCCAAAATTTATTGGTATTTTCTTTTGTTTAGAGAGTTAAAACTCTATTGTCTTATGTTCTAATAGTTTTATCATTTAACTTATTTGGGATTTTCTATATTCTTTTCAGTATTTCTTAATAAGCAATTATTTGACAAAAAATTAAAATTGGAGAAGAAATTAAAATCAAGGAGGTAAGTGTTTTATATGATTAAATTCAACGGTTTTGTAATAAGGAGTTGAGTGTGCGAGCAACTTACTTACTAAAAATGTAACGAACCAGAGGAAAATCCGTAGGATTTTCCGAGTAGGCTAGAAACAGGCAATTATTTTTACAAGTTTTTGTAGAGTGTTTTTATCTTCTTCTTGTAAACTTCAATACTATGTCAGCATGGTGAGAACCACATTCTACTTTGGTGTCGGAATGATTCCAATAAGCCATTGGGAGTTTATATTCCGCCTTTCCACATCCCTTACTAGATGATGTATTTTCATTATTAGCATTTCCTTTAAAATAGTAATATTTTCCATCATGACTCATGTCATGTCCGTACCAAGGTCCATCATAGATTGCTTTAACGAATTCAGATTCAGTTTGCAGAGAATCAATCTCAATATAGTTTTGGTCATAGAATTCGGCCTCAAAATATTCATCATTTATATAGCTTACATCTTCAATGTTGTCAGTTTTTAGTGCTGACATTGTTAGTGATTTAATTTGTTCAATATTCCGCTTGTTAGTGCAAACCACTTTAGGTTCTGATCCCGTACAATCACAGTAGCCATCAACTGGACAAGTTTTTGTAACTGATTTTCCATTACAAGTACATGTAATTTCAACACCGTCTGCAGTTGAAATTTTTGAAGTAATAACTTCACTTTTTTCGGACATACACCCTAGTGTAATTAGTGTTAGAGTTAAAATTAATAATTGTTTCATCATTTATTGGTTTTGGTTAATATTCTCTTAAATGCTCTACAACGGTTTGGCTCGTATGATCTGTTGCGTGGTTTAGTGGTTAACTTAGCAAGTACACACCGAACTGAAAACCCGAGAGGATTTACAGAAGTAGGCGGGAACAAGCAATTACTTATAGCCATATTATAAGTTGGCTATTCTATTTTGTTTTTCCAATTTCCCAATAAATTCAGGTATGAATCGCTCAGAAAATCCTGAAGTAATTGAAGCCAATGCAACGAGAAAATAATTTCCCTCATAATTACTTAATAAAAGTTGAGATTTAATACCTAAAATCAGAACAAATCCAGCTAAAAGTCCAGTTATTAACCTAAACAAAGATTGGAAGCAAATAAAAGTATTTGATGAATAAGGGTCTACTTGTAAGGTATCATTTCTCAATACAACGGAAATAAAAGAACCAAAGGAACCAAAAAGTGCACCAAACAATAAGTCCGCATAATCTGCATTATTTTCTGATAAACTTTGATAAATTAAACTTCCTGTTACAGCAATAATTATAAAACTAATTAATCCAGTCAATACATAATAAATTCTTGCTCTTTCATTGGCTTTAGAATAAATGTATTCTCTAATAGAAAGAAAATGATTCTCTAATTTGTCTTCAGTCATTGTGGTTAATGAAGCAAATAAAGCTTTACCAAGTCTAATATATGTTTCTTTTTTAGACTTATCTTTTAATGTCAATTTGATAAGCGACATAAGACTATCAAATTCAGATAGGGAGCCAAGTAACCAATCTGGAACAATTTCACTATTGGCATAATATTCCCATCTGAGATGATTGTCTTTTGTTATAATAACAGCAGCTGTCGCAGATTGTCCTAAAATTGATGAAACCTCTTGTCCTGTTTTACATTTATCTCCTATTTTATAACTCATAATTGGTTTAATTTAATTGGGAGGTTCGTTATTCAGGTTACCCATAACGTATGGGTAAACCTCGTGGTGTTTAGCCCCATTAAATTTGTTTTGACTCAATTGGAATGGTTATTTACCTCAAACATTCCCTTTTTCTTATAAAAAAATAGATTTTAAAATATAGTTGATAGCAAGTTGTTATAAAATACCTTGAAATACGTATTTTTTTAAAGTTGTAAAGTATTTGATTTTAATATAGTACATGGAATTTAATACTTTAATTTAATTCAAATTGTTCCAATAAAGTTTTGTTCTAAAATGAAAAAAAATTATGATATTTATTCGTATTATATAATTTGGGTATATTAGTATTATAAATATTAGCTTTCAAAAGCAAATTTTAGGAGAATTTCTCATTTTGAAGTGTGGATTACTGTCCTAAATGTAATAGAAGTCCTCAAAGAAATAAATAAAACCTCATTAGAACGTTTTTTACTCCTATATTGGTGCATGCTAATTTCTGTTTAATTTTCGAGTCTTGTTGTACCTTGATTTGGTTTAATTATTTTAAACATTGATGAAGTACTTTCTGTATCAAAATGATCTTACATAACTTAAGATTAAAATTGAGGTATATCATAATTTACTAGTCTAAAGTCTGTTCTGTAAACAAATAAAAATATGTACTTTACACTTGATTTTTATTACTAAGAACAATTTAAAAGTAACTCCCAATAATTGATTGTTTTCTTATAGAATCAAAATAAAGGACTTCAGCCGACTTTTCTTTCTTATAGAAGCATTTTAAATATTAATACGAAATGTATTTACATGAACAATTCTACTATTCTTATTCTCAATTAGATTTTCGAACTTGTTGTCATTGGAATTACCCCAATCTTCAGTTTCAATTATAACAGTTTGATAAACAGTATTTTTTTTATGGTAAATAAAATCAAGTTCAGCTACCTTTGTATCCATTTTTATAAAAGCTAAACCATCACATTCTGTAATTCTGTCTGCTATAACCCATCTCGATTCACTTTTAAGTCTTTTTCTTACAGCAATATAAAATTTTGTGGTGTGGTGTGATTTATTTCCATTCTTAAGAGAGCTATCATCAAAAGTCAAGTTAGCTTTAACAAATCCTTTTTTGTAGCCGCTTACTGCCTTTGTACAATATGTTAGCACAATATCCCTTGACGGCAAAATATATACATACCTAGCTTTATTAATTTCAGAGATTCTACAATCTTTTGATATTTCTGGTTTTTCAAAATCTTTGTTAAAATCATTATAGTTGAATGAGTTTTCTTGATAATGGACTATTGAGAACCTAAGAAAAGGGCTATGAAGTTCTCTTCCTTTAGCATCATTAATATCCATTTCTACATCCAAATACCATAAGTTAAGTTGTTTGTCAAATTTTGGTAAATAGGTCATAAGTCCTAATTCTTTAACATATTTTGGACTAAAACTTTCTAGATCTTTTGAAGGGTTTTTAGTACCAAAGTCCTTTAAATCATAAGGGTCATTAACAACAAAATTTGCTTTCGTTAACAATACATCTTCATTTCTAAATAAACCGTCATAGGGTTTTAACGTGTCAGAAACAATATCCCGTCCTACAATGGAAACAAGATTATTTTTACATAAATAGTCATTATAGGAGGAAGCAGGTTCATTAACAACAAAGCCAATGCGCTCCCCTTTACCGGATGTAAGTCTACCTCTTTCAAAAAAGAATCTTAATCTGTTCATGGAAGCCTTTCTGTGGATAGTCTTACGGCTATTTCTATCCTCTATTACAGATACCAAAGTGATATTTTTATCTGAAATTTTGGGAGGGGAAGGCTTTTTGCTATTAAGTATTCGTACTAAAATTGGTTGAAAGGAAACACTATTAAAAATTTCTTTAGAAAGTCTCTTTTTTGAACACGGTCCATCTAAGGCTTTTTTTTGAGGCTTATCCTCGTCCAAAGTACCCCAACATTTAGGATAATAAGGAGTAAATTTAGATTTGTTTTTTACCCAAAAATATTTTTCTATGTATTTTGTTTCTTTGGCATCATATAAAACGGGAAGATCAACAGAATAATTCTTAGAATCATTTCGATGATTAGCTATTTTGTTTAGAGAGTCTTGCATAAGTTCAAGTTGACTTGATATGTTTACAGCGCTTTCAAATGTAGCCGGTGTGTCATATAAAGTATTTTTGAAATGCACTTTGTCTATTTTGTTAATTGGCTGGTCTGGGGTCCAATTATCTGTGGTTAAATGTTTGGGGTCATCTATGTACTCTTCCCATTTGGCATAGAATTCTATATTTCCTGTCGGTATCTGCTCGTCTAAATATTGTACAATTCCTGACTTATCATAGTGAATGCCTGTTTGTTCAATAGTAGCATTCACGATTAAATCTATCATAGTTTGGTCTTGGGCTTTATGGACTTTAATGATGTTATTCAATTTAGGTCTAATAAGAGGGCGTTGTGTGGCGTGTACTAGACTGAATTCTAAAGGGGGGGTAAGTAGATCATTATTCCCGTACCGCGTGTAGTCGTTATAATTACCATAAGTTTCAAATTGGTCTTCATAACTTTCACTAAGGATAGTCCGTGCAGTAATAAAGAGCTCATCGCCTTTCTCCAGCATTATAGTGATTTTCTCTTCACAACGATTAACTTTTAATAAATCTTGGTCATTTTTTCTGTAGTCTTCAAGTATAATTTTCCAAGCGTTGATTTTCGGGTAATCGCCTGTGAAATAGAATTCTAATTGTTCATATTGTTCATATTTTTCAGCTTTTAATAATCGTTTTTTATCTTTATAAAATTCAAATCTAAAACCAATAGATAATGGGTCGGGTAAATAATTGATAGTACAGTTTTCTGGATAGAAGTCATCCATAATAGTAGAAAACTCAATGGCCTCATTGTGTGTATATGTTCTATTCTCTATGGCCCTCCATGATCCCTGTGTATCAAAATGCATATAAGGCTTGCCTGCAACAGCTGGGAAATGGTGTTTCATATACCATTTATAGGAATCTTTTGAATCCATATCAAATATTTTATGATGCCAAAGTGCGTGTTGAAATGAAATTGCAGGTGGTAAAATATGACGTATGGATTTTTGACGAGTTTTGTACTTTTTATCATCATCTATATTAGTATTGCTATAATTCCTAATAACTAATTTATCTAAAGACTCTCCACCTCTAAATTCCTTTGGTGGTGTCTCATCACTATCATTTAAAGGGCTCTCCAAAAACAGTTGAATAGGCTTTACAGGTTCATTTCTTTTAAAAGTAAAAGAGTTAAGTTCTAATTTATAGTCACACGGTAGATTTTTCAAATTTAGAATCTTTTCTAAAGGTGGCTCCCAACCGTTTCTCAATTTTGCGATTAATAAAATGTCATACTGATGGCTAAAACATAATTTTTTATTCCCTGTTTCTGGTTGAGAGTATTTGAGTAGTAGCTTAACCTTACTTTTGTCTGTGTTGAGTTTGCAATATGTATCTTTTAAGGCATTATCTCTACCCATTTCAACACCTTTGATATCGTAATCTTCTGCATAGAAATTGGAGAAATATTCCATTATAAATTGAGTCGAATCTTCAATGCCGCCTTCATCCAGCGTGGATTCAAAATTAGTGTCATCTTCTTGCACGGAAAAAATACTTGGCATTCCAAGGTTTTCACCTGTCCAAGTAAGCATTGCGGGATCCAGAATGCCTACTTTTTTCAGCTCACTATCATTTTCCTCAATTATAGCGTGCATAGCAGTATCGGAATTGATAGAATAATTTTGTGTTTTAAACTCCTCTGGGAGCTCAATATTAGGGTTGATGTGGTTGAGCTCCAAAGTAGCCTTACGAAGTCCTAAAGGAGTGATAACCTCATTCCTCACATTACTTTTGACAGCTACGCAAAAACCATCTCTAACATCCTTCAGGTGCAATGTGGCTTGTTCTTTTTGTTCTTTTTGAAATTTCGCATAAATAGCTTTGTCTCTTTTCGTAATATTTTCTAAATCGTTATTATAAAGATTTATTCCTAGCGTAAGATTAGAGGTGTCTAATTTTATGAGTTCTTTATTGATTAAATATTTTTCGGATTCATTAAGGTCCGGTTTGTTCAAAGCCTCAATTTTTTCATGATATTTTTCCTTGAGCCCTTTCAAGCTAATTAATGCTCCTCCAACATCGTAATTGGTTGCTTGAAGTTTTATTGAGGTGTTACAATCTGCTTCTTCATCAACTATAATTAAGTCATGCGATTTATATAGCTTACAGGCTGTTTTTAAGTGTTCCCAGCGGTATGTTTTATCTAGGAATTTAATATTACTTTCAAAACCAATATCAAAGTAACATTCATTCTCTAAGTTTGTAAATATTTTATCAAAGTATTCTTTACTTATTTCGAAGTCAATGGTCTTTCCAAACAATCGTTGAAGTATGATATTTTCATCAATAAAGGACCATAAATCTATTACCTTGTTTATGTCATCAAATAGATAGTTACTTTTATTTTTCATCTTCTGGGTTTGAAGACTATTATAATCTGCGGAAAAATTCGAGATCCCCTCTAGTTTACTGTTAAAATTTAAGGCCATTTCATTAATAGTATCAATCTCAACTTTAAGTGCATCCAGCATGCTAGACTCTTTTTTTTCAACTTTTAACTTAGCAAAAGCTTCAATTGCTATTTCACGGATTTTACACATATTCGGGATACTACCATCCTTGTTTTGATCGTTTTGATAAAATGTTCTTATTTGATCTGGAGTTAGTTCAAGACTGGAAGGGGTGAAATCATTTTTACTTGTTGGATTCTGTGTGCTGTAACGAGTGCCTACTGGAGGGGCTAAAAAGGACCTCCAAACTTCTTCTATATAATTAGTTATCTCTTTTTTAAAGCAACAATTGATATCTTTTATAGTAAAATCTTCTGTATCAGTTTTGCTTCCATCTTTTTTGTAAACCTTAATTTTAAGATTATTTATTATTTGCTTCACTAGCGGCTCCTTTCCAACTCCAAATGCCTTAGTAAATGTGACTAGTTTATTTTTATCCTCATCAGTTATTTGATTAAAAGCAGAATTTATATCGATACACAACGAAAATCGATATTTCCCACCTTTAAATCCAAATGGTAGAATGCTGGTTCTTATATGAATAAAATCTTTTTCCATAATTAATCTGTATATGAAGTAATAAATTTATCCCAATCAGAAGCACTTATGGGACTAACAATACGTTTAATTGGATTCTCATAATCTTTTTCACTAGCAGCATTGGTGCTATACCCTAGGCTTTTGAGGTTTTGGAGAGATTTCTTCTTGCTGCCAGATTGGTTGTTTTCTGGGGTGGCTCCCGCCATTTTTTTATAGTAAGTACTTGAGAATTTTCTTGTAAAAAAGCGACTTATCTTAATTTTGTACGAAACTGTGCAGCGTCCTTCAACATAGCCGCCTTGACTACGAATTCCCATGTAAAAACGAGCGGAAACCGTAAAGCACCATAGTTTAACACGACCTAAGCAAAGGAAATATCCCTCAATAAAGACTCCAACCAGATCTTTCCTGTAATATAGGCCTACCACCAACTTAACCTCTCCCCTTAATGGTCCTAGACTTAACCCGTAATAGCCACCAAATTCAATGCTTACCTCAATAGTAGTAATTCCCTGCTTAGGGTTTCCGATAACGATAAAATAAAAGAAGCCCGTATAAACACCTACCTTAAGGCGTGTTCTATTGGCTGGAGAACCTATTCCTACTCCTAATTCCATAGGACGCTTGTCAAAATAAAGTGTATATAGCACCCTAAAAAGAAAATCTTCAAAACCAAAGGAAGGAGCTCCTAAATATTTAATAGGTAATAAATATTCTATCTCTACATTTTGGGGTGAAATTTTAAGGGAGAAATTGTCTCCTAATAAATCTTTAAAAAGGCTTTCTAGCTTTTGTACAAATGCAAAGGCCCCAGCAAACTGTACATCTCTAATCTTAACTTCAAATTTGGGCTTACGGTTGGTTCCTGCAACAAAACTTACCTCATTGAAATTAATAATGATAGCTTTATACAAGCTAATGCCAAAATTACTGAGTCTATTTTCAGCAATTGTGTCAATACTTTTGATGACAGGAGGGAACTTATTGGCTTCAAAGTTGATAACATTTTTTACTGTTACCGAAAGAGATGTCCTTGGATTGTTTGAAGCTAAAAAAGAAACAGGCCCAAAATCTGCATTTTTAAATGAATAGGTTTGCCAATTGTAATTGATTTCTTTTTTTGTAATAGAGGTGAGGGTGTTATAAAGTTGCTTAGATTGGATTAGTAAGTTTCTTAAATCTATTCTAGAGGGGGCATCTATAATTTGGCTTTCAATGTTCTTAATTTTATCTTTTAATTGTCCAACAACTCCCTTAGATTCTTGAGAAATATTTTCTTTTAATTTATTTTCATATTGCTTGATCTGATCTTGTATGAGCACTTTATAACCATTAACCTCGTCATAAAGTTCACCTTCAATTTTTTCTATTTTACCTTTTAAGTATTCAATACTTAATATTTTAAGCCATATATCATTTAAATTATCTTGATAAATAGTATTTTCCTCTTTGGTCTTAGAATTAATTATATGAATTACTTTGCTAATATCAACTGTAGTGTTTGGTCCATTGGGATTTGTTATAGATATCTCATTAAATTCTTTAGACTTATTGAAAAACTCTTCAAGGCAATTGATCTTATTTTTTATTGCGTTCTTTATTATATCGCGACTATTAATCAAATCATTAAATTCTTCTAAAGTAATTTTTGGTTCTCTAGTAATTTCATCTATTTGACAAATTTTGGCCTTCGAAATTTCATATTCCTTTTTGGCTTTCTCAAAAGATTCTACTACGTATGAAAGTTCAATAGATAAAATTATTTCGTATATACTCCTTACTTTTGCTTCAATAGATATTAACTCGTTTTTTAATTTTTCAAAATCTTTAGGGGGCTTTCCTTTAATTCTATTAATTATTTTATCAGTAGTTTCCTTAAAAATTTTTATTTCGGATTTAATTTCTGATATAGGATTCTCAAATAGTGTTTTATTTGTTTTGAATTCTGATAAAATAGTTTTGGAGATTTCTGTAATCTCTCCCTTTAGCAATTTTATTTTTTCGTCATTAAGTTTTTGTTGACTTTCATAGTATTTGCCAAAATTGACTTTTTTATTATTAATAATATTCTGGAGACCTTGATCTAATTTACAACCAACAATCTCATTGAATGGTTTTAAACCAAGTTCTGGTTTCATAGGATCTTTAAGGAATAAACCAACAAAAAAGTTATATTTCACATTAAGAATATCAAACAGAGGTTTTAGATCTACGAATTCAGCGTTCAGAGTTTTTAAAGTATCCTTAATATCAATTTGTAACTTTAGAATCAATTCTAATTGTGATAATATTTGAGTGCTTATCGATTTGGCAATTTCCTCAACTTTTAACTTAGCTGGATCAATTGTTAATTCATCTTGGTCAAATTCTAAACCAATAATTTTTGAATACTCTTCAACTGATTTAATTAGATTTGAAAGGTCTGAAAATTGATGTTTGTTGTTTAATTCGTCACGTAGTGTTTTTAATTCAATTTCTTTTTTATCAATTATTGCTTGTACATTTTCAACATTATTTTTAAGCCTGAATAGGTCTTTTTTTGTTGCTTCTATGACTTTCTTAATTTCCTTTAATTCTTCAATTAAATCAGTATTTAATTGTTCAACTTGTGAAGCAACATTTTTAATTTCATTAACAGGTGCTTCATATTCTGGAAAAACTTCCTGTAAAATATCAATTAGGCTAATTCCATTTAAAATTTCAGGGGCTTGGCGAAGTAAGTCTGATGGATTGAATTCCTTAAATTTCTCATCAAACTTTGTAAGCCCTTCATATTTTTTGTTGATTTCCTTCCCTACAGCAAGACTTTGTTTTACAAGTCCAATGGATTGGATATCGAAATCTGGATTTACTAGACCACCAATTGCACTTCCGGCACCACTAAAGACTTGTTTTATTTTACTGTAGCCATCAACCGTAGTTTCTTCCCATTTTCCATTTACAAATTCAAGGATTCTATCATCATTTTTGATAAAGTCTTCGGTGTGGTTAAAGATTAAACGAGCCTTGTTATATATAACTTCTACATTTTCATTATTCTTTTTATTAGTAACAGATATTCTTCTTTCAAAACCATAGTTTATATAATCATCATTATATTCTATTATTGAGGGTAAAGGTTCAGGACTATAGCCTTGTATATTTTCCACATATAGTTGGACCTTTTTAACTTGAGGAAATAGGGGGAAAAGCCTCTCATTGAAAATTGAACTTTTACCATTTCTTAAAACCGAATCAGTAGGGATAGTGATTTCAGCACCATTAACTTTTATAGTCCTTTTGGGTTCAACACAAATGCTAAAATAATATTCTAAATAATCAGTCTTAGCTACATTAGATTTGTTTGGAAACTCTTCTTTTGAATCCTCTCCAAATAAGGAAAAATCAGGTGTAAATGCAATTTCTTGATTTGTAAATCTTATGGTTCTTCTTTCAAATTTTTGATATATAAATCCCTTTGCTCCATCTCCATTAAAATCGTATATCCTATTTAAAACAGTATTAATTTCAGAGTCACATTCAATGAGTTTTTTTCTGATGAATAAAAATGTACTGGTAAATTGAATTTCCTTTTCATTCCAATCAATACCTATAAAGTTGAGATAACAATCATTGTCCTTGCTTATAGTCTTTTTTTCCAATACAGGCCAAAATAATTCGGCACAATCACAATTGGGACTGGTGTAATTGTGAGCTTCAGGATCAAGAGAATTTATTGGAGGTGTAATAAAAGTTTTTGCTATTACCCTTTTAAATGGCCACCTACTGTACTTTGTATGCCAATTCTTATTTCGATCTTGTTTCGGTAGATAACCTTCAATATTCCAAATATAGTTATCCCTGAAGGTATTGTCCGTTTCATCGGTGTTTAAATCGATGCTATGTATTATTTCATCAGCTTTTGGCTTATAATTAGGTATGTCAGAATCTTGAGTATAGTAAATAGGTGGGACTTTTCTTGCTTGGATATAATTTTCAGGTTCTTTAAAATTTGTTTCTCTTTGAAGACATAGGTTCTTATCAAAGTAAATTATATCTTTTTGAATAATTTCTATGTACTCTTTGAACTCCATATATGAAGTTCCTTTTTTGATCTTTCGTTGTCCAATTTTTATATGTAGAGCTTTTTGTCCTGTAACTGAAATAACCCCTATTCTGGCAACCTTAATGTATTCATCCCTGCCAAGTGAAAAATGGTGTTCATATTCAGCTAGATCTGTACCGTAAGGAGGATTGAAATTTTTATAGTGAAATTTGGCAATGGCACCTAACCCAGTTAAAGTTAGTCCACGTGTTTCAATGTCCCATTCCTTGTTAATGTTGTTTCCTCTGCCTAAACTGGTTAAATAAACAATTTCCTTTTTATCAAGTAAAGTTGGCAGATATTTTATTGGTTCATCTGGACATTCACTGTCGTTGCGCTTTCCTAATTTACCTTCCCTAGGAATATAACCCACCGCTCGTAATGGTGGGCTTATTTGTCCCTCAACAGTTTCAAAAAATAATTGAGTAGACCAAATTTCTTCTACAGTTCTTGTAATTTTTCCTTTGGTATCATTATAAATAAACCGTTCTTTAGGAAGCCTATAGGTTTTAGCGATTGCTTTAGCTTTTGGTTTAGCCTCTAGATTTTGGTTGTATGGTGAGACTAGTAACCCTTCGGGAATTTCTAAAACGGTTAAAGGGAAATGATTTTCCCTAAAAACTTTATCACAAATGTTTTTGTAAAGAGAGCCAATATAGCCTCTTTTGGGGTTTGCTTCGTTGTCTTCAATTAAAGTCTCATCACTTGTTTTAAAGTTAGCCCAGTTTGGAGACTGGAAATCTTTATAATCTTTTTCTTGTGGTACTAAAAGTTCAAAAAGTTTAGGGTTATCCCATTCAAGCAATATTGATATATCACTTACATCAATATGTAAAAGGTCTTTGGATAGACCTTTTATTTCAAAAGCCAAAAATGAAAATCCAGATATTTTAGAATCGGTTCTTTTGTTCGAATTAATATAATCTGGATCAAAACCTCCCTTACCTTCGGCCCTCAACAGTTGCTCTTGTACATGTTGTTGCGGTATTTTAACAACCATGAAAGAAGTCTTCTTGGTTCGTAAGAGTTTTTTGCCTTTAATTTTGGCACCAATAAAGTAGAAGTGAAGATTGGTTAGATTATTTCCAAAATAATGAAAGTCATCATCAAAAAAGCTGTTTTCTAAATATTGTTTATCAACATTTAACCAATTTGCTAATGCAGAAACAGTGGGGTGTAATGCAAAGGCTCCTAATGAACTTAGTTTAATAAAATCTCTTCTAGATTTCTTAAATTGGTTTTCTTCCATATTTTTTAATTTCTTTTTTGAGAATAACAATGTTTTGTAAATCTGAATTTATCAAGACAATGTATTGGCTCTTTGGAAGAAGTATAAGGCGTCATATTCTTTTTCCCACCAAGATACCGGGTTTTTCAAAACCCTTTTCTTTCCGAAACCATAATGAAAAGTTGATGATTTTGATTCATAAATTCCAACATGCTTGATTTTGTTTGATTTTTCCCCAAAAACCAAGCCTTGTCCCGTCATTTCATTTGCGTTTGCTTTATGATCCCAATCACCAGGATTATTTGAACAATAATTTTTGAGATCATTAGCGTTAATTCCAAATCCACTTGGACAGTTATACCTAATGCCATCTTGATTGGTGATTTTCCAAAGATCTTTATTGCATACATAGTGTGCGCAATTTCCTCCTCCTCCATTTTCAGATTCTGAATAATCAACACCACAATCACAAATGGTGGAAATATGTTCCCCATGATGAAAATTTGTAGGTGAGGGGTTGATTGCTTTGACCTTTGATCTTCGTTTAGATATTTTTACTCCATCACAGTCAAGTTCAGCTAGCTGTTTAGCCTCATTGTCATTTCCGGCTGTTACTTTTATCTCTTTTTCACTTCCGTCATCTTTAGTACAAATAAAGACATAGTTAAAATTACCAGTTCCTCCAGCAGGTTCTTTAGATTTTTGTTTACAGTTACACATAGTAGTTTCTTTGGTTAGGGTTTGTAATCAATGAATTAAAAGTTTTATTTGAGTTAATTTTCTGAGCCCTTTTCTGATCAATTTCAGCATTTCTTTTGAATAAAATATGTATCGTAGTGCTGTAATAGGTTCAATTACCATATGACAAAAAATATATGATAGACATTGTGGTGTGTTTTAGGGCTTTAGAGCTTTAGAGGAGTCTTTTATTTAGGAATGCTTCCAAGCTCAATTCTCATAAACATGGTTCCTTTGCCTGTTTTTCCATTATTTGAAACCTCACAATTATCAGTTTGTTTATTGTCACTCACAATAATGGCATATCCATTGAGATAACTAAGGCCCTCTAAGTTTGTTTCTAGATTACCCGTTTTATCATTAACATATTTGGATAATTTAATTACTTCAGTGGCTGTAATTTCTAATTTTAGATTTTGAGTCAATTCCTTTTTGGTGATTTTGTCAATAAAATAACTTCCCTCAGTACTTCTTAGTAGTAATAAGTCGCCTTTGTCATCAAGTGCCAGGGCACAATACCTTAAATAGGATGCTTTCTTTAGCTTTATAGGTTTTAAAGGATTTAGATATACGGTATTGTCTTCTATTTTTTCTATTTTTATTCTGTATAAGTCACTGTGATTTTGTTTTTTCCCTTCACATATTACATATATCATATTTGAGCTAATATCAATTTCAATACCTTCTAACCCGTTCTTGTTTCCTATATTTGGAGGAAATCCAAATTTATGAGTGTATTTTATTTCTAGTTTTTTCTTTGTATCTCGATCGAGAACTATGATTTGGTTGCTTTCCTTTTCTTCAACAAGAAAATAATAGTTTTTATAAATACTAATGCCTTCGATGGCGTTACTTTTACCTTTTTTGTCTTTGTCGATAAGGAAAGGTATAGTTTCAGTTGCAACAGTTCTTCCTGTATTGGGATCAATTGTGAATATTTTTCCACATTTTTCCGATGCTATAATAATTTGATTATTGTAGGTACAAGCTGAAGAAATTTCATAAGGGGCATTGAAGGTTTTCTCAAGTAAAAGATGATTTACGTTTTGTCCGTTGAAAATAAAGCAAGAGCATAAGACAATCGTATTGAGGAGAATTCGAATCATATTGGTTGGTTTAGGTATTAAATTGATTGCGCTTTTTCAAAGCGGCTATATGTTAAAAACTATTTTGTTTTCACGGTTTAATTTTAGATTTTGATTTAACTAAAATGAGGTAGGTAATGAAGGGCTTTACTTGTTAAAGGTTAAATTATATTTTTTTTTTTGAAATACCTAATTCTAGGTATTTTAATCCACAATACATTGGTTGATTTAATTCCTTTAAAAATGTTCTTTTTGGATTGTTCCCCTTTGAATTTAAATGAATGCTTTCGAAAAATTTCTTTTTGCACAATAGAATAATACCTATTTTGTCCCTTGTTGTGTCGTAATCAAGAATTACTGGACTTGGAGAGTTTTAGAAGATTCATTTTCAAAAGGATGTTGTGTGAGGGTTAGTGCTATGGAATATGAATTAATTTAATTTGTCCAGCTAAATAAACCAGTTAATGCAGGACAAAATAAAAAAGCACTTAAATTTGACTAGAAATTAGAACAATTTATATTTAAAATTTCAAGCTGCTAATTTCCGTGTAATTTCCGGGGCTTTTTGTACCTTGTTTTAGTATATATCCTGTAAAATAAGGAAAGTTAAATACTGTATCGGAAAGTAATTTTCCTGTTACTTGAATTCAAAATAAATTACTTTTTCGATGGGCAAGGTCCAATATTAAATTTTACTGCCGCCTGTAAACTTAACATTGCCCTTTTGTTAATTCAATGTATTTTTGCCAGCCTAAATTAACTAATCGTTATGAAAACCTTAGATGCAGCCCTTTTAAATTTGATTACCTCAAAGATTTGCAATTTCGAAAAAATGGATAATATTGAGTTTTTGAAAGAGGACAGCAGTGAGGATTATCAATGTTTTAAAATGTCGTATTTCACCAACCCAAGTGGTGTTCATGTTTGCCGAGTGGAAGTTAATTTTAAAAAGGAGAAATTTTCTATAGGTGTTGAGGGGGATTCGTTTTTGGGAACCTTCAAGTTTTCTAAAGCCAATCCAAATGACAAGAAAGCTGAGGCTTGTACTTGCGAGACTGAGGAATTTAGTTTGTTTTGCTAATAATTGAAAGTATAAACATCATATAAAAAGCCGCTTAATTATAATTCGCGGTTTTTTTATTGCTTATTTCCAAAGCTCAGTTAGTGGGGAACTGTATTTTTGAAATCACATCAAAACTCAATTTTTTAGTTGATGGAGCGTTTTTGATAGCAACTATCCTAGGTTTCCTACTTTGGAATAAAAGGCTATCTTTAATATAAAAAGCAGTTAATGTTAACAACCATCCAAATTATTACCTTGCTCCAAGGAGTATTTTTACTCTTTGTACTTTTTAAAAATAAAGCAAAATATAGAAAGGTCACGTTTTGGTTGTTCAGTTTGAGCATTGCTTCTGTACTACTGTTTATCATAGGTGATGACGACAATAATCTCTTTCAGGAACAGGCAAATTGGTTCCTGTTTGATGCTTCACTTTTTATCACATTTTTATTTCTATTTTTTAGGTATTATAAGTCGGGCAAGGAAGTGTTCGATAGGAAAGATCTCCTCTTTTTTATTCCAAACCTCTTGTATTTCACTATTGAAATAATAGAAAAGCTAGGTCTTGAAGGGCATGTGTTGTTGGAAGCAGCCGAGTTTGTTGTAGAACTATCCTTTTTAAGCTATTTGGTATATATCCTATACGACCTTTTCAAGAATAAGAGCAACAATTGGATACTGTATACGGCCATTCCAATTGTGCTTATTTTAAGTTTGAAATACATCAATGAATTTTTAATGCCCATCGGAAAGGAACCTATATTCAATTTAAATAATTCCGATTTTAGTAGTTATTTACTCATTGTCATGGCTTTTTTGTTTTATGTCATTACGTTTTATTTTATCACTTCCCCAAAAGAGTTGTTGCCCACCGAAAAGCAAAAAAAATACAAAACCTCCAATCTTAATGACAAACTTATAGAACAGTATAAAACAGCTCTGATACATGCTATGGAGAAGGATAAGCTTTACACAGATCCTAAATTGTCGATTCATAAGCTGTCTGAAGAACTCCAGATTCCTCGTCAATATATCTCAGAAGTACTCAACCTTCATTTGGAGAAAAGTTTTCTGGATTTTATAAATGAATACCGTGTTGAGGAGTTCATAAAAAGGCTTCAAGACGACCAGTATGCTCATCTAACACTTCTGGGCATTGCTAATGAGGTGGGATTTAATTCGAAATCGACCTTCAATGCTACCTTCAAGAAAATTAAAGGAATAACCCCTTCGGAATACAAAAACTCCCTTCAGCAAAACGTACAATAGGTCCAATATAATTAGTCTGGACATCATTTTGGTAATTTCTCTCACAACAACTACGTTATTTGAACAGAGAATAAACGACCAATACCACAAAGGTTGGTGTGAATTTTGACTGTGAAGACAATCATTTTTCAGGAATTGAAATTTCACGGACTAAAATACCTCACAACAATCTTCTTTGGTTTCAATTATCATTTTAATGGACACCATCAAAAAGTTTACACGATCCATAGATATCGTAAACACTAAATTTTTATTGGGAAGCTTGGCAGTGCTTCTATTTGTTTTACTGTTGACTTCCAGCAAATATCCCTTGGCCGAAACCAGTGAAGCCCGTTATGCCGAAATAAGCCGCGAAATGTTAGTTAGTGGCGATTTTTTGCATCCGCAATTGTTGGGAATTTACCACTACCATAAACCGCCAATGACCTATTGGATCACTGTAGCAGGCTATAAACTATTTGGTGTGAATGAATTTGGAAGCCGTTTTTTTCTGCAAATAGCGGTCATTTGCCAAGTAGTTTTGGTCTTTCTTTTAGGGAAGCTATTGTATAATGATAAACGGGTAGGTGTCCTAAGTGCATTGACTTATCTAGCCTTTCCCATTGTGCTTATTTCCAGTAGAAATTTAACCACCGATGCTTACCTAACAACTTTTATTATGGCTTCCGTTTTCTTTTGGTTGAAGCATTTTAAAACGGGAAATCCCCTTTATTTATATGCTTTTTTTATTGCTATGGCGGCTTCTATAGTTACCAAAGGACCAGTATCCCTAATTTTTATCATCAGCTTTGTAGTCTTGTTTCGCTATTACCATAAAGTGGGATTGAAATTGACTTGGAACCATGTTTTAGGGTTCCTTATGTTCTTACTATTGGCTTCAGGATGGTTTATATATTTGATACTCGAGGATTCGAAACTTTTGGATTATTTTGTGGTAGACCAATTGGCGCATCGCATTAGTTCGGATTCATTCAATAGAGGCAAGCCTTTTTGGTTTTATATTCCTGTTGTATTGGGCTTGTTGTTGCCATGGGTTTTACTACTGATCTTTAGAAATAAAAAAGTTTTGAAGGAATTTGAAATTCAAACTAGTGACAAAGCGCTATTGATGGCATCGGTTTTGGTTTTTGTGGTTTTTTCACTTTTTAAGACTAAGTTGCTGATGTATCTATTGCCCATGTTTTGGATGTTGGCACTACTGATAGGGCATCAACTCACAAGGATTTCTAAACTAAACGTCAAGGTTTTGATAAATGTGGTTTTAGGTATTACCTTACTTGTGGCATTAGTACCCATTCTGCTAAGTTGGCTCAAACCTAATTTCATTGCATCTTCAGGAATATTAAGGGCATTGGTGTTGGCCGTGATACTACTGGCAAGTGTAGTAGCTTATGTTTTTAGAAACGCGCTTCAAACGAAATTGGTATTGCAGTTTATGGTATTTATCGTTTCTACACTGGCCATGGCTCAAGTAGTGTTGATGCAAAATCCGCATTTGTCCAATAGTGTCAAGCCCATGTTAGCGAAAATAAATGAATTGGATCAAAGCAGGAATGATAAGGATACCATTTTGGTTTATGATTATCTGTTGTCTTCGGCACCCTTTTATTCCAATCTTAAAACTATTACACTTCATTACGACCATAATACTTCCGAAAGGGATTTGCAGTTCCAACACAGCGAGGAATGGAAAAATGGTTTAGTGGATTTAAAGAATGAAAATGATGTCTTTCGTTTGGCGCCAATGTGTGCCAATGGCAATACGTATATGTTGGTAAGAAGAAAGAAACCAATAGCAGAAGAATTTTCATTTTTAAACAAGTCCTTTTCCCATCATATCGACTATCCCAATTGGATTTTGTATTACAATTAAATGACGAGGAAGGCTTATTAAGACAGATTATCCCTACAGAAATAATTATGAATGATATTGCTTCAATATTACTTTTTGTTAGGTGTTTTTAAATCAGTTAGTTGTCCTTTATAGATAAGGGTGTCCCTTCTAACGCTATTGTCTTCTATATTTAGTTGCTCTTCATAGGCCTTTGCATATGCTTCGCGTTCACTTTCACTAATCCAACCGCCTCCTAAAGCTTTGTAAAGTGTTATGTATGCCAAAAATACCTCTTTATAGGTTTGTGAATATTCCAGTTTGGCAGCAAAGGTTTGCCGTTGATTTTCTATAACTTCCAAATAACTTGTGACTCCTTTGTCATATCTTAAGCTAGAAAGATAGCTGGCACTTTCAGCTGCTTTGTATCGGAACTCTTTTATTTTTAGTTCTTCCTTAAGGGTTTGGACAGTAATCAAGGCATCATCTACTTCCCTAAAGGCATTCAATACCGTATTTTCATAAGCGAATAAAGCCTGCTTAGCACCTTCTCTTTCAATATCAACTCTCCTTTTGTTTTTGCCCCATTCAAAAAGAGGTCCTACAAGACTACCCTGTACACCCCATCCCAACCCATTGGAAATGATATTGGATAACTCTGGACTTCCATAACCTAAAACGCCTGTCAAACTTATCGTAGGAAAGCGTAGGGCTTCGGCGACTCCTATTTTGGCATGTTGCGACCAATAGTCATATTGGGAGGCGATGATATCTGGACGTCGCAATAGTAAGTCTGAGGGGAGCCCGGCAGGTAGTGAATCTGGCAATTTTTTTTCTATAAGGGTTGCAGGGCTGGGTACTGGACCTGGATAATTCCCTAAAAGTAACTTTAATCGGTGCTCTGTACGGGCAATTTGCCGCTGATAAAGAGGAATGGCCACTTCTGCAGTGGCACTCTGAACTTCCGCTTGATTGACATCTAGTAGCGGGATAATGCCCTTTTCGTAGCGCAATTTAATAATGGTCAAGGCGCTATCCCTAACCTTAAAGGTATTTTGGGCAATGACCAATCGGGTACGGTAATCCAACAAATCATAATAGCTGGAGGCAACCTCACTGATCAAACTTAGTTGCGTGGCTCTTTTTGCATAGGCCAGAGACAACAAATTTGCCCGAGCAGATTCATTGCTACGTCTTATGCGGCCCCATACATCAATTTCCCAGTTCAGGAATGTTTGAAAGGAATAGTTGCCTGTTACCTCATCAACCGTGACGTATTGAGGGTAATTGGTAGGTGTTAGGTTCCCTGAATAGCCTATGGCCGGTCCAAAATCGGCTTTACTGACGCCCAGTACAGCACGAGCCTGTTCTATCCTGCTACTGGCAATTAATACATCTCTGTTATTTTCCAAGGTGGCTGTAATCAAGGAGTCTAGGACAGGGTCTTTAAAAAGTTCCCACCAATTTAGATTGATAACCGTATCCTGTTGAACATTAAACCTGAAATCAACAGGTTCGTTAACCTTTGGAGGTGTATAATTAGGTCCTACAGCACAGGAGTAAATGGCTAAAATCAGCGTAACAAAGAGGCCATATTTTATGAGTTTGTGTGTCATTCCTCTTTATTTTCTATAGATTCCGAAGACGCCTCTTTCAAGCGTTTTTTCTCATAACCAAATAGTTTGCCCACAAATACAAATAACATGGGATACAGAAATACCCCAACGAAGGTGGCTACAACCATGCCTCCCAATAAGGTCATTCCCATTACTTTTCGGGCTTCAGCTCCAGATCCCGTGGCAATGACCAAAGGGAATATCCCGAAAATAAAGGCAAAGGCCGTCATGAGAATGGGTCTAAAACGTTCTTTGGCAGCCATTATGGCTGCATCATATAAACTTTTTCCATTATGGAATTCTTCCGTAGCAAACTCAACAATAAGAATCGCATTTTTGGCCGCCATTCCAATAAGCATGACGAAGGACACTTGAGCAAACACATTATTTTCAAAGGAAGGGGATAGGAACCTAGCAATGTACAATCCCAGAAATGCCCCAAAAATGGCAAAGGGAGTTCCTGCCAACACACTAATGGGTAGGGACCAACTCTCATACTGAGCAGCCAGAATTAGAAAGACGAAAATCATGGAAAGTCCCAATATGGGCAACAAACCTCCAGAGGCCTTTTTCTCTTGATAGGAAAGTCCATTCCACGAATAGCCTACATCGCTGGGTAATACTTCTGCAGCTACTTCCTCTAGAGCGTCCAAAGCTTGCGTGGTACTATAGCCAGCAGCCGCTGCTCCAGAGACCTCAATAGACCTAAAGAGGTTGAAGCGATTGGTGTAATCTGGTCCAGAAATATGTTCCATGTCAATGAAGGTAGACATAGGAACCATATCGCCGTTCCTATTTTTCAGAAAGAAGCTATTCAACCCCGATTCATCCTGACGGTACTCAGGTTTGGCTTGTATATAAGTTTTATAGAGCCTTCCAAATCTGTTGAAATCATTAACATAGGTCCCTCCCATATAGGCACCAACAGTGGCATAGATGTCATTTAAAGGGATGCCTAGTTTAAGGGCCTTTTCTTTGTTGATTTCCAACAAACGCTGGGGTACCGAAGCATTGAAAGGTGTGAAGGCTCTTCCTATTTCAGGGCGTTCCATAGCTTTTTGCGTAAATATATTGGCTTGTTCGGCTAGATATTTTGGCGTGTTGCCTCCTCGGTCCTGTATCATAATGCTGAATCCTGATCCCTTGCCCAAACCAGGGATAGGGGGAGGACCAAAGGCCAAATTGATACTGCCCGGTATTTGTATGAGTTCTTGATTGATGTTTTCAACGAACGCTTTGGCTGTAATACTCCGTTCATCCCAATCTTTTAGTTTCACGAACATCACCGCAGAATTGTTTAGAAAAGAAGTAGACAGCAAACTGTAGCCCGTTACATTAGTAACATATTGCACATCTTCTTTGGCTACTAACAAATCTTCTACCTGCCTGGTGATGTCGTTGGTCCGTTGAATAGAGGCTGCTGGTGGTAACTGAATATTCACAAAAAAGTAGCCCATGTCCTCTTCAGGGATAAAGCCCATAGGAACCACTTTTGATAAGACTCCCATACCCACAATTAAAATCCCTATAAAAATCAATCCACGTTTGATTTTGCCGGTAACCACATTGGTCACGGACATATAGCCTCCGGTAGATTTTTTCATAAACTTATTGAACCCTCCAAATATTTTGCCTAAAACGCCTTTATAAGGCTTGGGTTCTTTTAAGAGTAAACTACAGAGGGCAGGCGATAGGGTTAAGGCGTTTACAGAGGATACAATCACAGACAAAGCAATGGTAATGGCAAATTGTTGGTAGAGTTTTCCTGTGATACCGGACATACCCGCAACAGGAATAAAAATAGCCACCAATATCAAAGTAGTTGCAATCACGGGGCCTGTAACCTTTTTCATGGCATCGATAGTGGCTTCTTTGGGTTGCATCCCCCTTTCAATGTTCACTTGTACCGCTTCCACCACAATAATGGCGTCGTCTACCACGATACCAATGGCCAAGACCAATCCTAACAGCGATAAAACATTAATGGTAAATCCTAGCATTGGAAAGAATATAAAAGCGCCTATAAGGGACACAGGAATCGCAAGACAAGGGATGAGGGTGGCTCGCCAGTCTTGAAGGAATAAAAACACCACAAATATTACCAAGATTAAGGCAATGATTAAGGTTTCAATAATGTCATCAATTCCGGCAGTAATGGCCAAGGTGGTATCCAATGAAATATCGTAGGAGATGCCCTCGGGAAATCGTGTGCTCATAAAGGCCATGGCTTCTTTTATGCCATTGGCAACTTCCAAAGCGTTGGATCCTGGCGCTTGGTATATGGCAATCACGGTACAGACTTCTTTATTTAATCGGGTGAAAGCATTGTATTTTTCAATGCCGAGTTCCACCTCTGCAATGTCCTTTATTTTTATTTCGGAGCCATCGGGTTTTTCGCGAACAATGATATTTCCAAATTCTTCTTCGGAATTAAACCGAGAGGGCATTCTAACGGTATAGGTGAATTCGGTGCCTTGAGGCGCTGGTTCTGCTCCCAATTGGCCTCCTGGTACCAAGACATTTTGTTCATTAATAGCTTTGACAATTTCAGGTACTGTAACTCCCAATTGGGAAAGTCTGTCCGGTTTCACCCAAATCCGCATGGAATAATCAGATCCGAACACGGTAACATCCCCAACGCCGGGAAGTCTTAAAAGTTCGTCCCTAAGGTTTATCAACGCATAGTTCCCCAGAAATTCTTGGTCAAAACTGCCGTCGGAGGCAAGTGTAACCACCATCATTACATTAGACATGGCCTTTTTGGTGGTAACACCCAATTGCTTGACGGACTCCGGTAATCTGGCCGTAGCCGCGGCAGCTCTGTTTTGGACCAAAACCGCATTCATATCTGGATCTGTTCCCACATCAAACGATACCCTAATGGCCATAGTACCATCATTGGAATTTGTAGACAGCATATAGAGCATGTTGTCCACGCCATTGATTTGTTGCTCTAGAGGTGTGGCTACCGATTCTTCGATGTCTATGGCGTTGGCACCAGGATATTTGGCTCTCACAACCACTTGTGGTGGACTCAGACTAGGGTATTGTTCAACAGGGAGCCCTGTTAAGGTAATAGCGCCCACCAAGGTAATAATGATGGCAATAACCATTGCTAATACGGGTCGACGTACAAATAAGTTACCCTTTGAATCGGACATAAAATTGGATATTAGTTTTCTACCTTGCTTTGATACTGAACTAATTTGGGGGCAACTTTCATTTTGGATTTTACTTTTTGAACTTCGTCAACCACAATTTGTTCACCGGGCTCAAGTCCTTTTTCAATAATGTAATAATCCTTATAATTTTTAAACACTTCGATATTTCGTATTTGCACAATGCCATCATTACCCACCACAAACACCATATATTGTCCTTGAATTTCCTGGACGGCCTTTTGAGGAACTAAAATGGAATTCTCACGCATGTTGACCAAGGCCCTTACCTTAGTGAATTGTCCCGGACGGATAAGTCTATCGGGATTGGGAAATGAGGCTTGAAGCAATATAGAGCCTGTACTAGGATCGATATTACGGTCTATAAAGTCCAAGTGCCCTTTGTGGGTATGTATGGAATTATCGGAAAGAATCAATTCCAATATTTGCTTATCTGCCAAAGTTTTGAATTTTTTATCGGTATCGCCTTTTTTTACCAATAAGCGTTTCATAAATGTGAGGTATTCTGCTTCCGAGAGAAAGAACTGCACTCTTATAGTGTCAATATCCGAAACCGTATTTAAGATGATAGGGTTGGGTTGTTTACCAACATATTCGCCTTCTCGAGCCAACGTTTTTCCAATGACCCCATTTATTGGAGCATAAATTTTACAGTGCCCTAAATTGATGGTTGCAATTTCTAGGGAAGCAAGGGCCGCTTTAAGCTCTGCATCTGCGGCTTCTTTTCTTGCCGTGGCTCCATCCAAATCACTTTTACTAATGGCATTCAAATCGGCCAATGGTTTAATTCTGTTATAATCGCTATTGGATTTTGCCAGTAGTGTTTTGGCGGAAGATACTGCACTGTTGACTCTGGCAACTTCGGCTTCAAAAACTTGGGAATCGATACTGTAAAGAAGGTCTCCTTTTTCCACCCGATTGCCTTCTTCAAAATGTATGCCTTCCAAAAAACCGTCCACGCGCGCACGGATGGGAATATCTTTGATGCCAAATACCTGTCCTACAAAATCTTTGTAAATGGGTACCGTTTCGGTTTTTAGCTGTATCACGCTTATGGGAGCCACCTGTGCGATGGGATTTTCCACTTCATGTTTGCAGCCAAAAAGGAATAGTACTAAAAGAACAATGGAGTAATTTTGGTTTGGCATGTTTTGTACTTTAGTTCCTATAAAAATATGAAAAATCTAAAGAAAAACATTGTGATTTGAAATGTAAATAATTGTTTTTTAACTAGTTGTGTTTTTTTTGTATCTATTGTGATGTGCTAAAAAGAATAAGGACTTTGCCCATAGACTGACTGTAAGTCTTTTGAAGGTTGCCTATCTATAATTCATCTATGCTATTGGAGGTCAATTTTTGAATGTTCTGAGTGATTTTTTCTATGTCCCAATGCCACCACTGCAATTCCAAAAGCTTCTTTATGGTGTTTTCGTCAAATCGTTTTCTTATTTCTTTGGCGGGATTGCCACCTACAATAGAGTAGGGTGCCACGTCCTTAACAACTGTGGAATTTGTGCCTATAATAGCGCCGTCCCCAATGGTAACTCCTGCCATAATTGTGGCGTTATGCCCAATCCAAACATCGTTTCCAATGATTACATCACCTTTATAGGGATATGTTTTTCCTTCCATGGCTTTTTCCCAACCATTTCCGAAAATGGCAAAGGGATACGATGAAATTGAATTAGTGAGATGGTTGGCACCATTCATGATAAAGGATACCCCAGAAGCAATCATGCAGAACTTGCCAATTATTAATTTATCGCCTGTAAAATCAAAAAGGTATTTGACGTTCCTCTCAAAATTGTCAACATTTTCAAAGTCGTCATAATAGGTGTAATCGCCTACAATGATATTCGGATTTTTGATAATGTTCTTTAAAAAGCAAAGTCTATCATAATTTTCAAGGGGAAATTTTAGGTCTTTGTCAGGGCCGTTCATATTAGTTTCAATGTTTTGTGATATTGATAGTATTAAAGATAGGGAAAGTGCAATAATTTTCTGCTTGGACGAGAACCCGAATTGAGAACTGGCTAAGCAAAATTAGCAGGAATGAACTAAACCTCTTGTTTTGAAAGGTTTTTCCCATTGAGTTCTTTCAGTATATCGAATATCAATCCTTGAATGCACCGAATAATGATGAAAGTCAATGGTAAATCAACTATCCAACTTAGTCTTTTGGCAGCATTCCATTCATACATTGAATGGTATTTATCGGGGCAACAGTCTACTGTCCATTGAAATTTTGAATAAAAGTATATAAAGGAAAAGCTGGTCACAAAAAGATAAATGAGATTTAAAAATTTACTTCTCAATTTCTCAGATGTAATAGTAAATAAGATTATTAAAACTATGGGAATTAACCCAAGGTAGATGGGTATTTCACCTAAAGTTTGGGAGTAGATGAGGTTAATTCTAAAAGCAAAAGATAAAACAGTTAATATGATACCAAATAGAAATCCATAAACAACACCAAAAAACTTTATTTCAATTAGTTGCATTTGTGGGTGGTTTTAAAGAGGGAACAAATCTAGTGGAATAACTATTGAAAATCTGTGTTATAGATGTTGTGCTGTACCAAAAACAGTTAGTTGTTTTCTTTTTAAAGTTATGAAGCGAATTATAGCTTGATGATTGTTATAGTAATTACTTGAACTATAAATATCAAAATTCCTACTAAAGTTAATTTTTGATTATATGTTCTATTTATTTTTTCTATTTGAGGATATAAATCCTTAGTCCAAACATGTTTTAGTTCTTGTGCTTGGTAACCTCCATTATTTTTAAACTCACGACCTTCTTCCGTTATCAAGATATTAGCACTTTCATCTTCTCGAATATAACCATTGAACAAAAGCTCATCCTTAAATGACTCTTTCATCCAATCTTTCCATTGATATTGATTTAATGTTTTCGCAATAAATTCCATATCAATTTTTACGGGATTTGTTACTTTGAAAATTTCTTTAAATGTTAGAGATTCAAATGATAAAAGTAGGCCAAGAATATTATCTAAAATTTCGTTTCTGGATAATAGGGTTTTCTGTTCCATAAGTTATTTAATGAATTGGGGTTAATGGTTTACAAACATTGTCATAAATATAGTTCTTTTTATTTGGCTATAAAGTAATAGTCTATGGTTGGATATAAAGATTTTCTTCTTAAGATACAGGTTAACTTATGCTTCACAGATACTAGCCTCTTAAATCATATTCCATTACAAAGCAGCCAATGATGATTCCAAAGAACTCCAAAATGCCAACCTAGGGGGATACTGTTGTGAGTCGAAGTTTTATATCGTTGCTGAGATATCCGATTCCTTTTTTACAAAATACGTTACATATATGAGCACTAAAAGAGGCACTATAATCAAACCAGTTGTGAAATTCAATAGTGAAGCCCAATCGTTCAATTCCTTCCCACCTTGAGAAATCAGGACTAAGTCTCCCAAAGGCCCTTTTGAAAATAAGGTGTTGTAAACAAAATTCCATCCCAAATGAAGCCCAAAGGGTAACATTATAGATTTGGTTTTGGCAAAAGCCCAGGCCCATGCGTAGCCCATTAATCCAGTTCCGATAAATACCAAAATCATTGCCATGACATTTCCTAAAACACCATATGAGAACCAATGATAGACTCCAAACGCCATTGCGGAAATCAAAATGCTTTTTACCGAGCCTATTTTATGGATGAGCAAATAGAGTAGGGCACCTCTAAACATCAGTTCTTCTGTCAACACCGATTTAAAATCCCACCAAAATGAGTTGAAAACAATTCTGGTAGTAATGGTGTCATTCAAAACCCAAGTCGATGCTTTTAAATAAGCCTCAAAATATTGTACAAGAACACAAAGTATTCCAGTGACTAAAAACCCCATTAAGAATTGTTTCAGCCTTTTTGCCAAGGGCAGAATTCCTAAGGCTAGGATACTCCGCTTCTCAATGAGATATAAAAGCATCCACGAAATGGCAATTGCAACTAAAATTCCTATCATTTGGTTGGTTTTAAATGATGCTTAATGGGGTGTTTATGGTTTTTTGATTGGGAAATCTTTTTGGATTTGTGTGTTAGATCTAAAGATAGTAAAACTGAAAGCAATAAACTCGAAATAGTGTTGTACACCATATTTTGTACTATTTCACAAAAACCTTAAAAGCCCATGGTGCCATTTCAATTTTGGTGTTTTTATTGAGTTCCACAGGTTCATTTGAAATGAAGTCTTTGTAGTTCCCGTAATACAAAGATTCCTTAAACTCTACAGTCCTTTTGTTCTCTGAAAAATTAAAAACGGCAAAAACTTTATCCTTGTCATTTTGCCTAACAAAACTAAAAACTTCACTTTCTGCATTATTGGGAACTTTTATCATGGTTGTGCCCCATTTGGCATGCCATAAAGCCGTGTTGGTTTTCATTAGCGCAAACAACTTCTTGTATAAATCTCCTATATAGTGTTCTTGCCATTGAATAGGATCCTTTTCAAAAAACGCCAGTCTCTTTTTGTTTCCAGCTTCCTGACCGTTATATATCAAGGGCATTCCTTCCCCAACAACAGAAAGTACAATTGCAGCTTCCAAACCGTCTCCAAATTGCTCCCACATGGTACCTTCCCAAGCATTCTTATCGTGGTTACTTACAAAGGTCATGCGCATACTATTTTGAGGAAAGGCACATTCGTTCCAAGAATAGTAAATATACAGGCCATTAACATCTGCTTTGCCTGTACAGATCTTATGGACAGTTTCATTCCAGCTCCAAGCATAGGTCATGTCGAAGGCTTTGGCATGTAAATCTCTAAATTCCCATTCGGCCAGCATAAAAATGGGTTTTATGGCATCGAGCTCCTCACGGGCATTATTCCAGAACTCTACAGGTACAAAGCCAGCAACATCACAGCGGTAGCCATCAATATCTGCTTCCTTAACCCAGTATTTCAAAGCGTCCGTCATGATTTTCCTAACCTCCGGATTGTTGTAATCCAGATCAATGATATCGTCCCAATCCCACCATGGGGTAGGTCTAAAATCTCCCTTGTAATCTTTCTCGTACCAATCGGGGTGCTCAACTACCCAAGTATTATCCCAAGCCGTGTGATTGGCAACCCAATCTAGAATGACATACATGCCTTGTTTATGGGCATCATCAACAAAGTGTTTTAGGTCCTGTAAATCGCCAAATTCAGGGTTGACGCCGTAATAATCTTTAACCGAATACGGACTGCCTAAAGTTCCCTTTCTGTTTTTGACACCAATGGGATGAATGGGCATTAACCAAATAATGTCTACCCCTAATTCCTTTAAACGAGGCAGTTGCTTTTGAGCCGATTCAAAGGTACCCTCGTCCGTAAACTGTCTTGTGTTTAATTGATAGATCACGGCACTCTTTGACCATTCTGGATGAGTGAGCTTGACGTATTCCTGTGGTTGATACCTATCTTCAATTTTGGGTGTAATAGTCTCTTGCTTGTTTTCTTTTACATTGTTTTGACATGCAGTAAGAAATGCTATTAAAAAGAAATAGTAGACTGTATTTTTCATATTGATGATATTAATAGCAGGCAATGGTTATTTTCGTTTATAAACGCTTTTCCCTTCCTTAATAGTTTCCAGAACTTTAATGTCTTTTAACGTCATAGGGTCAACCTTCAATGGGTTTTTATCCAAAATCACCAAATCTGCTAATTTACCTTCACTTAAGGTCCCTTTGATGTCATCTTCAAACAATTGATAGGCAGACCAAGATGTGATACATTTCATTGCCTCATAAGGTGTTAAACGTTCATCTTTGCCAATAATGTCTCCACTGCGTGAAACCCTATTAACAGTTGTATGCATAATCATCATTAGATTAGGTAGGGCAACAGGGGCATCGGTATGACTGGTAACATGAACGCCTTTATCCATACAAGTTTTGATAGGGCTAATGTGCATGGCTGCTTCTTCATCTATAATTTGTTTATACCAGTCTCCCCAATAAAAAGTGTGCATTGGGAAAAGGGATGCTACAATATCATATTTTTTGAGACTATCAATTTGATTCATTCTAATTAACTGCCCATGAATAAGACTGTTACGCCTATCATTGTTTCCGTACTTTTCAACTGCTGGTTCAAGTGCTTTCAACCATTGGTCAAGTGCAGCATCACCGTTACAGTGTACTTGCATTTGCCAATTATTTTTTAGGGACATATCTACGATTCTCGCAACCTCATTATCATCAGGGATGGCAGGGTAACCTCTGTAATCTGCATTCTGTCCATCGGGAGGTAAAGTATAGGGCACAGTTCTCCAAGCGGTTCTGCCTTGAGGAGAGCCATCCAACGTTAATTTAATTCCAGCGATTCTATAATGATTTTTATAGTCCTTGCCATACCATTCGGTTTCCATATACTGAGGATACATATAATCGACATAAGAATTGACGTCAATTGGCATTTTTCCGCGCTTGGCATAATCGGCCAACTGCAGATGGTTTTCCATAGCCCGACCTTCTTGAGCCGTTGTATAGCCATAACTGGTAGCTAATTCAAACCCTTTTTCAATAAAAAAATCCCCTAGTTCAGGAGAACTTGGTGTTAATACCTTTAACATGGCGGGAATACTCGCTAACTCTTCCATAACTCCATTGGGTTCTTGGCTATTAGGCATTCTTCGTATAATACCGCCAGAGGGGTCCTTGGTATCCTTGGTGATATTCAATAATTCCAACCCTTTAGAGTTTACTACACTGAAATGCCCCGATATGTGACAAGCCATCACAGGTAAATCTGTGGAAACTAAATCTAAATCTTCCTTAGTTGGAAATCTATTCTCTTGCAGTGCGGCATCATCAAAACCTAGTCCGACAATCCAACCATTGGTTTTGTCCACTCCATTTTTTTTATACCAGCCTTTTAGTTCCGATATAAGTTCCGGAATGGTATTGCATTTGCCATCGGGCGAAGCCAATAAATTGGCACATACAGCTTGAGCGCCAAAACTGCTGAAATGAGAGTGGCCATCTATAAAGCCTGGAACCAATGTTTTTCCTTCCAAGTCTATCATAGTATGTCCTTTACCTGCTTTAGTCATCGCCTCTGCTGATTCTCCCACATATACAATCTTGCCCTCCCGAACAACAAGCGCTTGAGCATACTTTGGTTCGTCGCCTTCCATTGTTATAATATCGCCATTGTAATACACTGTGGTACCGGTACCATCAATTACGGGTGTTTCTTTTTTACAAGAGGAAAAAAGTACAAGACTTAAAACAAGAGCCCCAAAAATTTTTAGTTTCATAATATATAATTTTTACAGCAGGCAATGGTTTTGTTTGATTTCTTTGAGAGGAAAACTCAAAACAATAAGGGGACATGGTGTTGATATTAGTTTATTTGTTTCAATATTTTCATTTGGTTAACTAACTTGTTCAAGCCATCATAAACTTCTTTACAAAATCCAAATTTTGTTTCTTCATCATTTATTTTTAAATCTATTTCATATCCTGTACCACTGGCATATCCGCCACATCCTGAATTCGATTCTTTGGCTTCACTTTCAAAAGCAATTACTAAATCAATTAATCCATTAATAGACCCTGAGAAATGCTCGGTTTCAGATTCTTCATTCGTTGATGAATGATAAAAAAACATTTTCTTGTTCCGTTGTGTTATATAGATTCGACCATAATTTAAATCTACGCATCCTGATAATTGTTTGTATATTATTTCGATTTCTAAGGAATCAGTGTTTTTGAATTTTTGACTGATTATCTTAGTATATGTTTTATCTATCTCAGTTTTATGTTTTGATCCTCTACAACTAATTGAAATTATAAGAATAAAAAGTACTGAGTTTAGTTTCATCCAATTTTAAATTAATGTCAAGCCTTTTATAAATATAGTTGTTTTTGTGCTTTATAAAGCTATCAGTTTCTAGACCTCTCAGACCGCTTAAACAAATATTCCATCACAAAACAGCCAGCAATAATTCCAAAGGATATCAAAATGCCAAGCAAATTAGTGCGATACTGTTGCTGAATGAGTACCACAAGGGCGGTCATGCACAAAACAAAACCAATTAAAGGAATGAATTTATTACTTCCCGTGTCTTCAGCCAATCTAAATCCCGTCAGATTAACGATTCCAAAAATCAATAGGAACCCCATACTGCCAGCTGTGGAAATACTTTCCAATTTCAAAACATTCACCAGAATCAAAGTTGCTATAGAGGTGATGAGCAGCCCAATAGGGTGGTTCCAGAATTTAGCTAAAAAGTGGTGTGGTAGTTCATCATCTTCGGCAATTTCATAATTCACCCTACTACCACCGTAAAGAGAGGCATTAATGGCAGAAAAGGTCGAAATCAAGGCTGCTATGGTAATGATGGTAAAGCCTACTTGTCCCAACAAGGGTTTGGCGGCTTCGGCCAGTACATAGTCTTGGGCCTCGGCAATATTTTGAAAGGGTAGCGAACCCACTGTAACCAAAGCAATGATGACATATAGGACAATCACAAAAATGACTGAAGTATAATAAGCCCTTGGAATATTGCGGCTAGGATCGGCAATATCTGGAGCAGCATTGGCAATCAGTTCAAAACCTTCATAAGCCACAAAAATGACCATACCTCCTGCAAATAAATGGATAAAGGGTTCCCAATTGGCAACGGCCAATTGTTCGATATTGGGATTCTCCATTAAACCATAGGCCCCAATACCAATAAACCCGATAAGAATAATCAGTTTAATAATGACGGCATAAGATTCAATTTTACCAACCACAGCAATACTGTAATAATTAATGGCCGTGGCCAACACAATAATGCCACTAGCATAAATATGAAAATCGAGGCTTTTATCATGTGTGATTTGCCACAGGTTAGGCGCATAGGATCCAAAGGCCGAGGCATACAAAGACAACATGATGATATAACTTACCCACAATAGATTGTTCATCGCACCACTAAACACCGATTTCCCAAACCCTTGATTGATAAATTTTACGGTACCGCCACGGTCAGGATAGTGCAGGGAGAGTTTTACGTAAGAGTAGGAGGTAATCAAGGCCAACAGTCCTGCCCATAAAAAGGCAATTGGTGTGCCGCCTTTTGCCAAACTTACGGCTAGACCCAACACTGCAAAAATGCCGCCACCAACCATACCGCCAATACCAATGGAAATAGCTTCTTTAAGGCCTATCTTTTTGTTCATATAGAGGTGTCATGGTTGCACATTACTTGGATCCTGTTTTAAGGGATGTTACCCCGTTTTTTGGGTAAGAAATAAGGCATTCAAAATATTCACCGTATTGGTAATGGCTAATTGAGGAGTGAGCGCTGTATCGGAGATGCCTGAAACCACCTTGGATATATTGTGGTCTACAGAGCCCTTATCTTGCCATACCGAATTAGGGGCAACGGTTAAATAGGCCGAAAAATTATGGTGGCCCGAGCCTGGGCGTTCCCCGATGATATGGACGATACCATGAGGCTTTGGTTCATTGGATGTATTGCCAAACAGAAGTTCTCCACAGGCATATCCGGCACGGACACGACCGTTGGTAATCATGATTGGTTGCTTGCTTAGGCTATAACCCTGTGATTTCAGTTCTTTGGTCAATCCATCCAAAAAGGGAATCAAATGGCCTTCATCCATCAATGCTCTGGCATTAAGTCCGTCTGAAATGATGATTTGAATGTCTGGAGGGCTTTCCCAAGTATTTTTTAGGGAGTTAACCTGGTGTATGGCATCGGGGTTTAAAACTTCACCCGATTCTGGATGGTACACGTAATCTTTTCGATTATGGGAGGCCGTAGCAATGGCTAATGATGCTGGAATGCTTTGTACAAACTCAGGTTGCATTTCAGTCCATAGACTGACCTTGGCATCATCATATAAATACTGTACTTGCTTCTCCAGTTCAGGCTTTAAATCCCAATAGTTTTTGCCGTAACCCTGAGCAATAGGGACACCGCGGTTTTCTATACGTTCAATGGCATCTTTACCTTCATTATAAATAACCTCCAAAGATCTAGTGTCGTTCTTGGCTTGTCGGTATTTATAATACACCCAGATAGGATCTCCAAAATGTTTCGTGGGGTGTCCTTCCTTGTCGATAACTTCTAATTTTTTAAAGAAGTCCCACATGGCATCATTCACTTTGTAACCAAAGTCTTCTCTAATTCTGACATGATTATTGAAGGCCGTAGTCAAATAGCTCAGCATAGGATCGTTTTTGGTGGGAAGTGCCATTAAATAGGCAGGATTTGCAGGCATGACCTGTGAAATGCACCAGTCTAAATCCTGTAAATTCACATCCATATGCAGGGTGGAGCAGATGTCCAATCCTATGGTGAGCCCGTGAAGTTTGCCCATCACGGTATCTTCTAGACAACAGCGGACTAATTGTTCCTTGGTTCTAAACACTTCCGGACCAATAAATCCAGCGACATCATTCACATGGACCCAGGAGTTGTTATCTCCTTTTAAAGCACTGATTTTTTGTTTCAAAACCCTCAAGAAACCATATTTCCGAGATTCATGCATCACCATATCAAAGCCTTCTGCATGGCCGTTGGTGAAATCGGCGCCTTGTCCTGTTTCGGCATAAAATCCAAAATGCCCATTGCGAAGGGATGCATATTGTAGCATTTTATCAATAGTAACATCAAAGGTATTGTTGGCACTCACTGTGCCGGCAATACTCTGAAACCAGATGCCGGTGCTTCCTGGATGTTGACGTTCCACTTCCGCTTGCACATCTACATGGGATAGCACACAGTTTGGGATGGTAGTTTCCAAACCAAAACTTGAAATAATGTCAAACAAGGTTTTTTCAATAGCAGCTACAGATTCGGGGTCACTGGAGACAGGATTGGTGCCCAACACCACATCACCAACCGCATAAGACCAAGAATTAAACACCTGCCATGAAATATCTTCGGTATTATCTGTGGGGGAGTTGGGTTGTACACGAGCGCCCATATACCCCTTACTTCCGATGTTACTGTTGGGCAGCGGATTAAACACCTTGTTTCCAATGGTAATGAGCTCGTCGTTGGACATTAATTTTACCACACAGGCTATGGTGTCACTGCTAAGGCTTGGCATGATGTTTTTAATATCGTCTTCGCTACTGTGTAGCAAAAATTCTTTGAGCTGGTGCATAGTCCAGGAATCGACCTTGGAGTTGGTAGGGAGTGAGGTTACAATCAAGTTTGATAGTTCATCTTGAAACACATTGTGTTTTGAAAGCTCTTTGATAGTGGTGTTACTTAGTAATTGTCTGGCATGAATCCTGGATTGTTCATTGGCTGCAGCTATGTTTAGGGTTTGGTCACCTTCTTTGAAGTCATTTGCGGCCCCTAAAATCTGTTTGTAAAGTGTAATGTCAAAAGTTCCTTTAATCCTATTGATGTATCCAAAAACGTCTTCATCCTTTTGGGGTTGTTCAATGTTAGGGGCTTTTGGGCCAGAAAGAGTCGTTTTAGAATCAGAGGCTAGGATAGGAGAGCCATTCAACAATAATAGGGAGGCTCCAGTAATACCTGCTTGTTTTAAAAATTCTTGTCTGGTCATAGCGGCACGGAATTTTTAGTGAATAACCAAGATACTTAATTTCAAAGTAATTTCCGAAATAAGAATGGATTGGGATTATTTAAAACCCGTTTGTGCTCAGTTTCTACCTAAAAATCATCTCATGTAAGCTTTCGTCCTGTTCCATCACTCGTTTGGCATAAGGACACAGAGGCAGGATTTTAACCCCTTTGGATTTGGCATATGCCACTCCTTTTAGCACCAATTGTTTGCCGTAGCCCTTGCCTGAAAACTTTTCAAAGGTTTCGGTGTGGTCAATAATGAATTTGTGTTTACCGGCCCAAACATAGGTCATTTCTCCTGCGGGGATGCCATTTTCAAAAATGGTAAATGTTCCCTTTTTGTCAAGCTCTTCTCTTATAAAGCTCACAACAACCTTTGGTTTATCGTAAATAGGTAGGGGCACAAATTCTGCGTTATCTCCAGGCACTTTTGGAAAGGCTTCAAGATTTTGCACACTCCAATTGATTTTTGCTTGCTCTAAAATGTTTTTATTTGAACTCACAAAATTCCAATGGATAAAACGTTCTTCAGGGAATGGGGTGCCTCCAAAAATATACACGGTAGTATTGGCTTCCATTTCAAAAGCACATAAGGTACTGTCTTTGGCAATTAAAATTTGCTTGGGACCATATTGGTGGCCATCATTTTTAATGCTCCCTTCCAAGATGTAAAGGGCGGATTCCCCATAAAGATCTTTGCCAATCGATACCATTTGCCCATTGCCGCTTTTTAACTCTAAAAAGTACAGGGCACTGTGAACCGGCACAGGTGATGTTTTGCCAAAGGCTTCGCCTGCAATAAGCTTGATTTGAATACTATTGTCTTCCCACGAGGGGATGTCGGAGGCCTCAATATGGTGAAAAGACGGTTCCGATTGTTCCAATTCTTTAGGAAGACCTACCCAAATTTGAAGGCCGTGGAGTTTTTTATCCGTTGTTCTCAAGTAGTCTGGAGTCCTTTCTGAATGAACCACACCTTTCCCCGCCGTCATCCAATTAACCGCTCCAGGTTGTATTTCCATGGCCGTTCCCAAACTGTCTCTATGAAAAATAGCGCCCTCAAACAAATAGGTGAGGGTAGAGAGGCCAATGTGTGGGTGCGGTGGTACGTCCAAATTTTGATAGTCCTTAAGTTCAGCCGGTCCCATATGGTCAATAAAGACAAAGGGTCCCACGGCTCTTTTTTGGCGAAAAGGCAAAAGCCTTCCCACTAAAAAATTACCGATATCGGCAGCGCGTTCTTCTATAATCAATTGAATGTTGGACATGGTAGCATGAGTTTTGTATTGAAGGATGGATTAAGGTGATTTTTTATTTGAAATACAGTCAAAAAAAAATGGCCACCTAATTAGTTTAAAGGTGGCTATTTTTTTTGGAACCTGCAATCCCCCTTTATGGAATGTACTTACTGTTAATATGTTATTTAGGTGCAATGTCGATGTTGACTTCCACGATTTTACCTTCATAGGCAAAGGGTGGGTGGTAATTTTCTGTTACTGGAGATCCCGTGTCTTCACCAATGCCGAAAGTGTCAATTCCAAACCTTCCGGGAACGGTGTGTTCCAATTTGGCTTCCCCCACTTTTTCATTATTGATATATAAAGTAACATTGGCGCCCTTTCCAGCTCCACCACCATCGTATTTAAAGTCTACCTTCACAGAAGCCAATCCATCGGGAAGTTTCTTGTTCGATTTTATAGTAGTGACTTCCGATTCAAAGAAATTGTAAATAAAAGTAGGGTAACCGTCTTTTACATAAAGTGTGTAGCCTGCACCTAGGCCGCCAATAGCATTTATAACACCATCTTTTTCTTTGGCAGTGGTTTCCAGCATCGCTTCCAGAGTCCACGAGGTGTTTTTGGTGTTCGGTGCTGCGGTTTCAGGAATACGCGTAGCGCCTTCATAATAGGTGAATTTGGTACGATCACCCAACGGCGAGGGTTTGGGTACGGCCAACCTTGCAGCCCCACGATCATCCAATGGGAATACATGGTACTTTTCTGCTTCCTTTTCCCATATGGCTTGAAGTTCCTTTAACTTATCTGGGTATTTTTCGGCTACATTAACAGCTTCAGAGAAATCCTCCTTGACATTGTAAAGCTCCCATACTTCATTTTCAAACCCTGGGGCAAGATCTTGTCGCCATGGGAAGGTGTGCTGATGGGCTGCTACCCAACCGTCATGATACAATGCTCTGTTGGCAAAAACTTCAAAATACTGAGTCGTTCTAATTTCTGGTGCTTTTGGATTCGTAAAGGTAGAATAGAATGATTTTCCATCCATGGGGCGTTGTTTGACACCTTCTACATAGTCAGGAAAGGAAATACCCGTTGCTTCCATAATGGTGGGCACCACGTCTATAAGGTGAAGGAATTGCGAGCGCATACCTCCTTTATCCTTGATTACTTTTGGCCAAGAGACCACCATGGGGTTGCGGGTGCCTCCAAAGTGGGATGCTACCTGTTTGACCCAAGGGAAGGGCGTGTTCCCCGCAAAAGCCCAGCCTACTGGGAAATGGGGCTCTGTAGTGGGGCCGCCAATTTCATCGGCTTTTTTCAAGTTTTCTGAAATGGAACTGGAAATTCCATTGAGTCCTTTTACTTCATTAATGGTGCCTTCTAAGCCACCTTCGGCACTGGCTCCATTGTCGCCAACAATGTAAATAATTAAGGTGTTATCGGCATCTGGCAATTCGTTTATGGCATCAATCAGTCTGCCTACTTCATGATCGGTAAAGGCGAGATAGCCTGCAAAATTTTCAAACAACAAGCTGTAAAACTTTTTTTCTTCCGCGGTTCTTGAGGTCCAAGTAGGAACGGAGTCGTTACGAGGAGAAAGTAGCGCATCCTCAGGAATAATCCCCATTTTCTTTTGTCGTTCATACACAATCTCACGCTCCTTGTCCCAACCATGGTCAAATTTGCCTTTGAATTTATCACGCCATTCCTTGGTAACATGGTGAGGGGCATGCGTGGCACCAGGGGCAAAATACATAAAGACGGGTTTATCAGGCGAAATGGATTTTTGCAATTGGATCCAGCTAATAGCCTTATCCGTCATGTCCGTCATAAAATGATACCCCTCTTCTGGAGTAGTGTCGGGCTCCACAGCAACGGTGTTTTCAAAAATAACGGGATAGTACTGATGGGTTTCACCAGCATTAAAACCATAAAAATAATCAAACCCCAATCCTGTTGGCCAACGGTCGAAAGGCCCTGCCGCACTGGTTTCCCAATCAGGCGTGTTGTGGTTTTTGCCAAACCACGAAGTATTCACGCCATTATATTTCAAAACTTTAGCAACAGTAGCGGTGCTTTTAGGAATCATAGTGGTGTAACTTGGATATCCTGTAGCCCATTCTGCAAGGAAACCACTTCCACAGTTATGGTGGTTTCTACCGGTAATCAAAGCGGCTCTTGATGGACCACAAATGGCAGTGGTATGGAAACGGTTGTAGCGCAAACCATTATCAGCGAGTTTGTCAAGGTTAGGTGTAGGGATGGAGCCTCCAAAAGTACTGCTCATTCCAAAACCAACATCATCCAAGAGGATTATGACCACATTGGGAGCTCCTTTGGGAGGCGAGGGAAGTTCAGGCCAATCCATTTTGGAATCCTTGTAAGTACGCCCAATTTTTCCATGGAATTCAGGGTCGTCATAGGGAAGTTTGTTTTGTTCTTGTGATTGCAAGGGTGAAACAACAATAAGGGCAAACAGAATAAATAGAATTCTTTTCATCTCGAAATTATTTAATTAAAATACACATCGGGCTGGCTAATGGAGTCTTGTTGATAGTATTAGCATCATTCAAGAACTCCCATAGCTGATTGCGTAGGTGACAATAAATTGATTCTGAATTTATTTGGGAGAATAATTTCTCCTAAAGATAAAATAATTTGAAGACAAAAAAATGTTTATTACTGTTAATCAGCGTGTTAAGTTTGTGTTTTGTTCAATTTTGAAGGGAGTTTTCAATACGTTTATCTGGGATGATCCACATAATGGCGACTATAACATAGCATAGGATTCCAATTACAGGAATAAAAAATGAGGCTACCACACCTACAAGGTACAAAGCAAGGGAAGCGTATTCTTTCTTGTTTCCGGAAAGGGCCTTGCCAATTTTGGAAGTTTTACCTTCAAATTTAATAGCCGCCTTTTCCAAAACTAAAAAGGCTATGGCAGCCAACAGGAGGTTCATACCATAAAGAGCAACAGGGTAAGTGTCAAAATGGTTTTCACCCATCCATCCCGTAGTAAAAGGCACCAAGGACAAACTGAACAATAAAAATAAATTAGACCACAGAACACTGCCGTTTACTTTTTCCATAGCCTGAAATAAATGGTGGTGGTTGTTCCAATACACCCCCAAATAGATAAAACTTAAGACATACGACATGAATTTTGGGAGTACGGGTTTTAGGGCCTCCCAACTGGAACCTTCCGGTACTTGCATTTCCAAAACCATAATAGTAATGACAATGGCTAGAACACCATCGCTAAAGGCTTCTAATCTGTTGGTAGTCATGGATGTATTTTTGTGTTGGATTGATTAAGGTAAATTACACCAAAAATGCGTGATGGACAAGAGGGAAGTTTTTGGCAGATTTAGAGTTTTTCTATTCTAAAATCATCAATCCAGAAACTGCCGGGTTGGAGCAAGTTCAATTGCACCCGTAGCCATTGCTCCTTGGGAACGTCAACTTCATAAGAAAACTGTTGCCAATTCTCAATTTGGGAGTCGGTATCAATGAAGGTAATCATGTTGCCTGTTTTTGCTGAGACACCACCAGCGCTCAAATTAAATCTAGTCCCGTGGTTACGGATCCAAAAACTTATTTGATACTTAGCTGGACCTTCATATTTTCCAATATCAAAAAACTCGTTAGTAAACCCAGGGGAATTCCAACCGCCATCGGCTCTGCAGGAGGTAATATCGAACTTTAGGGATTGCTTTCCTTCTTTATAGATGATGGTGTCCAATACAATTTTGAAATCGGCATTGGATACTGTGTTGGGGGTATACAATAACCAATTTACAGGTATGCCGTTTTGTGTAACTTCAAAGCTGCCATTGAGTCCCGCAGAGGAATCTGTAACCTTTTCACTCAATTGTCGGCATGAAGTCAATAATATGCTGAATAAAACAAGGAATGTTAAACAGGATCTTGTATATCGCTTCATGATATGGGTATTAGAAGAATGAGGTGTTATTCAAATAACTTTTCACCGTATTCTAGATAATGGTTGATGGCTTTTTCCCAGCCTTTCATGGTTTTCTCAAAGGCCTTGTCAAGCTCAGTAGCAATCCATTTATTTTTACTGTCGTTAAGCCCAGTGTACTCATAAGTAATGTTTGCCGTAGTGCTACCATTGTGATTGTCTTCCAGGACAATGTAGATTCTTACCACTTCTTCCTTAGGGGTAATTCTAACAAATTCAACCTTATAATGTTCGGGGTCATGTTGGGTAACATACCAAATCGTGGGCTCTTTGCCGTGATGGGGTGTTGAAAATACGCAGCCTTTTTCAACAAGTCCTGACTTGGAAAAAATCATGGTGTAATCCCAACCGTCAATCCAATCCTTTTCCCTAACAGGGCACAATAAGGGAAATATCTCATCTGGAGTTGCATTGTTGATTTGTTGATAGGATTTTGTTGCTTGAATTCCTTGAAAAGCCATGGTTTCGCTTTTTAATAATTCTTAGTTATAGGCTCCATGTATGATAGTCGGGGAAGGAAAAATGCTAAGATAAAGGTAAGGAATTTTGAAGACGTATGTTAGTAGCAGGAGAGGAGCTAGTTGTTATTGGCAGTTGGACTGCAGTATTTTGTTTTTCCACTGAATCCAATATTCCTGAAGGCCTTCTGGAGTGGTTTTTAAATCGCTTATATGCAACTCATGTCCTTCCATGAGGGCTTTAGAGAGTTCTTGCTTTCTTTTGGCTAGGGCGGGCGTATGATTCCAACCTCCAACATGGTCAAAGGAGGTATAGGCGTCGCAGGCTTCTTTTACGGTTACAAATGGAATAGATAAAGAATACTCAACTTGGCCAGTTCCCATGCCCTCCGTACTCATTTGTATGTTTGAAAAATCTACCTTACTATAATGCTCATTTTTATAAAGCGCTTTTAATTTATCACCTACGGCAGCCGACATTTTGTTGGAAAATTGATGGGCAACATCAGAGCCGTTGATAAATTCAGGACCAGTATAAGTGCCCATGCAACCTTTTTCGGAACATTGTATGTTCGAGTTTTGATTTGCATAGGAGTTATAATTTGTATCTGTTTTAAGACCTGTGAAAATACAAATGCTTAGAAGTAGACAGGAAATGAATTGATTCATGGTAAAAAGTTGTAGCTATACAACCAATATACTAAAAATGGAGGTTTACTCCGTTATCAAATTAAAAGCTCCTTTCACCAAAAATTCCGTGTTAGGATCAAATGCATCGGCATTCAGCAATTGGGTATAGCCATTATAAGTGTTTCCAATGCTTACAGGGGTCTTTTCAAAGGTCGTGTCATTCTCTTTAACCAACACAAAATAGTCTTTATCAATATTGGAAATGGCATCAGAAGGTAATGCTGGATACTTTGAGGAAGCCGTCACAATTTCTCCCTCTATATACATGCCTGGGGCAAACAGTTTGGCGTCTTCGGGATTGTTTAAATCACCATGGATATCAATGGTTCGTTCCTTTTCATTTATGGCTCTATTGATGAGGTGTACGCTTCCTTTATAGATTTGCTCATTGTCATTTTGAAGCCGTATATTGATTGGTTGCCCCATTTTTACCTTTGGAAGATCTTTTTCGAAGATTTTCAATTCTATATGAAGCTCGTCAGTATTGGTAACAGTCATGGCCACATCACTAGGGTTGAGGTACATGCCTTTACTAGCTTCTATGGAAGTAATATATCCCGATAGAGGGGAAGGGACTGCAATCACCGAACGCATATTGGCTCCCGACAAGGTGTTGGGGTCTATATGCATTAAGGATAACTGTTTTTGGAGTGCTTGGAATTGGGCCAAGGTCACCTCATAATCCGATTCAGCTTTTAAAAAACTCTTCTGCGAGGTAACATTGTCGGCCATCAAGGCTTTTTGCCGTTCATAATCCGATTTTAAGTAGGCCAAACGCCCCTTGGCTTCCAAAAAGTTCTGCTGTATTTGGATGTATTCGGGGTTTTCAATGGTAAATAAAGTCTGTCCTTTTTTTACATAGTCTCCGGGTAGCAGGCTGATGTTTTTTACATAGCCCGCAAAGTAGGCACTCACGTCGGCCTGGTTCTCCGGAGGTACGGCAAAGCTACCGTTGGCCTTAATGGTGGTGTTGAATTCCTGTGTACTGATTTTTCCAAGTTCCATTTGCCCCAATTGGAACTGCTGAGACGTTAAGGTAATGAGGTTAGGATCCTGTGCCTCGCTACTGATTGCTGTGTTCGGAGTTTTGGACTTAGAATCGCAGGAGGTAACAGAGGTGCCCAAAAGTATACCAAAACTAGTGAGGAGAAAGGGTTTTAAGATATGTTGAATAGTCTTGTCCATGAGGAAACTAAAAGGTTAAAAAGTTGATTTCTAAAACAGTCGTGTTGTATTGGGAAAGGTTTTCCAGATAGTTGATTTCTATCGTTTTGGAACTTTCCAAAATCTGAACGTATTGCAGGAAGTCTATTTCACCATTTTTAAAGGCTTTGGTGGCGGTTCTGGTCAATTCTTCAGAGAGTTGTGCCCCAGTGGTTTCATAATAGTTCACAGCCTCCTCGTACTTTTTCAAATCAGTCAACAGACTTTGGTATTTGGCTGTCAGTTGACGCTTGTAATCTTCAAATTCATCACTAACAATAAGGGTTTCGGTTTTAGCGGCATCAATTTTGGCCTTGTTGGCTCCAAACCATAGAGGAACAGAAATACCGGCTTGAAATCCGTTATAACGTTTGGCATTGTCACCATTGTTGGTACCCTGAAATACCGATATGTGCAAATCGGGGAGCAAGCGTTGTCTTTCCAATGAAAGACTATAATTACTCAATTCCTCTACCGAATTAAAATATTGAATGCCAGGGTAGGCTTCCACGTCAAGTTCCTGCAGTTCCAACCGTGGCAATTTGATGTCCTCTACCGTAAAAACAGAATCTGTTTGTATCCATTGTTGCAATAAAGTATAGGCTTTATGGATGTCTTCTTGGGTTTGTGAACGTGAAATGGCAATTTCCTTTTGTTTGGCTTCGGCCGTAAGTTTTTCCAATAGATTGGTTTCGCCTACCTCATATCTTCGAGTGGCGGCCATTGAAAATTGCCCATATAAACTATCTAAAAAGGTATAGCGTTTCAGGACATTGTTGAGGTACACTACGTGGTAATACGCTTTTTGAACCTCTTTGGTTACGTTTCTCTGATGAATCAGATACTGTTGCGAGCTTATAAGTGCTTTTTGTTTGGCTACCTTTCGCTGTGCGCCGTAAATAGTAGGGAATTGTAAAGATTGGTTGATTCCAAAAACATTTAAGGTCTCTCCATTTTCAGCAATATTGTTTTCGTCGTAATGGTAATATATCTCTGGTTGATCCAAATCGAAGGCACTGCCAATCAAGCTTTGTGATTGCTTTGTTTTCTTTGCATAGGCTTGAAGGCCCTTGTTGTTTTCTAAAGCATAGGTAACGGCCTCATCAACGGTAATAGTGTGTTGCTGGGCCTCAGCAATAACTGGGATGCATAGAAGAAAAAGGAGCAGGGTTGGTTTCAATGGATAATGCTTTTTAGGTTTTGATGTGGAAGGTTTTCTGTCGAATATGGAGTAAAGTACGGGCAGCACAATCAAGGTTAAAGCCGTAGCAGTAATTAATCCACCAACCACAACGGTTGCCAAAGGACGTTGTACTTCGGCACCTGCCGAGGTTGAAATGGCCATAGGCAAAAAGCCTAAAGCTGCTGCGGCCGCGGTCAATAATACAGGGCGTAACCGGTTTTTGGTCCCTAGAAGAATCCGTTCCTTGATGTCGCTCACACCATGGGCTTTTAGTTCTTTAAACTCTTCAATAAGTACAATCCCGTTGAGGACGGCTATCCCGAAAAGCGCTATAAATCCAACCCCTGCGGAAATACTAAAAGGCAAATCCCGAATATAAAGTAGCATCACACCTCCAATGGCAGAAAGTGGAATGGCACTATAGATCATCAGGGCTTCTTTCATGGAGCTAAAGGCAAAGTAGAGCAGTACAAAAATGAGGGCCAAAGCTATGGGCACTGCAATTTTCAATCGGTTTGAAGCTGTACGAAGGTTTTCGAACTGTCCACCGTAGCTTATGGAATAACCCGTTGGAATGCTAATGTCCCGCTCAATGATATCCTGAACATCCTTGACCACCGATTCTAAATCACGATTCCTCACATTTACCCCAACCACAATACGTCGTTTGGTATCGTCTCTAGAAATTTTTGCAGGACCTTTGGTGTATGTTATGGAAGCAAATTCGCTTAAAGGAACCCGCTGTCCGTTGGGCAAGGATACCGATGCGGTTTCTATATGTTCAATATCCTTTCTGTGGCTTGGCTCATAGCGAAGGACCAAATCAAATTGCTTTTCTCCTTCAAAAACGGTGCCTGCCCGCATCCCTGCAAAGCCCATCGTGATGATATTGTTTAAATCTTCAATGTTCAAACCGTATTTAGCTATTTTTCTCCGGTCGAAACTCACGGTCATTTGTGGAAGTCCAACCGTTTTTTCTACGGTGATATCGGCGGCGCCTTCTACATTTTTGATGGCCTTTTCTATTTCCATAGCTTTAGAATAGAGCACGTCTAAATCCTCTCCAAAAACCTTGATGGCCAAATCGGCACGTACCCCTGTAATCAATTCGTTGAAGCGCATTTCTATGGGTTGGGTAAACTCAAAATCGACTCCAGCAATTTCGGAAAGGGCTTCTTTGAATTTGTCGGCCAATTCATCTTTGCTCGATGCCGATACCCATTCTTTTTTGGGTTTCAGTTTGATGATGACATCACTTTCTTCCATAGACATGGGGTCCGTAGGCACTTCGGCAGCACCTATTCTGCTTACAACCTGTTCTACTTCAGGGAAAGTTTTCAAAATACGTTCCATTCGGGTAGTGGTGGCAATGGTTTGGCTTAAGGAAGTCCCTGTTTTGAGCACGGGTTGAATTACAAAATCCCCTTCATCAAGAGTGGGGACAAATTCGCCTCCCATTCGGTTAAACAGGAATACAGTGAACAACAATAAACTTATGGCAAGTCCTAAAACGGTTTTTTTGTGTTGCAAGGCCCAATTGATGGTAGGGGTGTATTTGCTTTCCAAAAAGGCAATAAGTCTGGAAGAAATGGTTTGTTTTTCGGTATTGGAAGGTTTTAGAAATAGTGACGCCATTACAGGGATATAGGTGAAACATAGCAGCATAGCTCCAATCAAGGCGAAACAAAATACGAGAGCCATTGGTCGGAACATTTTCCCCTCAACATTTACCAAGGACAGAATGGGGATAAACACGATAATGATGATCAATTGTCCAAATACAGCGGAGTTCATCATTTTGGTGGCACCGTTATAGGTAATTTTGTCCATCAACTGTTGACGTTCTGGTTTTGAAAGGGCTAATAGTTTGCTTCGGTCGCTGGTTATTTTAAAGGCGATGAACTCTACAATGATGACGGCTCCATCAATGATGATTCCAAAGTCAATAGCACCAAGGCTCATGAGGTTGGCGTCTACACCAAAAATATACATTAAGGAAAGCGCAAAAAGCAAACTTAAGGGGATCACCGAGGCTACTACCAAACCAGACCGAAGGTTGCCGAGAAGTAGTACCACCACAAAAATGACAATCAAACACCCTAATATAAGGTTCTCTGCAATGGTAAAGGTGGTCTTGCCAATAAGCTCGCTGCGCTCCAAAAACGGATTGATGTAAATACCGTGGGGCAAGGAAGGTTGAATGGCGGCCACGCGTTCTTTTACAGCTTCAATGACGGCGTTGGAATTCGCATCTTTAAGCATCATGACCTGTCCCAGTACTTTTTCTCCTTCACCATTGCCAGTAATGGCGCCAAATCGGTTGGCATAACCAAAACCTACCGAGGCCACATCTTTGATGTAAATGGGAATATCATTTGTTTTAGAGACTACAATTTCTTCAATATCCTGAATAGAATTTATCAAACCTTCCCCACGGATAAAGTAGGTTTGGTTGGTTTTTTCTATATACCCACCTCCGGCAATATTGTTGTTTTGTTCCAAGGCATCATAAACTTCAAAGATGGAAATGCCCATGGCCCGAAGTTGCTCGGGGTTGATGCTTACTTCATAGGTTTTTAAATGCCCTCCCCAAGTGTTGACTTCTACCACGCCAGGTATTCCGGAGAGTTGCCTTTTCACGACCCAATCCTGTATGGTTCGTATATCGGATAAAGAGTATTGGTCTTTGTATTTTGGATCGACGTCTATGATATATTGATAAATTTCACCCAAACCCGTGGAAACAGGTCCCATAAAAGGAGACCCAAAGCCAGCTGGGATTTTCTCTTCGGCACTTTTAATTTTCTCGGCAATAAGCTGGCGTGGAAGATAGGTGCCCAACGCGTCTTCAAATACCACGGTCACAACAGACAGTCCAAATTTGGATACCGAACGGATTTCTTTTACCCCAGGAAGATTGGCCATTTCCAACTCTACGGGATAGGTCAAGAATTTCTCCACATCTTCCGTAGCCAAGTTTCTGGAAGTGGTGATCACTTGCACCTGATTGTTGGTAACATCAGGAACGGCACCAATGGGGATGTGGGTCAAGGAATACAGACCAAACCCAATAATACCAAAGGTAAATAGCAGTATAATGAGCTTGTGGTGGATACTGTATTGGATAATGCGTTCTAGCATCTGTGCTGGTTTAGTTAAAAGCCCTTAAATAGAGATCATCGAGAAAAAGTAATAGAGGTATTTAAGGGTCTTTTTGAAATTTTACTCAAAAAAATTAACTGTACTAATGTAAGAAATTTTGCTAAGCACTTATGTATCAAAAGATACTGAGGAGTAATTTGGAATGCTTATTAATTAAGGTAAGAAGTAGAAGATTGCTGCATTCCAAATTGAGAGCAAATTTGTAGCAGGAATAGACGAAAAGAGAAATGGGGGACTTCGATTTATAGGAATGGGATTGTTTCTATTTGAAATGTTCTTCTAACAAACCTTTTAGGGCCTCGCCATGCAAGTTTTTGGCAATCACCACACCGTTTTCATCCAAGATAAAATTGGCAGGAATAGTCTGCACGCGAATATGTTTTAAGAAATCAGCATTGTCTCCTTGTAAATCTGATACTTGTAGCCAACGGTCCGCACCATCAAGTTTTGAAGCAGCTTGCCATGTGGCTGCATGGCTTTCCAAGGCATAGGCGATAATTTTTAAACCATCGTCATGATAAGTATCCCAAAGGGGTACCAAAACTTCTCGGTTTTCCTTTCGGCATGGGGCACACCAAGAAGCCCAAAGGTCTATAATGGTGAGCTTACTACCTATATGTTCTCTAAGTTGCAATGTATCCTTCGTCAAGGTAGGAAGTGTTGCGTCAGGAAATACATCGCCTATTAAAACGGGTAAATTAGCAGCATCGCTAGCTTTACAAAGTTCTTTTGTCCAATCATGTTCAGCTTGAGTTTGACTCCATTTGGCGCATTGCCTCACCAAAAATTCAGGAACACGCTCATAGTCGTTTTCCGGGCTTACCCAGCGTAGGGCCATTAAGGCGGGAAGAAAGTGCTCGGTGGTATCGGCAAAGTTCATTAACTCTGTTTGGTATTCTAAGATGGCGTGTTCTTTTTCCAACAATTCACTGCCATCTTCAACCTGCCATTCCTTTCCTGCTAGATGGTTTTGGTAAGCTTCGTATTTTAGGTCTCTTAGGTTTAGGAGTGCTGTATTAGCTTTGGAAGAGTTTAGTATTTGAAAGGTCTTTTGAAAGGTCTCCCATTCCGCAGAAATTTTTAAAGGTTCTCCAGTTTGCCATACTATGGGCATATAGTTCACACTTTCTTGAGCTTCAGTTTCCAAATAATTGGGGGCTTTTCCTTTGGGCTGTACGGCCAATTCCAATAATCTCTCCGTAGTTGATAAAGGCATATTTCGGAACTCAAAACTTCCATCATCCTTGATGGTTGCAGAATCGATAACTTTTGCAAAATAGGGAGCTCCCAAATCTTGTAAATTTTCAGGTTCCAGAAGGTAGATTTTGGAACCTTTTTGCTCAGCTCCAGTTATTACTCCTGAAATGTCGGCAGGCGATTGGCAAGCTACAATAGTTAAAGCGGTGTATGCAAATAGGATGGAGTGTTTTGGGCTCATGAGTTGTTAGGATTGTTTTGCACAACAAATCTAAGATTTTTGGTTTGTTGTATAGCCATTTGTAAGTGGATAATTGGGATCAAAAATCAAAACGGTTTAGCCAATCTGCCTAACCGTTCTGAATTTAGGCTTAAGGTTTTCTTAGATCATAGGTCCAAAAAGCACCGCTGATATCTGTTAGTTTTAGGGTATAGAGACCTTTTGGTAAATTTGCTAAGTCTGTATGAGATAACTGCAATTTAGCTTTGGCTCCCAAAGGGATAATCAAACTATGTTTGCCGGGCTTTATTTTGGCAATATAATAATTGTCAATAGAGGTTTCTGGCAATGAAGCCAAGGCTTCCTGCGAGTACTCTACAACGGCATTGTTTTGTGCGTCCAATAAGTCTATGCCTATGAGCCATGATCCATACACATCAACACCCTCGGTTCTAAAAACCTCAAAAGACAAGGTTTCGTTATCCAGTGCACCATTGCTAATTTCTAATTTGGGTTTTACGGATTTATTGTGCAAAGGTCCCCATAAGCCTCCATGGAATAATTGATTGGTCATTAAAGTAATCCCTAAAATGCAGAGAGAGCCTATCAACACAAATTTTGGAAATAGACGGTCTTTAATTGGCAAAGCTCCAGATCCCAACCAAGTAAACCATGATTTTTTGCTGAGAGAGAAGTTTCGTTTCAATAAATAGTTATCCAACGAATATTGGCCGCTTCCCGTAAGGAAAAGCACAAAGCCAGCCGCAATGCCAAGTACACCAATTTGCCATTCGTCCAAGCAGGTTGTGCCTATCCAACCAGATCCCAAAAGGATGCCCATGGCTAAACCAAAGACTCCAATACTCATGAGTCGGGTGAACAGTCCCAGTAAAATAAACAAGCCTACAATGCCTTCAATGATGGTAAAAATGACCATGTTTAGCCAAAGCACATCAGGGTTTTCAAGCAAATATTGAATAATGGGTTTGATGCCTAGGGCATGGGGTAAAAAGTGATTGAATTTCTCACCGATATAACCGGCTACTTCAGGGTCTAGTTTGTCTGCTAAAATGGTGCGCCTCCAAAAGGCTGAAAAATAGGTCCAACCTACGACTAATCTTAGTGCTAGGGACAAAAGTCCCGCGTCATTTTTTATTTGGGTGTTTTGCATGTTCTGGGCCTTAAATGGTGAGCGTATTAAATCCTTGTTTGGTAAGCTGAAATCCATATAGAATGCCGTTTTCAACCACTGTGATGTTTTTTGGTAACTGTTTCTTGTCTACATTGAATTTTTTCATGGAAATACCACAAATAAAAACTTTGACATTCTGGGATTTGGCTTCTTTCAAAAGCTTTTCAAATTCGAGGTTGTTTGGAATGTCGCTTACTGTTTTTCCACAAAGGATGACATAGAAATCACCATATGCTTTGCCATCTTCTTTTTCAAGATCATTGGCAGTTATCAGTACGGGATTGAGTTGTTGAATGTTTTTTGAAAGGATTAAATAATTATTCTTTTCAGGGTCGAAATCCTGTGCAAATAAGCTGTTGCTGCCTATTGACAAGAGACATATAAAGGCGATATAAAAAAGTTTATGTTTCATGACTTTTTAAGTTTTGATTGTATTAAAAAGGGTGTGCCCATAGTTGGGATACCTGTTGTGTTCAATATATCCTGAGATGACGCCTGCAGTGTATGCGAGTCATTGTTACAGGGTATAAAGAGACATCGTACCAAAGAATTTCCTTGGTAGCCTAAATTAAAAACGAAGAGAACTTAGAGGTAGTTTTTAAAGTTGCGGTATAGAATATACAGCGGAACTGAAGTTCCCAAAGGGGCTTTGGTTTCTGAAGAAACGAAGACTTTATTGTCTGTTTCCGAAGCCCAAAGCTTTGGGGAAAAAGATGCCATTCCAGCATTAGCCAATCTATCCTTAGCAACCTTTTCTTTTGAATACTGAGGTAGCATTTTTGCAATCTCAAAGTCACTGCAAGTACTTTTACCAAGAGTAGATTTACTTTTATTGGAAGCTTCTGTGGTGGTTATGCCTAATTCGGATTGAATATAATTTCGAACCTTACAGGGAGAGAGCAACAGCAAAAGCATAAGCCCCAAAACAGGGAGGATATGACCAATAGATTTGATGTTGCTTTTGTTTTCCATGTGTCAAAACTAACAAAAGAAAGCCAACGAAAGGCTGTTGTGCTTCTTAATAAATGTTAAAGTAATGGAGATCTATGAAAATGAAAGATGTGTATATCAAAAAAAAAACCGAGAGCATGTGCTCTCGGTATCTTGTATAAATGTGCGCTATTTCAACGAAGAGATTTAGCTTTGGTTGTCGGTAGCTATGATTGTTAATTCATCGATGATATTTGATGCATTGGAGTAAGTCTCTATTAACCAAAGTAGGTACCTAACATCTACATTGATGGTACGTTGCAAATCTTTGTCAAAAATAACATCACCGGCCATTGCTTCAATGTTGCCATCAAAGGCCAAACCAATTAACTCTCCTTTACCATTAAGTACTGGCGATCCAGAATTTCCGCCTGTAATATCATTGTCTGTTAAGAAATTTATAGGAAGCTGCCCTTGGCTGTTGGCATATCTCCCGTAATTTTTCTTTTCGAACATCTCAAGCATCCTTGCAGGTAAATCAAATTCTTCATCATTAGGCTTGTATTTGTTTACCATACCCTCTAGGGTCGTGTAATTGTTGATGCTGGCATCGTTTCTCGAATCCTTTGGCAAAGCTCTTACTTTTCCATAGGTCAAACGAAGTGTTGAGTTGGCATCTGGATAGCTGATCTTGCTCAAACCAGATTTGCGCAAACCATCAACTAGCAACCTGAAGGATGCTTGGTAGTCGTTTAAAGGTTGTACAAGATGCTCTGGTTGCTCTCTATACTTGGTCAATAGGGCTTCAGAAAGGATATAGAGTGGGTCGTTTGCCAATAATTCGGCATTTGGGTAATCCAAGAAGGCCAATGCGCCTTCTTTGGTAGTAAACATACTTAATTGGAAACAAGCATTGACATAGGTGTCTAGGTTGTCCTCAGCCTTTACATCGGCAATGACTTCTGGCAATTGGTAATTGGATTTTGAAGCATACAATTTTAGTTGCTCAGCCAATATTTCCTTTTCAAGTGGTAAATAGTGGTCTTTGTACAAAGCTTCAATATAGGCTTTGATTTTTGGAGACAATTCTGCACGTTTGGCCTCATTTGACGAGATGTAGGTTTCAAAAATTTGACCTATTTTATATGGTAAATTAGAAAATGTGCTGGAGCGTAGAATAACTCTTAGGTAGTTGTCGTGTTTCGCCTTGTCATTCGTTAAACTGTAATAGTTATTGATATTGGAAACAACATTTCCGTAGGTATCTCTATTTGCAGATTTGTTGGCCCATTTGTTGAACTTGCTTTCTGTTTTACGCTTGGTTTCGGCAGTTTTATGAGCCGTTAGAGCGTCAATCATGCCTTGACGGTTTTTCCAATAATTCGCAATAACGGCATATTTGGAGGCGTACATTAAGTTGATGGACTCGTCTTGGTCCATATACTTTTTCATAACATCCATGCTTAATTTAGAGCCTTCCACCCAAGCAGGGTAAGCGTAATTAACGTTTTGCTCGATTCCTTCGGCTGGCATCCAACGGTTGGTTCTTCCTGGATAGCCCAAAATCATGGCGAAATCATTTTCTTCCACACCATCAATATTCACTGGTAAATGATGTTTGGCCTTTAAGGGAACATTGTTGGTTGAAAACTCTGCAGGTTGTCCTTTGGCATCTCCATAGACTCTGAAAAGTGAAAAGTCTGCTGTGTGGCGTGGCCATTCCCAGTTATCGGTGTCACCCCCATATTTTCCTAAGCTTTTTGGAGGTGTTCCAACCAATCTTACGTCGGTATAATCTTCATAAACAAAATAGTAATACTCGTTTCCTTGAAAGAAGGAACGTACAGAAACTTTATATTTACCATTCTCGCTATTCTCCTGTTCAATTTTTGCAATCTCTTGATTGATGATGGCTTCTCGCTCTATCTCAGTCATTGAAGCATTTACTTTAGATAAAATGCGTTCAGACACATCGTCCATTCTCACAAAGAATCTTACATATAATTGTTCAGGTTTTAATTCTTCACTTAAAGACTTGGCCCAAAATCCATTTTTAAGGTGGTTTTGCTCTGCTGAAGATAGCTCGGCAATAGCATCATAACCACAGTGGTGATTGGTAAGTAAAAGCCCGTTTTCGGAAATAATACTTGCCGTACATCCACCATTGAACTGAACAATGGCATCCTTTAAGCTTTGGTTATTTATGCTGTAGATTTCCTCTGGAGTCAATTGAAGCCCCATTTTTTGCATATCGCGATGGTTGAGGCGTTCGATGTGCATCAAAAACCACATGCCTTCATTGGCAAATAGGGAGACTGGTAATGAAATCCAGAAAACAAGGATTAACAGACTAATTTTCTTCATTTTTATTTTGTATTTAGTTTAATAATAAGTGTCCTTAAGACTAGGAATTTATTTTACGCATCGAAGTCCTCTGAACAAGGCGCAAAAATAGGGGTAATATTTTGATTCAGGCCGTACTTTGTGTAATCATTAACGCTTGGCAAATTGGTGTTTGTAAAGCGGTTTTTAAGTGCGGTTCAACTCAGTCGAAGTATTCGAAATTTTATTCAGAGTTTAATACGTTGTGGTTAAAATACTGAATCCGTTTACGTGGCTCATTTTTTTGATTTTTTGTGCTTCTGCTTCCAAATGATAAATCCGGTGACGGATAGAAAAGGCCCTGAAATACCTATAAAACAGTAAAGAAGTTTAATGAAAAGTCCTCCATATTGCCCGAAGTGTAAAGGAGATACCATACTATCCAAACGGGTGAGGAGAGAGGCTTCTGATACTTTGGTAACTGAAGAAATAGCTCCGGTATTACTGTCTATAAGGATCTTGTTGAAATATTTGCTGTAATAAAACGGATCGGAATCAAATATACCGTTCACAGTGATTGGCGCTTCTTTTGTTTTGGGTAAACGCAAATACGAAGGAGTGAAATCAGGGTAGTTATCCGTGATGGTTTTTAAACTCTCTTCAATTGAAATAGTCACTTGCGGTGGTTCTGGAAGTTTAGGCGTCTGTAACGCCGATCTAGATACTTTAAAGGCCAAAACTGTTCCTGTAATTACCAATACTAAATTGAACAACAAAGCCCAAACACCTACATATCGGTGTAAAGCTGAATAGAAATTGCGGCTATGAGAACGTTTTATCTTCACTTTAAACAGCAAGGTTTTAAGTAAAACTTTACGATATAAGATAAGCCCCGTGATTAAGGACAAGAAAAAGAGCACCCCAATAACAAAGACCAAAATTCGGCCATATACTCCAGCATGAAAGGAATAGTGCAATTTCAAAATCCATTTGGCAACCGTTGTATTGGCGTCAATATTGGCAATAATGGTTCCGCTTTCGGGATGTACAAATACAAAACGTCGGGCATCGGGAAGCCGCAAGTTGAATAGAATGGATTCCCCAGGTTGAAAATGAACAATTCTGGTTTCCCATTCTGGAAATTGGCCTTGCACGGTATGAATGGCCTGATCCAAGTTTAGTGTGCTTTCAGAGTTAACCTCAGCTTTATAGGCTCTAAAAGTAATATCATCTATGTCTTCATTAAAAGCCAAAATAGCACCGGTAAGTCCTATTACCAATAGAAAAAGTCCAGAGATCAACCCTAGATACGAATGATATTTTAAAAGGCGTCTGTTATTCACGTTTCAATTAAAGTGCAAACATTGGGATAAAATGGATTATAACAAAAAACATCCTGCAAATATATTACAGGATGTTTTAATGAGATAGGGAGTGGTTTAAAGTTTCACGGTAAGTGATACATTAAAACGGGCTCCGTTGGCTTTTATATAATCGTTATTACGAGCTGCAAATTGTGACAACAGGTTATAGTAATCTTCATTAAGAAGATTTTCAATTCCTAAACCAATAGTTGTAGATGGCGACATCTGGTAGCTAGTGCTTAGGTTGACTAGGTTGAAACTAGAGATAGGACCTTGTCCGTATGAATAATCACCATTCTCGTTAGCCTCGAAATGATCTCTGCTTCCAGAGTAGATGTAAGAGATTCTGGCATTAAAGGCATTACTCAAGTTATATCCTAAATATAATACACCCTTCACAGGAGGAATACGGTCACTGTTCATGTAAGTGTCGAAGTTGTCGTTGTTTTCTACATCCAATTTACCTTCAGTATAGGAGAAGGATCCTCCCAAGTTGAAATGCTGGGATAACTTGGTATCGGCAGCTACTTCAAATCCGTAAACGCGTTCTGGCTGACGGTCAATTTCGAAAATACCGCTTGGTAATTCAGTATAAGTGGCTCCAAATTTTGAAGTACTGATAAAATACGCGCCACTAAAATTGGTTTGTCCAATACGGCTGTTGAATCCAATTTCGTAGTTGTTGGCAATCACCGCATCCGAATTGATTTGGCTTACCGTACTTTCTGTAGCCGAACGCAACGTACGTCCTAAATCGGCAATAGAGAAACTTTGCGAGAAGCTCACAAATGGTTTGAATACCGACCATTTGTTGTAACGTAATCCCGCGTTAAAAGTCGTGGCATTATAATCCAAATCGCCACCATCAACAGCAACACCACCACTACTAGGCGTTGTCGCTCCGGCTGCGTATCGGGTTAGGGTTACGTAATTAGGAATGTGGATTCCAATGTTCTCAAAACGGATACCTGCTTTAAATACAAAGTTCTTGTAAAGTGTTTTCAACTGTGCATAAGGTGCAATGTTAGTCATGTCGGTTTCTGGAACCCATGGTCTGCCGTCTATTAATTCTTGAGCAGTCACATCGTTCAACACGTCCAATCCGTATAAAACGTTTCCAGATACCTCACCAAATTGGTAAGTAGTATTGAAATTGAAACGCGCTCCCATTTTGGTAGAGATGATAGACGATTGTCCACCGTCAAACCCTAAATTAGGATCGTAGAAACTTGTTGTATATCCGTAAACAGTTCTAAAATCCTGAGCGTACAAGTTCAGTTTGAAATCGGTGTTCTTAAAGATATTTGTGAAATCGTAGGTCAACTGTGCATTGTGGTTGTAACGGTTTCCTTGGTCTACAGCCAAATCCTCTCCCAATACTCCAATAGAAGGGGTTACCCCATATTCTCCAACCTGTGCAACATAGTCAGAATTTTGATTGCTGCTGAAGTAGTTGTACATTAATTCCACCTTGTGGTTGTCTGCAATTTGATAGTTCAATTTTCCAAACAAACTGTATTGATCGGTTTCTCCAATTCCGTAATACGGAGAAATTACTTCCCCGTCGGCATCGCGGAAGACACCGGTTTGTCTGAAGGTTCCGTTGACTACATAGCCCAACTTATCCAAATTTCCAGAGAAAGTTTGGGAGATGTTCGCACCTACAGTTTTTTCAATGGTTTTTAAGGCTCCAGTGCTTCCAATCATGGTAGTGCTTTCAAAAGGTTTGGCCGCATCTGTTTTCTTGGTAATATAGTTGACAATACCTCCATCGGCACCGTTTCCGTAAATAGCAGTAGCTCCTTTAATCACCTCAATGCGTTCAATAGTATTAGGGTCTATGGTATTGATATCTCTACTTCCGTTACGCAATGGCGTAGACTGAGGAATTCCGTCAATCAAGATTAACATTTTTCTACCTCTCAAGGTTTGCCCTGTATTACTGGTTAGATTGGTGCTTAGGGAAATTCCAGGAATTTCCAACAATACGTCAGCAATATTGGTACTGGTTTGTTGGTAGCTTTCAATTTGTTTGGAAGAAAGCACAGAAACAGAAGATGGTACTTCATCCAAAGTTTCGCGAACTCGGTTGGAAGTAATCACCACTTCATTTAAAGCTTCTAAATCGGTTTGTAAGGTGAAGTTGATCTCTAAGCTTTCGTTGGCTTTTAAATCAATTTGCTGAGTTGCCTTAATGTAACCCACTGCTGAAAATACAAGCGTATATTGGCCTGCTTCAAGCTGCTCCAAACGGTAGCTTCCTTGGTCATTGGCCATGGTGCCTTTAGAGGTTCCCTTTAAGCTTATGGTAGCATAAGGTACAGGTTGGTTGTTTTCATCGGAAATGGTTCCGTAAATGGAAGCGTTTTGGGCATAAAGGCCGAAAACACTCAAAAAAAACATACAAAAAAGTAGATGTTTCATCATTGTATTTATTTAGACTTATTATAAATGACTGCAAAAATAGGATATTATTCAGTCTAAAAAGCATAAAAAAGTGACTTTGTAAGAGGAAAGTTTTAGTTGGGTAAAAGTGAAAGACTTATAAATGGAAATGGCAAGCAGGGATTGGGCTACTCATTCAAAGTGTCCGAAATTTTTTATAGATTTAAGCTTTTCACTGTCGTTTGAAAGATGTAATGTTAAGTAATGGTATTCATTTTAACATGTATTTGCTTAATTTACTAAGAATGGGTAATTTTATAAAGAGCTGATTATTAGTGTTTTTTTTTGCGGCTGAGCTACTTATTTAGAAACAGCCGTAATGTATTGTGTAATTTTATAAACATCTAGTAGTCATGAGTTCACTTCACTTTATTCGTTTTTGTTTTGTTATTAATTTTTGTTTGTCACTTAGTGTTGCGGCGCAGGAGCCAACACTTATTTTAGAAAATGCTCGTGTAATTATTGGAAACGGTACAGTGCTAGAGAAAGGTACGGTAGTTGTGTCCGGCGATCGGATTCTTTCTGTGACTAAGGAACCAATTATATCCTCGTCAGCAAATCGTATAGATGCTTCAGGAAAAACAATAATGCCGGGTTTAATAGATGCGCATGTGCATTTGGCAATACCAATGGTTAAAGATATAGATTCTTTTAATGTGTTCATTTCGGACAGCCTACCACATGTTTTGAAAGAATTCCTTAGGCATGGCATTACCACGGTTAGATCGACTGGGGATTCTTGGCCTTATATTGGAGAGGTAAGAGATCAAATTAATCAAGGAAAATTGGAGGGGCCACGTATTATTACCAGTGGACCAGTACTAACATATAAGGAAGGACATCCAGCCACTACAGTCTGTAAAGACAATCCATTATGCCGAAAATTAGTAACCCGTGAGCTAAGTAGTCCAGAAGAGGCCAAATCAGAGGTAAAGCAATTGGCTGAAGAAGGGGTTGATTTCATAAAGTTTGTTTCCGATAGCCTTATTTATCCGGTCTCACTTCCTAATGACATAGAAGAAGCTGTCATTCAACAAGCTCATAAGGAGCGTATTCATGTGGAGGCTCATATTGCAGAGGTGTCATTTGTAGAAAGGGCAATAAATAATGGACTTGATGGTTTGGTACATCCTCCAAAGATGCCAATTTCAGCAGACACTGCTAGAGAAATAGGAACGCTTTTAGCTCGGCACCATGTACCGTATACAACAACTATTACTGGTTATATCTTCTTTAGTTCACCTAGTAAGGAGGCGTTTAAAACAGAAGGTGTAAGAAAAAGAGAGGAGGCTATATCCCGTTTTAGACAGATGAATGACATGGGGGCGCAAATGATTGTAGGTACTGATTGGTTTTACCCACTTACTAAAATTAGCCCTAATTTGGGACCAGGAGCTATGACATATACTGAAATAGAACATTTAGTTGGTGGAGGGTTTTCGGAAGTAGAAGTTATTAAAGCAGCAACAATTAGTTCAGCCGAAGCCTTAGGGCTCGATGAGAAAATTGGGAGTCTTGAAACAGGTAAGCAGGCTGACATCCTTATTGTTGATGGTAATCCTTTGGAGAATATCGAAGCTCTTAAGGAAACAGTGTACGTAATAAAAGACGGAAAAGTGGTGTTTTCACAATTGTAGTTTGGATAATCTTTTAGTTTAAAAAAGAAGATGATACTCTTTAAGTTAATAATGACTACTCATTCAAAGTATCCGAAATTTTTTCCAGATTTAAGCTGTTGGCAGCAGCCTGAAAAATCTCGTAATAGGTAGATTGGTTTTTGTAAAGCTCATCGTGTGTGCCTTGTTCAATAACCCGACCATGGTCTAAAACAATCACGTTTTCGGCATCGATGATCTGTGAAATGCTATGGGAAATAATAATCACCGTACGGCCCTGTTTAATGGCATCCAAACTCTTTTTGATTTGCTCTGTAGCCACCGCGTCCAAACTGGCCGTTGGTTCGTCCAAAAAGATAATAGGCGGGTTTTTTAAAAACAATCTGGCTATGGAAATACGTTGCTGCTGCCCTCCCGACAGTAACTTGGCTTTGGAGGCATACCCATTGGGTAAAGCCATAATATCGTTATGGATATAAGCTTTTTTGGCCGCCAATTCCACGTCTTCCTGTGTGGCTTCATTATCGCCATAAAGGATGTTTTCACTTATGGAACCATTAAAAATATGGTTTTTCTGTAGCACCAAACCAATGTGTTTTCGTAGCCAATTGGTATTGTACTCCTGCAAATCAACACCATCTAAGGTGATGTTACCTTGGGTAGGTTGGTAAAACTTGTCCAAAAGGTTCACCACTGTACTTTTTCCAGCGCCACTCAAACCAACCAAAGCGGTAATTTTATTGGCAGGAATGTCCATGGATACATCGTGGAGGGCCTTGGTACCGTTCGGATATTCAAAATTGACGTGACTTAGTTGGATGTTGCCAACAATGGTGTCGGGCATATAGTTGCCAGAGGTTTCCTGTTCCTCCTCGGCATCCAGAATATTAAAAAAGGCTTCGGAATAAATCAAGGCATCGTTCACTTCGTCATAAATCATATGCAGTCTGCGTATGGGGGCGGAGACATTGTTGAACAACATAATATGAAACATGATCATCCCAATGCTCATAGTGCCGTTAAGCACAAAGTAGGCCGTTAGAATAATAATGAGCACCACTCCAAATTGTTCCAAAAAGGTTTTTAAACTGTCAAACAGAAACCCAATTTGATGGGTTCTCATTTGGTTTTCGGTAATCTCGTATTGGATCTTTTCATGCTTGTCTGCCTCCAAATCTTCCCTTGTAAAGGATTTTATCACCGAAATGGATTCAATGATACTAATAATCACATTGCTTTTGGTCTCCCGATAATGCCGCATACGGCGTCTAAAACCACTCAGTTTATGGGCCTGAACTACGCTTACCCAATAGTAAATGGGGATGATGGCCAAACTCACCATGCCAATCCAAAAGTTGGCCGTAAACATGGCAATGAGGGCAATTAGGGCATTGGCAAACAGAGGGAGGATATCGATAAAGAAATTTCTAACCAAGCGGGTGAGGCTGCTAATCCCCAAATCTATTCTAGCCTGCAGTTTCCCGCTCTCATTTTCGGAGGAAGTGTAAAAGGCCATACGGTAGGAAAGGATACGTTCTACCACGGTTTGTGAAAAATCGCGCGAAATATAAATACGGAGTTTTTCACCAAAGAATTTCTGTCCGTACTGCACAGCAGCATAAATCAATTCTTTACCCAATAAAATGGCACTGATTACAAATAACAAATGCATACCCTTTTTTAAAGGTTCATGCTGTTCCACTAAAACGGTAACCTCATCTACGGTATAGCGCAAAATATAGGCGTTTACCTGGGCCATCACCGATCCAATCAGCGTAAGGACCAAAGTAGCCAATACCAAGACGCGATACGGTTTTACAAAGGCCCAAATCTCCCTAAAAAGCTCAGAGATGCTCATAGTGCGTTCGGGCTTTTCTATGTGTGTTTGTGGTTGCGGCATTTATTAAGTGGATGGTCTTGGTATAAGTTTATTGAAAGATACTAAATAATAGTGTGTCAATTGGTTATGATGTTGATTTTGTTTGCTTTAACCATTTGGAATACTGTAAGCTAAGCTCATTTTTGTTCAGCATTTATGGATAGAATGTTCTTGAAAATTTAAAAGGGCGTCCTAAGGTGATCCTTAGGGGTGGATAAGGTTAAAATTCAAACCGAATTAATAGCACAATGTGCTTAATTATGGATGGATGTCATATTATAAATAAACTTCACTTCTTATTTTTGTAGTAACATTATTACTATGAAACACTACAAACCAAAAAATAGACTGTCTGCCCAAGCCTACATTGACGGGGTACTAAAAGGAGACCGCATGGTATTATCGCGCGCCATTACGGTTATTGAAAGTAATCTAGAAAGTGATAAAGTACTGGCTAAGGAAATCATCCAAAATATACTGCCTGCTTCGGGTAAGTCAATGCGTATAGGGGTAACAGGTGTTCCCGGAGTGGGGAAAAGTACCTTTATTGAAGCGTTTGGGAAATACCTCATTTCCCAAGGTCATAAAGTGGCTATTCTGTCTATCGATCCTAGTAGCCAACGTTCCAAAGGGAGTATTCTTGGGGATAAAACCCGTATGGAAGAGCTTAGTGGGATGGAAGCCGCTTACATCCGCCCTTCAGCCTCAGGGGAAACCCTTGGAGGGGTGGCCAATAAAACAGCTGAAAGCATGTTGCTGTGTGAAGCTGCTGGTTATGATATTATTTTAATTGAAACAGTAGGGGTAGGCCAATCGGAAACGGCTGTTCATGGTATGACCGATTTCTTTTTGTTGCTCATGTTGGCCGGTGCCGGAGATGAATTGCAGGGGATTAAAAAGGGCATCATGGAAATGGCCGATATGGTAGTCATTAACAAAGCCGATGGGGATAATGTCAAACAGAGTGATAGGGCAAGGTTGCAATATCAAAATGCGTTACACTTGTTTCCGCCTTCAGAATCGGGGTGGACTCCAACAGTTACGAAGGCTTCTGCTTTGCACAATACGGGCATTGCAACCATTTGGGAAAATATCTTGAGTTATAAGGAACTGGTTGTTGGCAATGGCTATTTTGTTGAAAATAGAAATCAGCAAAGAATACAGTGGATGTACGATACCATTAATGAAGAGCTAAAACAATTGTTCTACGGTTCTGAAACCATTGCAAAACAATTGCCAAAATTGGAAGCCCAAATCATGGCCTCTCAAATTTCTCCTGTAAAGGCAGCCGAAGATATGATTGCCAAGTTTAAGGAGGTATTGAGTTTCGAGACGAACTAAATTGTTTGAAAAAGCGGAATTTTAAATTAAAGAAACGCTTTATTGGGATGTAGACTTTCAGTAAATTTACTTGCCCATTCGTGTCAAAGTAGATAGGATTGGGAAATTGCCTTTTTTGAAATACCTTACTTTTATTGTGGAATTTAACTAACACCAATGGATTTTTTGCACACTTCGTATCTTGCCTTTTTTTTAATCATCTGTTTAGGATTTGTTATCGGAAACATTAAAATAAAGGGGATCTCTTTAGATATTTCAGCAATAATTTTTGTGGCCCTTTTGTTCGGGCATTTTGGCGTTTCCCTGCCGGATATTCTTCAGAAAATCGGCTTGATATTGTTTATTTACACCATTGGGCTACAAGCGGGGCCCGGTTTTTTCGATTCCTTTAAGGAACAGGGCAAAAACCTTGTGATACTTTCAGCTTTGGTAATCATTTCCGCTGCATTGATTACTTACCTTGCCATGGTTTTGTTACATATAGAAAAACCCATTGCCATAGGGTTGATGTCTGGGGCTCTAACCAGTACGCCTGGGTTGGCAACGGCTATAGACGTCACAAAGTCGCCATTGGCCTCCATAGGTTATGGTATAGCTTATCCCTTTGGAGTGATAGGAGTGATTTTATTTGTAAAACTGTATCCTAAAGTGTTTAAAATAAGTTTGAAAAAGGAAGAGGAGGATTATGAAGAAAAAGTACATGGCCATTATGAAGCTATTCTGAGAAGCACCTTTATGGTAGAGAATGAAGGAGCGATAGGGAAAACCATTGCAGAGCTACGAGTGCGTTCCATGACCAAAGGGGTGATTTCTAGGGTACAGCACGATGGACATGCATTTATTCCACAAAAAGATACGGTGTTGCACAAAGGTGATTATATTAGAGTAGTGGGGAGCGAGGAAGCACTAAGACGGGTAGAACTGCTTATTGGTCCACCGGCCAATGTTGAAATTGAATTGGGAAGGGAATACGTAGTACAGTCCTATTTAATGACCAAGACCGAATTGGTGAACAAATCCTTGGGAGAGCTCAATCTGAGAGATAATTTTAACGCAACCATCACACGTATTAGAAGAAGTGGTATCGATTTATCTCCAAATTCAACACTTAGATTGCAAATAGGGGACAAGTTGATGATTTCAAGTGAAAAGGAAAGTGTGCCCCAAATTTCTGAATTGATTGGGGATAACAAAAGTAAATTGTCCGATACAAATTTCTTCCCTTTGGCCTTAGGGATTGTTATTGGGATTTTGGTAGGCGAAGTTTCCATTTCCTTCGGAGATAGTTTTAGCTTTAATTTGGGCTTAACTGGAGGGGTTTTGATTGTTGCCATGATTCTCGGGCGATTGGGGAAAACTGGCCCGATTTTATGGGTGATGAGTGGTAACTCCAACCAGTTGCTGCGTCAATTTGGACTAATGCTATTCTTAGCGGTGGTAGGAACCAAGGCAGGAGCGACCCTCGTAGATACTTATTCGCAGTATGGTATTAAACTGTTCCTTATTGGTGGCGTTATTACCTTTTTGCCTATGTTTTTGGCAGCTGTAATAGCTAAACTCTTCTTCAAAATAAACACACTTACGTTATTGGGAACCCTTACCGGTTCTATGACTAGTACACCTGGTTTGGCGGCTGTGGATAGTATGACTTCTACTGATGCCCCTTCGGTGGCCTATGCTACGGTATATCCAATTGCCATGGTACTACTGATTATCTGTACCCAAATCCTGGGGTTACTTTTCTAGAGCAAAGAGCATATTACTTCAAAAATCTTTAGTAGGCATAAATAAAAAGCTCCAAGATGTAAAACCTTGGAGCCTTCTAAAGAACAAATCTAACAATAAAATGGGCTATTAATCGAGTGCTAAATATTTGTCCATAATTGTGATGGCAGACTTCGCAATCACGGTTCCAGGACCAAATACAGCAGCTACTTTACGGTCTAATAAGTATTGGTAATCTTGTTCAGGAATCACACCTCCGGCAAAGACCAAAATATCAGGTCTTCCTAAGCGTTCCAATTCCTCTATCAATTGTGGGATGAGGGTTTTATGTCCAGCGGCCAAACTAGAGGCACCCACAAAGTGCACATCGTTTTCTATAGCTTGTTTGGCTACTTCCTCTGGGGTTTGGAACAACGGTCCCATATCCACATCAAAGCCAAGATCGGCAAAACTGGAAGCGACTACCTTCGCGCCTCTATCATGGCCATCTTGTCCCATTTTGGCAATCATGACTCTTGGTCTGCGACCTTCAATTTCAGCAAACTTATCTGCCAATTGTTGGGCTTCCTCAAAGGTATAATCATCTTTCACTTCTTTTCTGTAGACCCCACTGATAAGTCTGGTGTCTGCTTTGTGGCGTCCAAAGTGAGCTTCCAAAGCATCGGAGATTTCTCCTAAGGTGGCAAAGTTTTCGGCGGCATCCACGGCTAATTCAAGTAGATTGCCCTTGCCTGTTTCGGCACAATTGGAAAGTGCTTTTAATTTCCCGTCTACCACAGCTTGGTCTCTGTTAGCTTTTAGGCTATTCAAACGTTCTATTTGAGACGTTCTCACTGCGGAATTATCCACTTCCAAGATTTCAATATCCGATTTCTCGTCGGTTTGGTATTTGTTTACACCCACCAAAATATCTTGACCAGAATCCAATCTGGCTTGTTTTCTAGCAGCGGCTTCTTCAATACGCATTTTTGGCACCCCTGTTTCAATGGCTTTGGCCATACCACCCAATTCTTCAACCTCTTCAATAAGTTTCCAAGCTTTTTTGGCGATTTCTTGGGTTAGGTATTCTACATAGTAAGAACCTGCCCATGGATCTACCGCTTTGGTGATTTGGGTTTCCTCTTGAATGTAAATTTGGGTATTACGTGCAATCCTTGCCGAAAAATCCGTAGGAAGGGCGATGGCCTCATCCAAGGCATTGGTGTGTAAGGATTGTGTACCTCCCAAACCGGCAGCCATAGCTTCAATACAGGTTCTGGCCACGTTGTTGAACGGATCCTGTTCACTCAAACTCCATCCCGAAGTTTGGCTATGGGTACGCAATGCCATGGACTTCGGATTTTTTGGGTTGAACTGTTTAATGATTTTTGCCCAAAGCATACGCGCCGCACGCATTTTGGCAATTTCCATAAAATGGTTCATTCCCACAGCCCAAAAGAAGGAAAGTCGTGGTGCAAATTCATCGATTTTTAGTCCTGCGGCCAATCCTGTTCTAATGTATTCCAAACCGTCGGCCAAGGTGTAGGCCAATTCAATATCTGCCGTGGCACCTGCTTCCTGCATGTGGTACCCGCTAATGGAGATAGAATTGAACTTAGGCATGTGTTGGGTGGTGTATTCAAAAATATCGCCGATAATCTTCATGGAAGGTAACGGTGGATAAATGTAGGTGTTACGCACCATAAACTCTTTGAGGATGTCATTTTGAATGGTACCACTCAGTTGGTCCAAAGCCACGCCTTGTTTTTTTGCAGCTGCAATATAAAAGGCCATAATGGGTAGTACGGCGCCGTTCATGGTCATGGAAACCGACATTTTATCCAAAGGAATCTGGTCGAATAAAATTTCCATATCCAAGATGGAATCGATGGCCACGCCTGCCTTACCAACATCACCGGTTACCCTCGGGTGATCGGAATCGTAGCCTCTGTGTGTAGCCAAATCAAAAGCTACCGAAAGTCCTTTTTGCCCAGCAGCCAAATTTCTTCTGTAAAAGGCATTGGATTCTTCCGCAGTGGAGAAACCAGCATATTGGCGAATAGTCCATGGACGTAAGGCATACATGGCACTATAAGGCCCTCTTGTAAAAGGAGGTAAACCAGCCACAAAATTTAAATGTTCGGCTTGGTCTATGTCTTTTTTTGTAAAATGAGTTTTCACAGGGATGCCTTCAGGGGTATTCCAAACGGCTTTTTTGCCTGCAGCTTTGGGTGCCTGTGTGTTATGGTCTAAACTTAGAGTTGAAAAATCTCGTTTCATAAGTCATTGTTTTTGTGAGTCAATGGTCTTTCACAGGTTAGTGTGCAACTAGGCCATTTAGTTTATGTTGTATCCCCGAAATAGTTTGAATGACATCCGATTTGATATGGATGCAATTATCCAATCCTGCCTCTTTTAGGGAATCTATAAGTGCTACGGGATTTCCGGCCAGTAACAGAATTTTGTCTTTGTTGATAGCTCTAAAGGCTCTTACAAAGTCTAGAGCATCTGTTTCGTAATCCTGGTCGGAGCTACAAATTACTACGACATCTGAGTTGGAAGCGGCACTGCTTTCGGCGGCTTCTTGAGCTGAAGTATAGCTTTTCTCTTGCCAAACCTCAAAACCTGAAACCCCTAAAAAGTCATATGAAAAAGCAGCTCTTGCTTTTCTCATGGTGAGATTTCCGAAACTGCTAAGCTCTACGATAGGACGTTTTTTAGTGGTCTCTACAAGTTCTTCAGTAGTTTTTCTAAGTGCTTCAATTTCCAACGTAGCGCGACGAGGTGTCAACAATTTGCTGGATTGGGAGCTTCCTTCTGATAAGATATTTGAAGGAATACGTTCCATAAGGTTAGGATATTTGTTAACCCCCACCATGGCCAAACGACGCTGACTTAAAAGGGTAAGTTTTCTTTGACGGATTTCAGCTATTTGTTGTTGGATATATTCGCTTTCAAAAGCTTCGTAGAAACCACCTTGAGTTTCTACCTCCTTAAACAAAGCCAATGCTTTATCGGCTATTTTAGAGCTGACATCTTCTATGTAATAGGAGCCATCCACAGGGTTGGCGACTTTTCCGAAGTAAGATTCTTCTCTTAAAATCGTAGAGATATTGCCGGCAATTCTATTTGAAAATGCTGAGGTTTCCTTAAACTCCTTGTCAAACGGATCGATAACAACCCCATCTACATTGCCCAACAGCGCCGACATGGCTTCTGTGGTGGCACGTAACAGGTTGGTGTAGGGATCGGTGACGGATTTGCTCCAAACGGAAGTTTTAGCTGTTAAACTATGGCTGTATTCAGTCACGCCATAAGTTTTGGCAATGGCCGCCAACAAACTGTTGAAGGCTCTAAATTTCCCAATTTCAACAAAATACTCCGAACTTATTCCTAGTTGCACATGAAGATTGTTGAACAAAGCTTCAAGATTGCCTTCATTTTCCAAGCAACTTTCGATAAGATAAACCAATGCATTTAAGGTAAAAGCCACTTCTTGTACCTGGTTGCTTCCGGAATCCAAAAATGCGGTGCCTGCAATGCTCAACGTTTTATAATTAGGGTAAGCATTGCTTAGCTCCACCAAATGATTGAGACTATCTAGTTTGGATTGTGAAAGGTTTCCTGTGGTAACATATTCGGTAATCAGATTCAGATCTATAAACCCTTTTAGGTTTTCTGGAGCGATTAAATGATTGTTGGCATAGGAAAAGAAATTGGCTGCAAATTGCAAGAGTCCATCTTCCAGTTGGAAGGATACACTAATGGAATTAAGGTCAATATCTTTTAGCAGTTGGACTACGGAAACTTCAGCTTTTACGTCAAAAATCAATCCTGTAATGCCTTCCGCAATGGCCTTTAAAGCTTGAGTGCTGGCTTCTGATGCAGAGCTAACGTTGATATGTCTGTAGTTTACAAATGAAGCAGCATTTTCTCCTGTATTCGTCAGGGGAGTAATGGCATCTTCAGGAGTGTAAAGAGGAGGTAGCGTAATATCGTTTAAATTTCTCCAAACCAACTGTTTGTCAAAATTGCCTCCTTTTAAGTCGATGTTCACCTTTTCCAACCATTCCTCTTTGGTAACGGGCGCAAAGTTGGAAAAGAGTGTGTTATTTTGAGTGTTCATACGTTTGTTTTTATGTTGAACTTTGCTTGGCACTTATCTTCCGAATCGTTCAAAAATAGCTTTGTCCAATTCTTCTCTATGGTCTGGGTGCGCTATGTTTCTAAGTGCTTCGGCACGTTTTTTCAAGGTTTTACCAAATAATTCGGCTACCCCAAATTCGGTAACTACATATCTGGCATGGGCTCTGGTAGTCACAACTCCGGCACCTGGTTTTAAAATAGGCGCAATTTTGGATACGCCTTTCAACGTGGTTGAGGTCATGGCAATGATAGGTTTACCTCCTTTGGAAAGAGCAGCCCCACGCATAAAGTCCATTTGGCCTCCTACACCTGAGAACATTCTGGTTCCTATGGAATCGGCACATACTTGGCCTGTAATATCGATTTCAATCGCCGAGTTGATCGCGGTCACTTTTGGGTTTTGACGAATGACGGCCGTATCGTTAACATAAGCGATATCACGCATTTCAATTTCGGCATTGTCATCCATAAAGTCATAAAGACGTTGGGTTCCCATGGCAAAACCGGACACTATTTTATGTGGATTGATTTTTTTGTTGGACCCATTGATTACTCCTTTTTCAACCAAGCTTACAATACCATCGGAGAACATTTCGGTGTGGATTCCCAGATTTTTATGATTGGTCAAATAGGAGAGTACAGCGTTAGGAATTCCGCCTATTCCCATTTGTAAGGTAGCGCCATCTTCGATAATTTCTGCAATGTTTTTTCCAATGGTAGCTTCTTCTTTGGTAGGTGGGGCCAATTGCATTTCGTAGATAGGTTCGTCTACTTCTACACAGGCCGTAAAGTTGCTAATGTGTACAATACCATCTCCAAACGTACGTGGCATTCTGGAGTTGATTTGGGCAATGACAGTTTTACCTGTTTCTATGGCGGACACAATAATGTCTACGGAAACTCCCAAAGAACAGAAGCCATGTTTGTCTGGTGGGGATACGTTCACTAAAACCACATTCAATTCCATATAGCCTTCTCTAAAAAGACTAGGGATATCACTTAAAAAAATAGGAATATAATCTGCGGTATCGCCAATGCTTCTGCGGATGTTGCCACCAATAAAGAAGGCGCTTGTATGAAAATTATCTCTCAATTTCGGATCGACATAACCACATTCACCTTCGGTATGTAGGTGTACAATTTCTACGTCTCTTAACTCTGGGCCTCTTGCTACCAAAGCTCTAACCAAGGTTTGCGGGGTGGCCGAAGCACCTTGAATGAGTACGGTATCTCCAGATTTTACCAATTTTACAGCTTCTTCTGCAGTCATCACATTTGGTACACTAGATACTTTTGGTGGATTCATTACATTTGCTAAACTCATAACAATAGTATTTTAGATTGTTGCTTATATTTTTTATTATTCAGTGTTTAAGCTAAAAAGCTCAGTAGGATACCTGCTGCAATGGCCGATCCTATAACACCCGCAACATTTGGTGCCATAGCGTGCATGAGCAAATAGTTGGTAGGGTCTGCCTTCAGACCTTCGGCATGTACAACCCGAGCGCTATCTGGAACTGCAGATACTCCCGAAGCTCCAATTAGTGGGTTTATTTTCTCGTCTCCCTTAAGGAAAACGTTCATTAGTTTTGCAAACAATAGTCCTCCCATAGTGGCAATTACGAAAGAAATGGCTCCCAATCCGAAGATCAGCATCGAGTCTTTGGTAATAAAGATGTCTGCTTGGGTGGATGCTCCTACGGTAACTCCCAAAAGAATGGTTACAATATCGATAAGTTTGGTTCTTGCGGTTTCTGCCAAACGTTCGGTACGTCCTGATTCTTTCAATAAGTTTCCAAAGAACAACATTCCTAAAAGGGGTAAAGCACTAGGTGAAATAAAGGTGGTTAACAACAAGGCGGCCACAGGGAAGATCATTTTTTCCTTTTGGGATACTGCTCTTGGTGGTTTCATTTTAATCAGACGCTCCTTTTTGGTAGTCAGCAACTTCATGATTGGCGGCTGGATTACTGGCACCAATGCCATGTAAGAGTAAGCGGCAATGGCTATAGGGCCAATCAGGTTTTTCACGGTTGTACCATCGGGAAGGATGTTGATACCATTGGCTAATTTCGAGGATAGGAAGATGGCGGTAGGACCATCGGCTCCTCCAATAATGCCTATGGCGCCGGCTTCAGGCAGGTTAAATCCAAGGTAAAGGGCACCTAAGAATGTCCCGAATACTCCAATTTGGGCAGCGGCTCCCAACAACATTAGTTTAGGGTTGGCAATGAGTGAAGAGAAATCTGTCATGGCTCCAATTCCCAGGAATATCAAAGGTGGATAAATCCCTTTGACCACACCAAAGTAGAGGTAGTTCAATACAGATCCAGTTTCATAAATACCGGTTTGGTTCCCCATTACAAAGGGGATGTTTCCTATAATGACTCCCGTTCCTATGGGAATCAATAAAAGGGGCTCGTAATCGAACTTGATGCCTAGGTAGATAAAGACAATTCCTATGATAATCATGATGATGTGGCCGGATTGGGCGTTGGCAAAACCTGTATAGGCATAAAATTGCTTAATGCCATCTACAGCTTCCGTTATGAAGTTCGCGTCATCGCTTGTGGTATTCGTGTTTGTGTTAAGTGCGGCTACTTCGGTGGTGGTTACATTGGTATTGCTTGTGGTGAGACCTAGGACTGGTTTTATAAAAAGCAACATTGATATAACTCCAAATATTACTGCTAGTTTTTTCATTTTCTCTAGTTTTTGGGCTTGTTAAAGCACTTTTGTGCTCCGTGAATTCCTAAGAAAACATGGCGGGTTTTATTCTATTTCAATCAAGGCATCACCTTGCAATACTTGTTTGCCAACGGTGACGTGAATGGCTGTAACCACTCCCGATTTGTCGGCCATGATGTTGTTTTCCATTTTCATGGCTTCCAAGACCAAAAGCGGATCGTTTTCTTTAACTTGATCACCTACCTTAACATTTAAAGCCAAAATAACGCCCGGAATTGGAGCTGAAATAGCCCGTTTGTTGGAAGAAGCAGGATTGACTACTTTAGGTTTTTCTGTATTGGCAGAGGAAGATCTTCTGGCCAAAACAGGGGTTTTTTGTTTTTTGATTTCCTGTTCCAGTTCTACACAGTAACTGGTACCATTTACCTCTAGGTTGATGGTATTGTCCTCGTGAGACAAGATTTTAACCTTGTAACTGTTTTTGTTTATGTTGAATGTGAAATTTTTCATGATGTAAGCTGTCTATTGATTTTTAAAATCGATTATTGTAGGCTCCGTAAATTTTAGAACTCCAAGGGGAGTACATTTTGCGGGCCTGCTTAATGGTTAATACCGCATTTTCGTTATCATGCTGTTCATCTAGATACAAATGGATTCCCATGGAAATGGCAGCAGCAACTTCACCTGTAAATTCATTTCCTGGTACCTTGCAGGTGATTTCTTTGTTAGTGGTTTTTGGTCCTGGTTTTAATCCGTTGTAAAATTTTAGGATTAGAGGCAAACCGTATTTGAAAAATACCGTCAAGGTTAGAAGACCCGAAAACACGATTAACAATCCCGTTAGAAGGATTACATAACCTTCGTCTATATTGCTTATGGATAATGGTATACTCATGATTACAATGGGATATTTGAGTGTTTTTTAGGAGGATTTACCTCTTTTTTGTTGGCTAGTAATTCCAATCCTCTAATAATTCTGAAGCGGGTATTTCTAGGTTCTATCACATCGTCGATAAAGCCGTATTTGGCAGCCACGTATGGGTTGGCAAATTTGGTAGTGTATTCATTTTCTTTTTCTTCAATGTAGTTCAGCTTTTCATCGGCATCTGTAATCTTTCTAATGTTGGAGCCTTCCAACACTTCTACCGCACCTTTGGCGCCCATTACAGCAATTTCGGCTGTTGGCCATGCGTAATTCAAATCGCCACGTAGTTGTTTACAGCTCATCACATCATGGGCTCCACCATACGATTTTCTTAAAGTGATGGTGACTTTAGGTACAGTAGCTTCTCCATAGGCGAAGAGTAATTTGGCTCCATGCAAGATGATTCCGGAATATTCTTGTCCGGTTCCAGGTAAAAATCCAGGAACGTCAACTAAGGTCACTAATGGAATATTGAAGGAGTCGCAAAAACGAACAAATCTGGCTGCTTTTCTAGAGGATTCACAATCTAGAACCCCAGCATAGAATTTTGGTTGGTTAGCTACAATCCCCACAGAATGCCCATTGAAACGAGCAAAACCTACGACAATGTTTTTGGCGTAGTTGGAGTGCACTTCCAAAAATTCGCCATTATCGGTGATAACCGAAATCACATCCAGAATATCATAAGGTTGGTTTGGGTTTTCTGGGATAATGGTGTTCAATACGTCATCCAATCTGTCAATAGGATCTGAAGTAGCAATGGTTGGTGGTTCCTCCAGATTATTGGAAGGAAGGTAACTTAATAGTTTTCTGATGAGCATTAAGTTTTCTTCATCATTTTCAGCTAAAAAGTGGGAAACCCCAGATTTGGTAGAATGGATGGTAGCGCCTCCCAATTGTTCTGTGGTAACATCTTCACCAGTTACCGATTTAACTACTTTAGGTCCCGTAACAAACATATAACTGGTCTGATCGGTCATAATCGTGAAATCGGTGAGGGCAGGAGAGTATACGGCTCCTCCAGCGCAAGGCCCCAAGATGGATGAGATTTGGGGAATAAGTCCAGAGGCCATAATGTTTCTTTGGAAAATTTCAGCATAACCTGCCAGAGAGCGTACACCTTCCTGTATACGAGCCCCACCACTATCATTCAGTCCTATAACGGGTACCCCAATTTTCATGGCCATATCCATGATTTTACAAATTTTCAACGCATAGGTTTCTGAAAGCGAGCCGCCAAAAACCGTGAAGTCTTGGGAGAACACATACACAATGCGGCCATCAATGGTACCGTGACCGGTTACCACTCCGTCCGATAGGTAGCGTTCCTTGTCCAGGCCAAAGGATTTGGTCCTGTGGGTAACGAACATATCAAATTCTTCAAAGCTATTTTCATCCAAAAGGATTTCAATACGCTCGCGAGCAGTTAGTTTTCCTTTAGCGTGTTGCGAATCGATGCGTTTTTCTCCGCCTCCTAATCGGGCTTCAGCGCGTTTGGCGATGAGCTCATTTATTTTATCTTGATTTGCCATGGGGGTGTTTTTTGTTACCGTCTATATAGTTTTGTTGGTACTTATTTTGAACAAAGTTCAGTTAGGACTCCTAAAGTGGATTTTGGGTGAAGGAAGCCTATGTTCAGGCCTTCGGCGCCTTTGCGGGATTGTTGGTCTATTAATTGAACGCCTTTGTCTCCTGCCAGTTGCAACGCTTCGGTGGCGTCGTTTACGGCGAAAGCGATATGGTGAATGCCCGGCCCTTTTTTGGCAATGAATTTTCCAATAGGTCCATCTGGGGAAGTACTCTCTAATAGTTCGATTTTGGTTTGGCTAGTACCGACCAAAAAAAAGGCTGTCTTCACTTTTTGATCGACAACCTCTTCTATAGCATAGCACTTCATTCCTAAAATCTGTTCATAATATTTGATGGCTTCTTCTAGGTTTTCAACAGCAATTCCAATATGCTCAATGTGCGAAATATCCATGATTCATAGTTTATGTTATAATTCCGTTTGGTACATCAAAGCTATTGTAGGATTCCATTTTATATTATGATATATATCATGTAATAGGCGTTTTTTTAGGGAAATAGTTAACGAAAACGTAATAGTGGACAACTTTTTACCTGTTTTAAAATATAATTTTTTGCTTTTTATGGTCTGAATGACCAAAACCAAAGTGTTTTGTGTTTAATGTAGGGACGGATTTCTAGTTTTTCGATGCTTTCAAAGGGTATCATAAATGGTTTGGCACTCCTTATATAGCATCCCTATAGCTGCCCCATAGCAACTCTATGGATACCCTATGGGAACCTTATGGGAATAATTGATGCAGAAAAGTAGCAAAAGGCGAAGATGAAGTGAGTGTGAAAAGCTTCTAACGTCCCGAAAAGATGTAGTACCTTTATACTCAATTTGGGAATTTTCTTTTGAAGTTGGCCTTCGTGAAAATCCTTACACTATTCAATATAATATATTACATATGGTTCATACCTATCATATACATGGCATGTCCTGCAATGGTTGCAGAAAACATGTGGAAGACACCTTGTCTAAAGTAGCAAATGTTTCTAATGTCAATGTGAATTTGGAAGCAGCTGAAGCTACCATTGAAATGACTACTCACATTCCCATTGAAACCTTTCAAGATGCCCTAAAGGCAGATGGCGGACGTTATAGTATACACCTGCCGGGAGAAATACAGCTTAAGCCGGCAAAAAAAGAAGCACTTCCTAAAGGACAGGGAACAGGAGTGTTTTATTGCCCGATGCACTGTGAAGGCGATAAAACCTACGACAAACCAGGCGATTGTCCTGTCTGTGGAATGGATTTAGTAGAAGAGCAAAACTTGGCTGCAGTGGCATCTCAGCAGTGGACTTGCCCAATGCATCCTGAAGTTGTTAAAGATGAAGCAGGTGATTGCCCTATTTGTGGAATGGATCTAGTACCTGTAAAACCACAACTGTCCGCCGAAGAACAGACCTATAAAAAGCTTTTGAAAAAGTTTTGGTTGGCGGTAGCATTTACACTTCCTATTTTCTTTATTGCGATGAGCGACATGTGGCACAACAATCCCTTGAACGCTATAATGTCACAAAAATATTGGAATTGGGTGCAGTTTGTATTGTCATTGCCAGTAGTGTTTTATGCGGCTTGGATGTTTTTTGAACGAGCCTATAGAAGTATCAAAACCTGGAACTTGAATATGTTTACCTTAATAGGTATTGGTGCAGGGGTTGCTTGGGTGTTTAGTGTGGCCGGTTTGTTAGTACCAAATGTATTTCCAGAGCAGTTCAAAACAGACTCAGGAGTAGTACATGTGTATTTTGAAGCCACTACCGTGATATTGACTTTGGTATTGCTGGGGCAATTACTGGAAGCAAAAGCGCATAGTAAAACCAATTCTGCCGTTAAGGAGTTGTTGAAATTGGCACCTAACAAGGCTATAAAAGTTGTGGATGGTGAAGAGGAAGTTGTAAGCATTGATAAAATTGTTCTTGGAGATTTACTGAAGGTGAAGCCCGGTGATAAAATTCCAGTGGATGGGGAAATCGTACAGGGAGAATCGGCTGTAGACGAATCTATGATTACCGGGGAGCCTATCCCAGTAAATAAAAAGGAAGGCGACAAGGTAAATAGTGGGACTATTAATGGTAACCAAGTTTTCATTATGAAAGCCGAAAAGGTGGGGAGTGATACACTTTTGTCGCAAATTGTACAAATGGTAAATGAAGCCAGTAGAAGTAGAGCTCCAATCCAAAAATTGGCTGACCGTATTTCGGCATATTTTGTTCCAATAGTGGTTTTGGTATCCATCATCACCTTTGTAATTTGGGTGGTTTGGGGGCCTGAGCCAGCTTATGTATATGCTTTAATCAATGCTATTGCGGTTTTGATCATTGCGTGTCCCTGTGCTCTGGGATTGGCAACACCCATGTCCGTAATGGTGGGAGTGGGCAAAGGTGCCCAAAATGGTGTGCTCATAAAAAATGCCCAGGCTTTGGAAACCATGGATAAGGTAGATACCTTAATAATAGATAAAACTGGAACCATCACGGAAGGGAAGCCAACCGTAGAAAAAATAGAAGGTTTTGAGAATGGAAGTGATAACCATGATCTGTTGGTGCAATATGCGGCATCCCTTAATAGCAATAGTGGACACCCTTTGGCAGAAGCTATTGTAAAGCATGCTAAAAGCCAAAATATAAAGGTTTTGGAAGTGGATAAATTTGAATCCCTAACAGGAAAAGGTGTTCGGGGAACTGTGAATGGAACAGCTGTGGCTTTAGGGAATTTGAAATTGATGAAAGAAATAGGGGCAGCCATCACTCCCGAAATGGATCGAGAAGTTCAAACTTTTCAAGAGCAGGGAAAAACAGTGTCCTATTTGGCTATGGATACAATAGTGAAAGGCTATGTGGTGATTGGCGATAAAATAAAGGATACCAGTGCTAAAGCGATTAAGGAGTTTCAGGATTTGGGAATAGAAGTACTAATGCTTACGGGGGATAATGAGAAAACGGCCCATGCCGTAGCATCGGAGCTTAATGGTATTCATTTTAAGGCAGGATTGATGCCAGAGGATAAACTGAAGGAAGTAGCGCAGCTGCAAAGTCAAGGAAAGATAGTTGCTGTAGCAGGTGATGGTATCAATGATGCGCCAGCCTTGGCCAAAAGTGATGTGGGGATTGCTATGGGCACGGGCACCGATGTGGCTATTGAAAGTGCCATGATTACTTTGGTGAAAGGTGATTTGCAAAGTATTGTCAAGGCAAAAAATCTCAGTCATGCTGTCATGAAAAATATCAAACAAAATTTATTCTTCGCGCTTATTTATAATACCATTGGAGTCCCTGTTGCGGCAGGAGTCCTCTATCCGTTTTTTGGGGTGTTGTTGTCGCCTATGTTGGCCGCCCTGGCTATGAGTTTTAGTTCGGTATCGGTAATTGCCAACGCTCTTAGGTTGCGACGTACGGTTATTTAAATGTTAAGGGTTTTAGGTTTTATTGTTGATTGTTAGAGAAATAGAGCTGTGGTGGGCACTACGGAGCTTCTAAGTGAATATTATGTAAAATTTATGAAAAAAATCGATGAAACGCTTGTTTTTTACGTTTAATTGCATAAATTTGCTACAGTTAACGCCTTAAATCTAAACTATGAAAACTAAATTTACCCTATTAAGTATTGTTTTTATACTTGTTACGGGCATTGGTTTTGCCCAAAAGAATAAAGAGGAGTCTCCTAGTATTATTAGCGGTAAGGTCTCTATTGCAAAGTATCATGACAGAGATCAGTTGGAGCATATGCAAAAAGGAGAGTTGTTGGAGCTCTATAAGGAGCGAATTGAAGTTATCGTAAAAATCTTGCCTAATATTGCTTTTGCTACCAAGCCTGGTATTACAATGGCGTCTATGGGAATTCCTGAGACAAAGGATAACAAGAAAGCACTAGAGGATAATATTGAAGCTTCCAAGGACTATTTTGAAAGTACCATCGAATTTCAAAAACGTATTTTACCTTATTCAGATAAATCTAATTTAATCATGGCTATTCTTTTTTATGAGGAAACATTAAAATCGTTACATACGTACGACGATTTTTAATAGTTCATAAAACGAATAGTGTATAAGGTATGCTATCAAAACTCAAAAAGAAACCCCAATATGATGATGGGTTTTTTTTTCCGAGTTGGAGAAGCTGTAGTTAAAAAAGTCATTACAATATCATAATATAAAGTGTACCCCTGCTTTTAAAATTGAGAAGTAATATTGTAACGACCAAATAAGTTAAGATTGAAATTTCTTAAAGTATTAAAGAAATTCTGTAATATATTGAAAGTAAGATGATTCTTTCCTTATAATTATTAAAAGTAGGCTTTAGACTACAATTATATTGAAAAGATGTATTTGAACGACTTTTTTTGTATTTCGTAGAATTTGTTTATACTTTTGATGTATCAACAGTTAGAAGACCCTTAATCTATTAATAATTACATTACTTATGAAAAACTTTACTCAGACTCTATGTTTGTTTCTTTTGGCTGCGGTTAATCTGTTTGCCCAACAGGAGAAAGGAATCATAGGAACCACAAACTGGTTAAACAACTGGACCGAATTTAGACCCAACCATGTAGACTATGGTGAGCCAACTCAAATCTTGAGTGGGAATATTTCACAAGACACTAAGCTTTACAAAAAGGATACCTATTTATTATTAGGTAGCGTGTTTGTAACAGAAGGAGCCACACTTACAATTGAACCAGGAACCGTAATCCTTGGAGATTTTAAAACCAACGGAACTTTAGTAGTAAGTAAAGGTTCAAAAATTGTTGCTGACGGAATGGAAACCGACCCGATTATTTTTTCTTCCAATAGAAGTGTGAAGAAAGAAGGTGACTGGGGAGGGGTGTTCATTCTTGGAGATGCGCCAATCAATAAATTCGGAAACGGATCTTCTGTGAATTACGGATTACGTCCTACTTCTTTTGAATATATCAACTATGGAGGAGAGAATGTGGAATCCGATTCTGGAATTTTTAGATATGTAAGAATTGAATTTGCGGGAAGACGTACCAAGGAATTTGGTTTCTTCAACGGATTGACACTTGCGGGTGTTGGAAATAAAACCGTTGTTGAAAATATCATGGTAAGCTATTGCGAAGGAAACGCATTCAGTGTTATTGGAGGAGAATTCAACATGACACAGATGGTGTCTTTCAGAAGTAGCAGTGATGACTACAAATTTAACTACGGTGCACAATGCCATATTACCAATTCGTTGGCTATCCGTTCGCCATATGTGTCTGGAGCCGATGGCTCTAGATGTATGTATGTTGCTTCTTATGAAGATAAGAATGAAGTAGACCTTACGAAAAAAGGAACGGTTGTAAAAGCTGAAAACCTAACTTTGGTAAATGTTAGCGACAATTTAGCTTCCGATATCGAAGTTGGTTTGGTTAAAGAGGCCCTGTACATTGCGCAACATGCATCGTTGGAAATGAGCAAGAGTGTCATCTCTGGTTTCAATCCAGCGGTAATTCTTGACGACCACATTACTATTAATAATAAGAACTTAGACCGTATCAAGTTCAGTGAAATGTATTTCAACAACTGCAACGGAAATATTTTCACCGAGCACAATTCCAATAATGAAGATTTGGAAAACTGGTACGGAAACCGCGCGTTTTTTAACGTATACTCTAAAGGAAGTGACTCTGAAACGTTTATCGATTTAGCCAATTCAAAACGTCCTGACTTTAGATTGCGTATCAACAAAATTTATGCTTCCAATGCCGACTAGGCATTGGAAGATTTCCTAAGATGATTTTATAGGAGATACAATAGGGTGTGCTAATATTTCAAAACTACAGGAGATATAAGCAAACCCTTTTAGACCCTAAATCGGATTGATAAAACTGAAATCACGATATGAGATTCTTGACCTTTAAGGTTTAAGAATTTGAGAATGAATAATTGCTAAATGTAATTGAATGCAAAAAACTACTATCTTAAACAGACTTACTTTGCTATCTGGTTTCTGTATTTGGTTGTTCGTGCAACAAACAAATGCCCAGTTGGTCATTGGTACGCCTAACTTAGGATTTAGTCAGGCTTGTGCCAGTGAGTCGTTCAATACATATAATGTAACATTCGTGTTTTCTCCAGAAGCTATATTGGAAGCTTCCAACCAATTCGTCATCGAAATGTCTGATCCCGAAGGGGATTTTTCAACCCCTACAACAATATTCACTTCACAGCCAGGAGCTGTTACTGTGTCACCGGCAACTTTAAGTTTTTCATTGCCGACCACTACAGCTGGAGAAGGGTATAAGCTGAGAATAAAAAGTACAGCTCCTGTTGCTACAAGTGCAAAATCAACAGCCTTTGCGGCCTATTATAAAATTCAGGATAGCCCTTTTTCAATTAATAACTTGGTGTCCACTGGGGCATTTTGTTCTGGCGGAAGCTATTTGTTAACTATTGATAATCCTGGAACGGGAGAAAACGATTCTCCTTTAAATTATCCATCCCTAACCTTTAATTGGTTTAAGGAAACGGGACCTACTACGGCAGTTTTCATTTCACAGGGAACAACGTTGTCGGTTAATCAGGAAGGAACCTATTTTGCTGAAACCAATTATGGAACCTGTACTTCCAACTCGTTCTCAAATAGAGTAACTATTAGTGAAGTGTCTGCTGGTGAAGCCGATGCTACCATTGCTTCAAGTTTGGGAAATCCGTTTTGTCCAGATCAAGGTATGACCACTTTGGCAACCATAGGTGGTGTAAGCTACCAATGGTATAAAGATGGCGCGGCCATTTCTGGAGCAACAGAGCAAACCTATCAAACTAATGAATCTGGATTTTATTCAGTAGAAGTTGATTTGGGAAGTTGTGAAACCTCCGGTTCTATTGATTTAATCAGTGAGAGTTTTGAAAGCGAAATTAATGTTCCTGAGGAAAATCAATTGGAAGAGGGAGACTATTTATGGGTAGAAGTAACTACAACGGCTAACAGTCCGATTTATGAATGGTATTTTAACGGCAGTTTGATTCCTGAGGTTACAGAAGCTAGTTATGAAGCATATGACTACGGTTCCTATAAAGTTGTGATTACAGAAACCTCAGGATGTGAGACTTCACAAGAATTCATCTTTGTAATTGGAGAACCTATCGATCCCTTCCCGGAAGTAGGAAACATTCCTAATCTTATCAGTCCTAACGGCGATGGTATCAATGATACTTGGGTAATTCCACAGCAATATGTGAGTGGTTCCAATACTGAAATTGTGATTATGGATAGCCGTGGGAAAGTAGTGCATCAAACCAATAATTATATGAACAATTGGCCTGAAAACCAATTGGGAGTTAGCAGTATAAATCAAGTATTTTATTATATCATCACCAGTCCTGGGCAAGACTCTAAAAAAGGTTCTATAACCGTTGTAAAGTAACATGAAAGCGTACCTTTTGGCCATAGTACTACTAATCTGTTCCGTACAGATGACCTATTCTCAAGAAGAGGATGGGGTAGTATCGTTTGCTATACCGGTACGTAATTCTTTGCGTTTCAATAGATATGTGTTAAATCCAACTTTCAGTTTTGTAAGAGAGCAACACAAATATCTTAGTTTCAATAATAAAAGGGAATGGGTGCAGTTTGAAGATGCCCCACAAACCTATTTGGGAAGTTTTTCCGGAAGGTTTAAGGAAAACATTGGAATGGGAATTGGACTGTTCCAACAAAATTATGGAGTCCTGACTACTTTTGGAGGGCTTTTGAATTTTGCTTACAACGCACAATTAAATCGTGAAAACAATCTTACGTTCGGATTGAACGTAGGCGCTTATAAAAGTGGTGTGAACAATGGAAATGTTGTGACTAATTATGATGATCCTTCATTGAACAACATCCCTTCCAATTTTTTACTGACCATAAATCCTGGAATCAATTATGGTACAGGCTTTTTCGATTTCGGACTGGCGTTGACCAATTTGGTGCTTTATAATGTAAATGCTTCTCAGCTTATCAAGGACATTCCAGATCAGGGAATACAAGGACATGTTATGTATACAGGTTATATGGACAGCCGAGGTTTCTTCGATCAAAGTAGATTCCAAGCTTTGGTAAGATCGGAGTTCAGATCAGATGAAACCATTGTATCAGGTTTGGCTATGTTAATGGTACCTAAAGGTATTTGGGGACAAGTGGGATATAATACATTATATGGAGCGTCTGCAGGAGTGGGATTGAACATCACCTCGCAAATTGCCATTGAATATAACTTTGAAAAGGCTGTTGGTGAGTTCACCGATTTTGGTCCTTCACATGAAATTACTCTTGCCTACAGATTTAATAATACAGAACGTTTTTATTATAGTAGAGAAGACAAGGTGAGTGCCATTGTCTTCCCTGAAAAGAGAAGAAAACCTGTTTCCAAAAAGTCTAAACAACAGGCAGAAGCCAATAGAAAAGCGGCTATTGCTCGTAGAGAAGAAGCAAAGGCTAAGGCTGAGGAGGAGGCTAAATTAGCAGCAGAAGCTAAAGCATTGGCAGATGCCGAATCAGCAAAATTGGCAGCGGAGGCTGAAGAGACACGTTTGGAGAAAGAAGCTGAAAGCAAAGCATTAGCTGAGGAGCAAGCTAGATTAGCAGAGGAAGCGGCAGCTAAAGAAAAGGCTGAGGAGGATGCAAGGTTGGCTGCGGAAGCTGAAGCTCAACGATTGGAAGAGGAAGAACGTGCTAAGGCCGTTGCGGAAGCTAAGGCAAAAATAGCAGCGGAGAAGAAAGCAAAAGCATCAGAAGAAGCTCGTTTGGCTGCTGAAGCTGCAGCAATAGCAAAAGCTAATGAGGAAGCTAGGTTGGCTGCCCAAGCAAAAGCTAAAGCACAAGCTGAGGAACAAGCAAGATTGGAATCTGAAGCACTGGCGAAGGCTCAAGCGGAAGAAGAAGCGCGTTTGGCTGCAGAGGCTAAAGTAAGAGCCCAAGCCGAGGAAGAAGCAAGGTTAGTTGCTGAAGCTGCAGCAAAAGAAAAAGCAGCAGAGGAAGCTCGATTGGCCGCTGAAGCAAAAGTTAAGGCTGAGGCAGAAGAGCAAGCAAGATTGGAAGCAGAAGCATTGGCCAAAGCTCAAGCCGAAGAGGAGGCACGACTGGCTGCAGAGGCTGAAGCTAAAGCAAAAGCTGAAGAAGAGGCCAGATTGGCTGCTGAAGCAGAAGCCGCAAGATTGGCGGAGGAAGCTAAAGCTAAGGAAGTGGTATCTGACAAGCAAAAGGCTATGGAGGCCACAGACGATTTGGCCAAGTCTATGAATGAAATTACGAAGTTGACCGAAACGGATAGTACGGCACAAGTAGACTTAATCACGAGGTATAAGGAAGCCATCGCGATAAAGAATCAGGATCTTAAGGATTTGAAAGAGGAAAATGATTTGGGTGATCAAGGAATTGTAGTAGCTCCAAAACCATTTAAGAGTATCTCTGCCGAAAACAGAGCCATCGAAGCCTTGAAGGCAGATATCGATCAAATCATCGATACCCGTACTCAGCGTATTGAAGAATTGGAAGAGCTATACGAGCAAAGACTTCAGTTTGCGCCAATAGAAAATGATCCTGTAATGCTGTATTACAAGAAAACTATTAAGCGATTAAAGTCTGAACAATTGAAAGCCATGGATACCAAAGCAAGTTTAACCACTACTTTGGAAGGCATCAACAGAGCTACCGAAATAGAAAGAAAACGTAGAATCAAACGTGCAGCCTATGACAATGAAGATGACAGATACATGCGCGATAGGTTGGCATTGAAAAATATCAAGCAAAGTACGCCATTGAGATCGGCGCCATTAAAAACGGAAGAATTCAATTTTGGAGAAGACCTTGGAGGAAATATCCAAATTGTGAAAAATGTTAAGAATGTAGAAAGTGGTTATTACATGATTTTGGCAGTCCATAACGATGTTGCCAAGAGAGATGATTTCTTAACGAAGGTAGTGTCGTCTGGAAGAACCGATGTGGATTTCTTCTATGACGTAAATACCAGTAAATATTACATCTATTACCAAAAATTTGATGCCATCGAACAGGCTAATGAAGCGATGAAATCAAAAGGTAATAGACCATATAATCAGAAGCTATCAATAATTAAAATAGAGAATTAAGTATTTAAAAATTAGAAAATTGAATTAAAAATAGTAGTAATGGCAAGCCTGTTTTTTGCAATGCCCCTTGTAGGAAATAGGATTTTAAAACAGAAACACCATGAAAACGCCTACTTATTATAGACCTTACCTTTTAGGTTTATTTCTGTTACTGATGAGCTTTGGTATGATGGCCCAAACCTATGAACCATTTACCATTAGAGAGAAAATAGAAGTAAAAGGGAGTATGCTGGTTATAGGAAACAATATCCTTGGTCAAAATAATTTGCCAGGGAATAATAATTCCATCGATAACCAAGATGTCAGCATGCAATACATTGATATAGATTCGGACACTTCTACATTTAGTTCTAGTAGTGCCGATATCGTATTACCTCCTCAAGAAGATGGTAGTGAAACTACTTGTTATTCGGTAGCTTATGCCGCTTTGTATTGGGGAGCGACGCTTCAAAATGGAGATCGAACCAATATAAATAAGGTTAAGTTCAAAACTCCGGAAGGTACTTCTTATGTAGATATTACAGGAGAACTTATATACGATGCCGTTGTAAATCCTATTGTCTCAGAAACTGGTGAACCAGGAAACACGCCTTATGCTTGTTATGCAGAGGTAACGGATATATTGGGAGATTTAACTGACGTGGAAGGGACCTATACGGTTGCCAATGTTATTTCTAGTGAAGGATCCAATTACTCAACGGGACTATCGGCAGGATGGACTCTTTTTGTGATTTATGAAGACCCTAACCTTCACATGAAATCCTTCACAACCTTTGATGGTTTCAGTCATATTTACGATGATCATTATGAGGAAATCCCTGTGGATGGCTTTACGACGCCTCCAGCAGGACATATCGATTTACAGTTTGCTTATGCTGTTTTAGACGGTGATAAAAATAATAGAGCCACTAAGCTTGAAATCAATAACAAAGAGGTTACCACCCCTTTAAGACCTGCCAACAAATTTTTTGGATCTGTTATTGAAAACATGAATGGAGTGTCTTATCCTAGAAATCCTTCAGGGACAAATACTTTGGGGTATGATACAGGTTTTTTGGAAATTGTAAATTCAGAGCCTGAATACATAGACCACAGTGAAACCTCTGCATCTTTTACACTACAGGTAGCCAGAGGACAAGCGGATCCATTGTTTTCGTTTTTCAGTGCTTTTGCTGTGGATATCATTTCACCAGAAATAGAACTGGTAAAAATTGTAGAGGATGAATTTGGAAATGAAATAAATGGAGACGATGTTATTTTAGGCCAAAACCTGTTCTACGAAATAAGCTATCAAAACATAGGAAACGAAGATATTACCAATTTTACGTTAACCGATATTCTTCCTGAAAATATTGTTTTTGATCCAGCTACAGATATTGATTTGACCAACTCAGGAGGCGCAACATTGTTATCTTACGATCCAGTAACACGCACTATTGTGTTCGACATTCCTGATGAATCTGTAGAATTTGGAGATCCTGTGTTTGTGATTCGTTTAGCGGTACAGGTAGTTCCAAATTGTTACGATTTAAGTCAGGCTTGTTCCAACGAAATCGTAAATCAGGCTTTTGCCACCTACACCGGAGCAATTAGCTCTATCACTGTGGAAGACCAACCAAGTTATGTCTCTGTAGAATGTAACAGCTTCCCGCAACCAACCAACTTTTTGGTGGATATTTCTAATTGTGATTATGAAAGAGAAGAGGTGCTATGTGGAGGAAGTGTTGAATTAACTGCAGCCGATGGTTATGAATCCTACTCTTGGTCAACCAGCCCAACTGGTTCACCGGTTATAGGAACAACACAAACCATTACGGTAACCGAAACAGGAACCTACTATGTAAACAATACTGCTCCGGCAACTTGTTTGTCAATAGAAGAAGTGGTAACAGTGGTGTTGTACGGAACAACCCAAACAAACCCAGTGATTCCTTATGCAGATGAAGTAGTCATCTGTCCAAACGATGGAAAAGAACTGCCAAATATCTTTTTATGTGGTGCTAATGATTCACGTGATATTTTAACCGGGATTAGTGATGCAGCTTCTATAATCTGGGAGAAATTGGATGAGTCTAGCTGTGAAGCTGTGGCAACGCCAGATTGTGCCAACGAAAATGATGCCTGTACTTGGAACCAATTAGGAACAGGTCCAGATTTTACAGCTAACACCTCAGGACAATTCAGGTTGGTAATCAACTATCCAGGGGGGTGTTACAGTATTTTTTACTTCAATGTATATCAAAACTTATTGAATCCTACAGCAACAGCTCAGGATATCATTTGTGAAACACCTGGCCAAATTACCGTAGGAGGTGTACCTTCTGGATATGAATACAGTATTGATGGAGTGAATTACCAATCTAGTAATGTCTTTACGGTGAATTCCCCAGGATATTATACCATTTACATCCAACAAATAGGAGTAGATACCAACCCTTGTATTTTCGAAACACCGAGTGTACATGTGATGGAAAGAGAGTTTTCTGTGGTTAGTAACATTACCCAACCAGAATGTTATGGTGACTTTGGAAGTGTGCATTTAGCAGTTAATGAAGCCTTACCTCAATATTACTATAGCCTTTACCAAGGCGGAACTTTTGTGGATGGCGTTGGACCTATCATGGCGAGCGATTATGAATTTGCCTCATTAAATCCTGGAAATTATACTGTTAATGTAAGTACCGATAATGGATGTTTGCATACAGAAGAAATTGAAATTGTAGAGCCTCCAATGATTGAGGTGTCTGCAGCCTTAACAACACCGCTTACCTGTACGGATGGGGTGATTACGGTTTATGCTTCAGGAGGAACGCCTCCTTATTACTATTTTGTAAATAGTGATACAGATTTCCAATCATCTCCTGAAATTGCAGTGTCCACACCTGGTTTATATGAAATTACGGTGATGGATGCCAATAACTGTACGGCAACTACGTCTATAAATGTGGAAGCAATCCCTGCACCAGAATATACAATTTCTCAGACGAATATTACTTGTATAAGTTCTGGCGATACGGGAACTATAACTATTGAAGTTGTAGATGCCAATGGGAATGCATTGCAGTTCAGCATCGACGGGGGATTGACTTTTGTGAGCTCACCAATGTTCACAGGTCTAACAGAAGGCGACTACGAAGTGGTGCTCCAATATACCTTGGGAAGTTCAGTGTGTCTAACGGACCCCCAGACGGTGACCATCACGGCCAACGACCCAATCGTGGGCGTTGCCGAGTTGACTTCACCCTATACCTGTAGCAGTACCGGGACTATCACGGTAAATAACGTTTCCGGTGGCGTAGCGCCATACACCTATAGCCTTGACGGAGTGACCTTCCAATCGGGCAGTACCTTTACGGGACTGACCGCTGGCACTTATACGGTGACGATTCAGGACGCCACGGGCTGTACCTATATTACCAATGCGGTGGACATTGCGCCTTTGGACCCACCGACCGATATGGACTTTACCAGCACGCCTGTGACCTGTCCATCCAACACGGCTACAATTACAGTTGCTACGGTAACGGGAGGCACGGGAGCCCTGGAATACCAGATCATCGCACCGGCCTCGGCAGCCACTGCCTACCAGGCCTCCAATGAATTTGCAGGATTGGAGCCGGGCACCTATACCTTCCAGGTGAAGGATGCCAACGACTGTACCTATGCAGAAACCTATACCATCGATCCGCTTCCGGCGCTAACCATGGGAGCTGTCCTTGTAAAGGACCTTGACTGTACCACATCTCCGGATGCCATCATCGAAGGGACCATAGGCGGAGGGACCCCGCCATATACCTATGCGGTATCGATTGGCGGAGCTGCCTACAGTGCATTGGGCGCTACGGGAGCTACCTTTACCTATACTACGGCCGTTGCCGGGACCTACCAGTTCCAAGTAACCGATGCCAGTGGGTGTACGGCAGAAACGGGCGTGATCACAGTTCAGCCCATTTCCATGCCTGACCTAACGGTGGACCTGCATGCGCCAATATTGTGTAATGGCGATGCCAACGCCTCGATAGACGTGACCATCGACACCACGGTAGGGACGCCACCGTTCACCATCAACGTCACCAACGACACCACGGGAGTGGACTATGGCACGCAGACCTCAGGACTTACGGCGGGCACCTATACGGTAACCCTTACCGATGCCAAGTCCTGTGAAGCTACTGAAACAGTGACTATCGGGGAACCGGATGCCATAGCAGTGGACTACCATACCATAGATATCACCTGTACCTCTACGGGGGTATCCCAGGGATCCATCATTATCGATGGGGTAACGGGAGGTACGGCGCCATATAACTATTTTGTGACCGGAACCAACGGTTACGACAACTCCGAGCTGAACGCCACGGGCTCCACTTCGGTGAGCTTTGACGTGGTGGACTTCGGGCTTTACCAGATCAACATCGTGGATGCCAACGGCTGTTCGGTTTTGATCCAGGATGTTTTGGTGGCCTCGCCACCGACCGATCTTGATATCAATATCGCCAGCACGGTGGACTGTACCACAGGAGGAGAGGCTGTAGTGAGCATCGGTTCCACCTTGGTAAGCTCTGGACCATTTTATTTCAGCATCTACCAGGGACCGGTATCGGTATATCCAAACCCATCGGGATCATGGATCCCGGAGGATGCCCCGGGCAGCCAGTCGGCCACCTTTACGGGACTGACCCCAGGGGTGAGCTATACCTTTATTGTATACGATGCATCGACCAACTGTAGCTATTTTGAACCGGCCACCTTACGCAGGAACCTGCAGGGGTGACCGGATCTGGAACGGTAGGGGGCAATGGCTCCTTGACGGTAACGGACCTAGGACCGCTTCCTTTTGGAAACTACTACGTACTGATCACGGAGAACACGGGGCCGAATGCCGGCTGTAGCATCGTGACCATTCCGTTCAACATAACCGAATCGGAGATCCCTTTGAGCCTGAGCACATCGATCGACCAAAATGCGAACTGTAACGTAGCCTCTGGACAGATCAGTGCGGTGGGACACGACGGAACGGCGCCTTACCAATACCAAGTGACAACCACAGCAACCGCTCCTTCGGAAACGGATGCAGCATGGGCCTCGGCCAGTACCTTCAGCTTGGATGCAGGGGACTACTATGTACATGTGATGGATGCCTATGGCTGTATCGTGAGCAGTCCGGTGGTGGTACTGCCAGCGGACCCTTCCCCGGAAATCTCGGCAACGCTTGCCGATGAATGTCTGGATGTGGACGGTACCTATGAAATGACAGTGAGCCTTGACATTGCAGGAATCCCTCCATATAGCTATAGCATCGATGGCGGCGCCTTCCAGACACAAACGGCACCGTTTACCATAACGAACCTAGCCTCGGGCGACCATACGGTAGAGGTGAAGGATGCCAACGGCTGTGGGAACACGGTAACGGTGAGCATTGCTGCGCCGCTGAACATAACGCCATCTGTAGAGGCACTGCCTACCTGTAACAACGACGATGGACAATTGTCCATTGCAACTGTGGGAGGTTCAGGAACATTTACCTATACCATCAGTCCGGATCCGGCCACGGCAAGCCTGTCGGGCAATGTGTTCTCGGGACTGCCTTCGGGACTGTATACCATTACGGTTACGGATATGGTGACTTCCTGTGAGGAAGTTGTAGAGGTATCCTTGCCGGCAGCGGTACTGCCAACCTTTACGACCACGCCAAGTACCGTGACCTGTTTTGGTGACGATACGGGCGCCTTCGATATCAACGTGTCCAACTACTCCGGAGCCTATACCTATGAGGTATTCGACAATGCCGGGGTATCGGTAACGGGAGCGGTTGTTGCCAATACGGCTACCAACCCACAAACGGTAACAGGCATGAATGCCGGTACCTTTACGGTGGTGATCACCGAAACGGA
>NZ_MSDT01000006.1:0-463114 GCF_001975575.1 Mangrovimonas sp. DI 80 | reverse complement strand
AGCGTGAATAGCACTAACAAAAATAAGGTAAGGTGTAGATTGAGGTGTTGGGAGGTGAATGTCATTCTCTGTTTCGTAGGTATTACAATTTAAACATACCTGCAGCCTGCTGGCTCAGGTATGTTGGTAAAATTCGTTTATTTAAGTGGGGATGGTTTAGACTATTTCGGAACATTCAAAACCGTTGGAGGTCAGACATTGAATCACAAGGTCCGAAACCATGCGGTTACCGCTCAAGCGTAAGATGTTATCACAGTCTTCCAAATCAAAATTGATCATAAAATCAGGGATGATGGCCTGTAACTGTGTAATGACCTGTTGCGCTACATGTTCATTGTTCACATTCGTTTTATAGATGGTAACGTCCATATGGATATAAATTGTAGAGTTTTTAAAAATTGAATTGATATAAAACCGAACGGTTGGTATGCTTATGGTTCAAAAGAAATTTAATCCTTACTGATACTTTTATAAATAGCTTGAAATTGTTCTTTCATCTGCTCTAAAGCTTCATCGGCCTGCGATCTTGAAAAATAATAGACGCCAATGCCATAGTTTTGAAACAGGAACAGCTTTGCCATTTGTTCGTCGGTGAGCGGTGTGGCTATTTCTCCGCTGACCTTGGCCTTGGCAATAACCGTTTTCCAAAGCTCCAATTCTTCTTCATGAATTTGAGTTTGTCGTTCCTTAAAACCGTCCAAAAGCTTGATGGCATCAAACACCAAAGCATAATGGTTGGCCTTTAGTACCTCTTTAGAGGCCCCACTCTCTTCCCTGTATTTCATGATCCGTTTTTCCAATACGTCTATATAAGCGCTGTAGAATTCTTTAAGCGTTCCTTCTGAAAAGGCTGTCAATTCTTCAACTTTTGTGCGTTGAATAAAGACATTCACTACCGCCTCGAAGACCTTTTCCTTACTACTGAAATAATGATAGAATCCCCCTTTAGAGAGGCCTGTAGCCTTGACAATGTCCTGCATGGTTACCTCATTATAACTTTTGCTGATAAAGAGGTTAAAGGCAGTTTTGACTATTAAATCTTTTGAATCACTCATAAATAAACCGACCGTTTGGTCGGTAAAAATAATTCAATTTTTTGAATAGACAAAAAACCGCTCCTTTTTAACCAAATGTCTCCTCTAGATTCGAAGAACATAGCTCTGTGAAACCAAAAAGCTACCCTCCTTCCCATTTGGAAAATCATTGGCAAAGACATAAGTCGGTTTTCTTTAATTATCTTTGAACCAAATACCTATACAACAAACTCTCTAGCGTCTTATTCAACACAAGACCAGCCATTTAAACGACATGAAAACAAAAGCGCCTAGCACAATTTCCTACCCTCTTATGGTACCAACCGAATGGTATCAGTTTTTGGAACACCAACATCTAGGCAGCATTGACCAAGAAACATTTGTATTCGATCCAACTTTTGGGCAAGGGCATTTGCAGTACATGGAATTCCAAAAAGGGTTTTGGGCGCAACAAATGAATTTTACACTAAAGGCACCTTTTGACATTACCCAAACTGCCGGCACAACAAACGACTTGTTTATTGTTAACTTTTATCTTACCAAGGCCCCTATCAGCCAACAGATAGATGAAAAAATATTCGAATTTAATTTCGACAGTATCAGTATCATGCTAAGCTCTTCGACCTCCATTAGCCTATACGACATTCCTGCCAATGAAGAGGTAAAGATATTTCAGATAGGATTTACTAGAGATTGGCTGCTGGCCAATGCCTTCGAGGACAGCAATCCAAATTTGAAACGTTTATTATTGAGTGACGACCCTATCTACATGGCCGAAAATTTGGATTACCAGTTTAAATATTTGGTAAAAGAAATGGACTTGCTCAGTTCCAATCGCTTGTTGTTGTTTTCAGGCTCCCTACAGCTCCTCAATACCTTATTTACGAAATTCGAGAATAGGCAGTTGAACAGCTCCCAACATTCCAATATTCACCATGATGATTTGGAAAGTTTATTGCAGGTGCGCACTTTAATGGATGAAAACCCCTTGCACCCCATTAGTTTGGATGAACTTGCCCAACAGTCTGGGATGAGCCTTTCCAAATTCAAACGTTATTTTAAACAGGTCTATGGGCTTAGTCCGTACCAATATCACCTGCAGAACAAATTGGCGGTTGGTTTGGATCGACTGCATCAAAACTACTCGGTTTCGGAAGTTGCTTTTCTATTAGGCTATAACAACCTTAGTCATTTTTCAAAAGCATTTAAAAAGCATTACGGTTTTCTACCTAGCAACGTACAAAAAGACACCTAATAACCAAATATACAAATGGCCCTAACACTAAGTTGCTGGGCCTTTTTTATGTGTTTTTTTTCAAAGAATTTAGGCGTTTGGATTGAATGCCTTTGCCATAATTACGGTATTGTCTTTGGTAGAATTGACCCTAAATGCACGAACCGCTTGGTATTCTTCACTGTTGAAACATTCCATGGCCATCTCCTGTGAAGGGAATTTAATGATGGCATGCATCATTTTCCTTTCTCCTTCAATTACTACCGCATCGGTATCGGACACCAACAACTCACCACCGTACTGTTGCAGAATTCCCAATACTGCTGGCGGATAGTTTTGAAAGGTCTCAAAATCTACAATATCGTAACTGATGATAAAATAGGCTTCCATGTTATTTACTTTTGGTTTTATGGTTAGGTGTAATGAATTTTAAATTATGCTTCGCTCAGTAACGCTTTGGAACTCACAATACCCAGCTCGTTGGCGGCTTTAGGTCCATCTCCTGAAATCAATTTTCTATCAACAATTACTTTGCCATTCATGGTCTTGTTCACAATCTTAATGCCTAGACTGTTTAATTTCTCCCCATAGAACCAAGGCATGCCTCCTGGCAAATACCCCGTAGCTGGCAGCAGTTTGTCCATCCCATCCGGACAAGCAGCAATAGCATAACCACTGTAGGGAGAGGTGTCCCCGGTTGACAACAATGCCGAGGGCCCGTGACAAATGGTAATGAAGTGTTTGTTGTGTTTGGCCGTCCAATTAATGAGCTTTTCAACAGCCCCACTGAATGGCAGATCTGCAATAACACCATGGCCTCCCGGAAAATAAACAGCGACATAAGGACTATGGTCATTCAACTGGCCAACCAATTCCCAAAGATTCAATGGCTTCTCAAGCTTTGATCTGTATTTATCAAATAAAGCCATCACGGCCTTATCTTCTGTAGGCATGGCCCAATGTTCCAACGCCATAGCATCACCAGTTGGTGTAGCAATATCTACAGCAAAGCCAGCAGCCTCCCAATGCAACATGGGTATAAATAACTCAAAAGGATGGTTGCCCGTTTGAAACAATGTCCCGTTAGCCATTTTCAGCAACTCGGTTTCTGTTCCAACTATCAAAATCTTCTTTGAGGAATCCTGATTTCTATTTTCAAAATTATAGGGTGTATAATCCGTCTTTTTATCAACGGCCAATTTCAATGCCAGTTTAGAAGGCGAATATGTATTCTCCCCTTCTTCATGGGGTGCTACACCAAATATTTGCTTAATACAATTCATAGGGTTTGGTTCGTCGGTTTTTAAGTGTCTCTACCTATTGTTTTGCAATGATAACACCAATTCCCTAGCAACAATTACCCCAAGAAGGCCAAGAATTAACGGTAAAAGGTTTTCTGAAATCACAAATCAGTTTCCCCAAGTATTGTTGAAATGAAAGTTTAGCTATCTTTAAGCAATCAGCCTCCTTCCAGGAAGTGATTAAAAACCGTTGTTAGAATTTAAATAATCGAATGGATATTTAAAACAAAGAAAACGCTATGGCAAAACTTAAAATTGATTGGAAATCAAAGATTATCGATTTATTGATTGTAATTATTGGCATAACCATAGCTTTTAAATTGAACAATTGGAATGATTCCTTTAAAACGGAATTGGAAGCAAAAGGATATATTGAGAGTTTTTATGAAGAAAATAAAGCTAATTATGAAAATCTGGTTGCTGCCATAGATTTTGCGAATACAAAAAGAAAGGATATAGACAGCCTAAAAAATATGTTACTATCTGGCAACTACTCAGATAACAGGATCAAATCGTTAAGTGCTAGCATGCTGGCATTGACTGATTTTAATCCTTCAACAACCACCATGGAAAATATAACAGCCTCAGGAGAGTTTGATATGATAAAGGATCTTGACCTGAGAAAAGATATCATAAGCACCTATAACTCATATAAAACAACCACAAAACTTGAAGCTTTGATAGCAGACTATATCAACGACTATGTTACGCCATTTTTTTTCGAAAATGTCCGTTTTAGGGATTTTGGATCGATAAACCCCGACTTTATTAAAGACCCACATTTTGAAAATATTGTTTTAGGTTATGAAGTGTTGCTAAACCAACAAATCAATGGGTATCAGAGTAATTTGGAGAAACAAAAATTGCTTGATGAAAGCTTAACTAGCGCCAACAATAGGATTAGGCAATAGTTGTTTTGGTGGATTTGTGAACGTTATAAGATCTAAGAATCTGCGCTCCTTTTTGGAACTACCTATTAAAACCACAACACTAATTAGCATAACAGATGGATATTGTAAACTATAATAAAGCGGCCTGGGACACTTATGTTGACAAAAAGGACCGATGGACCATTCCCGTATCTGAACAAGCATTGGAGGCTGCCAAAAACGGCAACTGGCATGTTGTGTTGACGCCTACAAAATCTGTTCCGCACAATTGGTTTCCCAACCTGAACAATTTAAAAATTTTAGGATTGGCCTCCGGTGGCGGGCAACAAGGCCCTATTCTGGCTGCTTTGGGCGCCAATGTTACAATTTTTGACAACTCGGAAAAGCAATTGCTACAAGACAAAACCTTAAGCGATAAATTTAACCTTGGTATAAAAACAGTTCAAGGCGATATGAAAGATCTTTCCGTTTTTGAAGACAATTCATTCGACTTGATCTTCAATCCATGTTCCATACTTTTTGTAGAAAACGTGTTGCCCGTTTGGAAGGAATGCTTCCGGGTTTTAAAACCAAATGGTGTTTTAATGACAGGGCTCATCAATCCTATTTCATTTCAGTTGGACGAAGAACACTTGCAACTAATTTACAAACAACCCTATTCAGACATAGACTCCTTACCTGACGATAAATTGGAAACATTGACAAAAAACAACGATCCTTTGGTATTTGGACATAGTTTGACGGACCAAATTGCCGGGCAATTGGAAGCCGGCTTTTGTATAACCCATATGTACGAAGACAATTGGGGTGGAGAAAACAAGATGGATGATTTTTTCCCTGCTTTTATAGCAACAAGAGCCATCAAACCTTTATAATCTAAAAATCTCAGTATCGACAAGAGATATACTTTCCTTAACACATCGTCCATCTTTAATTTAGTACCTTTAGTGTTTAATCTTTAAAGACCTCCTGTTTTGGACAAGCCAAGAAAACCATCAAAACTATTTTTACGTTTCATTAAACACGTCAACGTCATCAGGGACCACTCAAGACATGACAATGTTTTGATCAATACGTCTCTGTATAGGCACTTTTCAAAACAGGATATCAAAATCAATTTGGATAACTTCACGGAGGAATATGATTTTGCTATAGAATACGGCTATTTATATCCAGACCTAACTCCAAACTTTACTTTTAACGACGAGACCATCCCAGACGACCCCATCGATATGCAAATCCTGGGTAAATCCCTAAAAAAAATCATTGACTTTATGGATATTGGAGCCCCTGTGGGCTTTATGAAATATTACCAGGATTACTTTGAAGCACCTTTTGACAAAACAGACAAGCAGTTTTGGGAAGAGGTTTTTAAAATGAAGATTCAGGATTAAAACCCAATAAAAAAGGAAAACCACCTAAATCTTGAGACTTAAGTGGTTCTTGAACTAATTTCCATTTCAAAAGTGACCTCGACAGGATTCAAACCTGTAACCTTCTGAGCCGTAATCAGATGCGCTATTCAGTTGCGCCACGAGGCCGTTTTTTTGTGGGTGCAAATATAAAACATTTATTCAGAAACTTCCAAAATTTATTTCAATAATTTTAAATACTTTTTTTCAACCCCTGCTGTTATAGCATAAAGTTCGAAACCTTTTTGTAACTTATATTACATTGCAAAAAGTAAAAACAGCTTATTTTTGCAACTTTTTTAAAAATTTCTATGGACTATATTCTTCAACCTTGGCCCTGGTATGTAAGCGGCCCTTTAATAGCAATCGTGATGTTCCTTTTACTGTATTTTGGTAAAACATTTGGAATGTCATCCAATTTAAGAACCCTTTGTGCCATTGGTGGTGCGGGTAAAAAAGTACCTTTCTTCAATTTTAACTGGAGAGAGCAAAAATGGAACTTGGTGGTGGTTATAGGAACTGTCATTGGTGGCTTCATCGCTCACTTTTTACTTTCTGCCCCTACCAATATAGATTTGAATCCTGATACCGTTGCCAAATTAAATGAGCTAGGATTTGACAACGTTGGCAAATCATTATTGCCTCAGGAGCTTTTTAGTTGGGATGCCGTATTTTCTATAAAAGGATTGGCCATTTTAATTATTGGAGGTTTTCTAGTTGGCTTTGGTACCCGTTATGCAGGAGGATGTACTTCTGGGCATGCCATTACCGGATTAAGCAGTTTACAGTTGCCTTCATTAATTGCTGTAATAGGCTTTTTTATTGGAGGACTTATCATGGTCCACCTATTGTTCCCATTAATCTTTTAGACACACATTATGATGAAATATATTAAGTTTTTATTGGTTGGTATCCTGTTTGGAATTGTTTTGGTAAAATCGGAAGCAGTATCCTGGTACCGTATTTATGAAATGTTCCGTTTTGAATCTTTCCATATGTACGGCATCATAGGAAGCGCTGTGACCACTGGGGTATTGATCCTTTTGGTATCCAAAAAAATGAAACTGAAAAACATTACAGGCCAACTGCTGGATGTTCCTAAAAAAGAAAAGGGCTTGATGCGCTATATCATCGGGGGCTCCATTTTTGGATTGGGCTGGGCTTTATCAGGAGCCTGTCCTGGACCAATGTATATCTTGGTAGGAACAGGCGTTTTTCAAATGCTCATAGTGATTTTGGCCGCCATCTTAGGCACCTATGTCTATGGGAAGTTTAAAGACAAACTGCCTCACTAAAGAGGCTTATACAATTTCTGCGCTTAGGCCTGCCTCCAACATCTTGGAACAACGCGGCAATAAATCATCGTAATCACCAGTCTTTACGGTGCATTTTCCATTGTAATGTACAATAATGGAACATTGTTCGGCTTGTTCTGCAGTGTGGTCGCAGGCATAAATAAGCGTCTCAATAACGTGGTCGAAGGTATTGACATCGTCATTGTACAATACTATCTCATTTTGTTTTAGGACTTCTTCTGCATACAGTAAATCTTCCGATGTTTTTTCTCTTACACTCATAATCTCAAAAAACGTAATATATTGATAATAAGACTAAATTGTCTCTAATTTAAGAATTTTAAAGCAACCCAATGGTTTTTTTCCAAAATATCCACGCACTTCAAACCATGGGCAGCACACTCTTTTTCAATGGCTTCAATGTCATCTTTATAAAAACCACTCAAAAATAAGCTCCCTCCTTGGTTCAAACATTTGCTGTAATATTTTAGGTCGTTCAGCAGGATATTGCGGTTGATGTTGGCAATAATCACATCATAATGTTTGCCTTCCAACAATTGGGCGTCGCCTTCGTAAACGGTAATGTGTTCGCAATTATTACGCTCTACATTCTCCAAACTGTTTAGGTAACACCAATTGTCGATATCGATGGCATCAATAGGATGTGCGCCTTTCATTTCGGCCAAAATAGCCAAAACTCCAGTACCGCAGCCCATATCCAACACCGATTTGTCCTTCACATCATTCTTTAAAAGATGCTGAATCATCATGTGCGTGGTTTCATGATGCCCAGTACCAAAACTCATTTTAGGTTCAATGACGATATCGTATTCCGTATTGAATTTGTCGTGGAAAGGCGCTCTTACCGCACAACGATCGTCTACTACAATAGGACTGAAGTTCTTTTCCCATTCCTGGTTCCAGTTGGTCTGCTCTATTTCTTCAAACGTATAACTAATCTGAAATTCTTCTGAATCCAAAATCTGGATATCCTCAAGGATGTTTTCATTCCATTCTTCCTTTTGGATATAGGCGGTCACCCCTTCGTCGGTTTCCACAAAACTTTCAAAACCGGCATAGCCCAGTTCAGCAATTAAAATTTCGGTACCCGGGTTTAACGGTTCTACCTTGAATTCATACCCAATGTATATTTCAGACATAGTTAAAATTTTTGCAAATTTAGGAAACCTAGAATAGCCACCACACTTTTTAACGTTTTCATAAAAAAATCCCACAGTCAAAATTTCGACTATGGGATTGTTATTTTATGTTTGAAAGCCTAGGGCTTAAAACGCATTTACGATGGCAAAGAAATCATCGGCGTTTAACGAAGCGCCTCCAATCAATCCACCATCAACGTCTGGTTTAGAGAAAATTTCCTGGGCATTCGCAGGTTTTACACTTCCTCCGTATAAAATAGAAACTACATCGGCAACCTCAGCACCATATTTGTCGGCCAAAGTCTTTCTGATAAACGCATGCATATCCTGTGCTTGCTCCGGAGAAGCGGTTTCTCCTGTACCAATGGCCCAAACAGGCTCATAAGCCAAAACAATATGTTTAAAAGCCGAAGCATCCAAATGGAACAATGCATTGGCAATTTGAGACCCTACAACCTCTTGCTCTTTACCAGCCTTTCTTTCTGCCAATTCTTCACCAAAACAGAAAATAACACGCATATCGTTTGCCAAGGCTGCATCAACCTTTTTCGCTAATAGCTCATCTGTTTCGTTAAAGTATTCTCTACGCTCGCTATGACCTAAAATCACCGTTTTTACCCCTACACTTTTTAACATACTCGCACTTACCTCTCCTGTGTAGGCACCACTTTCCGCAAAATGCATGTTTTGGGCAATCACTTCAATATCGCTGTCCTTCAAGGCTTGGTAAGCAGGCCAAAGGTTGGTAAATACTGGAGCAATCATCACTTCAGCATCCGATGTAATCGTTTGTTTTTTCAGTTCAGAAATCAATGTTTCTGTCATGGACAAATCATTGTTCATTTTCCAGTTTCCTGCTACAATATGTTTTCTCATTTTAATGCTCACCTTCTGCTGAAGGACTTTTATTAATTAAACTTTTGTTTTTACTTCAATGCTTCTATAATCATGGGGTCGTCAGCTTTTACTGCACGAAACAGGCTAATAGCCCCTTCTGGCGACACCACCATATATCTAGGGATCCAATCCAGATTGGCAAAACTGCCAAAATCCCCCTTTCTTCCGGATTGCATATAATAATGCTCTCCAGCTATCCCATATTTTTCTAGTGCAAATTTCCAGGATTCGATAGACCTATCCAATGATAAAAATAAGTAAACCACATTTTTTTCCTGTTCCTGCAAACTTTTCACCTTGGGCAAGCCTTGTAAACAATCCTTGCACCAAGAGGCCCAAACATCTATCAAAATGGTTTTGCCTTGGTATTTTGTGAGTATCTGCTGAAAGGAGATTTCCTGTCCGTCAAGCGTTGTAAAAGTATCCTCAAGAGCGGCTTGGGAGAATGTAGTAGGGACTTCCTGGGCTTTACAGCCAATGCAAACGAAAAGAAGAAGGACTAAAATTTTTATTGATTTCATAACACCCCTGTTTTCTTGCCTAGACCCTATTCCAATTTTATCTTGGGATCGAGCCAAGCATAAATAATATCTACAAAAATATTAATAATTACGAAGAGGGTGGCAATAATCAGCACCGAACCCATAATGACGGGAAGGTCCAAAGTGTTTAGGGCATTCACGATTTCCTTCCCCAAACCGTTCCAACCGAAGATGTATTCCACAAAAACAGCGCCTGCCAACATGGAGGCAAACCAACCGGAAATAGCCGTTACCACAGGATTCATGGCATTCTTGAGGGCATGTTTTTTTATAATTTGAAATTCGCTCAACCCCTTAGCTCTTGCGGTTCTGATATAATCTTGATTAAATACTTCCAACAAAGAATTTCGCATCAATTGAATAACCACTGCCAACGGACGAATCCCCAACACAATGGAAGGCAATATCAAGTTTTTCCATTTTATATGGATACCTTCCCCATAATCGTCCATTTCATATAGACTTCCGGTCATTTCCAAATAGGTGTATTTGTGCAATACAAACCCAAAAAACCAAGCGAACAAAATGGCACTGAAAAAAGAAGGCACACTCATTCCTAAAGTACTCAACACCTGAATGATTTTGTCCAGCCATTGGTCTTTGCAAAGTGCTGAAACTATTCCTAAAAATATTCCCACGCCAATGGCGATGATGATGGATGAAATAGCCAATACAAACGTATTGGGAAGCGTCTCGGCAATCACTTGACTGACCTCTTTTCCTTGTTTGGTAAAGGACTCCCGTAAATAAGGTTGTTTTAAAACAACATTGGTCTTCCCGACTTCAAAAAGTGTCATCGCAGAGTATTTCCCAGGCCTTAAAAAAGTATAATCCTCAGGGTTTGTAGAATGGAAAGACACCGGAGACAAATCGTTCAAATAGTAAGCATATTGGGTGGAAATTGGCTTATCAAAACCATATTTTGCCTTAACGGCCGCCAATTGCTTACTATCTTCATTTTGCCCCAACATCATTTGGGCAGGATCGCCTGGCAATACATTAAATAAAAAGAAAATAACGGTCACCACTCCAAACAAAGTGAGCAGCGCATACCATATTTTATTTAACAGATAATTGACCAAGCAGCTAGTTGTCTTTAAGGGTCACTTTTATAGCTCCTGTGGCTTGCTCATCAGCTTCCAACTCAAGTTCTTTTAACAAAGTGCTGTCCTTGATAACTTCCATTTGTTGGATCATAGTAGAATCCAAAGCCTCTACAGCCTCTTTGGTAGCACGATCATCATTGATAAAATACACAATGCGCTCCTCTACTTTTTCAACCTTAGGTTCTGGTTTACGGGCCACTTTAGGAAGGTCTAAATCATCAACATCGTTCCAATGTACTTTCTGCATGATGGTACCTTTCTCCAATACCAACACTCCCGGATTGGAACGTACGATGGTTTTCAACACCTTTTCATCACATAAATAAAAATTGAAATCTAATTTATAGTCAGCTTTTATCTTTTCCTTTACAGGAGCTCCCGAAGCCGATAAACCAATGACGGTATAACCGTTTTCAATGGCCTTATCTGTAACCGCTTTCAAAACGTCTAAACCTTGCTTTTCGGCATTTTCCAAGCTATAGCTTACCACCATTACCAAATGGTCTTCTTCAAGAAAATGTGCCGTGAAGTCATCATCTTCAGACTCTATGGAGAAATCCAAAATAGTTGGCTCGTAACCAGGTTCAATCACCGTTGTTTCCACACTGATGTATTCCCCGTCTACACTTGGGTAGCTTCCGTTAGTCACAAACTCTTTTTCTTCACCATTCACCTTAAACAACCATTTCCACTCCATAACAGGCTCTTTGGCCCCTTCTGGAATACTCATTTTTTCCTGAATATTGCTTCCTATGCTGTAGGCTCTAAAATCGATAGCAGGCAAATGCATCAACACATGGTAGGCAAACCACATACACACAATAAAGCTCAATAGCGATACCATGGTCACCCCCAACTTACTGAAGATTGGCTTGATGTACCTAACGTTAAAGAATAGCACCAATATCAGCACCAACAAAATCACGTCTTTTGTAAAGGATTCCCATGGGGTTAGTTTAATGGCATCTCCAAAACAACCACAGTCTTTCACCTTGTCAAAATACGCTGAATAGAAGGTCAGGAATGTGAAGAACACAATCATGCCCAACAAACTCCATACGGTGAATTTAGGTTTGTAGCCCACCAAAAGGAACACTCCCAAAACCACCTCAAAAATTACAACGAACACCGAAATCCCCAAGGCATAAGGCTCCAAGGAAGGGATGTTCAACACGTCGTAGCTAAAGTATTCTTGAAGCTTATAGGAAAACCCTAGTGGGTCGTTCAATTTTATAAATCCTGAAAAAATAAAAAGTGCCCCTACCAAGAGACGGCAAATGTTTACTATAAATTTCATAAAAAGCTTATTGGGTTAAATGAATCATGGCAAATACCGAGTAGTTGATCATATCCTGATAATTGGCATCAATCCCCTCACTCACCAGTGTTTTGCCCTTGTTGTTTTCAATCTCTTTTACGCGAAGTAATTTTTGAAGAATCAAATCCGTAAGGCTGCTCACACGCATGTCCCTCCAAGCCTCACCATAATCATGGTTTTTGTCCATCATGAGTTGTTTGGTCAAAGCAATCTTTTCATCATACAATTTAGTGGCTTCCTCAACAGACATATCTGGTTTTTCAACTACACCCTTCTCCAATTGAATCAGAGCCATGGTGCAATAGTTGATAATTCCAATGAATTCACTGGTTTCATCTTCGTCAATCTTTCTTACGTCGTTTTCCTGTAATCCGCGAATGCGTTGGGCTTTTATAAAAATTTGGTCTGTTAGGGAAGGAAGTCTTAAAATGCGCCACGCACTCCCATAATCTTTCATTTTATTGATAAAAAGGGCTCTACAGGTGGCAATGACTTCATCGTATTGTTTTGAAGTTTCTTGCATTGAATACATTTAATTTTCCGTAAATTTCGCATAAAAAACTTTAAACATCAAAGTTTAGGGTTTAAAGTTTGGGCGATGTCCAAAAATGTATTGGGATTTGCTTTTTTCTCAAATAAGCGCCTTAATTTTGACACTTCATTCTTCCTTAAAAACCATGACCATAAATTGCAAAGGACAACTTGTAGAGCTTTCAACCCCAAAAGTAATGGGGATTTTAAACGCTACCCCCGACTCTTTTTACGATGGTGGCAGCTACAAAAATGAAAAGGATATTTTGGATAAAGTAGCCTCCATGCTCAAGGATGGCGCCACATTTATCGACTTAGGGGCATACAGTTCACGCCCCAATGCCGAGCATGTTTCCGAAGCCGAAGAACTGCAACGCAGCGTTCCTATTGTGGAATTGATTTTAAAGGAATTTCCCAAGACCTTAATTTCCATAGATACCTTCAGAAGTGAAGTGGCCAAAGCCTGTATTGAAGCAGGTGCCGCTTTGGTCAATGATATTTCAGCGGGTTTGTTGGATGAGAATATGTTGCCTACAGTTGCTAAACTTCATGTGCCATACATCATGATGCATATGAGAGGGACGCCGCAAACCATGCAACAGCACACCCAATATGAAAACCTAACCAAGGATATTTTGTTCTATTTTGCGGAGCGTATGGCTGCCGCAAGAGCTTTGGGCATCCACGACATTATTGCCGATCCTGGCTTTGGGTTTTCCAAAACCTTAGCTCAAAATTACGAGCTGCTACAACACATCGAACTCTTCAAAAATTTGGACATTCCGTTTTTGGTAGGTATTTCCAGAAAATCGATGATTTACAAAGTTTTGGACACCAGTCCAGAACATGCTTTAAACGGCACAACGGTTTTAAACACCATTGCCCTACAAAAAGGCGCTTCCATTTTGCGTGTACATGATGTCAAGGAAGCTATGGAATGTGTACAACTTTTTAATCAACTAAACTCTTAATCTCAAAATGAAATATTTCAGCTTGCTTATCGTTTTGCTATGCTTGTCTTGTGGCAATGACAAACTGGTTATGTTACCGGAAATTGAACATGCCGGGATCACTAAAATCCATGATGTATCTGCCGCCTACCTATTTTATGATGAAGCTTTGCCCGACAGTATCGAACTGAATCGTAAAAATTTGATCAGCACCACCAATTGGCTGATCAATGTAGACAAGCGATTGACTCTGGAACAGGCCATTCCTAAAATCATGCTTTTACAGGACAAAAAACGTAATGCCGAGCTTCACAAAAATGAAAATGCCAAGAACTATTTCACCTGTAATGATACCAGCATCCAAAACTTGGGCTTTTTGGAATTCACCGAAGTTATTTACGATACCATTGCCCCAACAATACCTGATAGCACTGTAACACAAAAGATGTCTTTGCTGAAATTCCACAACCCAGAACATATCGAAATCCTGAGTTCCGATATAAATGTTTTAAATACCACTTTGGAAGAGCTTATAGGAACTCTGGAAGATTCTTTGTCACTACAAAACACCCCAAGAATCCTTACCTTGGCCATTGAGAAGCACAATGTTTTTCAGGACTACATCTCTTTAAAATCTATACTTTCAAACGCTGAAATAAGCCCCGCTACAATAGACAACAGAGAATTTATTTATTAATCTTATTTTGTTACATTTACAAAAACACCTACGCCTTGGAGAACTTAAAATTTTGGGATTTTAGTATTGTAGACTTTATAGACGTCTTTCTGGTAGCCATCCTTCTTTACTATGTTTACAAGCTCGTAAAAGGCACCGTAGCCATCAACATTTTCATTGGGATCATGATTATTTACTCCGTTTGGAAGATAACGGATTTGCTCAATATGAAAATGCTCCACAACATTTTCGATGGCTTTATGAAGGTAGGAATTATTGCCTTGATAGTTGTCTTCCAACCAGAAATCAGGAAGTTTTTGTTGATGGTGGGTTCTACTAATTTAGGAGGCAAGCGGAAGATTTTCAGTAAAATGAAATTCCTCAAAAATGAAGTGGAAACCAATACGGATATTTCAGCTATTGTTAACGCCTGTACAAAAATGGGAACCACACAAACAGGAGCCCTTATCGTTTTGGAACGAAATAATAATCTGGACTTTTTAACGGGAACCGGCGATGCCATGAGTATTGGCGTAACCCAACCCATTATTGAAAGTATCTTTTTTAAGAATAGTCCGCTGCACGATGGCGCCATCATCATTGAAAACAATGTAGTAAAGGCTACTCGCGTTATTTTGCCTGTAAACAATGAAAAAAACATCCCGCAGCGTTTTGGTTTACGCCATAGGGCGGCTATAGGAATCACAGAAAAAACCGATGCTTTGGCTTTGGTGGTGAGTGAGGAAACTGGGCAGATTTCCTATATTAAAAATGGAGAGTTTGTGATGTTTAAGGATCCTGAAGATTTAGTGGGAATGCTCAAACGAGACTTGGCCTAAAACATGGAATGCAAAAACTGCCATACACAGCTTTCTGAGGTTAGTTTATATTGCAACCAGTGTGGTGGAAAGGTCATAAAAAACCGCCTGACTTTAAAAAATCTATTAGAATATTTTACGGAGACTTTCCTAAACTACGACAATCAGTTTCTTCAAACCTTTATAGCCCTTTTTAAAGTTCCAGAAGATGTCATTATTGGCTACATCAATGGCGTTCGAAAAAAGTATGTAGATGTTATTAGCTATTTTGCCATTGCCCTGACCGTATTAGGAATTCAATATTATATTTTATCCCATATATTCCCTAAAGCCTTTGAAATGGGGACTTTGCTTCATAGAGGCTCAGAAGAACTTCAAAAGAAGAATTTCGACTTTATGATGGAGTACCAATCCCTTTTCTTTATGCTCTACATTCCTGTTCACGCCTTGATATCCCGCATCGTGTTTTACAATGTCAAGACCTTTAACTATACTGAGCACCTGGTTATATTTTTATACCTAATTTCCCAATCGTCTATTTATGGTGCTATTATAATGGTATTTTTAGCTGCTTTTGGCATTCACTACAATGACATTTCACTGTCTGTAATTCTCCCCTTGCAAACCATCTACATATCCTATTGCCTCATCAGACTGTTCAAACTGAATTTCAAACAATTCCTGTTTCGATTTCTAATATTCCTTGCTGTTGGGGGAATCTTCTTTATAATCTACACCCTATTGTACATAGGAATTCTATATCTAAATGGAGATATGCATTACCTCTTCGAGGATTAAATAGATACCATAAAAAAAAGGATTAAGAAGCCACTTCCTCTTTCATAAACTGCACTTCATACAGATTTTTGTAGTAGCCATCTGTTTTCTTGAGCAATTCCTTATGAGTCCCCTGCTCCACTATTTTCCCTGCATCCATCACCAAAATCATATCAGCCTTTTTGATGGTGGCCAATCTATGGGCAATAACAATAGAAGTTCGGCCTTTTGTGATTTTATCGGTAGCATCCTGAATCAATTGTTCGGAATGGGAATCGACTGAAGATGTGGCTTCATCCAATACCAACACACTAGGATTGGTAACATAGGCTCTTAAAAAGGAAATCAGTTGACGTTGCCCAGAAGACAACATTACACCGCGTTCCTTCACATTATATTGGTAGCCGTTAGGCAAACTCATGATAAAATCATGAATCCCAATATTCTTAGCTGCAGTCTCCACCTCCTCCTGTGTAATATTCGGATCGTTTAAAGTGATATTGTTGAAAATAGTATCAGCAAACAAAAAGACGTTTTGTAACACCACAGCAATCTGAGCCCTTAATGATTTAAGCGTCATATCCTTGATGTCAATCCCATCGATTAAGATATGTCCACTCTGAATGTCATAAAAACGGTTCAACAAATTGATAATGGTAGATTTTCCAGCACCGGTAGCACCAACAATGGCCACCGTTTGTCCTGCTTTCACCTCAAACGACACTCCTTTCAGCACTTCTTCATTTTCCACATACGAAAAACGCACATCCCTAAAGGAAATATCCCCTTTAAAATGTTCGGCTTCCAAAGAACCGGTATCGTCTATTTGAGAGGTTGTATCCAACACCTTAAACACCCTATCGGCCGCCACCATACCCATTTGCAAGGTATTGAACTTATTGGCTATTTGGTTCAAAGGTCTGAACAACATAGGGATCATCATGATAAAAGCTGTCAATTCACCCACCGAAGCTGTGCTGTCGTTTATGACTTGTAGTCCACCATACCACACCACTAACCCAATGGTAATGGAAGATAGAAATTCCGCTACTGGAAAGAAAATGGAGTTATACCATACCGTTTTCAACCACCCTTTTTTATGGCGCTCGTTAATGGCCATGAAGTTCTTGTACTCAATATCTTCTCGGGTAAACAACTGCAAAATCTTCATTCCCGTCACACGCTCCTGAACAAAACTATTTAAGTTGGACACTTCCGTCCTTACATCCTGGAAAGCCAACTTCATGTACTTTTGGAAAATTCTAGTAGCAAATAACACCAAGGGTAAAGTAGTAAAGACAATTAATGACAATTCCCAATTCATATAAAACATCATTGCTCCCACAGCAAGCATTTTAAGAACATCACTAAAAATCATAAAAAGGCCTTCACCAAAAATATCGGCAATACGTTCCATATCGGTTACGGCTCGTGTAATCAAAATTCCTACGGAAGAGTTATCAAAATACTTCATTTTGAAACTTAGCATATGCTTGAAAAGTTTCACCCGAATATCCTTTACTACCGATTGTCCCAACCAGGAAGCATAATAAATGAACAGCAATTGGCAAACTACCTCCAACACCAATACCAATACCATTAATAGGATATAGTTCAAGAAGCCATCATACTCGTGGGTTGCCATTTTTGTATCTATGGCCAGCTGTAAAATTTTGGGACGTATCGCTCCAAATACAGCAAGCCCCACTACAAAAGCCATGGTCCACCAAAACACTTTTTTGTAAGGGCGCGTATAGTGCATTAAGCGCTTGAACAAGGTGACATCAAAAACATTTCCTTTCTTGGACATAACTTACTTTATAGTTTTATTGATTCGGGATAGACCACCTCCGTTAAATATAATCCGTGTGCCGGTACCGAAAAACCAGCTTCACTTCTACTCTTGGATGCGATAATTTGATGTAGATCTTCCAAAGAAGTTTTGCCTAAACCTATGTTCACCATAGTGCCCACAATGGCTCTTACCATGTTTCGTAAAAACCTATCGGCGGTAATGATAAAAGTAAGTTCGCCATTAGCCTCCTCCCACATGGCTTCCTTGATATCACATATATATGTTTTTACATCTGTGTTGGTCTTAGAAAAACACTGAAAGTCCTTATACTGTTTCAATATTTCACAGGCTTCATTCATCTTTTCCACATCTAAAGAAGCGGTCATTAAATAAGCATAATCAAAAGAAAACACATTTTTACGATTGGAAATTTTATAATGATAAGTCCTTCCAGTAGCATCAAAACGTGCATGGGCATCTTCCTTCACCCTGAAAATATCATGAATAGCGACATCCTTTGGCAGAAACGAATTTAGTCTGAATACCAAGTTAAGGTCTTCCACCTCTTTATCGGTATCAAAATGGGCAAACATCTGCGAAGCATGCACCCCAGTATCCGTTCTTCCCGCTCCTACAATCGCTATGTCCTCCTGCAACAACATGGACAATGCCTTTTCCAAAACTTCCTGCACCGAAATGGCATTGGGCTGGTTTTGCCAACCATGGTAGGCCTTGCCGTTGTATGACAATTCAATAAAATATCTCAATCGAAAATCTTAATTTTGCTTATGAACCCACAAAGATAAAGTTATTCCCGCTAAGGCAGGAATCTAATATTTAAAAAAAGGAAAAACGATTTTCCATTCCTAAAGATGAAACGGATACTTTTACTCTCAGATACCCACAGCTATATAGATGACGACATCCTTAAATATGTAAAACAGGCTGATGAAGTGTGGCATGCAGGAGATATTGGTGACTTAAAAGTAACAGACGCCATTAAAGCCTTAAAACCTTTAAGAGCTGTTTATGGGAATATTGATGATACCAAAGTTAGAACCGAATTCCCCGAAAATAACCGTTTTATGTGCGAAGATGTAGATGTATGGATTACCCATATTGGAGGCTATCCTCCACGTTACAACCCTAGGGTAAAACCTGAGATTTATGAAAATCCCCCGAGGCTATTTATCTGTGGGCACTCGCATATACTAAAGGTTATGCCCGATAAGAAATTGAACCTACTCCACATGAATCCTGGAGCTGTTGGCACACATGGGTTTCACAAAGTAAGAACCATGCTGCGTTTTACCATAGATGGCCCCAAAATTGACAATTTGGAAGTGATAGAATTCAAACGCTAAACCCTATTTCAAATACCCCATAAAAAAACCCAGAACTTTCGCTCTGGGTTTTTTACGCACTAAAATAATTAAGATATAAGGTTTTATCGTAATCGATCTACAGATTTTACAAGATCTTCATCCCTTTTGATGGCTTTATTGGCTAAAACCAAAAATACGATAGAAAAGATAGGAAGAAGAATCCCAATACCTTTCTCAGAAACATCTGCTTCTCCAGATAAATTTAGAGATTGATATACAAATAATCCTAATAAAATAAAGTTCAATATGATGTTAAGTCGTCCCAATACAAATTGTGACTTCCTATTGTTATATCTAAATACAGACACCAAAGATAATATTGCTGACAATAAAAACAAACCTAAATACAATATATTGTCTTTGGCAAAAAAAGGTGCCCCCTCAGAGGTAGTCCATAAATGGAATACAAAACTCAAACCGGCCGAAATACCAGTAGCAATCAATAAATAAACAGTTTGAATACGCTGTAGCATCTATTTTTAAAAATTTAGCCACAAAACTAAGAGTTTCTTTTTAAAAGATGTATTAAATTATAAAATAAAATTGTATTATTGCATAAGTAAGCTGCTACCCAAAAGGTTTACAGCCTATTAAATCTTCAGATTTTTTTCTAGTTTTTCCCATTTATTTCAATTTCAGAAAACTTCGAATCAAATCAATTCAGTAAATATTACATTATTTTTTATTAATATACATGTTTGAAATTTCGCAATTAAAGGAAAAGAAGCTTTCCGAGCTACAGGAAATCGCTAAGCAATTAGACGTACCTAAGTTCCGCACCCTTAAAAAATTGGATTTGGTATACCAAATCCTAGATCATCAGGCAGCCAATCCGGAAGCCTTCAAAAAAGAAATCATCGCTCAGGCCAGCACTAATGAAGCGCAACCTGAGAAAAAAGAAACCGCTCCGGCTAGCACGAATAAATCGCAACCTGAGAAAAAAGAAACCACTCAGCCCGAAAGAGCCCCTAGAAAGAAAAGAGAGCGTATAAAAAAACCAGCCACCCAACAAAAAGAACAACAGCAAATGGAATTTGCTGAAGCCAAAAAAGAGGCCGCTCCTGCCCCTAAAGAACCTAAAGCAGCCGAAACAGCTGCCCCTGCCGTTGCCGAACAAAAGAAAACCAACGACAAGAACATCAAACAGCGTCCTAAAGAGTCTGACAAAAAGCAACGCAACGACAACAAGCAAAATCAAAGAGATAACAAAAACGAACATCAAGGAAACAACGGTAACAAGGACACCAGAAACCGCTACCGTGAACCTGATTACGAATTTGATGCAATTATAAAAAGTGAAGGCGTTTTGGACATCATGCAAGACGGCTACGGTTTCCTTCGCTCTTCAGATTATAATTATTTGTCTTCACCTGACGATATTTATGTATCGCAATCACAAATTAGATTGTTTGGGTTAAAAACTGGAGATACCGTTTTAGGACATGTGCGCCCGCCAAAGGAAGGTGAAAAGTATTTCCCTTTAATTAAAGTAAGTAAGATTAATGGTCAAAAACCTGAAGTGGTTAGAGACCGTGTTTCTTTTGAGCACTTAACACCTTTGTTCCCTCAGGAGAAATTCAATATCGCTGAAAAACAAGCCACTATTTCTACAAGAATTATGGATTTGTTCTCTCCTATCGGAAAGGGACAACGTGGAATGATCGTTGCTCAGCCAAAAACTGGTAAAACTATGCTTCTTAAGGATGTGGCAAACGCCATTGCGGCAAACCACCCTGAAGTATACCAAATGATTTTGTTGATTGACGAACGTCCAGAGGAGGTTACAGACATGCAACGAAACGTGCGTGGTGAAGTAATTGCTTCGACGTTTGATAAAGAAGCTCACGAACACGTAAAAATTGCCAATATTGTATTGGAAAAAGCCAAACGTTTGGTTGAATGTGGTCACGATGTGGTAATCCTTTTAGATTCCATTACAAGATTGGCCAGAGCGTACAATACTGTACAGCCTGCTTCTGGTAAAATATTAAGTGGTGGTGTTGATGCCAATGCGCTTCACAAACCAAAACGTTTCTTTGGAGCTGCGCGTAATATTGAAAATGGAGGTTCTTTGACCATTATCGCAACAGCATTAACCGAAACAGGTTCTAAAATGGACGAGGTAATCTTTGAAGAATTTAAAGGAACAGGTAACATGGAACTGCAATTGGACAGAAAAATCTCCAACCGTAGAATCTTCCCTGCTATCGATCTTACGTCTTCAAGTACCCGTAGAGACGATTTGTTACTGGACGACAACACCATTCAAAGAATGTGGGTAATGAGAAAATACCTTGCCGATATGAACCCTGTAGAGGCTATGGAGTTTATCAACGATCGCTTTAAACAAACCAGAAACAACGAAGAGTTCCTGATCTCCATGAATGGATAGAAATTGAGTATTTTAAACATTGTATATTTAACCCCATGATATTCTTCGTGGGGTTTTTAAATTATCCAATAAATTCTACTTATTGTTCTATATCTTAGCAAATAAAAACTAAAAAAGACATGTCTAACATTCCTAAAAATGAGTATTTCACAAAAGAACAAGAACTCACGGCAAGATTTGCCAAGGCATTGGCACACCCCGTACGGATTGCCATTTTGGAATTGTTACATTCTCAAGCCTGTTGCTATCACGGAGATATGGCAGAGGAACTTCCTATTGCAAAATCCACCCTGTCACAACATTTAAAGGAACTCAAAGAGGCAGGCCTTATCCAAGGAGACATTACCCCTCCTACGACGAAGTACTGTATTCACAAAGAAAATTTTGCCCTAGCCAAATCCCTTCTTAGCAAAGTCTTTGGCTAAAGTTTTTTTTAAAAATACTGTTCGTATTATTACGAACTTTTGATATATGTTCGTATCTTTACGAATAGAATCATACCTTCAAAAAATGACACGGATAAAAGTCTTAGGTCCCGGTTGTGCCAAATGCAAAACCACCTACAACAATGTTCTGGAGGCTCTTAAGCAAACCCATAAAGAAGCTCAGGTAGAAAAAGTAGAAGACATCGAAGAAATGTTGAAATACAATATCATGTCCACACCTGCGCTGGTGATTGATGATGAAATAAAAATCAAGGGCAGGGTCCCGCTTACCAGTGAAATTATAGAGCTTTTAAAAAACTAATCCTTTTACTATTGGAAAAAAGAGAACCTTTGGCCTCCGTCTAGATGACGAAGACTCCAAAACATGAATTATGTTCAATTGGATACTACAGTTTGCGGATTGGCTTATTTATAGCGTTTTTGGCTTGGCTCCAGAAACCCATTTGGGAAAAGCGCTCAATTTCTTTGTCTACGACAGTTTAAAAATAGGGTTACTGCTTTTTTTTATGGTGCTCCTAATGGGAATGGTGAATACCTACTTCCCTGTGGAGCGCCTTAAAAATTACCTCTCCAAAAAAGAGCTATTTGGCTTGGAATATATCTTTGCCTCCTTTTTTGGAGCCATCACCCCATTTTGTTCCTGCTCCTCTGTACCATTGTTCATAGGGTTTGTACGGGGAGGGATTCCCTTAAGTGTTACTTTGGCCTTTCTCATCACCTCTCCTTTGGTAAATGAAGTTGCCATAGCAATGTTTTTAGGCTTGTTTGGACTAAAAACCACTCTCATTTATGTTGTATCAGGAATCCTATTGGGTTCTGCTGGCGGTTGGGTATTAAGGAAATTCAACCTAGACCCCTTGCTCACAGATTGGGTAAAAAAACTACTAACCAAAAACCAACAAGAGTCACTATATGAAGAGGAAACTTCAAGTTTTATGCAACGTTTGCCTGGTATAGTCAGAGATGCTTGGCAAATTGTAAAAAGCGTGACCCCATATGTTATTTTGGGCCTTGCCATTGGAGCAGCCATGCATGGCTATGTCCCTGAAAACTTTTTTGAACACTATTTGAGCGGTTCACAATGGTGGACAGTACCCTTAGCCGTCATACTCGCCGTTCCCATGTATGCCAATGCCGCTGGGATTGTTCCCGTCATCCAAGTATTTGTGGCCAAAGGCATCCCACTTGGCACCGCAATTGCCTTTATGATGGCTACCGTGGGACTCTCCTTCCCTGAGGCTACCCTACTCAAAAAAGTAATGACCACTAAACTCATCGCCATCTATTTTAGTGTGGTAACCCTCTTCATCATATTATCGGGATTCCTGTTTAATGTGCTGCTTTGAAACTTTCCCCTGTTTTATGTATGTGAATTGCCCTTGAACAATTCCAAACAACACAGTAACTGTTACAAATTCAATTATTTGTCGTCTTATAACCATAGAAACTTATAAGATGGCATTTTCAATAGAACAATTCTTAAAATCCGGTCACGACATTGAATATTTCAAAAACGACTACATCTTACGTCAGGGAGACATTTCGAAAAGAGCCTACTTTGTCAAAGAAGGTGTGGTAAGGCATTTTGTTATTGATTTAAAGGGGAATGAAAAAACCATAAGACTTTCCAAAGAGAATGATTTTTTCTATTCCTCCAACATCAGTTTTTGGACAGGGGAATCCTCGTATATAAACTGTCAGGCCCTATTAAATGCCAAACTGTTATACTGGACAAAAGAAGAACTTGACAGCCTAAGTACATCCCAACCAGATTTTCTCGCTTTTGAAAGTGCCAAACTAAAGGAGTTCATTATTGAAAAACACAAAAAAGAACTCGCTGGTCTTACTCAAAATGTCACACAAAGGCTCTTGGAATTCAATGCCCTGAACAGCTCGCTTTTTAACCGTATTCCCCACCATATCATTGCATCTTATTTAGACATGACCCCAGAAACATTGTCGCGGATAAGAGCCAGATTAAAAGCTGTAAAATATTGATTTAAATCAATGTAAAGATATTTTCAGCATCATAGTTTTGTTTCATCAATCATAAAAACGTAAAATCATGACAAAACAATCTGTAATTTCACTAGCCTTTGCCCTATTCCTATTGTGCGCCTGTTCCGTTGACACCATCGAAGGATCAGGTATTGAAACCACCCAATCCAGAGAGTTGCCAACCTTCACTAAAATTGAAAGTGAAGGTGTTTTTGAAGTCAATATCATCCAGAGCAGCGACCAATTGGTGGAGATCACAGCCGACAATAACATCATTCATTTGGTTAAAACAGAGGTGAGCAACAACACCCTAAAGTTATACTTGGACGAGGATAAAAACTACAGAGACATCACGGTAAAAGCCACAATTCAGGTAGAAAATATTACCAGTATTAAAAATTCTGGTACCGGAGACATTACCGTGATGGATGTCGATCTAGCAGGCAATTTTAAAATCGATAATTCTGGAACCGGAGACATTTCTATATACGGGATATCCGAAGGTCTAACCTTTACGAACGAAGGAACCGGGGACTTTCACGGGTTTGATTTCTTTATAGACCACGGCGACATAAAAATTGAAGGCAGCGGCGATTGCGAAATCAATTGCAGCAATCAGTTGGACGTAAACATTGAAGGTAGCGGTAATATTTATTATCTTGGTAATCCCGTTATCTCCGCCCAAATTACAGGATCCGGAGAAGTGACTAATGTCAACTAAAAGAGTTCAAAACCAACCTAAACAATATAGTCATTTATGAGATACTTGATGCTTTCCATTATAGCAATAACGCTGTCCTGTGCCCAATCCACCAAAAAACTAATTGATGATACCAAACTAACCCAAGAATTGGATAGTTTAATTGAAGTACAGGACTTCTTTAAATTAAAAAAGCAGTATCGCTCTCAAAAAAATAATTTGAGCAAAGAAAATAGCCTCTACTATGAGGCTATCATTCTAAATCGGTTTAACGACTTGGAAGCATCCAATTCGAAAATTGCTAAACTGCTCAATATGGAAACATTACATCTAAATGATACCATGTTCAATACCCTGTACAATACCAGACTGTTAAACCATGTCAATCTGTACCAATATAAGGAAGCAGCTGAAGCCAGTGAGCATATCTTAAAAAACTATCGTCTTGTCAATGACTCCTCTAAAATTGAAAATTTAGAAAACGAATGGAAGATTTGGACATCTCTATCATCCATACCTCCTCAAGAAATCATCAAAAATGAGGACGCCACAATCCCCATGACCAAAGACAAGGTTGGACTTTTTAATATCGATGCCTCGATTAACAATAAAACCTACAATTACATTTTTGATACGGGTGCCAATATTTCGGTAATAAAACGATCCCTTGTAGAAGAACTAGGCCTCACCTACATCGAATCTGACTTTTATGTCACGGCCTTCACGGGTGAAAAGGTAGATAGCGATCTGGCTATCGCTAAGGAACTCAGCATAGGAAATCTCACCTTTAAAAATGTGGTGTTTTTGGTTTTGAACGATGAGGACATTTCCTTTCCTCAGATAGAATATTTTATCAACGGAATTATTGGCTTCCCAGTTATTGAAGCCATGGAGGAAGTACGCATTTCCAAAGACAATACTATCTCCACTCCAAAAACACCAATTGACTATAAGCAAAACAACTTTGCTTTGGACGGCCTCACACCTATAATCGCTATAGAATACCAAAATGACACATTAAGCTTTGGATTTGATACGGGCGCCAAAAGCACCTCATTATATGCCCCATTTTTTAGAAAATATAAAAAGGAGATTGAACAGCGCTATACCTCCCAAACCTTTACCTCTGGCAGTGCGGGTGGCATTATTGAATTTGAAGGTTATATTATGGATAGCATCCCCTTAACCATTGGTAATTCCAAAACCTCTTTAAGCAGCATACAACTTCATAAAAACGATATAGAAGCAGACGCCGATCATTTCTATGGCAATCTTGGTCAAGACTTTATCAAACAATTTGATGAAATGATCATAAGTTTCAAATACAGCTCGGTTATTTTTAAATGAAAGAAACCAAATAAATCTCAGTTATTATAGAAGGAATTTTCTTAAATTTATTCTAACCTTTTTATTAAAGGTATTTGCGAGTAATCCTTAACCAACCCATACATGAAACCTGAGTTTACCGAACAACAAAAATTCACCCAATGGTGGCTTTGGCTTATCTTAATTCCCATTGGCATTATGCCACTTGTGGGCATTTACAAACAGTTCATTCTGAAATAACCTTTTGGAGACAAACCCATATCAGACCTCGGACTTATGGGCTTCGCTTGTTTCATCTTTGCTTTGGTTGCACTTTTTTTTGTCATGAAATTGACAACCAGAATCAACAAAAGCGGCATTGAAATGAGTTTCTTTCCCTTTGTAAAAAAGACCACCAAATGGAGCGACATCAAAACGGCCCAAGTAATCAATTATGGGTTTGTTGGAGGTTGGGGCATCCGTCTTTGGACCAAATATGGTACCGTCTACAATATGAAAGGCAACAAAGGCTTGGCTATTGAGCTTTTAAATGGTAAAAAATTCCTGATAGGCACACAAAAGGAAGCGGAATTAACAAGTCTACTTAAAAAATTGGGTGTTTAATAACAGTCTATCGTCTTTTCTGAATCAACAATAACCTTTATCCTAACTAAAAGTCATGACCGCTGTAATGGATATTAAAAACATTATGTTTAGCCCTATGTTGTCTATAAATTAGCTTGATTATGAATAAAATTATTTTAAGAACATTAGTTTTTGCTATTCTGCTTTTTGGATGTAATGCAGATAAAGCGAAGACTATTATAGGAATAAAACAAGTTAACTGCCAGAGTCCAACTGATGCCATAGTAAAATTCAAAGAACTAAAAGAAAATGATGTTTCATTAGCTATATTAAACTATGCAAAAAGTAAAAATATTGAATTTAGCAATTTAGAGGAAAAAGAAATTTCTGACTGGATCAATAACACAGTATTCAGTGCCCAAAGAAGCTATTCAGGAATTAAAGAATGGAATATTAATGATGATGATATTTGCTTTGTACAAAATATAAAAATTGAATCTGCATCAGACTCCACTCAAGTTTCTGAAGTTGACATCAAAATATGCAATTCGATTTTAACTAAAGATGTTTCTGCTGGGAACTACTGGGAATTTGATTTCGAAAATTTTGTAATTCACCTAACTTATTGTTTCGATGCAATAGAGTTTATTAAACCAGTGGGCTACTATGAAATTTTAGATAAAAATGGACAAATGGAACGCTCTTTAAAGACAAATTTAAGAAAACATAATTGTGTAGTTCATATCAACTTGACATTTATAGACAAAAAAAGAAATACAGAATTTCATAAGCAAATCTTATCTGATATGGACTTTTATATACCGATTTTAGAAACTGGGGAAAACTATAAACAACATTGGATACAATCCATTACCAGCTCTTAACTATTCCTTTAAAAACCTCTCGGATTTTGTTTATACCCGTTCCTCAAGTTATAGCCAAAGGGTTCACTACTCACTACTTACTCCCTCGTCACTTCGAGTGCTGTTAACGCAGGAAACAGCGTATCGAGAAGGCACTACTCCTATTGATAACTTTTAATAACTCATAGTATTTTCTTACATTCTGATTAGAAAAACACCTAACTTTATAGGTAATAAAAACCAAAAGCGCATATATAAGCTTCAGTACTTTGTTGCGAACAATTTTGATATGAACAAAATAACACGAGATTTTATCCAACAATATTATAACTCTGGTTTCGATGAAGAATCAGATAATTTAAAATCAATTTTTGAAGACGTATTTGACCTATTCATAACTGAACATTATGATGAAGAGTATAATACTCTATTTTGTAACATTCACAATAATTTTCATAAAGGTCATAATTGCGTTGCTTGTAATTTGAATGAAAGTAATCTACGAATTGAAAACTTTTTAATTCAATATCGAAATTTCAATGATATACATTTGACCTTTACAAATTTTATTCTTTTGTTATATCTGCAAGTGGAATCTATATACGAGTACTTTGACATAATACAATTACAAGAATCTTACAAGAGTAAACACTTTAGAGTTTTTCAGGATGTAAAAAGATGGGCTAATTTTCTAAAACACCCTAAATCCTTTATGCTAGTTCATCATCCTAGCTGGACCTACGAAGGAAGAAAAGTTAGGATAGAAATTGATAGCGAAGAATTAATTGATGAGATAATAAAAAGAACAAATCCCACCATTGATTCTAACTTCGTAAACGTATTTTATGCCGGTGATAAGAAGAATAAAGAATTATTTAAAAAGTTGAACAAAAAAGAAGATGTTCTAATCTGTTTCCCTAATCCAATACAATTAATAAAAGAATTCACAAAAGCACAGAAAAAATTCACTGAGATTATTGCTAACAATTAAATTGTAAGAGACTTGTTAGAAAATAAAACTACAATTGAAAATCATTTTACAGACGATACAGAACAATAAAAAATTGTTACAAAGCCCCACTTAGAAGACATCTTTAATAATTGCTCCCTCCTCATTGCTTTGCGATTGCACACATTATCAATGCTATAGTCGAATCGTAAAAGACACCTATATTTAAACTGTTCCGTCACTTCAAGTGAAGTTACCGCAGGAAACATCATATCGAGAAGTCAATACGCCGTCACCCTGAGCTTTTCGAAGGGCTCACTACAAAATACCAATATCTAAATACTCTCTGCTGAATTCAATCCACAAAAAAAGCCGAACATTGCTGTTCGGCTTTTTGTCGGGGTGGCAGGATTCGAACCTGCGACCTCCTGCTCCCAAAGCAGGCGCGATAACCGGGCTACGCTACACCCCGTAAGTGTGATCTCGTTGCGTAGTTTATCTCGAGCTTGTCGAGAGGCTACACCCCGAGTGGTTATCTAATCCATTAAGAACATTGAAATGCTCTTAAATTGGGTGTGCAAATATATAGCTTTTATTGAAAAACCAACAACATTTCTTCAGAAATTTAAAAACCTTATAAAATTCCCTAATAGTAGTCAAAATTTCAGCAGTTAAATTAGGACAAATATCCTCTTTTGCCTTACTGTATTAAACATCCACAAACCATTGACTACCCAAACATTGAAGATAAATAAAGCCACTATAAACTTCCCTAACAACCATGAATAGGCTTCCAATCGCTCTTTTGTCATCACAACAAAAAAAATTAAAACCAAAAAAATTGTTCAAGATGCGTTTTGCTCCCATAAATCTAACCTACACCCAATGCATGCCTTTTTTCCTTAACATTAACATCCCATTTGTAAAGGAAATTTATTGGCCAAACTTTAAAATTTCAGTACCTTGACAACGCTTATTTCCTCCTTAGCAAAGTAGCTTTGGAAGAACATCGAACTCTTTGGTTTAGAGATTGGATATGCTCATAAATTATCAAACTATTACGCTCAACATAATGAATCTATACACACTCTTTATTTCGCTTTACCTCTCCTTTGGAGCTGGGACAAACTACTATACACCGGTACAAAAGTCATCGTTACAAGACAGCATCAAAAAAGGCAAAGTGGTGTATGAAAGCTTTTGCATGACCTGCCATATGGCCAACGGAGAAGGCCTCCCAAAAGCATTTCCTCCCTTGGCTAAAGCCGATTACCTCATGAACAAAAGAGCAGAGAGCATCAAAGCTATCAAATATGGACTTTCCGGAACCATCGTGGTCAATGGCAACACCTTCAAGGGCTCTATGGCCCCATTGGGATTGTCCGATAAACAGGTAGCCGATGTCATGAATTACATCACCAATTCATGGGGCAATGAGTCTGATAAAATGGTTACGGAAAAAGAAGTTTCGGAAATTCGCCCTTGATTATTCTTGTAAATATTTAAATTTGCTTCATTAATAAAAGAAGAATTATGCTAATTATAGGGATTGCAGGAGGAACCGGCTGTGGCAAGACAACGGTAGTGAACCAGATACTCGAACAATCGCCTGATGGTGAGATTGGTATAATATCGCAGGATTCTTACTACAGGGACACCTCACACCTTACTTACGAGGAACGTACGGCCATCAATTTCGACCATCCAAGATCCATCGATTTTGAGCTCATGGAGGCGCATCTCAAAGAACTGAAAGAGGGCAATACCATAGAGCAACCTATCTATTCCTTCGTAAAGCACAACCGCACGGGCGAAACCGTAAAAACTGCTCCTACCAAAGTAATGATTGTAGAAGGCATTTTGATCCTTACCCACCCCGAACTGCGCAAATTGTTCGACATAAAAATCTACGTGCATGCCGATAGTGACGAGCGCTTGATTCGCCGTTTGAAAAGGGATATCTCAGAACGTGGAAGAGATCTGGACGAAGTCCTGTCACGCTATCAGGACACCCTCAAGCCCATGCACGAACAGTTCATTGAACCAACAAAGGAATATGCCGACATCATCATTCCTAACAACAGATACAACACGGTGGCCATAGACATCGTAAAATCCATTATCAACCAAAGTTTATAAACGCGTTGACCTTTAAAATAAAATACCTTAAGCCCCTTAAAAATCCATTCGTGCTCATCTTGTTGGGCTTTGCCGTTTGGATGCTGTTTTTTGATGCCAACTCCTGGCTCATCCACCATGAACTCAATACCGATATTGAAGAATTGGAAGATGAAAAAGAGTACTACAAAAAAGAGATTGCAAAAGACAAGAAAGCCATCAAAGCCCTGAGTACAGAAGAAGGCCTTGAAAAATTGGCCCGAGAAAAATATTATATGAAAAAAGCGAACGAGGAGATATACATTATCGAATACGAAGACAGCTTAAAAACACAATCGAACCATGACTAAATTGGCATTCAACGAATTTCAAGAGGTCTCTTCCAAACAATGGAAGCAGAAAATACAGGTCGACCTTAAAGGAGCCGATTATAACGACACCCTTATTTGGAATACCAACGAAGGCATCGATGTAAGGCCTTTTTACCATTTGGATGAAATGGAATTGCCCTTTCCAAATCCAAGTACTCAAGCTTCTCAATGGACCATCAACCAGACCATTTTTGTAGCCGATGAAGCAAAATCCAATGCCAAAGCCAAAAAGGTTCTTAACCGTGGTGCGGAAAGCATCACCTTTGTCATTCCTTCTTCCGGAGTTGACTTAAACGCCCTAATGGAAGGCCTGCTGAACTCTAAAACCACCTTTCATTTCACCCTGCAGTTTTGCTCAGATGAGTTTGTAAAGGAATTAAAGGCACTTTTGGGCAACACGCCTTTCGCGATACATATTGACATTATTGGAAATTTGGCAAAAACAGGAAACTGGTACCGCAATCTAAATAGCGATATCGAAGCTTACAAAGCCATCGTCGCCGAAACCAACGGCATTACCATCAATATGGGGCTATACCAAAATGCGGGAGCCAACCATATACAGGAACTGGCCTATGCCCTAGCCCACGCCAACGAATACCTAACCCACTTGGATAGCAACCCTAGTATTAAAGCCACCTTCCAAGTGTCTGTGGGCAGCAATTACTTTTTTGAAATTGCCAAGCTTAGAGCCTTACGTTTGCTTTGGGCCTCACTAGCTTCAGAATATAATGTAGACGAAACCTGCCATATCATTGCCACCCCTACCAAGCGCAACAAAACCTTATACGATTATAATACCAACATGCTACGCACTACGACCGAGTGCATGGCGGCCATTTTGGGAGGGGCCGACACTGTGGGCAATTTGGCCTATGACGCCATTTACCACAAAGACAACGAATTTGGTGCGCGTATTGCCCGTAACCAACTCTTGGTACTGAAACATGAAAGTTATTTCAACAAGGTGAACAATCCTGCCGATGGCGCCTATTATATTGAACAGGTCACAGACCAGTTGGCGGACAAAGCTCTGGAATTGTTCAAGGACATTGAGCAACAGGGCGGCCTGTTGAAACAGTTAAAGGAAGGCACTATTCAACGTAAAATAAAAGAAAGCGCCTCCAAGGAGCAGGAAGCCTTTAACAAAGGTGAATTGGTCCTTTTAGGAACCAACAAACACCCCAACCCAAAGGATAGAATGAAAGACGAGTTGGAGCTTTACCCCTTTGTCAAAACCAATCCGGTAAAGACACTTCTGCCGCCAATCGTAGAGAGACGCTTGGCCGAAGCTTTGGAACAACAACGAATCAAATCAGAATAACCAAATCATTTAAAATTATGAAATTTAAATTAGTGACATTATCAGTAATCTTAAGTTTTACCTTGTTCAACTGCAAACAGGAATCCAGCACGCCGGACATTCCTTTAATATATGCCAACCGCAACGAGATTAAGCTCTGCAACAGTAAGGACTCCTTACTATTGAACGAAGCCCTGCAATCTTTTGAAACCGATCTTTTGGATACCTATGGAGACGAAAAGAAAAACAGCAATAGAGCCTACACCCAGTTTTTCAATGCGGTGAGAACCAAAAGAATTGATTATACAACCATGGCTTCAGACCATACCAAGGAAGTTTTGGGAGCCTTAAAAACCCAACAAGGGCTTTGGGTTACCGATGGCACCGAATACCACCTAAACTACAACAACCCAATTGTAGAGTGTGTGAGCACCAACATGACCGAGTCTGGTTTCAAAACCACTTTTAAAGCCTTATTGGATACAAACAGCATGAGCTACAGAATGTATGGAGAAGCCATTAGAAAACAGACTACCGTGCTAAACAAAGACAAATATTTGGCGCTTTTTGTGGCTTTGGACATGTATTATGCAAAAATGCTCAACATCGACTTTTCAAAAGTGGAAGCAGCCTCTAATGTTGATTTCAACCAGACACCTCCTAAACAGGAAGACAACCACGAAGGACACAACCACTAATCATGTATAAAAAACTGCTTTCCATATCCCTCTTGTTCCTAACACTAACCTCTTGTATGCAGGTGGCACAGCAAGTCAACAATTGGGCGGAACCTATAGAAGGAAGTGAAATATATGGCGACTATTTCCAATTGGATGACGACGCCATAAAAATATTTCTGCCGGACTCATTTGTAAAATATTCGGCGGTGGAATACCAACAGATGTTGGATTCTATGCTTACCAAAGAAGCCTATGAATTTGAAACTAGAAGGCTTAGGCATTTAAGGGAAATGGAAGGCAATCATTATCTATTTTTCGATAAGGGAAATGGCGCTACTTACAGTATAAACACCATGCCGTTTACCCCTATAATCAAGAGGGACGCCCAACAACTATTGGGGCTCATCAGGCTAAACTACGAACAAACAACCACAGGCTCCGATTTGGAATTCAATAAAATAACAGCAAAATACAGTTCCAATGCGGGCACCCAAATATTCAAAGCGGTCTATCGCGTTGATAATAAGGAGACACAAATTACGGCCTACAGCGCCAGTTATATACTGTCTGGGAACAAAAAAACGGTAATGATAAATCTAACCACTCCGTTTGAAGTGGATTTTGATCCCTACCTTCAAAAAATGATACTCTAATGCAAAGAAAGAACCTTCAACATATCACCCTCAAAAGGACCTTGGAAGCTCCCGAAAAGAGCGTTCAGGAAACCTTTCAAACGGCCGAGGACATTCCGGTAAAAAACACCTATTCCAAAGCCGATTTGGAGGAAGTGGACCACCTTAATTTCGTGGCAGGGATCGCGCCCAATTTACGTGGGCCTTACAGTACCATGTACGTAAGGCGCCCTTGGACCATCAGGCAATATGCCGGTTTTTCCACAGCGCAGGAAAGTAATGCCTTTTACAGAAGAAATTTGGCAGCTGGTCAAAAAGGACTATCCGTAGCCTTCGATTTGGCAACCCACAGAGGCTATGACTCCGACCACGACCGTGTGGTGGGAGACGTTGGAAAAGCAGGAGTAGCCATAGACTCCGTTGAGGACATGAAAGTGCTTTTCGACCAAATTCCATTAGACAAAATGAGCGTTTCCATGACCATGAACGGTGCCGTATTGCCCATCATGGCCTTTTACATTGTAGCAGCCGAAGAACAAGACGTAAAACCAGAACAGCTCTCTGGAACCATTCAAAATGATATTCTAAAGGAATTTATGGTGCGTAATACCTACATCTACCCGCCTACACCTTCTATGAAGATCATTTCGGATATTTTTGAATACACCAGCCAACACATGCCAAAATTCAACAGTATCAGTATTTCGGGCTACCATATGCAGGAAGCCGGCGCTACCTGCGATATTGAATTGGCATACACCTTGGCCGACGGATTGGAATACATCCGTAAAGGATTGGATGCAGGTATGGACATCGACACTTTTGCGCCTCGCCTATCCTTCTTTTGGGCCATTGGGATGAACCACTTTATGGAAATTGCCAAAATGAGGGCGGCCAGAATGCTCTGGGCAAAACTCCTGAAGCAATTCAATCCTAAAAATGAAAAATCACTGGCATTGCGTACCCACTGTCAAACTTCGGGATGGAGCTTGACGGAACAAGATCCCTTCAACAATGTGGCTCGAACCTGTATAGAAGCTGCTGCAGCAGCGTTTGGAGGCACCCAATCCTTGCATACCAATGCCTTGGATGAGGCCATTGCACTCCCAACGGATTTTTCGGCACGTATTGCAAGAAATACACAAATCTACCTTCAGGAAGAAACCCAGATTACCAAAACTGTGGATCCTTGGGGAGGCAGTTATTACGTAGAAAAACTTACCCATGACATTGCAGAAAAGGCTTGGGCGCTCATTGAAGAAGTAGAAGCACATGGAGGAATGACCAAAGCTATCGAGGCCGGTATCCCAAAAATGAGAATCGAGGAAGCGGCGGCCCGTAAACAGGCCCGCATCGATTCTGGACAGGATATCATTGTTGGGGTGAATAACTACAGATTGGAGCACGAAGCGCCCATCCAAACCTTGGAAGTAGACAACCAAACCGTACGAAACCAACAGATAGAACGCTTAAATAGCCTAAAGGCCAAGCGTAACAACGAAGCCGTACAACAGGCCCTTTCAAAATTAACCGAAGCCGCCCACAGCAGTGCCGAAAATTTATTGGCCCTAGCCGTAGAAGCGGCCCGCGAACGTGCTACTTTAGGAGAAATCAGTGATGCTTTGGAAACAGTCTTCGGACGTTACAAAGCGCAAATAAAATCAGTTTCAGGTGTGTACAGTAAAGAAATAAAAGAAGACGATTCCTTTAAAAAAGCAAGGGAATTAGCCGATACATTCGCCAATCAAGATGGTCGCAGACCGCGTATCATGATTGCCAAAATGGGCCAGGACGGTCACGATCGTGGCGCCAAAGTGGTCGCCACAGGATATGCCGACATCGGTTTTGACGTGGATATTGGTCCATTGTTCCAGACCCCTCAGGAAGCTGCCAAACAGGCTGTTGAAAACGACGTCCACGTGTTGGGAGTATCCTCTTTGGCCGCCGGTCATAAAACCCTGGTACCACAGGTAGTAGAAGCCCTCAAAGCCTATGGCCGTGAAGACATTTTAGTAATTGTTGGCGGGGTAATCCCAAAACAGGATTACCAATATTTATTTGATGCCGGCGCAGTAGCTGTATTTGGTCCTGGAACCAAGATTAGCGATGCAGCCATTCAAATTTTAGAAATTTTGATTGACGAATAAAGAGTATCACCACCACATATAGCCCCAATAAACCCTTGCGAGACCAAGACTGCTTTGAAAATAAACGTTTAACGTTTGTTAACAATTAACGTTTTTTAAACTCGCAAATAATCGTATTTTTACCAAGACAAAAACCAAATCAATTAATGGGTAAAATCATTGCAATTGCAAATCAAAAAGGAGGCGTTGGAAAGACAACGACCTCGGTAAACTTAGCCGCTTCTTTAGGTGCTTTAGAAAAAAAAGTATTGCTTATCGATGCCGATCCTCAGGCCAATGCAACCTCAGGCCTTGGTATTGATGTTGAAAGCATTGAAATTGGAACCTATCAATTATTGGAGCATACATTGCCCGTAGAGGAATGCATTATGCCAACCGAGTCCCCTAACGTAGACATCATTCCTGCGCACATCGACTTGGTGGCTATCGAAATTGAATTGGTTGATAAGGACCAACGTGAATACATGATGAAAAAGGCCATAGGCCACTTAAAGTCAACTTATGACTATATCTTGATCGACTGTGCCCCATCTTTGGGCCTTTTGACCTTGAACGCCCTAACCGCTTCGGACTCCGTAGTAATTCCTATCCAGTGTGAATATTTTGCTTTGGAAGGATTGGGCAAACTGTTGAACACCATCAAGAGTGTTCAAAAAATCCACAACCAGGATTTGGATATCGAGGGCATGTTGTTAACCATGTACGACGCCCGTTTACGCTTGTCCAACCAAGTGGTTGAGGAGGTTCAAAAACACTTTAGCGATATGGTGTTTGAAACCATCATCCAACGTAATGTACGTTTGGGGGAAGCGCCTAGTTATGGTGAAAGCATCATCAACTATGACGTGACCAGTAAAGGCGCCGTAAATTATTTAAATTTGGCGAAAGAAATCATTAAAAAGAATGAGTAATGGCGAAGGTAGTAAAAAAGCAGGCCTTAGGAAGAGGACTTTCCGCACTTCTTAAGGACCCAACTAATGATATAAGTTCTGTTCAAGATAAAAATGCCGATAAGGTTATTGGAAATATTGTCGATTTGGATATCACTTCCATTGAAATCAATCCATTCCAGCCCCGTACCAATTTTAACGAAGAAGCCCTTCGTGAATTGGCCACTTCCATTAAGGAACTTGGGGTCATCCAACCTATTACGGTTAGAAAATTAGATTTCAACAAATACCAATTGGTATCTGGAGAGCGTCGTTTTAGAGCCTCCAAATTATTGGGCTTGGAAACCATTCCGGCCTACATCCGTATTGCCAACGACCAAGAGTCTTTGGAAATGGCCTTGGTGGAGAACATCCAACGTCAAGATCTGGATCCTATAGAAATCGCTTTGTCCTACCAACGTTTGATTGATGAAATCAACCTTACTCAGGAACAAATGAGCGATCGTGTGGGAAAAAAGCGCTCTACCATTGCCAACTACCTCCGTTTGTTAAAATTGGATCCAATCATCCAAACAGGCATGCGTGATGGCTTTATTTCCATGGGGCATGGTCGTGCGATTATCAATATTGAGGATCAAAACGCCCAATTGGAGATTTACGAAAAAATCATTTCCAATAAATTATCCGTACGTGATACCGAAGCCTTGGTAAAAACCTACCAAGAAGAAAAGACAGTTAAAGTACCGAAAAGCAAATCAGGCGAACAAGAACTACCTGTGTTCATCAAAGATGGAATTAAGGAGTTCTCGGAATACTTTGGACACAAAATTAAGGTTAAAGTTTCCAAGAATGGTAAAGGAACCATTTCCATTCCCTTCCATTCCGAAGAAGATTTTAACCGTATGCAAAAATTAGTTAAAGGTGTCAAATAAGCTTTTTTATAGTACGCTTTTTTTCATCCTATGTCATCTTTCAGGTAACGCTCAAACTCAAACGGACAGCACAGCTGTAAACACCGACCTAATGGTGGTACAAGACAGCGTAAAACGTCGTCCATTGAATATATTGGCTCCTTCAAAGGCTGCTTTCTATTCTGCTGTGTTACCTGGTTTGGGACAGGCCTACAACAAGAAATACTGGAAAATCCCGATTGTTTATGCAGCATTGGGAACCGGTATTTACTTTTATGTAGACAATAGTAAGCAGTACGACCGCTACCGTGATGCCTACAAACGCCGTTTGGCAGGTTTTAAGGATGATGAGTTTTGGGGTGAAGATTCTGAAGGAAATCCTTTGGAGAATCCGCGCCTTTCCAGGGATGGTTTGATCAGAGCCCAAAAAACCTTGCGAAGCAACAAAGAAGTGTCACTCTTGGTGACCTTAGGACTATATGCCCTTAACATTATAGATGCCAATGTCGACGCGCATTTACTGCAATACAACATCGACGAGAACTTGGCATTGAAACCTCACTTTAAATATAACGAACAAGATAATAGTTCCGATTTGGGACTTACCCTCAATTTTAAATTTTAGATTATGAAAATAGCCTTATTGGGATACGGAAAAATGGGAAAGGCCATCGAAGCCATTGCCATCGACCGTGGACACTCTATTGTAATTAAAGCCAATGCCGATACCGATGATTATGACATTACCGAAGCTGATGTAGCCATAGATTTTAGTGTGCCCTCTTCGGCATTTAAAAATATTTCCAAATGCCTTAGCAACGGGGTGCCTGTCATTTCAGGAACCACTGGATGGTTGCAGGATTACGATAAGGCTGTTGAACTTTGTAATGCGAATGAAGGTGCCTTTATTTATGCGTCTAATTTCAGTCTTGGTGTCAACCTCTTTTTTGAGTTGAACCGTGTGTTGGCCAACTTGATGAAAGGACAACCGCAATACCAAGTGAGCATGGAGGAAATCCACCACACTCAAAAATTGGATGCCCCTAGCGGAACGGCCATTACACTAGCCGAAGGAATTATCGACAACAATGCCACCTACAACAATTGGACTTTGGAAGCGCCTCAAGAGGACCAAATCCAAATTGAAGCAAAACGTATTGCTGACGTTCCAGGAACCCACATTATCAACTACGATTCTGAAATTGATTCCATTCAAATTTCGCACACCGCACACAACCGTCAAGGGTTTGCTTTGGGTGCCGTGATTGCTGCGGAATGGATTGTTGGGAAAAAAGGTGTATTTTCGATGAAAAATGTGTTAAACATTGGTTAAGGAGCGCTTTCTTCTTACCATTTTCAATACATTTCAACCCACTAAACTCTAAAACATGACATTATCACAATGGTTTATCTTTTTCCTTGCCGTACAAGTAATCCACGGCTTGGGAACCTGGAAACTTTATGTTAAAGCAGGACGTCAGGCATGGGAAGCATTTGTTCCCGTTTACAATGCGGTCATCCTCATGAAAATCATTAACAGACCTTGGTGGTGGACCATTTTGTTATTTGTTCCTATTGTGAACCTAATCATGTTTCCGGTGGTTTGGGTGGAGACAGCAAGAAGTTTTAAAAAGAATTCTACCACTGATACCCTTTTGGCAGTTGCTACTTTAGGATTTTACAATTGTTATCTAAACTATGTAGCGGATGTTGAATATGTTGAAAATCGTGATTTACATCCCCGTACTGCTTTTGGGGATTGGGTGAGTTCGATTCTGTTCGCCATTGTGGCCGCAACCATTGTGCACACCTATTTTATTCAACCGTTTACCATTCCTACCTCCTCTTTGGAAAAGACCCTTTTAGTAGGGGATTTCCTGTTTGTAAGTAAGGTTAACTATGGAGCCAGAATCCCAATGACAACTATTGCCGCGCCTATGGTACACGATACCATTCCCGGTGCCAAAATAAAATCGTATATCCCAAAATTTGAATTGCCTTATTTAAGACTCCCTGGTTTTGAAGATATCGAGCGCAATGACATTGTGGTGTTCAATTGGCCTGTTGATACCATGTTGGACATGTATCACACAGACAAGTATTACTACAAACCTATCGACAAAAAAACCAACTATGTAAAGCGGTGTGTGGGTATTCCAGGGGATTCTTTGGAATTAAGAGATGGCTATGTTTACATCAACGGAGAGCAAAATGACCTTCCAGATCGTGCCAAGTTGCAATTCTCTTATGAAATCTCTTTTAAAAGAAATATCCATCCACAAGAAATTGTAGCGATGTTGAATCGTTACGACATTACAGACGGTTTGGCTTATGGAAGAAGTCAAGGGTCTTATTTAATTCCTGCTGCTTCTGATGAAGCCATTGCTCGTTTAAAAAACCACCCAGATGTGGCAGACATCGTTTCTTTAAAAAGTCCTAAAGGAGAAAGATCTTCTGGAATTTTCCCAAGTAATGTAGCCTACAACTGGAACAACGATAATTTTGGCCCATTGTATATCCCTAAAGAAGGTGCAACTATCGATTTGAATCTTGAAACATTACCACTTTACAAACACTTAATTACCCATTACGAAGGGCATAAATTGTCTGTAAATGGAAACCAAATTCTTGTAGATGGACAACCTACTACTAGTTACACCTTTGTAAAGGATTATTACTGGATGATGGGAGACAACCGTCATAATTCACAAGATTCACGTGTTTGGGGCTTTGTACCGTTTGATCACGTGGTTGGGAAACCTGTATTTATCTGGATGAGCTGGGGCAATGGCAAACCGCGTTGGGAGCGTTGGTTCACCACTGTTGAAGGTAGTGGCAAGCCTACTTCCTACTTAATTCCGTTCTTGGTGTTATTGGCAGGTTGGTTTGGCTTCAGCAAATGGAGAAAACGAAAAGCAGAATAAACATTCTCTAGTTTTTAATAGATTTTTAGTAGTTATGGATATTGTCATACACCCTACCTATTTTCCCAATGTGGCACATTTTGCAGCACTATTGCAGGCAAAAACTGTCACCTTGGAAATGTGTGACAACTACCAAAAACAGACCTACCGTAACCGCGCCTATATATATGCGGCCAATGGTAAGTTGCTTTTGAATATTCCTATCAAGCATACCCAAAAAAACCGACAGCTTTACAAGGATGTAAAAATTGCCAACGACACCGATTGGCAGTTGCTGCATTGGAAATCTTTGGAATCGGCCTATCGTACCTCCCCATATTTTGAGTTTTACGAAGCCGATTTGGAGCCTCTGTTCAAAACACCTTTTGAATATCTTTTAGACTTCAATTTGAAATGTTTTGAAACTATTTGTGAATGTCTGCAATTGGACATCAACTTTGAAACCACTAACGAGTATCACAAAGACCCGACTCCGCTAGAAGATTTTAGAAGCTTGGTGAATAGCAAAGGAGAACCCCAAAGAGAATTTGAAGCCTACACACAAGTGTTTGGCGACAAACATGGTTTTATTTCCAACCTGAGCATCTTGGATTTGTTATTTTGCGAAGGCCCTAATGCCATTACCTATCTGGAAGCTCAGAAACTACAAAAGTAATGCTACAAACCTTTATACATTACGGGATTCACTTTGTGCTTCCCGTGTTGGTTGCAATTATTTTTTTCAAACCAAAATGGCTATGGGCAACGCTCATCATGTGGGCCTGTTTTGCCATCGATTTAGATCACTTACTGGCAACCCCTATGTTTGATCCCACACGCTGTAGCATCAATTTCCACCCACTTCACTCCTATTATGCCATTGCAGTTTATGCCGCACTTTCATTTTGGAAACCTAGTAGAATTTTGGGAATAGGCCTGCTCATTCACATTTTGGCAGACTCGGTAGACTGCCTATTGATGCAGCTTTAATTTGGTCATGATGGGATAATGATCGGAAAGTTCGGTATCGAAGGTTTTAAAACTGTTCACCTCAAAATCCTTATCCGCTAAAATAAAATCAATCCTTACTGGGAAAAACTTGAAGTTAAACGTTCGTCCAAAACCATTTCCAGCCTCTACAAAAGTATCCTGAAGTTCTCCTTTGATTTCCTTGTACACATAGGAATAGGCCGTATTGTTGAAATCGCCACAAATAATCATTTTATAGGGACATTTCGCCTTGTTTCGTAAAAAGAGTTCTGTCTGACTTTGTTGCATCTTAAAAGTGCCTCCAACACGCTTAAACAGGTTCTCAGAGGATTCCTCGGCCAACTTTTCCACATTAGGATCAATCCTCAGCGATTGTAAATGTACATTGTAGATTCTGATGGTATCTTTCAATTTTACAATATCTACAAAAATGGCATTGTTGGAAGAATTTGGAAACTCAATAGAACCGGAATTCACAATAGGGTATTTCGAAAAAATGGCCTGCCCACTCTTTACCTTATTTCCCGACACCTTTTCAAACTTATGATAATTTTTGAGTTGAATACTTTCATCTGGACGGTATTCCTGAAGACTTATAATATCTGGTTCCTGGGCTTTGATAAAGCCCAACATTTCTTTCTTAACGTCTTTGTCTTTGATCCATTCAAACAAATTGAACAAACGTACATTATAAGTAATCACCGAAAGGTTGGCCTCATCTTCGACATCTTTGGAAGACGAAAATTTATAAAGTGAAAACAGATAGGTATAACCAATACTTAGGACCAACAGCGACAACAATAGTTGCTTCTTGACTTTGAGCAACCAATAAATGACAAACAGAATATTGAGGAGGATGAGTACCGGAACCGCTAAACTAAGCACCGATAAAAAAGCAAATTTACCAGGCGATACGTGAGGTAAAATATAAGACAGCAACAACATAGTTGCTACAATGGAGTTAATGAAGAATACTAATTTTTCAATGATTTTTGGTCGCTTCATACAGTCTTAATCCTTTCCTGCTTTAAACAAAAATGATTTTTCTTCCTGCGTCAAACTTTCATAGCCACTTTTGCCAATTTTATCCAAAATAAGATCGATACGCTTTTGTTTAGTGAATGCGTTGAATTCTTCTTTGTTATGGCCCACAAAAGATTTGGCTTTACTTCTATGCACTGTTTTTAAAGGCGACTTAGGCTTAAAGAAACTCTCAATCCATCCCATAAAATTTTCAAACCACTTGCCAATATCTTTGCCTTTTGTGAGCTGTTGCGCATAAATATACCCCAATAGACTGCCTCCCAAATGCGCCACATAGCCTCCTTGATTCAAACTGAACAATCCCAAAACATCGATCACTACCATAGCCACACCAATATACCAAAGCTTGATATTAAAAGTCATTAAACGGGCTTCTTTGTGCGGCATATAGGCACTTAAAAATATAATCAAGGCACGCACTCCTGCAGATGCTCCAACAAGGGTTCCTACATTTTTTAACTGGGATTGAGGAAACAGATTATAGATCAACAAAAAGGCCAATCCACCGGAAACAATCCCCAAAAAGTAGATGTTCAAAGCCGTTTTGGTACGGAACAAATTGAGCATCATTTGGGAAATAAAGTACAGAATAAGCATGTTGAGTGCCACATGCCAAAACCCATAGTGCACAAAACCATAAGTAAACAAAGACCAAGGCTGATGGATAAAATCCTCAAAGCGCTTAGGCAATTCAAACCAATGCAAGCTTGTTCCGTAGGCCTTAAAAAGCAGAAAGCCTGCAAGAAATACCACGATATTAATACCAATGATTTTTTCAAAGGCATTCAATCGCTTGAGCTTATACTGTATGTCCTGACTCAAGGAAGTCATATCAATACCATCTGTTTTTATTGAACTGGGTTTTCTTCCAATACCACATGATAATAAAGCCCGTTAAAGCTCCCCCAACGTGAGCCATATAGGCCGTATTGCTTGGACTAAAGAACGATTGTCCCGTAAGCGCCGAAATAATATCCAAAAGGATGATTCCAGGAATAAAATATTTAGCTTTTATAGGAATTGGCAGAAAGATCAACATAAGTTTTGCTTCGGGATTCATCATTCCAAAGGCCGCCAAAATCCCCATAATACAGCCAGAGGCACCTACCATAGAGGCGTAATATACATCAAACAATCCCTGGACATTTTTCATTTGTTCAGCAGAAAACTGTCGTGCACTTTTATTAGTCGTCAAAATTTCCTGTAGCTCAGACACGCCTATCCCCGATTCCACCAAAGAAGATTGTAATGAAAAATAGTGAAAATAATAAAATGCCAACTGAAAAAACACCGCACCTAGACCTGCCGAAATATAAATAAACAAAAACTTTTGACTTCCCAACTGCTGCTCCACGGCACTTCCAAACATCCATAATGCTAACATATTGAACGCAATATGGGCCACATTGCCATGCATAAACATATGGGTGATGATCTGCCAAGGCTGGAACAAGTCATTCTTTGGGAAATACAAAGCGAACCATTTGTAAAACAATTCGCCATGACCTATTGCAATTGTACCAATAAACATGATCACATTAATAATAATTAGATGTTTTACGGTATCGGTAATCCTAATCATAGTCTACATAAATTTTTTATCCAAATCGTCCACACTCATCGTAATGAAGGTTGGTCTATTGGTTGGTGACACAGAAGGTTCTTTACAAGCAAACAGACTGTTAACCATATGTTCTTGTTCTAACTTAGTAAGCGATTGTCCTGTTTTGATGGCCAAACTTTTGGCAATGGATTTGGCCAATAGGTCGGTGGCACTAAAGCTACTATCAGGCACTTCCTGTTCCACATCGCTGATGAGCTGCTCCAAAATAATGGACACTTCACTCTCGGGCACATTTACGGGAACACCAGTAATCTCAACAAGATCCTCACTGAATTGGGAAAACACAAAGCCTGTAAATTCCAAATCTTCCTTAAGACTCTCTAAAATAGGAATTTCATTTGATGAAAAGTGTAATTCCAAAGGAAAAAGTAGCTGTTGGCTTACTGCTTCCCTTACGGTCATACTTTTTAGCAAGTTTTCATAAAGAATACGTTGGTGGGCACGGTGCTGGTCAATTACCAACATCCCCGACTTAATCGTGCTTACGATGTATTTGTTATGAACCTGATACGTATTTTGTGTCGCCCCTACTTCATGATCTTGGAACAATGGTTCGGTGGTTTCCTCACTTTCAAATTCTACTTCACTAAAATCCTCTTCATCCCTAGTCCCTTTGGATTCCAAACCAACATAAAGACTCTCCCAACTAGCTCCTGTATCTTTTTTATACGTTGAAGTTGCAAAGCTTCCTCCTCCAAAAGAAGAAGAAGAAGAAGAAGAAGAAGAAGAAGAAGATTGACGCGAAGTACTCATCTCCTCCGCAAACGGATTAAAGTTTCTATCCACTTCTATCGTTGGTGTGGATGCCTTCTTATCTTTATAATCATAAGGCGTATCCAAATTAGTATCCAAATCGAAATCCAAAACCGGAGCAATATTGAACTGCCCCAAACTGTGCTTTACCGAAGAACGGATAATGGCATACAAAGTATGCTCGTCATCAAATTTAATTTCGGTTTTGGTTGGATGAATATTGATATCGATGGTTTTTGGGTCTACCTCCAAATTCAAGAAATAACTTGGATGCGCCCCATCTTTTATCAAGCCTTCAAAGGCTGAATTGATGGCATGGTTGAGATAGGCACTCTTGATAAAACGATCGTTCACAAAAAAGAACTGTTCGTTACGGTTCTTCTTGGCAAATTCAGGTTTTCCAACAAAGCCCGAAATCTTTAGAACTTCGGTAACTTCATTTACGGGCACCAATTTTTCGTTGGTCTTGCCCCCAAAAATATTCACCACACGCTGCCTATAATTACTAGCAGGTAAATTAAAGGTTTCGCTACCGTTATGATACATCATAAAGGCGATATCCGGATGCGCCAAAGCTACACGTTGAAACTCATCGATGATATGACGAAGCTCAACCGTATTGGACTTTAAAAAGTTACGTCGTGCCGGAATATTAAAAAACAAATGCTTCACAGCTACCGAAGTTCCCTCAGGAGTTACCACCACTTCCTGAGCCGTGATCTCACTGCCTTCAATGGTAATTTGAGTCCCTAATTCCTCTTCGCGTTGACGGGTTTTAAGCTCTACATGGGCAATGGCTGCAATACTGGCCAAAGCCTCTCCCCTAAAACCTTTGGTATGCAAACTGAACAAATCTTCAGCAGCCCTGATTTTGGAGGTGGCATGGCGCTCAAAGCTCAACCGTGCATCGGTAGGGCTCATCCCCTTCCCGTTGTCGATAACCTGAATGAGCGTTTTTCCCGCTTCTTTTATAATAAGTTTTACCTGATTGGCGTCGGCATCAATAGCATTTTCCATGAGTTCCTTTACCACGGAAGCAGGCCTTTGCACCACTTCACCGGCAGCTATTTGATTGGCAACGTGATCAGGTAAGAGTTGAATGATGTCTGCCATTAGGGTTTTGAAAAGAATATAGATAAATCGAAATCGATGATAATTAGGAATATCAGAATCAAGATTCCCACAATAATCAGGACACGCTTGTTGGCGCCCATGGTATCTGGATTGTTCTTATAATCTTCCAAAGCATTGTTGACCTTGGTTTTCAGACCTCTGTTGTTGCCTACGGTCTGTCTGTAGTCATCAAATTTATGCTTCAGCTCATAAGGACTTCCTTCACCTTTATAATACCGTGGTGTATACCCGAATTTTTTGTTCTTTTTTAAGCTAAATATTCCCATAATGTATCTGTTATTCGTAACGACTTAAAATGTATAGTAGTACTAGAACAGTAATCAAAAATAAGACCAAAAAAGGAAGCGAGATCAAAAAAGATTTTTTTCGGTGGTTGGCATTCCTAACTTCCTTCCATTGCGACTCCATAGTGTCTCTGGCTTCCTTCTCCTCGTTTTTTAAATGTTTGGGAGTATAGCTGTACCGCTTATTTTTACGTTGGCCAAATAAATTCACTATAAAATTTCGTCACTATTACACCTCAAATGTACTTAAAATACAAGGAAATATCACGCTTGGTGTGCTAAAAAATGTTAACACACCCAACTTAAAAAAATGGACGTTGGAATTGGATTGGTATTAAGCGTTTTGGCGCAATACCGCCATTTTTATGGCCGCTACCGCTGCTTCTACCCCCTTGTTACCATGTTTCCCACCGGAACGGTCTATGGCCTGCTGCATGGTATTGTCTGTCAACACACAAAAGATCACTGGGATATCATGCTGCACATTCAAATCCTTGATGCCTTGGGAAACGGCTTCGCATACAAAATCAAAATGCTTGGTTTCTCCTTGGATCACACTACCTATAGCAATTACGGCATCTACTTGTTGTTCCTGCATTTTTTTGCTGCCGTAGATAAGCTCGTAGCTTCCCGGCACATGCCATTGCAGTATATTTTCGGGAAGTGTCCCGTGTTCTACCAAAGTGTCATAAGCCCCTTGGGCCAGACCTTCGGTGATGTTATCATTCCATTCTGAAACAACAATCCCAAACCGAAAGTTCTTCGCGTTTGGGATTGTGTTTTTATCGTATTGAGATAAATTTGTTGTTGCCATATTATAGAGCTGCTTCCGCTCTACCTATGAAAACATCAATATTTGTAGCTTCCGTAGAGTCTGGAAATTCATTTTTGATACGTTTAAAGTAAGTCAAGGCTTTGTTGGCATCTCCCAACTTGTTAGCAAGAGTTGCCGCCTTAAACAAATACAATGGTGTAGTAAATTCGTTGGCTGAAGCATTAATAGCCTGCTCATAGTACCCTAGAGCATCATCCAATTGATCCAATTGTACAAAGGCATCTCCAATACCTCCTTTTGCCAAAGGAGCCAACATGATATCACTACTTGAAAAGTTTTGTAGATATTCAATGGCATTTTTGTAATCCTTAAGATTTAAATACGCCATACCTGCATAATAATTGGCTAAGTTTCCTGCTGGAGTCCCGCTGTACTTGTCTGCGATATCCACCATTCCAAACTTTCCTCCAGAACCTTCCAAGGCCAAGGTGTAAAGAGAATCTTTTTCAGTACCGTTTACCGCTTGATCAAAATACTGTTGCGCAGTGAACATGTCGTTCATAGCCTCTTCAGCTTTTGGCTCGGCAATAAATTTGTTATACCCCAAATATCCCAAAATAAAAACCGCTACGGCTCCTACGGCAACCAAAATGGTCTTTTGGTTCTTTTCGGCCCATTCTTCAGTTTTTGATGCGGACTCATCCAAGGTGTTAAACACCTCTGCTGTAGTTGAGTGCTCGTCTACAATCTCTTCTTCCTGTGGTTCTACTTTAGTCTTTGGTTTATATCCTCTTTTCTTGTAAGTTGCCATATATTCTGTATTAATGCGCCGCAAAAATAAAATTTTTATTGATAAATAAAAGGCAATTTTTTTGTTATTTTTAATAATTTGCACCGCCTTTTGCAGAACTGGAGCAAAAACACATCTTACATTCTCATTTTATGATTTTAAAGTCTCTTTCATTAATCAACTACAAGAATTTTGAAAGCCAATCCTTTACGTTTGATACCAAAATCAATTGTTTTGTTGGGGCCAATGGCATTGGAAAAACCAATGTATTGGATGCTATTTACCATTTATCCTTTGGAAAAAGCTACTTCAACCCTATTGCATCACAGAACATTAAACATGGTGAAGACTTTTTTGTAATAGATGGTGTTTTTGATCGTGAAGAGCGCTCCGAAAAAATCATTGTATCCCTTAAAAAAGGCCAGAAAAAAGTCATTAAACGCAATGCCAAGGTTTACGATAAATTTAGTGACCACATTGGCTTTATTCCATTGGTGATCATTTCTCCCGCCGATAGGGACTTGATTTTGGAAGGAAGTGAAACACGACGCAAGTTCATAGACAGCGTCATTTCGCAAAGTGACAAGGTATATTTAAACAACCTTATCAATTACAACAAGGTGCTTTCGCAACGAAATGCCCTATTGAAGTTTTTTGCTCTGAACAACACGTTCAATGCCCAAACCTTGGAAGTGTACAACGAACAATTGCACCAGTACGGCACCGCTATTTTTAAAACCCGTGATGAATTTTTAAAAACTTTCATCCCTATTTTTAAATCGCGCTATGAAGCCATAAGCAATAGCATGGAAACCGTAAACCTCAGCTATAAAAGCGACCTTTTCGAGCACGACCTATTAGAGCTTTTTGCCCAAAATCTGAACAAGGACAAGGCGTTGCAATACACCAGTAGAGGCATCCATAAGGACGACCTTAACTTTGAAATAGAGGATTATCCCATCAAGAAATTTGGAAGTCAAGGTCAGCAAAAGTCCTTTTTAATCGCCTTGAAATTGGCACAATTCGACTTTATAAAACAGCAAAGTGGCGTTACTCCCATCCTACTTCTTGATGACATTTTTGACAAACTGGACGAACATCGCGTAGCCCAGATTATCAGTTTGGTGGACCACGAACATTTTGGGCAATTGTTTTTAAGCGATACCCATGCCGACCGTACCGAAAACATCATCAAGCAAATTCACCAATCTTACAAGATTTTTAAACTGTAAATCTTCCTTCACCTTAAAAAGAAAAGACAATCCTTGTATTTTCCCATAGGATGGCAGACCTTTGGAATTCAAAGTTTATAACAGATGAAATTCAAACTTTTCTTTACAGTTTTAGCTTGTTTCACACTATTTCATTGTGGAAAAAATCCAGAAACATCCCTGCAATATCTTAATGGTTACTGGGAAATCAAGGAAGTCACTTTGGCCGATGGCTCCAAACGGGAATACACCTTCAGCAATACCATAGATTTTATAGAACTTAATGATAGTTTGGTTGGGTTCAGAAAAAAATTGACACCTACTTTAGAAGGCACATTTAAAACTTCTGGTGATGCTGAAAATATCAAGGCTATCATACAGCATGACAGTTTGATTTTGGAGTATACCACTCCTTTTTCCAACTGGAAGGAAACCGTCCTAAAGGCTACCGAGGACAAACTTTTAATCGTCAATGCGCAGAAAGATTTGTACCTTTACAGTCGTTATGAACCTTTAGAACGCATCGATTAATGGCAAAACGGCACAGTGAATATTTAAGCATCAGTGAGGTACTCAAGGAATTTGTAGATACCAATAATCTGCAAGGCGGTCTGGACAAAATAGATGTAAGGGATGCCTGGGCAAAAATGATGGGAAATGGCGTGAACAACTATACCACGGCCATTCAATTGGAGCGAGACACCTTGTATGTGCAACTGAGCTCTAGTGTACTTCGGGAAGAATTGAGTTACGGCAAGGAAAAAATTATCAGCATGCTCAACGAATCCTTGGGCAAGGAAGTCATCAAAACCCTTGTACTTCGTTAAAAGCAAAACCCTATAAAAACAAAAAACGCAACGGTATCGTTGCGTTTTTCTGTTTATGGTAAATGTACCTTAAAACATTTCTCTTCCTGCAAAGTGGAATGCACCTTCAATGGCAGCATTTTCATCGCTATCACTTCCGTGAACAGCATTCTCTCCAATAGACTCAGCATACATTTGACGGATAGTTCCCTCAGCAGCTTCAGCAGGATTAGTAGCCCCAATCAAAGTTCTAAAATCCTCAACAGCATTTTCTTTTTCCAAGATAGCCGCTACAATAGGACCACGGGTCATATATTCTACCAACTCTCCAAAGAAAGGTCTTTCTTTGTGGATTGCGTAGAAAGCCTCAGCATCTGCAGCAGTCATTTGAGTTAATTTCATTGCTACAATTCTAAATCCAGAAGCTGTAATTTTCTCCAAAATCGCACCAATATTCCCTTTTTCAACAGAATCTGGCTTAAGCATTGTAAATGTTCTATTTGTTGCCATTTTATTATATTAAATTATTCAGATTTTACGTTTGTTCCCATCACGGTAAAGGGTTTAGGCGCTAACCTATAGGCTCCCCGTAATTTGGGTGCAAAAGTAATGCATTTCTTCATAAAAACCACATAAACCATTATTAAAAAATTGTATCTTCGCCCTCTATGACAAAGCAAGATATCAAGAACATCCAAACGCTTTTAAGCAGACCAAAACATATTGTAATCATTCCTCACAAGAATCCAGATGGCGATGCCATGGGCGCCTCTTTGGCCCTGTACCACTACCTTAAAAAACTGGATCACGAGGTAAGGGTCATTGCTCCCAACGATTATCCTGACTTTTTAAAATGGATGCCTGCCGATGAACTTGTCCTAAAATATGAGTTCAGTCGTAAAGAAAGTGATGAGCTTCTTAAAAATGCCGATTTGATTTTTACATTAGATTTTAATGCCCTGAATCGTATCGGTGATATGGAAACGCCTGTTAAGACTTCCGAAGCCATTAAAATCATGATCGACCACCATCAACAGCCAGACGATTATGCCCTTTACACCTATTCTGAAGTGGGCATGTCTTCTACCTGCGAAATGATTTATCATTTCATTGATAAGTTAGGTGATTTGGAGGTTATCGATCAAGATATTGCTACCTGTCTTTATACAGGCATCATGACCGATACGGGATCCTTTCGTTTTGCCTCCACCACGAGCACCACGCATAAGGTAATTGCGCATTTAATAGACCAAGGCGCGCAAAACGCCCAGATCCACAACAATATTTACGACACCAATTCCTTTGAACGTTTACAGTTGTTGGGACGTGCTCTGAGCAATCTTACGGTTTTGCCAAAATATAAAACAGCCTATATTTCCCTGACTCAAGAAGACCTGAACACCTTCAACTTTAAAAAAGGAGATACCGAAGGTTTTGTAAATTACGGGCTTTCCGTAGAAGGGGTTGTCCTGGCGGTTATCTTTATTGAAAACCAACAGGAAGGCATTGTAAAAATCTCATTGCGCAGCAAGGGAGATTTCTCGGTGAACGAATTATCCCGCGCCCATTTTGAAGGTGGCGGCCACACCAATGCTGCTGGGGGTAAAAGCGATTTGTCTTTAGAGGCCACTATTGAAAAATTTATTAGTATATTACCAAGCTATAAACATGTCCTAAGTCATGAATAAATATATACTAATAGGGCTCTTGGCAAGTTGTGCCATGGCCTGTAAATCTCCCGAAGCCCGTAAACCGGTTACGGTCAACAAAGGGTCCTTCATCAATCTCTCGGTAGAGCGCAATATCAAGCTCAACCAAAAGGAACACGAATTTATTGAAGGCATCATAAAAAAAGATACCAGCAACGCTTACATAGCTTCAGAAAGCGGATTTTGGTACTACTATAATACCAAGGTTGAACAGGATACCATCACCGCTAATTTTGGTGACATTGTCAACTTCGATTATAGTGTCACCGATTTAAGCGGCAACCAGATCTATTCCGAAGAAGAAATTGTCCCAATGGATTATGCCATGGACAAGGAAGAGTTGTTCACAGGCCTTCGTGAAGGTCTTAAATTAATGAAACCGGGCGAAACGGTAACCTTTTTCTTTCCGTCCCAAAAAGCCTACGGGTATTACGGCGATTCCAACAGAATTGGCACCAATACCCCACTTATTTGTAAAGTCACAGTTAATACTATAACCCAAACCCAAAATGATTAATATGAGAAACATGAAAAACAAAGTATTGCAATTATTTTTTCTTGTTGCCTTAATGACAACCACGGCATGTAATGACAAGTATCCTGACCTAGAGGATGGTTTATATGCTGAATTTGTTACCAACAAAGGAACCATGGTCGCTAAACTATATTACGACAAAGTTCCAGTAACCGTTGCAAATTTTGTTGCCCTTGCCGAAGGGACCCACCCAATGGTAAAGGAAGAATATAAAGGAAAGAAATATTACAACGGAACGACTTTCCACCGTGTTATCGATCAATTTATGATCCAAGGAGGAGACCCAACTGCTACAGGTACTGGAGATCCAGGGTATAAATTTGAAGATGAATTCAACCCAGACTTAAAGCATGACAAGCCAGGTATTTTATCTATGGCAAATTCTGGTCCTGCTACGAACGGAAGCCAATTTTTCATTACCGAAGTTCCTACGCCAAACCTAAACAACCGTCACGCTGTTTTTGGTGAGTTGGTTTTAGGTCTTGAAATTCAAGACAGCATTTCCAATGTGGAAACTTCTAAGCCTGGAGACAAGCCAAAAGAAGACGTTGTAATTCAAGAATTGAACATTATCAGAAAAGGATCGGCTGCTAAAAAGTTCGATGCACCTAAAGTGTATATGGAAGAACTTCCTAAAATCAAGGACAAGCAAAAAGCCTTAAGAGAAGAAGCTAAGAAAAAAGCTGAAGAAGAGCGTTTGGCCAAAGAAGCTAAAAATGCTGAAGCTGGCACTGCTTTTAAAGCGACTTTAGACGAATACAACACTAAAGCCACTACCCTTCCTTCTGGATTGAAAATGTATGTGATTACTGAAGGAACCGGTGAAAAACCAAACACTGGAGACATGGCAAAAGTAAACTATGAAGGTTACTTTGCAGATGGTCGTTTGTTTGACAGTAACGTTAAGGAAGTTTCTGAAAGACACGGAATGTTCAACGAAATGAGAGACCAACAAGGTGGTTACGAGCCTATGCCAATGAAGGTTAGTCCAGACGCCAACATGATTCCTGGATTTAAAGAAGGTGTTGCTGCTTTAAAAGTTGGTGACCGTGCGTATTTCTACTTGCCATACCACTTGGCGTACGGAGAGCGTGCTATGGGACCAATTCCAGCAAAATCAGATTTGATTTTCATCATTGAAATGGTTGAGATTACTAAATAATTCTCTTAACAGATATAACTTAAAAAGCCGCTATTAAGCGGCTTTTTTTATTTTAGGTAAATATGTTCTTATTTCTTTGGAATCGCTTTAAGGATTTCCAATACAAACTTCCAATATTTTTGAGTTGAAGAAATCTGTGCACGTTCATCTGGAGAGTGTGCCCCCTTAATATTTGGCCCAAAACTAATCATGTCCATCTCAGGATAATTGGTCCCTAAAATACCACATTCCAAACCAGCATGGCAAGCGGCTACGTGCGGCTCTTCTCCTTGGTTCAATTCTTTATACAAAGGCACCATCACCTTTAAAATATCAGAATCCATATTTGGAGTCCATCCCGGGTAATCCCCACTGAACTCTACTTCGCAACCTGTCAGTTCAAAAGCTGCCCTTAGCGTATTCGCCAAATCCCATTTAGAACTTTCTACAGAAGAACGCGTCAAACATCCAACTTTTATTTCACCATCCTTGATTACCACATTGGCAATGTTGTTGGACGTTTCCACCAAACCAGGAATATCGGCACTCATACGATACACCCCATTCCAAGCCGCATACAAGGCTCTTGTAAACCCTTCCTGAACGCCAAGATCCATAATACGCTCTGGAGTTTCAGTTTTGGTCACGATAATTTCCAAATCCGGTTCCATGGTTTTTAATTCAGCCTTGATTTCATCTGCCAAATCATTGGTTTCAGCAATAAACACTTCTTCGTGCATGCTATCTATGGCCACAATGGCTTTGCTTTCCCTTGGAATAGCATTACGCAAACCACCTCCGTTGATTTCAGAGATTCGCAAACCAAAGTTTTCAAACCCATCAAACAACATACGGTTCATGATTTTATTGGCATTGCCCAAACCTTCGTGGATCTGCATTCCGGAATGTCCACCTTGAAGTCCTTTCACCTCAATGCTGAAACCCATTTTAAATTCAGGAGTTTCTTCCTCTTCATAACTGCGCGTAGCCGTAACGTCTACTCCACCAGCACATCCAACACCGATTTCATCGTCTTCTTCGGTATCAAGATTCAATAAAATCTCACCTTCCAACAAACCGCCTTCCAGTCCCATGGCACCGGTCATTCCCGTTTCTTCATCTATGGTAAACAAAGCCTCAATGGCTGGGTGCTCAATATCGCTGCTTTCCAAAATGGCCATAATGGTAGCCACGCCCAAACCGTTATCGGCACCAAGGGTCGTTCCTTTGGCACGTACCCAATCACCCTCCACATACATGTCGATACCCTGGGTATCAAAATCGAAATTGGTATCGTTATTTTTTTGGTGCACCATATCCAAATGCGATTGCATCACAATGGTTTTCCTATCCTCCATTCCAGAGGTTGCAGGCTTTTTAATGATGACATTGCCAACCTTGTCCACAATGGTTTCCAATCCTAGGTTTTCACCAAATGCTTTCATGAACGCAATGACACGTTCTTCCTTTTTTGACGGTCTTGGAACGGCATTCAAATCGGCGAATTTATTCCATAACGCCTTTGGTTCCAACTGTCTTATTTCTGAATTCATATGTATTAGCTTAAAGTTGCACAAAGGTACAAATTGAAGTCCACAATTAAGAGTCACAGATCTGCTTCTTTTTATTACATTTGAAGTATGCAGAACTTTGGCCGCCTTTTTATTGCCTTTTCCATTCTCCCCCAAATCGCCTTCATCAAGCTTATTGCGAAGTTCCCTGAATTTGTAGAACGCTGGTACAGTCATGGACTGTATGTTTGGATTTCCAAAGCGATGCGCTTTGCCTTTGGATGGCTTCCTTTTTCGATTGGGGATATTTTCTATACACTAGTAGGCATTTACATTTTAAGATGGCTTTATACCAATAGAAAACGTATGTTCAAGAATTTTAAGTCTTGGGCTATAGATGTTCTTATGGCCTTGTCGATGGGCTATTTGGCCTTTCATATATTATGGGCCTTTAATTACTACCGTTTGCCACTACACCAATCTTTAGGCTTGGAAAAGGATTATACCACCGAAGCCCTTTTAGTAACTGCTGAACGCCTTACTGAAAAGGTCAACAGCTTGCATACTTCCATTACCCGCAACGACACGCTTGAAGTAGTGATGCCTTATGATCAAAAAGAATTACTTCAAGCCGTTCCAAAAGGCTATGAAGTACTTTCTAAAGAATACCCCCATTTGGAATATACTCCAAAAAGTATCAAATGTTCCATTTATAGTTTGCCACTCACCTATATGGGATTTAGCGGCTATTTGAATCCGTTTACCAATGAAGCTCAAATAGACGGTATGATTCCTATTTGGAAGTACCCCACAACTGCCAGTCATGAAGTGGCGCACCAATTGGGATATGCCGCAGAAAATGAAGCCAATTTTATTGGCTGTATGGCCGCTATCCACCATCCTGATAGGTATTTTCAATATTCAGGATATGCTTTTGCCCTACGCCACTGTCTTTTGGAAATCTACCGCAGGAATCCCGAAACATACGATGCAATGCTAACCAAAGTGAATAAAGGGGTTTTAAAAAACTACCAGGAATCCCGTGACTTTTGGATGCGCTACCAAAACCCATTGGAACCGGTATTCAAAACTACTTATGACAATTTTTTAAAGGCCAATAACCAAACCGATGGTATGGAAAGTTACAGCTATGTGGTGGCACTATTGGTTAATTATTTTGAGGCCAATCCAGAGCATTAATTCAATATTTAATCGCTCTTTAGGATAACCAATTAATTCCTACTTTTGTGAACAGTATGGGCAAAGTAATTATAAGTATACAAAACCCTCTCATAAAACACCTTCAACAGTTGAAGGACAAATCGAGAGCGAGGAAAAAATCAGGAGAATTTATTATTGAAGGGCAACGTGAACTGTCATTAGCCATTAATGGTGGTTATACCATTGAGCAAGTATTATTCCTTCCTGAACTTTGCAGTGAAGAAACATTGCGCAATTTGCTTCCTAAATCAGCCGAAATTATTGAAATATCTAAAGATGTGTTCCAAAAATTAGCTCATAGAGACAGTACGGAAGGTATTATTGCTGTAGCAAAATGTAAACAACATGAATTAGGTCAACTAAAATTAAACTCGAAGGCACCATTAATCATGGTTGCCGAAGCCCCTGAAAAACCAGGAAACATAGGCGCTTTGCTCCGCACGGCCGATGCCGCCAACGTGGATGCCGTGATTATCGCCAACCCAAAAACCGATTTATACAACCCTAATATCATTCGCTCTAGCGTGGGATGTGTCTTTACCAATACGATTGCAGTGGGCAGCACTTCCGATATCATTACCTTTTTAAAAGAGCACAACATTGCCATGTATTGTGCTGCGCTACAGGCTTCGGTGGGATATCACACCCAAGACTACACAGGTCCTACGGCCTTGGTAGTGGGGACTGAAGACACTGGTCTTAGTGACGAATGGCGTACCAATTCAACACAAAACATTATCATTCCTATGCAAGGCGCTATTGATTCCATGAATGTTTCGGTGGCTGCTGGTATCTTGATATTTGAAGCCAAAAGACAGCGTCAGTTTTTATAATCAAAAATCCATTTATTTCCTCTAAACTCTTATGAACTCCCAAACCTTATTCTATATCATCATTGCGATTATTATTCTGGATTTTATCGTCGACAAAGTGTTGGACGCCCTAAATGCCAAACATTTTAAAGATCCTATTCCTCAAGAATTGCATGATGTATATGATGAAGAAGCTTATAAAAAATCACAGGCTTATAAAGCCACCAATTACCGATTTGGTTTATGGAGTTCCAGTTTTTCAATACTAACTACACTTGCCTTTTTAATCTTTAGCGGTTTTGAGTATGTAGACCAATGGGCTCGAAATTTTAGCGACCATCCTATTGTGATTGCCTTGATATTCTTTGGAATTATCATGTTGGCAAGTCAGTTAGTGAGTCTACCGTTTTCATACTACCGAACTTTTGTAATTGAAGAGCGTTTTGGATTCAATAAAACCAGTAAAGGTACTTTTATTTTGGATAAGCTTAAAGGACTACTCATGGGCGCTATTGTGGGAGGAGGTTTGCTGGCCTTGATTATTTGGATCTACCAACTCACCCAAGAGCGCTTTTGGCTATATGCATGGGGCGTCATTGCACTGTTCTCCATCGTTATGAATATGTTTTACTCCAAACTTATTGTGCCCCTGTTCAACAAACAAAGTCCTTTGGAAGATGGTCCCTTGCGTGAAAAAATTTCGGAATACGCTCAATCGGTTGGATTTCAACTGGACAATATTTTTGTGATTGATGGTTCCAAACGTTCCACCAAAGCCAATGCTTATTTTTCTGGATTTGGAAGTCAAAAACGCGTGACTTTATACGATACGCTTATCAAAGATTTGGAAGAAGATGAAATTGTAGCCGTATTGGCCCATGAGGTAGGACACTACAAAAAACACCATATCATTTTTAATTTAATAGCCTCGCTATTACTAACTGGAGCCACCTTGTTTATTCTATCTATTTTTATTTCCAATCCACTATTATCGCATGCCTTGGGTGTGAGTGTTCCGAGTTTCCATGTGGGCTTGGTGGCTTTTGGGCTGCTATATGCACCAATTTCGGAATTGACTAGTTTGGTGATGAACCATTTTTCACGTGCTTTTGAATATCAGGCAGACGACTATGCCAAAAACACCTATAAAGCAGCGCCATTGATGAGTGGACTAAAAAAGCTTTCCAAAAACAGTTTGAGCAATCTTACGCCACACCCTGCCTATGTTTGGGTACACTATTCGCATCCTACACTCTTGCAACGGGTCAACAATTTAAATCAAAACTAAGCGTGATTTTAGTCCGAGGTTAATCATCATCGTCTTCATCATCGTCTTCATCCTCTAAAATATCCAAGTCTTCCAAATGCTTTTCAATTAAAGATGCTCGCATTTTTTGACGACGTTTTACACTTAACCTCAAATTTTTAAGCCGTTCTCTATTTAGGGCAATTACCAAATTATAGCACATCGCCAAGAGGATCAATGAAAACGGCAACGCGGCCAGCATAACAGCTGTTTGTAGCGTAACTAAACCACCTCCAATTAAAAGTGTCGCTGCCAACAATCCCAAAAGGGCAGCCCAAAACAGGCGTTGCAAAACAGGGGAATCCATTTTTCCTCCCGACGTAATAAAATCTACAACCAAAGAACCACTATCGGATGATGTTACAAAGAAACTTACCAATAGCAGCACGCCTACAAAGCTCATGATTTTTGACAATGGGAACGCCCCCAGCATGGCAAACAAGGCCGTTGAAATATTGGCATCGACCTCAGCCCCTATAGGAGCCAACCCGTTTAGTTCCAAATACACCGCTGAAGACCCAAAAACAGTAAACCAAAGAAATGAAAAAGCACTGGGAATCAATATCACTCCGGTAAGAAACTCTCTAATAGTCCTTCCTTTAGACACACGCGCAATAAAAATCCCCACAAAAGGACTCCAGGCAATCCACCAGGCCCAATAGAAAATGGTCCAATTATTTTGCCATTTGGTATTACTGTACACCTCGGTATAGGTCCCTAATTGGATCGCATTCTGTAAATAATTCCCAATATTTTCAATCAAGGAGTCGATGATAAATACCGAAGGCCCAATGAAGAGCATCACTACCATAAAAACAAGGGTAAGCCTAATATTGAAGACACTTAAAGCTTTTACCCCTTTGTCCAAACCAGAAGCAATAGAAAATGATGCTATTACAGTAGCTACAATAATGAATATCACATGCGTATATGTTGTATTGGGAATGCCCCATAAATAATTGAGTCCAGAACCAATTTGGGAAGCCCCGAACCCTAAGGTTGTAGCCAAACCAAACAAACAAGCAATAACAGCCAGTACATCTACAACATGTCCAAACCAACCATTGATGCGATGTTTTAAAACAGGAAAAAACAAGGAACGGACACTTAACGGTAATTTTCTGTTGAAAGTAAAAAAGGCAAAACCTAAAGACACCATTGCATAGACCGCCCAAGGATGGAAACCATAGTGCAGGAAGGTAAATTTAAAGGCCTGCTCAGCAGCCTTGGCCTCTGTTGCCACTGGGATGGGAGGATTGACCAAATGCTGAATGGGCTCGGCCACTCCATAAAAAATCAAACCGATGCCCATACCTGCTGAAAACAACATGGAATACCAAGAAAAATCGGAATAATCAGGGACTGCCTTAGGACCACCCAAACGGATTCTTCCGAAGGGTCCAAAAGCAATAATGATACTCATCACCAACATAGTGCTCACCGTAATGATGAACAACCAGCCCACTTTATCATAAAGTACATCACGCCACTTTTCAAAAAGACGTTCTATGGGCTCCCCAACAATTAAGGTCACCAATACAAAGCCCAAAATAATCAGGGTTGCAGGAATGGTAACTGGATAATACAAATTAAAGAGAGGTTTCTTCTTTTTTTTGTGCTCCATATCAAACGTGGATTTCGCTAATGTTAGAATATCAGAATTGTAGCCCTGAAAAGCACCATGGAAAATCTTGACAAAAAGCAAACAGTGGGCGCAGAAAACCATTCAGGAACAAGGTCTTACAAATATACGCATTAAAAAGTAAACCGCTCGATAACAAGCTATTGAATGCAAAACTAAGATTTACATTCGTTAGAGTTCCGCCCTCTAATTCTAAGCTCATAAAATGTAATTCACCTTACAACGACTTTTGTAACCAGAAAATACTTTCAAATTAGTATCTTGGGTGCATGTTATAAAAAACTAAGGTCCTTCAAAACAAGAAACCTTACACCAACCAATACCAAACTTGAAATACAAAACGTATGAAAAAGCCTCTTTTACTATTAGTAGCATTATTTTCTTTCTTCAACATTACATTATCAGCCCAAAACTCAAATTTAACCTATGGAATAAAAACAGGTGCTAATTATTCAAGTTATTCACCGCGATATCCTATGGCTGGATTTAAAGAAATACACTACTCGAGTAAATTTGGTTTTTATTTAGGGGGTGTACTAAATTTTGAAATAAACAATAATTTCAAATTGCAACCAGAACTTAATTTTGCGTCGCAAGGCGCTAGATATGTAAGTGAAAATATTCATCTAACAAGCGAATATGGGCCCGATATTGTAGGGGATTTTGAATCTAGAATTACCGAATCTACTATAGTTATCCCCATAGTATCTCAGTATTTTTTTTCTGAAAAGTTTTATATGGAAGGTGGTCCGCAATTTGGTTATATCATAGACAGATCAGAAAAGTTAATAGTAAACCCCGCTGAGCAATTTGGCGATACTACCAATGAAATTAATGATATTGATTATGACAAATTTGACTTCGGACTCACTTTTGGATTAGGACTTAAATTTTCAGAAAAAATTGGACTTAATTCAAGATATTTCTTTGGTCTTGTAGAACGCAACAATTACCTAAAATCCTCTGTCTTAAATTTAGGATTAGAATATCTTTTTTAGAAACTTTTTTATTATTTACCTCTTCTGTATGTTGGGTGCTGCCCTTGGAGGGTATACTGGATATAGCATCGCCAAAAATGCCAAAACCAATGGATCCCATACAGTTGAAGAAAATTTACAAAACTAACCAAACCCCATATAATGACAGATTACTCTGAACGCCTAAAACATCTTGATGACAAAAAACTTATGGATGTTGTCAAAAATTATCGTCAATATGGTTATGACATTTCTGTTCGAGCCACAGCTATTTCAATACTTGGAGAAAGAGGGTTTTCAGAAGAAACATTAGAGCTTACGGGAAATATGGATAACAAAACATATGACTATGCGGAAACTTTATATAATTCATTTAAAAGAAATTCCAAAGTAGCATTCATCCTCTTCTGCGTACTTCTAATCACCAATATATCAACTTCTATTTTTGCAGTAAGCGCCAACTATTTGACTTCTGTTTCTGTGTCAATAAATGCCATAGCAACCATTCTTTACTTTCTTTTTTTAATTAAATCATTCTTAAATCAAAACAAGTTTTACAAGGTCACTAATGACGATTATGGCACAGAGGGAGTTCTCATGTATTTCCTCTTAGGCATGCCACTTTATATTGTTATGTATTTTTATTTTGGAAATCAAATGAAAGAAAAAATGAAAGATATCCAATAAGATTCTTTCCCGCGAGATAACATTCGCGCGGTTATTTTTCTTGAAGAAAGCAAACCACTCTATTTTCAAGGAATTACCCTTGCCAAGAAGAACAAAAGGAATCCTAAAAATTATTGATTTTTAGCATTAAAACCCACAATATCTCTCATAAAAACCCTAATACCTGGGCAAAAATTCCTTACTTTTATATGGCCTAAAAACCTTAACAAATAAGGTCCATTTTAAACTTACCAAATGAAAATATCCACCATCTCCAAAACCCTAGTTCTTGGACTAAGTTTAGCCCTTGTAAGCTGTGCCGAAACCGTTGCTCAAGAAGCCCCAATAAGCAAAGAAGCCTTTGAGGAAGCCCATAGCATTGTGACCCAAAACTGTGTAACCTGTCATGCTCCTGCTGGCAACCCAACCACAAGAATTGCCCCACCACTCATTGCTGTGAAGGACCACTATTTAAAACCAGATATGACGGAAGCTGAATTTGTTCAGTCCGTAGCCAGTTTTTTAAATTCGCCAAAAATAGAAAATTCACAAATGCCCAGAGCTGTAGAGCGTTTTGGCCTGATGCCTAAACTAGGCTATTCCCAAGCCCAACTGGAAGCTGTAGCCACCTATATTTATAGAGCTAAATTGGATCAACCGGATTGGTTTGAAACCCATCACCAACAACGCGAAGCCGATTTGATGAAGTATTCTGAAACTGGCACTCAAGATTACCTCAAGAAAGGAATGAGCATTGCCCTATCCACTAAAGCAGTTTTGGGCAAAAACCTATTAACCGCCATCCAAACCAAAGGCACTTCAGGGGCTTTGGAATTTTGCAACGAAAGAGCCATTGTTCTCACAGATAGTATGTCTACCGAGCTTCACGCCAATGTGAAACGTGTTTCAGATAAAAACAGAAACCCAAACAATCTAGCAAATGCTAAGGAACTAGACTATATCGCAGTGGCAAAACAAGATATTGCAGCCACAGGAGAAGCAAGCCCTAAAATGGTTGAAGACAACGGAAAATTAATAGGTTACTACCCTATCATGACCAATCAAATGTGTTTACAATGCCACGGTACCCCAAACAAAGACATTACGCCTGAGACCATAATGACGCTTAAGGAAAAATACCCACAAGATTTAGCCACAGGATATGGCATCGATGAACTGCGTGGGATTTGGGTCATTGAAATGGATAAGCCCGAGTAAGCAATAAAACTAACTAGTGATCACATAGCCCCCATAGGCTGCTCCAATTCCTGCAGTAGTTTATAAAACCTAGGATCTTCTGGATACAATTCCATTAATCCCTTACAAATAGCTCGTGCCGTATTTAAATCGCCGGTATTCATGGCCGCGATCATTTTAATGTACAGCAAATCGGTGTTATTAGGATCGTATTGCAGTGCTTTATCCAAAACTTGCGAAGACAATTTAAAATTCTTGGCCTCCTGCAGTTTTAAGGCATAATTGTAATATGCGCGTAAATTAAAGGGCTCCTTTTGGCAGGCTTCACCCAAATATTTCAAGGACATTTCATCCTGACCCATTTCATTATAGAGTAACCCCAACATATAGTATGGATAACTGTTATTCGGTTCAAACTCCAAAATGTCTTTATAGTATTTTGCCGCATTTTCAAAATCGCCGTTTTGATAGTATAGCAATGCCAAATTGTTTCTGGCATTATTGTTATAACTATCAAACGAAATGGCTTTTTGATAAGCTGCAATAGCCTTTTCTACATCCTTTTTAAAATAATGATGCTCAGCTATCTGTACCTGCCCCAATGAAAAATCGGAGTTCATTTCCTGAAACTCCCCAAATTCTCTATAGGCTTCAGCAAAACCATCCAATTGAGAATTTCCATGACCATAAATGTCCAAATATTTAGCTGAAGTAATGCGTACCACCCGCACCGAATCCGTCAAAAGTTTGGCAACTTCCTTAATACTGGTGGTATCTCCTATTTGGGTCAACGCGGTTACGGCTTCATTACGCACCAAGGCCGACGAATCCTTCAAAAAGACTTTCAATTGCTCCAATTCCTTTGAAGTCAATGCCATGTTTCCATAATTGCTCAAAGCGGTTGCCCGAAGTAATTCTGACGCTTGATGATTTGACGCCAAAGTGTGAAAGGCATCTTTATCACCAGCATAACCCGCCAACAGATAATCGGAAGGATGGTCTTTGGCATCAATAGCCTTGGTTTTCCCTAAAGTCTTGAGGGCATTTAAGGCCCATTCTGGGGTTTTATCTTCGTGGCATCTGTTACACGCATTTGGTGTGCCATAAGCCAAACTCTGATCGGGTCTCGGCACTCTAAAACTGTGATCTCTTCTAAAATCATTCCCCATATACGTCCGCCCCGTCATATGGCAGTTCACGCATTGGGCTGCCTCTGTACCTGCCATATGAAAATGATGGGTTTCCGTATCGTAAACAGTAGGTGCATGACAATTCAAACAAAGAGCATTACCCTGCTCTTTCAACTTTAGGGAATGAACATTGTGGCAATCGCGACAGGACACTCCGTTTTCATACATTTTACTCTGCACAAAGGATCCATACACATACACCTCATCATAAATCTGTCCATCGGGCTCATATAAAGGCTGCGTTAAAAGTGCTGGCAAATATTGATCCAAGAATGCCTCATCATGCGTAAAATCCTTGGTAAGTTGGGTCCTTCTTGAATGGCAACGCGCACATTGATTCACCAAGGTTTGAGGTGCCGTATCGGGAGTCATGGTCAATTTACTTTTATAGATAGGATCTTCACCTTCTTCGTAGAATTTCACATGGTTACTGGCTGGCCCGTGACAAGCTTCACAACTTACATTGATAATTTTAAAAGTCGTATTATAGGATTCCGAAACTGGATCGTAGTTTTTATGCAAATCGGTGGAATGGCAATCGGCACAAGCTGTATTCCAACGCATCCCTCCTCCTGTCCAATGGATCCATTCATCGCTCCGCAACTCTAACTCGGGATATAGGTTGAACCATCGCTGTTTATCACTATCCCACGCAATGGTGAGACATTGCATTTTGCCTTTGTCCAACTCCACAATATATTGCTGTAACGGCGTGTACCCAAAGGTGTATTTAATCGGGTAATCTTGATAGGTATCATCAGGACCTGGAATATTCACATAAAAATCAGCATCTTTTTTATAGAACGTGGCCTTGCCTCCTTTGTATGGAAATTCCACATTATTAAAATCGCCCAACACCGAAATAGAATCGGCTACTTTCATGGCCAAATCATGATGAGAACCTTTCCAATCGTTATAAGCTTCCTGATGACAGGACATACAGGCTTCATCTCCCAAAAACGTAGCCATGGGAGAGGCACTTGCTAAGTCTTTTTTATCGACATAGCTTTCATCTTTACATGAAAAAACAGTTAAAAACAGAAGGAATATTAAGGGCAAACAACGTTGTATTGGGAGCATATTGAATTATTTGGAACTCATTGATTATTACCAAATTTACAAATAAATACCAAAGAATACCCGAAACATATGTAAGAAAATCAAACGTTTAAAGCCTAGAGCATTTCAAGCAAGCAGTTAAGAAAAAATAGCTACCTTAGTAATCCCACATCTCCCGTTCCCAACTAACCTTCCAAGACATTACAAACTAAAAACATATTGCAAGATGACAGCAAAAGTAGCATTTATAACCGGGGGAAGTCGCGGCTTGGGCAGAGACATGGCACTAGCCATTGCCAAAAAGGGACTCAATGTTGTTTTAACCTTCCAAAGCAATCAAGATAAAGCCAATGAAGTGGTTGCAGAAATAGAAACCCTTGGCCAAAAAGCCATTGCCCTATCTTTAGACGTCACAAACCCTAGCAGTTTCCCTGAAACCATAAAGCAAATACAAACCGTAATGACAAGCTCCTTTGGCTCCGATAAAATTGACTATTTGGTGAATAATGCCGGTATTGGTGCCTATGCTCCCTTTTCAGAAACCACCGAGGCCCAATTTGATAAAATGTACCACATCCATTTCAAAGGTGTCGCTCTTCTAACCCAGGAACTGTTGCCTGTAATGAATGATGGAGGCGGTATCGTTAATATTTCTTCTGGCCTAACACGTTTTGCCATTGGCGGATATGCCGCTTATGCGGCCATGAAAGGTGCTGTTGAAACTCTTTCCAAATATATGGCCAAAGAATTGGGCGAACGCAAAATCCGTGTGAACGTAGTGGCTCCTGGAGCCATTGAAACCGACTTTGGCGGTGGCGCGGTTAGGGACAATAAAGAATTGAATGCCTTTATCGCTTCCATGACAGCCCTGGGCCGTGTAGGTTTACCAGATGATATTGGAAGTGTCGTGGCATTTTTATGTACCGAGGATGCCAAATGGGTAAATGCCCAAAGAATTGAGGTTTCCGGAGGACAGATGATTTAGAACCTCTCCCTTAATTTTAAATGAAACCAGCTAAACATATATCATTTAGCTAATAGAGACAATTCTTAAATTAGCCAAAAAGCTCATAGCCAATCAATTTACCATGCCCATAAACAATACCCCTAGAAACCTCGCCCTAATTGCCGGGATTAGCTACTTGATTATTTTCTTCGCTGCTATTTTTGCCAACTTCTTTGTTTTGGAAACACTTCTTAATGCTCCCGAAGAAACGATTTCAAAAAACCATATGATGGTCCGCTTTGGGATCATGGCCTTTTTGCTTACGGTTGTATTTGACGTTGTCGTTGCTTGGGCCTTAAATGAATTGTACAAGCATCATTTTTTATCACAATTGAGCACTTTATTTAGAATGATGCATGCCGCTATTATGGCCGTTGCACTATTTGCCCTAGTGCAAACTTTGGAAGTTGAGGAAGCCAAAGACATATTGCATTTAGTAAAACTTTTCAATACCATTTGGCTCATTGGCTTGTTCTTCTTCGGAATACATCTTATTCTTTTGGGACGCATTATAAAATCGCCCAAAATAATAGCACTCTTTCTCATAATTGCAGGGCTGATGTATATGGCCGATACAGCGGCACATTTTCTCTTGGCCAATTACCAAGCCTACAGCAATCTCTTTTTAGCCTTGGTAGCCATTCCCAGTATATTTGGAGAATTGTCCTTTGCCATATGGCTATTGATAAAAGGAGGCAAACCCAAACTAGCAAATCCCTAGTTTGGCCAAGCTTTACCCTTTCTTGGCATAAACATTCATATAGAACAACCTTCTACACGGCAAATATTTAAAGGGTTCTAGCTAGCCAAAACCCTCAAAAAGCCGTTAAAACTATTGCGCATTTATTTTCTTTACATTACTTTAGATTTATGACAGAAGTAGAGATAGAAAAGGAGAATGCAGCCATTGCCAAGGCTTACAAAGAACTTCTCAAGGTAAGTTACCAAACATTAACCACAGAAGATAAAAAACTCATCCGCCACGCCTTTGATGTGGCGGTGGAAGCCCATAATGGACAGCGCCGTAAATCTGGAGAAGCGTATATTTTCCACCCTATTGCCGTGGCCAAAATTGTGGCTCAGGAAATTGGGCTGGATGCCACTTCCATTGCTGCGGCCCTCCTCCACGATGTGGTTGAGGATAATGAAAATTATACCAAGGAAGACATAGAACGTATGTTTGGCGACACCGTTGCAAGAATTGTAGACGGGCTCACCAAGATTTCCTCCTTGAGCAAAGAGACCGATGTATCTACTCAAGCGGAAAACTTCCGTAAAATGTTGCTGACCCTTAACGATGATGTTAGAGTAATCATCATCAAAATAGCCGACCGTTTGCACAACATGCAAACCATGGATTCCATGCGTACGGACAAGCAGGAAAAAATTGCCTCGGAAACCCTGTACATCTATGCGCCTTTGGCACATCGTATTGGGCTTTATAATATCAAAACCGAATTGGAGGACCTCGGTTTAAAATATACCGAACCCGAAGTCTACCATGACATCCTTCACAAAATCAAGGAGAGTAAAGAAGAACAAGATGCCTACATCAAAGCCTTTTCCAAAGTAGTTGTAGACGCCCTAGACAATGAAGGGTTGAATTACGAAATCAAGGGGCGCCCAAAATCAATTTTCTCTATTCGTAGAAAAATGATCAAGCAAGGTGTTTCTTTTGAAGAGGTTTACGACAAGTTTGCCGTTAGGATTATTTACAAATCCGATTTGGCCAACGAAAAGTTCCTAGCCTGGAAAATTTACTCCATCGTTACCGATCACTTCACCCCTAACCCTACCCGATTGCGAGATTGGATTTCATCACCAAAATCCACTGGTTATGAAGCTTTGCATATCACGGTAATGGGTCCAAAAGGCCGTTGGGTAGAAGTTCAGATCCGTAGTGAACGGATGAATGAAATTGCTGAAAAAGGCTATGCTGCCCATTACAAATACAAACACGGTAATGCTGAAGATGCCTTAGATACTTGGATTGACAAGCTTCAGGAAGCTTTGGAAAGCAATGAGACCAATGCCGTGGATTTTGTGGAACAGTTCAAACTGAACCTTTATTCCAAAGAAATCTATGTGTTCTCCCCTAAAGGAGATTTAAAATCATTGCCAAAAGGCGCCTCTCCGCTTGATTTCGCATTCAGTATCCATACCGAAGTAGGGATGAAAACCCGTGGCGCGAAAGTGAATGGAAAACTCGTTCCATTAAGCCAAGAGCTTAAAAGTGGCGACCAAGTAGAAATCCTTACGTCTGAAAACGCCAAACCCAATGCCAACTGGCTCGATTATGCCACAACGGCTCGAGCCCGAAGTAAAATTAAATCTTCCCTAAGGGAAGAGAAGAAACGCATTGGCGAAGATGGTAAGGAGATTTTAAGACGTAAACTGAAACAGCTTAAAATCCACTTAGACGAAAAGACCATTAACGATATGGTGGTCTATTTTAAGCTAAAAACCAGTTTGGACCTGTTCTATAGAGTTGGTGTGGGCACCATAGACAATACCATGCTAAAGGAATTTGCTGCCTCGAGAAGCAATGCCCTGATGAGTTTTATTAAAAATAAAATCACTAGAAGGCAAAATATTTCTAAGGAAGAACTCGATCGAGAAGAAGTGACTTCCAAATATGACATGCTGGTGTTTGGTAAGGAAGAAGAAAAATTGGACTATAAATTGGCCAGTTGCTGCAACCCTATTCCGGGAGATCCTGTATTTGGATTCTTGACAATCAACGAGGGCATCAAGGTGCACAAAAAGAATTGCCCGAATGCCTTAAGCCTGCAATCCAACTACGCTTACAGAATTATGTTAGCCAAATGGATTGACTCTTCGCAACAAGAATTTTCTGCCATTATTACCTTGTCTGGAATCGATAATATTGGGCTTGTAAATGACATTACCCGTATCATTTCTTCCAACATGCACGTAAACATGAAAAGCCTTAGTTTTGACTCGGATGACGGTATTTTCTCCGGAAAAATTAATGTGATTGTTAAGAATAATTCCATGCTAAAAAAGCTCATTGATAACCTGAAAAAAATTAATGGTATTGATAAGGTGAGTAGAGTGTAAAAAATGTGTAAATTTGCAACTTAATTATGAGTGTAAAAACAGAACAGACGAATCAGGAAATTGTAAAGAATGTATTTACTAATTTTCTGGAAGAAAAAGGTCACCGTAAAACACCGGAGCGTTACGCTATACTTCAGGAAATTTATGATAGTGAAGAGCATTTTGATATCGAATCTTTGTATATCAAAATGAAGAACAAAAACTATCGTGTAAGTCGTGCTACACTATACAATACCATAGAGATTCTTTTGGAATGTGGCTTGGTACGTAAGCACCAGTTTGGTCAAAACCAGGCACATTACGAAAAATCGTATTTCGACAAGCAGCATGACCATGTTATCCTGACCGATACCGGTGAAGTTATCGAGTTCTGTGACCCTAGAATTCAATCGATTAAAAAAACGATTGAAGAGGTGTTTGATATTTCCATATCAAATCACTCACTTTATTTTTACGGAACGAAAAACAAACAACCTAACTAATTTTTATAATGGCAGTAGATTTACTACTTGGTTTACAATGGGGGGACGAAGGCAAAGGGAAAATTGTTGATGTATTGACCTCCAAATACAATATTATTGCACGCTTTCAAGGTGGGCCTAATGCAGGACACACTTTGGTATTTAACGGCAAAAAGCATGTGCTACACACCATTCCTTCTGGGATTTTTCATGAAGACACCGCAAATGTAGTAGGAAATGGCGTGGTAATAGACCCTGTTATTTTTAAAAAGGAATTGGACAAATTGGCTGAACAAGGAATTGACTACAAAAAGTCCTTGTTGATTTCTAGAAAAGCCCACATCATTTTACCAACACACCGTTTATTGGATGCGGCCAGCGAAGCTTCCAAAGGAAAAGCTAAAATTGGCTCTACGCTTAAAGGGATTGGTCCAACTTACATGGATAAAACCGGAAGAAACGGAATTAGAGTTGGTGATATTGAATTAGCCGATTGGAAAGACAAATACCGTTCTCTAGCAGACAAGCACGAGGACATGATCAAGTTCTACAATGTTGAAATTCAATACGACCTAAAAGAACTTGAAGTTGAGTTTTTTGAAGCTATCGAAACTTTAAAAACATTAACCTTTATCGATTCTGAAGAGTATTTACACCAAGCTATGAAAGGTGGACAAACCATCTTGGCCGAAGGAGCTCAAGGATCGTTATTGGACATTGATTTTGGAACCTATCCATTTGTAACGTCTTCCAACACAACTGCTGCTGGAGCCTGTACAGGATTGGGAATTGCCCCTAACCAAATTGGGGAAGTTTTCGGAATCTTCAAGGCGTACACCACGCGTGTAGGTTCAGGACCATTCCCAACTGAGTTATTTGACACTAACGGCGAAATCATGGCCAAAGTAGGACATGAATTTGGAGCAACTACAGGTCGTCCAAGACGTTGTGGTTGGTTAGACTTGGTAGCCCTTAGATATGCTTGTCAAATTAACGGTGTTACCCAATTGATCATGATGAAAGGTGACGTACTTTCTGGTTTTGAAACCTTAAAAGTATGTACGGCCTACAATTATAAAGGTGAAGAAATTACGCATTTGCCATTCAATATTGAAGAGGAAAACGTAACACCTATCTATACTGAATTTAAAGGTTGGAACGAAGACCTTACTGAAATGACCGAGGCTTCTCAAATGCCACAAGCATTGAACGATTACATTGCCTTTTTGGAAAAAGAACTTGAAATTCCAATTACTATTGTATCGGTAGGACCAGACAGAAAACAGACGATCGTTAGACAATAACATATCATCATACTAAAAAAGACCTGCTCTATGTTTATAATTTAGCAGGTCTTTTGTGTTAAAAAAAGTGTTAAGGCCCACCAAAGCCTCTATTTAATAGTTATTTTTGAACCAAATCTTTGAAATTTGAAAGTCAACCAATTCGTATTAATTCTTCTTTTATGTAGCTTTTTAACTACTCCCCTTTGGGCTCAAAACAAGCGTATACAAATTGAGTATTCTGGTTTTACGGTTAGGGACAGTACCATGGGAAAGGAAGTCACCACTTTTATTCGGGACGACAAACAACAAATCCATGTAGTCCATGAAGGAATTAATATGTATTGTGATAAGGCCATTTACTATAAAAACGAAAATTTTATAGAAGCCTTCAGCAATGTGCACATGCAACAGGGTGATACCATCAACATGACTTCCAAATATGTTGAATACAGTGGCATAACCCAATTGGCATTTGCCAGTGGCGATGTGGTGCTAACTGAACCTCAATCAGTCTTAACAACCGACACCCTTTGGTTTGACAGGGCGAAACAGCAAGCCTACTACAAAACACGAGGAAAAGTAGTTAGAGATACTTCCGGGACCATTACCAGCCAAATTGGGAGGTATTATATGAATGCTAAAAAATACCAATTTGTTCAGGATGTGGTATTGGTGAATCCTCAGTATACCCTTAATACCCACCAACTCGATTTCTATACCGAAACGGGAGGTGCCTATATGTATGGGCCTTCAACCATTATAGGCGAAAACAACAATATTTATTGCGAACGCGGTTTTTACGACACCAATAATGACACTGGATATTTCGTTAAAAACTCTCGCATAGACTATGAACAGCGTATCGTTGAAGGTGATAGCCTCTACTTTGATCGTGCCAGAAGTTTTGCTTCGGCCACCAATAATATAAAGGTCACAGACACTATCAACAACAGCATTATCAAAGGACATTACGCCGAAGTGTATCGAGCAAAAGATTCGGTATTTATTACCAAAAGAGCCTTGGCTATTGCAGTTCAGGAGAATGATTCCATCTACATTCATGCAGACACCCTTATGGTTACTGGAAAACCTGAACACCGAATCACGCGAGCCTATTATAATGCTAAAATGTATAAAAGTGACATGAGTGGCAAGGCAGATTCCATTCATGCCGATCAAAAAACAGGACTTACCCAACTGATCAATTTAGAGCGGCTGTCTTCCAAAGATATTTTTGCCACAAAGCGCAATCCAGTGATTTGGAATTTGGGCAATCAAATGACAGGGGATTCCATTCATTTAATTACCAACACCAAAAAGGAGCAATTGGATTCCTTAAAAGTATTTGAAAATGCCTTCTTGATTAGTAAGGATACTATCGGCGGTGGTTTCAACCAAGTAAAAGGGCAACGTTTGATTGGATTATTTAGAGATAATGCCCTTTACAATGTGGACATCATCAAAAATGCCGAAGTCATCAACTATGTTAGGGATGATAAACAAGAATTGGTGGGGATAGACAAATCCAAATCGGGAAGCATCAACATTCAAATTGATGAGAATACCATTACCGAAATTAGATTGATCAACCAAATAGATGGTGAACTTTATCCTGATTCTCAATTTCCTGAAAACGCGAGAAAGTTTAGAGGGTTTGATTGGCGCGAAGAAGAACGCCCCAATAGCGTAGAAGACCTATTTAAGGACGATCCACCTTTAAACCTTCCGGTCATTAGAGGTTTGGATCCTTACGTCCCTCAGGAAGAATTTGTAGATGAAGCCATGTTGGAACGTGTCAAAGAAGCGGAACAAAAGAACCCGACTCAAGAGAATAAAGCGGCAAGAAACATTCCTACACCTTTGCAGGACAGTATTCAAACTAAAAAATCCCTAAAAAAACCTTTACCACGAACCCATAAAAGAGGTTAAGTATGGAAGATTTTATCAAATATCAAGCACAGACTTCCCCAAACCCGTTGGCCATGAAGATTTCCCATGCCAAGGGTTCCTATATTTATGATGCCGACAACAAAGCCTATTTAGACTTTGTAGCAGGGGTATCGGCCTGTAGTTTGGGACACCAGCATCCTAGGGTAGTCAATGCTATCAAGGAGCAATTGGACAAGTACCTACACGTCATGGTTTATGGGGAGTACATCCAAGAGCCTGCCTTAGCGCTTGCCAAACTTTTGGCAGAGCATTTACCAGAACCATTGGAAAGCACCTATTTGGTTAATTCGGGAACCGAAGCCATTGAAGGCGCTATTAAACTGGCAAAACGCTATACAGGAAGAGGAGAAATTATTGCTGCCAAATCGGCTTATCACGGCAACACCATGGGCTCCATGAGCGTGATGGGACATGAAGAACGCAAACAAGCCTTTCGTCCTTTGGTTCCTGGCATACGTTTTATTGAATTCAACAATCTTCCCGATCTTAATAAAATCACTTCCAAAACGGCAGGCGTTATTTTGGAAAGTATTCAAGGAGGTGCTGGGTTTATAGAACCTAAAGACGGTTACCTTACCAAGGTAAAGGCCCGTTGTGAAGAAGTTGGCGCGTTGTTGATTTTAGATGAAATCCAACCAGGTTTTGGACGCACTGGAAAATTGTTTGGATTTGAAAATTATAATTGTGTTCCAGATATTTTGGTCACGGGAAAAGGCCTTGGAGGAGGCATGCCAATTGGTGCTTTTACAGCATCATTGGAAATGATGAACAGTTTACAGGATCAGCCCAAATTTGGCCATATTACCACCTTTGGAGGGCATCCCGTAATTGCTGCTGCTGCATTGGCAACGGTAAGGGAAATTACCGAAACCAACCTCATGGCTGAAGCTCTTGAAAAAGAAGCTTTGGTTCGCGAGCACTTGGTTCATCCGCTTATTGAGGAAATTAGAGGAAAAGGACTCATGTTGGCGGCCATGACCCCTTCTGCAGACATCACAAACGAGGTGGTTTTGAGATGTCAGGACCGAGGATTGCTATTATTTTGGTTACTCTTTGAGCCTAAAGCCATTAGAATCACGCCGCCGTTAACCATTTCTAAGCACGAAATTATTGAAGGCTGTAATATTATACTTTCAGTTTTGAATGAAATTTCGAATGAACAAACACTTTAAAAACGAAAAAACAAACACTTGTTTTTCAAAGCCTTAAATTAATAGAATATTGAAATAAACACCTGACTGTTAATTATTTTGTTAAAAAGATTAACACCAAAATCTTCAAATAGCCAAATAGAAGAGTAAATTTATTTCAACAACAATAAAATCTGCTTATGGAGTTTAGCCACAACGACGACCACGACAACTTATCGCTAGCAAGATTTGAGTCCATGTTAAAAACAAACAATGTGTTGTTTTTCGACTCTAACGAATTTGAGAACATTATCCATCATTATCTTGAGATTGGAAAAATAGCCTTAGCAAAGAAAGCGATAAAGATGGGGCTAGAACAACACCCTTCCTCCACGAATCTCCAACTGTTCCAAATAGAACTTTACGTCATGGAGAACAAGTTGGAAAAAGCAGACATCCTATTGGACAGACTTTATGAGTTGGAACCGACCAACGAGGAAGTTTTTATCCAGAAAGCCAATGTCCTTTCCAAACGCGATGACCACAAAGGGGCTATCAACACCTTGAAAATTGCTTTGGACTTAAGCCAAGATCCAGACGATTCCGATTTGTACGCCCTTATAGGAATGGAGTATTTATTCTTGGATGAATTTGAACAGGCTAAGGGATATTTCTTGCAATGCTTGGAAATAGATATGCACGATTATTCTGCCCTATACAACATCATTTACTGTTTTGACTTTTTGGACGAAACCGAAGAGGCCATCAGTTTTTTAAATGATTATTTGGATGGCAACCCATATTGCGAAGTAGCCTGGCATCAATTGGGCAAGCAGTATTTCGCCCTTAAAGATTACAAAAAAGCTTTAGCTGCTTATGACTTTGCCATCATTTCCGATGACACTTTTGTTGGAGCTTATCTGGAAAAAGGAAAAGTTCTTGAAAAGCAAAAAAGATACGGTGAAGCCATCGAAAACTATAAAATTACGTTGGCTTTGGACGACCCAACGTCCTTTGCTTTATTGAGAATGGGTTATTGCTACGAAAAATTGGGTGACACCGAAATGGCTGTGCAATACTTCTATAAAACCGTCCACGAAGATCCTTTATTGGACAAAGGTTGGATTGCCATCACCAAGTTTTACTTGAAGGCACGCAACTACCAAAAGGCTTTATATTATATCAACAAAGCCATCAATATCGATAGTGAAAATGTGCTGTATTGGAAACTATATGCACAAATCAACCACCGTTTGAACTTTTTGGAAGAAGCCGAAAGAGGTTACAAAAAAACCTTGGAACTTGGCAATTACGAACTACAAACTTGGTTATCACGCTCGGACATCCTCATTCAATTGGGAGAATTTGAGGCCTCCATTTACAACTTGATACAAGCAGCAGAATTCTACCCTGAAACTGCTGAAATTGAATACCGCTTAGCAGGATTGCACTTTAAGCTTTTGGAAAGCGAAAAAGGGCATTACCATCTTAAAAACGGATTGCTTTTAAACGAAGAATTTGAATATATTCTGGAGGAATTGTTCCCTGAAGTTCACAAAGACCCAAACATTAGCAGGGTTTTGGTAAGTACCAAAAAGTCCTCTTCATAAAATATAAAATCCACAAAATTTAATTGTCGAAAAAGCCAAGGAGCATAATTGTTTCCTTGGCTTTTTTGCATTTATAGACTTCCATTTTTTTCAAGCTAAATTTTACAATTTCATTTCAGGTTTGCATACCGATACTCCAAAGATGTTTGTTACCTTTACGCTTCTTTATTGAAACCTAAACATGCAAAGACGCTTAATCGACTACATAGTTATTGCCCTTAAAGGTACCGCCATGGGTGCTGCCGATGCGGTGCCAGGAGTATCTGGAGGAACCATCGCCTTTATCTCAGGTATATACGAAGAACTAATTGACACCATCAGCAATGTTAATCTTTCGTTGCTTACAACCCTAAGAAATGATGGTTTTTCAGCCTTTTGGAAACAACTGAATGGAAATTTCCTTTTGGCCCTTTTAACAGGAATCCTTGTCAGTTTCGTGTCATTTATGAGATTGGCCAAATACTTAATTGAAAACCATCCTATTTTAATTTGGTCCTTCTTTTTTGGATTGATTGTTGCCAGTATCTACTTTGTTGCCAAACAAGTAAAAGCATGGTCTATGGGCACCATTGTAGCCTTGATCATAGGAAGTGTACTTGCATATTATATCACAACCCTCCCTTCTTTGGGCAGTAATGAAAATCCACTATTTCTATTTTTTGCAGGAGCTTTGGCTATTTGCGCTATGATTCTTCCCGGGATTTCAGGGTCTTTTATCTTGGTGATTCTTGGCGCCTATAAAACCCTTAGTGATGCTTTTCATGATTTTGATTTGAAGAGAATTGCTATTTTCGGTTTGGGAGCTGTGGTAGGGCTATTAAGTTTCAGTAGAGTTTTGAAATGGCTTTTTAAAAACTACCACAATACCACTCTAGCCATACTTACGGGGTTCATTTTCGGGTCGCTTAACAAGATTTGGCCATGGAAAGTTACGGATATGGTCATGGAAAAATCCAGCGGAACAATCCTTCCATTCTCGGAAATCTCAGATTTGGCCACACTTTCGGTGTACCAAAAACAAATTCAAAATTTTGACACCTATAAGTTGATTTCTGAACACAGTATCTTGCCTTTTAATTATTCTGAATTAAACAATCAACTTGTAAACAATCAAATACCAGCGGCTTTAGGCTTAATGATTCTTGGTTTTTTTACTATCTTCATTTTAGAAAAAATAGGCTCCAAAAACGTATAGCATGCACAGTACCAGGACACTTTCAGACCGCATTTTCCTTGTCATAAAGGGGCTTGCTATGGGTGCCGCCAATAAGGTGCCTGGGGTTTCTGGTGGCGTCGTGGCCTTTGTGGCCGGATTTTACGAAGAGTTTATTTATTCCCTTCAAAAAATAAACGGAAAAGCCTTTAAACTCTTAATCAACAAACGCTATAAGAGTTTTTACAACTATATCAATGGACGGTTTTTAGGGCTATTGTTTCTCGGGATGGTCGTCAGCTATTTTAGTGTTTCCAAACTCTTAGACTATTTTATAGTCCATTATGAACTCTATGTTTGGAGTCTCTTTTTTGGCATGATCATCGGCTCCATTTATTACATTCAGAAGGATTTTCACCATTGGCACACCAATACCATTTTGGCCCTCATTATTGGTATTGCCTTAGGACTAGGCATTAGTTTTTTGGATCCGGCTAAGGAAAATGATAATTTATTGTTCGTGTTTTTCTGTGGTATTATAAGCGTGTCAGGCATGACGCTTCCCGGTTTTTCTGGTTCCTTTATTTTGATTTTACTGGGCAACTATGTATTGCTTTTGGTAGACTCCGTAAATGCGCTTTTCGACACCTTTACAGACGTCATTAGTGGCGATTTTCATTTTATAAATGATCCGCATCGCCTTAAAATGTTGAAGATTTTAGTAGTATTCACTTTAGGTTCCATTACGGGACTGGTCACCTTTTCACATGCTTTAAATTTTATCATCAAGCATTATAAAAATATCACCACGGCCAGTATTATTGGGTTTATCACAGGATCCCTTGGTGTGGTATGGCCATGGAAAGAGACCCAATACAAGCAAGACATAAACGGTGATTTCCTTTTGGATTCTACTGGACAAAAAATTGTTGAAAACTACCAACGTTATATCCCCGAACTAAATTCCACAACTTATTTAGCGTTGTTATTTATAATTATTGGAATTCTTATAGTTTTGGGTTTGGATAAATACGGACAAAAAACACGTCGATCACATGCATAAATTAGGATTATTGGGCAGGAACATTTCCTATTCATTTTCAAAAGGATATTTCACTAAAAAATTTGAATCAGAAGGGCTTCCCTTTGTGTACGAGAATTTTGATTTGGAAAACATTTCTGAATTGAAAACCACCTTAGCCAACAATCCGAATTTAATTGGCTTTAACGTTACCATTCCCTACAAGGAACAAATCATGCCGCTTTTGGATTCATTGGACGACACAGCCCAAGAAATTGGAGCTGTAAATACCGTAAAACTTCAAAAGGACGGCTCCCTTAAAGGTTACAACACGGATTATTATGGCTTCCAAACTTCATTGGAGTCCTATTTAAAAGCGCATCATAAATCAGCTTTGATTTTGGGTACTGGAGGTGCTTCAAAAGCAGTAGCCTATGCTCTTAAAAATTTGGGTATTGCATTTGATTTTGTTTCCAGAACCCCTAAGGCAAATGTCAAATATACCTATGCTGATATCACTGAAGAACTCCTGAAGCACTACACAGTCATTGTAAACTGTACCCCTTTGGGCACCCACCCAAACGTGAACCAGTGCCCAGACATTCCATATGATGGTCTTACCCCAGAGCATCTGTTATACGACCTTATCTACAATCCAGAACACACCAAGTTTCTAACCTGTGGAGATATAAAAGGGGCCACCACCGTTAATGGCAGTAAAATGCTGGAACTTCAGGCCGAAAAGGCTTGGGAGATCTGGAATAAGCTTTAAAATCGATTAAAATCACGGCCGCTCTTTTTGTTATGTAAGCGCTTGTTAGTATATTAGCTTTCTAAGTATTTTCAACTAAAACATTGTAAAAATGTCAGAGAAAGATAACCTGCAGAATGCAGACGGAAACAACGAACAAAACTCTGCTGAGATCCAAGATCAAAGCAACACAACCAACGCTTCAAACCCTACAGAAAATGAGCAGCCAACTGTAGAAACCGAAACTACCGAAACAGAGACTGCGCAAAACACCAACCCAGCAGAAGAAAGTGCAGCGCCTAAAAAGGTGGATGCCCATGTAGAGGAAATTGACGAGTCCAACGCAGAAGATGCCGAAGACGAAGACAACAGCCAAAGACACACTGTAGAAAGTAAGGATTACCATGCCATGACCATGGGTCAGCTTGTTAAGGAACTTGACTATTTGCTCAAGCATCATAAAATACAGACTATCAAGTCGCAGGTGAATGATATCAAAACTGAGTTCAACGATAAATTCGGTGAACTTTTAGAAGAAAAAAAGGAAGAGTTCATTAACGATGGTGGCAATGAAATAGACTTCTATTTTATTACTCCAGAAAAGAAAGACTTCAATTCACTTTACAAAGAATACAAAAGCAACCTACACGCTTATTACAAAAGCTTAGAGCGCAATCTAAAAGACAATCTGGATAACCGCTTGCGCATTATTGAGGAAATTAAAGGCTTGATCAATGTTGAAGAAAACATCAACACAACTTACAAACACTTTAAAGAACTTCAGGAAGAATGGCGCAATGCCGGCCCTATTCCTAGAGATAAATACAACAATGCTTGGAACACCTATCACCACCATGTGGAAATATTTTATGATTTCCTTCATTTGAACCGCGATTTGCGCGACATGGATTTCAAGCACAACTTGGACCAAAAACTTAAAATTATTGAGCGTGCCGAAGAGCTAGCCCAAGACAACAATGTCAATAGAAGTTTTAGAGAGCTACAGGTACTTCACAAAATGTGGAAGGAAGATTTAGGACCTGTTGCCAAAGAATACCGTGAGGAAATCTGGGAACGTTTTAGCAACGCTACCAAAATTATCCACGATAAGCGTCAAGCCTATTATGCCGATTTGGACAAGGCCTATGAAGCTAATTTGGAACGCAAAGAAGAGATTATTTCCAAAATTGAAGCCATCAGCAAAGATATTGCAAAAACCCATCAAGCTTGGCAGAAAAAAATTAAGGAAGTTGAAGCGCTTAGACAAGACTTTTTTAATGCAGGAAAAGTACCGATTAAGGTAAATGAAGCCACTTGGGCCAAATTTAAGGGAGCCGTTAGAGCCTTCAATAAAAACAAAAACGCCTTTTATAAAAACCTTAAAAAGGAACAATACGATAACCTTCAGAAGAAATTGGATCTTATCCAAGTTGCTGAAGACAACAAGGACAGTGACGACTTTGAAACCATCACACCGTTGATGAAGAAAATCCAAAATGATTGGAAAAAAATCGGGCACGTTCCAAGAAAGGATAGTGATAAAATCTGGAAGCGTTTCAAGGCTGCCTGTAACGCTTATTTCGATCGTTTACATGCTGAAAAGAATGCTGCCAACAAAGAGCAGTTTGAAGCTTTCGACAAAAAGAATGAGCTACTTGACAGTTTAGGAAAAACAACCCTAAGCGGCAACGTAGAAGCAGACATTGAAACTATCAAGGAAAAAATAGCCGAATGGCAAGCCATAGGTCACGTACCGCACAACAAACGTTTTATTGAAGGGAAATTCAATAAAGCTCTAGATGAGTTGTTTGGTAAACTGGACATGGACCCTTCGGAAATTGAAATGATCAAGTTTGAAAACAAGCTGGAAACCCTTTCGCAACCAAATGACACAAGTCTTTTGGATAACGAGCACAACTTTATCCGTAAAAAAATTGATGAAGTTAAAGGTGAAATCAACCAGCTGGAAAACAATCTACTATTTTTCTCCAATGTCGATGATGACAACCCAATGGTAAAAGATGTTCTTAACAATATTGAGAACCATAAAGCGACCTTAAATACCTGGGAAGAAAAGCTGAAAAAGCTTAAGGAGATGTACTAAAAAATCAAATCCTATCTGTGGTTGCCCACAGATAGGATATTGACCCCTAACTAAACTAAATTTAATACCTTAAAATAAATCCGCTTATTTTATATTAAGGCTAACCTACTTATGATTATAAAACTATAATCATAGTTCTATATTACATATACGTAGCAACTCTTGTATTTGGATTATGTATTTTCAAAAAAAATCAAAAATTATTGATTTTTAGCTTCTTCCCAATACACATCCATTTCTTTAAGGGTCATATCCTCTAAAGATTTATTCAATTCCTTGGCTTTGGACTCCAAATATTTAAATCGGGAAATAAACTTTTTATTGGTGCGCTCCAGGGCATTTTCCGGGTTGATTTTTAAAAATCTAGCATAATTGATCATAGAAAAGAACACATCTCCCAATTCGTTTTCCATAGCTTCCACATCTCCCTTCTTCACTTCTTCCTGAAGTTCCTGTAACTCTTCCTCTACCTTTTCCCAAACCTGATGTGGTTCTTCCCAATCAAATCCTACACCAGCCACCTTATCCTGTATACGACTAGCCTTTACCATGGCAGGTAAACTTCTAGGCACACCTTCCAAAACACTTTTCTTTCCTTCCTTAAGCTTTAATTGCTCCCAGTTGCGCTTTACATCTTCCTCATCATTCACGGTTACATCTCCATAAATATGTGGATGACGATCGATCAACTTATCACAAATACTATTACAAACATCTGCAATATCGAAAGCCTGAGTTTCACTTCCTATTTTGGAATAAAACACAATGTGCAAAAGTACATCACCCAATTCCTTTTTGATTTCTTCCAAATCATTGTCAAGGATGGCGTCTCCAAGTTCATAAACTTCTTCTATGGTAAGGTGCCTTAGGGATTCCATGGTTTGCTTTCGGTCCCAAGGACATTGCTCTCGCAACTCATCCATGATTACCAACAAACGCTCAAAGGCTTTAAGCTGTACTGTTTTATCTGTCATAACTTGAGGTAAGAATTTTAATGACTCAAAAGTACAACTATTTGCGTTTACCCAAAGACAAAGTGTGTCTTTAGGTAAACGCATTGGGATAGTTTTATTCTTCTTCTGAAGCAGCTTCGGCTTCTGCAACTGCTTTTGAAGTTTCTTCAACGGCAGCTAACAAATCATTGTTTTGTAGCAAGTTGTACCATTGAATAATTTTCTTGATATCGCTAGCATATACGCGATCCTCATCATAATCTGGAAGGATTCCAAAGAAATACTCCTCTAAAGCTTCCTTACTGTCTTTATGGCTAACGGAAGTTACTTTTCCCTCTTCCTTCTCCATAATTTTTTCAAACACCTTGAACAATGGCAACTCCTCTGTCAAAGTATAAACTGCAATCTCGCTCAATACACTAATGTTGTTGTGTACGTTTACAGAGATACGCTTTTTATCGATAAGGGACTCGGCAATAATACCACTCCTTGTTTGTGTCACTATCTTGAATAATCCTGGCTTTCCTGAAATTGAAAGAATTTTATCTAATCCCATAAATTGTATTAACTTTTTTATAATTCGGTGGCAAATATAATTTTTTGCCTATGCTCTTTTAACTCTTAGCGTTTCTTTTTTAAAAGTGGGAAACGCATTCTATAATCCACTCTAATTTTTCCTTTGGCAATATTGGCAAGCTTTCCTTTGATCAAACGCTTTTTTAGCGACGAAAGCTTGTCTGTAAACAACACGCCATCAATATGGTCATACTCATGTTGAATCACCCGAGCAATCAACCCGTCAAACTCCTCTACTTTCGTTTCAAAATTCTCGTCTTGGTATTGCACTTTGATTTTTGGCTTTCTGAACACGTCCTCACGCACATCAGGAATGCTTAAACAACCTTCGTTGAATCCCCACTCTTCTCCTTCTTCTTCCAAAATTTCGGCATTGATAAAAGTGCGCTTGAAGTTTTTCAATTGCTCCTGTTCTTCTGAAGTAAATGATTCATCTTCTGCAAAAGGCTCCGTATCTACAATAAACAAACGGATAGGCAAGCCAATTTGTGGTGCTGCCAAACCAACGCCGTACGCGCCATACATGGTTTCGTACATATTTTCTATAAGCGTGTCTAATTGTGGATAATCCTTGGTGATGTTATCTCCTTTTTTTCTCAGGACTGGGTCACCGTAAGCAACAATTGGTAAAATCATAAGTAATTTATTTTCGGATGCAAAAATACAACTATTAGTGCGTTTTTGAAATTTTAGAAAGGTTTTTAATTGTCTTGGAATCTTCCAAATTAGCCAGGGTTCCTATGATTTGGAATACAGATAACTCTGTAAAATTATCGTAGCACTAATTTCGTCTATCAAGGCTTTGTTTTGGCGCTGTTTCTTTTTTAGACCGCTATCAATCATGGTCTGAAAAGCCATTTTGGAAGTAAAGCGTTCATCCACTCTTTCAATAGGCATATTTGGGAACCGCTCTGCCAACTTTTTCAAAAACGGTTGAATGGCCGCCTCGCTTTGGGAAGGTTCATCGTTCAATCGCTTAGGCTCTCCCACCACAATGCACACCACATGTTCCTTGGAAAGATAGTCTTCCAAAAATGGCAACAATTCCTTTGTGGCAACTGTGGTAAGCCCTGAGGCGATGATCTGCAACTCATCGGTTACAGCCAAACCTGTCCGCTTGGTTCCAAAATCAATGGCTAAAATTCTTCCGTTCATGCCACAAAAATACCATTTTAAAATCCATATTTTCTAAAGGCTTTGCCAATTTTCTCCTAAATCCCCATTATTTGGACATCTCCTTTTTAAGTAAAAATTATCGGCTTATCTTTGCATGAATTTTGAAATGACAACAATGAACGAATTACAACAGATTATTGAAAACGCTTGGGAAGACAGAGCTTTGTTGACAGAGCAATCTACCATTGACAGCATTAGAAAAGTGATCACTTTACTTGACTCTGGAGAGTTGAGAGTTGCCGAACCAACTGCCGACGGATGGCAGGTAAACGAATGGGTAAAGAAAGCCGTAGTGCTTTATTTCCCTATCCAAAAAATGGAAACTTTGGAAGTAGGCATTTTTGAATTCCACGATAAAATTCCATTGAAGAAGGGCTATGCAGAAAAAGGAATTAGAGTAGTTCCTCACGCTGTTGCACGTCATGGAGCTTACATTTCTGGAGGTACTATTTTAATGCCTAGTTATGTAAATATTGGAGCTTACGTAGACGAAGGAACGATGGTAGACACTTGGGCTACTGTAGGAAGCTGTGCTCAAATTGGTAAAAACGTACACTTATCTGGTGGTGTTGGAATTGGTGGAGTTTTAGAACCTCTTCAAGCTGCTCCAGTAATTATTGAAGACAATGCCTTTATCGGTTCTCGTTGTATCGTTGTAGAAGGTGTTCGCGTTGAAAAAGAAGCGGTATTGGGTGCAAATGTGTGCTTGACGGCTTCTACAAAAATTATCGATGTAACCGGAGACGAGCCTATTGAAATGAAAGGTGTGGTTCCTGCAAGATCTGTAGTGATCCCTGGAAGTTACACTAAGAAATTCGCTGCTGGTGAATTCCAAGTACCATGTGCCTTGATTATTGGAAAACGTAAAGAAAGTACCGATAAAAAGACTTCTTTAAACAATGCGTTGCGCGAGTACGATGTAGCGGTGTAATCACATATATTTTCACAAACACTCTTACTCTAAGGGTGTTTGTGATTTTTCACCTTACCCATATTTAACCAAACCGACTTCCTTAAACGTGAAAATACTTATTATTCAAAAGAAAATGATTGGTGACGTGCTCGCAACAAGTATTTTGTTTGAGGCCCTCAAAAAGAAATACCCAAAGAGCGAACTGCACTACGTCATCAACAGCAACACCTATCCCGTTGTAGAGAACAATCCTTTTATTGATCGATTTTTATTTGTAACACCAGAAATAAAATCGAGTAAATTGAAGTTCTTGAACTTTCTGAAAGTCATCAAAAAAGAAGAGTATGACATCGTCGTTGATGTATACAGCAAGTTTACCAGTGGATTGATGGCCGCCTTCTCAGGTGCCGAAATGAAGATTTCTCAACATAAATCCTACACCTCATACATCTACACCCACACGTTTGAGAACAAAAAAGTACCTGCTACCAATGCAGGACTTGCTATAGAAAACAGACTGCAGCTATTAAAACCCATTTCTGAATCCCTTTCAGAAACCATTATCAAACCTAAAATTTACCTGACCGATAGTGAAAGAGCTTTGGCCAAGGAACGATTGCTAAATGCTGGCATCAATTTAGAACAACCACTTTTTATGATCGGTGTTTTGGGGAGTGCCAACACCAAAACCTATCCCTTGCCTCATATGGCCAAACTTATTGATGCCATAGTTGCCAAAACGCAAGGACAGATTCTATTCAATTACATTCCGAATCAAATTACGGAAGCCAAGACCATATACAATTTCTGTAATAAGACTACTAAAAAACACATCCTCTTCGATGTTTTTGGTGAAAGTATTCGGGAATTTTTGGCATTGACCAGCCACTGTTCGGCATTGATTGGTAATGAAGGTGGCGCAGTAAATATGGCCAAGGCACTTAAGGTGCCAACATTCACAATTTTTTCTCCATGGATCAAAAAAGAAGCTTGGAACATGTTTGAAAATGGGACCACCAATGTGTCGGTACACCTTAAGGATGAAAAGCCCGAACTTTACGAAGGGAAATCCTTAAGCGACATGAAAGACGATGTGTTTGCCCTTTACGAAGCCTTTCCTCCTGAATTGATTTTACCAAAACTGGAGCACTATCTCGAGCAGTTTTAAACCGGCTTTTGGATACCGAAATCGGTCCAAGCGCGTTTCTCTTTTTTGGTCGTGGCTCGAATAGCTAAATTCTTATCGATAGATTCTTGATTTTTATACCCTCTTGGATGATCCAAGTGCAAACAGATGGCACTATACCTAATTTGCTTCGACTTTATTCCATAATTGAATAAGCGTTCCCCCAACTCTCTATCCTGACCTCCATACTGCATGCGCTCATCAAAACCATTGACTGCCAATATATCTTCTTTCCACCCAGAAGCATTGTGCCCGTTCCAACTGGCATTGGTAGGCGTCATGGCATTCAGCAATTTGCTTTTGAAACCAGAAGCCGTCAACTTATTGTTTTTAAAGGACACCTTTAGACCATGCTCTTTGAGCCAGTTCACTCTAAAGCATCTTTGGGAAATGATATCCTCTTTTGAAATCACTTCCGAAATGGGCATAGGCAACATAAAGTACCCTCCTGATAGGAAAAACCCTGGTTCACGATAGTCCATATGCACCTGTACAAAATCTTCCCTCGCAATACAATCGCCATCACTCATCAAAATATAATCGGCCTTACATTTTAAAATAGCCTTGTTCAGGATTTGCGATTTCTGGAACCCATTGTCCTCATGCCATACATGAATTATTGGAAAATCGACCTCGGCTCTCATACGGTCCAACAAATCGAAAGTAGGCTGTTTTGACCCATCATCGGCAATCACAATTTCAAATTGCTTATAGGTTTGCGCCGCATAGCTCCAAAGCACTTTTTCCAACCACGCTTCGGAATTATAGGTGCTGATAATTATTGAAATTTTTGGTTTACTCATCTCTTTGCTGTTCTATTCCGTAGGCCGTAACGGTAGATTTTGTTTTTTTGGTCTGCTTTCTAATGGCTTTGTTTTGGTTCAAAGCTTCTTCATTTTTGTAGGGTCTTTCGTGATAAAGGTGCACACAAATCACACTGTATCTCGCCTGAATGAACTTCAAGCCTTTGTTCATCAATCGCTCCCCTATTTCACGATCTTCACCTCCATAGCCCATGCGTTCATCAAAACCGTTTACATCTAAAACATCTTGTTTCCAAGTAGATACATTCATTCCGTCGAAGGTAGCTTTGGTAGGTGTAAAAGTATTTAAAAACCATGATTTTACCCCAAAGGAGGTCAATTTATTTAGCTTAAAGGTCTTTTCAAGCCCAAGCTCCAACAACCATTTGGCATCGAAACAATGCTGACTTTCCACATCTTTTTTGGTAATATCCTTAGAAATTTGTTTCGGCAACTTGAAATACCCTCCGGAAATCACGCAGTTAGACTGCTGTAGTCGTAAATGCGTTTCCACAAAATCATTTCTTGGAATACAGTCACCATCAGTAAAGATCAAATATTCGGCATTGGCCAACCTAATGGCCTTATTCAAAATTTTGGTCTTTTGAAACCCATTGTCCTCTTGCCAAACATGGATAATGTTAAGTGATGGATTAGCTGTAAAGCCATCTATTAAGTCCTTGGTTTCTTTAGAAGAGCCATCATCTGCAATGAGGATTTCAAAATTGGGTTCGGTTTGAACTTCATATCCCCACAACACTTTTTGCAACCATTCCGGTTGGTTGTATGTACTGATGATTACAGTGGCCTTTGGTGTTTCCATTAGTGCAAAAATACTATTTTTACATCCAATTTGGTGACCATGCTCAAACTATCAGGGGTAATTATTACCTATAACGAAGAACGAAACATTGAACGCTGTCTACAATCATTGGTAGGTATTGTGGATGAAATTGTGGTGGTTGATTCATTTTCAACCGATAACACCAAAGCCATCTGCGAGAAGTACAAGGTCACCTTTATTGAACAGCAATTCTTGGGATATATAGAACAAAAAAACTTTGCCCTTCAACAGGCATCCCATGATTATATTGTCTCCTTAGATGGTGACGAAGCCCTTTCGGAAACCTTACGAGACACTATTTTAAAGCTAAAAGACAATTGGCAATGGGATGGGTATTACTGCAACCGTTTCAATAATTTCTGTGGACAGTGGATCAAGCATTCCGATTGGTATCCCAACAGAAAACTAAGAGTTTTTGATCGTAGAAAAGCGTCTTGGAAAGGGATCAATCCGCATGACAATGTGGTCTTGCACGACCCCAAAGCAAAAACGGGGCAATTAAAAGGCGATTTACTACACTGGACCTATCAAACCTATTCAGAATTCAACCAAAAAACAGAATACTTTTCAAGTATTGCCGCCAAAGCCTATTTTGATTTGGGCAAAAAAGCCAGCTTATGGAAAATAGTCTTCAACCCGACATGGGCCTTTTTTAAATCCTATGTGCTAAGATTAGGTTTTTTGGATGGTTTAAACGGCTTGGTTATTTGTATTCAAACAGCCAACATCACGTTTTTAAAGTATACAAAACTACGGGAATTGTACAAAAATCAGGATTAGCGCTTTTTCTTCCTCCAAAAAAAGTACTTCTTCTTGAAGGCTTCCTTCTTCTTGAAACCAGAGGAAAACTTCTTTGAAAAAAAATACATCTTTTCTTTGATTTCTTCCTTAGGCGCCCCTATCAATGTGGCATATTCGTCGCTAATAATGTCCAACATATAATCTTTGGGAGACAAACGCGCAAAATTGTTCAAACGCATATCCAAATCCATCTTTTCAAAGCGCATTCTGTTCAAGTCTACCAAATAAAACTGGTATTCACCTTCCACTTGCTTTATCAATGTATTTCCAGGGGAATGATCCAAAAAGTGCACCCCCTTTTCGTGAAGTTCAAAAGTAAACTTTGTGAATTCTCTCAAAATACGTTCGTAATCCTCACACATGGGTTCATCAATAAGTTTCCTAATCGTGAAATCGTATTCCAGTTGCTTACTAATGTAATAGCTCTCCTTAAAAAATAAGGGTGTTTTGTGCTCTACATAGGCCACGGCATCTGGGGTACCAATGCCCATCCCCTGCAATTTACTAGCGTATTCAAACGAACGTTGGGCCTTGCTTTTTCTAAAAAAATTGTAGACAATCTTGTTGATTAAATTAGGCACCTTAAACGACTTCACATTACAATGAATGCCATTTATATCTAAGGTTTTAATCACATTTCTATATCCTGTCCCAATTAATTCCCCTGAAGAATCAAAACGCTGCAAGGCCTCTTCAAGCATTGGTTTGGATATATTTACATTTTTATCGATGACAATTTTTGTAGGCATTTTAACTATATTTCGCGCTACAAAAGTAGCCTTTTCATCACAGTTAACACAGCCCAACCCAAATCGAATGAATATTTTACATTATTTTTGCTCACGAATACACCCTGAATGATGTTTAAACACTACCTCATAACTAGATTTAACCTTAAAAATCCTAGTTGGAATACCACAAAAAATAATGAAACCCTCCTTACCGACGAATGGATGGAACATAGAATTTGGTTATTTGAAAACTTTTGCCTTCCAAGTATTTTGGCGCAAAGCAATCAAAATTTTAAGTGGCTTATTTTCTTCGATAGTTCAACATCAGATAAATTCAAGGAACAGATCCATGAGCTTTTGAAAGGGCATGATATCATTCTACCTTTTTTTATTGATGGTATGGCAAGTTTTCACCCATCCATCATGGATTTTATCACAAAGGATGCCAGTAAACATGACTATATTATCACCTCTAGAATAGATAATGACGATTGCATCAGTAAGCATTACATAGATACCGTTCAGAAACAATTCAACCAACAAAGCTTTTTGGCTATTGATATTGTGAAAGGTTATTCGCTTCAAATATCTCCTGAGGTCATGTTGGGCAAAAAAGAACACGTATTCAATCCTTTTATCAGTCTTATTGAAAAGAAGGAGAATTTCAAGACGGTTTGGCAAAGTGACCACAATATGTGGAAAACGGAGAACCGCATAGTTAAAGTGACCAAAGAGCGCTTGTGGATGTCCATAATCCACGAAAAAAACAAAGTGAACATGTTTGATGGCTACGATGCCGTGGATTGGAATGCCATAAAATCTGATTTTGTAGTTTCAAAGGAGATAGACACTTTTGTAAGCCAAAATCTAATCCCTGAAAAGGAATGGAAGACACTTAGTTTGAAAAACAAACTTTATGTGAAGTACGTACTACTGAGCAAAACGCTAAAAAAAGGACTGGGGATTTATAAATTGAAAAAATAATGAGATTAATACAGTTTACAGCATCGAACGGATGGAGAGGACATGAGCAGAAAATTATTTATCTCTATGAAGCTTTCAAAAAATACGGATATGTAGAAGACCAATGGATCATGTGCCCAGAAGATTCTGAGGTTTACAGAGTGGCTTCTAGCAAAAACATGCAAATCATCCCTTATAACTACAAAAAGGAATATGATCTTGGCCTAGCCAAAGACATCAAACGTATTTGCGAAAAACACCGAGTAGATGTCATGCTGATCCATAGTAGTAAGGCACACACTTTGGCGGTAATGTCTAAATTATTCTATAGGCTTGAAACCTCTTTGGTGCTATGCAGAACCCTCATAAAACGTGTGGACACCAATGTTCTAAGAAAGTGGAAATACAATTATGATGGGATCGAAAAAATCATCTGCGTGTCGCAACCGGTGGTTGAATCCTTAAAACCTGCCGTAAAAAACCATGATAAATTTTGTGTTGTGGGTAGTGTCACCGATATAGAGAAATTCCCAAAACAAGCCCCTATAGGTATTTTACATGAGGAGTTCAATATTCCAAAAGACTTAAAAATCATAGGAAACATTGCTGAATTTACAGGCTTTAAAGACCACTACACTTGGGTTGATACGGTTGAAATTTTAGTCAACCGAAACAACATCAAAGCAAAATATATCTTGGTAGGAAAAGGAAGCTTGGAAGAAGACATTAGAAATTATGTCGCCCAAAAAGGATTGAGCGAGCACATCATTTTTGCTGGTTTTAGAAAGGACATCCCCAACATTTTGCCGGAATTCAATTTATTCATGTTCACCTCCAACAACGAACCTACGGGGGGTGTTCTATTGGAATCCTATGCCTGCAAAGTACCGATTGTTGCCGCCAAGGCCGGGGGCATTCCTGAAGTTATTGTTGATGGCGAAACAGGGTTGTTGGCCGAAGTTGGCAACCCAACCGATTTTGCAGATAAAGTAGAACAATTATTGGCCGATGAAGCACTTCAAAAGAAATTGACGGGCAACGGCTATCAGTTTTTGGTTGAAAATTTCACCAAGGAAATCATTGCAAAAAAGTTTTATGAAGAACTCAAAGCAACTATGAAGTCATAGAATCTTCTGGAAGCTTTATTTTTTCGCCCAACTTATGGTTCAAGTGTTCAACGGTTAATCTTTTATAACCGCCCCAAGGGAAAAAGGTCAATTCACCAAAATAGATTTTGTTCTTTACCGAGTATAAATCCACTCTAATAAATACAAATTCTTCCGATAGTTTTTCGGCCACCTCAATCATTTCGTCAAGGTTGTCTGGACGTTTGACCTCCTTGGACAAATAGTTGGAAGTATTGGTATCTGGACTTATTTTCTTCCAGTTCAAATCGTAGTAACAGTTGCGGTACTTCCCATCCACAAAGGTTTTCACCCAAATGCATTCTACCTTTCCGTGAATACAGAAAAACTTATAATCGATAATATTGTCACTGTCCAATTGGTCTAAATAGTGCTCTGCTACAATTCTAGGTTGCACATCTTTATAAACACGCTCAAAATACTTGTGGTAATAATTTTTGCCCAAAAAGCCCTGCAACTCCTCTTTGGTCTTGTCCCAATCTACTTGTGATTTGTCCTTGACAATAATATTATACCCCGAACCATGGGTACCCTTCAAGACAAACTTTTCCGGCATGTCCTGTAAATCCTTGGTTTCAGGATTGTCATATACATCTACCAAATCTATTAAGTATTCTTTGCCAACTTTTTCCTCTACATACTTTCTAACCTCATATTTATCCACAAAATTTCCGTAAGATTCGTCATAGAGGTTGAACTTTAACCACTGAAGTTTCTCAACAAATTCCTTAGGATTATGCAGGTCAAGCTCCCTATTGTTTTTCAACTTATAGGAGGCTTTTGCAAAGCCAACTTCATTTCCTGTTGACTTGTGGTAATTTGTTAGTAGGCGATAGTATTTTTTTCTAAAAAAGTTCATGTTTGAAATTTTAGGGCGGACAAAAATAGTAATTCAAATAGGATTATCTTTGCTTTTTAAGTTCTTATTATGAATAGTATAACAAAAAATTATTAAGGAATATATTGCATATCAAAGCGGCCATTGGTAATGTGAACCGTCTCACAGTTTTCTGTTACTGTTGAAAATTCAAATGTGCCAGAGATGATATAATTTGTTTGGTCTATTTTAGAGAATTTAACAAAACCCTCATAGGTGTTTTCAAAATCATAGTAACACATAGCTGGACCATCATCATCTTCTGTAAATCGAGCTTCTCCTATTAAGGAATATTCAGTATTAACATTAGGATCAGAAACAATCATATAAATACCCCCTCCTCCAAATTGTATAAAACCTCCTTGATAAATAGCCGTCATATTAAGCAGCCCCTCAATAGCCATTGGTTCCCCATTCACCAAACAGCCAAAGGTATTCTCCCCAGTTTGTGTGGCTGGTGGCAGTTGGTCTATCGGGTTTTGTGAGGCGTTGTCATCGTCGTTGTTGCAGCTCAACAGCGCAAAAAATAGAGCGAATAGAATAAAGAAGTTTCTTTTCATGAGGTGGTTGGTTTTTGTTTTAAAGATAATATTCTCAATGGGTTTTCTTACACTTTTTTTGATTTTAGAGGGTTTCCAGTACGTCGACAAGCGCTGTGTGACTGGCAGGAATTGTTTGCTCTAGTTGGTATCTTATTAAAAAAACACTTAATCAAATATCATAAAACTGAAATGTATCCAGAGCACTTGGAAGAATGTCGAGAAATTAAGCTTAATTTTGCACAAAACCTGTTCAACTATTTGAATTTATAATGCATAAGGAAGTCAAAAAAGCCTTTGAAACTTTAAAAGAAGGCGGAACCATCCTCTACCCCACCGATACGGTTTGGGGCATTGGTTGTGACGCCTCCAACCCTGAGGCCGTCCAAAAAGTGTATGAGCTAAAACAACGCAGCGATTCCAAAGCCTTAATTTGCTTGGTCGCCGATGAGCGAATGCTCAAAAAATACGTCAAAGACATCCCTGCTGCGGCCCCTGACTTCTTTGACATTCCCGGCCAACCCATCACCATAATTTATGACGGACCACAAAACTTGGCACCTAATCTCGTGGGCAGCGACGACACCATTGCCATCAGGATTCCAGACAACGACTTCTGTTTTCAGTTGCTGAGAAAGTTTAACGGTGCCATTGTATCAACCTCAGCCAATATCAGTGGGCAACCTACCCCAACTTCCTTCGAAGAAATCTCCGAGGAGATTTTAAAAGGTGTGGACTATGTTGTAAATTTGCCCAGCGAAAAATCAAAAACAAAACCGTCCTCTATCATTAAGCTTGGTAAAGATGGTGAAGTTAAAATTATAAGGAAGTAATCTCCTAAATTTCAATCGATCAATTTCAAACAAAGTCTAGAAATTGAAGTTTTGAAAACTGGCATTTCATTGATGAATTACAAAGAAGCACTCAAGCACCCCCTATTTAAAATTGTATCTCAAGCGGCACAAGAACTTAACATCGATGCCTATGTTATTGGCGGCTATGTAAGAGACTATATTTTAGAACGAGATTCTAAAAAAGATATTGACATTGTAGCCATTGGAAGCGGTATTGCATTGGCCAAACAAGTCTCCAAATTATTGCCCAACAATCCCAAAGTTCAAGTTTTTAAAACCTACGGAACAGCCATGTTGCGTTATGAGGATATTGAAGTTGAATTTGTTGGTGCCCGCAAGGAAAGCTACCAAGAACACAGCCGCAACCCTATTGTGGAAGATGGCACTTTGGAAGACGATCAAAACCGAAGAGATTTCACCATTAATGCCTTGGCTCTAAATTTGTCCGAGAATGGTTTTGGAGATTTGTTAGACCCTTTTAATGGTCTGAAGGACATGGAAGCCAAAATTATCCGCACACCTTTAGACCCAGACATCACCTATAGCGACGATCCGTTACGTATGATGCGCGCCATTAGGTTTGCAACGCAATTAGGCTTCAAAATTGAAAAAGAGTCTTTGGAGGCAATTAGCCGAAACAATGAACGGATTAACATCATTACCAAAGAGCGCATTGTAACGGAACTGAATAAAATTCTGGAAAGCGAAAAACCTTCCATTGGATTCCTTCTTTTGGAAAAAACAGGGTTGCTCAATTATATCCTTCCAGAACTCACGGCTCTAAAAGGCATTGATGAAGTGGAAGGCCAAAGACACAAGGACAACTTTTACCACACCTTGGAAGTGGTCGACAACATTTCTTTAAACACAGATAATGTTTGGTTGCGTTGGGCAGCCTTGCTGCACGATATAGGTAAGGCACCTACCAAACGCTTTAGCAAAAAGGTAGGCTGGACTTTCCACGGCCATGAGTTTGAAGGCTCCAAAATGGTGTTCCATTTGTTCAAAAGGCTCAAAATGCCAATGAATGATAAAATGAAATTTGTTCAAAAGATGGTGTTTATGAGCTCCCGCCCTATCATTTTGGCCAGCGATATTGTAACCGATTCCGCGGTAAGACGCTTGGTGTTTGATGCAGGCGATTATGTGGAAGATTTGATGACGCTTTGTGAAGCCGATATCACTACCAAAAACCCAAAACGCTTTAAAAAATACCATAACAACTTTAAGATTGTAAGGCAAAAAATGGTGGAAGTTGAAGAACGCGACCATGTAAGGAACTTCCAACCACCCATTTCGGGAGAAGAAATCATGAAAACCTTCAACCTAAAACCTTCTAAAGAAATTGGTATCATAAAAGAAACTATCAAAGAAGCCATTTTGGAAGGTGACATTCCTAATGAGCACGAAGCAGCTTACCAATTGATGCTAAAAGAAGGGGAAAGATTGGGCCTTAAAGCTGTTGTGACCAAAGATCAAATTTCCAAAAAACAGTAAACACTCATACCGTGGCAAACGCAACTAAAGACAACAAAAAGGTCATCTATTGGTTACTCACAGGATGCTTTCTTATTTTCATCATGGTAATTGTTGGAGGTATCACCCGACTTACAGACTCCGGACTTTCAATTTCAAACTATAAATTAATTACCGGAACCATTCCTCCAATTGGTGAAGCAGAATGGCAGGAAGCTTTTGAGCTCTACCAACAGCATCCAGAATTTAAACATTACAATTCGCATTTCACTTTAGACGATTTTAAAAGTATTTACTTCTGGGAATGGCTGCACCGCCTGATCGGTAGAGTGATCGGTTTGGTATTTTTCTTCCCGTTTGTGTATTTTTTAGTAACCAAACAACTTACCAAATCCACGATAAAAAAGAGTATTGTCCTAATGGGACTAGGCGCTTTTCAAGGTTTTTTGGGCTGGTACATGGTAAAAAGCGGATTGGTAGATATGCCGGATGTTAGCCATTTTAGATTGGCCGCTCACCTTACAACCGCATTTTTAACTTTTGCAGCCACACTATGGGTGGCACTGGATTTAATTTACCCAGAACGCAAACCTGCCAACATTAAATTTAGAAATATCACGATTGTCGCATACATCGCTTTAATAATTCAGATAATTTACGGGGCCTTTGTTGCTGGACTAAAAGCAGGTTTAGTACATAATCACTGGCCTTTAATGAATGAAGGCAAATTTATTCACCAGTCGGCTTATATTGTAGAACCTTTTTATAAAAACTGGATAGAAAACCCTAGCGGCATACAGTTTATACATCGTACATTTGCCTATATCGTGGTTGTTTTAATTGTGACACTTTGGAATAGAGCCAGAAAAACGGCCCTAAAAGTACAACAAAAACAGGGTGTTAACTTACTTGTAGTATTGGTTGGAGTTCAATTTTTACTTGGAGTTTTAACCTTACTATTTTATGTCCCAATCTGGTTGGGCGTACTACACCAAGTAGGTGCTTTTTTGCTATTAAGCACCATGACTTTTACGCTACACAGATTCACCAAATAACCGAAAATAGATTACATTTGTAACATGATTTACAGATTTAGAATAATACTAGACAACGATACAGAAGATGATGTATTTCGCGATTTGGAGATTCGCGAAACAGATACTTTAGAAGACCTTCACAATGCCATCACCCAATCTTTTGGTTTTGATGGAAACGAAATGGCATCCTTTTATTTAAGTGATGATACTTGGGAACAAGGAGAAGAAATTTCATTGTTCGATATGAGTGATGGGATGAATTCTGTACGGTTGATGAACGAAACCAGTATCAACGATATTGCCGATGAAAAACAAACGAAATTAATCTACGTGTATGACTTTTTGAGCATGTGGACCTTTTTTGTGGAATTGGCCGAGATTGTTGAAGAAGCCGAAGGCATGGATTATCCTAATTTAATGTTCGTTCATGGGCAAATCCCTGACCAAGCTCCTGAAAAAGCCTTTGAAGCCGATGACATGATGGACGACTTCAATGAATTTGATGATGATCTGGATCTGGATGACTATGACAGTTTGGACTTCGACGAAAACTGGAACTAAAAAACGCTAAAAGAAATTTTTCATATTCATGCCTTGGTAATTTCGCCTCACGAAATCCAGGGCATTTTTCATTATAGCCCCCATCGTTTCACTACGTCTAAATTCCACATCCAACGTATATTTATAAATAGCTTCCCCCAACTGTTGGACGTGCGCAGGAATGGATATGGTGTCTGCCTCCATGCACTCCAAAAGTTCCGAAATTCTATCATGATAACTAATCATACGTCGAGCCACAATTGAGCGTTCTTCAACTTTGTACTGTTCTATAGATTCGTTTTGGATTTTCTCCCGTACCAATTCCACCATTTTAAAATTCTCCTTAAAAAACTGTGGCCTGTAAACATTAAATTTCCCTTCGTAACACTGCTGGTCAAAATCTATCGCCCGAATTCTATAAACCACATGATCAAAATCGTGGGTGGGTACAATAACATAATTGTAGGAACGCATATCTCCCAACAATCTAATCATACAGCGCTCATTGAACTTAACAAACTCTTTAGCAATCTGTGATTTCTCGGAATGGGAACACTCGGGCAGCATATTTTTGATGAATTCGTCCCCAGGAATCCCCGCAATATGCTCTTCAATAAGTGTATTCTTGTATACCAAAAAATTCAGACTGTAAGGCGATAGCATATGCTCAAATTCCAAACCGTACACTCTGGAAGCATCAGCCTTTTTGACATAGAAATGAGTGTAATTATCATTAAGTACATTTCTAACCTTCACCCTAAATGGCTTGGAATTCCCGAATGTACAATAGTCAATAGCATCTACATTAAGGTACTTGAAGATGTTTTCATTTCCATCGGAAATAAGGATGGAATACACCCGCTTTAAACTTAAATCTATTTCTTCGCGCTCATAATCGTTGTAATAAACACGTACCCAAAGGGTGTCTTCGCCATGGGCATCATACACCACTATTGAACCTTGAAACCGAAGCAAATCCTCATAAAAAATAGGCAAACGTATATTGCGGTTATACTCTTGCAAATAATTGTGTAACTTACTGCCTATTGGGAAGGAAGGCTTTTTTTTGGATATTTTTAAATCGTCCATAATGATAAAAGTAGTCTAATTTAAGGCTTTTATAAATACCTTGTAACAAAAGCCAACAATGCTCGTCATATTTTTAACCATTCAATTTCAAAAACTTTGGAACCAATCCTTACGATCACCAATCTCACCAAAAAATTTGGCTATTTAACAGCCGTACAAGATTTAAGTTTTACTATCAATAAAGGAAATGTTTATGGCATTTTGGGCCCAAACGGAAGTGGAAAATCTACCACTTTGGGCATTGTTTTAAACGTAGTCAACAAAACCTCGGGAAACTTTCATTGGTTTGACGGCAACATTAGCACACATAATGCCCTAAAAAAAGTGGGCGCCATCATTGAACGTCCAAATTTCTACCCTTATATGACTGCTTACCAAAATTTGAAATTGGTCTGTAAAATAAAAGAGGTCCCTTTTGAAAAAATTGAGGAAAAACTGGAAATTGTAGGCTTGTTGGATAGAAAGGATCACAAGTTTCGCACCTATTCCTTAGGAATGAAACAGCGTTTGGCCATTGCTTCTGCCTTGTTGAACGATCCTGAAATTCTCATCTTGGACGAGCCAACCAATGGTCTCGATCCACAGGGAATCCATCAAATTAGGGAAATCATCAAAAGTATTGCCGCTAATGGCACTACCATCTTATTGGCCTCCCACCTATTAGATGAAGTTGAAAAAGTATGTTCGCACGTGGTTGTGCTTAGAAAAGGTGTTAAATTATATTCCGGGCGTGTGGATGAGATGATCAATAGTTATGGTTTCTTTCAGCTTAAAGCCACAGAGCAATCACAGCTATTGAACATTTTGGAAACCAATCCGACCTTCGGAAAAATTACCACAGAAAATGATCTGATCACGGCTTTTTTAAATGAGCCTATGGATGCCTCCGCTCTCAATAAACTCATGTTTGAAAAAGGCATCACCCTATCGCATTTGGTAAAACGTAAGGAAAGCCTAGAAGAACAGTTCCTACAACTTACCGACAACAAATAAATCAGCAACCAATACCCTCCCTATGTTACGTCTTTTAAATCTGGAACTACAAAAATTATTGTTGAACAACGTAAGTAAAGTTCTGATATTTATTTCCTTTATTTTACCCTTTACCGTATTGATTTTGTCATCGATTAAAATCAATTTTTTCAACTTGTTCACTTTGGAATTGGGAGAATTAGGTGTCTTCAATTTTCCTATTATATGGCATATCACTACTTTTTTTGCCTCACAGTTCAAGTTTTTCTTTGCTATAGTAGTGGTGAGTATGATTGGGAATGAATACAGCAACAAAACGCTCAAACAAAACCTAATAGACGGACTCAGTAAAAAGGAATTTATCCTATCTAAATTCTATACTATTGTATTCTTTTCTTTATTGGCAACCCTGTTGATAGGCTTTGCTTCTTTTTGCATTGGCATGTATTACTCCAGTTATAAAGAAGCTGCTATCATCTTTAGGGAAACTAACTTTTTATTGGCCTATTTTGTAAAATTGGTTGGCTTTTTCAGTTTGTGTCTCTTTTTTGGAATGCTTGTAAAACGATCGGCTTTTGCCTTAGCCTTCCTATTTATTTTGTTTATTGCAGAATGGATTATCTATGGTTTATTGGCTTGGCAAACCAATGCAGAACTTGCTGAAAAGATTCAAAATTTCTTCCCATTAAAATCCATGTACAAACTCATTGATCAACCTTTTCAACGTATCATAATGACCAAGTTTCCTGAAAAAATGGATTTGGCTTACGACTATGCAGTACATTGGTATGAAATTGTTATTGTTTTGGGTTGGACAGCCATATTTGTCATTTTATCCTACAAATTATTAAAAAATCGAGATTTATAATATATTTGATAGCCAGTGCTATCTAAATGAAATATAAATTAATTTTTCCAATACTTTCCCTCCTCTGTATTGTTCAAGTGTTCTCGCAAAACGAAGCTTCCAATTGGTATTTTGGACAGAATGCAGGCTTGCACTTTAATGGAGCTACGGGAGCCGTTACCCCTTTAACAGATGGGCAATTGAACACTTTGGAAGGCTGCACTTCTATTTCAGATTCCGATGGCAACCTTTTGTTCTATTCAGATGGTAGAACTGTTTGGAACGCCATACACCAGCCTATGGACAATGCCAATGAATTGTTTGGAACAGGCCTTAAAGGGGATGCTTCCAGCACTTCTTCTGGATTAATTGTTCCTAAACCTCAAGATCCTAATTTCTATTATATTTTTACGGTAGATGAACCACATCATTTCAATTCCTCAGTTTTTCCAAACAATCAAGATGGAGATGGTGTTAATGATGGCTTTATGTACTCTCTAGTGGACATGTCCTTGAATGGAGGACTTGGAGATGTGAATCCTTCAGAAAAAAACATTCAATTGATTACTTATGACATTATTGATTCAGATGAAGTGGATTTTAAGTGCTCTGAAAAAATTACCGCTGTAAAAGCTGATGATTGTTTATCATTTTGGGTAATTACCCATTTTACAGATAGCTTTTATGCTTTTAAAGTTGATGACAATGGTGTTAACACCAAACCCGTAATATCTGTTGTTGGACCAAACGTCCCAATATATGGGTATCGTAGAAATGCTATTGGTTACTTAAAAGCTTCTCCTGACGGAAGCAAGCTGGCTGTCGCCCACTTCGGTTTTGCAACTGAACTTGCAGGGGAGGCCGGCGGCGGGGTATATTTATTTGACTTCAACAATGAAACAGGGGAAGTAACCAACTCCATGGAGCTATACTCACCCACTAACAACAACAGCCCTTATGGATTGGAATTCTCATCTCAAAACAAAAAGCTCTATGCTACTATTAGCAGAGGAGCAGATGGATCAGGTACCACCCAACTTATTCAATGGAATTTAGAAGCAGCCAACATCCCTAATTCACAAATAGTTATCCACTCCTCCAATAAACTAACGTCTGGAGCCCTACAATTGGGAATTGACAAGAAGATATATAGAGCCCAATTAAATTATGAAGACCAAAATTCATCTGCTCAATATCTAGGTATTATCCATAATCCAGATGCCAATGGTACAGCGGCCAATTATGATGAAAAGGGAATCTTATTGGATATTAATGGTGGATTTAAAAATTTGAGCCGAATTGGCCTGCCCCCTTTTATACAATCCTTGTTCAACACAGAAATTGATATTATACAAAATGGAAAAAGTACCACCCAACTTTCTCTTTGCGAAGGAGATTCTTACCCTCTTACTTCACAGGATATTTCTGGAGCTACATATAATTGGACAAAGGATGGGCAAGCATTAATAGAAAACACTTATCAATTATTGATAGACACCCCTGGATTTTATGAAGTGTATATTAAGCCAAACAATGGAGATTGTCCCATAATTGGAGAGGCTATTGTAAGCTATAATGCCATGCCTGAAGCTCTCCAACCTGAGGATATTGTTGCTTGTGACTTAAATATAATCTCAACATTTGATTTTTCAGAATTAAACAGTGATGTTTTAGGCTCTCAAGATCCTACAAAATTCAGCGCTCACTATTTTACTTCTCTTGAGGACGCTCAAAATAATTCAAATGAAATTGAATTTCCATTCAGCAACAAAACTAACCCTCAGGAGATTTTTATTAGAGTCCATAATAACAATAATCCTGATTGCTACGATACGACTTCTATTTTCGTTGAAGTAAATATCACGCCTACTATTGATATTTTAAATGACATCACTATTTGCGATGAGGACTTCCAATCTAATCCATCAGATGGTATTGTCTCTATGGATTTATCTAGTCTCTATAATGGAATATATGGAAATCAAGATCCTTCATTGTATAATATCACATTTCATGCATCTCAACATGATGCTGACACCGATGCCTTTCCATTATCAACAAATTACTCTAATACAACACCCTTCATTCAAGAAATTTTTGTAAGAATTGAAAACAAACTCACTCCCCAGTGCTACAATACTGACTCGTTTTTCCTAACAGTAAATCCAGCACCTAGCGCCTTTGACTCTTCTTTAACCCAATGTCAAGAAGTCACCGCTCCAGAAGGAATTACAGCCTTCAACTTAACCGAAGCTGAAGCATCTATTACCGGTGGTGCTCCAAATAAAAATGTGGCATACTTTCTTTCTGAAGCCGATGCTGATTCTGACAATCCCATCCTTAACCCAAAGGAATTTTACAATTCTTTTAATCTTCAAAACCTTTATGTAAAGGTCACGGATATCAATACAGGCTGCACTAATACCGCACACTTAACTTTGGAAGTCAGTACAACCATTGCTAATAATACAATTTTGAAAGCCTGTGATGACGATGGCATAGAAGATGGCTTTTACAGTTTTAAGTTAAATGATGCTTCCGAAGCTATTTTAAATGGACTCTCTCCTGATTTAGATTTAAACTTTTACGGAACCTACAAAGATGCCCTTTTAGAAACAGATGAACTACCAAACAATTTTACTAATACCTCACCTTATTCTCAAACTATCTTTGCGCGTGTAGAAAATAATAATGCCTGTTATGGAGTATCTGAGGTTTTATTGAAGGTTTTGAAACTTCCGAAAGTAGATACCGAGGCAGAAACCTATTATTGTGTTAATCTATACCCTGAAACAATTACCCTAAGCGGAGGAGCTAACGATGACTTGGCCAGTGACTACAATTACAATTGGTCAACAGGAGAAACCACAGCCTCCATCAAAGTAGACGCACCCGGCATTTACACTGTAAGAGTTACAAATTCCTTTGGCTGTTTTAAAGAACGTAGCATTACTGTATTCCCTTCTAATATAGCCTCTATTGAATCCATTGAAGTTATAGATGCGACAGAAAACAACCTGATTACAGTATTTGTTAGCGGTAATGGCAATTATGAATATGCTTTGTATGACATTAACGGACCATATCAGAATAGTCCAACTTTCACCAATGTGGAAGCAGGGATTCATACTGTTTATGTTAGGGATAAAAACGGTTGCGGAATAAAAGAAAAAATAGTTTCAGTTATTGGGTTTCCAAAATTTTTCACTCCAAACGGGGACGGGCACAATGATTTTTGGCAAGTTGAAGGTATTAGCCAACAATTTCAATCCAATAGCGTCATTTATATTTATAACCGTTATGGCAAACTACTGAAACAGCTTTCACCTCTTGGTTCCGGTTGGGATGGAACCCTAAACGGTAAACCTCTACCTACAAGCGATTATTGGTTTTCTGTATCATTAGAAGATGGAAGAACTTATACCAGTCATTTTACTTTAAAACGATAACTACACTTTATGAATAATACCCCGAAACACTTACTGTTAACCTTAATATTACTACTATTTTTCAGAAATACTTTTTCACAAGAACCGACAGACTGTTTTGACTCTGTAACAATATGTGGCAACTCCAATCTCAATCTGAATGTAAATGGTGTGGGCATCCAAGAACTATTAAGCTCAAATAGTTGTAGTGGACAAGAGAACAATAGTATTTGGCTAAAAGTTACAGTAACAACGAATGGGACATTGGGCTTTACCTTAACTCCAAATAGCACAAATATTTCTGAGGATTATGATTTTTTTGTTTTTGGCCCCAATGTATCATGTGACAACTTGGGACAAGCCATAAGGTGCTCTACCACAAATCCGTCAAATGCCAACCTGAGTAGCAATACTACAGGTATGAATGCAACTGAATCAGACACTTCAGAAGGACCAGGCCCTGACGGGAACAGCTTTGTTAAACAATTAAACGTCAATCCAGGAGACACCTACTATATCGTAATAGATAGGCCTATAGGAGTTAGCCCATTTAGTTTGGAATGGACTGGAACAGCTGAATTTTATGAACCTCCCACCAACCAAGTAGTGTCAAATATTAATTTAAATATGGAGACCTGTGACGACCTCCTTCCTTTTGATGACGGACTTGCCACTTTTGATCTTGAAGCCAATTCAACCGCTATTATTGGAAAACAAACTAATACAACCGTTAGTTATTACGAAAATGAAAGTGATGCCAATATTGGAGAAGCCTTTTCTTTAGGAGGCATTTATACCAACAAAAGGAATCCCCAAACCATATATTTCAGAATCACCAATACTATCACAAATTGTTACACTTTGGGGGAATTCAATTTAAAAGTAAATCCCAGCCCTGACTTCAACCCTCCTTCAGATTTGGAAAGTTGTGATAATATAGAAGATGGGGATGCTACCAATGGGCAAACAATTTTTGACCTGGGAATTATTACTAACGAAATCATTCAAGGGTTTGAAGAACAAAACTTAAAAGTTTCCTATCATGAAACACTCGATGATGCCGAAAGCGAAAATAAAAATCTACCTGCAGAATACTTTAATTCAGTTCCTGATTCTCAGGAAATTTTTATCAGGATTGAAGACCCTTTCAATCCTGACTGTAAGATAATAACTTCATGTTACCTTATTGTAAATCCAATTCCTGTAGCTAATGATACCCCTTTAATCCAATGTGATGAGAATTCTAAGACAGATGGATTAACCTTATTCAATTTAACCGAAGCTGAAGAAATTATTACCGGAGGTTCTCCAAATAGAACAATTCAATACTTCCTATCCGAGTCTGACATTTCTTCAGACAACACTATCCTCAATCCAGAGGAATTCAATAATTCCCTTAATCCCCAAAACATCTTTGTTAAGATTACCGATACCAATACTGGATGTACCAATACCGCAATCTTAACGATAGAAGTCAGTACAACTTCTACCAACAGTACAATTCTGAAAGTCTGTGATAATGATGGTACAGAAGATGGCTTTTATAATTTTATTCTCAGTGATGCTTCCGAAGCAATTTTAAATGGACTTCCTTCTAATTTGGATTTAAAATTTTACGAAACTTATCAAGATGCCCTCTTAAAAACAGATCCGCTACCAGACAACTTTACCAATTCAATACCTTATTCTCAAACTATCTTTGCGCGGGTGGAAATTAATAATGGATGCTATGGTATTTCAGAGGTCTTACTTGAAGTCTTAGAACTCCCTAATCTTGAAACAGAATATGAAACCTTTTATTGCCTCAATTTACATCCAGAAACTTTAACCCTTACTAGCGGTGTTATTGATGGCTTACCTCTAGACTACAATTACACTTGGTCTACGGGTGAAACCACAGAATCCATTATTGTAGATTCCCCTGGCACATACACTGTAAGAGTTTCCAATACATTGGGATGCTTTAAGAATCGTATTATTACAGTCTTACCCTCTAATACAGCCACAATAGAATCCATTGAAGTAATTGATGCTTCTGAGAACAACCTTATTACTGTGTTTGTGACTGGTGATGGGGACTATGAATTTGCTTTAGAGGATATTGATGGACCTTACCAAGATAGTCCTACTTTTACCAACATAGAAGCAGGGCTTCATACCGCCTATGTCAGGGATAAAAACGGTTGTGGGATAACAGAAAAAACAGTTTCCGTTATTGGTTTTCCAAAATTCTTTACCCCAAATGGAGATGGGTATAATGATTTCTGGCAAGTGAAAGGTATTAGCCCACAATTTCAAGCTAATAGCACTATCTACATTTTCGATAGGTATGGTCAACTAGTTAAAGAACTTACCTCTCTAAGTTCTGGTTGGGACGGCACATTTAATGGCAAACCATTGCCTTCTAACGATTATTGGTTTTCAGTAACATTGGAAGATGGCCGAACTTTCACTAGTCATTTTACTTTAAAACTATAGTATTTTAGTTAAATTTCACTAAATTAACAACTTAAAGCCGACCTATGAGAAGTAAACAATTACTAAATTGCCTCATACTTTTCTGCTATAACACCTACTGCTTTGGACAAGATATTTCATTATACAAGCAATTTAATGGACGGTACGACTATACAGCCATTGGAAACACCCTTAATCTTGTAGAAAATGGTACTGATGACCCTTGTGAAATTTTAACCTCTTCTTCCGCATCTTTAAATTTAAATTCGAACCAAAATATTATTGCTGCCTATTTATATTGGGCTGGAAGTGGACCTGGAGATTTCGAGATTAAAGTTAATGATATAGATATTATAGCTGAACGGAAATTTTCAAACATTTTTTCTAATAATGACTCTGAATTAGCCTTTTTTGCAGCTTTTACAGATGTTACTTCAATATTTCTGGAAAATGGTTCTGGAGAATATAATATATCCGACCTTGATGTTTCCGAAGAAATCCCATCATATTGTCCTACGGGCACAAACTTTGCGGGTTGGGCCATTGTGATCATATTTAAGGATAATAATCTCCCTCTAAATCAACTAAACGTTTATGACGGCTTGCAAAGTGTTCCTGATATGCTAAGCATTAAGTTAGATAACTTAAATGTTCTGGACAATGAAGGTTCAAAAATAGGATTCATTGCATGGGAAGGTGACGCTTCTTTAGCTGTCAGTGAACAGTTAACAATCAATGGAAAAGTTATAGGAAATCCTCCTTTAAACCCTCCCAACAATGCCTTCAATGGTACAAATAGTTTCACAGGTTCATCCAACTTATACAACATGGATATTGATGTTTACAATCTTCAAAATAACATCTCTATAGGAGATTCTTCCGCAATCATAGAGCTCACTTCAGGCCAAGACCTTGTAATAATCAATAATATCATCACAGTTTTAAACAATCAGCTTCCAGATGCTAAAATTACTTTAGATAGCTACACTTTAGAATGTGATGATAGGGGTATTGAAATAACCTATACGGTTTTCAATACCAACTCAACAGACATCCTTCCTGCCAATACGCCAATAGCCTTATATGCCAATTCGGTTTTAGTAGGTCAAAGCTATACACTTAACAACATTCCTATTGATGGTTCAGAATCAAACACTATCACAATACTTATACCCGAAAGCGTTGAAGATGATTTTATCCTAACGTTATCTGTTGATGACACCGGTGTAAACTCGGGAATTGTTACAGAACTGAATGAAGAAAACAATACGGAAAACACCTATATTGAACTGTTAATCGTTCCTCCTCCTGAAGTCTTACAGACAAACGTGGCCTGTGACGAAGGATTTGACACAGCCTATTTCAACTTAGAAGAAATACTCGAAAGTTTACCTCTGAATTCCGAAACCTATTCATTTTATACTTCCTTGGAAGATTTAAAGAATAACGAAAATGAAATTTTCAATACTAATAACTATTCCAATATCACTAGCCCCCAAACAATTTTTGTTAAAGTTGAAAACGATTATTGTTACACCGTTTATAGTTTTGATATTATAGTTGAAAATTGTCCCCCTTTTATTCCTGAAGGTTTCTCCCCTAATTCAGATGGCTTAAATGATTGGTTTAACATCCAAGGTCTTTATGATATCTTTGAAAAGCATAAACTAAAAATATTTAACAGAAACGGTGTCTTAATTTTTGAAGGCAACAATACAACTCCTTGGGAAGGTAGATCCAACAAAGGCTTAAATAATGTTGGCAATCTTATGCCTGTAGGAACCTACTATTACATTTTAGATTTAAACGACCCTAACTATAAAGACATCGTTGGATGGGTTTATATTAATTATTAAAACTTTCAATCTCCTTTAGTCGTGTTTTTTTGCTTTTCATCTAATTTTCAGTACTTTTGCCGACTAAATAATTAGCTTGAAATTAAAACATGCCCCAAATAGCATGCAAAAGTATGGAAAGCTTTAACCTCTTGTCATGAAAGCATTCAAAATATCCTTACTAATCTTTGCCTGTTTTTTATGTAATCCCATATTTTCCCAGCAAATTTCGGTGGACAATTCATACTCTGCTCAAAAGCTTATTGAAGATATACTAGTACAAGGGTGTGTTGAAATTTCCAATGTAACTTCTCAAATAAATGGGAGTGTTAATGGTTTTCAAAGTTTTGGGTATTTTGAAAAATCCACTTCAAATTTTCCATTCCAAAAAGGAATTATTTTATCTACGGGTAATGCTACTTCTGCAGGAAACACTCCTAATACAAATATTTTAAATGAAGGGGAGCCTAATTGGGGAGCAGATACAGATTTGGAAAATGCATTGAATATTAGTGGTACTGTTAATGCTACTTCCATAGAATTTGATTTTGTATCTATTTCCAATCAAATACAATTCAATTATATTTTGGCATCCGAAGAATATATTGACCATTACCCTTGTCAAAATTCCGACGGATTTGCATTTTTAATCAAAGAAACCGGCAACACAGGTCCTTATACAAATATAGCGGTAATCCCAGGAACTTCCACTCCTGTAAATACCAATACCATTCACGATGAAATTTCAGGCTATGCTATGGGAAATAATTGTCCCTCCGAAAATGAGGAATACTTTGCAGGATACAGTATTGGGGACACTAATTTTAATGGTCGTACTGCTGTTATGACCGCAACAGCCCCCATTACTCCCAATGTCCAATATCATGTTAAATTGGTTATTGCAGATCAAACCGACGAAAATTACGATTCCGCAGTTTTTATAGAAGGAAATAGTTTCAACACCAATGTTGATTTGGGAGACGATCTTACCACTTGTGCCGCTTCGGAAATCCTAAATGGAGATATTCATAATCCTATAGCTGCGTACTCTTGGTATTTGGATGACTCCCTTATTTCTGGAGAAACACAACCTACACTTAACGTAACCCAATCAGGGACCTATAAAGTAGTTATTGAAATCCCTATTTCCAATAGCACTTGTCTAATTGAGGATACTGTAATCGTAAATCTGAGCTCTACCCAAACAGCTAGCCCTATAGATGATTTTGAAATTTGCGATGATCCTGGCAACAATGGCACCGAAACCTTTGATTTAAATTCAATGAATAATGTCGTTTTAGAATCTGTGCCGCAATCAAACTATGCTATATCCTATCATTATTCACAGACAGATGCCGAAAACAATTCAGATCCAATAACAGCTCCAATACAAAACACAACAAGCCCAGAAGCTATTTACGTAAGAATTGAAGATATTGATAATGGATGCTTGGCCTATAGTAGTTTTAATCTAGTAGTCAATCCACTTCCTGTAATTGTAGACCCCACAGATCTTTTGGTATGCGATGATAGTAATCCTGATAGTTTGACAAACATTGACCTAACAGAAAAGAACGAAGAAATAACCTCTGGACAAAGTAATTTGCAGGTAACTTACCATTACTCTCAAGCTGATGCCAATTCAGGAGATAATCCTTTACCTTCACCTTACACTAACACAAATCCCACAGAGCAGCTCTTTGTTAGGGTAATTGATTCTCAAACAGGCTGCGCCTCTACGACAACTCTTGACATTATAATAAAAAGCAATCCTGTTATTAATTCGGAAGATTTATATATCGATGCCTGTGATACAGAACACGACGGTTACGCCACATTTGACCTAAATACCATTATTGATCAAGTCCTGAATGGTCTTACAGGAGTATCCTCCACATTTCACGAAACTTATGAAGATGCACTTTTAGGAGATAACCCTATTCCAAACCCTTCTAGTTACGACAACGAAGATTTTGAAGTACAAACTGTTTACATTCGGGTAGTAGATGATATCACCGGCTGCGCCTCAGTAACCTCTTTTGAAATCCACCCAAACCTATTACTAACAGGAACTAACATCCAAGATATTTCAGTATGTGATATCAGCAATGATGGCTACGAGAATTTTGATTTGGGCAGTATAGCTGTAACCATTGCCAATAATATTCCGGATGTGACTATTGCTTTTTACCTATCCGAAAGTGATAGAGAAAATAAAATTGGTGAATTAAATCAAACTGAGCCTTTCACCCCAACAGAATATCCTCAAAAATTGTATTTGACTATTAGTAGCCCTACCTGTGAAGAATATGCAGAAATAGAACTATTTATAACTGGCATCAATGAATTTGAATCTATTGGAAACAAAGAATATTGCGACGACGATCAAGATGGTTTCACTTTAATAGACCTTACTTCTTTTGACAGCCTTGTAACTGGAGGACAATCGGAGTATACAGTAAGTTATTTTGCCACCAAAGCTGACGCTGAAGCCAACTTGCATGCACTTCCAAATAAGTATACCAATACCTCGAACCCTCAAACTTTCTACACAAGGATTCGTTTTGATGAAACAGGTTGCTCCTCTACTAACTCATTTCAAATAACTGTATTACTAGCTCCTACCACCAATACCCCTTCACCAATTAAAATTTGTGACGATGATGAGGATGGAATACACATAGTTGATCTTACTTCAAAAATTTCTGAGATAATTTCCGACACTACAAACAAAACTATTACATTCCATAATAGCTTTGAGGATGCTGATACAGGAACTGAACCTATTCTGGAACCAAACAATTATACTACAAATACTAAAACTTTATATGTAAGGGTTGAAAATGGAGACAGTTCATGTTTCTCTATCGAACCTTTAGATATCTACATTAATACTTTACCCCAAATATCAACAACAATTAGTGACTATAAAATTTGTGAACAAGATAGTGATGACATCGGAGATTTTAGCTTTATAACAAAAGACGATGAAATTTTAAATGGACAGACAGGTAAACAAATTCTGTATTTTACATCTCTATCTGATGCTGAAAACAGAAATGCCGCTATTGACAAAAATGCTCCTTACCAAAATACAAGCAATCCACAGATTATCTATATAAGAATGGAAAACATTACCGATCAAGATTGCTTCATCACTTCTTCTTTTTCCATAGAAATGGGCACTAACCCTCAGTTCAACAAGCCAATTGATTGGTTTGTGTGTGACGATATTGCCAATGATGGATTTGAAGAGTTCGACCTTAATGAAAAAATCATTGAAATTACCCAAGGTATAGATGAAACTATTGACTTTACTTTCCATCTTACTTTAGCTGATGCCGAAAGCGGAAATAAACCTCTTCCCCGAAATTATACCAATACCACCAATCCACAAACAATTTATGCAAATCTTAACAACGGAACTTTCTGTAATTCAATAACAAGCTTCGAACTAAATGTCATACAAGCACCAGAGGCAAACCCCGCCTTACCCCTAGTGCAATGCGATACAGACAATGATGGCATTGTTACTTTTGACTTAACACAAACAGAGGTAGATATTTTAGATGTAAGACAGGAAAACATTATCATTTCCTATTATGAAACTTTAGAAGACTTGGACAATGAGGCTTACGAAATCCTTGACCCTACTTTTTATAACAATGTAACCACCCCGCAAACCGTCTATTTTAGAATTACCAATACAGTCTCTGGTTGTTATTTGGCCATCCCAATTGATCTTATAGTCAATCTACCTCCTCCTATAAATCAAATAGGAAATGTTGAAATCTGTGAAAACGAAAACAACTTCTATGATCTTAATGAAACAAACAGTTTACTGCTGAACGACACCAATGGAGTTACTTTCAACTATTTTGAAACCGCGGAAGATGCCCAGAATAATATAAATCCTATTTCTACAGAGTACACTTATCAATCATATAACGATACAATTCATGTTAGAGCTGAATATAATGAGACAGGTTGTGTCAGCACCTACTCCTTTATATTGAATGTAAATGAATTGCCCAATGTAAACACCCCTCCAGATTTGGAAGATTGCGATGATGATTATGATGGTTTTTTAACTTTTGATCTTTCCGGACAGGATACTACTATTTTAGGAGCTCAAGACCCTACAAAATTCTCAGTCACTTACTATTCAGATGAAGTATACGCCAGTGCTAGAAAAAATGCACTTAGCCAACCTTCCAATTTACAAGATCAACAGATAGTCTATGCCAGAGTAGAAAACAACGAAACAGGTTGTTTTAGCATTACTCAATTCAAGGTTTTTGTTAATCCAAAACCTATTGTTGAGATCCCAAACCAAGCTATCTGTTTAGATAATTTACCATTAGTTATTGACGCCAATACCTCTGTGGAGGGAGATACTTACCTCTGGTCTACAGGAGACACAACCGCGGAAATTGAAATTGACGAAATAGGTATTTACTCTGTTACTGTAACCACATTGGATGGATGTAGTACTACAAGTGAGTTTACAATCACCGAATCTGAGAAAGCTAATATAGAATTTACTGAAGTTTTGGACTTCTCAGATCCTAATAATGTGACTGTAACCGTAAGCGGAATTGGAGACTATCATTATCAATGGGATGATGAGGAACCTCAGGAATCCAATGTCTTTGAAAATGTCACCTATGGATACCATACTATCACCGTAATTGATTTGAATGGATGTTCTGAAGTTAGCAAAGAAATTGTGGTCGTGGATGCTCCAAAGTTCATGACACCAAATCACGATGGATATGCAGATACATGGCATATTGCAGGAGTGGAAACATTACCTGGCACTATCGTTTATATATATGACCGATTTGGAAAACTGCTCAAACAACTATCGTCAGACTCAGAAGGTTGGGACGGTACTTACAATGGCCATTTAATGCCCGCGTCAGATTATTGGTTTGTGGCCAATGTAAAACGCGGAGATATTGAATTTGAAGTCCGTGGGCATTTTGCGCTTCGTCGATAGATATTTCTTAAATACCACCTGTTAAATTTATGCCAATCATCGCTTTATAGCCCTCATTTCTTTTTGTTCACGCAATGCAAACGTGTAAATTTGCGCTATGCGTTTCAAAATAAAATCAGAATTTGGTCCTACCGGGGATCAACCTCAAGCCATTAAACAACTGGTTGCGGGTATTGAAGGAAGTGACAGATACCAAACTCTTTTGGGAGTAACGGGCTCTGGTAAAACTTTTACTGTTGCCAACGTTATTGAAAAAGTTCAACGACCTACCCTGGTGTTGGCCCATAACAAAACTTTGGCCGCTCAATTGTATTCGGAATTCAAGCAGTTTTTTCCTGACAATGCCGTAGAATATTTTGTTTCGTATTACGATTATTACCAACCTGAAGCTTATATCCCTGTAACGGGAGTTTATATAGAAAAGGATCTTTCCATTAACGAGGAAATCGAAAAAATGCGTTTGAGCGCGACCTCTTCCCTGCTTTCAGGAAGGCGAGACGTATTAGTGGTTGCCTCGGTTTCGTGTTTGTATGGTATTGGGAACCCTGTGGAGTTTCAAAAGAATGTCATTTCATTGGAAAGGGACCAAATAATTTCTCGAACCAAATTACTTCACATGTTGGTGCAAAGCTTGTACTCACGTACCGAAGCTGAATTCAACCATGGAAATTTCAGAATAAAAGGAGATACTGTTGATATCTTCCCTAGTTACGACGATCATGCTTTTAGAATCCATTTTTTTGGGGATGAAATTGAGGATATCGAAGCTTTTAATGTTCAGACCAACGAAGTGCTTGAAAGATACGACAGACTCAATATTTACCCTGCCAATATGTTCGTGACATCACCAGATGTTTTGCAAGGGGCTATTAAAAATATCCAAGACGATTTGGTAAAACAGTATGATTATTTTACAGAAATTGGCAAACATTTAGAAGCAAAACGCCTTAAGGAACGTACGGAATTTGACCTTGAAATGATTAGGGAATTGGGCTATTGTTCTGGAATTGAAAACTATTCAAGGTATTTGGATGGTCGAGAGCCCGGAACACGTCCGTTCTGCCTTTTAGACTATTTCCCAGACGACTATTTGATGGTTGTGGATGAAAGCCACGTGACCATTTCCCAAGTACATGCCATGTATGGAGGTGACCGAAGCCGGAAAGAGAATTTGGTAGAATATGGATTTAGATTGCCCGCTGCCATGGACAACCGCCCTTTAAAGTTTGAAGAATTTGAAGCGCTTCAAAACCAAGTCATCTATGTAAGTGCTACGCCTGCAGACTATGAATTGGAAAAATCAGGAGGTGCTTATGTAGAACAGGTGATTCGTCCAACAGGATTGTTGGATCCTATTATCGAGGTTCGTCCAAGTTTAAATCAAATTGATGATTTGATAGAAGAAATACAACAACGGGTTGAAAAGGACGAACGTACTTTGGTAACGACCCTTACCAAACGTATGGCGGAAGAGTTGACCAAATATTTAGACCGTATCCAAATCCGTTGCCGTTATATCCATAGTGATGTAGACACCTTGGAACGAGTTGAAATCATGCAGGATTTAAGAAAGGGGTTATTTGATGTATTAGTGGGTGTCAATCTTCTTCGTGAGGGTCTTGACCTTCCAGAAGTTTCCTTGGTAGCCATTTTGGATGCGGACAAGGAAGGTTTCCTAAGATCCAACCGCTCTCTAACCCAAACCGTTGGTAGAGCGGCAAGGAATGTAAATGGTAAAGCTATTATGTACGCCGATAAAATCACTGGAAGCATGCAAAAAACCATTGACGAAACCAACTATCGTCGCGAAAAGCAAATTGCCTACAACACCAAACATAAGCTTACCCCAAAACCACTTAATAAAAGTTTAGACAATGTACTCACCAAAAATTCTGTGAGCACATACAGCTACGAGCTCAAAGCTGCCAAGGCTGCCGAACCTGAAAGCGAATACTTATCCAAAGCAGAATTGGAGAAGAAAATTCGAGATAAAAGAAAGCTTATGGAAGACGCTGCAAAAGCTTTAGACTTTATGCTAGCTGCGCAGTTTAGGGATGAAATTAAGGCCTATCAAACCAAATTGGACGCCTTAAAAGTATAATACCATTAATTATACTGAATCTTAAATATATCTATTAAGAAATCTGGAGGAACAATTTTATTGGGAAAACTTTCCATCAAGTCCAACACTTTATTAATGGACTCATGACTTAAACCCATTCGTAATCCAAAATTGTGGAGTTTTCTCAATTCTTTTCTGGATATTTCATTGTCCAAATTCATCAAAAGTACCAATCGGTGGAATTGAACAATACGTTCGCTATGCGACTTTAAATGTACATAGGTAACGGGGTGCTTAAAAAGATAATCGAAATCTTCCCTAGAAATATCCAATTGCTTGGCTACCCCCAAAAGGAATTTATATTCAATAATCTTCATATTGTCATCTGCTTGAGCAAAAGCAATCATCTCCGAAAGTAAGCTCAATTTTTCAACACGGTTTATCATACCTAAGGGATCTAATATTTTACTTCATTTAAAATTAGAAAGATATTATTTTGGATCATCGTTGATTTATAGTCTGTTATCGAAAAAAAAAATACCGTTCGTCCTCCTTTTTTTACGTTGGTATGCTATTAATCATTTAATATGTTGGAAATCAGCAATTTACATAATTTATCCGGAAACGACGAATAATAAATTGTAAAAATCAAAGTTCGATAAACGGCACTGTAGTTATTTGCCTAAATTTGTAAAGTTCTTTTTCCAGAAGTTTCTAATGAAGGTCATTTTAGCCATCCATATTTATATTTTAATCGCCGTTTGCTCGTTAACTGTCAATGCACAGAGCACTGCTTCTAAAAATGTCTCGCATTTCACAATACAAGCTCCGCAATTGAATATGACAAAAAAAATATGGATTTACCTTCCTAGCTCCTATAACAGCTCAAAAGAAACCTATCCAGTAATTTATATGGCTGATGGCCAAAATCTGTTTGATAATGAAACGTCTTATGTTGGCGAATGGGGTGTTGATGAATTTATGGATAGCCTTATAACCAAACAATCCATTGTTGTAGGAATTGAACATGGCAATGCCAAACGCCTCGACGAACTCACTCCTTATGCAAATTCAGAATACGGGGGAGGAAACGGAGACAACTACCTCGATTTTGTTATCAACACACTTAAGCCCTATATAGACCAACATTACAAAACAAAGTCCAATGCTCAATTTACTACCTTCTGGGGATCTTCCCTTGGAGGGCTTATGGCCTTTTACGCAGTAGTAAAGTATCCTGAGGTCTTTGGAAATGCAGGCGTTTTTTCCCCTTCATTTTGGTATAGTGAAGAGATTTACGATTTTGCAAGAGCAGCACAAATTCCAAACAGCTCAAGGTTTTACTTTTTAATAGGAACCGAAGAAAGTGACACTGGGGTAACAGATCAAAACAAAATGATAACTCTCCTTAAATCACAGGGTGTTACAGAAGAAAACATAGTAAATAAAATAATTGATGGCGGCCAGCATAATGAAGCTTTTTGGAAATCACAATTTGCTGAAGCCTACAATTGGCTAATTAAAAATTAAAGAATTATGACTAATAACGATATATTCAAAAAATTGAGAGTAGCCCTAAAATTAAGGGATGAAGAAATTGTAAAAATTCTGGAGTTGGTAGACTTTAGAATTTCAAAAAGCGAATTGGGCGCTTTTTTCAGAAAAGAAGACCATCCTAAATACATGGAATGCGGCGATCAAATTCTTCGCAACTTTTTAAATGGATTGATTATTCATATGCGTGGACCGATGCCTGACAAAACTAATAAGCAACAAAATAACCCTACAAAAAACTCCTAAACAAAAGTTGCTTAGGAGTTTTTCAAACGGTAAAATTATTTACTCTTCTACATCCAGTTTTATTGGAACCAAAAAGGTTTGTTTTTTGTTGTAGATATTAAAAGGTAACTTTTTATAATTTAAACGTTCCTTTACAAATTCTTCTACAGCCTCATTTGGGCTGTCTACAGAAAGTACGACAATTTCGTTATCATGGTTAAACGTAATTGTAGCGTAAGCCATTACATCTTCTTCCAACACAAAATTTGGTTCTACCAAAAAATGGTTAATTTCATTTGAAATTGCAGTTGCTTCAGCACTTTTTGTTGTGGCAGTTGTTTTTGGCGATGTACTTGCCATAAGTACACTACTGGAGATAATTGCTACCGCCAATAAAAGCCCTTTAATTGTTTTCATAAATGTTCGATTTTAAATGATTGATACTTAATAGACTATAAGTAAGCAAAAATGTTACACTTAAATCGAGTTATTAACGCCACCTTAACGACTTTTAACATTATTAACAAAAAAAGACTGAAACCTATAAGGCTTCAGTCTTCTTCATATATAATATTATAAGCGGTTTTGCCTTACGACAAAACTTGTTGTACTTTATCGGCAGCTTCTTGGAATTCAGTTGCACTCAATACATCCAATCCTGAATTGTCAATCAATTCCTTGGCAATGTCTGCATTGGTTCCTTGAAGACGTACAATAATTGGCACATTGATAGTTCCCATGTTCTTGTAAGCATCAATAACTCCTTGAGCAACTCTATCACAACGTACAATACCTCCAAAGATATTGATTAAGATAGCCTTTACGTTAGGATCTTTCAAGATGATTTTGAAAGCAGCTTCAACACGAGCAGCATCGGCAGTACCACCTACGTCCAAGAAGTTTGCAGGCTCACCTCCAGCTTGCTTGATCAAATCCATAGTTGCCATGGCCAATCCAGCTCCGTTTACCATACATCCCACGTTTCCGTCCAAATCAACGTAGTTCAAACCAACTTCTTTAGCTTCAACTTCAATTGGATTTTCCTCACGCAAGTCTCTTAAGTTTACATAATCCTTGTGCCTGTAAAGTGCATTGTCATCGATAGTCACCTTAGCATCTACAGCCATGATTTTGTCATCACTTGTTTTCAACACAGGGTTGATCTCAAATAAAGAAGCATCAGATTTCACATAAGCAGTATATAAACTTGCTACGAACTTAGTCATTTCTTTAAAAGCGTTTCCAGACAATCCTAAGTTGAAAGCAATACGTCTTGCTTGGAATGGCATAAGTCCAACAGCTGGATCTACTTCTTCAGTAAAAATTAAGTGTGGAGTTTCTTCAGCAACAGTTTCAATATCCATACCTCCTTCGGTAGAATACATGATCATGTTACGACCAGTACCACGGTTTAACAACACAGAAATGTAGAATTCTTCTGGCTCGCTAGCTCCTGGATAGTAAACATCCTCAGCAACCAATACTTGGTGTACTTTTTTCCCTTCGGCCGAAGTTTGTGGGGTGATCAAATTCATTCCAATGATTTGACCTGCCAACTGCTCAACTTCCTGAAGGTTTTTGGCCAACTTTACACCTCCTCCTTTTCCACGTCCACCCGCATGGATCTGTGCTTTAATCACATGCCATCCGGTTCCAGTCTCAGCGGTTAGTTGTTTTGCTGCAGCAACAGCCTCTTGAGCGTTTTGGGCTACGATACCTCTTTGGACACGCACTCCAAAACTGCTTAATATTTCTTTTCCTTGATACTCGTGTAAATTCATCTGTTATAATCTATTTGTTATCTCCTAAAAGAGAATCACTTTTTAAATTTATGGTGAACAAAAGTAAACAACCTATAACTTTTTACCAATAATTTTTAAAGGAAGTATTCCTAGGTTAAAAAAGTTGCATAAAGAAGCGTTAATACGCCTTGGTTTATGGTCTTAATAAGAAATTCTTTTGTTAGTTTTGCGGCGTCTTAAAAAATTTTAAAATGAAAACAAACACCTTACTTGAAATCGCTCAGAATTTTGGGAGTCCAGTTTATGTTTATGATGCTGAAAAAATTGCTTCCCAGTATAAACGTTTAACATCTGCGTTTAGTAAGGTGAAACAGTTGAAAATCAACTATGCTGCTAAAGCACTTTCCAACATTTCCGTTTTAAAGTTGTTGAACAGCTTAGGCTCTGGCTTGGATACTGTTTCCATTCAAGAAGTGAAATTAGGATTAGCTGCTGGATTTACTCCAGAGCGTATCATTTTCACTCCAAATGGTGTATCCTTGGAAGAAATTGAGGAAGCTGCTAAATTGGGAGTACAAATCAATATTGACAACCTTTCAATTTTGGAGCAATTTGGGACCATTCACCCAAAGACGCCTGTTTGTATCAGAATCAACCCTCACGTGATGGCCGGTGGAAACACCAACATTTCTGTAGGGCATATTGATAGTAAATTCGGAATTTCAATTCATCAAATCCCGCACATCCTTCGCATTGTTGAGAACACCCAAATGACTATTAATGGTATCCACATGCACACAGGAAGTGATATTTTGGACATTGATGTATTCCTATATGCAAGTGAAATATTATTCGATACCGCTAAGCATTTTAAAAACTTGGATTTCATCGATTTTGGTTCAGGATTCAAGGTTCCTTATAAAGAGGGAGACATCGAAACCAATATAGAAGAGTTTGGAAAGAAATTGACCAAGCGCTTTACCGAATTCTGTAAAGACTATGGAAAAGAATTAACCTTAGCCTTCGAACCTGGGAAGTTTCTGGTGAGCGAATCTGGATTTTTCTTAACCAAAGTAAACGCTATCAAGCAAACCACCTCAACGGTATTTGCTCAAGTAGACACTGGATTCAACCACTTGATTCGTCCAATGCTTTACGGGGCACAACACGAAATTGTCAACCTTTCCAACCCTAGAGGAAAAGAACGTTTTTATTCGGTTGTGGGTTACATCTGCGAAACGGATACTTTCGCTAGCAACAGACGTATCAAGGAAATTACCGAAGGTGATATCTTGGCATTTAAAAATGCCGGGGCCTACTGTTATTCGATGGCCTCTAACTACAATTCACGTTTCCGTCCAGCCGAAGTCCTTTGGTACAAGGACGCCGCCCATTTAATTAGAAAAAGGGAAACCTTTGAGGACATTATCAAAAATCAAATAGAGATTGAATTATAAAAACAAAAAGCGCTAATTAACAAATTAGCGCTTTTTTTATATATTTATTGTACTCAAACTCATCTTATTGAGGTTAGTTTTTGCTTTTAAACCCTATTTATGACGCACAAGTTTACTATCAATAAGAACATCCACGAGGCTGAAACCCTACCCGCACATTTTTACAGAAGTCAAGACGTTTTCGACAGCATTAAAGAAGACATCTTTTTAAGGTCTTGGCAATGGGTAGGTGACACGCAACTATTACCCTTTGCCGAAACGGTTTATCCGTTTTACCTTTTAGACAACTATCTTTCTGAACCGTTGGTGTTGGTAAGACCCTCCGACCAAAGCATCAAGTGCTTTAGCAATGTTTGCCCCCATCGAGGAAACATTGTAGTCTTAAACCCAGGGAAACAAAAAAACTTGCAGTGCATTTACCATGGCCGAAGGTTCAATCTGGATGGAACTTTCAAATCCATGCCCGAATTCGATACTGCCGAAAATTTCCCTAGGCCTTGCGACAACCTTCATGAATTCCCAGTTGCCATTTTGGATCCCTTCATTTTTGTAAGTCTCGATCCTTTGTTTGACTTCAATTCTGTATTGAATACGATGAAAGAACGCATCGGTTTTTTACCATTTCACCAATTTAAATTAAGACAGGACCTCAGCAAGGATTACCATGTCAATTGTCATTGGGCTTTGTACTGCGACAACTATTTGGAAGGCTTTCACATTCCATTTGTTCATGATGATTTAAACAGTGTTTTGGACTATGGAGATTACACCACCGTTTTATATGACCACTGCAATCTACAAATTGGATACACCAATGCAAGTGAAGAAGTTTTTGACCTTCCAAAAGAACATATAGATTCCGGCAAACAGGTCGCTGCTTACTACTATTGGATATTTCCAAACATGATGTTCAATTTTTATCCTTGGGGATTATCAATCAATATCGTAAAACCATTAGGTTTAAACAAAACCAAAGTATCCTTTATCACCTATGTCTATGACGAAACTAAATTGGATAAGGGTGCAGGCGCACTTTTGGACAAAGTAGAACGTGAAGATGAATTTGTAGTAGAACTTGTCAACAAAGGTGTGCAATCAAGATTTTATAATACTGGAAGATTTTCTCCCACAAGGGAGCAAGGGGTCCACCACTTCCATTCCCTACTCGCTAAATATTTAAATTAATCCAACGCAATATGAAACAAATTCCGCCCTCCGTTATCCGACAGGTTTTTCTTCTTATCCTGATTACTTTTATAGCCTATCTCATTTGCTTGGAAATGATTCCTTATCTAACCGGTGTGTTGGGAGCCATAACCATTTACTTTTTGTTTCAAAAATGGATGACCTATTTGGTAAAAGTAAAACGATGGGGCGTAAACGCGGCTGCTATTTTCCTAATGTTCTTGTCATTTCTAATCATTCTGGTACCTGTAGCAGGTATTATTTGGATGCTGGGAAATAAGATAGGACATGCCGTGGACAACAGTACCGAAGTAATCAATGCCTTCAAGGAACAATTTGGCAAGGTAGAAAGCTATGTGGGCTTTGATATCAACTCCCAAATAGACACGACAAAAATAACTAGCTGGTTATCTGAAAATTTGCAGGCTTTTGCTGGAGGCACATTTAATGCGGTAATTGCGGTTGGAATCATGTACTTCATGCTGTATTACATGCTCACCAACCGAAGAGAATTGGGAACTTCCTTGAACAAATATGTCCCAATGAATAAAGAAGGTTTGGTTGAAGTTGGCAAGGAAATTAAGGCCATGGTACGATCTAATGCCTTGGGAATTCCTTTGGTAGCCATAGCCCAAGGTATTGTGGCCTTGATCGGCTTTCTCATCTTTGGAGTGGAATCGCCGTTTTTTTGGTTTGTGATTACCATTATAGGATCTATGATTCCTTTTGTAGGGACTTTGGTTGGAATCCTCCCTGTATTTTTAATTACCCTATCCGCCGGCCATACCGTCCAAGCTTGGGGTGTTCTTATTTATGGTTTTGTTGTTGTTGGATCAACAGATAATATCATCCGTTTGTTTATTCTAAAAAAGCTGGATAATGTCCACCCTTTAATAACTTTGGTCGGTGTGATTGTTGGTGTACCTTTATTTGGATTTATTGGATTAATATTTGGACCATTGCTCATCAGTTTGTTCTTAATTCTAATCAAAACCTACAAAGCGCAATACGGCGCCAAAGACCCCATGGAATGGCATCATTTGCCTCAAGAAAACGAATAAATTATTTTTATTAATTTAACACTTCATCTCTTTTATTCAAAACAAATAAGCCGATTCTGTGAGGATATTATAATTTTCCTTACCTTTAAAATACCCTAAAGTCTTTTTAAACAATTAATTAAGGCTTGTATGACTAAACGACCAACAGCTTTGTTCGCCCTTAAAGCAGGTATAAATACCTCTAAAAATCAGCATAATGTCAGTCAGACGCTGCTTATTGAAGAATTGCATGTAGCATCTTTATTTGCTTTTGACAACTTCCGAGAGCACTTACTCGCCTTTTCATATTTAACAACACAAAGGGCTCCCATTCCCTTCTTTATTTCCCAAGTCATTAAATAAAAAGCACAGCCCTAATTCCGCTTAACAACACAGTCTTAACTCACTTATTTAAAGATTTTACCGCTCCAATTCACCCAATTTTTCAGTGCATTAGAACACTTACACTTGTTATGTTTTGCTAATTAATCCAAATAGATTAGGCTAACAACAGTCCTAGTCCCTTGTAAATTCAATGAATTATGAAAACAAAGTATCTGTACCCCAAAAGTTCCCTACAACTCCAAAAATTTACCATTATCCTACTTCTAGTTACATTTTGCCTACCACTGTCCTTGCTTTCACAATCTAACCGTCGAATGCTGAACTTAACAGAATTTACCGTAAAAATGGGCCACAACTCCCAGTTTAAGGAAGGCGTTAAGATGTGGAAAAAATGCTACAACGATAACAACGGTACCTTTAAATGGAACATGTGGCAACGGTTTCAGGGAGAAGGCAACGTTTACGTGCTAACTAGTACCATGAATAATTGGGCTGAATTGGACAAAGACGACGAGGATACGGCCAGCAACAATTGCCGCTCAAAAGCCATGGATTTTATTTGGCCACATGTTGACAAAGTACAGTACAATTTGGCAGAATCCATTCCCGAAATTAGTAGACCAAGTCCTTTGGAAGGCACCAAGGTTGTTTGGACCTACAATGTGAAAATTTCAGATTATTCCGCCTTTAAAGAAGTAACCAAGGAAATATCCTCTACAATGCGCAGTTCAGGTGGGGGTATTAGAGGGACTTGGTATAATGTAGTTGGTGGCGGCCCTGATGTTGCCGATTTCTTTATTGCGATTCCATTTGTAAATTTTGCTGAATTGGACAAGGACACCGATGGAGTTTGGGAGATTTATGAAAAAGCCCATGGTAAGAAGAAAGCCGACGAGCTAAGAGCAAAATTCAGATCTGCTTTAATTTCCGATTGGGCCTATCTGTACTCTTATATGGAAGACCTTTCATCCAACTAAAAGAGAACTTTCCATAAATAAAAAATTTAACAAAAGTTGTGGGTTATCTGAAGATGCACTGATTAGATAACCCTTCCTTTTATAGAACTAAAACCATATAGTCAAATCTCTACTCTAAATCAATATTTCAAATCATTAGTCAAAAAAATAGTCAACAAGCATTTCAACATTCAATATCACCATCAATCCCCATTAGAGTAAAAAGCAAACACTAAACCATCAAAAATCTCTAACACAATGGAAACAACTAATCAAACAATATTACAGCCGACAAAATCCAAAGAGCGAATCAATTCTTTGGATGTCATTCGAGGGGTTGCCCTTCTAGGGATTCTCTTAATGAATATCAATGGCATGGGGCTTCCCTATGCCTATATGGACCCTACTATATCCGGTGGAGCCGAAGGCTTAAACCTAAAAGCTTGGATCATGACCAATATGCTGTTTGAAGGGACCATGAGAGGCTTGTTCACCTTACTTTTTGGAGCAGGAGTGATTTTACTAACCTCCCGATTGGAACGCAGTGGTGCAGGAATAAAAACTGCCGACATTTATTATAGACGTCTTTTATGGCTATTAATTTTTGGAATTATTAACGCCTACGTTTTTTTATGGCATGGAGATATTCTGTTCCATTATGCTGTGTTTGGACTTATGTTGTTTCCATTTAGAAATACCCCTTCCAAAAAATTAATCATAGGCGGTTTAGTATTGGTAAGTTTAGGGGTGGTTTGGACTTACAGTGAATATAGGGACACTCTTAAAGTCAAAAAAGAAGGACTTGAAGCCACTGCCTTAAAAAAAGCTAACGATTCCTTGACCTCGAAACAGACAGCCGCTTTGGGAAAATGGGAAAAATTGAGCACCAAAATGCCCCAAGAAAAAATTGACGACCAAGTTGCAGAAATGCGCAATCCCAGCTATTGGTCTATTTTTAGTTACAAAGCGAAACACTATTCCGAACGCCAAGGCTGGTTTCTATATCGGTTTGACTTATGGGATGTTTTCAGTTATATGCTGCTGGGGATGGCATTTTTCAACCTAAGAATCTTTCATGGTGAAAAATCCTTTAAATATTATGGGTTTATGGCAATCATTGGTTATGGTATAGGGCTTTCTGTCAACTATTATGAAACCTCCCAACTTATCAAAAGCAGCTTTGATCCCATTGTAACTTCCAAAACCTTTATCACCTATGATTTGGGAAGACTATTCACAACCTTGGGCCATGTAGGGTTTATCATGCTTTTCATTAAATCCGGGATATTGGGCTTCCTTCAAAAGTCTTTAGCAGCCGTAGGCAGAATGGCCCTAACCAACTATTTAGTACACAGTATTATTGTGGCCTTTATTTTTCTAGGATTTGGATTTTCACTTTATGGACAATTGGAACGCCATCAACTATATTACATCGTTTTTGCCATTTGGATTGCCCAATTAATCTACAGTCCCATTTGGCTCAAATATTTTAGATATGGCCCATTTGAATGGCTATGGCGCTCCTTGACCTATAAACAAAAACAGCCTTTTAGAATTGAAGCCAAACAACCCTTAACGGTTAAAGCGACCGAATCTTGAATTTGCAATTTCGAATGTTTCTTACAATCAATGGATTATTATGCCTATATTTATTTCAGTTCCTCAAGTCTTAGGTTTAATCTCTGATAGTTGCCTATGCTCATAAAAACCAACCGAATTGAAACGATTGACCTCTTGCGGGGCGTGGTCATGGTACTCATGGCTCTGGACCATACCAGGGATTATTTTCATATAGGAAATTCTATTAGCGATCCAACCGATTTAGAAACTACCACTCCATTTCTATTCTTTACGAGGTTCATAACGCATTATTGTGCGCCTGTTTTTATTTTTTTGGCGGGAACTTCAGCTTTTCTTTACGGAAGCAGAAAAACAAAACCGCAACTGTTCAAATTCCTTTTTACAAGAGGCCTATGGTTGATCTTCCTTGAAATTGTCCTGAACAATCTTATTTGGCAATTCGATCCAGAATACAATTTGATTGTCCTCCAAGTTATTTGGGCCATTGGACTTTGTATGGTAGGCTTATCTTTTTTGATATTCCTCCCCAAAAAGATTCTCTTGGTTATTGGAGCTATATTGATAGCCGCCCATAATACTTTCGACAGCTTTACTTTTGAAGGGTCTAATATTCGCTCCATACTTTGGTACATATTCCATCAGCGTCAAGGGATTCCACTTGGAGAAGACCACTTTATCATTTTTGCCTATCCTATTGCCCCATGGTTGGGCGTGATGGTTTTGGGTTATTGTTTTGGGGTGCTTTACAGTAAGGATTTTAATGCCGTTACTAGAAAAAAATGGTTACTACAATTTGGACTTTTTGCCATTGCGGCCTTTTTCATTATTCGAGGTATCAATATTTATGGTGATATGGTACCATGGACCAAACAAAAGAACTTTGTATTTACGGTTTTGTCCTTTTTCAATGTCACCAAATATCCGCCATCCTTACTGTACGTATTGATTACACTAGGGCCTGCTATGCTGTTCCTTTATGCATTTGAAGGTATCAAAACAAAAATCACGGACTTTTTTATTGTATTTGGAAGAGTGCCATTATTCTATTATTTCCTGCATGTACTGCTTATCCACGTCTTGGCAATTCTAGGCATCTTGATTTTGGGAGGCAGTTGGAGTGACCTAACAGCATCAATAGGTGGACTTTCTCCTTCCAGTATTGCCGCGTACGGGTACTCTTTATTTGTGGTTTATATAGTTTGGATTATCATTATAGCCATTCTTTACCCTATCTGTAAAAAGTACATGAGGTACAAAGCTAAAAACAAAGCGAAATGGTGGCTCAGTTATCTATAAGGGCTTCAAATAAATGACTAAAAACAGGATAAAGAATTAAAAAACTGCCAGCTAAAACCCTTCTCAAACCTGTGAAATAAATTGAATTTTAAACATTTACACACTAATTAACCAATTCTTTAGTATATTTAATACGGTATCGCAAACCAATTATTCTCCCCATTCATAAGAACATTTTTTGTGTAACTTAAAATTTGACATTATGAAACCCGAGGCAAACACTTGGACCAAAACCGAATTGCAAGTCTATATTCTACTGCTTTGTGCCAATGCAGATTCTCATGAATCGGAGGCTGAAATCAACCTGATCAAGTCCAAATCTTCTCCTGAGACATTCGAGAAAATGTACCAGGAATTTTCCAGTGACACAGAAGAACAACGTTTTGAAAAAATTGATGACACGGTACAATTGCACCACTATTCCAACATAGAATTGGCTCAGCTAAGAAGAGAAATGTACGAAGTATTTTTCTCCGACTGCAATTTTGCCATGATGGAACGCAATTTGGACAAGATTATGGATAACATTCTTTATTAAATATGGATGTTCAAGAAACATCCATATATTTCATAAGCCTTGACATTTGGAAATCTCCCTACTTGAGTTACTGGCCACAAAATCCTTATGTCCTATTGACAACTGCCTATTACAAACTTCCTTTTTCATCCTGGCTCCTTCTCGTTTCTCTCTCGCTATTTTCTCTCCATTATAAATTTCCTTTTATAATCTCCTTTCAAATCCTTTACCTGATATGAAAACATTGACCAGCCTCGTTCTTTTTCTTTTGGTTTCTTGGTCTAGTTTATCTCAGGAGGCACTGCTAAAGGAGTATTCTCTTTCTGATTTTTTTAGGCTTATAGATAATGAAAAGGACAGTATTTTTAGGCTTAAGGATGCATTAATCAAGTTCAATTCAGAAACTGATTCTACCCTTATTTTAAAAACCCCTTTTGGAGAACCTCCTGAACCGATCAATCCTTCAAATCGAAAAGTTATTGATAAAGAAGTTAGTTTAGAAAATGTTCATTTTATAACTGAACTCCAAAGAATACCAGATTCCTCAAAATCGTTTTTTTTGTTTTATTTAAAAGGCGCCATAGAAAACGTACATTTCAAAAAGAGGGTATCCCTCCTAAAATGTACAGGTATTCATCTTTATAACTGTCAATTTGAAGAAAGGTTCCTTCTTAACAATAATGAAGTTAATAATTTATCTAAAGATCTTATTTCTTCCAAAAAATTACAACTAAGGATTTCTATTGGCAACAATTTTTTTAATAAAAGATTAATTCTAGTCAATCTTTGTGATAACAAGGATGTAGACCTAAACTATGACATCTTTCTAAATAACATTACAACCCATAAAGACAGACTAAATTCAGGTAACAGAAATAGAATCTATATAAATCTAAAAAACATTGATGGCTTAATGTTTTTTAAAAATCAATTTATGGGTGAAGGTGACATAGATTTTTCTATAAGTGCATCAGAATTCATTGAAATTTCCAATAATAATTTCAACGAGGCAAGAACAGACTTACGCTTTGAAAGCAACCATTCTCAATTGAATTTCAAAAATAATATTTTTAAAACAACAGTGAGATTAAACATCGGCAACCTAAACCCTTCAGATGCAATAGAATTGAATCAATTTAAATCTAATTATTTTTCCCTAACCGCATTTGAAAACTATAGAAATTTACTTCCAGACGAAGAATTTTTTAAAACTGACACAGATTCATTTCAAGGAGTTTATAAAAACATCATTCGTTTTGAAAATGCTCAAGTGTATACCGGAGAAGCCGCATTAAAAGGGATTCTCTATAGACATTACCGGGAAAATTTCGATATGGTACGCGCTAATCAGGTCTTTATAGATTTAAAAGATTTTGAGACCAAACGATTAGAATATTTATTCAAATCAAATCCATCGTTCGATACCTTCTTTACTTGGAAAGTCAACCAATTTCTAAAAGTGTTTTCCAATTACGGCACCAAACCATCCAAAGCCATCATCTTTTCACTGTATGTCATTATTTTCTTTGCGATTATCTATCTATTTTTTCCAAACAGTTGGGATTCTCATGGCAGAAAACGCATCATGGACCGTTTTACCTTTTTTATAAAATATATGAAAAAAGACGCGGGAATACATGAAGTGTACTTGGAAGATAAACAACCCGATTTAATGGAATATGAAGCTTTTAAAAACTTATTAATTCAAGCTAGCCCGCAAGTTCCAAAATTTTTCATTAAGACCGGCTTACCCCTTTACAAATGGACCATTGCAAGAACCAATTTACACGCCTCAATTTTAAGCAAATTCGATATCATGAAAGGTACATGGCAAGATCTACCTTTAAAAAAACGGTTCTGGAAATCTATTTTATTGATAGGCGCTTTTTTGGTTGCCAGTTTATATGATCTTTTCATCAAAATACTAAATGCTTTAATGCTCTCCATTAACACCTTTACCACCCTTGGTTTTGGAGAAATACCCATAAAAGGCTTCCCTCGTTACCTTGCTATCTTACAAGGGTTTATTGGGTGGTTTATGTTGACCATTTTCAGTGTTTCACTTATATCTCAATTACTCAACTAGCATGTACACCTTCTTCAGTTCCATCCGCAAACAACTAGCCGCACAAAACAAAGCAGCCGCCTACATGCGCTATGCCATTGGGGAAATTGTGTTGGTGGTGATTGGAATTTTAATTGCACTTCAAATAAATAATTGGAATTCCTACAGGAAAGACAGACTTCTTGAAAAACAATATTTAGAGAACTTTTTACTAGACCTTAAAAGCGATTCCATTAGTTTAACCTATTTCTCAAATTCCTCTCCTAAAAAAATAGAAGTACTGCTCATGGCCAGAGATCATGTACTTCATCAAACACCTATAAAAGACACTCTAGACTTCATCAATAAAATGGGATATGGAGGGGTTGGCAGTAGAGGAACCATGGTAGAATCCAAAAGCACCTATGATGACATTATAAGTACAGGAAATCTCCTTCTATTGAAGAATGAAAATCTCAAACAACATTTGCTTTTTTATTATCAATTCTCAGAACATACTAAACGGTATCTAGGAAACCTGCAAACAGAATACGCCACATTTATGAATTCCTACTTCCCTTTTGATAGCGAAGGAACTTTTAAAACAGTCCCTAAAGAGATCCCGCATATTCTTGAGGCTCTTAAATCTGAAGAGTTTTTACGACTGGCGAATTCCGAATTAACCTATGCCTATGCCTTAAGAACTCGGGTAGAAATAATTTCCAAACTAAACGAAGCAACCAAGGCACTCATCAAAACCGAACTAAACCTCCACAGCAAATGATGCACCTCTTTTCCAAAATTCGCTACCAACTAGCTGCAGAAAATAAGGCTTCCAAATACATGCGTTATGCCATTGGAGAAATCGTTCTGGTGGTGATTGGTATTTTGATAGCGCTTCAAATCAATAATTGGAATGAAAACAGAAAGCTGCAAATTGAAGAACAGCAAATCCTAAGCAGTTTATTGGAAGATTTAAAAGCAGCCAAAAAACAATCAGAAGAATCCATAATCAAAGAAAAGTTGGCGATAGACGAAATGGAAGCAGCTTTGGGAAACCAGCAAACCCGTGCCGCATTCTTTAACACAGAAAACCCAAATGCCCTATATCATAATATTTTTTGGAGTTTTGAAATTGATGTCCCTGTCATAAATACCTATGAAGAAATTAAATCTTCAGGGAAAACAGACCTCATCAGAAACAAAACTATCCGTAGTCATTTTACCAATCTGGAACGCAGCATCAACAACCTTAACAATTTATTGGACGATCGCATAACAGTGCACCAACTAAGAATAGATGAAATTGTTGTCAACAACCTTAACTTTTTGCAGCTTTTAAAATCGGAACATCCCAACTTCACAATTGAAACTGGTCCGCCAATCGATTTTGAAGCTATCATGACAGAACCAAGAATAAGGAATTTGATAGGCATAAAACTTGAACTTACCTCAAGTGTCTATCGTTTTAGAATACAATTATCCAATGAAATCCAACTGCTCATCGAACTCCTCGAGAAAGAAATTGATAAACCATGATTAAATTCTTTAGAAACATCCGTAAAAAACTTCTTTCTGAAGGCAAAATCTCCAACTACCTAAAATATGCCTTGGGAGAAATTGTCTTGGTGGTGATTGGAATTTTGATAGCCTTACAAATCAACAATTGGAACGTCAACAGACTTGAAAAACGTTCCGAAAATAAAATTCTTGACAATCTCCATTCAGAATTTGAAGAAAACCTGAAAGACCTTGATAACATTAATGTGGAACTTCAGGAAACCATCAATTCCATGGAAAAGGTCTTCGAACTATTCCGAACGGAAGATCTCCCATATACGTCTCATCAATTAGACAGTTTGCTTTCCCAATCCCTAAATAGCCCTACTTGGAAGCCTAGTGATTTTGTACTTAACGAGCTCAAAAATTCTGGAGGACTCTCTAAATTGGGTAATGAAGATTTAAAACGCTTATTGTTTGAATGGTCCCGCTCTTTTGCCGAATTACAGGAAATACAAACCCAAACAGAAAACACCAATATCGCACTGATTCATTACATCAAGCAGCATGGGTCGCTTAGAAATATTGACCATCTCGGGAAGTATTTCACCTATCCGCCATCAAACATCCACCAAGGCAACCAAATCCTTTTAAAGGAGTTTCAATTTGAAAACTATATTGATGATAAATTATATATTTTAAGGCAACAAGTGGAGTTTTTCAAAACTACCAAAACTTTAATTTCTAAGATTTTGAAACTCACAGAACCCGCCTAAAACATTCATTTTCAAAAGTTAAATTCAACATAAAGAGACCATAACCCCTTACACAAAACAGTAACTTTGTAATATAATTAATAGCACATGGACAATTTTAATATTGTTGTTTTATTTGCAGTACTCCTTTTTGCCCGTTTGGGAATTAGACTTTATACCAAATATCAGGAACTCAAAAAAGAAACAGACAAGGACACTTCCAAATAGAAAACACTATATCCTTTCGGAAATATTCCGTTCCCTTTGAACTTTATTTTAGATATATAAAAGGATTTATTGTTTTACCGTTCCGTTGAATTGACTAATGTTAGAATTGATAGGATTCCCTGAACTCCTTCTAAAAGAAGCTATCTGCCCAGCATGCCAAATGGCATCTGCTAAAGGACCGTTAATGGCATTCCAAAATGGAAATTCACGCTCTCCAAACACGATTTTATAATCAGACAAATCGTTACTTGCACGTAATATATCCGCAGTTTGCTTGAGGTTCAAGAGGGTTTGTTTGCGCTTTTCTTCAAAACTTGAATTGGAAAAATCCCGCTTTGTATTGGGTTGTTTTAGAGTTGCATCCAAAACCACATAACTCAAGTTCAAAATATGGTCAATAGTCTCACCTGTAGAACGCACTTCAGAGCTTGGGCTATATGCCAAATCGGTTTCGGTTAAACCTTCGGTTGCCCAATAATACCGAAATCCCAATCCATCTACCATTCTAGCCGCCACAGTTCCTGCCGTATAGATTTCGGATGCTTGAGGTATTTCATAATAAGGTAGTGTCGTGTCCATATCCTTTTGGGCAAAAATAAGGGACGCCATCAATAGCATCCCTCCTGTTAAAACTATCTTCATGTACTAATCGTTTAATTCTGAAATATCCGAGATGGTTCCTGTCCCATACTTGTCAAATAAATATACTAGAGCCGTCATCGTAGCAGCTCCTAGTTCCAATTCTCGTTTGTTAACATGCTCGAAGGTATCGTTGGATGCATGGTGATGGTCAAAATAACGCTGTGAGTCCGGGTGCAACCCAGCCAACACCATATCACCACCTTTCAACGGACCAATATCTGCGCCACTACCTCCTTTTTCAAAATAGTGAATTAAGTAGGGCTTGAACAAGGCCTGCCATTGCTGTACTTTATTAAACACAGCATCACTACAATCAAATGAAAAACCTCTTGGCGTAAATCCTCCCGAATCACTTTCCAAAGCAAATACATGATGCTCGCCGTTGGCCTTGGCAACTTCGGCGTATTTTTTTCCGCCGCGCATGCCATTCTCTTCATTCATAAACAACACCACTCTAATACTTCTCTTAGGATGGATTCCACTCTCCTTCAACAAACGCAATACATCCATTGACTGCACTACACCTGCTCCATCATCATGTGAACCGTCTCCCAAATCCCAAGAATCCAAATGACCTCCAACCACAATATATTCATCAGGGAATTCACTTCCCCTAATTTCTCCAATCACATTATAGGATTGTACATCCTTTAATTGCTTACAATGCTGACTGAAATAGAATTTCAGCTTACTATTTAAAGCTAACATAGAGCTTAAAATTTCGGCATCATTGGTACTAATGGCCGCCGAAGGAATGCGTTGGTCATTTGGCAAATCACCATAACTCATAGCTCCCGTATGTGGAAAATCGTCCAAGCGCAAGTTCACAGAACGTACGATAACGCCCAAAGCTCCATACTTAGCAGCTTCCTTTGCCCCTGAATAACGTTGGTCTACACAGCCTCCATAAGCTTGGAATGTATTTATCAAATCGGCTTGCATTGGGCGATTGAAAAACACAATCTTCCCTTTGATTTTTTCACTTCCCAACTCTTTCAATTCATCAATACCCTTTACCTCCACAACTTCAGCCTTCAAGCCCCCATTTGGAGTTGCAATAGAGCCTCCCAAAGCACAAATATTTACATTGGTTGTAATTCCCGGAGAGGTTTCTACATAAGCAAATTCAGGAGCGCCTCTTACCCATCTTGGCACCATAACAGGTTGCAACCATACTTTATCTAAACCTAATTGCTCCAATTCTTCTTTAGTATATTCTACCGCGCGTTCGGCATTCAAGGAACCTGATAAGCGTCCACCAATTTGATTGGACAGATAGTCCAGCCATTCGTAGCTCTTGCCATTGGTTAAAGATGTAGTGTAAATGTTTTTGATGACTTCGGCATCTTCTTGGGCTTGTATTTGAAAAGAAAACAAAACAACCACTAGGGCGATGATGTGCTTCATAAAAAATAATTTTGGGCTCTAAAGATAATAGTTCTTATTAGGCAACTTCTAAAAGAAACCTTAAAATTAATAATGGTATTAAATGGAGTTACTCATTCTCTAATTGTTGTTTGTAAGATTCCAAATGAGCCTTGATTTCATCATCCAACTCCGGTTCCTCAATATCATGATAGGTTTGCAAGGTATCCAACAAAACTCTAGCCACAATATATCTAGCAGTTGCCTTATCATCGGCAGGGATGATATACCATGGCGCATGTGGTTTGCTGGTGTTGTTTATGGCATCCTCATAACAATGTTGATAGGCATCCCACAATTCACGCTCCTTAAGATCGCCTGGAGAAAACTTCCAATTCTTCTCTTTTTTTTCCAAACGACGTAACAACCTATCTTTTTGCTCACTTTTGGAAAGGTGCAGAAAAAACTTAAATACAATGGTACCATTATCTGCAATATGCTGTTCAAAATTGTTGATTTCCTTAAAGCGTCTCTCCCAAAACGTTTCATCGATATCTTCCAACGAGGTAACATTTGGCAAATTTTCACCCAAAACATATTGCGGATGTACACGGGTTACCAAAACATTTTCATAATGCGTACGGTTGAAAATTCCGAATTTTCCTCGAGCGGGAAGCCTTAGGTAATGACGCCATAGATAATCGTGCTTCAATTCAAGTGGTGTGGGTGTTTTAAAACTGTGCACCACGATTCCACGAGTATTAAAATCCTTGAACACTTCCCTGATCATACTGTCCTTCCCAGCGGTATCCATGCCCTGAATACATACCAAAACGGCATATTTGCCATGAGCATACATGGTATCCTGCAGTTTTCCCAAAGTAACACGCACCTCTTCCAACTCCTTTTCAATCTTATCTTCGGAAGCATTTAAATCGTAAATAGTTTTGTGTTCTTCCAAAACTACAGGTCCTGAGGCTTTAAAATGGTCAATTTTTATATTTTTCATCAACTTGATATATATGGTCTTACTTCTACTTAAATATAGGAAAATTATGATTTCACTAAAAAAAACATACGCTTTACCGATTTTTTGTTACTTTTATCGAGCCTACTTAAATTATTAAACCCAAATCACTATGAAAAAAATCTACATTTTCTCATTAGTCTTATTAACCAATGCCGTAACATTTGGGCAATCCTTATGCTCGGACGCACAACCAGATGCCGTGTATGCCTACTCTCACGTGAAGACGGCCTACGACTCTAACAATTTAACCCACCTGAAGCAATATTCCAAACGTTCTTTGGAAGCTTTTGAGCGTGTTAAAACAACCTTGGAAAATTGCGGAGGTTGCAAAACCGCCTATAACAAAGCCTATGATGGTGCCGAGTTATTAGCTAAAGTGGCTTCGGCAGAGACCTTTGAGGACGGAAGATATTATGTGAAAAAAGCCAAAGAAATTGCACAGGAAACCATCACAGAGTTAGACATGTGTACCAAAGGAACTGGTACTTCCGGTAATCAAGACCTAGCCGATTTGGAAAGCGCACAGTTTGAATTGGAACAACAACAATTGGAATTACAACGCAAGCAAGAAGAAATCAAACAAAGACTTGTGGAGCAGCAACAAAAGGAAATAGCCATTAAAAAGGAACTGTTGATTAGCGAAGCTGGATCTTCTATTACTGAAAACATTAAATCCTACAACAAAGTTTTATCCTCTTGTGGCTGCCAATCAGAGAACATTAATTTTGCAGAAAACAAAACCGAATTGATGGATAAGTCCTTAGAAGAAATTAGATCTTTCTACATTAATACTATGGCCGCTATTACCAATACCTATCTAGAACGCTTAAACTCTTGTAAGATGTAATTTTACAGGATAACTTATAAAAAAAGAGCAACCAAATGGTTGCTCTTTTTTTATCTAAATAGTCTGTTCTTTTATTTGGCAGCAAAGAGCTTTACATCGTCCTCACTCACTTCCTTACCTCCCAAAATAATCAAACGCTCCACTACATTTCGTAATTCACGGATATTCCCAGTCCAGTCATAATGCTGCAACAATTTTACAGCATTATCTGAAAAGGACTTTACCCCTGTTCCTTGTTCAGATGCGATTTTTTTAGCAAAAAAGTCTATCAATAATGGGATATCGTCACGTCTGTCATTTAAAGAAGGGACTTTGATAAGAATCACCGCCAAACGGTGGTAAAGATCTTCTCGGAATCTTCCCTCGTCAATTTCCTTTTTTAAATCCTTATTGGTCGCAGCTACTACACGAACATCTACTTTAATGTCCTTATCGCTTCCCACACGTTGTATTTTATTCTCCTGTAGCGCCCTTAAAACTTTTGCCTGAGCAGACAAACTCATGTCTCCAATTTCATCCAAGAAAATGGTTCCGGCATTAGCAGCTTCAAACTTACCGGCCCTGTCTTTTACCGCACTGGTAAAGGCTCCTTTGATATGTCCGAACAATTCACTCTCTATCAACTCCGACGGAATTGCAGCACAATTCACCTCAATTAACGGTCCTTTAGAACGTTCACTCTTTTCATGCAACCAATGTGCCACCAATTCCTTTCCTGTTCCATTAGGCCCAGTGATAAGTACACGTGCATCTGTAGGGGCTACTTTTTCAATCATGTCCTTGATTTGCTCAATAGCACCACTTTCACCCACCATTTCATAATTCCTGCTGACTTTCTTTTTCAGCAGTTTATTTTGCACCACCAATTCCTGTCTATCCAAAGCAATCCTAACCGTATTTAGCAAACGGTTTAAATCTGGCGGCTTGGAAATATAGTCGAAAGCTCCAAGGCGCATGGTGTTTACGGCCGTATCCAAATCGCCGTGACCGGAAATCATCACCATTGGAATTTCTGGTTTCAATTTTTTGACTGCTTCCAAAACTTCCACACCATCCATCTTTGGCATTTTGATATCACAAAGAATCAAATCGTAATCGTCCTGTTTTACCTTTTCAACTCCGGCCAAGCCATCTTCGGCTTCTTCCACAACATAGGTATCATTTTCTTCGGAAAGGATTTTCACCAAAACTCTTCTAATGGCGGCTTCGTCTTCAATGACTAATATTTTTGGCATAGTATTTTGTTTCGGTTATTGTTTTTTGGGTTCTATAATATGAATGTCCCTTTGAGGGAATGGGATAGAAATGTTGTTCTCCCTAAACAAACGATCTATTTCAAAACGAATATCACTCTTTGGAAAGGCAGCTTTAAAACTATCGTTAAGGGTAAAGATCAATTTAAAGTCCAACGAACTATCTCCAAAATTGATAAACTGTACCGCTGGCTCAGGATCTGGCAATACCTGTGGGTGTGAGCTAGCCGCTTCCAATAACAATTTTTTCACCAATTGCACATCACTTCCATAGGCTACGCCCACCTGAACGCTTTCCCTGGTTGTAGTGCCATTTTGCGTCCAGTTATACAAACTATTGGTAAGATATAAATGATTAGGAATTACCAATACCTTATTATCGGCGGTAACGGCACGGGTGGTTCTTAATTTAATTTCTTCCACACGCCCTACTTTACCTTCAATTTCAATAATATCGTTAACAGATACGGTTTGATCTACCAAAATGAAGATTCCGGAGATGATATCCTGAAACAAGGTCTGCAAGGCCAAACCAACACCAATCAATAAGGCTGCAGATGCCGCAAAGATCGCTGTGACATTCACTCCAACCGAATCGAATACTACAAGGAGCACGATAAGATAAATGAGCCATCTAGAGAATGAAAAGACCGTATCAAACTTCACCCTATTTTCTTCGGGCATGCGTTTGGACACTAATTTTTTGAGAAAAGTCAACACTACAGAAGTAATCCCATAGATGATAAACACCAATAAGATCAATCCTATGGTGATTTTTATACTACTGTCTTCATTGGCATAAATCACCTTTCCCAAAAAACTTGTGATGGTATCCCAAACACTACTTTCTGTAACAATAGTTTCAATTTTGTCAATAGGATCTTGCATACCTTAGTATTTTAACCACTTATATAACTCTTTATAACTTGGCTTCTTGCCGTACATCAAGATACCTACGCGATAAATTTTGGCAGCAAACCAAACTGTAAACACAAAAGTACCTATCAATAATGCTAAAGATAATAATTGCTGCCAAATAGGAACTCCAAACGGAATTCTCATAAGCATTACTACTGGTGAAGTGAATGGAATAAATGAGAATACCGTAGATACCGTTCCATGTGGATCTTCTATAACTGTGAATACCCCAACATATACTGCCAAAATAAGCGGCATCAAGATAGGCATCATAAATTGTTGCGTATCGGTTTCGTTGTCCACCGCAGCACCAATGGCCGCATAAAGGGAACTATATAACAAATAACCTCCCACAAAAAAGAACATAAAAGCCACAATTAGATTGGCAATCGGTAAATTTTGAAACGCCATAAATCCCAACTTCAACTTGGATTCAAATTCTGGCGATTGTACAGCCTGTTGCATAATTTCCTGCTGCGGGGTATGCATATCCATGATACTGATCCCGAAAATAGCAGACACCACACTCATAAGCACCCCTCCCAAAATAATCCAGATGATAAATTGAGTAATCCCTGCTAAGGAAGTACCAATAATTTTCCCCATCATCAATTGGATAGGCTTTACGGAAGAAATAATGACTTCAATAATTCTACTGGTCTTTTCTTCAATAACGCTTCGCATGATCATATTCCCATAAATAATAATGAACATAAACAGCAAATATCCGGCCATACCGCCAAAAGCCAATTTTAGAACATTGTCAATCTTGGAGGTCGTTTCTCCGGAAAATGTTTCTTGTGCTATGTCGATACTAATTCTTGAAGAATTAATCATATCAATATCCACCCCTCTATTTTCCAATTGTAAATCGGTCATTTTTTTCTCCAATTTACTTTCCAAACTAGACATGACCGTTAACGAAGGAGATTCCTCAGAATAAAAAATAATCCCCTTGGAAACCGAAGTAGAATCTACCTGTTTTGGAATATATAGCAATCCATAATCTTCCTGCGCTTTGACCAAAACCTTAGCTTCTTCCAAAGAGGTATTGCTTAAATAATTATAGGTTGTATTATCGGTATTTTGGAACACCTCTTCCAACAGGCCTGTTTGATCCAACACCGAAATACTGCGTTTTTTATTATTGTTCAGTTGGGTTAAATAAGCGACTACCGCAATAAGAGCTATCATGATTAACGGGCTAAGGACCGTCATGATGATGAACGATTTATTTTTGACTTTCGTCAAATATTCTCGTTTTATGATAAGAGGTAAATGGTTCATGCTTAATTATTTTTCACGGTTTCAATAAAAATATCACTTGCACTTGGAATCACTTCCACAAAATGATGTACTTCTGCCTTTGAGGTCAAAAAGGTCAACAAATCGTTAGAAGTAGCGCTCCCATTAAGCTTGACATTCAACTTTAAATCGTCATTTAGATTTTTAAAGGTTGCCGGCAGCACTTCAAACCTATCACGAATGGCTCTTGTCACCCCATCCACATCTGCTGTTTGTAAACCTACTTCAAATGTATTGGTTTTGTACTGCCGTTGGATATCTGTCAACTTACCATCCAAAATTTTATTGGATTTGTTGATCAAGGCAATATGGTCGCACAATTCCTCGACGGATTCCATACGGTGAGTAGAAAAAATAACCGTAGCACCTTCGTCCCGTAACTGAAGGATTTCGTCTTTGATCAAATTGGCATTAATAGGGTCGAAACCTGAAAAAGGCTCGTCAAAAATCAACAACTTTGGACGGTGCAGTACCGTTACCACAAATTGGATTTTTTGGGCCTGCCCCTTACTTAGCTCTTGGATTTTTTTATTCCACCAATCACCTATTTCCAATTTATCGAACCAATATTTCAAGCGTTGCTTGGCTTCTGCCTTACTCATCCCTTTCAACTGGGCCAAGTAAAGCGCCTGCTCTCCTACCTTCATCGATTTGTACAGGCCTCGCTCTTCCGGCAAATAGCCAATGTCCTTGATATGCTCTTGATGTAACGCCTTACCGTCAAGCATCACCCGACCAGTATCGGGCATGGTAATTTGATTGATGATTCGGATTAAAGTGGTCTTTCCTGCACCGTTAGGTCCCAAAAGTCCAAAAATACTTCCCTTGGGAACGGCTATTGAAACGTCATTTAGTGCTTTAAAGTCCCCAAACTTTTTGGAAACAGCCTCAGCCACTAATAAATTGTCCATAGATTGATTTCTGCTAATATGTTGTTTGAGCTGTAAAGATATTAAATGTATACCAAGAACATCTAAAATGGCAAAAAAACTCGCCTTCCCAATCCTGAAAAAAACATGAATTTACTGTCAAAATATATGAGGGCACAAAAAATTTTAGAAAGAAAATTCAAACATTGAATGGACTTTAGAAAAAGAAGAGGCCTAATTGAACAAATGCCATAAAAAAGCCACTTGCATAAAAAACAAAACCCACCCTTAAAAGAATTAAGGATGGGAAAAAATTGCTATGAAAAAGAAAAATTACCACTAATATTTAATTAGTGACAATCAAATATAGTGTTTTTTATCAAATTAACAGATTATTAAGAAAACATATCTTTTACTTTTTCAAAAAAAGATTTATCTCCACTCTCCGGCTTTGGTGAAAAATGGTCGTCATTTCTCATCTTTTCGAAGAATTCACGCTGTTGTTTGTTCAAGGTTTTTGGTGTCCAAACATTCACGTGAACCAATAAATCTCCAGTTCCGTAACCGTTAATACTTGGAATTCCCTTGCCTCTTAAGCGCAAAATCTTACCAGATTGTACCCCTGCTTCAATTTTAATCCTAACTTTTCCTGTTACGGTATCTATTTCTGTAGTATTACCCAAAACCGCGTCTGGCATACTTACATACAAATCATAGTGCAGGTTATCACCTTCTCTTTTTAGGGTTGGATGATCTTCCTCTTGAATAGCTACCAATAAATCTCCAGCAATACCATTACCAGGTGCATCGTTCCCTTTTCCGGTTACTTTAAGCTGCATACCATCTACCACACCTGCTGGGATTTTCACAGATACAGTTTCCTCTACAACCTTCATACCTTGTGCATCAGCATCAGATGGTTTTTGGTCGATAGTCTGTCCTGCACCACCACAAGCCGTACAAGGCGAAGCCGTTTGCATACGTCCTAAAATAGTATTGGTTATTCTGGTTACCTGCCCGGTACCGTTACAAGTACCACAAGTTTTATAGGTAGTTCCTGGCGCTTGAACTTTACGCTTTACTTTGATTTTTTTCTCAACCCCATTGGCTACTTCTTCTAAGGTCAAGGTTACCCTAATGCGCAGGTTACTTCCCTTAACACGTCTTTGGCCACCGCCAAATCCTCCGCCAAATCCTGAGAAGCCACCGCCACCAAAAGCACCGCCAAAAATGTCGCCAAACTGACTGAAGATGTCATCCATGTTCATGCCACCTCCGCCAAATCCGCCACTGCCATCAAAGGCTTGGTGACCAAATTGGTCGTAACGTGCACGCTTGTCTGGGTTACTCAATACTTCATAAGCTTCTGCCGCTTCCTTAAACTTAGCCTCCGCTTCGTGGTCACCTGGATTTTTATCAGGGTGATACTTCAATGCCAGTTTTCGGTATGATTTTTTAATTTCTGCTGCAGTAGCCGTTCTCTCTACCTCTAAAATCTCGTAATAATCAGTCTTTGCCATGTATTCAGTTTATTGTCCTATTACTACTTTTGGGAAACGAATTACTTTATCGCCCAGTTTATAACCTTTTTCGATAACATCGATAATTTTCCCTTTTAAATCTTCGTTTGGTGCCGGAATTTGTGTCACAGCCTCATGATCGTCGGCATTAAAAGCATCTCCTGCTGCAACCTCAATCTCACTCAAGCCTTTTTGTTGCAAGGTCGATTTCAATTTTTGTCTGATCAATTCCACACCTTTCAACAAATCTTCCGCATCGCTTTTGGAAATTTCTGAATAGGCTCTATCAAAATCGTCCAATACAGGCAACATCGCTTTCATGACATCCTCACTTGCCGTTTTAAACAATTCTACGCGCTCCTTAGAGGTTCGCCTTTTGTAATTTTCAAACTCTGCAAACAAGCGCATAAACTTGTCCTTTTCCTTGGCCAAGTCTTCATTAAGTTTGTCTTCAATAGATACTTCTGCTTCTGGAGTTCCTTCTGCTTGTGTATCTTCTGCCACAGGCTGCTCTACCTGTTGGTCTTCTATGGGTTGTTCGTTCTGTTCTTTTTTACTCATGCTAAACCTATTTTTAACTTCAATAACAGTTGGCAAAAGTACTGCCATTATTATTAAAATGTCAAAATGTCACCAAATAATTTTCACCCTAAATGCTATCTTCTGGAACATTTTATATTTTTGTTGCTTAACAATTCATTAAAAACACTAATTACCATGAAAAAAAGAATTTTTAACGTATTTACGGTACTGGCTTTAACCATGGCGGTTGTTAGCTGTCAAGACAAAGGTAAGAAGGCTACAACTACAGAAGCGGAACCAGTTGCTGAAAGTACTACGGTTACTGAAAAATTTGTTATCGACTCTACAGAGTCTACTATTTACTGGAAAGGTTTTAAACCAACAGGTTCACATCACGGAACTGTAAAATTGGAAAAAGGAGTATTCAAAGCCAATGGAACTGAGTTGGTAAGTGGTTCATTTTTAATTGACATGAGATCTCTTGTAGACATGGATATGGAGCCTGGGGACATGAAGGATAAACTGGAAGCTCACTTAAAAGGTACTGTTGAAGGAAAAGAAGGTGACTTCTTTGATATCACTAAATTCCCAACAGCAGCATTTGAAATAACGGGATCCCAACCTACTACTGAAAACAAAAGTCTTATATCTGGAAACCTTACTATAAAAGGTATCAAGCAAAATATTACTTTCCCTATTTCGGTAACTAATGAAGGTGAAACTATTTCTATTATGAGTGACACTTTTACAATTGACAGAACCCAATGGGAAATCAACTTCCGCTCTAAGTCAATTTTTGATGATTTAGGAGACAACTTCATCAATGACGAAATCCAATTAAAGTTTGTATTGAAAGCTACAAAAGCTTAATCCAAAGTTTTGGAATCTTAAAAAAGGCCGTTCAAATTGAACGGCCTTTTTTAATAAATATAGGTACACTAGTTTAAAAGGTATTGAAACTGCATAACAGCCATCCATTTATTGTCCGACTGAAATGTATTACCATCCACCTCTGAAAATACAGGGCGGTTTTGCCCATCTAAGGTAAACTTCATTCGCTGTCCATCCACATACCAATTAAGTCCAAATCGATAACAAAAGGCCGCCTCGTCCAAGGCTTCGTATTGCCCCCACTGGCCAGCAGTATACAACTGTAGATTATCCCATAATCTCTTACTTTCCTTATTCCCTAACATAAACCCCGTTTGGTAATAAACCGCACTACCAGTTCCAACTGCAGGAAATCCATTTCCTTTTCCATTAATTTCTACAATATCACCCAAACTTCCAAAAGCAGGATTGTTAACGCCTAACATTCGCAAATAATCAGGACCCATATCATAATTATAATAGGCCACATATCCCGTTAACGCTTTGGCAAAAGAAAGACTCACAGGCTCCTCATAAAATAAGTCTACCGACCATAAATTTAAGTCGTGGTAGTGTATGATACCATTCTTAAGGGAAGCCATAGCTTCTTGCTGAAATTTAGCTCCTGCACCCAAAGCCAAAATATGCTTCTTCCCCAAATAGGTTCCCTTAAAATTAGGCCCCAACACCGATTCCTGCTCAAGAAAATCATACTTAACATATCCCGTATACTGCAACTGTAAATCGTCATATGAAAAGTCGGCAGTTCCTTCAACCAATTTTGGAACTGCAGCTCCGGTATGAGTATGATCATAAGGAATGATGACCCCAATCCTGTAATTAAAGCGCTGCAAATCCCCAAACAGAAAACAACCTAGATTACGGGTAATGTCATCTGTTCTATTCAGGGTTGGTTGTGCCATTAAAGGCAAATCCAAGGCAAGCATTTCCGTTGTGGAAGGAGCCGTATAACGCGAAAGCCCGTCCCAAGTAGATTTCCCCATTGCAATATGGAGTTGATCAACAACCTTAAAAGAGCCATATAAATCCAAAAATTCAGGATCCGGCCAACCTTCACTCATATTATTATAGTTGTTCTGCCCAATAAGTGCATAAAACTTAAAGCGCTCCCCAACCTTCCAACTCGTTCCTATTCGGTAACGACGTAATGACATATCTATACTATAGGAACTAAGGTCTCCATTCTCCACTGTACTTCCAGGATTCCATTGTGTATAGCGCAGCCAAGTTTGGGCCGAGGCAGCAAATTTCAATTGCACATTGGGAGACTCTGCCAAAGTCCATTCTAAAGGAGTTGGTTTTCCTTGGGCAAAAATTTCCAAATTTGCCAAGACAATAAATAATAGCACGGTTAATCTTAAACCAATTTTTTGAAGAGATCCCGACGAGGTTTCTGTAAGAAATTTCACAGTAATGATGCTTTATAATTTTGAAGTTTTTACGAAATCGTTTGAAATACTTTTTCCAGACAAGACCCTGTGTTTCAAAACGAAAACTGCACGAAACTAAATCATAAAATGTTCTTTTTTTATGATATTTCTCATAGTTTTTGAGGCTATTTGAATCTACATTTGAAATATCAAATTCCAAGAATCATGAAAACTATTTCAACAATTTTAGTCCCGTTCGATTTTTCCGAGGTTGCTCAAAATGCTCTGAAATATGCAACCCATTTTGTGGAAAACAATCCAAAGGCAAAAATTATACTTGCCCATGTGGTGGAGAACGAACAAACTGCTGAACTAGAGACAAAGCTAAATGATATCGTTAAGCTGTTCGGCAAAAACCTTAAACATCCCATAACACCTATAGTAGTAAAAGGCAAAATGATAGATGCTTTGTTAGATATTGAACATACAAACCCTATCGATTTGGTAATTATGGGGACCTGCCCTAAAGGAACCGACTGCAACTTACAGACCAAAACTTCCGAATTTGTCTTGGTATCTAAGAGCCCTGTAATTGTGATTCCTGACGGCTACAAAAAAATTACACCTAAAAAGATATCACTTATTATTGATAAAGAGGAAATTCACAATAAAAAAATATTTGAAGTCCTCTTGGATGTGGCAAGACGCTTCAACGCCTCTGTGGATGTTTTGACCGTTGTCAATAAAGATGAGGAACATTTTGGATATTCGGAAAACGATGAAAACAACGAGAATGCCATTATCTACTATCTGGAAAACTTCTATTCCCACCATGCTTTTATAGAAGATGAAAACATTGTGGACGGCATCTTTTCCTATGTAGACCATAACAATATTGACCTCATCGCCATTTTGTCCAAAAACCATGCAATACAATCCATAGCATCTGAAGGGAAATTAACCAAGGCTCTTAGCCAACAATCAAAAGTTCCTTTATTGGCTATCGATCTATAATAATTCAAAATCATACCCAAGGGTATGGCCATTTCAAAAACATTTAACAAACAAAATTAACCTAAAACGTAAAAAAGTCATGGAAGCAGTAGTAAATCAAGACCAAACACTGGATTTAAGCCAATATGGTTTAAAAGATGTTACAGCTCACTGGAACCTAGCTCCTGAAGAACTTCAGAGAATTACTCTTGAACAGGGAATGGGAACGGAAACCGAAAATGGAACACTTTGTGTAAACACAGGTAAGTTTACCGGAAGATCTCCAAAAGATCGCTTTTTGGTAAAAGATGCCTACACCAAAGATAAAGTATGGTGGGGACGAATCAATAAGCCTATTGAGCCGGAACAATTTGACGCTCTATATGACGAAGTGACCAATTACCTTTCTGGAAAAGACGTGTACGTGCGTGATGGCTATGTATGTGCTCACCCAGAATACCAAATGAACGTAAGAACCATTACAGAATACCCATGGTCCAACTACTTTGTAAAAAACATGTTCCTTCGTTTTAACGAGGAGGAGCTTGAAAATTTTGAAGAAGAATGGTTGGTAGTGTGTGCTCCTGGATATTCGGCTCCAAATCCAAAAGAAGTAGGTTTGCTTGACGGTAACTTCTCGATTTTGAATTTCACCAAGAAAATTGCCTTGGTTGGAGGATCTGCCTATACAGGGGAAATGAAAAAAGGAATTTTCTCTGCCCTAAACCTTATTCTACCTATTGAAAAAGACGTATTGCCAATGCACTGTTCTGCCAATGTTGGAGAAGATGGAGACACTGCCATATTCTTTGGACTTTCCGGAACAGGAAAAACAACGCTATCTGCCGATCCTGATAGAAAATTAATTGGAGACGATGAACACGGATGGACCAAAGAAAATATCATTTTCAACTTTGAAGGAGGTTGCTACGCTAAAGTAATTGACCTTACCGAAGAAAAAGAACCAGACATCTTTAGAGCAATTCGTCCAGGTGCCTTGTTGGAAAACATTGTCTTTAAACCAGGTACTAAAGAAGTAGATTTTGCAGATAGCTCCATTACACAAAACACTCGTGTGAGCTACCCAATAGATCATATTGACAACATTCAACAGCCGTCATATGCAACCAACCCTAAAAACATCTTTTTCTTAACCTGTGATGCCTTTGGTGTATTGCCTCCTGTATCCAAATTAACTCCTGGACAGGCTGCATACCACTTCATTTCTGGTTACACTGCAAAAGTTGCGGGAACAGAAGCAGGAATTACTGAGCCGGTACCATCCTTCTCTGCTTGTTTTGGTGAACCATTTATGCCATTACACCCAGCTGTATATGCAGAAATGTTGAGCGACAAAATGCAAGAAGCCGGTGTAAATGTTTGGTTGATCAACACAGGATGGAGCGGCGGCCCTTACGGTGTTGGTTCCAGAATAAAACTAAAATATACACGTGCCATGATTTCAGCTATCTTGAAAGGTGAATTGGAAAATGTACCTTTCAAACCACACCCAATCTTCGGATTGTTCATGCCAGAATATTGCCCAGGTGTGCCAACCGAAATTTTGGATCCAATCAATACTTGGCTACAAAAAGGCGTGTATATCAGTAAATCTATTCAATTAGCGCATTCCTTCCATATTAACTTCGATAAGTTCGCTAACCAAGCTTCCGAAGAGATTATTCAAGGAGGACCACTAATTGATACTCATCACACTTTAGGTGATACTTTTTAAGTTTATTTGATTGTTTAACTTGAAAAAGGTTGTCTGTAACGGACAACCTTTTTTGATTTTATGGGCAGAGAATTATAACAAATCCCTTAAAGCCATCTCCAGTTTAGGGTATTTAAATGAAAACCCCAGGGCTTCTACTTTTTTACTGCCTACCAATTGGCTCTCAAATAACAGTTGATGCATATCGCCTAGGGCCAATTTCATAAAACTTTTAGGAATATTCGGCATGATTAAAGGCTTATGTAAATCTTTGGCGATAATGTGAAGCATTTCCTTATTGGTTACAGGATTAGGTGCTACACCATTAAAAATACCAGATTCTTTATTGATTAATACAAAAAGAAACAACCTGGCTAAATCCTTTACATGAATCCAAGATTGCCATTGACTGCCATCACCAAAGGTAGCACCCATTCCATAGCGAACAGGTTGCACCAATTTTGGTAGTGCTCCTTCTTTATGATCCAAAACCAAACCAATTCTAATTTTGGCAACCTCCATTCCCAATTCTGAAAAGGCATCGGCTGCGGCTTCCCATTGCTCTGTCACCGTTCCTAAAAAAGAAGGAGATACTTCCTTCACATCTTCGTCATAATATCGGGTAAGGGAATCAGGGTAAATCCCAATCGCACTGGCACTGATAAGGTGTTTGATGGTAAAATTATTTTCAGAAATACACTCTCGCAATAGATTTAAAGAAGAAATTCGGCTTTCCAAAATGGTCTTTTTGTAACTGCTAGTCCAACGTTTGGAAATTGATGCTCCCGCCAAATTGATAATGGCATCGACACCTTCAAAACAAGCAATATCAATCTCTCCCTTTGCGGGGTTCCAATAAAATCCTTTATAATGAGCTTGATTTTCGACCTTGTTCTTGGAAGTCGTCAAAAAATGTACTGCAATGTCCTTTTTGGCACACTGAGCAACAATTGCCTTCCCCACAAGTCCTGTAGCGCCTGTAATTAAAACTGTCATATTGCCTTTTTTATAAAGTTAGGAAATGCCGCTGGTATTCAAACCTCTTTTAATTTAGGTTTAACAAAGATTTCTTACAAACAAATGATTTGTAACACATAGGAAAGTAACACCAAAAAATTTATTCAGGTTTGTAGGCCCGTAACATTTCACGCTTGCCAGGAGGTCCAGGAAGTTTATCGACTTTAAACCCTACGGCCAACATGGCTCGACGCACACTACCCTTTGCCGAATAGGTCACCAAAACGCCATTTGGTCTTAAGGCTTCATACATAATTTTAAAAATGTCTTCAGTCCACAATTCTGGTTGCACTCTGGCTCCAAAAGCATCAAAATAGATGAGATCAAAGCAATTAACCTCATCAATATCCTTGAATTCCTTTTGTTGTTTTTGAAGTGTAAACAAAGAAGTTATTTCGTGAGCTGTCAGCCAATCGACCTTGTGCAAAGCTTCAAATTGAGGCGTTCGATCTTCTTTTGAAAGTTGTTCTGGGTAATTTAATAATTGAAGTTCTTCAGGCTTAACGGGAAAAGCCTCCACTCCAACATAATTGATGGAACAATTCAATTTCTCGGCCTCTAATAAAGTTAAAAACGCATTCAACCCAGTTCCGAAGCCTATTTCCAAAATACTAAGCGGTTCCGATTGGGAACCTGAAAAATTTTCAACCTTATACTGAAGACCGTGTTTAATAAACACATGCTGCGCCTCTTGAATGGCACCGTGTTTAGAATGGTACTGTTCATCCCAATCTTCAATTTGGATGGTCTTGGAACCATCTCCGGTAGTAATAATTTTACGCTTCACTAAATTAGTTAATCAACAGTTTTTGAATTCTAGGAATTGGTCCTGTACACCCCATGTTGTGGCAAGAAATACAGAGATTCACGGTTGCATTGAAACGAGTTTCCAAAGACTGGGTAGAAGTAGAATCGTATAAACGTTGCTCTGCTTCAATAAAGGCTTTGGACATCGCCTCAAAAGCTTCGGTGCGGTCTTTAAAATCGGAAAGTTCTGCCGAATGAATCTTTAAAAACTGATTAGGAAATTCCGTTGGCATTGTTCCTGAAAGGATATCTTGCTTTAATTCAGCCTTGTAATTATACATCTCATTCATAAGGTTGGCCATTTCCGAAGGCACATACATATCATATTTGACAGGCACTTCAGTTTCTACCATAGCCTCCTTTGGCTGTTGGCCACAACTGCAAAAAACAGCTAACAAAAGCAATATTGCAATACGCCTCATGCTATTCTTCCTTTAGCAAAACGCCATCCGCCAAAAACGCATACGTACGCTCAGGATCGGTTATTTTAGCGATATCCTCGTCACTTTCTCCTGCATCTTGTGCATAGTGACGTAATTCGGCGACAGAAGTTTCAGATACATATGCCATTCCATTGATAATGACTTCTTTTCCGGCTATATTTTTTGGCACAAAAAATCCATAATCTCTAAACTTTACCATCACTTGTTTCTCATCTCCTAAATCCAACTTCATCCAACATCCTTTGGCCTGGCATACTTCATCAACTTTGGCAACAACCTTAGTTGACAAACTGTCGCCTGCGCTTATGGATTCATACAAACTGGCTAAATCTGATGCTGCAATGGCATTATTGGCCTCTGTAGGATTTCCAAAAGACACATAAGCTATTTCTTTTTTAGCTTCTTGATTTGCCAAATCCTTGGATTCATTTTTACAGGACACCAACAACAAAGCCACGGTAAATATGGAGAAAAATGTTTTCATAGAATTTAGAATGTTTATGAATCTGGCTACTAAGATACTCCTTTTATTAGACAATTTAATGATTTCAATTCCCTATAAATTTCATAGTTTTGTAAGCACACTAAAAACACTACGATGCAGAATACAACACACATTCAAGATATAGAAATTACCAAATGTCAAGACAGCAAGATAAATGAGATTGACTTTGACAATTTGGCTTTTGGAAAAGTATTTTCAGACCACATGTTGGTTTGTGATTATAAAAACGGTGCTTGGGAAACTCCTAAAGTGATGCCTTACCAAAATATTAGTATGGCGCCTTCGGCTAAGATTTTCCACTATGGACAATCTGTTTTCGAAGGGATGAAAGCTTATAAAGATACCAATAACGACACGTTTTTATTTCGTCCACTAGACAATTGCAAACGCTTAAATATTTCAGCTAAACGATTGGCTATTCCAGAAGTGCCTGAAAACTATTTTATGGAAGGACTTAAGGCTTTATTGGAAGTAGATGAGCAATGGATTCCTAAAGCTGACCAAGGTTCGTTGTACATTCGTCCATTTATTTTTGCTTCGGGAGAAGGTTTTCATGCATCTCCTGCCAATGAATACAAATTTATCATTGCAACAGCGCCTTCTGGGCCTTATTTCTCTGGTAAGGTAAGCGTACTGATTGAGCAAATCTATTCGCGATCTGCCAATGGTGGAGTTGGATACGCCAAGGCGGGTGGTAACTATGCTGGACAATTCTACCCTACCCAATTAGCTATTGAAAAAGGATACAACCAGGTTATTTGGACCGATGACAGCACCCATGAATTTATTGAAGAAGCAGGTGCCATGAATATTTTTATAAGAATAAAAGATACTTTAATCACGGCTCCAACCAGCGATCGTATTTTGGATGGAATTACCAGAAAAAGTATTATTGAAATTGCCAAGGCAGAAGGTATTAATGTAGAAGTACGTCCACTTTCTGTTCATGAAGTAGTAGATGCTGCCAAAAATGGAGACCTTATGGAAATGTTTGGATCTGGAACTGCTGCGGTTATTTCTCCTATTGCATCTTTTGGTTATAAAAACAATGATTACGATTTACCTCAATTGGAAAACAGTTATGCTTCCATTTTGAAAAAACGCATTACAGATATTCAATATAACAGAACCGAAGATCCTTATGGATGGCGAGTTAAGATATAATGAACAAACACAATAAAAAAAGAGAAGCATTTGGCTTCTCTTTTTTTTATTCCTCTAGAATACTTGCAATATCCGGTTTAAAATAGTTAGGGCCTTTCAACACCTTTCCATCCTCTCTGTAAATGGGTTCTCCATCTTCTCCCAATTTACTCATATTGCTACGTTGGATTTCTTCGAATACGGCCTCGATTTTATGTTGCAATCCGTGTTCTATAATAGTCCCACATAAAATATAAAGCATGTCTCCCAAGGCATCAGCCACTTCTACCAAATCCCCATTATTGGCGGCTTCTAAATATTCTTCATTTTCCTCTCGCATCAATTTATAACGCAACAGGTTTTTATCTTGACCTAGGTCGGCTTTAGGGGTTTCCAAATGACCAATCTTGAATGCAGTGTGAAAGGCTTTAACCGCCTCGATGTTTTTTTTCATTGCAGTAATCCTATTTTTTATGATGTCTTTTTGAATTGTTTATAAACTGATTCTGTATTTTTGCCTAAAAATAGATATATGTTTACAAAAGGTCAATGGATTTTCGGGATTTTATTTGCCATCGCATTTATTGCCATCATAACCTATACCTATAGAAAGGATTTAAAACTTCACCGCAAGTACTATAAGGGAACGGTTTGGATCTTAATCGGTTTTATAGCCTTTATACTATTTATTGCTGCTATCAAGTTTGTACTTATGTAGTCAAACCTTATTTTTAATTTATTATTTTGAGTTCCTTCTACCAAATAAACTCCCTCTAATTTTCATTCATATATAAAAGAACCATTTTACGTTTTCAACTATCAAAAAATCCCCTATAAAGGGGATTTTTTACTACAAAATGTACTCATATATTTACCTTTTCTTAAATGCTTAACGCTATAAGATCTTTGAAACAACCAACCAAAGCTAAAAACCCCTTCTCCATTAGCCTATAGTATGGTAGCAGTATAAATTTTATACATTCAATTGTTTTTAGCTAATTAAATCCCCGTCATCGGGGATTTTTTGTATACAAAAACACCTACATTATTACTACGAACAAAATTAAATTTCTTCAAAATTGATTACCTTTGATTAACATCAATGCCTTCAAAATGAAATTTTTTAAATACTTTCTATTTCTTGTCCTTATAGCCTGTATCGCCTTAGCGATTTACATTGCCGTACAACCAAATTCTTATGAGGTTAAGCGTGAACTCACCATAGAAGCCCCCGTCTCCGTAGCTTATGAAAACGTTGTTGACCTTAAAAATTGGGAAGCTTGGTCACCTTGGGTAGAAAAAGATCCCAATACCGACATAACTTTGGGAGAAAACACTCTAGGAGTTGGTGGATCTTATTCTTGGACAGACTCCCACGGGAAAGGATCAATGAAAACTAAAGAAGTAGAAGATAATACATCCATTGATCAGGAATTACGATTTGACAATTATGAGCCCTCCAATATCCATTGGAAATTTGAAGCCTTGGAACCAAATAAAACGAAAGTAACTTGGACCATGTCCGCCGATAAACTCCCCTTTATGTATAAAGCCTATGCATTGGCTAATGGAGGATTCGACAATATGGTTGGCCCCGATTTTGAGCGCGGATTGGTTAAATTGGACAGCGTGCTTCAAGAATCCATGAAAATTTACAACATCAAAGTCAATGGTGTAACTCAGCATAGTGGTGGTTTTTATCTTTACAATACCACATCTTGCAAAATTTCAGAAGTAAAAGCTAAAATGCAAGAAATGCTTCCCAAAGTCATTCAATATGCCTCAGCAAATAATATTTCCATCGCTGGAGCCCCCTATATTAACTACATTAAATGGGACGAGGCCAATAACGCAACCATTTTTTCATGTTGTGTTCCTACAACAGCTCAAGTTATTACTGCTGATGGCAGTGACATTCTAACAGGATATATGGATGCCTTTAGAGCTGTAGAAACTACGCTTACGGGTAACTACGACAATTTAAAAGAAGCTTGGGACATTGCCTTGAAATATGTACCAGAACATGGATATGAATTTCAGGAAAATGGGCCTATGTTGGAAACCTACCTTACAGATCCTATTCAAACCCCAAACCCTGCAGAATGGGTGACCAAAATCTATATTGCCATTAAGAACGATAGCAGCAACACAACTCCAGAAACAAACAGCCTTTAACTTACTTCCATGAAACATTTATTACTCGTATTTCTGGGAGGAGGCTTTGGAAGTGTGCTTAGATTTGGGATTGGCAAACTTTGGAACAGCCACGAAACCGGTATTCCATACGGCACTTTTGCCGCCAACATTTTAGGCAGTTTACTTATCGGTATTATATTGGGATTGGCAGCAAAGAACGACACCCTTTCCCAAAGCCAAACCCTGTTTTTGGCAACTGGTTTCTGTGGCGGATTTACAACTTTCTCAACCTTTGCTTATGAAAACCATGTCTTTTTAAGAACTGGTGATTTTACAAGCTTTGCCATTTATACCATTGCAAGTTTTATCCTTGGCTTTTTGGCAGTGTTCTTGGGAATGTTTTTGGTGAAATAACTTTCAGGCTAACACCTATTTCTTTTTATAAGCCTTCACACCTGCCTTAATCTCTGTATTGAGATAGTTGTCTCGTGGCACGATAGGACACGAATAACGTGCATTATAAGCACAATAAGGATTGTATGCTTTATTAAAATCTATCGTGAGACTATCACCCTCAGGAATTCTTAAATCAATATATCGGCCACCCCCATAACTTTCATCTCCATTGGTATTGTCTAAAAATGGCAAAAACAAATAATCCTCAAATCCTTCTTGTGTCATCAATTCCTCTCCTTGATAAACTTTAAGCTCATAGGAGGTTCCTTTTAATTCAAACTTCAAAACGCCGTATACGCGCTCTTTGGACTCTCTATCCGTAGTTGTTTTCATTAAAAACCATAGCGAATCTGGAGTTCGGTGTAATGTTGCAGAGACCACATAGGAAGAATCTACTTCGAAAAACGACAGACCCTTAAAATCCTTTCGGTCTTCATCGGTCAACGGGGACATTGTGGCATCCCTAAATTCGGCATTTAACTTTTTTTGAAAGGCTGTTTCCCCTAAAATTGGCTGCTTATCTTGGGCACACCCCAAAGCAAAAATTCCCAGAAATAAAAAAATTAAGAATCTCATACACATTTTTTTCGCCATCAAAAATACAACTTAAAGTTATTTTCCATAGCTTTGGCTTTCAAACTTTTAAGAATATCATGTTTTCAGTCATCACAAGAAATAAGCAAACCTATACCTCTTCGCCTAGAAGCCGGACGCTTATACGATTGTGTTGATTGTAACCAAACAATATATCTGTAGAACGTCCGGCATATGTCGGACGTTTTTTTATGCATCAATTTTACATTAATCAAACATGGAACGAATTTTCAACAATTATATAAGCTCCTTTAAGGGACTTTCCAAAGAAGTCTGGTGGTTGGCATTAATTACCCTCATTAACCGGGCCGGAACCATGGTTGTTCCCTTTCTATCCCTTTACCTCACTAAGAGCCTCAACTTTTCTTTTAGTGATGTTGGATGGATTATGTCTGCATTTGGAGCTGGTTCAGTTTTGGGTTCTTGGCTAGGGGGTAAATTAACAGACAAACTGGGCTATTACAAAGTCATGGTCTTTAGCCTTGTGGTCTCAGGGTTCCTATTTATAGGATTGCAATTTATCAGCAGTTTTCTAGGCATGGTTTTAGGTGTTGGACTGTTGATGGCTGTAGCTGATATCTTCCGCCCTGCCGGATTCGTGGCTTTAAGTGCTTACAGCAAACCCGAAAATAAAACTAGATCGGTGACTTTGATACGTCTGGCCATCAATTTGGGATTTTCGGCTGGGCCAGCCATTGGTGGGATGATCATTCTCACTTTGGGATATGCAGGACTCTTTTGGGTGGATGGCATTACTTGTATAGTCGCTGGTATTTTGTTGCTCAATGTACTCAATCCCAAAACCGCTAGAGTTCAGGATGACATCATTGCTCTAGATCCAAAATCGGCATATAAAGACGGACCTTACATCCTATTTTTGATTGCCATGGTGTTGTTCAGTATCGTGTTTTTACAATACTTTTCAACCATGCCCCTTTATTATGAAAAGGAACGAATGCTTTCTGAATTTCAAATAGGGTTGCTTATGGGAATGAACGGTTTACTTATTGCTGTTTTTGAAATGCCGCTTATAAAATGGCTCGAAGGCTTAAAGTATACCAAAACCGGTCTTATAATCTCAGGTGCCCTACTTACAGCATTGAGTTTTTTGGTTCTTAACCTTAGCTCTTGGGTAGGCATTTTGATTGTAGGAATGTTATTTATGACAGTAGGCGAAATGATAGCCTTCCCCTTCTCCAATGCCTTTGCTCTTAAAAGGGCTACACGAGGTAATCAAGGGGAATACATGGCGCTGTACAGTATGGCTTTTGCCATTGCACACATATTTGGTCACAATGCAGGCATGCAGCTCATTGAGCAAGTAGGTTTTGAAAGCACTTGGTACATTATCATAGCAATCATGTTGATTTGTGTGCTACTATTAGTATTTTTAAAGCGTAAAATGGCCTATCAAAACATTAGCCAATAACCTAAAGATTTAGCATTTTGAAAATAGAAAAAGACATTATCATCATAGGCGCAGGCCCCATAGGTATTGCCTGCGCCCTTGAATGTAAACAAAGAGGATTTGATTATGTGATTTTGGAAAAGGGAACCCTTACCAATTCGCTCTTTAACTATCCTTTGAATATGACCTTTTTCTCTACTTCGGAACGATTAGAAATTAACGATGTTCCTTTCATTAGCAACAACCCAAAACCTAACAGGGATGAAGCTTTGGAATACTACCGTCGTGTTGCCACTTCCAACCAATTGAAAATTCATTTATACGAAGAAGTTTCAAGCATTCTTGAAAAAAATGGGCAATTTATAGTCACTTCGGAAAAGCAGAATTACCATGCAAAAAAAGTAATTATCGCCACTGGTTTTTATGACATCCCCAAACTACTGAATGTCCCTGGAGAAGAACTCCCTAAAGTAACCCATTACTATAAAGAGGCACATCCCTACAGCATGCAAAAGGTAATTGTGGTAGGTGCCAGCAACTCTTCTGTAGATGCTGCTTTGGAAATTTGGCGCAAAGGTGGCGACGTCACTATGGTGATTCGAGGTAATGATATTGGTGAACGCGTTAAATATTGGGTACGTCCAGATATCCTCAACCGCATTGAAGAAGGGAGCATCAAAGCCTATTTTAATTCAGAAATACAAGAGATCAAGGAAAGTGAAGTCTTGGTAAACACTTCAAAAGGAAGCATCAGCATCCCCAACGATTATGTTGTTGCTCTTACGGGATATCAACCTAATTTTAAGTTATTGGAGGCGACCAACATTACCTTTAGTGATGATGAGAGACATATTCCAACCTATAACACAGAAACCATGGAAACCAATATTCCTGGACTCTATCTTGCTGGCGTGATTTGCGGAGGCATGGAAACCCATAAATGGTTTATTGAGAATTCACGTATCCATGCCAAACAAATAGCTGAGCATATTTCCCAAAACCTTTAACTATTATTTCAGGGGCTTGATATAGCCATTTTTGACCACATCAGACAGAACAATTTGGGTTTTGCTTTCTCCGTACACAATAAGTTGGTCAATAAAAGCCTCCAAATGCTTTTGATGTTTTAGGATTACTACCATTACTATGTTTTCATTTCCGGTAATCCTATAACAGTTCAATACCTCATCATAGGTTTTCACCTTTTCCAAAAAGGGCTTGAGCTTTCCCATAAAGGCACGAAGTGTAATAATCGCCTTGAGCTGGTAGCCCGCTTCGAAGTAAGAAACGGTAGTATGATAATCCTCTATAATTCCACCATCTTCCATTTTTTTGATACGCTCCGAAACTGCAGGCGAACTAATGCCCACCTGTCTCCCAATTTCAGCATTGGATTGCCTTGCATTTTGCTGCAAACACTTCAATATTTTCCAATTCAAAGTATCAATACTCATTTTTAAAGTTTTTTAACTAAAAAAAATAATAATTAAACCAAATATACACTTTTACTTTAATTATTAAAGCTGAATCTGAAATCTTGTCCTTAATTTTGATATAAATTGCTATTAAACTATGTTACCTCATTTACCATCCCATTTCTCAGAACTACCTGTGTATCAAAAAGCTATAGATATTATCATATTATCTAGAAGCATTTCTACATACTTAAATCAGGATCTGAATTATCTCCGTGAAGATGGTACCGAAGACCATCACATTTATTTTACGGGAGACATTGTACAACAATCGGCTTCCTTGGCTCCAGAAATTGTCAAGGCCGAAATGGAACGCTATTCTGAAAGACGCCACAAACATATTGCGGCCCTAAGAAGAATGACCAACAGGCTCTACAGGAATTGCCGTAGATTGGAAAAATGTAACAGTAACGGCAAGGATTATATCCCTTTGCTAAGACGCGAGCTTAAAACCTTTAAAAGGTTACAGCACTCTTGGATGCTTACGCTGTAAAGATTTTTTTATTGGAAGAAATACCAAACTCATTATCCGGAAGCCACAGCTTCCGTTTTTTTGTTAAAAACTTTGTGTATAACTAAACGTACAATTTACTGAAATACACTTCATTATTAGTAATTTAGAATTGTCTCTAAGAACTTTTTATTACTAAGCCTTTCCTGATTTTGGTTGGTTATTACAGGAAAGGCTTTTTTATTGACTTCGCTATAAAAACTTTGTCCCTTCCTTAAAGTATACAATTCAAATCTTCAGCTCTCCTGCAACCCATCAAGAATGTACATCCAATATATAAATCTTGAACACCATTATAAGCATACCAACCAGCCCCCCAACCAAAGCACCATTCAACCTAATATACTGCAAGTCCTCCCCAACCTTTTCCTCTATTTGTTTCACCAACTCAAAATTTGAAAGTTTTGCCAAACTTTCTCCAACCAATTCCCCTATGCGATGGTGGTGTTTGTCTATTACTTCCAATAAAGTGCTCTTTAACCAAGCATCGGTACGTTCCAATTTTGAAACATCATTGTAAAAACCATGCAACATTCTATTCACTTTATCCTTTAAAAGTTGAGTGTGTTCCGTTTCCCCAAGAAATACTTGTTCATGAATAATCCCTTTTACCCTAGTTAAAGCTTGTTTTACCATACCAGAATCAATCAAGCGCAATAGGAATTGCTCTCCAAACTCATTAATGGTTTCAATTGCAGGATCGTCTTCCGAGGTCAAACGGTCTCCATACTCGTAAAGCTGTCTGTCCAATGCCTGAATAATTTTATGATCCTCGGGAGACTCATGCATTTCCTCTATCAATTCATACAACTGCTCTTGTATCCCTTTGGCTATTTTTGAAGGTTTTATAGCTCCTAATATCTGGCCAGCTCCAACCAACACCCCTTTAAGCACAGAGCCCTTCTTCTTCTGATTTTTCACCTGAAACTCCACTTCAGTCGTTAAAAACTCCAAAGTTGCTGGGTCTGCAATTTTTTCTTTCAACACCTCCAAAAACACCTTAAGCATTCCGTAATGTTCCTTATGCTCTACTACTTGCTTTAAAAACCGGCCTAAAGGCTCCGCAATATTATTTCCCTTGCAAGCGGGACGTAACAAATCCTCCAAACCAGACACCACATTCGGAGCATCCAATTGCAACAACAATGCTTCCAATTCTGGCTTAAGGGTTTGTTGTATGGCAGTTTGATTACCCCCATCCATCAAATATTCCAGAATAGGCTTGGCCAATGATATGCCTTCAATTTTATCCCTTAACATTTCTTTGGAAAGCCATTCGTTATTCACCAAGTCTACAATACCAGCAGATAACTTCTCCCTACTTTTTACAATGATATTGGTATGGCGTTTTACATAAGGAATGGGTATTTCCTGAAACAAAGCCCTTACCGCAAACCAATCGGCGACACCCCCAACAACCGCGGCTTCAAATCCTGCCAATAAAATCTCCAAAAGGTCACCTTCATACAAATGCAACTTCTTAAAGACAAGCCCAATGGTCATGAAACAAACCGCCAAAGCCAAAGACAGGTTTCCTAATCTATTTTTTTTCATGTTGAAAGTTTGGTCTTTCTAAGGTCTTAAAAAATACTGAAACCTAAGGCTTTATTGACACAAAAAACTTCCCTATGATTTTAAAAGCCATAAAAAAATCCCGAGAAATAGCTCCTCGGGATTTCAATTATAAATTTATGTTTGGAATCTACATATTTCTTCTATACTGTCCTCCTACTTCAAACAACGCATTGGTAATTTGTCCAAGTGAGCAGAATTTCGAGGCTTCCATCAACTTTTCAAAAATATTTTGGTTATTGATGGCTGCGTGCTGTATCGCTGACAATTGCTCAGCAACTTCTTTAGCATAACGCTCGTGAAGGTTTTCCAACGTTTTAATTTGGAATTGCTTTTCGTCTTCTGTCGCACGAATCACTTCCGCAGGAATTACTGTTGGAGACCCCTTACTGCTTAAAAAGGTATTCACCCCAATAATAGGGAACTGTCCATTATGCTTTAAGGTTTCGTAATACAAACTTTCTTCTTGGATTTTAGAACGCTGGTACATGGTTTCCATAGCCCCAAGAACACCGCCGCGCTCTGTAATTCTATCAAACTCTACCAACACAGCTTCCTCAACCAAATCGGTCAATTCTTCAATGATAAAGGATCCTTGAATTGGATTCTCATTTTTAGCCAATCCTAACTCTTTGTTAATAATCAACTGAATAGCCATAGCACGACGTACGGACTCTTCCGTTGGCGTTGTGATGGCTTCATCATAAGCATTTGTGTGCAACGAGTTACAGTTGTCATAAATAGCATAAAGCGCCTGCAAAGTAGTACGGATATCATTAAAGTCAATCTCTTGGGCATGCAAGCTACGTCCTGATGTTTGAATATGGTATTTCAACATCTGTGCTCTAGGGTTAGCTCCGTATTTTTGTTTTAAGGCCTTGGCCCAAATTCTACGGGCTACACGACCAATAACCGCATATTCAGGATCGATACCATTAGAGAAGAAGAACGATAAGTTTGGCCCAAACTTATTGATATCCATGTGTCGTGATAAGTAATACTCTACATAGGTGAAACCATTCGCAAGGGTCAATGCCAATTGGGTAATTGGATTAGCTCCTGCCTCTGCAATATGGTACCCAGAAATAGACACCGAATAGAAGTTACGAACGTTGTTATCGATAAAGTATTCCTGTACATCTCCCATCAATCGCAAAGCGAATTCCGTAGAGAAAATACAAGTGTTCTGAGCTTGGTCTTCCTTAAGAATATCCGCTTGAACTGTTCCGCGCACTTGAGCGATAGTTTTAGCTTTAATATCGGCATAGACATCAGCAGGCAACACTTGATCTCCTGTAACACCCAACAGCATCAATCCTAAGCCGTCATTTCCTTCAGGTAATTCACCATTATATTTTGGACGCTCTTTCCCTTTATAGATTTCGGCAATTTTTGCCTCCACTTCTTTTTCAAGACCGTTCTCCTTAATGTAAATCTCACATTGTTGATCGATTGCCGCATTCATAAAGAATCCCAGCAACATTGGTGCAGGACCATTGATGGTCATACTTACCGAAGTCATGGCATCGGCAAGATTGAACCCTGAATACAATTTCTTGGCATCATCCAAACAGCAAATAGAAACTCCCGCGTTTCCAATCTTTCCGTAAATATCAGGACGATGGTCTGGATCGTTTCCATAAAGCGTCACCGAATCAAATGCTGTCGACAAACGTTTGGCCGGCATTCCTAAACTTACGTAATGGAAACGGCGATTGGTACGCTCTGGCCCACCTTCTCCGGCAAACATACGTGTTGGATCTTCACCCGTTCTCTTAAATGGATACAGTCCTGAAGTATATGGAAACTCCCCTGGAACATTCTCCTGTAAGCACCATCTTAAAATATCCCCCCAAGCTTGGTACTTTGGAAGGGCCACTTTAGGAATCTGCGTGTGAGACAGGGATTCTGTATGCGTTTCTATCTTTATTTCCTTATCTCTTACTTTAAAGGAATAAATTGGATTTTTATATCTGTTAACCTTTTCATCCCAACCGGTTATTACTTCCCAGTTATATGGGTCAAGGTTCATTTTCATTCTGTCGAACTCCTTAATTAGAAGTTCCAATAATAATTTGTTCTCTTCGGAAACTACCAAAGTTTCGGTATCCACTCCAGAACGTGTTAATACCGGCGCTGAGCCTACAACCGTTTCAATTGTTTTATAAATACCATACAGTTTTTGCGCTACCTCTACTTGTGCAGTAGCTGTGGTATCGTAAGCTCGATTGTTTTCGGCAATTTCAGAAAGGTAACGGGTTCTGGATGGAGGAATCACAAAAATCTTCTCGCTCATCTCTTTGGTGATTTCAAAAGTAGACTTTAAATCACTCTCCGACTTTTCAACCAAAGTATCCATAATAGCTTTATATAGCGAGTTCATTCCTGGATCGTTGAACTGCGATGCAATTGTTCCAAATACCGGCATATCATCTGGGTTGGCATGCCACAGATTGTGGTTGCGCATGTACTGCTTCTTCACATCTCGTAAAGCGTCCAAAGCACCACGTTTATCAAATTTGTTAATCGCCACCAAATCGGCAAAATCCAGCATATCGATTTTTTCCAACTGGGTTGCAGCACCAAATTCCGGCGTCATGACGTATAAAGACACATCACTGTGCTCCAAAATTTCTGTATCGGACTGACCAATTCCGGAAGTTTCCAAAATAATCAAATCGTACTCGGCAGCTTTTAAAACTTCCACAGCTTCATTAACGTATTTTGACAATGCCAAATTAGATTGACGTGTTGCCAAACTGCGCATGTACACCCTTGGGCTGTTAATGGCATTCATACGAATTCTATCTCCCAACAAAGCGCCTCCCGTCTTTCTCTTGGAAGGATCCACAGAAATAATCCCTACTGTTTTCTCTGGAAAATCAATTAAAAAACGTCTTACCAACTCATCCACCAAAGAGGATTTACCGGCACCTCCCGTTCCTGTAATTCCAAGCACTGGGGTATGGCTGTTTTTATTTTTAGCATGAATATCTTCTAAGGCAGCCTTGGCAACTTCTGGGAAGTTTTCCGCTGAAGAAATCACTCTCGCAATAGCTTTTGGATTCTTCTCTGCTAAATGGCTTACTTCTCCATTCAAGGAATCCCCAATGGCAAAATCGGATAACATTACCAAATCATTGATCATCCCTTGAAGTCCCATTTCACGACCATCGTCTGGCGAATAGATTCGGGTAATTCCGTAATCCATCAATTCCTGGATTTCTTCAGGGAGGATTACTCCACCACCTCCACCAAAAATCTTGATGTGCTCGGCCCCTTTCTCCTTCAATAAATCGTACATGTATTTAAAATACTCATTGTGTCCTCCTTGATAAGAGGTCATGGCAATGGCATTGGCATCTTCCTGAATGGCCGTGTTCACCACTTCTTCCACACTGCGGTCGTGTCCCAAATGGATTACTTCCACTCCTGTGGCCTGAATGATTCGGCGCATGATATTTATTGCAGCGTCGTGGCCGTCAAAAAGCGAGGCGGCAGTCACGATTCTTACTTTATGTTTAGGTTTGTAAGGTGCTATCTGTTTCATCTATAGTAAGCTATTGAATTAGTTTTTAAACTGAAAATCAAGAACCTAGGACAGTTTCAACTTTAAAACTATCTCTTAACCAAATGATTCTTTGTCAATCAGCTCTGATTTTCGAAACGCAAATTTAAGGATTATTCAAAAAAATACCCTGTTTATCTTAAATTATCTAAAACGTTTGAGAATTATGAAGGACATTGCAATTTTCGTATAATTTCTGGCCTTCTAGAAGGAGTTTTAAACTGTTCTTTCGTTATGAAATCAATTGCTGTTTCTCATGCTCATAGCCTCACGGATCAAGGCTTCTACCACAGGTTGACTATCTTCCTCGATATTGGAGGCTGTAAGCGACATAATCAAAGGTAAAAGTGTACTATCTATAGAACTATTGTGAGGTGCTTTAATTAGTTCCATTTTCCAAAGAGAAAGTAATTCATTGATTAAAGTTGAAGATGGCTTGTAATAGTTTTTGATTTGATGGGCCAAACTCTTGGAATAACTCTTGAACAACAAGGGATTTTTAACGAGTTTAGCAAAAAACCTTTGGGTTTCGCTGGCAATAGCTTGCTGGTGATTTAATGATTTTATAATGAACTCCTCACGGTTTTGTCCGTTACTTGTCTTTAATAGTAAAAAAGTATCTACTATTAAATTGGTATGGTCCACCATGGCAAAATAATATATATCCACTCCTAGATTGGTGTTTATTACCAGCACCTCATTTTTAATAACCCCTTTAAGGAACGAGGTTAAGGTAATCACTTCAGAGCTCGATATCAGCAATTGTTTTTTATAACCTTTACTATAAATACTCACAACTTTCAGTTCAGGAGTTTCCATATCAATTCACATTACTAAATCACATTTGTGCATTTATCAATTTACCATTGTTTAAATTATCAAATCAACAAACAACAATCCTATAAATTTAATAATTAATAATTTGTATTCAAATTTTAAGGATTTATATTATCTATTCAAACATAAACTTTGGCTATTCACAATTTATGGCACCACTTTTGTATTTTTGAAACCATTAAATTGAAAGCCCTATGAGAAAATTGATTACCATCTTCATTTGCTTAATTTCCCTAAGCACGCAAGCTCAGTTGAAAGATTTATTAGACAAGCTCCCTATCAATACCGAAGAAATAATTGGCAATGCCGATATAGCTGAAGCTTTAAGAGAAGCTCTTGACCAAGGAATCGAAAAACAGGTGGACAAGCTTACCCAAACCGACGGTTTCTACAAAAATGAATTAGTCAAGATCTTGTTCCCAGAAGACATTCAAAAGGTGGATAAAGCTCTTAGAAATGTAGGACTGGGACACCTCGCCGATGAAGGCATCAAAGTACTTAATAGAGCGGCCGAAGATGCCGTAAGTGAAGCTACTCCAATATTTGTAAATGCAGTTAAAGAAATCACTTTTAATGACGCAAAAAACATCTTGATGGGAGAAGACAATGCTGCAACCTTATATCTTACCGATAAAACACAGACAGAGCTTTACCAAAAGTTCCACCCGGTTATCAATGCCTCCTTTAAAAAGGTAGGTGCCGACAAAATGTGGGAAGCTTTAATTAGCAAATACAACAGCCTTCCTTTCACTAAAGATGTTAATCCTGACCTAACAGATTACGTAACCAAAGAAGCTTTGGAGGGTGTCTACACCATGATTGCCGTGGAGGAAGCCAATATTAGGACCGATATCAGTTCCCGAACTACAGACTTATTACAGGACGTATTTGCTATGCAAGACTAAGTAACCCTCTTAAACAAGGTACACTCTCATTATGTAGAAGAACATCAGAAACATTTCACATTTAACAAACTCATTATCTTTAAGTTATTAAATGAAAGTTAATCCAAAGCTAATATTTACATAACATTAGTTATTGAATAAAGCCACATCTTTGTAGTGTTAGCAAAAAAATGAAAGTTTCTTCACAAAATTAGAATTAGTAAGTTAGTTTTAAATCGGTCTCTTCATCAGGGCCGATTTTTTTATGAACATAGCAATATTTTAACTTGCTGATTAACAATATTTTAGATATATTTAAAAATATTAATTGTTCTAGAAATGAAAACGTCGTCCGAACTTAAAAGCTACCAGCAGAAGCTCCTTCTAAAGTACAAAGAACTCATCGAGCAGGCTTACAATTTGCGCCAAACAGATTCGGCTTTAAGCGACATTTCAGAGTACAAAGCCATTAAATTGCTCAACAAACTTAACGAGCTCAAATACCTAAGCAGGGAAAGGGAATTGATACATCCTACACCTCCTGCCCCCATAAATTGAAATTTTACATTTTTTTAACGCACACAACACGTCTAAACCTCTCATTGGGGCGTATTTATAGTATATAAAAGCAACAAGTTTATGAACAAACATTTCTGTAAAGTAGGAACTATCAGACCGAACCTTGAGAAGGTATCAAGTCTGAACGATTTGGAAAAAAAACATTCCAATTTCATTGAAGAAGCATATAATTTGACCCAAACCGATTCTGGTTTGAGCGACGTGTTATACCATGAAGCTTCAAAACTTAGAAGGAGAATATCACGCCTTAAAGGCATTAGTTCACCTGCTCTTGACGCAGCCTTTTGAAATACTCAAATGCTTGGGTGAGCCTTGAACCGTACCACGAGAACATTTCACCATCTACTAATAGAATTTTGGCAGTGGGTGAAATGACCTCAAAGATGTTTGTATCGTCAACTTTAAACGGGTAAGGCTCACTGGATAGCAGAATGAGCTCCACACCTTCCAAAGCCGCTTCATTTAAATCAATTTCAGGGTATCTTGACAACTGCTTGAAGTAATTGTCAAACCCTTGCAACTCCATCACATAATTTATAAAGGTATCGTTGGCTGCCACCATCCAAGGTGATTTCCATATGAAATAAGCCGTCCTGTATCGATCTCGACCCTCTACAAACCTTTTAAAATCCTCAAGTTGGGAACGCAGCGAATTTTTTAAGGCCTCAGCTCGATCTTCAACCGAGAACATCTCTCCATACATTCCAATAAGTTCCAAGCAATCAGAAAAATTGAGAACATCACTTATATAAACTGGAGCAATGCCCACGCAAGCCTCCACAATCTCCAAAGTATTCTCCTCTTTATTACATAGAATGATATCTGGTTGCAAAGCTTTGATTTTATCCACGTGGATTTGCTTGGTTCCTCCTACCACCTCCACTTGTTCCCTGATATCGTTAGGATGCACACAAAACTTGGTCACCCCTACCAAAGAATCCCGCAAACCTAAATCGCATAAAAGCTCCGTTTGGCTAGGCACCAAAGACACAATACGCTTAGGTGTATCATGTAAAAAAACCGTTCTATAAAGCTGATCCTTGAAGACTTTCATTGAAAACTGAGGAGATAACTTTGGATTTTTTTTACGCTTGTAAAATTGCTTCCATTTGTTGCTGAAGGTTCTTAGCTTCTTTAGCTGCAGCTTCGGCAAAGTCTTCCCCTTGCGATGCGTAGATAATACCTCTTGAAGAGTTGATTAACAAGCCCACTTGATCGTTCATGCCATATTTACACACTTCCTGTAAATTACCTCCTTGAGCTCCAACCCCAGGAACCAACAAAAAGCTATCAGGAATGATGGCGCGTATTTCCGATAAATATTCAGCTTTGGTAGCACCTACCACGTACATTAAATTCTTCGAATTTTTATAGCTCTTGGAAGTTTCCAAAACGTGCTTATACAATTCCTTTCCGTCGATAAGTTTTGTTTGGAAATCAAAAGCCCCTTCATTGGACGTCAATGCCAATAAAATGGTATGCTTATCTTGGAAGGCCAAGAATGGCTCCACAGAATCTTTTCCCATATAAGGCGCTATCGTAACACTATCAAAAGCCAAATCCTCAAAAAAAGCTTTGGCGTACATCGTACTAGTATTTCCAATATCCCCTCGTTTGGCATCCGCTATGGTAAAGATTTCAGGATAATTTTCATTGATATAGGAAATGGTTTTCTCCAAGGCCTGCCAACCTTTGAGTCCGTAGGCTTCAAAAAACGCAATATTAGGTTTATAGGCCACACACAAATCATGGGTAGCATCAATAATAGCCTTATTAAAGGCGAATATAGGATCTTCTTCCTCTAACAAATGAGGTGGAATTTTATTAAGGTCTACATCCAACCCCACACATAGGAATGAGTTTTTAAGTTTTATCTGTTCTACTAGTTGCTCTGTGGTCACGATACTTTATTTATAGCGTTATTTTGAAATTTTAATTTTTTGGAACAAAAAAGCCTCAAAAAAGAGGCTAATTGTTGTTGTTTAAATGACATCGTCACCTGCTTTTAACTTTTCAGTGTTTTCAGCAAGCATCAATTCATCTATTATTTTTTGGATATCTCCGTTTACGATGTTTGACAAATCATACAACGTCAAACCAATTCTGTGGTCAGTTACACGACCTTGCGGGTAGTTGTAAGTTCTAATCTTGGCACTACGATCTCCCGAAGACACCATGCTTCCACGTTTGGCTGCATCTTCCTCCTGCTTCTTGGCCAACTCCATATCATACAAACGGGAACGTAATACCTTAAAGGCTTTTTCCTTGTTTTTATGCTGTGATTTTTGATCTTGACACTGTGCTACCAAACCTGTTGGAATGTGTGTTAAACGCACCGCAGAATAGGTGGTATTCACCGACTGACCTCCAGGACCTGAAGAACAGAAATAGTCAATTCTTACATCCTTAGGATCTATTTGCACATCAAATTCTTCTGCTTCCGGAAATACCATCACTGTAGCAGCACTGGTATGTACACGTCCTTGAGTTTCCGTTTGAGGCACTCGTTGTACACGGTGTACCCCTGCTTCAAACTTCAAGGTTCCGTAAACATCTTCACCAGAAACCTCAAACTGGATTTCCTTAAAACCACCACTGGTTCCTTCACTGTAATCTACAACATCAACTTTCCAGCCCTTGCCTTCGCAATACTTGGTATACATCCTAAACAAATCTCCGGCAAAGATACTGGCCTCATCCCCTCCTGTTCCTGCACGAAGTTCCATCACGGCATTTTTAGTGTCCTCTGGATCCTTAGGAATCAAAAGGAATTTGATTTCATCTTCCATTTTTGGAATGCTTCCCTTGGCTTCATCCATCTGCATTTTAGCCATTTCAACCATTTCAGGATCGCTACCATCGGCAAGAATCTCTTCAGCTTCCTTAAGATTGTCCAAAAGCGTCTTGTATTCCTCACGCTTATCAACCAATAGCTTAAGGTCCTTATATTCTTTATTTAACTGTATATAACGCTTCTGGTCTGCAATAATATCCGGTTGGATGATCAAATCACTTACCTCATCAAAACGCTGTTTTACGATATTTAATTTATCTAACATTTGCCTTTTTAAATTGTGCCGCAAAAATACGATAATTTATGAATTGTTGAATTGTTAATGACCACAAATACATCTGCCAATACACCACAATTCTTCTAAAAACAAAAAGAGCACCTTAAAAAGTGCTCTCTTTATTTGAATTATATTTCAGGAATCCTATCCACACTTGGAAGATCCACAATCTGTACAAGTCAAACAACCTTCTTGATAAATCAAGTTGTCTGAATTACAGTTGGAACATTTTCCTTTGGCTTTGGTTCCGTCTTCTACGTAACGTTTAATTGCTCTTACAACTCCATTCTTCCAAGTACTGATTGACTCACCGTCCAACTGTAAACTGTTGATCAAATCAACAATTTTCTCAATTGGCATACCGTGACGCAAGGTACTAGAAATCAATTTTGCATAGTTCCAGAACTCAGGGTTGAATTTATGAGACAACCCTTCAATAGTGGTTTTGTAACCTCTTTTGTTTTCATATTGGAAATCGTAACGAGACGTACCGTCTTCATTTCTATTTTTAATGATCACTCCTTCTGTAGCCCATCTTGGAATTAAGATGCCATCTTCGTCGTCGGCCAAACCAGTAAAGATTTCATAAGGCTTTCCGTCAATCAAACCAATAAAGGCAATCCACTTCTCCTTATTATTTTGGAATCTTACTACGTCCGCTTCCAATACTGCTGGACGCTTCGTTGGGAACGCTGTTAACGTTTCGTTTGTTTCTTCTTCTTTCTTTTCGCTGTTAGAAATCAATACTCCAGATCGAGAACCGTCTCTATAAACAGTTACTCCTTTACAACCTACTTCCCAAGCTTTTAAATACAGTTCACCAACCAATTCTTCTGACACATTACTTGGCAAGTTGATAGTCACACTAATAGAGTGGTCTACCCATTTTTGAACAGCTCCCTGCATGCTCACTTTGCTCAACCAATTTACATCGTTGGAAGTAGCCTTATAATATGGAGACTCTTTTACCAATTCATCCAATTCCTCTTGAGAATAATTTTTGGTGATATCGTAACCATTTACTTCCATCCATTGCTTAAAGCGGTGGTGAAATACCACATACTCTTCCCAAGAATCCCCAACCTCATCTACGAAGTCCACACGAGCTTCCTTATCGTTAGGATTTACTTTTCTACGACGCTTGTAAACTGGTAAAAACACAGGTTCTATTCCAGAAGATGTTTGAGTCATCAAACTTGTAGTTCCTGTTGGTGCAATGGTCAACAAGGCAATGTTACGACGCCCGTATTCCATCATTTCGTAATACAGCTTTTCATCGGCTTCCTTTAATCTTAAGATGAATGGATTGTCTTTTTCAAGTTCGGCATCATAGATTGTAAAAGCACCACGTTCTTTAGCCGTATAAACAGACCCTCTATAGGCTGCAATAGCCAAGGTTTTATGTACTTCAACAGAAAATGCATTTCCTTCTTCAGATCCATATTGAATGCCCAAAGCTGCCAACATATCTCCTTCGGCAGTGATACCGATTCCTGTACGACGTCCTTCGTAAGCTTTTTGGCGAATGTTCAACCAAAGGTTTCTTTCAATAGCCTTGATTTCATCAGATTCTGGATCGGCATCGATTTTTGCCAAAATCACATCAATTTTCTCCAATTCAAGATCGATGATATCATCCATCATACGTTGTGCATAAGCAACATGCTTTTTGAACAATTCGAAATTGAAAGAAGCTTTATCTGTAAATGGGTTTTCTACGTATGAAAATAAATTGATCGCCAACAAACGACAAGAATCGTAAGGACATAAAGGAATCTCCCCACATGGGTTTGTTGACACTGTTTTATAACCAAATTCGGCATAACAATCTGGAATAGACTCTCTTGCAATGGTATCCCAGAATAAAATTCCTGGCTCAGCTGATTTCCATGCATTATGAACTATTTTCTTCCAAAGACCTGTTGCATCAATTGTTTTGGTTACTTGTGGGTTATCGCTAAAAATAGGATAGGATTGCTTGTAATCAACACCTTCCTTAACCGCTTTCATGAACTGATCGTCAATTCTTACGGACACATTAGCTCCAGTTACCTTTCCTTGTTCCAACTTTGCATCAACGAAAGCTTCAGAATCTGGATGGTTTACCGAAATAGATAACATCAAGGCACCACGACGTCCATCTTGCGCCACCTCTCTTGTTGAGTTGGAATAACGCTCCATAAAAGGAACAATTCCGGTAGAAGTCAAAGCAGAGTTCTTTACATCACTTCCCTTAGGGCGGATGTGCGACAAATCATGTCCAACACCACCACGACGCTTCATCAACTGTACCTGCTCTTGGTCTACTTTCATGATACCACCATAAGAATCGGAATCTCCCTCGTTACCAATTACGAAACAGTTGGACAAAGACCCTACTTGGTATTTGTTTCCAATTCCTGCCATTGGACTTCCTTGTGGCACGATGTATTTAAAATCCTTAATTAAATCAAAGATTTCGTCTTCGCTCATAGCATTAGGATAACGAGCTTCTATCCTTGCTATTTCACTAGCAATTCGCCTGTGCATATCATTTGGGGTAAGCTCATAAATGTTCCCATCTGAATCTTTTAAAGCATACTTGTTCACCCACACGCGAGCGGCTAAATCATCACCCTTAAAATAGTCTAATGAAGCTTGAAACGCTTCTTCTTGAGTATAAGTTCTTTTGGACACTGCAGAAGTATCGACTTTCATAATAGCTGAGTTTTTTATTAGAAAAGGTTATTTAAATCGGAATGGTTTTCTGATGGTAAAAGTAGCTGTTTTTAAAACACACTTTACCTGTGTAAAAATAAAGTTATCAATAAACACCTGTTAATTTATTGATAATCAAACGATTAAAAAATGATAAAAATTAAAAAGTTGACAAATAAAAAAAACGGTTTGTTTTTGTCAGAATAACAATTTAGGGATTAAAAGCCCACAACAACACCTACACCCAGCAATTGCTTCCACTGGATACGGGCGCCATTTTTTTCGTATTCCCCTTCAACCTCTGTGGCTTCCAGATTTTTAACGTCATTGTCATAAATAAGGTGAGAACCAAAACTGGTCTTGACATATTTATTGACCTTAAAATTGAAGAGGACTTCCCAATCTATATCAATGTTTCCAAAACTATTGATATAGTCGGTATACAAACTTAAGCGGTTGATTAAATTTATGTTTTCGTAGACCGGCGTCTCAAAGGAATTTGTGAACAGAATTCCCATTTCGGTCCTAATGCGCTGTCCTTGGACAATTACATTTCCATCAGCGTCAAAAACCGCTGGCGTAACCCCGAACGACCCCGCATTAGACAAAGCTTCGTCCAATACAAAAGTTGACTTGAAGGTCATAGGTGAAAAATAAAAAGAAAGCTTCTCTATGTTTTTCCCATATTCAACCCCGCCTCCTAAAAACAGATAACCGGGTGCCATAAATTGGGAAATAGGCTTGCTTGTCTCTGGATATTTGTAACCGTTGGTAAGCTGGGTTTTAAAGTTGAAACGAGCCGAATAAAACCAATTGGTCAAAGTATCTCTTCGGTAGCCCATATTGGACACCAACTCGATAACATCGTCTGTCTTTCTCACTTCCTGTCCTTGCTGTTTGTTGATTCCATAACGCAAAGTTCCAACAGACTGCCATGAAAAATTCTTGTATTTGTATCCTAAATTGGAGGTTAATCCCAATAAGGCAGAAATAGAGTTGCTACCCCCAGAATTCCAATTCACGAAAGCTACTTCACTTAAATCAAACCCTAACTTGTTGCTTTGCGTCCATTTTGGCTTTATGTCGTGCTTGATCGGTTTTTTTACAAATAACGAGTCAGGCTGCGCCAAAACGCATTGCACACTTAGAACAAATAACAGAACAAAAACATTTTTCATCAAACCCAAAAACTTATAATAGATTACATTTAATTAATAGTTGAACGTTCCAAATTCACTTTCTATTGTAAGTTTTTTGTTTTCAGAAGCCTCTACTCTCCCTACTATTTGTGCATCGACATTAAATGATTGAGAAATAGCGATGATATCTTCAGCAATTTCTGGAGATACATATAATTCCATTCTATGCCCACAGTTAAACACTTGGTACATTTCTTTCCAATCAGTTTTTGACTGCTCTTGGATTAATTTAAACAAAGGAGGCACAGGGAACAGATTATCTTTGATAACATGTAGTGCATCTATAAAGTGTAACACCTTGGTTTGGGCTCCACCAGAGCAGTGTACCATCCCATGGATATCCTCACTTGTATATTTTGATAAAATTCGTTTGATAATTGGCGCATAGGTTCTTGTTGGAGACAATACCAATTTACCGGCGTCCAATGGGGAATCTTCAACTGCATCAGTCAATTTCACTTGCCCTGAATACACCAATTCCTCTGGGACAGAAGCGTCAAAACTCTCTGGGAATTTCTCCGCCAAATATTTATGGAATACATCATGACGGGCAGAAGTTAAACCATTACTTCCCATTCCTCCATTGTATTCCTTTTCATAACTAGCCTGTCCAGAAGACGACAATCCAACAATAACATCACCTGCTTTAATGTTGGCATTGTCAATAACATCGCCACGTTTCATTCTAGCTGTAACCGTAGAATCTACAATAATGGTACGCACCAAATCTCCTACATCGGCAGTTTCACCTCCTGTAGAATGAATGGTCACTCCAAAATCCTTTAATTCTGAAATCAATTCTTCAGTTCCATTAATAATTGCCGAAATCACTTCACCTGGAACCAAGTTTTTATTTCTTCCAATAGTAGATGACAACATAATATTATCTGTAGCTCCTACACATAAAAGATCATCAATATTCATGATCAAGGCATCTTGAGCAATTCCCTTCCAAACAGACACATCCCCTGTTTCCTTCCAATACATATAGGCCAAGGAACTTTTCGTTCCAGCACCATCGGCATGCATGATCAAACAATAGTCTTCATCGTTAGTAAGAAAATCGGGCACAATTTTACAAAAGGCCTTAGGAAACAATCCTTTGTCAATATTCTTAATCGCGTTGTGAACGTCTTCTTTGGAGGCAGAAACACCTCTTTGTGCGTATCTTTTACTTATATCTTGGCTCATGAAATCTAATTATGGCACAAAAATAAGGATTGTAATTTATTTTTCAGAGGAAACCAGACTTACTTCTGGCTTTTAACACAAAAAAAAAGACAAATAAATTAAGAACTAATTTACTTGTCTTTCTCGTACTAAAACATTAAACTAAAAACTAAAGTTTTAAATACATCTTGTAGCTGTAAAAGAATGTCACATATCCGTTGCCGGTTTCCCTTTCTGTACCGAAACTATATTGTCCGTTTTTTTCAAATCGTCTTTCTTATCTTCGGAATCCTCCTGAGAAAACAACAATGTAGCAAACATGAGTACGGCTACGCTTAGCAGTAACTTCTTCATTTTACAAATAATTGATTAATAGCACTGTAAATGTAACAAATTATGTTTCCACTTGTAAATGATTCACAGCTTTTTTATCACCAATAATCAATAATTTCGATAATTCGTAAAATACTAAGACGAAATGCATTTTAATAAGCTTTTAAGTACGTAGTATTACGTACAGCCCTATACCTTAAAACATATTACCTTAATTATAAATTTCACAAAATCAACTACTTAACAAACAATAATTCACGATATTTTGTTAATGGCCACAACTCGTCATCAACCAATAATTCCAATTTATCACAATGATATCTTACCTCATCAAACATTGGTTTTACGGTGTTGCAATAGGCCGCAGCCTTCTTGTCTACCGCTTGAATTTTATTGGCTTCTTTTCTTACCTCAATCATCTTTGTTACATTGAAATTGATAGACTCGATATGTCCAGAAATCTCCTTAATAAGATTCAATTGTTCTTTTGCCAATTCCTTAAACTCCGTTCCAAAAATTTCCTTTAAACCTTTCACATTCTCTATCAATATATTTTGATAGCGAACTGCCGTTGGCACGACATGGTTTCTGGCAATATCGCCTAGCACGCGGCCTTCAATTTGAATGCGGTGAATGTAGTCTTCCATCTCTATTTCATACCTCGCCTGAGCTTCCACCTTATTCATCACCCCCAAATTCTCAAACAATTCAATCACTTTTGGGGATACTTTTACCTTCAAAGCTTCGGGGGTGGTTTTATTATTGCTCAGCTTACGCTTTTTAGCTTCCTTTTCCCATGCTTCGCTATAGCCATTCCCTTCAAATAATATGTTCTTTGAAATTTTGATATACTCCCTCAAAACATTAAAAATAGCTTCATCCTTCTTAAGGTTCTTTTTATCAATCAACACATCCACTTCTTCCTTAAAATCCATCAATTGCTTCGCAACAATAGTATTTAATACCGTCATAGGATTGGCACAATTAGCCTTTGAACCTACTGCTCGGAACTCAAATTTATTCCCCGTAAAGGCAAAAGGCGACGTTCTATTCCTATCGGTATTGTCCAATAATATTTCAGGAATCTTTCCAACCACATTCAACTTTAAATCCGTCTTTTCTGCAGGTGATAATTTTCCATCAGTGACATTCTCCAATTCATTGAGCACGCTACTTAACTGCTGACCAATAAATACCGACATGATGGCTGGAGGTGCCTCATTGGCCCCTAGCCTGTGATCGTTACTAGCAGAAGCCACCGCCGCACGAAGTAATTCCTCATTATCATGAACTGCTTTTATAGTATTGATAAAGAAGGCTAAAAACTGAAGGTTACTCATTGGCGTTTTTCCTGGGCTCAACAAATTCACCCCGGTATCAGTCCCCAAACTCCAATTGTTATGTTTCCCAGATCCATTAACTCCCTTAAAAGGCTTTTCATGAAATAACACCTTAAAATGGTGTCGTTCGGCTACCTTGTTCATAACATCCATTAATAAGGAGTTATGATCTACCGCCAAATTGGCCTCATCAAATATAGGCGCCAACTCAAATTGGTTGGGAGCAACTTCGTTATGGCGTGTTTTCACTGGAATCCCCAAAAGCATGCATTCATTTTCCAAATCACGCATATAAGCCATCGCCCTATTGGGAATGGTCCCAAAATAATGATCATCCAACTGTTGCCCCTTAGCGGCAGAATGTCCCAACAAAGTTCTTCCTGTAAGTACTATATCAGGTCTGGAAGCTGCCAAGCCACTATCTATTAAAAAATACTCCTGTTCCCACCCTAAGGAAGCATTCACCTTCCTTACATTTTTATCAAAATATTTACAGACTGCCACAGCTGCATTATCCACTGCCTGCAAAGCTCTTAATAACGGTGTTTTATAATCCAAAGCCTCACCTGTATAGGCCACAAAAACCGTAGGAATACACAAAGTGGTCCCATATATAAATGCCGGAGATGTAGGATCCCAAGCGGTGTACCCCCTAGCTTCAAAGGTATTCCTGATACCTCCATGCGGAAAACTTGACGCATCGGGTTCTTGTTGCACCAACTGGCCTCCATCAAATTTTTCAATGGCAACACCCCCGCCTACAGGCTCAAAAAAGGCATCATGCTTTTCGGCCGTGGCTCCCGTTAAAGGCTGGAACCAATGTGTATAATGAGTAGCTCCTTTAGAAATAGCCCATTCCTTCATTCCTGCAGCTATATGATCCGCAATCGTCCTATCTATTTTAAAACCAAATCTATTGGCATCCATAACACTATTACAAGCCTCTTTGGTTAAATACTGGCGCATGGCCACTTCATTAAAAACCTTTGAACCAAAAATGGCAGAGCGGCGCTCTTTAAAATCCATTTTCAAGGGCTCCCTATCAAAAGACTCCTTGACAGCATGAAATCGTAATGTTGACATATTTAAATATTTAGACCACAAAAATAGCGGGTAAGCCCATTTCAGTAAAAGCAATTTCACCTAAATTATTAACAAAATCGCATTTTTACCCCTAAAAAAGCACCCGTTTTAAAAATAACCCCAAAAAAAACAGGGCTTAATTAAAAAAAAGAATACCTGTTAATAAAATACCCCCTAAAAAAAGGCAGTTAATATCAAATCAATTATATTTGCCCTATTAATTGATAATATTTTTATACAATGGCAAAATCTAAACTTGAGTACATTTGGCTAGATGGTTATTACCCTACTCAAAACATGAGAAGTAAAACTAAAGTCGAAGAAGATTTTAGTGGTAAATTAGAAGACTGTCCTATTTGGTCTTTTGATGGAAGTTCAACAAAACAAGCTGAAGGCGGATCTTCTGACTGCCTTTTAAAGCCGGTTGCTATTTACCCTGACCCAGCAAGAAAAGACGGGTACTTGGTAATGACAGAGGTTTTAAACGCTGATGGAACTCCTCACGAATCAAACGGAAGAGCTACCATTGATGATGATGACAACGATTTCTGGTTCGGATTCGAACAAGAATACTTCATCATGGATACTCATACTCAATTGCCATTAGGATTCCCTATTGGAGGTTACCCTGGTCCTCAAGGAATGTATTACTGTTCTGTAGGTGGCAAAAACACTCACGGTAGAGATATCGTTGAAGAGCACGCTGACCTATGTATTGAAGCTGGTTTGAACTTTGAAGGAATCAACCAAGAAGTTGCCTGTGGACAATGGGAATTCCAATTGTTTGCTAAAGGCGCTAAAAAAGCTGGTGATGAAATTTGGGTAGCACGTTATTTATTGGATCGTTTGACAGAGAAATATGGTTACTATATTGAATACCACCCAAAACCAATTAAAGGTGATTGGAACGGGTCTGGTATGCACGCCAACTTCTCTAACTCTGTATTGAGAACTTGTGGAGACAAAGAAACTTATATGAAAATTTGTGAAGCGTTCCGTCCAGTTGTAAAAGAGCACATCGAAGTTTACGGAGAGTTTAATGACGAGCGTTTAACAGGTTTACACGAAACTGCTTCTATCAACGATTTCAGCTATGGAGTTTCAGATAGAGGTGCTTCAATTAGAATTCCAATTATTACCGTTGAGAAAGGTTGGAAAGGATGGTTGGAAGATCGTCGTCCAGCATCTAACGGAGACCCATACAAGATTGCCGGTAGAATTGTGAAGACAGTAAAATCTGCAGTATTGGATTAAATTTGTTCATAATCACATAAATGGTCAAAAGCTTACATTCATTTGTAAGCTTTTGTTTTTTATGACTATGTTTGGCCTTAATTTGAATAAAATTAAAAATGAGAGAACAAATAACAGTTGATAAAGCAATAAAAAGAGGACACCTTATTGTAAATGCTCCTGTATTTATTGCAATTTCAGGCTGTCCTTCTTTAGCATTTTACTTATCCAAACAGAACTTAATTCCTGATTGGGGAACAGGAATTGCATTTTTAATTGGATTTATTTTAGCCTGGTTAATTTGGAGTTTTATGATTACCAAGTGGAGAATTTGGGCTTTTGAGAACGTTAGAAATGTTCACGAATTAAAAAAAAGAGCTATCCAAGAAAAATTGATTTGGAACGACGGAAAGATTTTTGAAAAAACTGAAATTAGAAACAGTGAGGATAGAAGAAAACTCAAAAAGCTTGAAAAGAAATTTGAGTTAGAAGATGAATATAGAGAAGATTATTCCCTTCCTCCAAAAATGAAAATTTATTATTCAAAATCATATACCTACTTCGAACTTGGTTTTTCAATTTTAATAATTGGTGTTGGAATTTACTTTTTCACCAAAGGAGCAAACAAACCATATATCTTAGGTGCAATAATGACAGCAATCGGCCTATATAACACAGTAAAAGAATCCAAGAAAGCTTTTAACAACAAACCACAAATAATTATTGATTCTAAGGGAATTCAGACCAAAAATGTCAATTTTAAAAATTGGTCAAGTATAGAACGTGAAGAAGTTATTCAAGAAGGTTACGGAAAGTCATCAAAATCCTATCTTATTTATTTCTATGATAATGACGAGTATGAAAAAGTTGAAATTGACTCTCTAAATGTTTCACACAGAGAATTAGAAAACATACTAAGAACGTACAGAAAACGCCATAATAAAAATTCCTCACGACCGAACAGATAAATACACAAACACCAAATAGGCACCAAACAACACCACCCCTTTTAACCTACCTATTTCATATCGTTTTGGAGTAAATACCATAGGAATTAAAATAGCCGCAAAACCTATCATCCAGAAAATATTTGTAGAGAGAATTTCAGGTGTTTCAGGATTTACTGAAATAGGTTTTATAATAGCTGTAAGCCCCAAAACCGAAGCAATATTAAAAATATTGGACCCTATTAAATTCCCCAAAGAAATAGCCTTCTCCTTTTTTAATGCCGCAATTACAGAAGCGGCCAATTCAGGCACGCTAGTCCCAACGGCAATCACAGTTACCGAAATAGCATATTCACTCACACCTACAGCTGAAGCCAGTTCTTTCGCTCCTCTTACCAACCATTCACTTCCAAAATACAATGCAGCAGCGCCAATCAAAAGCCAAACAACAATCTTGAAATTGGAAGTTTCCTGAAGCGCATCGTCCACTTCTTCCGAAAGGTCCACCTTGATCTTTTTTCTGGAATTTCTAATCATGATGAATAAAAAGACAGACAATGCCAGCATAAAAAACACACCTTCCCACACACTCAACAACATATCCTGCTTTAAAAAAGTATACAAAAGCATGGACAAAATCATCATCATAGGCCAATTGAGTCTATAAAAATCCCTATCAACCACTAACGGCGAAATAAAAGCCGTAACTCCCAATACCAAACCAATATTGGCAATATTGGACCCGATGACATTCCCAAGGGAAATATCCGAAGAGCCTTCCAAAGCAGCCTGCAAACTCACCAATAGTTCTGGTGCCGAGGTGGCAAAGGACACTACCGTCATACCAATCACCAATTTTGACAACTTCAACTTAAAGGATAATGCTACAGACGATCTTACTAAAAACTCTCCACCAACCACAAGTAGCAATAGTCCCAATACCACCCAAACAATGCTCATCATAAATTATTTTTTTGCGAATATAGCCAACAATCAAGAGATAAGCCTTGTATTTTTTACAATTGAATCCCACTTAACGACACCAACTATAAATTACGTTAAAAAACTATTAAAGCAGTTGTGTAACTATAAAAATAGTTATAAGTTTGAACAACCTATAATTCCTTTATCATGCAAAAGTTAACAAACAAAGAAGAAGAAATCATGCACATTTTATGGAAGCTAGAAAAAGCTTTTGTAAAAGATGTCCTTGCTGAAATAAAAGAAGACAAACCACATTATAACACCCTTTCAACCATTATAAGAAATCTAGAGGACAAAGGATATGTAAGCTATCAAGCCTACGGCAAAACCCACCAATACTTTCCCATTGTAAGCAAAGAAGATTACAAAAAGAAATTTATGAATACAGCCATTGAAAACTATTTCAATAATTCCTATAAAAATGTGGTGTCGTTTTTTGCCAAGGAAGAAAAGATTAGCGTTGAAGAGTTGAAAGAGATCATTTCCTTAATCGAAAACAAATCATGATCATGGAATATTTATTGAAATCATCGGCTATCATCATCCTATTCTATGCTTGTTATAAATTGTTTCTGCAAAAGGAAACCTTTTTTCAATCCAACCGAGCATTCTTAATTTTAGGATTGCTTTTGGCAGCCATCTTCCCTTTAATCGTTATTCCTATTTATATGGAATATACGCCTGCACCCATAACGGCCAATTTCACTTTAAACCAGTTGGCTCAACCTGAAATGGAAGATGCCTGGGAACTAACAGATGTGTTGCCTTGGATATATGGTCTTGGAGTAGTATTCTTTTTAACTAAACTCCTGTTTGAAATCACCTCCCTCTTCCTTCTTTTGAAAAAACATCCAAAACAAGCTTTTGGCAAATACACCTTTATAGAAACTAACAAAAATCTAACGCCATTTTCATTTTTCAACCATATTGTTTACAACCCAACCCAATTTACCAAAAGTGAACTCCAACATATCATCAACCACGAAAAAGTGCACGCACAACAACTGCACTCTATAGATGTACTGCTCATTCAATTGGCTACGGCCTTACTTTGGTTTAATCCGTTTATATGGCTCTACAAGAAAGCCCTCTCTCAAAACCTCGAGTTTATTGCCGATGGTAACGCTCAGCAACATGCCAATAGTGAAAAGAGCTATCAAATGCTATTGCTAAAAACCTCAACTTCTAATCATCAATTGGCCTTGGCCAACAATTTTTATACATCATTAATCAAAAAACGAATCGTTATGTTACACAAATCCAAATCACACAAATTAAAAGCTTGGAAGTACAGTTTGATACTGCCTGTCCTAGCTTGGTTTTTAATGAGCTTCCATACAAAGACCGTGCTTGTTGAAGCCAACGCAAACAATGAGCTGCTCCCTAATGTTCCTGAAACAGCAACTACTCTTAAAGGAGCTCCAGAAACTACAGAACTTAAAATTATCATTACCAAAGATTTCTCAGAAAAGGAATTTGAAGCAGTTAAAGCTGCCGCAAAAAAAGAAGGCGTAACACTTAGTTTCAACAATATTGAACGCAACAGCAAAGGGGAAATTATTGCCATTTCTGCCGAGGCCAAAACTGAAAAGGGATCTAGCAACTTCAACCTTAATGGTACAGAACCCATCAAACCTTTTGTGTTCAACTATAACGAAAAGGGTTTTAGTTTTGGAACAGTATCTACAATGGGAGAAGCGAAAGCCTCAACCATTTCAGGAGAAGACAAAAACATTTACTTCGTTACCAGAGACACCTTAAAAGAAGGAACTCCTACCAAAATCATCATTAAAAAGCAACATATAGCAGCGGCCAGCAATGATGTCTACTTTTCCCCAAAAAGCAGCGACTCCATTTATATTGTTAAAGAAGTTTCAAAAGCAAATAGGACCGGTAAAAATGGTGAAGCCGTTGATGTGTATGCTTACCAAAATGACAATTCAAACGCCAAAGTAAAGACGGCAAAAGTGGGAGACAATGTTCTTTACATTATAGACGGCAAAAAGACTACCGTTTCTGAAGCCCACAATATTTCTCCTAACAACATTAATTCCGTAAATGTTTATAAAGACAATAAGGCTATTGAATTATATGGCGCAGATGGCAAAGAAGGGGTCATTATTATAAACACTAAAGGCAATAATAATACTTGGACTACAGATGACGGCTCTAGTATCGTTATCAGGAACACATCAGAAAACAAAACTTATGAAATTAGAAATAATGAGCTCTACGCCCCCTTTGAAATTTCAAAAGAAACTTCAGACTCTGCATTAGAAGTGCATAAAGAAGCCTTGGCTCAAAAAAACGTGACAGTAAAATACTCCAAACTAAAACGCAATAAAGCAGGAGAGATTGTCAAATTGAAAATATCCCTGAATAACAATAACAACAAAAAGTCAAGTGCCACTTTTGAAGATCCCAATGGCATTCCAAACATAGTCTTTGGAAAATACGATGATAATGTTTTTGTAAAATCAATTAACTAGCAAAAAAATGCCCAACTAAATAGTTGGGCATTTTTTGTTAAAAAGACCTTCTTTCATTTTCAAAAACGAAACCTTTTAAAATCTCCCTTTTGATTCTTTTGGAATTCTCAAAAAAGATGAATTCCTTAAAAAACGCCCCTTTTCCTTCCTCAACTTCCCTAGGATTTCAAAAACGCCTTCAAAAAACCCCTAGAATTATTACATTTTAAAACACGAAGTAAACTTAAGCCTTACATTTAAAAACAAATTTGAAGACTTAAGCATTTCAATTTGAAATACCTCCTATTTTTTCACTTATAAATTAGAAGTCAATTTCATTAATTTCCTTAAAAATGCTTGGAAATAAGGTGTTCCTCCTGATATCTTTAAAAAACAATCAAGAATTTAATCTATTTATTAACCCTTAAAACCATAACACCATGATCACTCTTGCTAAAATATTAATCGATTTAATATTCTCTATCAGATAACCATTTGGACCTTTTTAAGTAAAACTTAGTTCTAGAATAAGTTTTACTATTTTTAAGTTCTCAATATCTTAGCGAGATGAAAAAACACCTTTTTAAGAGCATCGCAAAACTGAACAAACGCTTACTGCCAAGTTTCAGCAAAAAGCAATTAGACCTTAGCAAAGCCAACAAACTTCAAATGGCTATTATTGGTTGGCGTGCATACATCACCAAAAATGCTTTGGACTAACTGTTCCAATTTCGTCTCTTGCATTTTTACTCCTCTAAAAAAAACACTATGATTTTTCCCTGAGCAAAACTCCTCCCTCAGTTTATAGACTAGGAAATTACAAGTTCTCTTACGTTAAAGCACTTCATTTTCAACTCTTTAAATTACATATAATCGATTTAACTTTCATTTAACTTAAGTAAGATTTATCTTTATAAATTTTTCCTTTACTTACATATTGATTGTTGGCTTTATCAAAAAAAAGGTAAAACACTGCAAACGAGATACTTATCCCAAACCACCTACACAACCTACTTTACATTGAATACCGATTCGTGCCCCGAATCCGCCATTTTCATCCCTCCATGTTATAGCAATACTATATAAGTATAACTATCAATTCATTTATTAATTATTAATTATTAATCCTTAATTATTTATTCATGGACAAATCCATTACCAATGGTGCATTTAACCAACCACCAACCAAAACCCCAAAACCTATTTATCGTTCCCTCTCCTACTTACTTTTTATTTGGCTATTAACTTCTGCTACAACATTAATGGCACAAACGAACATTACTATCAAGCTGACAAACAGCAACGGCATCAATGTTCCTGAAGCAAATTCTGCCACATTAAGTGTTTATGACTCTGGCTGGAAATCATTAACAAACAACGGTTCCGGTGTATTTAGCTATGAAACGTCTTCTTCCAATGTTAGTTTCAGAATGTACTTTAATAACGGTATTGAAACAAAAAGCATTGCTGTTTCTGGCACTACACAAGAAGTTGTATTTAAAACTGTAACTGTAACTGCCAGTTTAAAGGATAAGGATTTAGATAAAATTCCGGGTGGTACAGTAGAATATTATCAAAATGGTTGGTCTGACAAGTACAATTCTAATACTCAAAAAGAATTGCTACCGGGAACTTATACCTTCAAAACATATTTCAATAATGGTATTCAAACAAAAACTGCAGAAGTATCAGGTAACGGACAAGAAGTTCGCTTTAGAACGGTGACAGTAGCCCCAACCTTGAAAGATTCCGATAATAATATATTAACAGGTGGTTTGACACAACATTATCAAAATGGTTGGTCTGAAAAGAATAGCTCAAACATATCTATAAACTTACTTCCTGGGAGTTACATTTTCAAAACCTATTACAATAATGGTATTGAAACTATGCCTGTCGAAATATTGCCAGAAAACAGAACCCAAGAAGTTCCTTTTGTTACTGTAACCGTAACTCCTAGCTTAAAAGATTCTGAAAACAATTTATTAATAGGAGGCTTGGCGCAACATTACCAAAACGGTTGGTCCGAAAAATACAATTCAAATTCTTCTACAGAATTACTTGCAGGAACTTACATATTCAAAACCTACTACAATAATGGTATTGAAAATAAATCCAATATTGGTATTTCAGGTCAAGCACAGGAAGTTCCTTTTGTAACTGTTACCGTAACACCTACGTTAACACCATGTAATGATAATACAGCCATAACAGGAGGTTTAGTACAACATTATCAAAATGGTTGGTCTTCAAAATATGACTCCAATACTTCAACAGAATTATTATCGGGAACTTATCATTTTAAAACTTATTTCAACCATGGTATCGAAACCCAACATAGTATTGTTATATCGGGCTTATCTCAAAATATTGATTTTACTGCTGTTGAGTTAAATATCAATTTTAATGAAAAAGTACAATTTTACCAAAATGGATGGGGCACTTATACCAACCCTAGCTATCTTTTAACAGGAGAATATATCTTTAAATTTGGCAACATAAGTATCCCAAACGTCACAATTGATTGTAATACTGAAATAGGTAATGTTTACCTGTTTAAGACCTTAAAAGCAGATGGGAGTCCACTTCCTAACGTTACCATCAAACGCAATGATTACGGCACCCATTATGTTAATGTTGGAACAACAGATGAAAATGGAAATCTTTATGTTTTAAACGCAGACTTTGATGGATCATGGAAATTCAGTGCCAGTAAAGACTACTCTAACCAATATATTACTACTGGTCCTAATTATATTTTATTCCAAACAGCAAAGTATACTGCCCATGTGAATAAAACAGACGGCTCAGATTTTCAAGGTATTGAAACGGAATACAATGATTATGGTACGCACTGGATAGACTTGGATTCTCAATACACTGATGCCAATGGTAATGCCAGCATTGAACTTTTCCCTGGTGATTTTAAGTTTAGAGCAAAAAAGAATTACTCTGTACAGGAAAACACACTGGAGTTGACTAGTTCTGGAGAAATAGGAACAGTAGAGTTCCAAACTTCAACATTTACCACTCATGTAAAAAAACATGATGGGTCTAATTTTGATGGCATAGAAACTGAGTACAACGACTACGGTACACATTGGATAGACCTTGAGTCTCAATACACCGATGCTAATGGTAATGCGAGTATAGAGCTTTTCCCTGGCGACTTTAAGTTCAGAGCTAAAAAGAACTATTCTTCTCAGGAAAACACGTTGAACATACCAACATCAGGAAGTACGGATGTGGTAGAGTTCCAAACAGCATTGGCCGTTGCTCATCTAGAAGACTGTGACACTAACATGCCTATTGAAGGTATTGAAGTAGAATACAACGACTACGGTACTCACTGGATCGATTTAGATCCACAATCTACAGGAGTTGATGGTAATGCTTCTATTGAATTATTCCCAGGAACTTATGACCTTAGAGCTAAGAATATTTACACTTTCGAAACCAAATCAATTATATTGGCTGATCCTTCCGTAAATACTTCTACTACGGTTGAATTCTACCCAACCCGAGTTTGCTTTAACTCCGATATGGTAAAATACAATGATTATGGTACCCATTGGTTAACCTTACCATGTAACACCTATATGTTCCCTGGCACTTACGATTTCAGATTCTATAACGATGGTAACCTTGACTTGGAAACGTCTGTAGATATTAGTGGATGTGCCCAAGAGCAAGCGCCTATTTTTGTGCAACTTCTGGATAGCGAAGACAATGGCTTGGCCAATCCTGAATTTAAATACCGTTTTGGTTACGGAAGCTACACTACCATAGGCACTGATGCCACAGGCAACGGTATTTGGACTTTTATCGATGGTAACCCAAGTTATACCAAGGTAAATGTTAGCTATAAAGGTTCCTCAAAAGAAATCCAACAGAATGTTCAGAGCAACCATATGTTTATTTTCAACACCGTAAAAGTGACTGCAGACCTTGAGACTTCGTTTCCTCTTGATATCACTAACGAAGCTGATAATTGGGAATACAGATTTGGGTATGGCCCATACACTTCTTTCGACCCTACGACAGGAGAGGAACTGCTACCTGGAAATACTAAAGTGAAAGTTTCCCATAAAGGAACTTCTAAGGAAATACAGCAAAACACTGGTGCGACTGCTCATTTTGATTTCAGCACTGTAAAAGTGAATGCCAGCCTATTTGAGTCTAATCTTACCACTGATATTACTGAAAATGCTTCTTTTGAATACAGATTTGGTTATGATTCTTATTCAACTTTAGATCCTGTAAATGGAGAAGAGTTATTACCAGGCGATACCAAAGTAAAAGTTTCTCACAAAGGAACTTCTAAGGAAATGCAACAAAACACTGGTGCAGATGCTAGTTTTGACTTCAATACTGTAAAAGTAACCGCTAGCCTTGTAGAGTCTAATCCTGATAATGATATAACTGCAGATGCTACATGGCAATACAGATTTGGCTATGGCTCATACACATCTTTCAACCCTATAGATGGAGAGGAATTATTGTCAGGAAACACCAAAGTGCAAGTTTCTTACAAAGGAACCTCTAAAGAGATGCAGCAAAACACTGGTGCTGATTCTAGTTTTGACTTCCAAACAGTGTTAGCTATGGCAAATTTATGTGGTGGGACATCCGGTACATATGTATACCGTTACGGATATGGACCTTATATGCCTTTTAATCCTAGCGGTGAGGAGCTACTACCTGTAAACACCAAAGTAAAAGCAACCAATGATGTTGGTACATCTCAAGAAAAGCAACAAAATATAGGTTCAGATTCATTCTTTGAATTTAGCTTTGACTGTGTAGCTCCAACCACGGTAGCTCCTCAGGCTAGTGCTTTTGGCACCCAAAATACAGTAAAATGTTACCCTAACCCAACCAGCGAATACGTAACTCTGGAAACAGATCATCCTGGGAATATTTTTATATTCAACGAATTTGGAAATCAAGTACATAAAGGAAAGGGCAAAACAATCGATGTGACTAATTACCCAGAAGGGCTTTATTTTGTAAAAGCAGGTAATTATACCGGAAAATTCTATGTACAGCATTAATTAATGAAATAACATTTAAAAAGCACCCTTGAGGGTGCTTTTTTTTTCACACTTTTGTTTGCTCCAGAGCCAAATTACACCCTAAAAACTTAACATTGAAAGTAGCTCTTAAAGTTGCCCAGCTACAAATCATGGATTAATTTTACGTTTACAAAAAAACGCCAACCATGGTACAGGATTTAGACACCAAGGAACTTTTGACTTCGTTCCTTTATGAACTTGACGATTACAGCTCGTTGGATTCCTTAAAGTTTCTTGTGGAAGACAGTAGTGAGCACTATCACAGTTACCAAATTACCTATTGGACCGCCAATAAAGAACTCAAAACACTTTTGGTTGAAATAGACCTTCTAAAAGGAAAAATGTCATTTGGCCCTTGGGGCGCATGCGCCATGGAGACAGTGAAGTTTTAGGTTGCCGCTTTTCAAAATTCCCCTTAAATCCTTTTCGTTTTAACGAAACAGAAAAAGGCACATCCCTAAGAATGCGCCTTCAGTAAAAAAATTCCCTAATGCAATTAACTAATAGCATGTTAAAAATAGGGCATGCAATAAAATATTTTTTACGGGTATCCGTAACATCGCTATTTTCATTTTAAATCAACCCTAAGTCCTTCACAATAGCCACTAAATGAATGGCATTATTGGCATTAAATTGAATTCGAAGTCTATTGAGTCGTTTTTCAATGGAACTCAAACTATTGGGATACACCTTGGCTTCCTTGAAAGATTTACTGATTTGATCCTGCGAATAGCCCAAGGACAACTGCCGCATCAATTCAATATCAAAATCTTCAATCTCCATTTCTGATTTTTGGTTTAAGGCATGCGAAATCTCTTTGGAAAGGAATTGTCCTCCGTTAAAAACCTCATCCAAAGCCTGCTGTAATTCCAACAAACCTCTGCGTCCCTTACACACATAGGCACTAACACCATATTCCAACAACTGCCTAACAGTTTGCAACCTATCTTCTATGGAATAGACAATAATTTTAAGGTTTGGAAAATCCTGATGAATAGCCTTTACCAAGCTTTCTCCCGACGTAAATTCCTGTTCCCTATGGTCTGCCTTAAAAGAAAGATCTGTAATCAACAATTCAAAGGGCTCACCATCCATTTTGGCCTTTTTGAGTTTTAGATAAGCTTCATCACAATATTGGGCCTGAACCACATTGGAAACCTTTAAAGTTTGCAATACCGAGGCCACACCTTGATTGATACTTCCTAAATCGTCGACTATTAAAACTTTATTGAACATGCTATCAAATTCTTATCAATGCCTTGAATCCGGCGTCATTATTGGTTTCAAAGGTAATGGAACCTTTAATGGATTTGATACGGTTTTCCGTATTCCTAAGTCCATTTTTCTTACAGAGCTCAGTGCCAACGCCATTATCTGTATATTGAATTTGTATCCGTTTTCCTTTTTGCTCGAACTTTAAAACCGCATAAGAAGCCTTACTATGCTTACGCATATTTACCATCAATTCTTGCAATACCCTGTAAATGGTTGTCTTTTGCAAATTTGAAAGCAGCCTCCAATCCACCTTAGAGATGTTCTGCACAATAACCCTCACCTCTTCGGTATTGAAGCCTTTCAATAATTCCATTAAGGTTTCTCCGAAATTATGTTCCACATCAATATCACTGTGTTCCTTGGAAATATCCCGAGTTTTTCGGTACACTGCTTCCAAATGATCCAAAACCTCTTCAGTTTCTTTGCTAGCCTGCAATTTGGTCATGATTTGGTACACATCATTGGCCACCTCATCGTGTACTTTTTTAGAAATACGCGTTTCGGTTTCAAATACTTTTTGAAGCTTTTCTTTATTGTGCTTTATTCTTCCTATGAAATAGACAGCAGCAAAAACCATTATCACCAATACCAATATCATGATGAGCCTTTGTCTTTCAAATTCACTTTCCTCATACAACCGCTGCTGTTCACTAAACTGGTACCTGTAATACTCAAAATTGTCCTTAGCCTGTCTTCTGGCCTTCTCCAAACTATCCTTCAGCTTTTTATATTGAACCACTTCCGGTGTACCGTTTAGAAGCAACAATGTAGACAACGTACTTTCTAAATACTGTGGATTATTGAGTGTTTTTGCCAACGCCAAAGCCTTATTGGCATAATCCTGGGCCGTTTCCCTATCTCCCCTGTCCAAATAATATTCCGACAAATGACTAAAGCTTGTGATGATTCCCGGCACATAATTACTGTTTTCCTTTATGGATAGGGCCTCCAACAAATTTTGAAGCGCTTCCGGTTGGTTCAGCTTCGATTGCGCCAACCCCAAATTATCCAATATTCGCGCTGTCATCTTAACACCTAAATGAGAGGATTTTGTATAAGCCTCTTCAAAATACACCAAGGCCTTGGTGTATTCGCTTTCATCCATATACAAATTCCCAATATTATTCAATAAGGTTGCTCTGCTACTCTCATCTTCAACCAATTCCAAGCTCTTATTGTAAAACTCCAAGGCCTTTGAAGGATTGTCCAAACTTCGGTAAACCATTCCCAAATGGTTATAAATGCCTATTCTATTTTCCTTTATTTTTTCAGAATCCTCCATCTGTCCCAACAACTCCAAAGCCTCCACACTGGAAATTTCGCTATCAGACAACAACCCCATTTTCTTTTCTATACTTGCCAATAATCTTAAATCAAATACAGCTTTTTCAATGTCCTTCTTCTGAAGACTCTCATCTTTATGTTGCTTATAAAAATTGTAAGCTTTTGCCAATTGGGCATTGGACTCGGGGCGACTGGCAACTTGATAATAATAGGTAAGACTATCCACTTTTTGTTGGGACTGTATATGCAACACCACCCCAAAAAGGCATATAAATAGAATAGACAAGGTTGGTTTCATGCCCCTAAAATAATAATAAAAACAGCAGGATAAACCCTATATTTTACTTGGAAGAATAAAAAAAGACACGTCTGTTTAGGCGTGTCTTAAATCAGGTTGGTTGGTTATTTGTTCTCAAAATAACTGTTGGGAATACAATAGTAGGATTTTACTTTTAAATAAGTTTACGGAATTCCGTAATGAGATTTAAAAATTTAAATTTAGACCTAAACATTCAAACAAACCAGAAACAACGAAGAATTCCTGATCTCCATGAATGGATAGAAATTAAGTATTTAAACATTGTATATTAAAAAGCCCATGAACTTATTCATGGGTTTTCTTTTTACTAATAATTTCCAACTCCTGAACTACCTTAACTAATAAGAATACCTTCGAGATTGAATGAGATAAGTTTGAAGCAAAAAAAAGTCTTTCCGCTTGGAAAGACTTTTAATCTATCTTTTTCTTCTTCCTACAAAGAAGCTACATGCTTAGTTAAACTTGACTTCAAGTTAGCAGCTTTGTTAGAATGAATTACATTCTTCTTAGCTAACTTATCAATCATAGATACAACAGATGGCAAAAATTCCTGAGCCTCTTTAGCCACTTCCATTCCACGTAACTTTTTGATAGCATTACGAGTTGTCTTGTGCTGATATCTATTAGTTAAACGCTTAGCTTCGTTACTTCTTATTCTTTTTAATGCTGACTTATGATTTGCCATTTTCTTTCTATATTAAAAAATTGTAGCCCGTAGGGGAATCGAACCCCTCTTACCAGGATGAAAAAGGATGAAAACCTGGCGTCCTAGCCGATAGACGAACGGGCCATTGTATTTATTGAATTCGCAAATTAATTCACTATTCAATCTTGCAATACGCTTCAAATAACGAGCAATTTCTCAATTGCGGTTGCAAAAATACAACTATTTTTAAATGCTGCAATACCTAATTCAACTTTTTTGAAAAAAATTTTTCTTAGTAGGCTTTTGCAAACAATACTCTACCTTTTGAAGGCTTGCCTGAATACACACAAACACCTTCCTCCTCTTTTCTATCCAAAGGAATACAACGAATGGTGGCTTTGGTCAATTCTTTGATTTGCTGTTCTGTTTCAGGTGTTCCATCCCAATGTGCCGATATAAATCCTGTTTTGTTTTCCAAAACGTCCTTAAACTCGTCAAACGTATCAACCTCTGTTATATGGGTATTTCTAAAGTCTAGGGCTTTATTAAATAAAGATTCTTGGATCTCTGTCATCAAACCGTCTACTACCTCTACCAAATCATCCATGGCTACAGATTGCTTGGAAAGTGTATCCCTTCTAGCCAATTCAACCGTTCCATTTTCCAGATCCTTAGGACCAATTGCTATACGCACTGGAACTCCCTGCAACTCATATTGTGCAAATTTCGCTCCTGGACGATGCGTTGTTCTATCATCGTATTTACAACTTACACCAATTTTACGCAATTGCTCCATAATAGACTGTGCCTTTTCAGAAACAGCGTTTAACTGTTCTTCACTCTTATATATAGGAACAATAACCACTTGTATTGGCGCTAAGTTTGGAGGCAATACCAATCCGTTATCATCACTATGGGTCATGATCAAAGCTCCCATAAGCCTCGTAGAAACTCCCCAAGAAGTTGCCCAAACATAATCCAATTTTCCTTCAGCATTGGTAAACTTCACATCAAAAGCCTTGGCAAAATTCTGACCAAGGAAATGCGATGTCCCCGCTTGAAGAGCTTTTCCATCTTGCATCAAAGCTTCTATACAGTAAGTCTCAACTGCACCTGCAAAACGCTCACTTTCGGTTTTCACTCCTTCAATAACCGGAATGGCCATAAAGTTTTCTGCAAAATTGGCATAGATCTTATTCATTTGCTCTGTTTCTGCCAATGCTTCTTCTTTTGTAGCATGAGCAGTGTGCCCTTCTTGCCACAAAAACTCAGCAGTTCTTAAAAACAATCTGGTACGCATTTCCCAACGCACCACGTTGGCCCACTGGTTGATTAAAATTGGTAAATCCCTATAACTTTGAATCCACCCTCTATAAGTGTTCCAAATAATAGCCTCACTAGTCGGTCTTACCACCAATTCTTCTTCCAACTTAGCCTCTGGGTCTACCCTTAATTTACCGGCATTGTCAGGATCGTTCTGCAACCTGTAATGGGTTACTACCGCACATTCCTTAGCAAAGCCTTCGGCATTTTTCTCTTCGGCCTCAAACAAACTTTTGGGAACAAAAAGCGGGAAATATGCATTTTGATGCCCTGTTTCCTTGAACATTCTGTCCAATTCGGCCTGCATTTTTTCCCAAATTGCGTATCCGTATGGCTTGATTACCATACACCCTCTAACAGCTGAATTCTCAGCCATATCAGCCTTCACAACCAATTCATTATACCATTTTGAATAGTCTTCGGCTCTGCTCGTAAGATTTTTGCTCATCGTAAGTGTTTTGGCACAAAAATTGCGCTAATGTTAAATACAAGAATAGTTCGGCAAAACTAACTATTTTTGTAATGTTCAACAATAAAATTAAAGAGATATGCAATTTAACAGCTATGTAAAATCAAAATTGCCATTATTTGTTGTACTGGGTTTTGTATTCCTGTTAGCTTCTTGCGGTTCCTACCAATATGCAGGTTATGATAACGATGGTATATACAACTCAAATGGTGTGGTTTATGAAGATGCCCCTCGAGTAGAGACTTCGGCGAGCAACAATGGCTACTACAAAGCCTATTTTGCCGAAAAATCCCAGCAATATGAAGAGATTCCTCACTCTGAAGATATCATCTTTACCGATATTGAATCTTATGAAGGGAATTATTATGAAGAGCAAGATACTACAGCTATTGTAGATAACTATAAAGGTTACGCCGGATGGGGAGACAACAGCTCTGAAGTTTCCATAAACTACTACAACAATTTTGGGTATGGCTACTGGGGATATAACTATTGGGGCTACAATCCTTATTCCTGGAGAGCTTGGAATTATTACCCATATTGGAATGTTGGTTGGAATTACGGCTGGGGTTGGAACGTTGGCTGGGGATGGGGTTATTATGACCCATGGTGCTCCCCATATTATGGAGGCTATTACGGTGGCTACTACGGCTACCCCTATTACGGATACCCACATTACAGAAGACCATACGCTTCCTATAATGCGGGCAGAAGAGGGTATTCCACCTATTATAACAACCCAGGAGGAAGAGTTGCGGTTAATCGCAGCAGACAAAATTCTACTTTAACCCGTGATTACAGGTCTTCTGTAAGAAGAAGTACTAGCACGTTGAGTAGATCAAGTAGCAGAACCTCTACGCTTCAAAACAATAGATCTAACACAATAAGAAATAACAACTCTGGCTATACGCCTAGAACCAATAATTCTTCCAACGTTAGAACTAGAAGTTACCCTACACCAAGTAGAAGTAGCATGCCAAGTATGCGAAGTGGAAGTTCCTCTAGAGGCTCTATGGGCACCCGAGGAGGCGGTGGCGGTTCACGTTCTTCATCAGGTAGAAGACGTTAAAACCATAACCTCAATCAACTTATAATCCAATAACCAAATTGTATGAAAAAGTTAAGTTTCCTAATTATAGGGGCATTATCTATGTCCCAACTTATGGCCCAAGACATCTCAGACGCTTTAAGGTATTCATTTGATGATATTCAGGGAACCGCTAGATTTAGATCAATGTCTGGAGCTTTTGGAGCCTTGGGAGGAGATCTATCAGCTATCAGCATCAACCCTGCAGGATCATCTGTTTTTACGCGTAGTTACGCTACATTTTCTTTATCTGTTCAAACTATCAACAATGATGTGAACTATTTCGGTAACAACAGATCCTCTTCAGAATCCAAATTTGACTTAAACCAAATAGGAGGCGCTTTTGTTTTTAATAATACCAATGGAAACTCTCCTTGGAAGAAATTTGTTCTTGGTGTTAGCTATGACAAAGTGGCTAATTTTAATAATGATTGGACTGCTTCAGGAACCAATACCAACAACTCCATTGCTTCCTATTTTACAAGCATTGCACAAGGCTTAAGACTTGATGAAATTTCTAAATTTCCTGAAGAATCCTATTCCGAGGCCTATTCATACATAGGCTACGCTTATGGTTATTACAATCAGCAGGCCTTTCTAGGAAAAGAATCTCATATCATCGCCCCCGTTAATGATATCCCCAGTAACACTTCTTACGTATCCAATATCGCTCCAGGATCTTACAGACAAAACTATTACTATTCGGCAAGAGGCTATAATGGAAAGTTAGCGTTCAACATGTCTTCCCAATTTAAAGACAAACTCTATTTAGGGCTAAATTTGAATACTCATTTTATCAATTATGAACGTTTCACCTATTTAAATGAATCCAACAATAATTCTGGATCTTTGGTTCATGAAGTCGGTTTTGAAAACGGATTGTATACTATAGGAACAGGATTTTCATTTCAACTTGGTGCAATAGGCAAACTTACCGAATCTCTTAGATTGGGAGCTACGTACACCTCCCCTACTTGGTATACAATTGCAGAAGAAACCACTCAATATTTAGAAACCTACAGAACCGAAGGTGGCCAAGAAATTGCTCAAATTATCAATCCGAATATCATTAATGTTTTCCCCGACTACAGACTTCAGACACCTGGAAAATTCACTGGAAGTTTGGCCTATGTTTTTGGAGACAAAGGGCTATTAAGTTTTGACTATTCTATAAGAGATTATTCCAACACTAAATTCAAACCTAAATCCGACCCATATTTTTCTAGTCAAAATTCATTGATCAGAAATACCCTTTCAACAGCTTCCTCTTACAGATTTGGAGGTGAATATCGCATACAACGGGTAAGCTTGAGAGCTGGCTACAGATTTGAAGAAAGTCCTTATAAAAACAACGACCTGTATGGCGATCTAAACGGCTACTCCTTTGGAATTGGTTATAATTTTGGAAATTTCAAATTAGATGCTGCCTTCGACCAATCCAAACAAGATGTCAACTACCAACTTTACAATGTGGGCCTTACTGATAATGCTCTAATCGACTCCAAAGTGAGCAATTTTGTTGTCACCTTAGGTTTTAATATTTAACAACATTATATCTAGGTTACTATAGAAAAGCCCACTAAAATAAATTTTAGTGGGCTTTTTCTTTGACTATAAAAAGATAGACTTATGAATTACAGTTTTTTTAATGCTTTTTAATAAAATATTAGCAATTACTTAATGATTTTAACACTTGCTTTGTGCAATGATATAACAGCTCAAATTAAAAAACCCCTACCCGCAATTTGATTTTTTTAATTGCTTATCTTTGCAATCTGTTTAATAAGAGCTTATTTTGAATTTTTGAAATGAAAATAGAAAACGACATAGAAGATTTTGAAGCTTTAGGGAACGATCATATTGGTACTTCGGCAAATACACCGATGAGAGAAGATGCCTTCAAACTTTCCAATGATGAAAAAATCGATATCATCAAGGATGATGTACGCCATATCATGGAAACCTTAGGGTTAGACTTAACCGATGACAGTTTGAAAGGCACCCCAATGCGCGTTGCCAAAATGTTCGTAAAAGAAATTTTTGGAGGCCTTAATCCCGACAAAAAACCTAATGCTTCTACTTTTGATAACAAATACAAATATGGAGAAATGTTGGTGGAAAAAAACATCACCGTATACTCCACTTGTGAGCACCACTTGCTTCCAATCGTAGGAAAGGCCCATGTTGCCTACATCTCTAATGGAACTGTAGTAGGGCTCTCCAAAATGAACCGTATTGTTGATTATTTTGCCAAACGTCCACAAGTACAGGAACGTTTGACCATTCAAATAGTAAAGGAACTTCAAGAGGTTTTAAATACCGAAGATGTTGCCTGTGTTATCGATGCTAAACATTTATGTGTGAACTCTAGAGGAATCAGAGATGTGGACTGCAGCACAGTAACTTCGGAATTTGGCGGAAAATTTAAAGAGAAAGAAACCCGTAGAGAATTTCTGGATTATATTAAATTAGACACCCAATTTTAGTTTAAAACCCTAACGTAATACATCAGCATGCAACTTTACGAGCAACAACCTATTTCTATATACAATTCACTTAGCGGACAAAAAGAAGCGTTCAAACCTATCAACGACGGCTATGTAGGCATGTACGTTTGTGGACCTACGGTTTATAGCAATGTCCATTTAGGAAATGTAAGAACCTTTATGTCTTTTGATGTTATCTTTAGATATCTAAAGCATCTTGGCTATAAAGTGCGTTATGTTAGAAATATTACAGATGCTGGTCACTTGGAGAATGATGCTGATGTTGGTGAAGACCGCATTGCCAAAAAGGCCCGTTTGGAACAAATTGAACCTATGGAGGTTGTACAACGTTACACCGTTGATTTCCACAACATCCTAAATACTTTCAATTTTTTACCGCCAAGTATTGAGCCAACGGCAACAGGCCATATCATTGAGCAAATTGAACTTATCAAAAAAATCATTGATAACGGATTGGCTTACGAGGTAAATGGGTCTGTTTATTTCGATGTTTTAAAATACAACGAAACCAAGCCTTACGGTATCTTGAGCAAGCGTAATGTTGAGGATTTAATTCACAATACGCGCGCACTTGATGGACAAACAGATAAGAAAAACCCTCAGGATTTTGCCCTCTGGAAAAAAGCAGAACCACAACACATTATGCGCTGGCCTTCGCCTTGGAGTGATGGATTCCCTGGATGGCATTTGGAATGTACTGCCATGAGCACGAAATATTTGGGAGAACAATTTGATATCCATGGCGGCGGAATGGATTTAAAATTCCCTCACCATGAATGTGAAATCGCTCAAGCCGAAGCTTGCAACAACCATGCGCCCGTAAACTATTGGATGCATGCCAACATGTTGATCATGAACGGTAAGAAAATGGCGAAATCTACTGGAAATTACATTTTGCCAAATGAAATTTTCTCAGGAGACAATCCTCATATTACAAAAGCTTATTCACCGAGTGTAGCACGTTTCTTTATGCTTCAGGCGCACTATAGAAGTGTCTTGGATTTTACCAATAATGGCTTATTGGCAAGTGAAAAAGGTTTCTATAGACTTATGGATGCCATCAATCTATTGGACAGTATTACTCCCTCAGGCAATTCTACTTTCAATGTCTTGGAATGGAAACAGAGCTGCTACGACGCCATGAACGATGACTTTAACACCCCTATTTTGGTGGCCAACCTTTTTGAGGCCGTTAAGTTCATCAATCAATTGAAAGAAGGAAGCGCGAGTATTACCGAAGAAGATTTAAAAACTTTAAAGGAAACCATTCATGCCTTTGTGTTTGATATTTTAGGTTTGGTAAATGTAACTGCAGAAGATTCTGGAACAGATAAACTTTCAGGTGCAGTAGAACTGTTGATCAAATTAAGACAGGAAGCAAGAGCCAATAAGGATTTTGCCATGTCTGACAAAATTAGAGATGAATTGGCTGAAGCTGGCATTCAGTTAAAAGATGGTAAAGACGGCACCACTTTTACGACCAACTAATTGGTTGTGCAGTCTACCTATAATATAAAAGGGTGCAATAGTATTGCACCCTTATTTAATTATAATTTAGCCTCATGAAAAAGTTGCTCATTGCTCCTTTTCTATTTCTTATCAAGGTATATCAAACAATGATATCCCCGTTCACACCGTCTACTTGTCGTTACCAACCAACCTGCTCACACTACACCAAAGAAGCACTTCAAAAACACGGCCTTTTTAAAGGCGGCTGGCTCTCCATAAAACGGATATTGAGCTGCCATCCGTGGGGAGGCAGTGGTTATGACCCTGTTCCCTAACCCAACACATTAATTTACCAAAACCATAACGTGTAGTCTTTTTCAAAGTGCTATATTTACCCTTGAAAATTTTTATCATATGCATTTTTTATCCTTCGTTTGGGACCCTTCAAAAGGAATCGATTTAGGCTTTTTTACCTTACACTATTATAGCATGATGTGGATTGTGGCATTTGTCCTTGGACTTGCCATTATGAAACGCATCTACAAGCACGAGAACCAAAGCGATGCCTCTTTGGATTCACTTTTTATCTATTCAGTAGTAGGGATTATGTTGGGTGCCCGATTGGGACATGTGATTTTTTACCAACCCGAACTGTTCAAGGAAGACTTTTTCAGTATCTTTTTACCGTTCAGTTTTAAAGGCGGCATTCACTTTACAGGCTTTCAAGGTTTGGCTAGTCACGGGGCTGCTATTGCCATGATTGTTTCCATGTATCTTTACAATAAAAAAGTACTTCATAAATCGGTGCTTTGGATTTTGGATCGCGTGGTAATTCCTGTAGCTTCTGGTGCTGTATTTGTAAGATTGGGGAATTTCATCAATTCTGAAATTATTGGAAAACCAACAGGAAGTGACTATGGCGTGATCTTTAAGCAACTGCCTCAGGACATGCAAGTGCCAAGACACCCTGCTCAACTTTACGAATCTGGAGCTTATATTTTGGTGTTTTTGATTTTATGGTATTTCTATTGGAAAACCAACAAAAGCGAACAACAAGGCTTTTTGTTTGGTTTGTTCCTAGTGCTTTTGTGGACCATCCGTTTCTGTGTAGAATTTGTGAAGGAAGCCCAAAATGCCGAACGTGCCGATTGGGCGTTGAACACAGGACAATGGTTAAGTATTCCATTTATTCTTATTGGCCTTTACTTCATGTTTGTATACAAACCGAAAACTGAATTGAGCTAAAATGCGCAAAATATCTATTGGCGGCCTTCTTCTCCTTTCCATGTTTATGGCCCTAATGGCTATATCCTGTAAGAATGAACCCAAGGTTGTCAAAGAGATTATTGTTGAATTTAAGAAAGAAGGCACGCTCAGTCTTTACAAAGCAGCTTCCGACTCCCTTGTAAAAACCATTTCTATTGAAATTGCCGATGACGACTACCAAACCCAAACTGGCTTGATGTATCGCAACAGCATGGAAAACAATCAAGGCATGCTTTTTATATTTCCAAGGGAAGAATTCCATAGTTTTTATATGAAAAACACGCGGATTCCTTTGGACATTATCTTTATTGACAAGGATAAAACCATTATCAATATCCAAAAAAATGCCAAGCCTTTTGATGAAACTTCCTTGCCTTCCACTGCCCCAGCCCAATATGTATTGGAAATTAACGGAGGGCTTTCTGATGAATGGAATTTAAGTGCCGGAGATCGAATCGATTTTACTAGACTCTAAAAGCAACGGCGAACAACTATAAATGATTTCTGTATCACCATATGGCGTTGTAATGCATTCACTTTTTTCAAAGCCATTCTTCCTATAAAAACTATGCAAAGTTTCATCTTCTATAGCTAACCAAAAGCCATTTTGAGGATAGTTTCCCCTTACCAATCTCAACCATTCCGAACCCAATTTCTGCCCCCTAAAGGCTTCTATGGTGTAAATAAAACCTAGATATAGATATCCTTTTGAAAACCAATTTTCAGCGTCTTCTTTATAATACAACAAATCTGGTGGGCATTGCTTGAACACAAGCCCTCCCACCATAATTTGATGGTTATTTTTAATCACATAAATTGTTGTGGTTTCTTTAATAGCTTCCCAAAACGGCACAATAGCCTCTTGCCAATCCTCTGGAAGTTTTTCAAAAAAAAGATTAGCTTTATCCGTGTAGTCTAATAGTTCCATTACTTATAGCAGTCCCCAAGACCATAATTTATCGGAATCCTCAAACCAACGATCACCAATATCGGTTCTGTAATATCCATTGTTAATGATGACGTTTTGAATCCTGTTATACATTAATCGTTGGGCATCTTTCATGGTAAGTCCAGATCCAGTTACCAAAACGGCAATCCCCGTATTTCCGGTAATCAGCCATTCATTATTAACATTCTTCAAATGCATTGGATGCACCCCTTCTTTAGCATTCCTTTTAACCACCACCACAGCGTCCTTTGAAAAGAGCTCGAAGGATTTTTTATCATTATAAGGAAATGGAGGCACTACGATAAACGCGCCTACGTGAAAGCCCTTTTTCACGGAAATCCTAAACTGTTGTCCCGAAGCAATTTTATACAACATTTCGCCGATAGGCTCAACAATAGAAGACCGTTGAATCAAGATTTGCGGATAGCCAAAACGCGAGGTGAATTCCAATGGATAGATTCCTTTACCATTAACGATACAATTCAGGTCGATATGCCCCACAAACTTGTGCTTTGCCAGGCTGGTTTTAAAATGCCTTAAAGTAGCTTCAAAAATTGGAGATTTGTCGGCCCAAAACATGCTTGTCCCCATTTCACCAGTTGACACACCAAGCTCCCTTGGAAATAGCTTCTTATGCTCAAACGTAATGTTGATTGGCGCTAGAAAATCGGTACCATTGAAAAAGGCAGAAACCCCAATCTCTACACCCTTTACTTTTTTCTGTAATTGAAATGTTCCAAATTCATCTCCCCAAGATTTTTCGTAGGCTTTCAAAACCCTAATGACATCCAAACCTTCATCATCACTCCCTACAAACAATAATTGTTTAATGTCCTGAGTTTCGCCACAAGGTTTAATTACATAGGCATTGGGATGCTGTTGAATGTATTGAATAGCCTCTTGAAAACTAAAGAATTCCTTATAAGGCAAGGTTTTTATCTTGTGGCGTTTCAATTCGCTTTGGCCAAAATCCCTATCGAGTTCCAACCTATCGGTATATTCAGTGCCACCAAACACCAATTTACCTTGGGCTCGCAAGTCTTCACATTCCTTTCCATAGCCGGTATAGTCAAAAATTATAAGATCGGCCCAATCGATATGAGCTTTCCAATCCCTAACCTTCTTAAGGAACCCGAAGCCAATTTCTCGGGAGTCCTTATCTTCAATACACATTTTTACTTGATTGCCTTCTAGTGAAGCTGCATAGGCAATATCCAATATTTCTCCCCATCGAGAAACAAAGAGGAGTTTTCTAGGAGGTGTAGGTTGTGCTCTCACACTCCAAAAAGTCAAAAATAATCATAAACGTAACGTCTAATTTTTCGATTCAAAATTAGTCAAATAATCAATTCAAAAATTAGAAGGCAGCGTAATTTTTAGTTAATAATTAGCCAATAAAAAAGGCTACCAAAACGGTAGCCTTTTTCAAATTATATAAAGAAATTATTAGTCTTCTTTTGGCGCTTCACCTTTATCCTTTAAAGAATCATACATGATAGGTGTTGCAATGAATACAGAAGAGTAAGTACCTACAACTACCCCAACGATCAAGGCAAATAATAGACCTCTTAATGAATCTGCTCCAAAGGTAAACATGGCCAACAATACTACCAAAGTAGTAAGGGAAGTATTCAAGGTTCTACTCAATGTACTGTTGATTGCAGAGTTGATATTAGCGCCTCCTTTGAATCCTAATTTCTCTGCAAGCACCTCTCTAATACGGTCAAATACAACCACGGTATCGTTTAGCGAGTAACCAATTACCGTCAAGATGGCCGCGATGAAAGCTTGATCGATTTCCATGCTGAATGGCATGAAAGAATGCGTGATAGAGAACACACCCAATACAATGATAATATCGTGGAATACCGCCGCAACAGCACCCAATGAGAATTGCCATTTCTTGAAACGCAACAAGATGTATAGGAATACTACAACCAAAGATCCTAATACTGCCCAGAAAGATTCTTTCTTGATATCATCGGCAATGGTTGGACTTACTTTACTTGACAATACTTTACCAATACCGTTTTTACCATCGGCAAAATCTTGGTAAGACATTCCTGAAGGCAAGTAAGGCTTCAAGGCGTCAAATAACATTGTTTGTACTTCCTCATCAGCTTCTGCTGAGTTTTCGTCTACTTTATATTTAGTAGAAATTTTCAACTGGTGTGAGTTTCCGATAGTTTTTACTTCCGCACTACCAAACTTATCCATCAAGTTAGCTTTAACTTCTTCTGGCTTCACGTCTTCAGTAAAACGCACTTGGTAAGTTCTACCTCCAACGAAGTCGATACCTTGATCCAAACCTTTAGTAGCTAAGGACCCGATGCTCAATACCAATAAGGCTCCTGAAATGATGTAAGCAACTTTTCTTTTGGTAATAAAGTTGATGTTCGTGTTTTTGAACAAACCTTTTGTTAATCCAGTTGAGAATTCTAAAGACTTCCCTTTGTTTACATACCAATCTACTAAAATTCTTGTAATGAAAATTGCAGTGAACAAGGATGTTACGATACCAATTAATAAGGTAGTTGCGAATCCTTTGATTGGCCCTGTACCGAATACAAATAAGATGATTGCCGTAAGACCAGTTGTAATGTTAGCATCTAAAATTGAAGACAATGCATTTGAGAAACCGTCTTTAATAGCTTCTTGCTGTGTCTTACCTGCCGCAATTTCTTCCCTGACACGCTCAAAGATAAGTACGTTAGCATCCACCGACATACCAATGGTCAATACGATACCCGCTAAACCAGGAAGTGTCAATACTGCTCCCAATCCTGAAAGCACCCCAAAAATCAACAAGATATTGAACAACAATGCGATATCCGCAAAGCTACCCGCAACACCATAGTAAAGAATCATCCATACCAATACTAAAGCCAAGGCAATCATAAATGATTTGATTCCAGAGTCGATAGCTTCTTTTCCTAAAGATGGTCCAACCTCATCAGCTTGAACGATATCGGCAGACGCAGGTAATTTACCAGCTCTCAATACGTTTGCTAAATCCACTGCCTCATTTAGTGTGAAAGCACCAGAAATTTCAGAGTTACCTCCAGAGATAGGCCCTGTACTTACACCAGGTGCAGAGTATACGATGTCATCCAATACAATGGCAATTTGGCTTTGTTGTTGGTAAGCTCTACCAGTCATTTCTTCCCAAATCTTAGCACCTTTACTGTTCATTTGCATGCTTACGGAAGGCTTCCCTAATTGGTTGTAAGATTGACGCGCATCTGTAATTACAGCTCCACTCAATTCTGGCTCATTTTCTCTGTTTCCAACCAATGCATATAAATCTACATAGTCGCTATCCTTAGGTTGGATACCCCATGCAAATTTCACATAACGTTGCTCAGCTGGCAATAAAGCTCTTACTTTTGGATTGTTCAAGTAAGACGTGATCAAGTCTTTGTCCTTAGCTTCAAAAGTTGCTACAGAAGCACCTCCTGCTCCGTAACCTCTCAATAAATCCAAAATTGGATTTGCTTCCACATCTGTAGAATCAGCAGAAGTTTCACCTACCAATTTATCCAATAAATCAGCGTTTCCTTCTTCTGTAGTTGTAGAATCTGTTGCAGTTTCAGCAACCTCAGCTACTTCTGTTTCGGTTTTCTTCTCAGCATTTACAATTGGCTTCAACACCTCGTTGGCTTGTGCCAAGAAAGGTAAGAATTGGTCACCTCTGTAAGCATCCCAAAACTCTAACTGAGCTGTACTTTGTAATAATTTTTTAACACGCTCTACATCCTTAGCCCCTGGAAGCTCTACAAGGATACGTCCTGAATTTCCTAAACGTTGGATGTTTGGTTGTGTTACCCCAAACTTATCGATACGCTTACGCAATACCTCAAAAGCAGATACGATAGACTCATCTACCTTTTTCTTGATAACATCCTTAACTTGGTCGTCAGACATGTCAATAGTGATTTCTTCACTTAAGGTACGGTTGGCGAAAATGTCTGGAGACGCCAATTTTGTATCTCCTTTAATAGCGTCAAACGCTGTAAAGAAAGACTCCAAATATGGCTCTTGAGCATCTTTTTGGATTTCCTCAGCATCAGATAATGCTTTGTTGAATACTGGATCTGTAGTGTGGTTAGCCAATCCTTCCAAGATATCTTTAACCGAAATCTCCAAGATTACGTTGATACCTCCTTTAAGGTCCAAACCAAGGTTCATAGCCTTGTCTTTTACCTCATTATAGGTATAATCTGCAATACCTATGTCAAATACTTTGATACCTTGTCTTTTTCCGTCCACCTCAACTTTATAGGTTTGAAGTGAATCCAAATAACGAATCTCCTCAGCATTGATTTCTTCGGGAGTATCGTATTTACTAAATGCTGCTTCTTCTGCAGCTGCGTCTATTTGATTGGATTTAAAGGTAAATGATAATTGATAGATACTTACCAGTCCAAACAATAGTGCAAACAATTTTACTAATCCTTTGTTTTGCATTTTTAATTATTTATTGGTCAATTTTTTAATCGGGCAAATATAGAATTTACCCTTGATTTGACAATTATTCTAAATGATTTTGTAAGTGGTTAGCCGTTTATGGAATTACACCATAAAGCGAACTGTGTTTTTGAGGCTTCCATTGTACCTTTTATTGTCATTGAAAGCTTCTTTTGTGATAATTTGTGGGAAGAATTTATCCTAACCTCCCGTTGAAGCAGGGGCCTGCCCTTACTTCTGGGATTTTTTTGGAGATATTGTCTATTGCAAGTGCAATATTTTTGTAGAATTTATAAGCTACCTTAATGTCTGTTGAAACCGTTTCAATACTGAACACCTCCACAGATAAGGATTCGTGGGCCATGAAAGAACGATCGTGGTCTGCTTTCAATTCCACAGCCATCTTTCCGCCTAAATCAAAAGCGGAATGATCTCCCTTGTGGATTTCGTAAACATCTAGATCATACTTAACCGAAGGATCTTTAACAGGAACTTTTGGAAATTGCCCTTTATGCTCAACTCCAGTATACCCTAACTCCAACAAATCATCGTCTGCCAATAATTTTTTGATACTGGCAACATCTGTATCGCTGTAATAGGTAATTTTTAACTGTCCGTCTTGAAGTTCACTAACCTTGATATGTTCAACCCCTACTTGTTGCAGTTGTTCGGTTAGCTCGACAATGGCCTTTTTGGCTTCAACTGATGATACATCCCCATTAGAAAACTGCAACACGATTTCCTGATTTGGAACAGGATTGTGCTGTTTTGTTGCAATTCCCCCTAAGAGTGAAAGGATAATTATTAAAGTACTAATGTACCATCTTGAATTCATGCGCCAAATATATAAAAATTTCAAGATTGAACTCGCCGAATCCCGCATAAATTAAGGTACTATATCAGATTTAAAACCTACTTATAAATAGCTTCTTACAAAAAAAGGTTGCCATTAGGCAACCTTTTCAATCTTTTAATGTTTGGTGATTATACGTCCAACAAACCGTTGGTCTTTGTAACACCTTCTGCACTAGCAGCCATATGTGCTTTTTCAGCATCACTCAATTCAATTTCTACGATGCTTTCAATACCGTTTCTACCTAAAATTACTGGTACCCCGATACACAAGTCAGATAAACCGAACTCACCTTCCAACAATGCAGAACATGGGAACATTTTCTTTTGGTCACAAGCAATAGCCTGTACCAAAGCGCTTACTGCTGCTCCTGGTGCATACCAAGCTGAAGTACCTAACAATTTAGTTAAAGTAGCTCCACCAACTTTAGTATCTTCCTTAACTTGCTCCAATCTTTCCTCAGATAAGAACTCAGTTACTTTAATACTGTTTCTGGTTGCATGGGCAGTTAACGGCACCATACCTGTATCGCTGTGTCCACCAATAACCATTCCGTCTACATCACTGATAGGCGCTTCTAAAGCCTCTGCCAATCTGTACTTGAAACGTGCTGAATCCAAAGCTCCTCCCATACCTATGATACGGTTTTTAGGAAGTCCAGATGTTTTGTGTACCAAGTAGGTCATAGTATCCATTGGGTTACTCACCACAATGATGATTGTGTTTGGAGAATTTGCAATCAAGTTTTCAGACACTGTTTTCACAATTCCAGCATTGATTCCAATCAATTCCTCACGAGTCATTCCAGGCTTACGAGGAATTCCTGAAGTGATTACACAGATATCACTACCTGCAGTTTTGGTGTAATCGTTGGTTACCCCTGTGATTTTGGTATCAAATCCGTTTAAAGAAGCTGTTTGCATCAAATCCATAGCTTTACCTTCGGCAAAACCTTCTTTGATATCCAACAAAACCACCTCACTTGCAAAATCCTTAATTGCAATATATTCCGCGCAACTGGCACCAACCGCACCAGCTCCAACTACTGTTACTTTCATATAAAAAAATTTTTAGTATTTGTTGATTTTAAGTCTGCCAAAAATACGAATTTTTATACGGTTAATGAAGCCTAAAGAGATAAAATAACAAGGATATTTGCAACAATTTTAAGCCCGTTTTCAAAACGTAAAAAACCTTGTCTACCAACCTCAACTTTCAAGAAATTCAACTAGAAAACACAAAAAAATCCCGTACTTTTATTGGTTCATTCTCAATAAGAAATCACAATACAAAATGGAAGTTATCAAAGCAGACGATGGGTTTCAACCCGTGAATTCCAATCCCGATATCCAACGAAAAGTGATCCACCTAAACGACCTGATGGTAACCATCATCGATTTTCATAATGGCCCTATGGAAGTGCCAGATCCTTTTCACCATCACCCACACGAACAAATCACTTATGTAGTAACTGGCTCTTTACTGTTTTTTATTGAAGACCGACAACACACCTTGCATGCTGGCGACAGTTTTAAAGTAGCTTCCAACCTGAAACACTCTATACAGACGCTCACAGAACATGTGAGATTAATAGATAGTTTTTCTCCTATTAGGGAAGAGTTTTTATAAACAAAAAAAGAGTGCTTTTCAGCACTCTTTTTTAATCTATTTCTATTTGCAATTACGCGTCAATATTTGCGTAAATAGCGTTCTTTTCAATGAACTCTCTACGTGGCGGCACCTCATCTCCCATCAACATTGAGAAAATACGGTCTGCCTCACTTCCGTTGTCAATATTCACTTGACGCAAAGTTCTAAACTCAGGATTCATGGTTGTTTCCCAAAGCTGATCGGCGTTCATCTCTCCAAGACCTTTGTAACGTTGTACGTTTACACTTCCACCATACTCTTCGGCAATAGCATCACGCTCCTTATCGTTCCACGCATACTGCTTTTTGTTTCCTTTTTTCACCAAGTAAAGTGGCGGCGTTGCGATATAAATATGTCCGTTTTCAATCAACTCTTTCATATATCTGAAGAAGAAGGTCAAAATCAAGGTTGCAATGTGGCTACCATCAATATCGGCATCACACATGATCACAATTTTATGATATCTCAACTTTGAAAGGTTCAAGGCTTTACTGTCTTCCTCGGTTCCAATAGTCACCCCAAGAGCGGTAAAGATATTCTTGATTTCTTCGTTTTCAAATACCTTGTGGGTCATTGCCTTTTCCACGTTCAAGATTTTACCTCTCAAAGGCAAAATAGCTTGAAACGCTCTATCACGACCTTGTTTGGCAGTTCCACCTGCCGAATCCCCCTCAACAAGGAATACCTCACATTTTGTTGGATCCTGCTCTGAACAGTCACTCAGTTTCCCAGGAAGCCCTCCAATGCTCATAACCGTTTTACGTTGCACCATTTCACGCGCTTTTTGAGCGGCATGACGTGCTTGGGCTGCAAGGATTACTTTTTCAACAATTAATTTGGCATCTTCTGGGTGCTCTTCCAAATAGTCAGTCAACATCTCTGAAACCGCCTGGCTCACACTAGCAGACACTTCTCGGTTTCCTAATTTGGTCTTGGTTTGTCCCTCAAATTGAGGCTCCGCTACCTTCACCGAAATAATTGCCGTTAAACCTTCACGGAAGTCATCTCCAGCAATATCAAATTTCAACTTGTCCAGCATTCCAGATTCATCGGCATACTTTTTCAAGGTATGGGTCAATCCTCTTCTAAAACCAGATAAGTGCGTTCCCCCTTCGTGGGTGTTGATATTGTTTACATATGAATGTAGGTTTTCTGCATATGAGGTGTTATAAATCATGGCTACCTCAACTGGCACACCATTTTTCTCACCTTCAAAGGCAATGGCATCCTTCATTAATGGTTCACGGTTTCCATCCAAATAGGTAATGAATTCCTTCAATCCATTTTCAGAATAGAAAGTTTCACCTATATATTCACCTTTTTCGTCTTTGTTTCTCTTATCCAACAAGTGAATGGTAATTCCCTTATTCAAGTAAGCCAACTCACGCATTCTACTTGCCAAGGTATCATAGCTATACTCTAAGGTTTGTTGGAAAATTGTTGGATCTGGCTTAAAAGTTACCGTAGTACCTCTGCGCTCAGTTTCACCAACAGTCTTTACAGGATACAGAGATTTTCCTCTTTCATACTCCTGCTCCCAGATTTTACCGTCTCTGTAAACGGTGGCTTTTAAATGCTCAGACAACGCATTCACACAACTCACACCTACCCCGTGCAAACCTCCTGATACTTTATAGGAATCTTTATCGAATTTACCCCCAGCACCAATTTTGGTCATTACAACTTCTAAAGCAGAAATTCCTTCTTTCTTGTGAAGGTCTACCGGAATACCACGTCCGTCGTCCTCACAAGTAATGGAATTATCTTCATTGATAATAACCGTAATGTTGTTACAGTGACCTGCAAGAGCCTCGTCGATTGAGTTATCAACCACCTCATAAACCAAGTGGTGTAACCCTCGTACTCCTACATCACCAATATACATGGATGGACGCATACGTACGTGCTCCATCCCTTCAAGCGCCTGGATACTATCCGCCGAATAATTGTGCTTGTTGAATTCTTCCTTCATATATTAATATGTTATTTTTTCTTTTAAAATTTTACAATAAACTGATTTTCAAATAATTAAAAACTACATTAATCATTCACATAAAAAATCAGCAAGTATTTTTACAATAACCCATAAAAAAATGCCCTGTACGGCATCTTTTAGTGTACTCACAAAGATAAGAATTTAAGACACCATTAAAAAGCTTTTTAGAGAGTTTGACTCAAAATTATCAACAATTGTTAATTACTCAAAACCGTCTTAAAAAGGCTAAAAAAGGCCTTAAAATAGATTTTTGTCATTTTTAGTTTATCGGCAAAAAGCAAAAAAACCTAAAATCCCGCAGAGGCGACATTTTAGGTTTCACAAACAAAACTACGAAATCTAATTTAGACCTTAATAGGCCTCGGCATGTACATTTGCAACAGCCCTACCCGATGGATCGTTCATGTTTTTAAAGGCTTCATCCCACTCCAAAGCAACTTTGGTACTACAGGCCACACTAGCTTCTTGTGGCACTGATAAAGCTGCCGCATCACTAGGGAAATGCTCTGCAAATATGGAACGGTAATAAAACTCTTCTTTATTGGTAGGGGTTTGTATAGGGAACTTATACTTAGCATTAGCCAGTTGCTCATCGGTAACGGCTTCGCTTACCAATTCCTTCAAGGTATCAATCCAACTATACCCTACACCGTCACTAAATTGCTCTTTCTGTCTCCAAGCAACGCTTTCTGGCAAATAACTTTCAAAAGCCTTACGCACGACCCATTTCTCCATACGCTCTCCGTTGATCATTTTATCCTGCGGATTGATGCTCATGGCCACATCCATAAATTCCTTGTCCAAAAACGGTACTCGCCCTTCAATTCCCCAAGCAGCCAAACTTTTGTTAGCTCTTAAGCAATCATACATATGAAGTTTGCTCAACTTTCTCACAGTTTCTTCATGGAATTCTTGCGCATTTGGCGCTTTATGGAAGTACAAATAACCTCCAAAAAGCTCATCGGCACCTTCTCCTGACAATACCATTTTAATTCCCATAGACTTGATCACTCTAGCCATTAGATACATTGGCGTACTTGCCCTAATGGTAGTGATATCATAAGTTTCCAAGTTGTAGATAACATCTCTAATAGCATCCAAGCCTTCCTGAATGGTGAACTTTATTTCGTGGTGCACCGTACCTATGTGATCTGCTACCTTTCTAGCCGCAGCCAAATCCGGTGAGCCTTCCAATCCTACAGAAAAGGAGTGTAATTGCGGCCACCAAGCATCGGACACATCATCGCTTTCAATACGTTTTTGAGCATATTTTTTAGCAATGGCCGATGTTACCGAAGAATCCAAGCCCCCAGACAACAGTACCCCGTAAGGCACATCGCTCATCAATTGTCTGTGTACGGCTGCTTCCAAAGCTTCCTTGATTTTTTCAATACTCGTTTCATTATCCTTTACAGCTTCATAATCGGTCCAATCTCTTTTGTACCACTGCACAAATTCGCCATCCTTACTATATAAATAATGCCCCGGAGGAAACAATTCAATTTTAGTACAAATACCTTCCAGCGCTTTCAATTCGGAAGCCACATAAAAAGTTCCATTGGCATCCCATCCTATATATAAAGGAATGATTCCCATATGGTCACGAGCCACAAAATATTCATCCTTATCTACATCATAAATAGCAAAGGCAAAAATACCGTTGAGCTCATCTACAAAATCAACTCCCCGCTCTTTATAAAGCGCCAAGATAACTTCGCAATCACTTTCTGTTTTAAACTCATAAGTCCCTGTGAACTCCTTACGTAAAGTTCTATGGTTATAAATTTCGCCGTTGGCCGCCAACACCAACTTACCGTCATCACTCAACAGCGGCTGTTTCCCTGAGGTGGGATCTACAATAGCCAAACGTTCATGCGCCAAAATTGCCTTTTCATTATTAAAGATCCCATTCCAATCCGGTCCGCGATGACGGATCTTTTTAGACATCTCCAATACTTGGGGCCTTAAATCTTCTGCTTTCTGTTTTAAATCGAATGCACATACAATTCCACACATATTAATCAAGTTTTAATTACATGTCAAAGATGTATTTTACATATCATAATAAAAACATAATAACACATTATGCTTTCAATTTGTAACTTTTAAAATATTTTTAAATAAAATTCGTTATTTAAAAACAAAGGTTTTAAGCCATTCACATTTCAATTGTCAATTTAAAATGTATGATTTTTCGGAAACTATTTTTACAAATTCTTCTATCTTTAAACAGTCAAAAAAAACATTTTTATGAAAAATAGAATCATCACAACACTTTTACTGGCATTCACCATGTTTTTGTCGCAAGGTATAAATGCCCAAGAATTCAGCGATTTAGACAAAAGTCCAATGGATGCAGCTGCATATCCTACTAGCCACAAAGAAAGCAACAAGAGCATTAAAGTAATATACAGCCGCCCTCAATTGAAGGGACGCCCACTAAGCAAATTGACTCCAGAAGGCAAAGTTTGGCGTACAGGAGCCAATGAAGCTACTGAAATCACGTTCTCTAAAGACGTTGTTTTTGCTGGAAAACCTGTAAAAGCAGGAACGTATTCATTTTTTACAATTCCAGGTGAAAAGCAATGGACAATTATTTTGAATTCCGCTACCAATGTTTGGGGAGCTTATTCCTATGACGAAGCACAAGATGTCGCGAGAGTTACCGTTCCGGTAAGTGAAGACAAAAAAGCTTTGGAAGCATTTTCAATTACTTTTGATAAAGATGCCACCATGTATTTAGGATGGGATACCCTTAGAGTAGCCATCCCAATTGAAGTGAAATAAATTCTTTTACATAGCACAACAAAAAGGCCTTGAAAATTCAAGGCCTTTTTTATTAGGGTATATTTAGGTACTTATGCGTTTGCAAAGACACTTTCCACTTTGGATTTTTCATGACATAATCCACAATTTCCGGAATCATCTTTTCGCGTTTGCTCCATTCTGGCTGTAAGTACAAAATACAGTCTTTGTTCACTTGAGCCGCCTGCTCTTCAGCAAAACGGAAATCATCCATATTATAGACAATCACCTTAAGCTCATTGGCATTCTCATACACTTTTTGTGTTGGAAGCTTCATTTTTTTTGGTGATAGACAAATCCAGTCCCAAGTACCGCTCAACTCATAAGCCCCAGACGTTTCAATATGAACTTTCAATCCCTTCTCCTTCAACTGTCGTGTCAACTCCGTCATATCCCAAGTCAATGGCTCACCACCAGTAACCACAATGGTATCGCTATATTTTGCAGCGTTTTCTACAATCTTGGAGGTTTCGGTAGGCGGATGGATTTCGGCATTCCAACTTTCCTTCACATCACACCAATGGCATCCAACATCACAACCACCTACACGAATAAAGTAGGCCGCTGTTCCTTTATAAAATCCTTCTCCTTGAATGGTGTAAAATTCCTCCATCAAAGGCAACATTAGTCCCTTGTCTACCAAGGTCTGTACATCTTGTTTCATAGAGTGCAAAGATAGGTTACTAGTAGAAGTTTCTTGTTAAAATATTGAAAAGATTTTCCAGCGTATTGCTGCAAGATTAGTACTTTTATAAAAATTTTGGGACTATGGGCAAAACGGAAGACTTTCTCAATATCATTCAAGAAGGAAACACATTTAAAGGAGACTTTATCACAGTAGGTTCAGCTATGTTGGACGGGAAAACATTGCCCAAAGCCTTTGTAAATATACCTTTAAAAACCATGAACCGTCACGGCCTTATTGCTGGTGCCACGGGAACAGGAAAAACCAAGACCCTGCAGGTGTTGGCCGAAAATTTATCTGAAAAAGGAATTCCTGTATTGCTTATGGACATCAAAGGTGACCTTAGTGGTTTAGCCAAACCAAGTCCTGGTCATCCAAAAATTGAAGAACGCCACGAACTCATTGGCCTTCCTTTTGAAAGTAAAGCCTTCCCGGTTGAAGTCCTCACCCTTTCGGAACAAGATGGCGTTCGGCTAAGAGCCACAGTGAGTGAATTTGGCCCTGTGTTAATTTCCAGAATATTGGATGTTTCCGAAACCCAAGCAGGGATAATCGCCGTTATCTTTAAATACTGTGACGACCACCAATTGCCGCTTTTGGACTTGAAGGATTTCAAAAAGATTCTTCAATATGCTACCGATGAGGGCAAAGAAGAATTTGAAGCTGCCTACGGACGTATTTCAACCTCTTCCACTGGAGCCATTTTGAGAAAAATTGTGGAACTGGAACAACAAGGAGGCGATTTGTTTTTTGGTGAACGCTCGTTTGATCCGCAAGATTTGTTACGTGTAAACGAAGAAGGCAGAGGGTACATTAATATCATTCGCCTTACAGACATTCAAGACCGACCTAAACTGTTTTCAACCTTTATGCTAAGTCTTTTGGCTGAAATCTATTCTACATTTCCAGAACAAGGTGATGGCGAAAGACCAGAGCTGGTACTATTTATCGATGAGGCCCATCTTATTTTTGATGAAGCTTCCAAAGCCTTGCTCAACCAAATAGAGAGTATCATAAAACTTATCAGAAGTAAAGGTGTCGGGATTTATTTTGTAACGCAAGATCCTACCGATGTGCCAGAATCTGTTTTGGGACAATTGGGACTTAAGATCCAGCATGCCTTAAGAGCCTTTACCGCCAAAGACCGAAAAGCCATTAAGCTTACCGCTGAAAACTATCCTGAAACAGACTATTACGATACAACGGAAGTCCTGACTTCATTGGGAACAGGAGAAGCTTTAGTTTCTGCATTGGATGAAAAAGGAAGACCAACGCCTTTAGTAGCAACCATGATGCGTGCTCCCATGAGCCGAATGGACATTCTAACCGAAACAGAATTAAGTGAATTACTTTCCAAATCTAATTTGGTCAAAAAATATAATGAGACTGTTGACAGAGAAAGTGCCTACGAACTACTGAACAAGAAAATTGAAGTAGCCCAAGCAAAAGAAACTCAAGAAAAAGCCCAACAGGAGCAAAAAACCATAGAGAAAGCTCAAAGAAAGCAAACAGCTTCTACCAAGCGCGACAACTCTTTAGATCCCTTAATTAAAGTAGTGACCAGTCCCTCATTTATCCGTGGTGTCTTTGGTATACTTAACAAAGTTTTAAAATAAACCTTTAACCTAATATTAATTACAAACCATTTTTAAAGAAATGTACAAATCTATTTTAAGCCTCAGTATTCTATCAATTTTAGCGGTAAGCTGTAAAAAGGAACAAGATCCTTTTGCCATTGAAAAGCAGCATGTAGGATTGCTTACCGATTCTACAAAAGTTAAAGATCTCAAAATGATTTTTGCCCAGGATTCCATTGCCCAACCAATTACAGGTGATGAATATATGAGCGGAGGCAGCGATATAGAAATTTTCACAAAAACCGGAGACAAGTTATTGGTATTGACTCCAACTCAAGCATTGGATTCTACCGCCACCATAGAAAGTGTACAGATTATGGATCCACGTTTCAAGACCGGAAAAAATATTTCTACGGTAAGTACATTTAAGGAAATTCAAGATTCGTATAAAATTACCAGAATCAATAACCTTATCAACACTGTTGTAGTATTTGTTGATGAAATCAACGCCTCATTTACGATTGACAAAAAAGAATTGCCTGCCAACTTAAGGTTTGACATGAATTTGAAGATTGAAAAATCACAAATTCCAGACAGTGCCAAAGTGAAGTACTTTTTCGTACACTGGAACTAGATATGAAATAAAGCAATGAACCCTTTTTTTTCAAAACTACTCGCCGACATTGCGCGCAAACGCTTGGAATCAGACCACAAACCTGTTTCCAAAAAGCAAATTGAGCCAATGGTAACATCCTTACGGGTAGAATTGTCACATGCCATCAGGTCCTATTTTTTTATTGTCCTTGGTGTGTTTTCGGCTGGATTTGGATTAAAAGGGTTTTTATTGCCCAATCGCTTTATCGATGGAGGTGCTACTGGAATTTCCCTGTTATTGGAAAATATCACCCACATTGAACTGGGCTTTCTTCTTGTCTTGGTCAATGTCCCCTTTTTGATTTTGGCCGCGCTCACCTTCAACCTTAAATTTGCTTTAAAAAGTATTAGCGCAATAGCCTTTTTGGCCTTTGTGGTACATTTTGTGGAGTATCCCACTATTACCGATGACAAACTGCTCATTGCTGTTTTTGGAGGCTTTTTCCTAGGGTTGGGAATTGGAATGGCCATGCGTGGTGGTAGCGTTATTGACGGCACCGAAGTTTTGGCCATCTATTTAAGCCGAAAGCTCTCCATGACTGTTGGTGACGTCCTATTGGTAACTAACATTATTATCTTTTCATTTGGCGCCTATATTCTTTCAATAGAAACGGCACTCTACGCCATCCTCACCTATCTTGCCGCTGCCAAGACTGTTGATTTTGTTGTTGATGGTGTGGAAGAATATGTTGGTGTGACCATTATTTCTGAAAAACATGAAGAAATACGAATCATGCTTATTGAAAAACTACGTCGTGCTTGTACCATTTACGCTGGAAAAGGCGGTTATGGCCAACACGGAAAGAGCTACGAAAAAGACATTATCTATACTGTGGTGACTCGGTTGGAATTGGCTAAATTACACACCGAAACTGATAAGATAGACAAAAACGCTTTCATCATTATGGGAGTTGTCAAGGACATTAAAGGAGGCATGATTAAGAGAAAACCATTAAAATAAAGTCGATGAAAAATTATACCGTCCAAGACAATCCTTTTGTTGTTCCCACCGATGATGGAAAAGTAATTAAGGAACATTTTGGAGTGGCCACCAATGGCGACACCCAATTAAGCATTGCCCATATGGTTGCACCTCCCGGCTGGAGCGAACCTTTCCAAACACCGGAATTTGATGAATATACTTTCATTATAAAAGGTCAAAAGCAATTCATTATTGAAGGAGAAACCATTGTGCTAAAAGAAGGTCAATCTATTAAAATAAACAAGCATACTAGAATACAATACTCCAATCCATTTACAGAACCTTGCGAATACCTTGCTATTTGCAAACCCGCGTTTTCAATGGACTTGGTCAATAGAGAATCATAATGAAAAATACTTTGGTTAAACTTGTGGGACTAAGTGTGAACACCTCAAGTTTCATCTCGAAATCTTTTGCTGCTGAAAAGGCCTTAAGCATATTTTCAACTCCTTTAAAGGGCAGGCCTAATGAAGAACAATCGGATTTTTTAAACACGGCTTTCAAGGAAGAATTACAATACAACAACATTCCCATAATGACCTATCGTTGGCTTGGGAAGAAAGAAACCGTTTTATTGGTTCATGGTTGGGAAAGCAATTCGGCACGCTGGAAAAACCTCATCCATGAACTAAAAACAAAGGATTACAACATTGTAGCTTTAGATGCTCCGGCACATGGAAATTCAGGAAGCAAGCGCTTTAACGCCCTTCTCTATGCTGAATTCATAAATGTGGTTGCTAAAAAATATAGCCCAAGCATTATTATTGGGCATTCGGTTGGTGGCATGGCTTCGGTTTATTTTCAACACACCCATCAGATCTCCTCAATCCAAAAAATGATTTTGTTGGGAGCTCCTTCTGAGTTTTCTGGAATATTGAATCGTTATGTAGAAATGTTAGGATACAACAGAAGAGTGTCCAATCAACTCAATTCCATTATTCGAGACAGATTTGGCGTTACTCCTAAAGAGTTTTCAACTTCCAAATTCATCTCTAATATCACACCAAAAACACTGATTATCCATGATGAATTGGATAAAATCATTCCTTATCAAGATGCCCTTCTACTTAAAAATGCCTACCACAACAGTAAATTGATCACCACCAATGGTTTTGGTCATTCACTCAACAATGCTACGGTAAGCAATCATATTCATTCTTTTTTAGAGGGTTAAACACTATCTTTGCGCCATGGAAGATCAATTGAAACGATTAAATAAATACCTCAGTGAAGTTGGTTATTGCTCAAGAAGAGAAGCCGATAAACTTATTGATGCTGGACGTGTGACCATTAACGGAAAAGTTCCTGAAATGGGCACAAAAGTAGCCCCTAGCGACGAGGTTCATGTGGATGGAAAATTAGTCACCAACACCAAAGAAAGTTTTGTATACCTTGCTTTCAACAAACCCGTAGGTATTGTTTGTACTACAGATACCCGAGTTGAAAAAGACAATATCATTGACTTTATAAATTACCCTAAACGTATTTTCCCCATTGGAAGATTGGATAAACCCAGTGAAGGATTGATCCTATTGACCGATGATGGGGACATCGTCAATAAAATTCTTAGAGCTAGCAACAACCACGAAAAGGAATATATTGTAACTGTTGACAAACCTATTTCGCAAACGTTTATCGAGCGTATGTCTAAGGGTGTTCCTATTCTAGATCAAGTTACCAGAAAATGTAAAGTTGAAAAGTTAAGCAAGTATGAATTCAAGATTGTATTAACCCAAGGGCTTAACCGACAAATACGTCGCATGTGTGAGTATTTGGGTTACGAAGTACAAACCTTAAAGCGTGTAAGAATCATGAATATCAATCTTGATGTACCTCTTGGAGCATACCGTGAACTTACCAAAGAGGAAATGAACGGACTTGAAAAACTATTACAAGGCTCAACCAAAAGCTATACCCCAAAACCACCAACAAGACGTAAAAACCCTTAGATATTTATAATAAAAAAGGAGCTCAATGAGCTCCTTTTTTATTATGTATTAGCAAAACTTCTATTTTGCTGCTTGATGTCTTTCTCTTGCCAATAAGGTATTTTTAAGCAACATAGCAATTGTCATAGGCCCTACACCACCTGGAACAGGGGTAATATAACTAGCCTTAGGACTTACACTTGCAAAATCCACATCACCAGCTAAACGGTAACCTGCCTTTTTAGTCTCATCTGGCACACGTGTAATACCAACATCGATAATTACCACCCCATCTTTAACCATATCACCTGTTAGGTATTCTGAAATACCAATAGCGGCTACGATAATATCGGCACTACGAGTAATGTCTGCCAAGTTTTTAGTACGACTATGTACCACAGTAACGGTAGCATCACCAGCCTTACGCTTTTGGCTCATTAAGATACTCATGGGGCGACCAACAATATGGCTGCGTCCCATTACCACCACATTTTTTCCTGAGGTTTCAATATTATAACGCTCCAACAATTCCATAATTCCAAATGGAGTCGCCGGTAAAAAGGTTGGCAAATCCAAAGCCATTCTACCCACGTTTGTTGGGTGGAATCCATCAACATCTTTATCAGGATCGATTGCCATCAATACTTTTTGCTCATCGATATGCTTCGGCAAAGGCAACTGAACGATAAATCCGTCGATATCATCATTTGTGTTTAATTCGTGGATTTTTTCCAATAAAACGGCCTCGGTAGTTTCTTCTGGCAAATCTATCAAAGTTGAATTAAACCCGATTTTCTCACAAGCTTTAACTTTAGCATTCACGTAAGTCATACTCGCACCATCGGTCCCTACTAAAATCGCAGCTAAATGCGGCACTTTCTCACCATTCGCAATCATGCCCTGAACATCGACCGCTATCTCATCTTTAATATCATTGCTGATTTTCTTACCGTCTAAAATTGTCATTTCTTCCGTTTTGGTTGGTCACTCGCAGAATAGACCAAAAACTTATCATTAAAATCTCACCCGCCTGCGTCCAGGGAGACAACCTTTATAAGTTGATATTTTATCTCATATTCTTCATGGCCTGCATCATGCGTTTACCGCCGCCACCTTGCATCATCTTCATCATTTTGCTCATTTGGTTAAACTGCTTCAGCAATTGGTTAACCTCCTGAACCGATGTTCCAGAACCTTTACCTATACGTTTTTTACGACTGGCATTGATAATTGAAGGGTTAGAACGCTCTTCTGGAGTCATAGAGTGAATGATCGCTTCAATTCCTTTAAAGGCATCATCATCGATATCTATATCCTTCATCATTTTACCAGCACCAGGAATCATCCCAATAAGGTCCTTCATATTACCCATCTTCTTGATTTGTTGAATCTGCTTCAAGAAATCATCAAACCCAAACTGGTTCTTTGCAATTTTCTTTTGAAGTTTACGTGCTTCCTGCTCATCAAACTGCTCTTGCGCACGCTCAACCAAGGACACAACGTCCCCCATCCCCAAAATACGGTCGGCCATACGTGAAGGATAGAACACGTCTATCGCTTCCATTTTCTCACCTGTACCAATAAACTTGATTGGTTTATTTACTACAGACTTAATAGAAATGGCAGCTCCCCCACGAGTATCCCCGTCTAATTTGGTAAGGATAACCCCATCAAAGTTCAATACATCGTTAAAGGCTTTAGCCGTGTTAACCGCATCTTGACCAGTCATGGAATCTACCACAAACAATGTTTCTTGTGGTTGTATAGCATTATGGATGTTTGAGATTTCGGTCATCATGGCCTCATCTACTGCCAAACGACCCGCGGTATCGATAATTACCACATTAAATCCGTTGGCTTTTGCATGAGCAATACCGGCTTGAGCAATAGCAACCGGATCAGGATTTCCCTTGTCGCTATAAACCTCAACATTAATCTGCTCCCCTACTACGTGCAACTGATCAATCGCCGCTGGACGGTAAACGTCACAGGCAACCAATAACGGACGCTTAGTTTTCTTGTTTTTTAGGTAATTTGCTAATTTTCCTGAAAAGGTAGTTTTACCAGATCCCTGTAAACCGGACATCAAAATAACGCTTGGGTTTCCAGAAAGGTTGATTCCTTCGGCATCACCTCCCATTAACTCGGTCAATTCATCCTTGACCAATTTCACCATTAATTGCCCTGGTTGTAAAGACGTTAATACATCTTGGCCAAGTGCTTTTTCTTTTACACGATTGGTAAATTCTTTGGCTATCTTAAAGTTAACATCGGCATCCAACAAAGCCCTTCTCACCTCTTTAAGAGTTTCCGCTACATTGACTTCTGTAATACTTCCATGTCCCTTAAGAACGTGTAAGGCTTTATCTAACTTTTCACTTAAATTATTAAACATATTATTCCTGAAATTTTAAGAAGTGCAAAGTTAACAATTTGTAATATATTAAGGAAGTAATCATCTTAATTCTAAAAGAAAAAAGGGCTACTATGGCGAGCAACCCCTTTTAAATATTTTTTTATATGCATTTTTTCAAAATACACCTTAAATGAATACACAGTTTCTACCGAAGAAATCAGTTCCCTTGGAATTACCCCCAATGTAAGCTTTAGAGTGATTTTTTAAAATTTAAAACCAACTTTAAGTTGAAACCTACATGCGCTCTGGTACGTTGATCCCTAAAAGACTAAAGGCGTTTTTAACCACTACCCCAACCATTTTGGACAACTGAACTCTAAAGTTTTTGTCATTGTCATTATCGGCTCCTAGGATAGATACATTTTGGTAGAATGAGTTGAACTCCTTCACCAAATCGTACGTATAATTGGCAATTAATGCAGGACTATGATTGTTAGCTGCGTTTTGCACAACCTCAGGAAATAACTGTAATTGCTTTAACAGCTCTTTTTCCTTGTCATGTAATGAGATGTTTCCATAAGTTCCTCCCAATGCATTCCCAGCCTTTCTTAGGATGGATTGAATTCTGGCATAGGTGTATTGAATGAAAGGTCCAGTATTCCCTTGGAAATCGATAGATTCCTTTGGATCAAACAAAATTCGTTTTTTAGGATCAACCTTTAAGATGTAATACTTCAAAGCTCCCAAACCAATGGTTTTGTAAAGCTCTATTTTTTCTTCTTCGGTATACCCATCCAATTTCCCTAATTCATCCGAAATTTCTTTGGCTGTAGCGGCCATTTCATCTACCAAATCATCGGCATCCACTACAGTTCCTTCTCTACTTTTCATTTTTCCAGAAGGTAAATCCACCATTCCGTAACTCAAGTGGTACAAATTTTTGGCCCAGTCGAATCCTAGTTTTTTTAGAATCAAAAACAACACTTGGAAATGATAATCCTGTTCGTTACCTACTGTATACACCATCCCTCCAACATCCGGATGGTCCTTGATTCGCTGAATAGCAGTACCAATATCCTGAGTCATGTAAACTGCAGTACCATCAGCTCTAAGCACTAACTTTTCATCCAAACCATCTTCGGTTAGGTTACACCACACAGAACCGTCCTCCTTCTTATAAAACACTCCAGATTTTAACCCTTCGGTTACAAATTCCTTCCCTAATAAGTAGGTTTGGCTTTCATAATACAAGTGGTCAAAATCAACACCTAAATTTTTATAAGTGATATCAAAACCTTCATATACCCAACCATTCATTTTAGTCCACAGTTCGACAACTTCTTTATCTCCTGCTTCCCATTGACGCAACATATCCTGAGCTTCCAATAAAATAGGCGCCTGTTTTTTGGCTTCTTCTTCCGATAGACCTCGAGTTATTAACCCTTGGATTTCATTTTTATATTCCTGATCAAACTTTACATAATAGTTCCCTACCAATTTATCACCTTTCAAACCTGTGCTTTCAGGGGTTTCCCCATTACCATATCGTTTCCAAGCCAACATACTTTTACAAATATGGATTCCACGATCGTTGATAATTTGTGTTTTGTAGACCTTTTTACCTGAAGCCTTCAATATTTCAGCAACACTATATCCTAACAAATTATTTCTAATATGTCCCAAATGCAGAGGCTTGTTGGTGTTAGGCGAAGAATACTCCACCATAATAGCCTTGTCCTTAGGTTCCGGAGTTACAAAACCGTATCCGGCATTCCCTGAAATAGAGGTAAAGAAGTTTAAATAATATGCATCATCAATTTCAACATTCAAAAAGCCCTTTACAACATTATAGCCTTTCACCTCTTCAACATGCTCTACCAAATACGCTCCAATATGTTCTCCAATTTGAACAGGATTTCCTTTTACTACACGCAACATAGGAAATACCACAACTGTTATATCTCCTGCAAATTCCTTGCGTGTTGCCTGAAATTCTACAGTTTCCAATTCAGCATTAAAAATATCTTTAACAGCCTGTTTTACGTATTTCGATAAAGTGTCTTGAAGATTCATTTTGCTTATTTTTAAGTGTGCAAAGATAGCACTTTTAACAGTATTTCAATAACAATACACCACAACATACATCTCTATAACTCCTCTTTTCCTACGAGGATGCCTACAGAATTGCTATTTGAATACAACCCATCTTTCTATAGCAACTTTACCTCTTCAAAGTTATTCGCTAAAATGAATTAAAAAACCCCAACAAATTACAAGTCAGAACATTATAAAAACACTCAACAGAATTCAAAATTTAACAGAAACTTCTCAATAAAATTGCCAATTCTATGCATTTCGTCGATACTTTCATTTTTTAGTAGGAGATACCGTTCACTTTATCTAATTTTTTGGTAGTAAAACCCAAAAATTAGATTTTTACTTGGCTTTTAAAGATTTTTGAAGGGAGCTATTAATCAAAGTCCCAAATATTGATGATACTTAATATTCAACCCGTAGTAGGATTGTTATTATTGTATTTTGTGTCCTTACTTCACCTCTCCCTCAAGGCAAGTTGGCTTAAAAACAGTATTGCAACAAGTAAAACATTATTTGGAAAATGAAACAGTTAATCATCTTAGCTGCTTTATTTTCTGCCCTTCTTAGTTATTCTCAAACTAGGGAGATAGACAGCCTTACCCTAGAATTAGCGTATCAAAAACAAGATTCTATCAAGGTTGAAACCTCCTTATTGCTTATAAAAAACCTTTATAAAACCAAGGATTACCAAAAGGCTTCTATGTTTGTGGACCAAACAGAGCGCTTATCAAAATCGCTTAATTACACCAAAGGTGTTGCCGAGTCTGTTTACTACAAAGCCCTTATTTACTCCCAAAGGGGAGACTACTATAATTCTATAGACAGTTTTAACAAATCCAGAAAATTATACCAACAGCTTAACGATACCTTAGGGATTGCCAAAGTGAGCAATTGCATGGGACTTATAGAGATTAAGCGTGGTAACTATATTGTGGGATTGGAAAATTCGCTTTCGGCCATCAATATTTTTGAAACCAAAAATCTCAGGGAAGAATTGAGTTCGGCCTATAACAATTTGGCCGAAGCATATTACAAAACCCAGCAAATAGACAAGGCCATAGAATTCAATCTAAAAGCCTTAAGCGTTCGCGAACAATTACAGGACAGTACCGGCATTAAAACCTCCACAAAAAACATTGCCCACCTTTACTCTTTAAGAAGAGAGCATCGCAAAGCCATTGAGTATTATGAAAAGGTCTTGAAATTGCTCAATCCAGAAAAGGATTTGGACCTTAAGGGTGAAATTCTTCCCAGAATCGGGGAAGAATATTTGCGTTTTAAAGATTACGACAAAGCTGCAGACTATTTGGTTGAAGGTTTAAAATTTAACCGAAGAAGAAATGATAAGGAAGGCTTGTTACGCTCCCTCAACTCGGTTGGAAAACTAAATCTTACACAAAACAAAACAAGGTTGGCAGAAAGGCAATTGGATGAAGCCTACGCCATTGCCAAGGATGGCGGTGACCAGTTGGAATTGCTAAAGAACTACCAACTCCACAAAGAGTTGGATTCCATGCAGGGACAATATCAAAATGCCTTTTTCTGGCAAGGCAAATATTACGCACTTAAAGAAGAGTTGGAAAAACAAAACCAACCAAAAATACCAGTTAACACAGATGTTATTATTAGGGAAGAAAAACCTTTGGTTACTTCTAACACTGAAGAAGCTTCTACAATTATCCCTAACCTGTCATCCAAAAACAGTCAGGAAGTCAAAAAACTGAAACTGATTTCTTATGTCCTTGTTGCAGCATTTTTAATAGCACTCACTTTTCTAATGCTCATCTATTTAAGGAGAAAGAGCAGATTGGCCTACACCAAAGAACTTGAAGAAAAGAACAAACAAATCCAGATGCAAAACGAAGCCATTTTGGAGCAATCCCTTCACTTGGAAGAAATCAACAAGGTGAAGGATCGTTTATTTTCAATTGTTTCTCACGACTTGAAGGATTCCGTTTCTTCCATTAAAGGCTTTATCGACCTCCTAAAAGAAGACAGCCTTTCCAAAGAAGAATTCTACGACCTTATCCCAGAGCTTAGCGAAAATGCCAATAATGCCTCCTTATTATTGTTCAATTTGTTGAACTGGTCCAAATCGCAAATGCAGAACTTGGAACCAAACCCTGAACTGTTCAATATCCAAGAAGTATTTCAAACCAAGATCAGCTTGATTGAACAAAAAGTGGAGCAAAAACGTATTGTTTTAATTGACGAATCCCAACGTGATTTCATCTACGCAGATAGAAGTATGGTTGAGATAGTTATTCAAAATCTATTGACCAATGCCGTGAAGTTCAGTAAAGTTGGAGATATCATTACCGTTTCCAATATTGACAGAAATGGCAGATCCTTAATTTGCGTGGAGGATACAGGAGTGGGGATTTCTCCAGAAAACATGGAAAAGCTCTTCAAAAACAACACCTTTACTACGGTTGGCACCAAGAGCGAAAAAGGAACTGGTCTAGGGCTTACTATCTGTAAAGAATTGGTTGAGTTGAACCACGGAAAAATTTGGGTAGAAAGCACTCCTAATGTAGGAAGTAAGTTTTTTGTGGAATTACCTAAATCGAAACCGAACAAGTAACTCTTGAAGCAAAAGCAAAAAGACTTTTGGTAAGCAAAGCTAACAGCTATACCCAGTTTATTTAAACCAATCTTAATCCTGTACGCGGCAAAAACACTTCAGCCATCATACAACGGGCACTTCCTCCTCCACAAGTTTCAATAGTTTCAAGAGAGCTCGACACAATAGGACAATGCTTTTCAATTTTAGCAATTTGGTCTTTGGTCAAACTATCATATGCTGATTGGCTCATCACCAAAAAGCGTTGATCATTTGCACCTCTCACCTGTAGCATATTTCCGGCAAATTGATGCATTTGCGCTTCAGTAATGGCAATCACTTCCTTGCCATCTGTCTTTATATGAGTAAGCACATTTTTGCGCTCCTTTTTATCATCGATACTGTCCAAACAGATAACTGCAAAAGTTTCTGCCAAACACATCATCACATTGGTGTGATAAATAGGTAAACGCTTCCCTTCTACAGTTTGAAATGCCGTAAATACCACGGGAGTATATTCAAAATCCTCGCAAAATTCTATAAACAACTCTTCATCTGCTCTAGGTGACAGCGCACAGTAGGCTTTACCATTTACACGATCCAACAGCAAACTTCCGGTACCCTCCAAAAAGACACCTTCTTCTTCGGCACTGGTGTAATCCACGATATTTTCAATGGTAAACCCATCCTTTTCCAAGGTTTCAAGCACATCCTCACGACGCTCCCTCCTTCTGTTTTCAGCAAACATAGGATATAAAGCGACATCACCATTTTCATGAAAACTTACCCAGTTATTAGGAAAAATGGAGTCCGGCGTATCCAAAGAAGGATCATCATTTACCACTACTACATTTACTCCAACAGCTCGCAGTTTTTCAACAAAGGCATCAAATTCCTCTTTAGCTTTCTTATTGATATCTGCTTGCACTAAATCCAAATCTTCCTGAAAATAGTTATTAACGGCAGTTTGTTCGTTCATCCTAAAGTTTACTGGACGAATCATTAATATGGTATTTGTAGTTTGTGGCATGCTATTAAATATTTGCGGACAAAATTAAGCTTTTTTGAATGAGATAATTACCTAAAATGAGAAGTTTCATTTTACATCCCAATAAGATTCGAAATCAAAAAACTAGATGAGAATTTTAATATTAGCGTAGGAATTATTCATAGCCTTTATTTGTTGAGCTTCATTCAACCATTTCACCTTAGTAATCCCCTCGTTTTCCTGTGGCTCCAACTTCCCCTCAAACATCGTTTTCATTTCAAACCAATGGGTAATCTTAATTTTATGTTTTCCGTTGCGCTTAAAAATATGGTAGGTGATATCCAACGCCCTTGTTATTTCAAGGCCTTGCACCCCAGTCTCCTCTTCCACTTCTCTCAAAGAAGTTTCTTCTATTGACTCCTTCCCCTCAACTTTTCCCTTCGGAAGATCCCATTTGTTATTTCGGTAGATAAAAAGTACTTCCTCTCTGTGGTTAATTACTTTTCCCCCACCAGCAACCACATTAGGTAATTTCTTTAGGAATTTCTTTAAAAGTTTATCGGGATTTTTATGAATAAGCCTGACCTCTTCCAATGAGGTTGTGTTGAGCTCCTTAATTACCTTACTGATATTAACCGTATCCAAAAGGTAATTTTTAAAATTGGTTTCCTCACTAACAACCGACGTTAATATAATTGGTTTGTCATTGACAAAGACTTGGTACATTGATATTGCTGATAGTTTAAAGCTGTAAAAATATTACTTTTTAATTCATACTGAGGATTTCAAATTTAATTTTATTTAAAATTTTCAAAATTACTTATGCCAAAATTGTGTAGTTTTGCCCTATGATTTTTAATAAACATACCGCCAAAAAAACCGCAGAAGTTTTATTGCAAATCAACGCTATAAAACTTAGTCCGCAAGAACCATTTACTTGGGCTTCTGGATGGAAATCTCCCATCTACTGCGACAACAGAATTATTTTATCCTATCCACCTATTCGCAATTACATTCGCGAAACCATGGCCAAACAAATTGAAAAGCAATATGGCAAGCCAGATGTAATTGCCGGAGTTGCCACTGGAGCTATTGGTATAGGAATCTTGGTTGCCGAATATTTAGGATTACCTTTTGTTTATGTGAGACCTGAGGCAAAATCGCACGGGCGTCAAAACCAAATTGAGGGCCACCTTGAAAAAGGACAGAACGTAGTGGTTGTAGAAGACCTGATCAGTACTGGAAAAAGCAGCTTGAATGCCGTAAAAGCCTTGAAAGATGCTGATGCAAACGTTAAGGGCATGATTGCCATTTTCACTTACGGTTTTGATGTTGCCAAGCAAAGTTTTGAAGAAGCAGACATTCAATTACAAACTTTAGGCAACTACGAAAGCTTGTTGGATCAGGCCTTAGAAACCAACTATATCACCAAACAGCAACAGGAACTTTTGGCACAATGGAATGCCAATCCAAGTGAATGGAACGCTAATTGACATAGCTTAATAAAAAAACGACATGAATTTAGAATCCCCAAAAGTAATTGTAGATAAAACCCCTCAAGAAACCTTTGATTTCTTATCGGAAGTGAAAAATTTTGAAAAGTTAATGCCTGAAAACATTAGCAAATTTGAAATTTTAGGGGACGACACCTTTTTGTTTGCACTTAAAGGTATGCCGGAAATCGTACTAAAAAAGAAAGAAACAATTGCCCCTAATAAAATTGTATTGGGTGCAGCCGGTGGCAAGATGGACTTTTCTTTAACCGGATCTATTGCTGAAACTGCTGATAACAAAAGTGAAGTTCAGCTAGCCTTTGCAGGCGATTTCAATCCTATGATGGCCATGATGGTCAAAGGACCTATCTCCAAGTTCATAGAGACGCTTGTAACCAAAATGACAACAACGGTTTAATACAATAAGGTAATTTCTTTAAGATCGAATGTTTTAAGGACTTCATCTTCCAAAAGAACTTCAAGACTCCCATAGTCCGTCACACCTTTTATAAAACCCGCAAATAGATGGCCTTCAACATCCTTAAATGTTGAAGGCTTATTTATTCTGAACAGTCGCTTTTCATATAACCTTTTAAGTTCTTTGGTCTCGCCATTTTCGAGCATCGTAAAATAATGCTCCATTTTATTGATAATCTTATTCAACACTTCATCTAGATCAAAAACATTTCCGGAAATTAAACGCATGGACGACGCTTGGGGCAAATCGGGGTATTCCGTTTGATTAACATTAAGTCCTACCCCAATAATGGTATGCTGGATTTGATTTTGTTTGATGACATTTTCAATAAGAATGCCAACAATTTTCTTGTTTTCTGACAAAATGTCGTTTGGCCATTTTACCTTTACCCTTTTTAATCCAAAATATTTCAAGACATCAGAGATTGCCAAAGCAACGGCCATACTGATGAAAAATTGGTCTTCAATTTTCAAAAAAGAAATGTCCTTAAGCACGCTAACAGTAAGGTTTTTACCCTCTTGAGCATCCCATTGAGTCCCCATTTGCCCGCGCCCTTCTGTTTGTCTATCAGTCATAACAACCGTATAATCCTCAAGTACTTGAGCAGCACTTAACTGCCGTAAATAGGAATTGGTTGAGTCAATGGCACTAAGTTTGATAATGTGCATAAAGGAAATATTTATTACTTTATATTTTTCTTAATAAAATTTAAGGTTCAAAAGAACTAAAAAAATAATAACTTTGCACAAAACTAAATCAATTTAATGGCTAAAAAAAACAGTAATGTAGATCAACTAATAGCAACGATATTAGCTGGTATTGAAGATGTTAAAGGGAAGGAGATTACAATTCTAGATTTAAGAGAAATTGAAAACACTGTCTGTGATTATTTTATTGTTTGCGAAGGAACTTCCAATACACAGGTGAACGCCATAGTCAATTCCATCCAAAAAAAGGTTAGTAAAACGCTTAAAGATAACCCTTGGCATGTTGAAGGTGTCGACAATGCCGAGTGGGTACTTATCGATTATGTGAACGTTGTAGTACATGTGTTCCAAAAACACGTTAGAGAGTACTATGACATAGAAAGCCTTTGGGGAGACGCAAAAACAACCGTTATAGAAACAAGTTACTAAAAGAGCATTAATGGCAAACGACAATAAGAACACCAACAAAAAACCAAAATTTAACCTCTATTGGATCTATGGAATCGCAATATTGGGGATTTTAGCTGTACAATTATTATTTGGAGGTTTTGGCAGTGAAACTACATCCACTACTACACCCCAACAGTTTTTGGAATTCCTTAAAGATGGGGATGTTTCCAAAATTGAAATCATCAACAAAAGAGAAGCTAAGGTTTACCTTACTGACGAAGCCGAGAAAAAGGAGGTTCACAAAAAAACCATTCCAAACAGTATCTTACCTACGGTTGCACCTTTACCAAACTATTCTTTTGAATTTGGAGATTTACAAAACTTTGAAAAAGGAATTAATGAAACCATTAAGGACAATAACCTTACTACAGAGGTAAAATATAAAACCGAAGAAAACCTTTGGGGCAATTTCCTTATCTCTTTATTGCCGTTTGTATTGATCATTGCCGTTTGGGTATTTATTATGCGTCGTATGTCTTCTGGTGGTGGCGGTGGTGCTGGTGGACAGATTTTCAATATTGGAAAATCGAAAGCCAAACTCTTTGATGAGAAAACTGATGTAAAAACATCCTTTAAAGATGTAGCCGGATTGGAAGGTGCCAAAGAAGAAGTACAAGAAATTGTAGACTTCCTTAAAAACCCGGAAAAATACACTTCTTTAGGAGGAAAAATCCCAAAAGGAGCCTTATTGGTAGGACCTCCAGGTACAGGTAAAACCTTATTGGCAAAAGCCGTTGCAGGTGAAGCTAAAGTTCCATTCTTCTCATTATCTGGATCGGATTTTGTGGAGATGTTCGTAGGAGTTGGTGCTTCTAGAGTAAGAGACTTGTTTAAACAAGCTAAAGAGAAATCACCTTCTATCATATTCATAGATGAAATTGATGCCATTGGTAGAGCTCGTGGAAAAAGCAATTTCTCAGGGTCTAATGACGAACGTGAAAATACGCTTAACCAACTTTTGACTGAAATGGATGGTTTTGGAACCAATACCAACGTTATTGTATTGGCCGCTACCAACAGAGCCGATGTTTTGGATAAAGCACTTATGCGTGCTGGTCGTTTCGACCGCCAGATTTTTGTAGATCTTCCAGACGTAAGAGAACGTAAGGAAATTTTTGAGGTACACTTAAGACCTATTAAGCAATCTGAAAAATTGGATATCGATTTTCTAGCCAAACAAACCCCCGGATTCTCTGGAGCTGATATTGCCAACGTATGTAACGAAGCGGCTTTAATCGCGGCAAGAAATGGCAAAAAAGCGGTTGACAAGCAAGACTTTTTAGATGCTGTAGACCGTATCGTAGGAGGTTTGGAGAAGAAGAACAAAATCATCACTCCTGAAGAAAAACGTGCCGTAGCTTATCACGAAGCTGGTCACGCCACTATAAGTTGGATGTTGGAACACGCTGCACCATTGGTAAAAGTAACTATCGTACCGCGCGGACAATCGCTTGGTGCTGCTTGGTATTTACCTGAAGAGCGCTTAATTGTGCGCCCAGAACAAATGTTGGATGAAATGTGTGCTGCCCTTGGAGGTAGAGCTGCTGAGAAAGTAATTTTCGACAAAATTTCTACTGGAGCTTTGAGCGATCTTGAAAAGGTAACCAAACAAGCCAGAGCTATGGTAACCATTTATGGCCTTAGTGATAAGGTGGGTAATTTAACCTATTACGATTCCTCAGGACAGTCAGAATATGGATTTACCAAACCTTATAGCGAGCAAACTGCTGAATTGATTGATAAGGAAATTTCAGATATCATTGAAGAGCAATATGCTCGTGCTATCAAGATTCTTGAAGAGAACAAAGACAAGCTTACGGAACTAGCTGAAGTCCTACTTGACAAAGAAGTCATCTTCAAAGATAACCTTGAAAAAATATTTGGAAAAAGACCTTTTGAAAAGGAAAAAGAAGCTTAGGAAAAACACCTAATGTTTTTATAAAAAACTTAAATTAACCATGTGTTACTTTAAGTTTTTTTATATTTGAATTAATACAATACGAATAACCCGGGTTAATAGCAATTCATACATGAGTCTATTTCGTAAAATCTTCGGACTTAAGTCTGATAATGAAGAGGATAACATAAAAAACGAAGAGAGAGGCAAGTACATGCCGGAGATCAAGCTACCTGTAGATGAAAGATTCACTATCAATTTTAAAGCTAATGGTGGTAAATTCCTGTATTGTGAAAATCTTGACGAAATAAGAGATAGCCTTAGACTGATTTTAAGTGAAAATGACTGGCAGAATGAATCGGTTTTACTTTTGGACGATCGCTTGAAAGAGCTTTTCAAAGGAATGCAATACCAGTCTACTAAAAACCTTTCTGAGGCTACCTACTTTTTATCTACTTGTGAATATTTGATTTCTGATGATGGTTCCTTATTGATTTCATCCAATCAAATTGCCGAGAAAAAGCTTATTGAACTTCCCTCAAATTTTATCATTTATGCTACCACAAGCCAATTTGTTGAAAATATTGGTGAAGGTCTTAGAGGGATAAAAGGGAAAAACAAGGAAAAAATCCCTACCAACATTACTACCATTAAGCACTTTAAGGCCCCTACTGAAGATAAAGATTTCCTTTCCTACGGAAGTAGTTCAAAAAACTTATATTTGCTCCTTCTAGAGGATCTATAAGCGGACAGCTTAATCCTTTCTTCTAAGCATATAAAAAAATTCATGAAAGAACTTGTTACTAGGACTCTATCTGGTATTTTATACGTTAGCTTGCTTATGCTTTCTCTTTGTTGGAAATGGGCATTGGCAATTTTATTTTACCTGTTTGGTCTAGTTTGCTTGGCAGAGTTTAAAAAGTTGATTGGGCTACAAAAGTTTCTTCCTTACATTATCTTTACAATCTTATATTTTGTATTTGGATATTGGGTTTCCATTGTGAATTCTAAATCGGGATTTAATGATTCCATTCAAATACTTCATGTCATCACCATCTTTGTGCAATTATTTTTGATTAAGGATTTGTTTTCTGAAAAAACCATTCCTCTTTTCAGTTCTAAGAGATACATCATCACAACATTTTATTTGTCCAGTGGTTTTGTCTTTTTATTTTTAATTGCCAACCTACATCACACTTTTACCCCATTACTACTTTTGGGAACCTTTATTCTTTTGTGGACCAATGATACCTTTGCTTATTTGGTTGGAAAGAATTTTGGAAAACAAAAACTATTTGCCAAAGTGTCTCCAAAGAAAACCGTTGAAGGATTTTTAGGTGGATTGTTTTTTTCCTGTGTAGCTAGCTATTTTATTGCTAAATTTACAGATACCTTAACGTTCAACAACTGGCTTGCTATGGCTATTATTGCAAGTGTTTTTGGTACTTTAGGAGATTTGATAGAATCTAAGTTCAAAAGACAAGCTAACGTAAAGGATAGCGGGGTAATTATGCCTGGTCACGGTGGATTACTGGACCGTTTGGACAGCATTATATTTGCAGCACCTTTTATCTATTTATATTTAAGATTTATCACCTATGTTTCATAAAGAAGGGCATAAAATTATTTTCATCACACTGGTTATTGTGGTTGCATTATTAATGACCATTGATTACACTGTTCAATTGCCATGGCTAAGAACGGTTTTAATGTTGGCAGCTTTGGTTTTCTTGATTTTGATTTTGCAGTTTTTCAGAAACCCAAAAAGAAACACGGTAGCAAACGAGCACCACGCCCTCTCCCCTGTTGATGGTAAAGTGGTCGTTATTGAAGAAGTTTTTGAAAAAGAATTCTTCAATGAAAAGCGCATACAAGTATCTGTTTTCATGTCGCCAATCAATGTGCATGTAACCCGTTACCCTGTTGGAGGAAATGTAGTGTACAGCAAATACCATCCAGGAAAATATTTGGTAGCATGGCACCCAAAGGCAAGTGAAGAAAACGAACGTACAACAGTGGTGGTAAACAGTCCAACCTTTGGAAATGTACTTTACCGTCAAATTGCAGGAGCCTTGGCAAAACGTATTGTAAACTATGCCAAAGAAAATGACAAAGCTATACAAGGAGCCGATTCTGGCTTTATTAAATTTGGCTCTAGAGTAGACGTATTTTTACCCCTAGATGCCGATATAAAAGTAAGCCTTAATCAAGTTGTAAAAGGAGGCGAAAGCATTATAGCTGAGATATAATGACACCTGAAGAATTGGATATTGAATTTAAGGAAGCCGTAAAAATGGTTAACAGCTATACGGAACCTTTTCCTGCAGACTTTTTATTGCGCCTTTACGCCTACTATAAAAAGGCTACCGGGGATTATGGTCGGCCAAGTAGTCGAAAGCCTATTATCAATGCTTTTAAAACCAATGCGCTTTTCCAGGTTCAAAATGTAAGCCGTGAAGAAGCCAAGCGTATTTATATTGATTTGGTAAAAAACTACTTTCTTTACCGCAAATAAACCTAATCTCTTATTAAAGGCATCGTAGAACAGCGCAACAAGCCTTCCTGCTTCGCTATTTCGGCATAAGGCACCTCCTCTACGGTAAATCCATTGGACCTTAGCCAATCGTTTAATCTGGTAAAATTACGCTCGGAAATCACTACATTTTCAGAAATAGAAAATACATTACTATACATATTATACATTTCATCTTTAGTGATTTCAAAAATATTCTCCTTTCCAAAGAAATCTACTAACCAATTGTATTCGCTTTCAACCAAAAATCCATTTTTATGGAGGATTGCTTTATCTTCTCCCACAGGCTGAAAGCAACAATCCAAATGAAGGGCATTTTCCTTGGCATTGGTGTTGGATTTTCGAAGTTCGAAGGCCTTCACTATTTTATCCGGAAATAACTCTTGTAGCGCCATTACAGCATCCATATTGGTTCTTGCCGTTATGAAATTGGAATAATCTGGGCCCGAATAAGTTCCCACAAAAATATAATCTCCATACAACATCACATCTCCCCCTTCCACGTGACAATCTTCAGGTAGAGTTATCACATTTTCTGAAGGAATTTGATCAATGACATGCTGAATGGCCTCTACCTCACGTTCACGATCTGGAAGGATATTGGCTTTTATCAATTTATCTTCAATTACGAAGGCAATATCACGAGCAAAAATTTGATTGTAATCCTTTATTGTTTTTGGTCTAAAAACAGTGACATCATACTTTTCAAACACTTTAGCCACAGCGTCCATTTCTTTGATCATATCTTCTTCTTTGGGATATGTACCTGCTTTGATATGTTCTATGGATTTAGGATCATAAGCCTCCTCTTCCGTAGGAATGGGACCGATACTTTCTGCGGTTCCTAAAACAACTGTTCTAAGACGTGACGTCTCATCATTAACATGTAATTGTAACATAAAGTGTATGAATTATAAAAAAAAACTGCCCAAAAAGAGCGTATGCAATTTTAAGGCAGTTTTTTCTATTTATAAAATCTTTTATCTGTCTTTTCTTTCTTTGAAAGATCTTAACGTTTCTCCAACGTACACTTGACGTGGACGTCCAATTGGTTCTTTACGCAATCTCATTTCTCTCCACTGTGCAATCCAACCTGGAAGTCTTCCTAAAGCAAACATTACTGTAAACATGTCTGTTGGAATTCCCATAGCTCTATAAATGATTCCAGAGTAGAAATCTACGTTTGGATATAGCTTACGGTCTACAAAGTACATGTCTTCCAAAGCTTCTTTTTCCAATCCTTTTGCGATATCCAAGATAGGGTCTTCAATTCCTAAATCTCCCAATACTTCATCGGCAGCTTTTTTGATGATTTTAGCTCTAGGATCGAAGTTCTTGTACACACGGTGTCCGAATCCCATCAAACGGAATGGATCGTCTTTATCTTTGGCTTTCCCCATGTATTTTTTGGTATCGCCACCATCTGCTTTAATAGCTTCCAACATTTCCAAAACAGCTTGGTTAGCACCACCGTGAAGTGGTCCCCAAAGCGCAGAAATACCTGCAGAAAGTGATGCAAACAAACCAGCATGAGATGACCCCACGATTCTAACAGTAGAAGTAGAACAGTTTTGCTCGTGATCTGCGTGAAGAATTAACAACTTGTCCAAAGCATTGATCAAAATTGGATTTTGAACATATTCTTCGTTTGGTTGTTTGAACAACATTTTCAAAATGTTCTCTACATACCCCAAATTCTTATCTCCATAATCTAATGGCAATCCTAATTTCTTGTGCATAGTCCAAGCTACCAATACCGGGAACTTAGCCAAAATTCGAACAATGGCATTGTACATTTCTTCCTCAGAATCTACATTTACCGAAGAAGGGTTAAATGCCGTAAGAGCACTGGTTAAAGAGGACAACACTCCCATTGGGTGTGCAGATCTAGGAAATGCATCCACAATCTTTTTAATATCATCATCAACAACAGAGTGCTTTTTTATATCGCTGTGAAATTGGTCCAATTGCTCTTGGGTTGGCAATTCTCCAAAAATCAACAAATAAGCTACTTCTAAGAAATCGGCCTTTTCGGCTAATTCCTCAATAGAATAGCCCCTATATCTCAAAATTCCTTTTTCTCCATCCAAAAATGTGATAGCACTTTCACACGCTCCGGTATTTTTATAACCCGGGTCAATGGTAATTACTCCATTGGTAGCACTTCGTAAATTTTTGATATCGATGGCAACTTCATCTTCTGAGCCTTTGATTAAAGGAAACTCATGTTTTTGACCGTTAATTTCTAATATAGCTTTATCTGACATATTTCAATAAAAAGTTTTTAAATGGTTGTCTTGAAACGACAGCCCCAAATTTATGAAATATCTCACGATTATTAAAGCTTCTCAACAAAGGATTTAACTATTGAAATATTAATAAAATTGATACCGAAAACAAGGTTAGAATTACAAATTTCGTAAGTGTCTTATTTTCAATATTTAGGATTTATTCTTGATAAATTTCCTCGTTAACTTCCAATTTGTATAATTTGTGGTAATATTCTATCACTGAAGATTTCCATGTGAATTTTTGGGCCTTTGCATTAAGACAAATGTCATCCCACTTGGGTTTATCTTTGAAAAACACATCCAAGGCCTTTTGGAACACCTTTATGAAGTTTTGTGTTTTTTCATCAATAGTTGCCCCGTCAAAAGAAAAGCCCGTTTTCATATGCTTCACCGTATCCTTCAATCCACCAGTATGGTGCACCAAACAAGGCTGGGCATTTCGCATTGCCAACATTTGACTGATACCACAGGGCTCAAAAAGACTAGGCATTAAATACAGGTTAGATTCGGTATAGATGGAATCGATAACTTCTTCTGACTGTCCGTTGAAGAAAATAAAATTTTCGTAATCGTAACTAATTTTATGAAGTAACTCCTCGTATTCCGGGGCACCAGTACCCAAAATAACATATATACCATTTACAGGTTTAAGCTTTTCTAAAATAGAAATCAATAATTCTGGAGAGTTTTTATAAAAATAAAACTTCTGCTCCGTAAGCCTCGCTACACTGGCGCAAACAAACTTCGCTGGGTCTTTGATCAACTTAACGATTTTCTCACCAGTATGTACCAAAAACTGCGATTTGTATTCTTTATCCGGGTTTTGAAGCCATTCAAAAATAGCTTGAATAGCATTTACATAAAAAGCACCATGTGGAACCAAATTGATGTTTTTATAGTTGCAACCATTTAAAATTCCAAACAAACGCTCCTCATCATTAGCCTCTTTTAAAAAGCCTTCTAAGCCCTCTCCCCCAATAAAGTTTGGAAAATCACTAGGTTTCATAATATCCTCCTTATACGAGGGTGATACGGTATGTACGGCATTTGCAAACTTAATTCCCAAAGCCATAAGGTTAATACAATCATGGTACCTAGGATCTTTTAAACGATCGTAATCAAACTCTACCTCTGGATAAAAGGCCTTTAGTGAGGACGTGCTACCTTCAAAGGGACGAATGCCCTGAATAGCTAAATTATGAATGGAATATACAAACCTAATGTTATTTAAAAAACCATACGCAGGATGGTAAGCTCTCAAAAATAGTACCATACTAGAATGCCAATCGTGTAGATGTACGACATCAAGATGCCCAAAAACGTCCTGTTTTATGGCTTGGGCAACGGCCGTACAAAACAATGAAAACATACAGGCATCTGTAAAGAAAGGCTGCTCTGGATCGTTAAAGTAGATATGTGCAATATTTCCGGAAACAATTTCAGGATGATGAATGACGTAATGTGTAATATTATCATATTCCTTTTTGGGAGTAACCTTGTAGACTTCGGCCATTTCTTCTTGGCCACGATAAGAAAAATGTACCTCAGTAAGCTTTTCCCCGTTTACATGCAACCTGCCATAAGCCGGCGTTACAACATGGGCTCTATCTCCAAATGCTGCAATCTGCCTAGGCACATCCCTAACTACATCTCCCATCCCCCCTGCTTTACAGTTTTTGATTGCGTCATTTTCGGCTGAAACAAAAAGAAAGTTTGACTGCATGTATTGAGGTTTTAGTTTTAACTAATGACTTATTTTATGCTTTTTTTGAAATGCCAACACTGAATTATATGGGTTTGGCTTAACGTACTTTATTTCATCATAAATTACTTAAAATAAATTGAGTAATAAAATGTTTACACATTATTTCAATATTAAAATTAAAATAATTTCTCACTAGCAATAAAAAAGCCCTCTGTTTTCACAGAGGGCTCTTCTAAATGTATTATCACTTAAAATTATGGTTATTTTACTTTAAACGCATTTGTTTGCGGATAGTAAGCAACATCTCCCAATTCTTCCTCAATACGTAGCAATTGGTTGTATTTTGCCATACGGTCACTACGTGAAGCAGATCCTGTTTTAATTTGCCCTGTATTTAAAGCTACAGCCAAATCTGCGATTGTGTTGTCTTCAGTTTCTCCAGAACGGTGAGACATTACAGAAGTATACCCAGCGTTGTGCGCCATGTTTACAGCTGCAATAGTTTCAGAAAGTGTTCCAATTTGGTTTACTTTGATCAAGATGGAATTAGCAATTCCATTCTCGATACCTTTAGCCAAACGTTCTACGTTAGTTACATAAAGGTCATCTCCTACCAATTGTACTTTATCTCCGATAAGTTCAGTTAAATATTTCCAACCATCCCAATCATTTTCATCCATACCATCCTCAATCGAGATAATTGGATATTTAGATACCAATTCTGCTAAGTAATTTGCTTGCTCTTCAGAAGTTCTTACCACTCCCTTATCTCCTTCGAATTTAGTATAGTCGTATTTTCCGTCTACATAGAATTCCGCTGAAGCACAGTCCAAAGCAATCATTACTTCGTCACCAAATTTATAACCTGCTTTTTCAACAGCTTTTTGGATAGATTCAATCGCATCTTCTGTACCATCTAAAGTAGGCGCAAAACCTCCTTCATCACCTACAGCAGTACTTAAACCTCTATCATGTAATACTTTTTTAAGGTTGTGGAAAATTTCAGTTCCCATTTGCATAGCGTGCGTAAAGTTTTTAGCCTTTACTGGCATCACCATAAATTCTTGGAACGCGATAGGCGCATCACTGTGAGAACCTCCATTGATGATGTTCATCATTGGTACAGGCAATGTCTTAGCTGACACACCTCCTACATATCTGTAAAGAGGCATTCCCAATTCATTAGCAGCCGCTTTAGCAACAGCCAAAGACACTCCTAAAATGGCATTGGCTCCCAATTTTGATTTATTTGGAGTTCCGTCCAAATCAATCATCATTTTATCGATAACATTCTGTTCAAATACAGAAACACCCAACAACTCTTGAGCAATTACAGAATTTACGTTTTCTACAGCCTTTAAAACGCCTTTACCCATATAAGAATCGCCACCGTCTCTAAGCTCCACAGCCTCGTGCTCACCAGTAGATGCTCCTGATGGTACTGCAGCTCTTCCCATAACGCCGTTTTCAGTTACTACATCAACCTCTACGGTTGGATTTCCTCTTGAATCTAATATTTGTCTTGCGTGAATGTTAATTATTATGCTCATAATGCTTAGTTTAAGGTTGATTACTTATTACTTAATTATCTATTTTTTCTTTAACAAATTTACGAAATAGTTACCCAAATAATGGCTCCAAAACCATTATTATACATTAATCTTACTACATTGTTTTCGAATAAAAAAAACCTCAAAAAAAAGTGAATTTCTTTGAGGTTTTTCTATTATTTATTTTTGATGTTTTCTATAAATTGATCAAACAAATAAGAAGAATCGTGTGGTCCTGGACTTGCCTCCGGGTGGTATTGTACCGAGAACACATTTTTGCTCTTCATCTTGATCCCTGCTACCGTATTGTCATTTAGGTGAACATGGCTAATCTCAATATCTGGGTGGCTTTCGGTTTCTTCTCTGTTAATAGCGAATCCATGGTTTTGAGAAGTAATTTCACCTTTTCCAGTTGCTAAGTTTTTAACCGGATGATTGATTCCTCTATGCCCGTTATGCATCTTGTATGTAGAAATACCGTTGGCCAAAGCAATTACTTGATGCCCTAAACAAATCCCAAATAACGGCAAGTTTCTTTCAATTATTTTCTTTGCAACCGCTTGAGCTCCTTCCAAAGGTTCTGGATCACCAGGACCATTTGATAAGAAATATCCATCAGGATTCCATTCGTTCATCTCTTCAAAAGTAGAATTGTATGGGAATACCTTAATGTACGCGTCACGTTTTGCTAGATTACGTAGGATATTCTTCTTGATTCCTAAGTCTAACGCAGCAATTCTATACGTAGCGTTTTCATCACCAAAATAATAAGGCTCTTTGGTAGACACTTTTGATGCCAACTCCAAACCATTCATTTCTGGTACTTTTGCCAATTGCTCTTTTAAACCTTCAATATTGTCAACATCAGTAGAGATTACAGCATTCATAGCCCCGTTCTCTCTAATGTAGCTTACCAAGGCACGCGTATCCACATCTGAAATTGCCAAAACGTTATTCTTTTCAAAGAAATTTTTCAAAGAATCATCGGCAGCTTCACGTGAATAATTGAAACTGAAATTTTTGCAGATCAAACCTGAAATCTTGATAGAATCAGATTCTACTTCTTCTTCTTTGGTACCATAATTCCCGATATGGGCGTTGGTTGCTACCATAATTTGCCCAAAATACGATGGGTCTGTAAAAATCTCTTGATACCCTGTAGTTCCCGTATTAAAACATACTTCACCAAAAGCAGTTCCAGATTGTCCGATCGATTTCCCGTAAAAAATGGTTCCGTCAGATAATAATACTAAAGCTTTGTCTCTTTTATTGTACTTCATTTGTTCGAAAAGTTTTGCAAATTTCCACAAAAAAAAGGACAAACTAAAATGTTAGGGGCTATATTTTAAATTGACAGGGAATTATAGTAAGTTAAAATTTTGCTAATATCAAAATCGTTATTGTAACGAAGATTATTATCCTTAACATAGGCCTTGATTTGATCACCTTTTGAGCCTACTAACTCTAAAATTGCACTTTTCCTTAATTTTATGGCTTTTAAAGCTTCTTGTTCCTTTCTTTTGACAAAGTATTCTTCGTGTTTCACATATTCATCAGGCTTAGTCCTTTGTTGTGTCATAGGATTAAATGTTCCTTCTTTAATACTAACGGAATATTGTTTAAGCAACATAAATTCATCTGTGTCCACAACTGTTTGAAAAAAGCCCCTTTTCTTTTTCTCAGCATTATAGTATTGAGCCAGTTCAACATTATAGATTTTAACCCTTAAAACCTCTTGAGAATTAAGAACTAGAACCGAATCCTCAGCAAACTTTGCTTCCAATTGATCCTTATCTATATTATAATTAAGGTTTGGTATTTGATAAGAGGCTTCCTTCATATAAACTGTTGAAATATTAACCCAACTACTAAACAAGTAAACACTTCCTTCAATGTTAGTGTTTTTCGAGCTAGTAGACACCCAAATACTTCCTCCTAGCGAGAGGTCTCTCCTTAAATCGTTGCTGGTTTGTCCCGAACTAAAATTTTGGGCAATAACAGCACTAATCACGAGGAAGGTGGTAATAAAAACAAAAAACTTGGATTTCATAATAAGTTGGTTTTATGGTTAATCGGTTTAAAGATGGATAAAAAAAAAGGGATAAACAATTTGTTTATCCCTTTTGAACTTAAAGTATTAAAATACTTTCTATTCTTCTTCCTCGTTTGCAGTTTTAGTTTCAGCAGCAGCTGGTGCAGGAGCAGCAGCTTTAGATCCACCTCTTCTACTTCTACGGGTAGTTTTCTTTTCTGGTTTCCCAGCATTGTAGATTTCATTGTAATCAACCAACTCGATCATTGCCATATCAGCGTTATCCCCAAGACGGTTACCCAATTTAATGATTCTTGTGTATCCTCCTGGACGATCGCCTACTTTGGCAGCAACATCTCTGAACAACTCAGCAACCGCTTCTTTTTGTCTTAAACGAGCCATAACAATACGTCTGTTATGCGTAGTGTCTTCTTTTGATTTTGTAATCAAAGGCTCAACAAATAGCTTTAAAGCTTTAGCTTTAGCAACAGTGGTGTTGATACGCTTGTGCTCGATTAAAGAACAAGCCATATTGGCCAACATTGCTTTTCTATGAGCTGTCTTTCTTCCTAAATGGTTAAATTTCTTTCCGTGTCTCATGACATTTGATGTTAACCTTCATCTTGCTCAACCCATGATTGGGGAGCAAATTATGAAGGAATTTGTTTGTTAGTCTTTATCTAATTTGTATTTGCTCAAATCCATTCCGAAACTTAATCCCTTAACGATTACAAGTTCTTCCAACTCTGTCAAGGACTTTTTACCGAAGTTTCTGAATTTCATCAAATCGTTCTTATTAAAAGAAACCAAATCTCCCAATGTGTCTACTTCAGCCGCTTTCAAACAGTTCAATGCTCTTACAGAAAGGTCCATGTCAACCAATTTGGTCTTCAATAGCTGTCTCATGTGAAGTGATTCTTCATCATAAGTTTCTGTTTGTGCAATTTCATCCGCTTCAAGGGTAATGCGCTCGTCAGAGAACAACATGAAGTGGTGAATAAGGATTTTAGCAGCTTCTGTTAAAGCATCTTTTGGGTGTATTGATCCATCTGTGATGATTTCGAAAACCAATTTCTCATAATCGGTCTTTTGCTCAACACGATAGTTTTCAATACTATACTTCACATTTTTTATTGGCGTATAAATTGAATCGGTAAATATAGTACCAATTGGAGCAGAAGCTTTTTTGTTTTCCTCAGCAGGTACATATCCTCTACCTTTTTCAATAGTAATTTCCATGTTGATGTTCACCTTTGGATCCAAGTTACAGATCACTAGATCTTTGTTCAACACTTGGAAACCAGAAATGAACTTTTGAAAATCACCTGCTGTGATTTGCTCTTGTCCAGAAATAGAAATAGAAACAGATTCGTTATCGATTTCATCAATTTGGCGCTTGAAGCGAACCTGCTTTAAGTTCAAAATAATTTCTGTAACATCTTCCACTACTCCTGCAATGGTAGAAAACTCGTGATCCACGGTTTCTATTTTAACAGATGTAATGGCAAATCCTTCCAAAGAAGATAATAACACTCGTCTTAAAGCGTTACCTACTGTCAATCCATATCCTGGTTCTAAAGGTCTAAATTCGAATTTACCTTCAAAATCAGTAGAATCAATCATGATTACTTTGTCAGGCTTCTGAAAATTTAATATTGCCATATTGTGTGTTTTGTTTCTAGTTATTATTTAGAGTATAATTCGACGATGAATTGCTCGTTGATATTTTCTGGAATTTGCACTCTTGCAGGAACTGAAACATAAGTTCCTTGCTTGGTTTCGCTATTCCAAGTAATCCACTCATAAACCTCACTAGAATTAGCCAATGAATTTAGAATGGTTTCTAAAGATTTTGATTTTTCTCTTACTGCTACAACATCACCAGCTTTCAATTGGTAAGAAGGAACGTTTACGATTTCTCCGTTTACAGTAATGTGTCTGTGAGAAACCAACTGTCTAGCTCCACTACGAGAAGGGGCAATACCCATTCTGTAAACTACGTTGTCAAGTCTAGACTCACAAAGTTGTAACAATACCTCACCTGTAATTCCAGGAGCAGCAGTTGCTTTTTTGAACATGTTTCTGAATTGCTTTTCCAAAATACCGTAAGTGTATTTTGCTTTTTGCTTCTCCATCAATTGAACAGCATATTCAGATTTTTTTCCACGACGCTTGTTGATACCGTGTTGACCTGGAGGATAGTTTCTTTTTTCAAAAGCCTTGTCATCTCCATAGATAGCTTCACCGAATTTACGGGCTATCTTAGTTTTAGGACCAGTATATCTTGCCATTTGTTAAAATTAATTGTGGGAGTGTTTATGAATTAAGGTCTTATTCTTATCCTTCGATAAACAATAAATCTCCCGTTAATACTTGTTTATAAATTTTTCAGCTTGCAAATTTAACAGAAATAATTAATATCAATTGTAAAAACAATTGATATTAATTATAAAATTTCTGAATAAATTATACTCTTCTTCTTTTTGGAGGTCTACATCCATTGTGTGGTAGTGGAGTAACATCGATAATTTCTGATACTTCGATACCTGAGTTATGGATAGATCTAATAGCAGATTCTCTTCCGTTACCTGGTCCTTTTACATAAACCTTCACTTTTTTCAAACCTGCTTCTTTAGCTACACCTGCAGCATCCTCTGCAGCCAATTGCGCAGCATATGGCGTGTTCTTTTTAGAACCACGAAACCCCATTTTACCGGCAGATGACCATGCTATAACATCTCCTTTTTTGTTAGTCAAAGAGATGATGATATTGTTGAAAGAGGCCGCAATGTGCGCTTCTCCAATAGAGTCAACAATTACTTTACGCTTTTTAATTTTAGTATTTGACTTTGCCATGTTACTAATTATTATTTAGTTGCCTTTTTCTTGTTTGCAACTGTTTTTCTTCTACCTTTTCTTGTTCTAGAGTTGTTTTTAGTACGTTGACCTCTTAATGGAAGTCCCGCTCTATGACGAATACCTCTGTAACATCCAATGTCCATTAAACGTTTAATGTTCAATTGAGTTTCAGAACGAAGCTCACCTTCAATAGTATAAGCTGCCACAGCCTCACGGATGCTTCCGATTTGGTCGTCTGTCCAGTCTTGTACTTTTGTGCTCTCGTCAACTTTAGCTGCCGCTAAAATTTCTTTCGCTCTACTTCTACCTATTCCATAGATATAAGTTAAAGAGATAACTCCTCTTTTCTGTTTTGGTATGTCTACACCTGCAATTCTTGCCATAATTACCCTTGTCTTTGTTTGAATCTAGGATTCTTTTTGTTAATCACGTAAAGTCTACCTTTTCTGCGCACTAGTTTACAGTCTGCGCTTCTTTTTTTAACTGATGCTCTTACTTTCATCGTATTAGTATCTATAAGTTATTCTAGCCTTAGTTAAATCGTAAGGACTCATTTCTAATTTCACTTTGTCTCCTGGTAACAGTTTAATATAGTGCATACGCATTTTACCAGAAATATGCGCAGTCACAATATGACCATTCTCCAACTCAACTCGGAACATTGCGTTAGACAATGCTTCGATGATTGATCCGTCTTGTTCTATTGCTGCCTGTTTTGCCATAGTATAATAATTTAAGCTACTGCTTTTCTATTTTTACCAGTTTTCATCAAGCCATCATAGTGTTTGTTTAACAAGTAAGAATTTACTTGTTGCATGGTATCTATTGCAACTCCTACCATAATTAGTAATGATGTCCCTCCAAAAAATAAGGCCCAACCTGCCTGTACATCCATAAGCTTTACGATGATTGCTGGGAACACAGCTATCAAAGCCAAGAAGATAGAACCAGGTAAGGTAATTTGCGACATTATCTTATCCAAATATTCTGAAGTTTCAGATCCAGGACGAATACCTGGGATAAAACCACCACTACGCTTTAAATCATCTGCCATTTTGTTTGTTGGAACAGTAATAGCAGTATAAAAATATGTAAATACAATAATCAATAATGCAAATACCACGTTATACCAGAATCCGAAGATATCTGAGAACTGTGTTTGCATCCATGTACCTACGGCTCCAGAACCAAATGATTTTCCAATTAAACTAGGCACGAACATAATTGCCTGTGCGAAGATGATTGGCATTACACCTGAAGCATTCAATTTTAAAGGTAAAAATTGTCTGGTACCAAAAACATTCTTTTCATATCCACCAGTAGCAGTACGTCTAGCATATTCAACAGCTACTTTACGTACTCCCATAACTAGCATGATAGATCCAAGGATGATCAACAACCAAATTACAAGCTCGATCAAGATCATGATCAAACCACCGTTTGATTGTGTAACCCTTGCTGCATATTCTTGCAAGAAGTTTTGCGGCAACTTAGCAATGATTCCTACCATAATCAATAATGAAATACCATTACCAATTCCTTTGTCGGTGATTTTTTCACCCAACCACATTGCGAAAACAGTACCTGTTACCAAGATGATTATAGATGAAAAATAGAACATCCCTCCTGTACCCAATAAAAAGGCACTTTGAGGAATACCTAAAGTAGGTAAACTTGCCAAATATCCTGGTGCTTGAACCAAACAGATACCAATGGTTAACCAACGAGTAATCTGGTTGATTTTTTTACGCCCACTTTCTCCTTCTTTCTGTAGTTTTTGAAGATAAGGAATCGCAATTCCCATCAACTGCACTACGATAGAAGCAGAGATATATGGCATAATACCCAACGCAAAAACAGAAGCATTAGCAAATGCTCCGCCTGTAAATGCATTTAAGAGCCCAAGAAGTCCATCTTCGGTATTGTTTGCCAAACCTCCCAATTGAGATGCATCAATACCAGGAAGCACCACTTGTGCACCAAAACGATAAACCAAAAGCAGGCCGAGCGTAAGCACGATCCTGTCTTTTAGTTCCGTTATTTTCCAAACATTTTTTAAAGTGTCTATAAATTTCATACTCTAATAGGTCTTATAAAGTTACGGCTTCTCCACCTGCAGCTTCAATTGCAGCTTTTGCTGAAGCAGTAAATTTATGAGCAGATACTTTTAGTTTAGATTTCAATTCTCCACGACCTAGGATTTTCACTAGTTCGTTTTTACCAGCCAAACCAAGTTCAACCAATGTATTAAAATCAACAGTATCCTTCACCTTATTATCATCAACCAACTGTTGTAATGTATCAAGGTTTACACCTTGGTACTCTACACGGTTAACATTAGTAAATCCAAATTTAGGTACACGTCTTTGAAGAGGCATTTGTCCACCTTCAAAACCAACTTTCTTAGAATATCCAGAACGAGACTTAGCTCCTTTGTGTCCACGTGTAGCAGTACCACCTTTTCCAGAACCTTGTCCTCTACCTACTCTCTTACCTTGATTTTTAACTGAGCCTTCAGCTGGTGTTAAATTACTTAAGTCCATTTCTATGCTGTATTATTTTGTTTCTTCAACAGAAACTAAATGTTTAACTTTATTCACCATACCAACGATGTTTGGAGTGGCATCATGTTCTACAACCTGACCGATCTTTCTCAAACCTAAAGCTTCCAAAGTTCTCTTTTGGGTTTGCGTACGGTTGATTGCGCTTCTTACTTTTGTTACTCTAATTTTTGCCATCGTCCTATAAATTAACCGTTAAATACTTTTTCAAGAGAAATTCCTCTATCCCTAGCCACAGATTCAGCGCTTCTTAATTGTAATAATGCGTCAAAAGTAGCTTTTACCACGTTGTGAGGGTTAGAAGATCCTTGAGATTTAGACAATACATCATGTACTCCCACTGCTTCCAAAACTGTTCTTACAGCACCACCAGCAATTACCCCGGTACCAGGAGCTGCAGGAATAATGTTTACTCTTGCACCACCAAATTTACCTTTTTGCTCGTGTGGTAAAGTTCCTTTGATAATTGGAATTTTCACCAAGTTTTTCTTAGCATCTTCTACAGCTTTAGCGATAGCAGTAGCAACGTCTTTAGATTTTCCTAAACCGTGTCCTACTACTCCAGCTTCATCTCCAACTACTACGATAGCTGAAAAACCGAATGCTCTACCTCCTTTTGTTACTTTAGTAACTCTTTGTACACCAACTAAACGATCTTTAAGATCTAATCCACCTGGTTTTACCAATTCTGCGTTTTTATATTTTTGATACATAATTTCTTAGAATTTTAGTCCTGCTTCTCTAGCACCTTCTGCCAATGATTTAACTCTTCCGTGATATTTATATCCTCCTCTATCAAAAGAAATAGTATCAACACCTGCTTTAAGAGCTTTCTCTGCGATTGCTTTACCTACCAAGGCAGCAATTTCAGTTTTGTTTCCAGCAGCAGCGCTAATCTCTTTATCTCTTGAAGATGCAGAACTGATAGTTGTACCAGTTACATCGTTTATAAGTTGAGCATAAATTTCTTTATTGCTTCTAAATACAGCCAATCGTGGTCTAGCTTCAGTTCCTGAAACTATTTTACGGATTCTGCTTTTTATTCTTAGTCTTTTCTGATTCTTTGTTAATGCCATAACTTAACTATTAAGCTGATTTACCTGCTTTTCTTCTTAATTCTTCACCAACAAACTTGATACCTTTTCCTTTGTAAGGCTCTGGTTTTCTGAAACTACGGATTTTCGCAGCTACTTGTCCTACCAACTGTTTGTCGTGAGAGGTTAATTTAACGATTGGATTTTTACCTTTCTCAGATATGGTCTCAACTTTAACTTCAGGAGCTAAATCTAAGATAATATTATGAGAAAAACCTAATGCTAAATCCAATTTTTGTCCTTGGTTTGATGCTCTATAACCAACACCCACCAACTCTAGTTGCTTGGTCCACCCTTCAGATACACCCTTAACCATATTGTTAATCAAGGCTCTATAAAGACCGTGTTTTGCTCTTTCGTCTTTTTTATCTGAAGAACGCTCAACTATAACGTTTCCTTCTTCTACTTTAATTTCTACACCAGAAAATTCTTGAGTTAATTCACCTAATTTACCTTTTACAGTAATTACATTGTCTTTAACTTCAACTGTAACTCCTCCTGGGATAGCTACTGGGTTTTTACCTATTCTTGACATGTCTTTCTGTTTTTATAAATTAGTAAACGTAACACAATAATTCTCCACCAACGTTTTGTTGTTGCGCTTGCTTCCCTGTTAACACACCGTGAGATGTTGAAACAATAGCAATTCCAAGACCGTTAAGAATTCTCGGCATTTCATTGGCACCTGCATATTTACGTAAACCTGGTTTACTGATTCTTTGAATCTTTTTGATTACAGGCTCTTTAGTTTCTTTGTTGTACTTAAGGGCGATTTTAATGCTCCCTTGTACTGAAGAATCGTCAAACTTGTAACTTAAAATATATCCTTGATCGAATAATATTTTAGTAATTTCCTTTTTCAGCTTAGATGCTGGAATCTCAACCACTCTATGGTTGGCTTTCACGGCATTTCTAATTCTTGTTAGATAATCTGCGATAGGATCTGTATACATGTATATTAATTTGCGGTTTTGGTTTTCGGAGCCGACCTTCGGCTCCGAACTTCAAACCAGTTTATAATTCTTTTTTTACCAGCTAGCTTTTTTCACTCCTGGAATAAGTCCTTTATTTGCCATTTCACGCAACATTACACGTGAAATTCCAAATGTACGAACATACCCTTTAGGTCTTCCTGTAAGTTTACATCTGTTGTGCATACGTACTGGAGAAGCATTTTTTGGTAACTTTTGCAATGCTTCGTAATCTCCAGCTTCTTTTAAAGCTTTACGTTTCTCAGCATACTTAGCTACTGTTTTTGCTCTTTTTACCTCACGGGCTTTCATTGATTCTTTAGCCATATCTTAGTTCTTTTGAAAAGGTAGTCCTAATTCAGTTAATAACGAATGTGCTTCTTTATCAGTCTCTGCAGACGTTACAAAGGTAATGTCCATTCCTGATATTTTGTTGATTTTGTCAATATCAATTTCTGGGAAAATGATTTGTTCGGTAATACCTAAGTTGTAGTTACCTCTACCATCAAATCCAGTAGCTTTGATACCACCAAAATCTCTTACACGTGGTAAAGCTGAAGTAATCAAACGATCTAAGAATTCGTACATTCTCTCTCCTCTTAAGGTTACGCGGGCACCAATTGGCATTCCCTTACGTAATTTGAAAGTTGCAACGTCTTTTTTAGAAAGTGTAGCTACAGCTTTTTGTCCAGAGATCTTAGTTAATTCTTCAACTGCATGATCGATTAATTTCTTGTCAGCAACCGCAGCACCAACTCCTCTAGATAAGATAATCTTTTCTAGTTTAGGCACTTGCATTACGTTTTGATAACCGAATTCTTCTGTAAGAGCCGCAACGATTCTGTCGCGGTACTCTTGTTTTAATCTTGGAGTATAAGTCATAACTACTATATTACTTCATTAGATTTTTTGGCAAATCTTACTTTTTTATCACCTTCCATTTTGTAACCTACTCTAGTAGTTTCACCTTTAGAATTTACCAAAGATAAATTCGAGATGTGGATTGGTGCTTCTTTCTCTACGATACCACCTTGAGGATTTTGTGCGCTTGGCTTAGTGTGCTTCTTCACAATGTTCACTCCTTCTACGATGGCCTTGTTCTTATCTACAAATACTTTAAGTACTTTACCTTCTGATCCTTTGTTGTCTCCAGCAATTACTTTTACGGTATCTCCTGATTTTATTTTAAGCTTTGTCATCTTAGTTTAGTCATTAAAGCACTTCAGGTGCCAATGATACAATTTTCATGAATTGTTTATCACGAAGTTCTCTAGCAACAGGTCCAAATACACGTGTACCTCTCATCTCACCTTGAGCATTTAAAAGTACACAAGCGTTGTCGTCGAATCTAATGTAAGATCCGTCTGGGCGTCTTACTTCTTTCACGGTACGTACAACAACAGCAGTAGAAACTGCTCCTTTTTTTACGTTTCCGTTAGGAGTTGCATCTTTTACAGAAACAACAATTTTATCTCCAATAGAAGCATATCTCTTCTTAGTACCACCTAGAACACGTATTGTTAATACTTCTTTTGCTCCAGTGTTGTCGGCTACTTTTAATCTTGATTCTTGTTGTACCATAATTACTTCGCTCTTTCAATTATTTCTACTAATCTCCAACATTTAGATTTACTCATAGGTCTTGTTTCCATGATCCTTACAGTATCTCCAACGTTACAGTCGTTTGTTTCATCGTGTGCAACGTATTTTTTCGTTTTCAACACGAATTTACCATACATAGGGTGTTTTACTTTCTTAACTTCAGAAACCACAATTGACTTCTGCATTTTGTTACTTGTAACAACTCCTATACGTTCTTTTCTTAAGTTTCTTTTTTCCATCTTTCAGCAGAATACAGTTATTGTAGTTCTCTTTTAGTTAATTCAGTCTCAATTCTTGCTATTGAACGTCTTACCGAACGCAATTGAATTGGATTTTCTAAAGGAGAGATTGCATGAGCCATTTTTAGGTCTGCATAACTCTTTTTGGTCATACCAAGTTGTTCTTGTAACTCGGCTGTAGATAGCTGTTTAATTTCTGATTGCTTCATAATACATTCTTATTGAGCTTCGTCGTAATCTCGAGCTATAATAAACTTAGTTTTAACTGGAAGTTTTTGTGCGGCCAATCGCAAGGCTTCTCTTGCAACTTCTAAAGGCACACCGGTAACTTCAAATAACATTCTACCTGGTTTAACCACAGCAGCCCAATATTCAACAGCACCTTTACCTTTACCCATACGTACTTCAAGAGGTTTCTTTGTGATAGGCTTGTCTGGAAAAATTTTAATCCAAAGTTGCCCCTCTCTTTTCATATAACGTGTTGCAGCAATACGGGCAGCTTCGATTTGACGCGCAGTAATAAATTCTGAGTCAAGCGATTTTATACCAAACATTCCATTTGAAAGTACGTGCCCTCTTCCGGCATTTCCTTTCATGCGACCTTTCTGTTGCTTACGAAACTTTGTTTTCTTTGGTTGTAACATCTTCTTTTACTTTTAAAATTACTTTCTTCGTCGAGATTTGTTTGTATTACCTCCACGTCCTGTTTTTCCTTGCTTTTTGGATAACCCAACTAGCGGAGAAAGTTCTCTCTTACCATACACTTCACCTTTCATGATCCATACTTTTACTCCCAATCTACCGTAAGTAGTGTGGGCCTCTACCAAAGCATAATCGATGTCAGCTCTAAATGTCGATAATGGAATACGACCTTCCTTGTAGTGCTCGGAACGTGCCATCTCAGCACCGTTCAAACGGCCACTGATCTGTACTTTGATTCCTTCTGCATTCATACGCATCGCAGCCGCGATAGCCATCTTGATTGCACGTCTGTAAGAGATACGGTTCTCAATTTGACGAGCAATGCTAGACCCTACCAAGAATGCGTCAAGTTCTGGTCTCTTTATTTCAAAGATGTTTAACTGAACTTCCTTGTTTGTAATCTTTTTAAGCTCTTCTTTCAACTTGTCTACCTCTTGGCCACCTTTACCGATAATGATACCAGGTCTGGCAGTAGTGATAGTAACGGTTACAAGCTTAAGCGTACGCTCAATAATTACTCTAGACACACTAGCTTTAGATAAACGAGCGTGAACATATTTTCTAATCTTATCGTCTTCAGCAAGCTTGTCTCCATAGTCATTGCCTCCGTACCAGTTAGACTCCCATCCTCTGATGATTCCTAAGCGATTTCCGATTGGATTTGTTTTTTGTCCCATATCTCTATCTTAGCTTTGTGTGTTGTTATTTAATGCTCCAATCACAACTGTTACGTGGTTAGAACGTTTTCTAATTCTGTGTGCTCGACCTTGAGGAGCTGGACGCAATCTTTTCAACATTGTTCCACCATCTACTCTGATCTCTTTTACAAATAAGTTAGCTTCTTCGATGTTAGCATCTTCGTTTTTAGCTTGCCAGTTAGCGATTGCAGATAGTACAAGTTTCTCTAAACGACGTGATGCTTCTTTCGAGCTAAATCTAAGGATCTGAAGAGCTTTTTCAGCTTTTTGACCTCTAACCAAATCAGCTACTAAACGCATTTTTCTTGGTGAGGTAGGACAGTTGTTCAATTTTGCAAACGCAATTTGCTTTCTGTCTTCTTTCATAGCCTCTGCCATTTGTTTTTTACGACTTCCCATAGCTCTTCTTATTTTTTACCTTTATTTTTTGCACCTGCATGCCCTCTAAAAGAACGTGTTGGTGAAAATTCTCCTAATTTATGACCTACCATGTTTTCTGTTACGTAAACTGGTACAAACTGACGACCGTTGTGCACTGCGATAGTTTGTCCTACGAAGTCTGGAGTAATCATAGAAGCTCTAGACCAAGTTTTGATAACTGTCTTCTTGCCAGACTCAACATTTTGTTGAACTTTTCTATCTAATTTATAATGAACGTAAGGTCCTTTTTTTAATGATCTTGCCATGTCCTATTATTTCTTTCTACGTTCTACAATATATTTATTACTCGCTTTTGTCTTAGAACGGGTTCTGTAACCTTTAGCAGGTAAACCTTTTCTTGAACGTGGGTGTCCTCCAGATGAACGTCCTTCACCACCTCCCATTGGGTGATCTACAGGGTTCATTACTACGGCTCTTGTTCTTGGTCTTCTACCTAACCATCTGCTTCTACCTGCTTTACCAGATACGATCAACTGGTGGTCTGAGTTAGATACAGCTCCAATAGTAGCCATACAAGTTACAAGTACCAATCTGGTTTCACCTGATGGTAATTTAACGGTAGCAAATTTACCGTCTCTTGCCATCAATTGAGCGAAAGCTCCAGCACTACGAGCCATAACAGCTCCTTGTCCTGGGTGCAACTCAATACATGAAATAATAGTACCTAAAGGTATTTCGCTTAAAGGCATTGCGTTTCCAATTTCTGGAGCTACTCCTGAGGCACCAGATACAACGTTTTGTCCAACTTGTAAACCATTTTGGGCAATGATGTATCTTTTTTCACCATCTTGGTAGTTCAACAACGCGATAAAAGCGGTTCTGTTTGGATCATACTCGATAGTTTTCACTTCAGCAGGGATTCCCGCTTTGTTTCTTTTGAAATCGATGATACGATACTTCTTTTTGTGACCACCACCAATGTAGCGCATGGTCATTTTTCCTTGACTGTTTCTACCACCAGATCTTTTTTTCGGAGCAAGCAAGCTTTTCTCCGGCTTATCAGTAGTGATGGCGTCAAATCCATTAACTACTCTAAAACGCTGAGCTGATGTAATCGGTTTTAATTTTCTTACTGACATTTTCGTCTAATTACATGTTACTGTATAAATCAATTGTCTCACCTTCCGCCAGTTGTACAAATGCCTTTTTAACGGCATTTGTTTTACCATGCTGAATACCTGTTTTTGTGTAACGGGTTCTTCTTTCTGGACGGACATTTATAGTACGAACTTTTTCAACAGAAACGCCATAAGCAGCTTCTACTGCTTTTTTAATTTCTACCTTGTTCGCCTTTGTGCTCACTTCAAAGCTAAAGCAGTTGTTCAACTCACCTTGAGCTGTTGCTTTCTCTGTGATAATAGGTTTAATTAAGATACTCATGACTTTCTTATTTACTTAAATTCGTTTCAATTCCCTCTAGAGCCCCCTCTAAAAGGACTACTTTACTTGCGTTCAAAATTTTATAAGTATTTAATTCCGAAGCAGTTATCACTTCAGACCCTTTAAAATTACGCGACGACAAATATACATTATTATTTGACGCTCCCAATACAAACAAAGATTTTTTGTCTTGAATATCAAGGGCTTTTAAAACCGCTGTGAAGTTCTTTGTTTTTGGAGTGTCAAAGCTAAAGTCTTCCAAAACTACGATTGACTTGTCATTTGCCTTAATGCTCAAAGCTGATTTACGAGCCAAACGCTTAAGGTTTTTGTTCAATTTGAAACTGTAGTTTCTTGGTCTTGGACCAAACATACGTCCACCACCTTTAAATACTCCAGACTTGATACTACCCGCACGAGCTGTACCAGTTCCTTTTTGCTTTTTAAGCTTACGAGTACTTCCAGAGATTTCAGCTCTTTCCTTAGCCTTGTGCGTACCTTGACGTTGGTTAGCCAAATACTGCTTAACGTCTAAGTATACTGCGTGATTGTTAGGCTCAATAGCAAACACATCCTTAGAAAGCTCTGCTTGTCTACCTGTGTCTTTTCCGTTTATATCTAAAACTGCTACTTTCATTATTTCTCAATGATTACATAAGAGTTTTTGTGTCCTGGAACACATCCTTTAACTACAAGAAGGTTCTTTTCTGGAACTACTTTGTAAACTCTTAAATTTTCAACTTTCACTTTTTCACCACCCATTCTTCCGGCCATCTTGATTCCTTTGAATACTCTCGCAGGATAAGATGCTGCACCGATAGAACCAGGAGCTCTTAAACGGTTGTGCTGACCGTGGGTAGCTTGTCCAACCCCACCGAATCCGTGACGTTTTACAACCCCTTGGAATCCTTTTCCTTTAGAAGTTCCTGAGATGTCCACAAACTCACCTTCGATGAAGTGCTCTACTGTGATTGCATCACCTAATTTGTAATCTCCTTCAAATCCTTGGAATTCAACGACTTTTTTCTTAACAGAAGTACCAGCTTTTTTGGCGTGACCAAGTTCCGCTTTTGTAGCACTTTTTTCTGTCTTGTCATCGAAACCAAGTTGAAGAGCATTATACCCGTCAACCTCTTCGGTTCTGACTTGGGTAACGATACATGGTCCAGCTTCGATTACTGTACATGGAATGTTTTTTCCATTTTCATCGAAAATGCTGGTCATACCGATCTTTTTTCCTATTAACCCAGACATATTTATTAATTATTAAATTGATTACTATATTATTTTAAAAAAATCAGGGTCAAAATACGTTTCAACCCTGAATTGTACTTTTTCCGTTTTTCCTTTGCACGAAGCGCCGGACATGTGATCAAGAAATTTGTTTCTTGATGTGCTTACTTACACCTTGATCTCTACTTCAACTCCACTTGGCAATTCAAGTTTCATTAAAGCGTCGATTGTTTTAGAAGATGAAGAGTAGATATCCAACAATCTCTTGTAAGAGCTTAATTGGAACTGCTCTCTAGACTTCTTGTTTACGTGTGGTGAACGTAATACAGTGAAAATCTTTTTGTGAGTTGGTAATGGAATTGGTCCAGTTACAACAGCACCTGTACTTTTTACTGTTTTTACAATCTTGTCAGCTGACTTGTCAACCAAGTTGTGATCGTAAGACTTTAATTTTATTCTGATTTTTTGACTCATTTTCTTAAGATTTAAGCTTCAACTCCTTTAGCTGCCTTAATCACTTCTTCCGCAATGTTCGAAGGAGTTTCAGCATAATGTGAAAATTCCATAGTAGAGGTTGCTCTACCAGAAGACAACGTACGTAAAGCAGTTACGTAACCAAACATTTCTGATAATGGCACGTGCGCTTTTACAACTTTAGATCCAGATCTATCGCCCATGTCGTTAACCTGTCCACGACGACGATTAAGGTCACCTACGATATCACCCATGTTTTCTTCTGGAGTGATTACTTCCAATTTCATGATAGGCTCCATAATCACGGCTTTAGCAGCTCTTGCAGCAGCTTTGAAACCAAGTTTAGCAGCCAATTCGAATGATAACTGGTCAGAATCCACATCGTGGTAAGATCCGTCTGTCAAAGTTACTTTCATAGCATCTACTTCGTAACCTGCCAATGGACCATTTACCATAGCCATCTTGAATCCTTTCTCGATTGAAGGGATAAATTCTTTTGGTACGTTACCACCTTTGATCTCAGAAACGAACTCAAGACCAACTTTACCTTCTTCTGCAGGCTCAAGAGTAAATACGATATCCGCGAATTTACCACGTCCACCAGATTGCTTCTTGTAAACCTCTCTGTGTTGTGCAGTTTGAGTAATAGCTTCTTTGTACTCTACTTGAGGTTGTCCTTGGTTAACTTCAACCTTGAACTCACGCTTCAAACGGTCAACAATAATATCTAAGTGAAGCTCTCCCATTCCAGAAATGATGGTCTGTCCTGTAGCCTCATCTGTTCTTACTGTAAAAGTTGGATCTTCTTCTGCCAATTTAGCTAAAGCCATACCTAGTTTATCAACGTCAGCTTTAGTTTTAGGCTCAACCGCAATACCAATTACAGGATCTGGGAAGTCCATACTTTCCAATACAATTGGGTGTTTCTCATCAGACATAGTATCACCAGTCTTGATGTCTTTAAACCCTACTGCTGCTCCAATATCACCAGCTTCGATATATTCGATAGCATTTTGCTTGTTAGAGTGCATTTGGTAGATACGAGAGATACGCTCTTTTTTACCTGAACGGTTGTTCAAGATGTAAGAACCTGCATCTAAACGTCCAGAGTAAGCTCTAAAGAATGCCAAACGACCTACGAAAGGATCGGTAGCAATTTTAAATGCCAATGCAGCGAAAGGCGCGTCAACACTTGGTTTACGAGTCTCTTCAGCTCCTGTGTCTGGGTTAGTACCAATAATGTTATCTCTATCTAATGGAGAAGGTAAATAACGACAAACAGCATCTAATAAGAACTGTACTCCTTTATTTTTAAATGAAGAACCACAGATCATAGGAATGATAGCCATATCCATTACAGCAGCTCTAAGTGCAGCGTGCACTTCTTCTTCTGTAATAGAATCTTCATCTTCCATGAATTTCTCTAATAAGTTCTCATCGTAAGTAGCTACCTCTTCAATTAAAAGCGCACGGTATTTACGTGCTTCTTCTTTCATATCTTCAGGAATGTCGATAACATCAAAAGTTGCCCCTTGAGTTTCATCATGCCATACAATAGCTCTGTTTTTTACTAAGTCTACGATACCTTTGAAATCTGCTTCGTCACCAATGTTCAATACGATTGGCACAGCGTTAGATTTCAACATATCTTTTACTTGTTGACATACTGCTAAGAAGTTAGATCCTTGACGGTCCATCTTGTTAACAAATCCAATACGTGGTACTTTATAGTTATCAGCAAGTCTCCAGTTAGTTTCAGATTGTGGCTCAACACCATCAACCGCACTAAATAAGAATACTAAACCATCTAATACACGTAATGAACGGTTTACCTCTACGGTAAAGTCAACGTGACCCGGAGTATCGATAATGTTAAAGTGATACCCTTGAGTCTCTGGAGTAGGCTGCGCATTCTCCAATGGGAACTGCCATGTACAAGTTGTAGCTGCAGATGTGATAGTAATACCACGCTCTTGCTCTTGCTCCATCCAGTCCATAGTTGCAGCACCATCGTGCACCTCACCAATTTTGTGAGAAACTCCTGTATAATAAAGTATACGCTCCGTTGTTGTTGTTTTACCAGCATCAATGTGAGCCGCAATACCTATATTTCTTGTAAGTTTTAAATCTCTTGCCATTTTATTAGAATCTAAAGTGTGAGAATGCTTTGTTAGCCTCTGCCATCTTATGAGTATCTACTCTTTTCTTAACGGCCGCTCCTTCTTCTTTAGCTGCTGCTAAAATTTCTGAAGCCAAACGTTGTGCCATAGATTTTTCATTTCTTTTACGCGCATAACCAATTAACCATTTCATTGCAGTTGAAATTTTACGATCTGGACGTATTTGCATAGGGATTTGGAATGTTGCACCACCAACTCTACGGCTACGTACTTCTACGTGAGGCATAACGTTTGATAAAGCATCTTTCCAAAGTTCCAACGCTGTTTTCTCATCATCAGCTTTCTTAGACTCTACAATATCAATAGCATCATAGAATATTTTAAAAGCTACAGACTTCTTACCGTCCCACATCATCATATTAACGAAACGTGTTACCAACTGATCGTTAAAACGTGGATCTGGTAAAAGCGGTCTTTTTTTCGCTTGTCTTTTTCTCATGTCTTCTTCTTAAAGTTTTTTTAATTACTTCTTAGGGCGTTTTGCACCATACTTAGATCTACGTTGTGTTCTACCATTAACACCTGCGGTGTCAAGAGCTCCACGAACGATGTGATATCTAACTCCTGGTAAATCTTTTACCCTTCCGCCTCTAACCAATACTATCGAGTGCTCTTGTAGGTTGTGACCCTCACCTCCGATGTATGCGTTAACCTCGTTACCGTTTGTTAAACGAACCCTTGCTACCTTACGCATTGCTGAGTTAGGTTTCTTAGGCGTTGTAGTATAAACACGAGTACACACACCACGTCTTTGTGGGCACGAATCCAAAGCAGCCGATTTACTCTTCTTGGTTATTTTGGCTCTTCCTTTTCGTACTAATTGTGAAATTGTTGGCATATATTACTATATAATTTTTATTAAAGCCTCTATTTAGAGGGCTGCAAAGGTAGGAATAAAAATGAATTTTTCAAATGTTAAGTGATTAATTTTAAAAAGTTTGGTGAATTATTTTTTGCTCTGCATATTTTAGTTGAATAATTTCCGTTAGCTTTGAAATCAAATTCCGTATGATGCCCTCCTCAAAATTGTTAATGCAATTAATTTTTTGGACGTTGCTTTGCAACATCATTCACGCTCAATCACTTCGCTTAAGCGTTCAGGGTAAAAACGAAAAAGAAACCCAAATCATTGACTCCATAGGGTACAAAAAAATCAACTCTAATTATAGCGAGTTGGAAACTGAGCTGTTTTCCCTTCAACAAAAAATAAACAAACTGGGATATTTGGAATCAAACCTCGAAGACCTCACAAAAGAATCCGATTCAAGCTACGTTGCTCATTTACATTTAAACAACCATTACAAAAGTATCCATATATATATTAAGGAATTAGACCCTAAATATTTAAAAGCACTCAACCTAAAAACACTTGATGGCTATGTACTCATTAGTATTGCAGAATTAGAAGACACTCTAGAAGCCCTCAATACTGAGATTGCCAATACGGGAGACCCATTTAGTTCACTTGAATTAACGGACCTAAAAAAAATAAACGATTACACTCTATCGGCTAAACTGAAAATCACTAGCAATAAAATCAGGACCATCGATGGCATCGTAATTAAAGGTTATGAAAAATTTCCAAGGTCATATGTCAAACACTTTTTAAAAATAAAGACTTCCCAAACATTTAACCTTTCTAAAATAAAAGAACAAACAAACCTGTTAAACGATTTACAATTTGCCAACCAAATTAAGGATCCCGAAGTTTTATTTACCAAAGATTCCACTACCTTATATTTGTATATAGAAAAGACCAAAGCGAATTCTTTTGATGGCTTCTTAGGGTTTGGAACTAATACGGAAACTCAAAATTTGGAATTTGACGGTTATTTAAACTTAGCACTCATCAACAACCTTAATTATGGAGAATCCCTAAATCTTCTTTATAAGAGTGACGAAAACGACCAAAGAACATTCAACCTTGATGTAAGCCTCCCCTATCTTTTCAAAACACCAATAGGCATTGATGCCAATTTGAATATTTTCAGAAGAGATTCCTCGTTTGTAAACATTACACAATCCGCCAACCTATTTTACCAACTAAACTCTAGGAACAAACTATCAGTCGGGATACACGGAATCAACTCCAACAATTTACTAGACAACTCCACGAGTACCATTACAGATTACAAATCGACTTTTTATAAAATCAATTACTCTTTCATAAAACCACAATATTATGATAACCTATTTCCAACAAACTTTCTGTTTGATTTTTCTACCGGCTTTGGAAAACGCTCATCAGAATTCAAAACAGAAAGGCAAACCCAGTTTCAAGTCAATAGCTATAAAATTTTCAACTTAAACGACAGGAACAGCCTATTCACTCGTTTAAATGGAGCCTATTTAAATTCCGACCAATATTTAGAAAACGAATTGTATCGCTTTGGAGGCATCAATTCCATTAGGGGCTTTGAAGAAAACAGCATCTTGGCCAACCTTTACGCCGTACTCAATACAGAATATAGATACCGCCTCTCAAATAACCTTTATATTCACAGTGTTTTGGACGCCTCATATTTTGAAAACCAACTAAATAACACCAAAGAAAAACTCTTCGGTATAGGCTTTGGTTTTGGCTTACTAACAAATACCGGCCTCTTCAAACTCAACTACTCTAACGGAAAGACTGAAAACCAGAGCTTTAAATTTTCAGATTCAAAAATCCACATAAGCATCTCTTCCACGTTTTAACATTATTGTTAATAGTCTTTTAAAAATTTTAATACAAGTTTGTTGTTTTATTAACTTTTTATTAAGATATTCGGACAGGCTAATTCAAATTAATTTAAATATGAAAACAAAGTTTAGTGGAATTCTAACGCTAATACTGGCGTTTGTTGTGCAGATAACTTTTGCACAAGAAAAAACAATTTCAGGGACGGTTACGGATGAGACCGGACTTCCTCTCCCTGGAGTTAACATTATTGTTAAAGGGACAACTACCGGAACCCAAACCGATTTTGATGGAAACTATGCCATCTCAGCAAAAGCCGGTGACATTTTAACATTTACTTATATTGGACTAAAAACCCAAGAAATTACGGTAGGATCATCAAGCTCGATCAACATCACCATGTTGGAAGACGCTGCTGTTCTTGATGAAGTTGTCGTAACTGCTTTAGGGATCAAGCGAGAAGAAAAGGCGCTTGGTTATTCTGTACAAAGTATTAAAGGCGAAGGAATGACTGAAGCCAGAGAAAGTAACATCTCAAATGCCATTAGCGGTAAAGTTGCCGGGGTTCAGGTTACAGGAACATCAGGTAGTGTTGGTTCCTCTTCTCGTATTGTATTGAGAGGTAACTCCTCTATTACAGGGAACAACGAGCCTCTTTACGTAGTAGACGGTGTTCCAATTGACAACAGATCGTTTGGTAACGCCGGAAGCGGTGGAGGTGTCGATTTACCTAATGGTGCAGCCGATATTAATCCAGATGATATTGAATCTGTTACAATTCTGAAAGGTCCTAACGCTGCTGCTCTATATGGTTTACGAGCTGGAAACGGAGTTATTGTAATCACTACTAAAAGCGGTAGTGGAGCCAAAAAGTTTGGTATATCCATTAACACGAACGTGACTTTTTCTAATCCTTTATTACTCCCTGATTACCAAAATTCATATGGACAAGGTGGGGACCCTAGTTATTTTGAATTTGTTAATGGTGCTGGAGCTGGTGTTGGAGATGGTGTAGATGAAAGCTGGGGACCGGCTTTAGATACTGGCCTAGAATTTATTCAATGGAATTCACAATTGAACGGAGGGCAACCACTTCCTTGGCGCTCTTATCCAGACAACGTTAAAGACTTTTTGGACACTGGTATAAACATTAGCAACAACGTCTCCTTAACTACGGACAAAATCCGTCTTTCCATTGGTAATTCAGATGAAAAAGGGATGGTACCTCATACCGAATTGAAAAAAACCACTATTGGATTTAACGGAACACTTGATTTAGGAGAGCGCTTTACTGCTAGTACCTCTGTAAACTATTTCAATATAGATAGCGACAACTTACCTATCACGGGATACAATAATGAAAACCCTTTCCAGCAGTTTATTTGGTCTGCTAGACAAGTTAACTTTTCTGAATTAAGAGATTGGAGAAACTTCCCATTAGCGCCAGAAGGAACGGCCGCTGAAGGAACTCCTCTTAACTGGAACCACAACTTCCAAAACAACCCATATTGGGTATTGGAAACCAACAGAAATACGTTTGAAAAGGATCGTGTAATTGGAAATATTAATTTAGCCTACGAAATTAACGATTGGTTGAGCGTAAGTTCTATGGTAGGTGTTGACTTCTATAGCCAACTAGAAACTAGCAGACAAGCCAAAGGAAGTAACAATGCTCCTGATGGAAGTTACACGGAAATCCAAAGAAGATACGAAGAGATTAATTCCAGTATTTTATTTACCATCAATAAGGATATTACAGATGACTTTAACTTCTCTTTAAATCTTGGGGCTAACCAAATGGAAAGAAAGTACAATAGTACATATGGTCAGCTTCCTGCATTAGAATTACCGGATTTATACAATTTAGCCAACTTACAAACAGGCGCGACAGCTGTTCTTGATAATACTGAAAGAAACCAAGAAATTAGTAGTGTTTACGGTTACGGTCAAATTGGATTTAGAAACTTATTCTTTATTGATTTTACGGCAAGAAATGATTGGGCTAGTATCTTACCTGTAGACAACAACTCTTTCTTTTACCCTTCCGTTAGTGGTTCCTTAATTCTTACAGATGCCTTAGGAATAACTAGTGACGCTGTAAACTTTCTGAAAATTAGAGGAGGTTGGTCTAAAGTAGGTAGTACAGGTGCATTAGGCCCTTACAGTATCAAACCAACTTTTGGACTTGGAAACACAGGATTCGGAAACCAAGCTTCATTGCCTAACACTCAATGGAATCCAAACTTAAAAGCAGAAACAGTTACCGGAGTTGAAGTTGGTATCGATGGTAAATTTTTCCAAAACAGATTACGTTTTGGCTTCACTTACTACGATCAAAAATCTGAAGACCTTTTAGTTCCAATTCAAGTAACTGCAGCCACTGGTTTTACAAATGTATGGGATAACGTAGCAGACATGACCAATAAAGGGTTTGAAGTTTCTTTTGGAGCTACAGTAATCGAGACGGAAGATTTCAGCTTCGATATAGACCTTAATTGGGCAACCAATGATAACGAAGTTACTTCACTTGGAGAATTGGATACTTATATTTTAGGTGGTCAATGGGGGCTAAATCTTGAAGCTAGACCAGGCCTACCTTACGGATTATTAGTTGGTAGAGACTTTGAAAGAACCGAAGACGGAAAAGTAATCTACGAAGATGGACTTCCTGTTATTGATCAAGACTACAAAGTATTGGGAGATATTGCTCCTGATTGGACAGGAGGTGCCAATTTCGCCATTAGATATAAAAACTTTGATTTATCAACGCTTATCGACGCTAAAATCGGAGGTGAAGTACACAGTATGACCTATGCTTGGGGTAGATATGCAGGTACCTTAGAAGAATCTTTAATAGGTAGAGAAACTGGAGTTGTTGGTAATGGTGTAATGTCAGACGGTAATGGAGGTTATATACCAAACAATGTTGTGGTAGATGCCAAAGTGTTTAACCAAGCTGCTTACAGTAATGATGTAGAATCAAGTTCGATCTTTGATGCGTCCTATGTTAAGTTAAGACAGATAACTTTAGGATATGCAATTCCTGCGAAATTTTTCAAGAACAGTGTTGTAGAAGGTTTAAAATTCTCGATTGTAGGAAGAAACCTTGCAATGTTGTACAAAAAAGCGCCGCACATTGATCCTGAAACAGGGTTTAGTAGTGCCAATGGACAACAAGGGCAGGAATTTGGACAATATCCATCTGCCAGAAACATAGGTTTCAACATCAACTTAAAATTCTAAAAAAATGATTATGAAAAAAATAAAATTCATCATTTGCACTTTAATCACACTTTCAGTGATTACAGGGTGTACTAAAGATTATGAAGAGCTAAATACAGACCCCAACAATCCTGTAGCGGTACCTGCTCACCTTTTATTAGGGACAACTCAAAGAGTTTATATGAACGTAATGCATGGTGTATTAGGTGGTGCAGGAGGTGATATGGGAGCAGTTTGGGCCCAGTTGTGGAGCAAAGTACAGTATAACTCAGAGGAACGCTATATCCCAAGAAGAACGGTTATCGATAACATATGGGACAATACTTTCGCTAGTGTAATTTCAGAAGCATCCGCCATGGAAGAGTTAGCTGCAGCCGAAGGCAACACCAACTTACAGGCCGCAGCCATCATCATGCAAGCCTCTGGATTCCAATTCATGACAGAACTTTTCGGACCTATTCCATTTACCGAAGCAATGGATCCATCAATTTTAAAACCTGTTTATGATGATGAAACTACCATTTACAATGGCATCATCGACATGTACTCTCAAGCAGCTTCGTTGCTTGCTAATGGTTCAGGGGAAATTGTAGCATCTTCCGATTTATTTTATGGGGGTGATGTCACCAAATGGAGAAAATTAGCAAACACTTTAAAATTTAGAGCTTTAATGAGAATTTCATCAACTCAAAATGTAAGTTCTGAATTACAGGCTTTGGTTAATGGAGGATACTTGATGACATCCAACGATGACGATGCCCAAGTGAGCTATACTGCAGTACAGCCAGACGCTAACCCTATTTACGAATTAATCGATTATGGAGCGCGATTGGAATACAAAGTGAATGAGCTTGTAGTTGAAAGAATGAAGACTCTTAACGATGATCGTTTACCATTATATGCAGCTCCTGCAGATTCTGACGGAGAATATAGAGGTAAACCAGCTGGATATGGTGACCTTACAGCACTTCCTAACGAAGCACTTGGTTACACTTACGCCAACATCTCTGGATTGGGTGATTTCTATTTAAACCCTGAACTACCAGGAGTTTTAATGTCTTTCTCTGAGTTAAGCTTTTTAATGGCTGAAGCGGCAACCGAAGGATATATCTCTGGAGGATTGGATGCAGCCTTAAGCTACTACTACACAGGTATCGAGGCTAGTTATGAGTTCCATGGCATAAGTCCTTCTGCTTACATAGCACAAGAAGGTTTAGGGTTTGCCAATCAAAATGATGCTCGTCAAAAGATAGGCGAAGAAAAATGGCTAGCTCTATTTGGACAAGGTTTTGAAGCTTGGACGGAATGGAGAAGAACTAATTTCCCTGTGTTAACTCCAGCTGTTGAAGGGGACATTAATCAAATTCCTTCTAGATACTACTATCCAACAACAGAACCATCTCTTAACAGCGAAAACAATGCTGCTGCTGCATCCTCTATTGGAGGCGATGAGTTGACATCTGCATTATTTTGGCAATAATAAACCTATAAATTTATACATATGAAAAATATAAAATTCTTAATATTATCGTTGTTATCACTCTCCATGATGGTTTCTTGCATAGATGATGACAATGACGAATTAACTGGAGGAGCCACAACAGGAGGCCTTATATCTCTTAATAATGCTGCCATAGGTTATGTTGTTGGAAATGGAGCAACATATACTGCCTCAGGAAATATTTATCAAGGAAAGGTTAAAACAGTAAATGTAGACATTTATAAGTCCTTTACGAGTTCTGCCTCCGGAAATAGTACTGAAGAAATCTTATATGACTCTGTAGCCATCACAGACACTGAACTGGGAACAAATGCTCCTTTTTCAACCTCTTTTACTTATGAAGATCTAATTGAAGGCCTAACCTTAGATGGTAGCCCTTTACCTGCAAGTGACTCCGAATTAAATATTGGAGATTACTGGACTTTAAGGTACGAGAGCACTCTAGATAATGGAGAGGTAGTAGCTGGTGCAGCAATTACAAAAGTTTCTGTAGGGACTCGTTTCGCTGGACTTTATCGTTGTCTTGAAGCAGAATACTATAGAATTGGAGTACTCACCTATACCGCTTCTGATTGGCCTTCAGAAACCACTATTGAATCAGTTGACGCCACTACCTATAGAGTAGTTGAGTATTTTGGCGCTTTTAACGGAAATGAATGGTATTTTCAAATTGATGAAAATGACAAAATTTCTTATCCAGATGAAACTCCAAGTGGTGATGCCCAAACAGGAAACGGTCAACCTTTAATTACATGTGAATCTAATGCTGGGGATTTTGGAGATGTTCCATGCGGATCTGCAACCAATTACGTAGAGCGCGATGATGTTAATGGAGAAGACAAGTTATACATGACATTCGGTTATTATACATCTGGATCTGGCCCAAGAACATTCTATCAAGTAATGGAAAAAATTGTAGAATAATAAATGAAAAACATATGAAAAATAATTTTATAAAAATATCTCTTTTGGCTCTAGCTACCATTTTTACTACATCTTGTAGTGATGATGATTTAACGGGGCATAGCACCAAGGAGCCTAGCTCCCCTACTCTTAGTGTAGCTTTGGATTTTGCCAATAGCCAAACATTAGTTGAAGAGGAAACAACTTATGGGTTTACCGTAAGTATTAGCGAACCACAAATTGTAGCAGTTAGAGTATATCTTGAACAAACAGGAGGTGACGCAACAGATGGTGAAGACTTTTCATTTCCTCATAGTGTAACAATTCCTGCTGGCTCAACATCAGTATCAGATGTTATTGCAATCCACGCCGATGATTTAATTGAAGAAACTGAAACTGCCACTATTAAGATTGGAACAGGATTTGAATCCAATGTTTCTGCTGTTAATGAGCAAATAGTTACTTTTAGCATTGAAAATCTTGTAGAAGGAGATTTAATGATTGGATTATCTTGGGAAGCCTCAGAAATGACGACTGATAATTCAGGAGTTGAAATTGATGCCACTGATTTAGCAGATTTACGTTTATTGGTAACAGATGTTCCTTACACTCAAATTTTAGGAGGTGCTGATGGAGGTAGCTTTGAAAGCTTTACCATCTCTTCAGATTCAGATGATGGTGAGTACTACATTGTATCAGACTTTTATGATGCTGTTGATATTTCAAGAGAATTAAACCTAACTTTAACATTGGATCAAGTTGGGGTTATAAATGGTGATACTTACACTTTTAGCAATGCCTTAAGTACAGATTTCCTTTGTGTTGACAACTATTTTATATTAGGTAAAGTTACAAAAACAGGAGGATCCTACACATTTGAAGAAGTTGGTACAAATAACTTTGCATCACAATTGAAATCGTGGGGAGGTATTGATAGTGTAGATGCTTTAGGTCCTGAAGGGGGCTATCCTAGCCATGTAACAACTCAGGTAGATTGTGAAGGAAAATTAATATATGGATTAAACAGAGAATGGATGCAAACTACTTGGGGTGAGTCTATTCAAACAGAAGGAACTGTTTATTACACAGTAGATGAATCTGGAAATGTCACCATACCTTCTCAGTACATATTCACAACATTATATAGTGGTGCGTTGTATGACTATACCGTATCTGGAACAGGAGTTTTAGATGAAAGTGTTACCCCTGCAACTTTAACAATCAATTATGAGTTGGATCAAGAAGGGTTCTCTCCTAGCCAATGGTTGTATACTAACGGATATAGTGACACAACCTATTTTGCAGCCTCTTTAGTTCTAGAGGAATAATAAGGAATAATTCACCAATTATTATAGTTAGTCTTTTAAAACCACCTCTAAGAGGTGGTTTTTTTTGAATTGCTTCTACTATTTATTTTATCCAATACATTTTTGTAAAACTTGTTTTTTATACCTTTGTCCCAATGGAAAAAGAGACTACAATTTTTGGGATTAGAGCTGTTATTGAAGCGATTAAATCTGGGGAGAACATCGATAAGATTTTCATCCAAAAAGGACTACGAGGAGATTTGTTTTCAGAATTGGAACAACTTCTAAAAAAAGAGCGTTTAAACACCTCCTACGTTCCTATTGAAAAGCTCAATAGACTCTCAAATAAAAACCATCAAGGGGTCATTGCCCAAATTGCACCAATTACTTTTTACGACTTGGAAGAGTTGGTAATGGAAGTGATGGAATCTGGTAAAACACCTCTTTTCCTCCTACTCGACCAACTTAGCGACGTCCGCAATTTTGGAGCCATTGTGAGAACAGCAGAATGCACGGGCGTTTCCGGAATCATAATTCAAAAGAAAGGTGGCGCACCAGTAAATGGTGACACCGTAAAAACCAGTGCTGGGGCTATTTTTAAAATGCCTATTTGCAAGGTTGACCACATTAAGGATGCCGTTTTCTATATGCAAGCATCGGGAATTAAAGTCATTGCTGCGACTGAAAAAACAGACCAAACCCTTTACGATATTTCTTTTACGGAACCTTGTGCCATTATCATGGGATCTGAAGGAAAGGGCATCAACCCTTCGGTGTTGAGTGTTGTAGACGAAAAAGCTAAACTTCCTATTTTGGGAGAGATTGAATCTCTAAATGTTTCCGTAGCTTGTGGTGCTTTTTTATATGAAGCTATTCGCCAAAGACGTTAATCTTCGGCCGGACTTTCTTTAAAATCGTAAACTATCTTTACCTGACTTTCCTGTTGCAAATTGTTTTGATTTTCTTCAGATTCATCTAGTTCGTCCTTTAGTTCGATGAAATTACCATTTTCATCAAAATGTTTCAAAAAAGGGTCATCATCCTCGTTATAATCTGGTTGCTGCCATACATAACGTTCTGGCTTCGCAATGGTTTTTCTGAATAGCAACGCAAACAAAAAGCCTGTAATCAAACCTGCCAAATGTCCTTCCCAGGACATCCCCCTCTCTCCCGGAAATACATACCAAATCATACTCCCGTATAAAAAAACAACCAGAAAGGAAAGTGCCACCAACCTATAATACTTGGCAAAAATACCCTTAAAGAATATAAAACTCACCAATACATATATTAAACCACTAGCTCCAATATGGTTGGCTGGTCGCCCAATACACCAGGTAATGAATCCCGACAGTATGATTCCATATAACAGTACTTTCCAAGCTATTTTTCGGTAGAAATAGAACAAGGACATGGACAATACCAAAAGCGGAATACTGTTGTGGTACAGATGTTTGATATCGGAATGGATAAACGGACTGAACAACACACCCCGAAGTCCCTTTAACGTTAACGGATACACCCCAAAGTTTTTAATACCGTGAAAAAATCGCACTTGAAGCCAAAATACAATCCAAATCGCCAGCACCATAAAAATAGGATAAGCGACAACTCCGGTAGAATATTTAAATTGTTGTGAATTGTCCATATTTAAATTTAGAATATTCTTGTCAAAATACTAACCATTTATAAGTTTAATGAAATATTGTCATCTTTATTATTCATATAAATTGAAAAATTGAATCGCAATCAGCCTACAAACTTGCCTCTCAATTTTGTAATTTTACCCTATGAATGAACCCTTAGCAGAACGACTCAGGCCCAAGCACCTTAAAGACTACCTTAGCCAAACCCATTTGGTTGGCGAACAAGGTTCTCTATCGCAACAATTAAGAAATGGTGTCATCCCCTCCATGATTTTTTGGGGACCTCCCGGCACTGGAAAAACCACTTTAGCCAATATCATTGCGAATGAATCTGGGCGTCCTTTTTACACCTTGAGTGCCATTAGCTCGGGAGTTAAGGATGTGAGAGATGTTATTGAAAAGGCCAAGCAAAGTGGAGGTTTATTTACAACCAAAAATCCAATCTTGTTTATTGATGAGATCCACAGGTTTAGTAAATCGCAACAAGATTCCCTGTTACAAGCTGTAGAAAAAGGCTGGGTAACTCTTATTGGCGCGACTACGGAAAACCCGAGTTTTGAAGTGATTCCTGCACTTATTTCTCGCTGTCAGGTTTATGTATTGAATTCCTTCAGCAAAGAGGATTTGGAAGCACTTCTCAACAGAGCCATCCAAGAAGATGACATCCTATCTACAAAGAACATTAAACTAAAGGAAACCGAGGCTTTAATAAGGCTCTCAGGAGGTGATGGCCGAAAGCTTCTCAATATTTTTGAGCTTATAGTCTCTTCATTTGAAGAAGACCAGGACATTGTGATCACCAATGACGATGTCTTTAAAAAAGTGCAGAACAATACGGTTCGTTATGACAAAACAGGCGAACAACATTACGACATTATTTCTGCCTTTATAAAATCCATAAGGGGAAGCGATCCCAATGCTGCTGTATATTGGTTGGCAAGAATGATTGAAGGCGGTGAAGATGTTAAATTCATTGCACGCCGACTTCTTATTTTAGCCAGTGAAGATATTGGCAATGCCAACCCCACTGCCCTTGTCATTGCCAATAATTCTTTTCAGGCTGTTTCCACAATTGGCTATCCAGAATCCCGCATAATTTTAAGTCAGTGTGCTATTTATTTGGCCACCTCTCCAAAAAGTAATGCTTCCTATCAAGCCATAGGCAAAGCGCAACAACTGGTAAGACAAACGGGAGATTTGTCGGTGCCATTATCCATAAGAAATGCACCAACCAAACTCATGAAGGAGCTAGGTTACGGGGAAGATTACAAGTATGCACATAGTTACGAGAACAACTTCGCTCCTCAGGAATTTCTACCGGACGAAATTAAAAATACGAGGCTCTACGAACCAGGAAACAATGCAAGGGAACAATCGCAACGTGAGTTTTTAAAACAGCGTTGGAAAGACAAATACGGCTATTAAAACTTAATATTTAAGGTTTTAGCACTTACTGATGCGCCATCGTTATGGGAATAGTACCAAGTACCGTTTTCCTTGTATACAATAGCATCGCTACCTTTTACCACAAAAACATCTGCTTTGGAAGTTTCCAAAAGAATCATCACAACCTTTGGAGTTCTATCTACCAATTGATACCCTTTATCCAAAGCCTGCGCATACAAGGTTTCAGTTTCCGTAACTGATGAAGGAGCAGGTTTAATAGTATTGCTCACCGAAGCCGAGGCTGCTACAACCGTGGTATTTTCTTTTACTGTATTTGAAGTAATTGGAGCGGCTTCTGTTACCGGCATGACTGATTGACTTGCCCCAGACACTGGCTCATAGGCATAGTCCATAAACTGAAAAGTTTCAAAAGCATCTCTCAAGGCCATTGTATAAGCTTTCCCATATTCCTTTTCCCTAGACTCCCCTTCTTTGGATGACTGTATAAGTTTTCCGTCGCAATTCTTTAAATCTATCTGCAATTTCGTCTTGAAAAGCCCTCCTTTTATTTGGGTAACATTGGCATACAAAGCCAAACACCTGTTGGACTGTAAATCTGCGGGAAGTGTTTCATTGTTGAAAAAGGCCGTATAACCATATTTATTAAAAAGGAACTTAGTCAATGAATTTAATTGATATTCATCGTTTGCCTTTAGGAATTCATATTTCGTTGGAACGATGATATATTTATAGTTGTTTACAGCATCCTGTGCAAAGCTTCCAATTGAGAACAAGCTTATCGATACCAACAATAAAAGACGTTTATAAAAGTTCATTGTATTTCTTTTTTTAATTATAGGCTTATTTAATATAGCCTAAAGATAGTTTTTTAATTGAATAAGATGTGTTACTTGTTTTACAGATTCTTCAACGTTCTCGTTTCTACAGTTAAAAAAAATGGCATCCAATCCAACTTCCATGGCGCCTTGTACATCCGCTTCGAAACTATCCCCTACCATAATACTCTCTTCAGGCCTGGCATTGGCTTCGTTTAGGGCAAACTTAAAGATTTCGGGATTGGGCTTCTTCACTCCTACCACTTCCGCATTGGTCATAGTTTTGAAAAAATGGCCCATTTTGGAACCATCCATCTTTTTGTTTTGGGCTTCCTTAAAACCATTGGTAATGATATGCAGTTCATAATTTGGCTTTAAATAATCCAAAATTTCCAAAGCCCCTTCGTACACGTGATTGAACGTGGTTAAATAGGTGATGTAGTCAAGTGAAAGTTGCAAAATAAGTTCATCCGAAGCTTCAAATTCTATGCTATCAAACGTGTCACGCAACCTGCCGTAGCGCAACTTTTCTTTGTCCACCTTTTCATGTCTATAGAGTTTCCAATAGTTTCGGTTCACTTCGTTATACACATTTAAAAAACTATCCAATGGCGCCTTTACATTATGGATTTGGAAGATCTTTTCAAAGGTCAATGCAGAGTTTCTATCAAAATCCCAAAGGGTATGATCCAAATCAAAAAATACGTGCCTGATTTTATGAAGCTTCATTTACAGAATCCAAAACAATATTAAACAATTCCCTAAATCCTTTCCATCTATGGTTCTCACTAAACGTATAGTTATGGAAAATGGGCGTAAAGGTACCGTTTACTTTTTGCACACTCTTAATCAACCGCTGTAATTCTTCTTTTTTATCTAAAAGAGACTGCTTTTTTAACAGTGCAAAATCAATAAAATGAAAGGAATTAATCTGCAGAGGCGTTTGGATTTCATAATCCAAATCGTAAAACTGAAATGGCGTACAGGTACTTGCCCTAAAACCTAATTCGTTAATATACCCCATGGTAAAATCCTGAGTCACTTCCAACTCTATCAAACTTCTGTAAGTTTCTGGCAGATTGATTTTTGAAAACGAATTACGAGATGCTTCCAAATTATAGTTGGTGATAGCTACCATTTTGGCCTTTTCCTTCTTCAAAACGTCCTTGTTATCCAAAGCAAAATAAGAAACCTTAAGCCCTACCTTACAATAGTCTGCCACCGATTTGATGAGAGCCACAAACTTTTTCTTGTTCACATTGATATTCTTATCATAAGTAGAAAAATCACCTATCAAGAAAAACACCATGAATTTATCCTTAAACTGTTTTTGGCGGTTAATGATCCATTTGAAATTATCGTAGGGATCCCTTTGAAACCCAAAAATCACCAAAAACCGGGTATAGACACTTTTCAGTTTAAAACGAAACAAATCGCTCATTGTTCCTCCAATAGTCCTCAACAACCCTTTTTGTTTGTAGTAATAGGCCATTGGCACATCTATCACAGGTTGTACTTTATACTTCTTTTCAGGAAATTGAAACTCCTTAAATTGCTCTTGGATTACAGCCTTGAATTTATAGGCCCAAATATCGATAACCGGTTGATTGAGAAACCCATTTTTATAGGCCAGACTTTCCTTGGCCACAAACCTCCCATAAGGATCTTTAACATGAGGCATATACTCCTCATAACGGCACAACAAATAAAATGCTGCAGCAAAAATATCGAACGGCAAACTGCTTTTATCACTGGTTGTAAAAAAGCATTTGGTATCGTCCCACTCCATCACGTTAATTTCCACATCGCTCAGCCCCTGCTCAAACAACAACTCATGACTTCTTATAAAAATTTCATTGCCCAAAGGTTGTTTGGTATACGACATTTTAATGTCCTCATGGGCAATAAACTCTTCAATAGTAGTAGTAAACCCAACAGGAATTCCCAAAATCCTAGTGCAGATATGCTTGAAAGTATAAGTTAAACGCGGGGTTATTTTATGGGTATAGACTAATAGCATAGATAGTATTGGAAGGTCTCAACCAGTGTTGTCAATCAAAAATAAGAAATTCCGAAAGTCCACCGATAGCATCTCCCTATAAATTTAATTTCACAGGATGCCGTCATCGGCGAAACTAAAATAAGCTCTTTCGGTAATGATTAAATGATCCAACACTTTTATATCCAAACTAGAACTTGCCTGCTTTAATTTTTGGGTGATTTGTTTATCGGCTTCACTAGCCACTAAAGTTCCAGAAGGATGATTGTGAACTAAAATAAGTCCTGTAGCTCCCACTTGGAGCGCTGTTTTCAAAACCAATCGCACATCAACAAGAGTTCCTGTAATCCCGCCTTTGCTCAACAAATTTTTCTGAATTACCTTATTTGAATTATTGAGATAAAGTATCCAAAACTCTTCATGGGGCAACTCACCCACAATGGGCTGCATAAGTTCAAACACCGAAGCACTGGAGAGTATTTTTTGTTTTTCCAAGGCTTCCTCCCCTCTTCGTCTTCTCCCCAATTCCATAGCCGCAACAATGCTAATGGCTTTGGCCTCACCAATCCCTTTGAACTCCATAAGCTGAGTAATACTCAATTTTCCAAGGTCATTCAGATTGTTATCTACACTTGCCAAAATACGTTTACAGAGTTCCACAGCACTTTCACTTCTACTTCCCGAACCTATTAAAATAGCAAGCAATTCAGCATCGCTCAATACCGATTTTCCTTTGTCTCGTAATTTTTCTCGGGGCTGGTCGTCTTGTGACCAATTTTTAATGGAGAATGATGGCTGGTTATTCTGCATAAATAAAACTTAAGGGTTAGTGTTCCTTAAATTTACATAAAGTAAATCAAACTTTTAGGCATATTAAATTTTGCCTGACATTCTTTGAAATCCTTTTTATTGTAAATTTACCCGATACCATTTAAACCTTATTATGAAATCCCTTTTTGACACTTCAGCACATACAGAACTTCTAGAGCGAATAGAAAACATTCAAGAAAATAGTATTCCGCTTTGGGGAGAAATGAATGCCGCAAAAATGTTTGCACACTGTTGCGGTCCTTTAAAAGTGTCGTTGGGGAAGCTTGAATTGGAAAAACCGAATTTTATGATGAAGTTTATGTTGTCATTTTTCAGAACTTCCCTTTACGATGACAAACCTTGGAAAAAAGGCCTACCAACCACCAAGGAATACAAAATTACCCAAGACACCAATTTCGGCAATTCCAAAAAAGAACTGATAGACCTCATCAACGAATTCCACGCTAAAAAGGACCAAACCACTTGGCCTGTGCACCCCTATTTTGGATCTTTTACCCCCGAACAATGGGGCATGATGCAGTATAAACATTTAGATCATCACTTTACCCAATTTGGAGTATAACGTTTTTATGGCCTATCCTCCAAAAACATATCAGGACAGCTCTTTACCTCATTTGCTTGAAGTTGTAAAAGAATATCCTTTGGCGACGGTAATTTCTGTAGAAAACAACCGCCCAATAGTCACTCATATCCCATTGGTCTATAAAGAAAGTAAACTCATTGGCCATTTGGACAAACAAAATCCACAAGCCGAACTTCTAAAAAACAATCAGCCCGTAACCGCTATTTTTTCAGGACCACAGGCCTACATATCGCCCAGCAATTTTGAGTCGGAACAATTGCCAACATGGAATTATATTTTTGTTCATATTCAAGGAAATGCCATTGAAATTTCAGATGCAAATGCCATCAAGGACTCCATGGTAGCCATGACCCATTTTTTAGAAGCTCCAGACCATAAATACATTTTGGAACAGGACAATCCAAGGATGGAGCAACTTATCAACTACGTGAGTGGTTTTGAGATAGACATTACCCATTGGGAGGGCAAATTCAAACTTTCGCAGGACAAACCTCATCAAGAATTTGTACAGGCCAAAGAAGCGCTTATCACTGAAAACCAAAAGAGCATTCAAGAGTTTTTGGGAAAAATTCTATGATAAGTGTCCTTAGTTGACTTTCATACAAAAGGAAGCAAAATATCACCAAAACAACTATAAATCAGACAAATAAAATAGTATATTAGCTATGTAAGTCCATGGCCAATATTTATGTTTAAAATTTCCTCGCACATATATAAAACTATTGTATTTCTTGCGCTGCTTACATTTCCTATCCTTACCATTGGACAGATTTTGGATACGGAAATCCCCAATGTTATATCAGATTCCATAAAGACAAAAACGCCAAAGGTCATTCCGCTTACCCATATAATCGAAGGGATAGAAGTTACCAACAAAGAGATTTCGAGCATCAATAAAAAAATCAACAAGGACAGAAAGATTACAGAAATAGATTCGATGTTCCCCATTTATGAGGAGTTTTTAAAAATCCAGAAGGAGGAGGTTAACAAATTTATCAAAGCCGATCCCAACCGTGAAAAAATAGACAATCTCATAATTATGTGGGAAGGCTACGGCGAATATTTGGAAATCTGGCAATCTGAAGTCAATGAATTTGAAGAACGCAACTCTAGGCTTTACGAAACTATAGCTCCCGCAGAAACTACATGGAATTTAACCTATGACAATGCCCTGGAGGAAAATGCCCCTCCAGAGATTTTAAACAATATTGTAGCCATTAGGGATAGCGTCATAAAACTCAAAGAAATCATTCTGAAAAACAACAATGACTTTTTGAGTATGGAATCCAGGATCAATGTAGAAATAAATGAAATTGAAGAAGTCATCGAAGAACTGACCTCTCTAAAAGATTCCGAAGTTTACAACTTATTCTATCAACGCCTTGAGCCAATTTGGACAACTTCCTTTAGTAAAATTTGGGAACGCTCCGGCACCAACAACATAGATTCGGTTAAAAAAAGTACTTTGGGCACTTTCGATTTTGTAAAGAACCTTAAAAGATCGCTTCCTCTTTTTGTGATTTTGGTGGCCCTAATTACACTTTTGGTTCTCTATTTAAAAAAAGCATTTACAACCTATCCCTTCACCGATGAGAATGCCGATTTACAACATGCCAAAGATGTTCTCACGGAGCATTATCTGGCAACCATTTTCTTCATTACGTTTCTGTTGGCCAGGTTCTATTTTGTACCGGCTCCAAAATTATTCTTGGATATCTTGACACTGCTCTCCTTGTTCTCAGCAATTTCTCTGGTTAAACCACTAATGTACAAACGTTTTAAAAAACTTATTTATTTTGCAATATTCTTTTATGTGTTCGACTCCATTAAAACCTATGTCTGGTTCAATGCAGAACAATATAGGCTTTATACATTTATAGAAGCTGCTTTGGTTATAGTGGTATTATTTTCATTCACCAATCCATATGTAGATACAAAAAAAATGAAAATGGGGACTTTTGGTATATTTCTCTTAAAACTTACCCCTTTGCTTTACGTTTTGTGTGGTATTTCCATACTTGCCAATATAATTGGATATATCAACCTAACCGATTTAACCTTAAAAATTAGTACTAGAAGTGGTGTGTTCATCATTTTGTTCTATTCCCTATTAATTATTTGCAATGCCATTTTATTAAGCGTGGTCCATAGGCATTTTTGTGTACAACCATCTTTTGATCCTGAGCTAAAACTGCTAACAGAAAAGAAAGTACTTAAGTTCAATAGAGTAACTATCATTATCATTTGGGGATTGGTTTTTTTAAAAATGATAGATCAATTAGCCCCTATCCTAACTTATTTTACAGACACCTCCAGTGAACCCTATAAGTTTGGAAATTTGTCATTCACCCCAAATGAAGTCCTATCATTTCTATTAGTATTATTCATCTCTTTTGCGCTCACCCGAATCATATCCTTTCTTATTAATGATGATCAAGGAATTTTAAGAGTGTTTAAACTTCCTAAAGGAATTCCTGCTGCAATATCTCTGGTAATAAGATACCTGATTATTGGTTTTGGAATCATTTTAGCCTTATCATCCTTGGGAATCGACTTGAGCAAATTTAACCTTATGGCCGGAGCTTTAGGATTGGGGATCGGTTTTGGTTTACAAACCGTTATTTCCAATTTTGTTTCAGGGTTGATCCTGGTCTTCGAACGCCCCATTTTACAAGGAGACACCGTTGAAGTTGACAACCTCTTGGGAACCGTGAATCGAATTGGAGTGAGATCTTCCACCATTACTACTTTTGATGGCGCCGAAGTGATTGTGCCAAACAATAGCCTAATTTCAAACGATCTCATTAACTGGACACTTTCCGACAATACCAAGAGAGTGGAAATCATAGTTGGAACGTCCTATAACTCGGACCCCAATGAGGTCCTAAAAATTTTATATGATGTTGCTATCAACTACGAGGATACTCTAAAAACACCAACACCCCAAGCCTTATTTGTTGATTTTGGTGATAGCTCACTAAATTTCACCTTAAGGTTTTGGGTACATTATGAAAACTGGCTACAAGCAAGAAGTGATGTCTCTATTGAAATATATAACCAGTTCAAAGAGGAAGATATAGAAATTCCGTTCCCACAACGTGATATCCATGTAAAAAATATTCCCGAGATTGTTTCCAATTATAAAACGCCGCCACCTCATGATCCACCAGATACCGAAACCAATATAGACGACACTGAGATTCCGAAAGTGGTGATTCCAATTGAGCACAGAGATCCAGGACACGATTTAGAAGTAGAGGAAAAGGAAAGTGAAGCAAACGATGACCAAGAACCAAACAATGACAACCAATAAACCCAATATATCATGAAACAGGTTACTGTATATTCAGCAAAATCGGATGTTAAAGCCATGGCAATAAAAAATTTGTTAGCCGACAACGATATTTCCTTTACCGAAATTGATAAGAGAGATACCTCTTATGCCAATCTTTTCGGAAATATTGAAATTTCAGTTGATGAAACCGATGCTGAAAAAGCTCAATCACTTATTGAAGAGCTTCAGTTTGAGGAATAATAATCTATAAAAAAGAAGTCTACTGGATCTTTGTTATTTCCCCAATAGACTTCTTTTCGTTGAATAAAAATTTAATTTACAGCTCCAAGTTCTTTCTTCTTAGTAAAATTTTAGCGTAGTCTCTACTCAAATCATCTCCATAATCTCGATAGGCACGTTGGGCCCACTCCAAAGCCAATTCGGTATCTCCTAACACTTCATAAGCCACCGCAATATTTAAAGCGGCTCTTCCGGCCGATTTACTACCAAAATCGTTAACGATATTTTTCCAAATTTCTATGGCGTCATTCCATTTGGCAACTTCGGCAGAGCGCCACCCCATTTCAAATTGTCGTTTATCAGCGCCTTTTCCCTTTTTGTACATGTCTCGTTTCACTCTATAATAACTTGGCAAAAACCTAGATACATAATCTTGTCCAGCTGCATAAGCAGTCTCATGAAGGGCATTCAACGGAGGTAAACCATTTATTAAATTGAAATCCATAAAATAGGTTTGCTGAAAATGGTCTGAAATAGTTTGGTTAGCGGGATCATAAAGTCTCCAATAACTCCTCACATCAATTCGTGCTTGGGTTGGGAATCTTGCACTAGGTTTTCCAGTTGTAATCACAGCATTTACTTGATCTGCTACAGCGGACCTCAGCAGATCGGAATTAGAATCGAAAGTTTCCAATACCAACAACATATCGGCATTGGCAGTATTACAGATTCGTGATACCTGCTCCCAACTTAATCTATCAGGAGTTTGACGTGTTCCAGTACCAAACATTCTAAGCGTGTCCGGGATAATAATCTTTAAATGACTGTTATTCTGTAAACCATCAAACACACCTTTAATGGCTTCGTCAGAAGCTAACTTATCTGAACCCGCTATTTCACCTGTGGTGATAGCTTCAATAGCTTCAGAATTTTTGTCTTCTTCCTTTGTAAGAGAGCGGTTCACTACAACAATATCGTTGACATTATCTGGTAACGACACCACTGGAGCTTGGGGATAATTTAAGCGGACATACCCATACTTACTGCATGACGTAAAGCTCAACAACACCATTGCCAAGCCAAAAAAGTAGATTTTTTTCATAAAAATCGATTTAGTGCTGCTATGCAATTAACAATAAATATGCCATTTTTTGAAGAAAAACTGTACCTACCAAATACAGTTGAAGCTCCAATCCAAGGTTTTACGCTTGGTTTGAAGCTTCAAAAAATATTATTCAAAAAAAAGGTTATCTAAAAATCGAACTGGTAAGTTGCTCCTCCAAGAATCTGTAAGCCTTGTACTGGATAATGCATCCAACGTTCGTAATCCTGATTGAAAAGGTTATTCCCTTTAAGGAAAATAGATAGTTTTTCATTCACTCTATAACCAGCATGCAAGTTGACATCAAAATAGCCATCAAGCGTTCTGGTTTCTTCAATTGGTAAGATCAAAGTACCCTCTTCATAGAACACATCCTTACGCTCTCCTACATAGAACAAGCTAGCGCCTGCAAACCATTGTTCAGTAATTTGATAATCCGCGAACAAAGAGGCCTTAAGTTCTGGAAGGTTCCAAGCCTCGTCTTGATTATTCGTATTATACATAAAATATGCGGCCTTTGCTCCAAGATTAAAATTTCTATTGATGTCTACGCTAAGCTCCCCTTCAAAAGAAAAGGTTTTAACATCGTCATAGACAACTCCAAAAGAGTTTCCATATTGGTAATCTTCAGTGGCTTCTCCCAATACGCTATTCGCCTTAAAAAGCGCCTTATTTCTATCGGCCGTATAATTTCCACTAACGCTATACCCAATAGTATTGGTCAATTTACCTTTCACCCCTAAAGTAGCATTGTACTGTTGGTCTGTTGGTACCACCAATAAGGTTGGCGACACAAATGGATTTTCCATTGCAAAATCCTCGTACGAATTTTGTATCAAGCGGCCTTCAATGCCTCCAAATGCAATCATCAACTCATCTACCAAACGGTAAGATCCCGTAATATTTGGATAGATATACAGTTTATTGTCACCATCTTTTGTATTGTTTAAATACACCAATCCAATCCCCAAATTAAGGGTTAAATCATCCTGCACCAACTGATAGCTAGGCGCCAATCCTACATTGAAATTCCCGTATTCCAATTTATCCTCGGAATAATAATTTCTCTCAAAAGCACCTCCCAAATAATCTACGGTTACTTCTGTTTTAATGGTTTCGTCCATTACAGGAATACCAAAAGTTCCTTTTACCAACAAACGGTTTTCACCAGAGCCTTTGTTATCACCGAAATGTCTAAAACGCAAACTAGCCTCTTCTGCTATGGCATCATCAAAAGTGATTTTACCTCCTACATTGGCATTGTAAAACGCATGCTTTACATTTAAATCGTTGGCAGTAGTTCCATCAAAATATGGTTGCAGCAATCCATACCAATTATAGGTCAGGAATTTTCCTCCTCCATCAACGCGCCAAGTATAATCGCGCTGTCTTTGGGTAAAATTGGCGTGAAGGTGGGTATTTGAAAATTTATCATCCAATAGCAACCCATCGATGCCTCCTTGAGACGAATGGTGACTAAAATACCCACCAACCGTTTCAGTATTACTCAATTTATGGTTTAGATACACTTCCCCTAAAATAGTCGTATAGGTCCCTAACCCCAAAGATGCATAGTTGTCATATAACTTTACAGATTTGGTCTTTGCCACAGCCTCCGCCTTCCCTTTGGCAGGCGTAAAAGTAGAGGCCACAGGAATGGAGAAAATATTGTATTTCACCTCTTTTTTGGTGGCGGTGGTTTTATCATCCAAAGTAGGTTCTTCCTTTATTTTAAAGGCATCGGAAATAGTAGGTGTATATGGTTTTACTACAGTTACCACTTGGGTATCGATGGTATCATTGGTCTGTTTACGCTCCTGCGCATAGGTTTGACATACGGTTCCCGTAAAGGCCGTAAGTACTATATATTTAAATTGCTTGAACATGAATATCTATTATTTGTTTTGAGGGAAAAATTAGTTGCCTGGTTCTGAAATTACTGATGAATTGGTCTTGGCCTGTTCGGTTTTGATTTTGTTCAATTCCTCTTGGGCTTCTTGCACAACATCATCAAACTCTACAAAGTTCTTGGTAACACTTTCCAAAATATAAGTGGCTTGGAAAGCATCATCCAAAGCATAGAAGTTTTTGGCCATGATCACCAAACCTTTAGCACTGTAATACTTGTAACTGGAGTAATCTTTGGCCAACTGTTGAACCGTTGCGTTGGAAGCTTCAAACTGCCCTTCCTTGTTTTTGAAATAGGCATTATAATAAAGTGCCTCTGCCGCCAAGGAACCTGTTGCAATCTTTTCAACATTGGCATAGGCCGTTTTAGCCTTGGCTTCATCCCTAGTTTTAATAGCCGAACGTGCAATAATAATCTGGGCATCACTTTTCACCTTATTGTCAATTTTAGAATTCGACAATACCTTTTCGGCATAGCTTACCGCTTCGGAATACTTTTCCTGCTTGTAGTACGCATTCATTAAGTTGGATTGCGCATAGGTGATATTTTGAGGATAATCGGCTTCTGTTTCCAAACGCTTCAACAGCGGAATGGCCTCATCCAATTGAGAGGTATTCAAATAAATTTCAGAAAGCTTTACCATAGCCTGCTCCGTGTATTCATTTTTCGGTTTGTCCACCACATATTCATAATGAGATTGGGCATTTTCTGGTAAATCCTTTTTGGTATACAGTTCTGCCAAATAGAAATGTGATTTCAAGGCGTGGATACCATTAGGAAATTCCGTCAAGTATGTATTGAATTGCTTGATGGCTTTTTCAGAATTATTATCCAAATACTGCTTTTCGGCAGCTAAGTATGAAGTGTTGTCCAACTCGGCATCGGAAACATCAATATAATCTAGAGTTCTTACCCATTCAGCATATTCGTCCACACGTCCCAAATCGATATAAATCAAACGCGCTGTGGCGACTGCTTGCACCGCCTCTTCTGAATTTGGAAAATCTTTGGCAACTGTTTTAAACTTGGTCAAGGCTCTATTGTTGTCATTGGTATTGTAGTAAGACAATCCCTGACGCAATAATGATTTCGAAACGAAAACCGAGTTTTTGTATTCTGAATTCAATCGGTCATACATAACCATGGCTTTGTCAGTTTCACCTGCCTTTACATAAGAATTAGCCAATTCATAAATAGCATCGTCGCGTAACGCCGATTTAGGATAGCTATTGATAAAAGCATTGAGCTCCTGGATTTTTTTGGAACCTTGTCCTAAATAACCATAACTCATCGCCTTTTGAAAAAACGGATAATCCGATTCCAAAACTTTTAAGGCAATGGCTTTATCATAAGCAGCAATGGCATTGCTGTAATCGCTGGACACGAAATAACCGTCACCAAGTCTTAGGTAAGCGTCGTTCACCCTTAATTTGTCCTCTTTATTTGCATTGATAAATTCTTGAAAATGCTCTGTAGACTTCGGATAATTTTTCAGTTTGAAATAGGTATAGGCCAAGTTATAGTCTATATGCTCCATTTCAGGCACATTGTTGGCCTCTGCCTGCTGCAAAAACTGCTTAAAGCCAATAAGTGCATCGTTGAAATTATTTAGCAAGTAATCTGTTTCCGCCTTCCAGTAAATAGCCCTAGCGGTGAACACAGGGTCTTTAGCCTCTTGAGCTGAATTGGAAAACATATCTTTTGCTTCGTTATACTTAACCTCGTTATACATTTCAATTCCGCGGTAAAAGGTCACTTTTTGATACGCTACCCTATTTTCGAAACTTCGCTTTCCTTTTAACAGCTCCAAAGCCTCTTCGTAATTTTTTGAAGTAATGTAAGAGTCTATCAATAAAGTCTCCACCTCTTCCTTATAAGCCGTATTAGGATACTTTTCCAAATAACCTGTCAATACCTGCGGCACGGATTGGTACGGGTTTCCAATTTCGTAACTGATCTTGGCATAATTCAACCAAGCATCTTCCTGAATTTTCAAATCGAAATCCATTTGAGATGCATTTCTGAAAGCATTCAAGGCTTCCTGCTTTTTATCCAAATTGATGTAACTTTCTCCTAAATGATAATAGGCATTTTGCGCCACACTGTTTGTTCCGTCTATAATTTTATTGAATTCTGAAATGGCACTTTCAAAATCATTTTGCTTGTAATAGGCATAGCCCAACTGATAGTAATCTGTATTTGTCCACTTGCCTTTTTTGCCTTTATAAGCCTTCAAATAAGTAATAGCTTGGTCATATTGTCCTAAATTGAAATAACTCTCCCCAATGATTTTGGAAAGGTCGGATACTTCATCACGGTTACCTTTTGCCATTTGGGCTTTGGCTAGTTCAATTGCTTTTTCAAAGTTTCCTAATTTGAAATTTAAATCCGCTTGGTAATAGGAAAGTTTTTCTTTGTAACCTTCTTGATCGCTAACTTGCTCGAAGTATTCATTGGCGGTATCATAATCATCCCCTTCATAAGCCATATAACCAATATAATACTTGGCCTGTGATCCATACGTTTTTGAATTGACCACACGGTTCAAATACTTTTGGGCTTCCACTTCTTCTTTGGTTGAATACAATGAATATCCATAGTTAAAATAGAAACGATCACGCTCTGTACGAGAAATGCTGTTTTCTTCCACACGCTCGTACCACTTGCGTGCATACGAATATTTACCGTTGGCAAAATAGTAATCGGCTACATCCAAAAAAGCCGTATTGCGTTTGGTGCTCGTTGGGTAATTGTCCACAAACTGCTGCATTAAAAAATCAGCATTCTTTTGGTTCAATCGTACCGCACAATTGGCGATGTAATAGGCACAATCCGACTCCACCTGCTCATTATCGGCCTGGTCCTTAACCTGATCGAATAATGTTTGGGATGCTTGGTATTGTTTGTTATTGTAAAGTGTGAGGGCTTTTTGGTAATCCACCAAATCGTTGGTGTAAATTGAAGATTCCTGTGCTTGTATATAAACGTTTAGCATCGCAAAGCTTGCTAAAGTGATTATTTTTTTGTGAGCCATTAAGTTCGTTTTTTTGATGTTCAAAGATAAATGAATCCTTATACTATAACGACGGATTTTACGTATAATTATAAACGGATTTATTAAAAATTACATTTACAAAAAGAAGCTAAACCCTTACACTTTTGAATACTTACAATTTTTTGTTTGACGAATTCAAGTTGACATTCAGCCCATAGACTTTGAAAAACATAAAATTTGAATTTTGAATTTTAAAACAATACATTTACAACGCTTAAAAAATACCCCACTACAAGATGTCCGAAATGGTTTTACAATTAAAAGACGCCTCCATTTTCCAAGGTGAAAACATGGTCCTCAGCAATGTGAATTTTGAAATGCACAAGGGTGATTTTGTGTATTTAATTGGAAAAACCGGGAGCGGAAAAAGTAGTTTTATGAAAACCCTTTACGGGGATTTGGAACTTACCAAAGGAGAAGGTTCCATCGTGGATTTTGATTTAAGAAAGCTAAAGGAAAAGGACATTCCTTTTCTACGTCGCAAGCTTGGAATTGTATTTCAGGATTTCAAATTACTACCGGATAGAACCATCAATGGCAATCTGGAATTCGTTTTAAAAGCAACTGGCTGGAAAAACAAAAACGAAATCACCGAACGCATCGAGAAGGTATTGGACAAAGTGGGTATGAAGACCAAAGGGTTTAAATTTCCACATGAGCTTTCTGGAGGGGAACAACAACGCATTGCCATTGCAAGGGCCTTATTGAACGAACCAGAACTCATCCTTGCCGATGAGCCTACTGGAAACCTAGATCCTCAAACCAGCATTGAGGTAATGGAAGTGCTGCGTGAAATCAACAAAAATGGCAATACCATCCTTATGGCTACACACGACTATGCCTTGCTTTTGAAATACCCAAGCAAGACCCTAAAATGTGACGAGAATAAGGTGTTTGAAGTGGTACAGCGCAGGGGGTAATTATTGAGATTTCACCTCACTACTTCTTATAGATGTGAGGATTCTTCCTCACCCCTTTCTTGAACAATTTTCGCAGCATCATTCTTAAATTGGAATCTACATCCAATACAATATTTGTGAACTTATTTTCTGGTCTTCCCTTGAACTTAGTGACATGGAATTTATCTGTAGTTTTCAGGGGCGTATCACTGAAAAAATAATTCGAAATGCAACATCTGCTCATATCTACCATCACTTTATTTACTGAGTGCCAAGAAGTGTCATGAGTGGCCATAACAACCAGCCTGTTAAACTTGCTCTCTACAACTAAAGGCTCCTTTTTTGGTCCATTTGGCCAAAGTTCTAAATGACCCCCAAAGTCAGTTTGCCAATCTGGAGTTACATAATATAATAAGTTGAATACTCTCCAACGCTCTCTTTCGGCATCATGTGAATTATCTAGATGAGGGTGTAAAAAATTGTTTTGAGCCATTAAGGATATACCCCCAGCATACAAAGAGTCATCCGCAAATAGTGAAGGAGCGCTACAGATTTCCCCTATCAACTCCACAATATTTTTTTCTTGAAATGCGTAAATAACTTTCTCCAAAAGGGGATTGTGCTGGTTCATCTGGGCAGATACATGCTTATATTCCCTTAAGCTCTTCAACTCTCTCATTTCCGAAGAATCAGGAAACACATCATAGCATTGTTTAGCTAGCTCTTCTGGCAACAAATCATCGATATAAAAATATCCAATTCCAGACTTCGTGCTATTATAGCACGACATAAGATGTTCCTTTTCGCTATTTATTTTATCGTAAATTAATTTAGAAATATCGCTTGATGAAAGAGCTTCCATTAAAAGTATTTTAAAAACATCGCAATTTACACCTTTTCACAAAAAGCCCTGTGAGATGGATTAAAAAATGTATTTTTGAGCATTATTTTCAAGAATGCTTTCCGTACTCATACCAACATATAACTATGCTGTTTTGGAGCTTGTAGAAGCCCTTTACAACCAATTGAAAGTTGCAGATATAGATTTTGAAATTTTGTGCTTGGAAGATGGTTCAAATAATGACTTCATTGAAAAGAATAGAGCCATTGAGAATTTTAAGAATACTAGGCAGCTAATCTCAAACACCAATCTTGGAAGAACCAAAGCTAGACAGGTTTTATGCGATTCGGCTAATTATGACTGGCTCTTATTTTTAGATGCCGATGTTATGCCCAAAAAAAGCAGCTTTATCCAGCAATACTTAGATGCTATACCTTTAGGTTCTGAAGCTATTTATGGAGGATTTACCTATCATAAAACAAAGCCCCACAAAGATTATATGTTGCGTTGGAAATATGGAAGAACCAATGAAGAGGTAAAAGCACATATTAGAAACCAAAAGCCTTATAAAGTAATCATATCGGCTAATTGTCTCATCAAAAAAAGAGTCTTCAGTCTAATCAGTTCTAAAATTGAAACTAAGGGATATGGATTTGACAACTATTATGGTGCTCTTCTAAAGGAAAATAGTATAAAAGTCTTACACATAGACAACGAAGTTTACCATTTAGGAATAGAAAAAAGCAACATATACCTCACAAAAAAAGAGCAGGCCGCCGAAACTTTGCTACAGCTAACCAAGGATAATAAAATAGTTAAACATGACAATAGTTTATTGGCTACTTTCACCAAGCTAAAAAAATTAAGACTGAATTATTTAATTTCTTTAGTATTCCAAATGTTCGGCCCTTTGTTAAAAAGAAATTTAACAAGTAAAAATCCTTCAATTTTCATATTGCAGATTTATAGAATTTCATATATGTGCTATAAAGAACTAAACCCTTAAACATGCCGTTTTTCTCAGTAGTCATTCCTCTTTATAATAAAGAAAAGCATATAAAAGGCACCATAAAAAGTGTCCTCAATCAAAGTTTTGGTGATTTTGAAATTATCATCGTCAATGATGGATCTACTGATAACAGTGGAACTATTGTGGATTCCATCCAAGATGAAAGGATCCTTAAATTTGACATTGAGAACAAAGGGGTATGCCATGCTAGAAATTATGGAATATCAAAAGCATTTTCCAAACTAATCGTTTTTTTGGATGCTGATGACTATTGGTATCCATTCCACCTAAGTGATTTAAAACAACTCTATGAGGAGTTTCCGAATTGTGGATTGTATGCAAAAGCGTACTTCAAACAGTTTGAAAATGTTAAAATCGCTTCCATATTCAACAAAATTCCCCAAACTGAAAATTGGAAAGGAATTGTTGATGATTATTTTGCATCGAGTCATATCAATTGTATTGCATGGACTTCTGCTGTTATGGTTCCTAAATCGATTTTTAAGGATGTTGGCAATTTTGACGAAAAAATTACCATGGGAGCTGGGGAAGATATTGATTTATGGATGAGGATTGCCCTTAAATTCCCTGTTGTATTTCATAATAAGGTAAGCGCTATACACATGCTACATACAGAAAACAGAATTTCCAACACAAATACTAATATCAGACAATTCCTTGATTTGGATAAATACAATCCTGAGTCTCAAAGCAACAAATCACTAAAAACTTATCTAGATTTAAACAGATATTCTATTGCCCTTCAATATAAGCTAGCATTTAACAACAAAAAAGCTAACGATTACATAAAAAATCTAGATCGCTCTAACTTAAACTGGAAACAGAATTTACTTTTAAAGGTTAATAGCAGGTTGTTAAAAATATTATTCCAATTAAAATTTAAACTGAGACAAAAGGGCATCAATTTAAGTAGTTACCGATAATTTAAATTCCTCATAATTCCTGATGTATTCAGATTCATCAAATTCAGTCGAGGCCAATACTAGGCACACCGCACCAGATGAAAAATTTTCAATTTCCCTCCAAATACCTGTTGGAATATAAAGACCGTAATTGGGCTTGTTTAGCATGATGCGCTTTCTTTCTAAACCATCATCTACAATTACCTCGAAACTCCCACTTAAAGCTAGGACAATGGATTCCTGTTTTAGATGTGCATGCCCCCCTCGATAGGCATCACTGGGTATATCATACAAATAATAAACCCTCTTTATTGCAAATGGAATGCTATCTTTTTCTACAACTGCCAATTTCCCACGTTCATCATGTACCTGTGGTATTTTTACCAACCCTACCTCTTCAATACTATTTTTCATCAATTAAATTTAAAAGATTCTTCCAATCATCAGCAATACATTTCAAAGAAAATCGCTCTACACTTTGCTTTGCATTGGCTTTACATGTTTGGTACAACACCTCATCAAAGATAAAACTATCCATAGCTTTTGATAAGGCTTCTACATTAAAATTTTCTACCAATACGCCATTTTTACCTGTTACAATAACTTCACTAGGCCCAGACTTACAATCCACAGAAATTACAGGAGTCCCCAATCCCAAGGATTCCGGGATAACCATTGGAAACCCTTCATAACGACTTGTCAACAATGAAAACAAGGCTTTTTTCACATAGGGATAGGGGTTTGCACAATATGCTTTAAACAATACCTTGTCTTCAAGCCCCAACTTACTAACATATTGTTTTAACATTCCATAATCAGGGCCATTACCCAAAATCATCAACTTCACATTTTGCGCTGGAAGTTGGGATTGTTTGTAAGCGTCCAACAAAAGAATAATATTTTTTGCCTCGTTATTTAAACGTCCAAAATAAATAATATAGTCATCTTTTATTTCTTCTGATAGTAACTGTTTTGCTTGTTCAAAATTTTTATTGAAATCGAATCCATTATAGATAGTCGTTATATTTTTTAATCCCAATAGTTCTTTGAACTCTTGATTTGCGGCTTTAGAAACTGTAACCATTTGCTTCTCTTTGTACAACAAAATATTTAACCAACGATAAGCGGTAAAAACAGAACGATAGTTAAAATTATGAAGTACATAAACTACCTTCTGATTTTTATAGAGACTCGAAGTCACCCAATACTCACGCATTGCTGCCGTTCGCGAACGGTTATCAATAATGACATCAAAACATTGCTCCTTTAGATACTTCTTGAAATATCGGAAACGTTTTATACGCCCTAAAATTGAATTATCTTTATCCTTAAATTCCCCTAAATTTAGTAACTCCCCCTTAAATTCGTAAGCAATCTTATTTAAGACGGTTACCATATGGACTTCATACCCTAAACTATTTAGCAAAAAAGATAATTGAGCACAGGAACGCTCAGCTCCTCCCTTCCCTAAAGACGACGCTACAATACAAATTTTCTTGCTTTTTGATTCGGTCATTAATAGCTACCTTTGAGCGCAAATGTATTGAATATAAATGAAGATTTTATTAATTGGGGAGTATAGTAGACTTCATAATTCCCTAAAAGAGGGATTAGAAAAACTTGGACATGAAGTAACAATTGTTGGCTTTGGGGACTATTTTAAAAATTACCCAGTGGATATTAAATTACAATTAAATTATCAACAAGGCCTATCTCGCTTCTTTAAAAGAGTTATTTTCAAGCTTCTTAAAATAGACCTAATTTCCTTAGATATTCAAAGCCAATTTGATAAAGCAAAACACAAATTCACCAACTTTGATATTGTTCAACTTATAAATGAAAATGCCTTCAACACAATTCCCGAAGTTGAAGAAAAACTGCTTGATTATATTTTTCAAAATAATCAAAACGTCTATTTATTATCCTGCGGCACAGATTACACCAGTATAAACTTTGCAATTAATGGAGGTTTCAAATATTCCATACTAACCCCCTATTTTGAAGGAAAAGAAAAAGAAAAGGAGTTTGTTTACGCCTTAAAATTCAGTAAAAAAAACTATAAAAAATTACATCAGTTCATTTTTAAAAACATAAGAGGAGTCATTGCTTCCGATCTGGATTACCACTTACCTCTAGAAGGCCATCGAAAATATCTAGGGATGGTCCCCAATCCTATCAACACGGACATCTTAAAATGTCAACAATTAGGAATTACTGATAAAATAGTCATTTTTCACGGCATTAACACCTCTAAATATTTTAAAAAAGGAAATGACATTTTCGACAAAGCCTTAGCTTTGATAAATGAAAAACACCGTTCTAAAATTGAAATAGTCACGACAAAAGACCTTCCCTATAAAGACTACATAAGAGCTTTTAACCGTGCTCACATTATACTAGATCAAGTATTCGCTTATGACCAAGGCTACAATGCCCTTGAAGCCATGGCAAAAGGAAAAGTAGTATTTACAGGGGCCGAACAAGAATGGCTTGATCATTATGGATTAGAAAAAGACACTGTAGCTATAAATGCCCTTCCAGATCCAATATCCTTGGCCGAAAAGTTAGAATGGTTAATTGAAAACCCTGAAAACATATTGACCATTAGTAAAAATGCTAGAGCGTTTATTGAAAGTGAGCATAATTACATTAATATGGCTAAAGAATATTTAAAAAAATGGGAGGAACAATTGGTTTAAGTCCTAAACTAATCTTCTTTCTGCTTTCCAAAAAGTGGCCTGTAAAAAATTGCCAATAACAACATATAGTACAACAAATAATCTATAAAATGGGCGATTACCACTCCTTTTAAACCAAAAACATCTATTAAATAAATGCTCGCGAAGTACAATAATATAACAGAGAATATTTCACTGAGCATATAATGCCAGAGCATTTTTTTGGCCAAAAATTGATAGCTAACTACCATGGAAAGCACTTTTAGAAAATCACCCAGAAGCTGCCATAAAAACAATTCTTCAACATGAATAAACTCTTTGGTAAAAATGACTTTAATTATCAAGTGGCGGCATAGATAAATAATGAAAAGCCCCAATGCAAATATTGGAACAATAGTTTTGTAAAAATTCCAAACTTCCTTCCTAAACTCAAAATGAGTGTAAATAGCAGCAAACCGAGGCAAAATATACAGCGTCATCAAACTACTGATGAACATTAAATAATAATTGGAAATTCTCCCCATAGCCACCCAATATCCCGCGGATGCTTCTCCTAAATTATCAATTATATGGTTTCTTATCAAAACAGATATCATTGGTAATACCGTAGCAGAAAACAGGGCCATGATTGAAAAAGCACTTAAATTTTTAATACTCTTCAGCTTTATTTTTTTTAATGATATAAAACTGGTTGCCTTCCAAAATTTAGAAACACTAAATAAAGTAATCAGACACAAGACAATTTCAACAGCGGCAATATGAATCAAAGCCCCTGAAAGTTGAAATTTCCAAATAAGGAAGACATTTATAATAACCCCGAGAATTTGAGATAAAATAGTAATAAAAAGAAGCTTCTTTTGTTTGGACAAACCATTTAATACAGCAAACACAAATGTCTTCATAGAATAAAAAGGCAATGCCACGGCCAAAATCTTTATGATATGAACGTAGTTATGTTCATTTGTAAACAAGGCATCGTTCAAATATTGTGCTTGAAAAAAACAATAGGCTCCTACTATTAAAGAAGAGATTATAAGTAGATAGAAAGTAGTGGAAACAGTTTTGCTCAACTCCCTAACATCAGCCTTGAACTCAGCCACATATTTAATAATACCATTATAGAGTCCTAGCGTAGAAAATACCTGAGCCGACGTCATAAAGTCTCTCAAATTCCCTACCAAAGCCATACCGCTTGGCCCAACAAAAATAGCTATGAATTTTGAAGTAATAAATCCTGTTAAAACCCTTATAACAATAGAAATGGAATTTAAGGAGGCTAACTTAATAAGGTGATTATCCCTAAAGAAAGATTTTAATTTCTGCTTCATTTATCCCTTGAGTATTCATATTAATTAGCGTCTTCATGAGTTTTTTTGTTCTCCATTTTTGTCGGCCACAATACCAAAAAGAGAACTTCCAAATATCAACAGTATTACGCCATAGTGCATTAGGTAACTCGCAAAATGCCCCATTACAGCCCCCTTCACCCCAAAATCATCTATTAAGTAAACACTGGAAAAATAAAGCATCACCACTAAAAACAATTGGATGATGATAAAGTGCGTGAACATTTTCTTTGCCAGAAATTGAAATGCAATGACAAAGGAAAGCACCTTGACAAAATCACCTAACAATTGCCATAAAAACAAGCTTTCAACTGGCTGAAATTCTTCTGAAAAAATAATATCAATCAGAAATGACCTTAGGAAATAAATAGCCACCAATCCTAATCCAAATATTGGGATTATAGATTTATAAAAACTAAAAACTTCGGCCCGAAACTCAGTCTTGTTATCAATTTCGCTAAACCTTGGCAAAATATAAAGTGACATTAAAGAATTGACGAACATTAAATAATAATCCGAAATCCGGTTCATGGCTTCCCAATAACCAGCTTCCTTCAGACCAACTTTATCTATAATATAATTTCTAATAAGAATTGACACCAAAGGCAAGGCAAAAGTTGACACCAAGGCCATTAGGGTGAACGGACTGAATTTCTTTAGGATTTCAAAATTGACGCTGGTAATTTTGATAGAAGACACCAGACTTCTCTGGTTCATAAAGCCCACAAATGTTATCAAGAATATCAATGAAGGTGCTATTACTGCAGAAATCAACGCACCATCAATATTATTTTGGTAAATCAGCAGCAAGGTTACCAGTAACCCTAAAATTTGACCGATAATATTAATGATAAGAAGGATCTTGTATTTGGAAAATCCGTTCATAATGGAAAAACTGAACATATTCAGCGAATAGAACGGCAATGCCAGAGCCATAATTTTTATGATATAAGCGTAATTATGAATGGACGAAAACAGAAAATCATTGATAGCATCTGCATTGTAATAGCAGATAAACGCGATGAGCATTGTGGCGATGAATCCAAAATAATAGGCCGAAGACAACGTTTGGCTTAACTTAACCGCATCGTTTTTAAACTCCGCAATATACTTCACCAACCCCTTATAAAACCCTAAAATAGAAAATGATTGAACCGCACTTAAGAAGTTTCGAATATTACCAATAAGTGCCAAACCTTCTACACCAATAAAAATAGCAATTGCCTTTGAAGTAACTATTCCCGCCAAAATTTTGGTAATGATTGTAGCGGAATTTAAATGGGCTACCTTAAATAAAACCTTTGTATTGATATAGTGCAGTAACTTTCTCAATTAGTAGGCATTTAAGATATCAATTACACGGCTTACCTCTTTATCCTCCATAACAGGGCTCATCGGGATACTTATCACTTTTTGATGTATTTGATCGGTTAATGGGAGTGACAAGTTACAAAAATTTATCAAGGCTTCTTGACGATGCGGCGGCGTTGGGTAGTGAATTAACCAACCAATGGCGTTATCATCCAGGTATTTTGAAAAATGATCTCTATTTTCAACCTCTACCACAAACACATGGAACACATGGTTGTCACTTCCATCATAAAAAGGCAACTTTATTTTTGAATTGTTGATCTCTAACAAATATCTACGAGCAACACTTCGACGTTTTTCATTGTCCCTATCTAAATTTGGTAATTTGACACTTAAAAACATGGCCTGCAATTCATCCATCCTGCTATTATAGCCTATATACTCATTTACATATTTTTGCAATCCGCCGTAGTTCCTCAATCCTGAAATACAATTTGCCAACTCCGAGTCATTGGTAACTACCGCACCAGCATCACCCAAAGCTCCAAGATTTTTACTTGGATAAAAGCTAAATCCAGCGGCATCTGACAAATTTCCGGCTTTTATACCTTTTGAATTGACTGCACCATGTGCCTGTGCGGCATCCTCAACTATCAACAAACCATTAGCACTTGCCAAAGAATTGATTGCGTTCATATCGGCCAATTGGCCGTAAAGATGCACTACTAAAATCGCCTTTGTTTTAGGAGATAGATGTCTTTCAATTTCTTCAGCGGAAATATTATAGGTATTCCTATCTGGTTCCACAAAAACAGGAATCAAACCAGCATGCAAGACTGACAAAATACTGGCGATATATGTATTGGCTGGCACAATAACTTCATCTCCTTCCTTTAGTTTCCCCAATTCCATATACCCTTTAAAAATCAGGGTCAGCGCATCCAATCCATTTCCAACTCCTACACAATGTTTGGCACCACAATATTTTGCAAAATTAGCTTCAAATTGTTCTACGCCATTTCCTAAAATATAGTAACCTGTTTCTAAAAACTGTTGAAATTCAAAGTTGAATTTCTCCTCATATTCGGCATTTATTTTATGTAGATCTAGAAATTTAATCATGCTAATTTCAAACGATATATTTCCTGAAGATAAAGATCACAACCCAATTCTTCCTTTTGTTTTAATAATCCTGGATTATACCCTTGTTCGAAGCTATCATCCATAACGGTTCCCATAGAAAAATAGTGTTTCCCTTTTTCTTGGAAATGTTTTATTAAGTGTATGAACAAATAATCAAATGCCCGCAATTTTTCACCTTCTTTGGTAGTTGCTCCATATTGCGATTTTACCACCAATTCATTCTCAAATATGGTGATTCCAGCCAAAATTCTACCCTCATAAAAAATATCAAATTGCCTAATATTATCAGGAAACCTCTCCCTTAACAACTGAATCTCTTCCAAACTATGAACTGGTTTTGTATCAAACCTACTTTGTAAACGTGGCTGTAATACTTCGTTCCAGAACAGAGAAAAGTCTGTACTTTCTTTAATTACAAACCCCATATCACTATTCCGTTTGTAATGCTTAAGCTTCGTTTTGTGAATGGATAAAGGATGAGCATAATCAACGGCCAATACCATAAATGTCTTGGCTAAACTTGCTCCTTTATTTTGAAGCATAAAAGTCATTTCATTGGCTGCCGATCTGCAATAAAAAGAGGGCAAAGTTTTCACATTAAACTGTTTTATCCCTTGTTTTGGCAAAAACTCTAAAATAGCACTTAACATCTCGTTTACCTGCTCAAAACCTATATTGGGCTCCAAAAGTAATCCTCCAAAGGTCAATCCCTGATGTGAATGCAATACTTCCCCAACCCTATTTCCCGGTAACAGAGCATTTAGGACACCGTGCTTAAATACCATAAGAGAAAAATCATGGAACCTATCACTATGATATTCCATAAAATTTCTATGAAATAAAAATGTAGAATTTTTTGCCTTAGCAACAAAAAGGTTCCAAACATCGAAGTCGTTTGGTGTATATAATCTTACAGTAAATTTCAAATCTTTGTTTGGTTAGTTCAAGGGTCCTAAAACTCAAAAATCACGCCTATTACATGACTACTCATAACACTTTTCAAATATAATATTATTTCGATGCCTTAGATAACGGACCTCTGTAGAATTTAAGTTTTCCTTTTGAAGAATAAATAATAGAAGTTGATAAGCAGAATTGCTGCGTTGGTAACAATAATGGGCCATGCCGTCTGCAACATAAACCCATAAATTACAAACAATGCACACCCAACGGAATTAATAATGCGTAACTTCACCAAATCCTTCATGGTAAAAGACAGTAACAATCCAGCTGAGGCAAGATACCCCACCCATTCAGTAAAGCTCACTCCCAAAAATTCCATAATCTTAAATTGATTGATTAAGATAGTGAAAAATGACCTAAAATAAAATACAGACAATAAATCAACCATTTATAATCGTGTTATTAATTCTAATAAAAAGAATTAAGGCAGTAAGGCATTTAATTTATCTGTAATTTTTTTTGCCCCTTGGGCATTTAAATGATCTCCATCAAAAAAGTCATTTTCACTAAAATCTGGATCCGAAAGAAAATTATAGTACTTAGTATTTTTATAGTTACTTTCAATTTGGGAAGCAAAATCCAACATTTTCTGTAGCTGTAAAGGATCTAAATTATCACGATAGGACAAATATCCTGGTAAGGTCACTAATATTAAATTGATATTATTGTCTTGACATAGTTTCGCCATTCTTTCAAATGCCTCAACGTTATCGACATATTGATCATCATTCGAAATAGTATGTCTCTGGGCTGCTCTTAGGCTCGCTAAATCTAAATCCATTGGGGATTGTAAAAACGAATTATCGGCCCATCCCAAGCTATCGCATTGTATTTCTGAATTCCCTAAAACATAATAATCCCATAACCTATCCAGATTAGTTTTCAACTTTAGACTGAATAATTCGGAATGTCTTAATACAGTGGATTTAGTGTTTAAATCAAAATATATGATATAATCCTTCAATCTCCAATTAGCAGATGTCTCCGATAAAGTCTCAAATAATGTGGCATATGACAATCTTACAATAACAGTTTTCAAATTTGAAAGTTCTGGCATAAACTTTTCCAAAATAGCTAAATCTAAATCCGTTGTTTGCGACACAAAACTAGCATTGTAAGCAGAAGCATCTAAATATTCTGGATTAATGCCGTACATACTATGCGAGCTACCCAACACAAGAGTTTCTACATTGCTAGCATATCTTCGCAAATATTCACCTTTAATTTTGTAATCATTAGGTATTTGTCTTAACAAAAGTTCTATTCCCGTTCCAGCAAATAGAATTGGCAGGATAAAAACGATAAAAAGATTACCAAACCTCTTCATTAAAATTGAAAGTATATAAATTGTTGAGGCTTTGCATAAAAATAGAAAATACAGAACACCAAACCATAATAAAAAGTCCACCTATAAGATCTCTTCCATTCACCTCCCAATGTTTCGATGGCATACTCTTTATTTTTCCCAGACCATTCTATAATCATAAAAAAAACTATCATCCCTACCAATAACGCAGCACCAACTCTATTTGAAAACTCAGGAATATTAAACAATGACTCAGAAAAAATTCTCCTCAAATATCCCCATGCAACCTGTAAATCCTTCGCCCTAAAAAATACCCTCACCAATACTAAAAAAGCAAATGTTTTCAATATTCCAATAGTATCAACCATCGAAGGAAACAATGAATTAGAATAAGGCGATTTTTCCTTTTTTTTCCCTATTAAAATTAACGGAACAAAATGAAGCGCATTGATAAACCCATAAACAATAAACTTCCATGCAGCTCCATGCCAAAATCCTATCACAAGAAAAATAAGCAAAGTATTCCTAAGCTGCATTACCTTTGTACCTCTACTCCCTCCTAAAGGAATATAAAAATAGTCCTTGAACCAAGTTGTTAAAGATATATGCCAGCGTCTCCAAAATTCAGCAATACTTCTTGAAAAATAAGGAAATGCAAAATTCTTAGATAAATTAAACCCGAACAATCGTGACACTCCAATGGCAATATCAGAATACCCTGAAAAATCACAGTAAATTTGAATAGTAAATAAAAATGCCCCCAACAACAATGTGCTCCCGGAATAAGCCTCATAATTGGCAAAAAATTCGTCGACATATAGAGCACAATTATCCGCAATGACCATTTTCTTGAATAGCCCCCAAAGCACCTGCTTTAAACCGTCTACAGACTTTTCATGACTAAATACTCTTTTGGATTCAAACTGAGGCAATAGTTTTTTGGCGCGTTCAATTGGACCGGCCACCAATTGAGGAAAAAAGCTAACAAAAGCCATAAAACTAATAAAATGTTTATTGGGTTCAAGTTCCCTCCTATAAATATCTATAGTATAGCTAAGGGTTTGAAAGGTATAAAAGCTTATCCCTACAGGTAATATGATTTCAAGGCTACTATACCGTAATTCCCCCCCAAAAAACGTATAAGCTTGTACAAAATTTTCCAAGAAGAAATTGCTGTACTTAAAATACCCAAGTAAGCCCAAATTAACAGCAACACTGGTTAACAAAAGTAACTGCCTCCTTTTTATAGGCTCAGTTTTAGACAGCTGCAGACCTATAACATAATCTACAGTAGTACTCAGAAATATCAAACTTAAAAACCTCCAATCCCACCAACCATAGAACACATAACTGACAACTACTATAAATATATTTTGACCTTTAATACTTTTATTGAATACAAACCAATAGAACAAAAAAACTATTGGAAGAAACAAAGCAAAGTCTATTGAATTAAATAACATTAAAAACTTCCTTTTATATTAACATTCCTTTGGATTTGTCCATTTTCACAAAAAATGACTTTAGAGAATGCGTAATAAAAATTTTATTCCATAAAGATGGCGAAGATAACTAAAATGGGAAGAGTTCTTTTCTATTTGAACACTTTTCACAATTTACAATCCAAAAGATCCATCAAGGAGGTATCACAAAATAAATGGCCTTGAATAATTCTTTTGACATATATTTACAACCCAAAATTCCAATAAACGTGTCGGGCAAACTCACAGAAAAGACATACTATTATAGCATATTTTTAATTTTTGCAGTTGGATTCCTAATTGTAAATTACAAACCAATAGAAATAGTAAATGACTCATTGGAGTATTTAAATATTTCTATAAACAGATCTGCGGGCTATCCTATTTTTTTACATATTATAAAAACCATTTTTGGTTCCTATTTTGACCCTGCGACAAAAGCAATACAATATTTGCTAGGAGTTTCTGGAATTTACTTTTTTATATCAACTTTAAAAAAACATTTAAACTTAGATTGCATTTGGCTAATCCTTTTAACCTTTGTTTTAATTATTCCCTACCTCTACAATCAAACATTAGCCAATGTCTTTTTATCGGAGGCACTTTCCTATCCACTTTACCTAACAACAACCGCACTTTTTTTAAATGCAACTATATCCAATCGTTTCAAACCTTTAATTATATCTCTTCCCTTTCTTTTTCTTTTAATACAGACCCGTAGTCAATTTTTGTTTTTGGTGCCTATTGCCATTGGTATATTAATTTGGATGTTCATAGTCCAAAAGAAATTGAACAACTCATGGTTATTAATCCTATTCTTTATATTTCCTTTACTCACATCCCTAGGTGATAAAACATATCATAAATTGGTTCATGGGTATTTTGTAAATACTCCTTGGACAGGTATACACTTAATGACCCCTGCCTTTTTTGTTTCGGATGCAGAAGACTTTTCAATATACAAATCAAAGGATGAACAGGAGTTTTATAAAAAAACCTTTTCAGAATTAGCTAAAAAGAATTTGAACATCCATAGTTTCCAGGCCAGCTCCAATAAAAAGGATGAAGTTGTGGTCTATACCGAGAATTATAGTGAAATTGCCAATTCTACTATTTTACCCATTGGAACAGATCATGTTGATCAAGAACTAAGCAATGAGAAAAAGTTGATATCGGTGGACAGGATGACCAAGCGAATGAGTATTCCTTTAATTATAAACAATTTTAGACCTTGGTTAAAATTATACATTAAAAATTTAACCCAGGCCTTTGGAAATGCCAAATACACCTTATTATTAATAATAATCATGCTATTTAGTTTTATAAAAGTTTTAAAAACCAACATTGTAGAATACAGGGTTATTTTCATAATTTCAATGCTCAGCCTCCTCAATGTTGTACTAGTATCAATTGGAATGCACACTTTAAAGCGTTTTACATTTTATAATGATTGGGTATTTTTCCTAATTATCTTTTCACTAATAAATTCATCTACATTTAATAGCCTTAAGCCATGCAAATAGAACTATCTGTCGTTATGCCTTGCCTGAACGAGGCTGAAACTTTAGAAACTTGCATTAAAAAAGCGAACCTATTTTTTTCGAAAAACAATATAAACGGGGAAATCATAATTGCTGACAATGGTAGTACTGATGATTCCATTCATATTGCAAAAAGATTAAAAGCAACGGTTGTCAACATAAAAGAAAAAGGCTATGGAAGCGCCCTAAAAGGAGGCATTGAAGCAGCCCGAGGCACCTATATAATAATGGGAGATGCAGATGACAGCTATGACTTTGAATCTCTTCTGCCATTTTTACAAAAGCTTCGCAAAGGAACTGATCTAGTTATGGGTAACCGATTTAAAGGAGGTATAAAAAAAGACGCAATGCCTTTTCTACACAAGTATTTGGGCAACCCTGTTTTATCATTCATCGGAAGGCTCTTTTACAAAATCGACATTGGAGATTTTCATTGTGGTTTAAGAGGATTCTCTAAAGAAGCCTATAAAAAAATGGATCTAAAAACTCCAGGAATGGAATTTGCATCAGAAATGATCGTAAAATCAAAACTTAAAAATCTAAAAATTACTGAGGTGCCAACAGTTTTGCACCCTGATGGGAGGAGTAGAAAACCTCATTTAAAAACTTGGAGTGATGGCTGGAGACATCTGCGCTTTTTATCATTATACAGCCCAAATTGGCTTTTCTTATATCCTGCAATATGCCTAATGTTTTTAGGGCTAATTAGTTCAACAATTCTGATTATGAAACCTATTCATTTTGGAAATATTGCATTTGATATCCACACCCTTTTATATACAACTAGTGCAATCTTAATAGGGTTTCAATTCTTTGTTTTTTATTGTATGACTAAGATTTACGCAGTTGAAAATGATTTGTTACCAAAAAGCAATCGCTATGATAAACTGTTTAAATACATCAATTTAGAACGTGGTTTAATATTGGGCATAGGTATGTTCCTTTTTGGAATTTCTTTGAGTTATTATGGGGTATCGATTTGGAAACATTCTGGCTTCGGAAATTTAAATCCTACGAATACCCTACGGGTAGTTATACCTGCAGTTTTCACAATGCTACTTGGTGTTCAAGTGGTCTTGTTTAGTCTATTTTTCAGTATTTTGGGATTAAAAAACAAATAATAGGTATCCAACTATCATCTTGCCGAAAAGTTTCTATCAATCACTTTACTAAAAAAACAATAAATCTTTATTTACTTTAAACCTATTCTTTCCTTAAAAAAACAACCTCCCCCTCCTCATCTATATACTGATAGACACCAAAAGGGGCCCCTTCCTTAAGAACAACAAAACTGGTATCAGACTCCAAATTCTCCAAATACTTTGGATTTTCACTAAGATAGGAAAACAACACTCTAAAGAGATTCACATTTGTTTTAAGATCCTTATCATAATTCATTGGGTTCTCCGGCCATTTAACAGCTAGGGCCGTTGAAAAAATAGAATAAATCAAATCCCTATTAGTTTGCTTTTCCTTACATTCCAATGTATAATCCATTCCAACAAACCCCCCATGATCTGCCACAATTACGATTAATGCATTATCATCATGTGTTTGGATTAGCTGTACCATTTCCTTAAGCCAGTCGTTGGCGGACTTCAACTTTTCAAGATAATTCAAACGCTCCTTTTCCTTTCCCAATGACCGATTTTTGTAAGTGGTAATATGCCCTGGGGAAATTTTTTCTATAAAATAAAAATTAGGCTCATTGGTTTGATTCTGCAAAGAATTTTCTAAATCAGCTTTTAGATCTTTTGTTATCTCAAAACCTCTTGCTAAAAATGACAGGTCATCTTGGGCTATATTGCAAAAATCATATTGTAGTTCTGGTTTGTTAAGTAGTAAATAGGACTTCTCCAAAAGCAAAGACGTGTTATAGCCGTTTTTCTTAAAAACTGGGACCACTGAGTTTTGCCCCACAATGATATCCCTAGCATTATAAAACTCATTTTCACCTTTTGGCGGGTTATTGTAATAATGATGTTTCATTGCAAACATCGAAGAGTTAGAACTAAGTGTGGAGAAGTAATTGCTTCTAAAACCTTCATAAAGTGTGAAACCATTATCTTGTAAAAATCCCTCTAACTGGCTATTATCAAAATTATAATAACCTCTTTTCAGCTCTTCAAAATTAGGATAGCCATCTGGTTGAATTACATATACGTTTGGTTTTCTTGTAAACTTGACTTCTTCAATATTATCAGATAAGCTCATCCATGTTCTATCATAAGAAACATGTCTTTGAATATTCGCTATTAATTTTGGCACTGCCAACAAGATCAATATAAATTGAATGACCAATATTTTCTTGAAATGTTTTTGAAGTAAAAAACCCAACCCCAAAGCGGCTACTGTCACCAAAAGATATCTCTTTTTACCAACACCATAAGTACTCAGTATCATTAGCCCTCCAAAAAGCACAAAATTAAGAACAGGCAAAACATAGCCATATTTTTTTTGTGACAATACCTTTTTGGAAATTACTGAAACAATCTGAAAAACAACAATAGGGACAACAAGAAACCACAACACAAATAGTACAAATTGCCCCCAGGAATTTACCAATGAAAAATTATTATTATAATAATAAATCAGAGGGTACAATCCTGCTCCCAAAGCACTTAATATTGGATATTGTTTATCGTTGGTCGTAAATTCTACTAATCGTTCCCTTAATTTATTTGGCATTCTTTGATTTTAACAAATACATGATCCGATGCGAATTAGCAATCGTTTCTTTTTTCTCCAAACTAAAGTAGTTCATAAATTCTTCTTCAAAATTTTCTTGATTATAAAAATCAAAATGTCCCTTGAATTCAGATTTAGCATTTAACAGTCGTTGCACCCATGAGTCTTCTCTTTTGGGAAATTCAATAATTAGATAGTTGGAAAAAGCAGCAAAAAACTCAGCTGACTTTTTAAAAGGCACATTCCCTGAAAGAGATATGTGATGTATCACCGCCAAAGCCAGGGTAATATCTGGAGAAAATTTCTGTAGCCTTTCCTTAAATGAAAATCGCTCATCGTTATTAAACCCAATAGATGCCGATGGATTTAAAACGTCCTGCACAAAAGGAGTCATATAAATTTCCTTCCTACTTTTAACTTCCCTGTAATTAATATCTACCGCATTATTGTCAATATCGCATACCAAAGCCTGTTTTAGCTCCGTATCTATCTTTCTAACAAAAGTACCATCGTTACCACCTACATCTATAAGTGTTTTGGCTCCGGTTTCCTTTACCCAAGCATTCACTATTTTTTCCTTTTGCAGAAAGGCATCACTTGTATAATTGGTTTTGTTATAATAATCACCCCATTCGCTAGCCTCCTTAAGTGTCAACCTCTTAATATATTCGTAAAGACTTTTAATTATTTTTTGTTGAGCACCTTTGGATAATGTTCCATGCTTCACTTCCCCTTTATAATCTTCGCTATGCTTATCTTCATATTTAGATAATAAATGAATGTTGGAATATAAAAACGGAGAAAGCTTCGTTTTGACAGGCAACATTGACGATAATAGTTTCACAGGAATTCCATCAATAAAACTGTGCATCAATTTCAAGGATTGCCCTCCATGATAATGGGCTAACACCAATGGCCCAAAGAAATGACTAATAAATTGTTTATATGCCCGCCAAGGAGAATTGTCTTGATAAAAATCGAAAGACAATGTATCTATAAAAATTGCTTTGCCCAAATGAAAAGTCACATTAAAGGCTGTTGCATCTTTCAGTGAAAAATCATGTTCCAAACAGAATTTCTGTAACTTTAAGGTTAAAAGAGCTGCTTCCTTATATTGGTTGAAACTCCATTCATAAGGATATGTTACAAAAGGAATAAATTCAGGCTGGATAACAACTCCTGTATTGTCTTCCGTAATTTCCTTGTGAGGAATCAACAGTCCTGCTTTGATTAATTTCTGATAAAAACCAGACTCCTTTAATGCTATATATTGCTTAAAATAAAGGGGAGATATCTGTCTTTTTAAAATATTTCCCTCTGTAAAAACATACCCAGAAGGGTCTCTGAAGGAAGAAGAGTGTTGAATCTTATCGGTCACTATTCTCGGTATTTTCTATATCCTTGTCAGTAACATCTATATCGTCAAAAAGCTCTTCATTTTTATCCTGTGAAAAACCAAAGAGTGATTTGATCTTAAACATCAAATTTTTAGAAAACAAGACAACACCAGCAACTGCAGCAATAACGGCTTGTACAACCATCGCCCCTAAACCAGGATCAAAATATAGAAAATGTACCATTCTTCTTTTTTCTGTAAAGATAGGAAACCCGTGAGACCTATAAACAAAAAAGAGAAACCTTTATGGCTTCTCTTTTTTTATGATGTTTTGTAACATCCATATATTAGATGTTCTTATTACGCTTACGCTCTACTTCCGTCAATAAAATTTTACGGATACGTAAGTGGTTTGGAGTAACCTCTACATATTCATCCTTTTGGATGTATTCCAAGGCTTCTTCCAAAGAGAATTTAATAGCAGGTACAATTCTAGCTTTATCATCTGCTCCAGCCGAACGTACGTTACTTAATTTTTTCGTCTTGGTAATATTTACTGTCATATCATCTTGACGAGAGTTTTCACCAATTACCTGACCTTCGTAAATATCTTCTCCTGGATCTACAAAGAATTTACCTCTATCCTGTAACTTATCAATAGAGTAAGGAATTGCTTGCCCTTTTTCCATAGATACCAACGATCCATTTTGACGCTCAGGGATGCCTCCTTTTAAAGGTTGGTATTCTTTAAAGCGGTGTGCCATAATAGCCTCACCTGCTGTAGCTGTCAACAATTGATTACGCAAACCTATAATTCCACGAGATGGCACCATAAATTCAATCACCATACGATCTCCTTTAGCTTCCATACTCAACATTTCTCCCTTACGCATGGTCACTAATTCAACTGCCTTACCAGAAACGTTTTCAGGCAAATCGATAGTCATCTCCTCTACTGGCTCACATTTCTCACCATCAATTTCCTTGATGATTACCTGTGGCTGTCCAATTTGAAGTTCATACCCTTCACGACGCATCGTTTCAATCAACACAGACAAGTGAAGTACCCCACGACCAAATACCAGAAACTTATCGGCACTATCTGTTTCCTGAACACGTAAGGCCAAGTTTTTCTCCAATTCTTTTGTCAAGCGCTCTTTGATGTGACGAGATGTTACAAACTTTCCGTCTTTTCCAAAGAAAGGAGAATCGTTAATAGTAAACAACATACTCATTGTTGGCTCATCAATGGCGATAGTTTTTAAAGCCTCTGGATTTTCAAAATCGGCAACAGTGTCTCCAATTTCAAAACCTTCTAATCCAACAATAGCACAGATATCTCCAGTTTGTACGTGATCTACTTTTACACGTCCAAGACCTTCAAATACATGAAGCTCTTTAATTTTATTTTTAACCACAGTTCCATCACGCTTTACCAACGAAATGTTCTGTCCTGCCTTCAATTCTCCACGAGTCAAACGTCCAATAGCAATACGTCCTGTAAAGCTTGAGAAATCTAATGAAGTGATCAACATTTGAGTAGTTCCTTCATCAAATTTTGGCGCAGGAATATGCTCAATTACCATATCCAATAATGGCTCGATGTTTTCAGTCTGGTTTTTCCAGTCGTCACTCATCCAATTGTTTTTCGCCGAACCATAAACTGTTGGGAAATCCAACTGCCACTCTTCCGCCCCAAGTTCAAACATCAGGTCGAATACCTTCTCATGAACTTCTTCCGGAGTACAGTTTTCTTTATCAACTTTATTTACTACCACACAAGGCTTCAAACCTAGGTCGATAGCTTTTTGCAATACGAATCTTGTTTGCGGCATTGGCCCTTCAAAAGCATCTACCAACAACAATACACCATCGGCCATGTTAAGAACACGCTCTACTTCTCCACCAAAATCGGCGTGACCAGGAGTGTCAATAATATTGATTTTAGTGTCTTTATAAGTTACGGACACATTCTTGGAAGTAATGGTAATTCCTCTTTCACGTTCCAAGTCGTTATTATCCAAAATAAGATCTCCTGTGTTTTCGTTTTCGCGAAACAGTTGACAGTGGTACATGATCTTATCAACCAACGTTGTTTTACCGTGGTCTACGTGAGCAATAATTGCTATGTTTTTAATATTAGCCATAATGACGCCTTATTTTAAGCGTGCAAAGGTACATTAAATTCCTTTGGAAAAAGGAATTATCATTAATTATTAGCATCCTACCATATAATTTTTCAAAGTCTTCAACTTAACTCTAAACCTTCCAAGCAACCAACTGAATGTAAACATCTTAAAACTTCCATCATTCTATTAAAGATTTATTAATTTAGTTAATTCTATGTTAGAATAATCCAAAAACAGGGGTTCAATACGTATATTTATAAGAAGAATGACCTACCATAAATCACTTCACCTACTTAACATCAAGAAACAATTCACATTTTAGTCAAAAATGAACCTTATTCAAAAATATTCGAAATTCATCCCCTACCTATATTTTCTATCGGTGATTGCATTTTGGTTTACAGACGTTAATAGACATCTAGGAATTGAGGCCTACCCTATTTTAATCTTCGCTCTGCCTTTTGTATGGCAGCTCATAAAGCCAAGTAAACAACTCAACTTTTCATTGGGAATTACCTTTGTTTGCCTGTCCTCTTATATGATTTGGGCCTATCTCTCAGATGCCCTCAATATCATTCAATTTTCAGGTTTCATAAAAAGATTTGTGCTCTATAGCGGACTCTTTGTTTTTGCCAATTTTATCATGTCTCTTTGGATGATACGAAACAGTATTAAAAAAAGCTTTTAAATATGTATCTTTGCGGCTTAATTTAGAAAAATCAAGCAGATGAAACTCAGCGATGTCCCTAAGATAAAACACACCAATTCAAACAATTTCTTCTTATTGGCTGGCCCATGTGCCATTGAAGGCGAAGACATGGCAATGCGTATTGCAGAAAAAGTGGTTGGCATTACCAACAAATTGGAAATTCCTTATGTATTTAAAGGAAGTTTCAAAAAGGCCAACAGAAGTAGAATTGATAGTTTCACGGGTATTGGAGATGAAAAAGCGCTTAAGATTTTACAAAAAGTTTCCAAAGAATTTGACATCCCAACCGTAACGGACATTCACGAGATTTCAGATGCTGCCAAAGCTGCCGAATATGTAGACGTGCTTCAAATTCCTGCTTTTTTGGTAAGACAAACGGATTTGGTTGTAGCTGCTGCTGAAACCGGTAAAGTAGTTAACCTTAAAAAAGGACAGTTTATGAGTCCTGAAGCCATGAAACATGCGGTGCAAAAAGTTAAGGATTCCGGGAGCGACAAAGCTTGGATAACCGACCGAGGTACTATGTTTGGCTATCAAGATATGATTGTTGACTTTAGGGGCATCCCAACCATGAAGCAATACGCTCCTGTGGTGTTGGACGTAACGCATTCTCTTCAACAACCCAACCAAACAGTAGGTGTAACAGGCGGAAGACCAGATATGATTGAAACTATTGCCCGCGCAGGGGTGGTAAACAATGTTGACGGTTTATTTATTGAAACACACTTTGACCCGGCCAATGCCAAAAGTGATGGAGCGAACATGTTGCATTTGGACAACTTGGAAAACCTTCTTACAAACCTTGTTGCAATCAGAAAAACAATTAACTCTTTATAAGGTCCCCGATAAATGAGAATACGCACAATTCCTTCATTATTGGGGGTAATTTTTGCTTTGAGCTCTACAGTAGCCCAAGCACAAACTGCAGATACCATTAAATATACCGCTTCCCAAAAAGGGAAGCTCTTTTTTAGTTGGGGAGGCAACAGGGAAGTCTATTCAAAATCGGATATCCATTTTAAGGGTGAAAACTACGATTTCACGATAAAGGAGGCCACGGCCCACGATAAACCAAAAGGCTGGCATATCGATTACATCAACCCTACACGCATCACCATTCCGCAAACCAATGCCAAATTGGGCTATTTTGTTTCCGACCATTATTATGTTTCCATTGGTGTGGACCATATGAAATACGTCATGGAACGTGATAAAACCAGAACAGTTGATGGATATATCGATTTACCTACTTCTGAGGAAGGCTCACAATACAACGGGATTTATGATAATGAAGAATTTTTGGTTTCTGCCGATTTTTTAAAGTTTGAACATACCAACGGATTAAACTATGTGTATGTTGAAGTTGGTAGGTCTGATGATATTTCATCTATTTTTCACCTTCCAAATACCGATAAATTCCAAATCAACTTGATGGAAGGCATAGGTGGCGGTGTTCTATACCCTAAAACCAATACCACATTATTGAACAAAGACCGTTATGATGAATTTCACATTTCGGGATATGGTTTTTCAGTAAACGCAGGTATCAACTTTACGTTCTTTAAATACTTTTTCATTCAAACAGACGTAAAAGGCGGTTACATTAATATGCCAGATATTAGAACTACAAGCAATGTTAAGGAAAGTGCCTCCCAGCATTTTTTCTTCTTGCAAAGCATTATAGCTGTTGGTGGGATTTTCAGAGTTTAGATTCTGAACCTCCCACATCACATTTTATTGATTTACAAGAATTGTTATAATTTTGTAACTCCTAAGCCAAACAAAAGGTCATGATTCAAATTAGAGAAGCAACCAAAGAAGACATTCCATTTATTACTGCACTTTTCAGGGATACCATCCAGAATGTTAACAGTAAGGACTATTCTGAAAAACAGATAGAAGTTTGGGCTTCTGGTGCCAATGATATCGAGAAATGGGAAGAACGCATTGAGTCGCTTTATTTCATTGTTGCCGAACAAGATGACACCATCACAGGCTTTGCCTACCTTAAAAACGGTAATTATCTAGACGGACTTTTTGTACACAAGGATTACCAGCGCCAGGGCATTGCCTCTAAACTTTTAAGAGTTATGGAATCTTATGCCATTGGAGAAGGCTTTGAAGAGATGCGCTCTGATGTTAGCAAAACAGCACTTCCCTTTTTCGAGAACCATTATTTTGATGTCATCAAAAAACAGAAGAAACCCTTTAAAGGCATCGTGTTCCAAAACTATTTGGTGAGTAAAGCTTTATAAGCTTTTGATCATTGATCTCTACTTAGGTCTATTACTATAATCTTTCATTCCTTAAACCTCTAGATTTTTTTTTCATAAAAACATAGTTCAAAATTAAAATAAATTTATTTACTTTGTTTTTCAAAGTACTTTTATATGGAATCAAAAGATTATCTAAAAGACATTACCGAAATTAAAAACCTAATGAACAAATCCTCGCGATTTATTTCATTAAGTGGCCTCTCTGGAATTCTCGCTGGTATTTACGCCCTTATTGGAGCCAGTGTTGCCTATTGGCTCGTTGCCAATTCCGATAGGGAATATTTAATATTGGATGGAATGATTTTCAAATTGGTGATGTTAGATCTGTTCTTGATTGCCTTTTTGAGTGCTGTTACAGGTGTGATCCTAACCACAAGAAAAGCTAAAAAAGCAGGTGAAAAAATATGGGATGGCGCTTCCAAAAGATTGGTCATAAATTTTTTGATTCCTCTGGTAGTAGGCGGTATCTACATCTTGATAATTTTGGGTCAACAAAAATATGGTCAAACTGGTGCCCTAATGCTTATTTTTTATGGACTGGCATTAATCAACGCGTCAAAGTATAGTATAGGAGATATTCGCTATTTAGGTTTCGCCGAAATAATTTTAGGCTTAATTTGCGCCCTATATCCTGGTTATGGTTTTTGGTTGTGGGTCATTGGCTTTGGCCTTATGCACATCATTTACGGTACTTGGATGCATTTTAAATATGACAGAGCATAGGTTTTGAGCATTATCAACAACATAAATAAGGTCTTTGACCACAGGATTAGGCTGGGCATTATGTCCATTTTAATGGTAAACGAATACGCCGATTTCAATACCTTAAAAGAACTTCTCGGTGCTACGGACGGGAATCTTGCCAGCCATACTAAGGCTCTGGAAAAGGCAGAATATATAAAGGTGGAAAAACAATTTATAGGAAGAAAACCTAACACACGTTATTCGGTGACAAAACTTGGCAGAGCCGAATTTCAAAAGCACATCGAAGCCCTTGAAAAATTGATCAATAAACAATAAGATATTTTTTTATCAACTTACTTTGAATTTCAAAGTACTTTAAACATTCAACCATGGAACAACTACAAAAACCTCAACCGAACAAATTTGGCAACTGGCTAAAAACCTCCATTACAGCACGAATGCTCATGGTAGGCTTCTTGGTATTGATTTTATTGATTCCCCTTTCATTTATTGAAAGCCTCATTTTTGAACGTTCCATGCGACAACAGGATGTAGTCAACGAAATCAATGACAAATGGGGAAACCACGTGATGATTTACGGCCCTATTTTAAAACTACCATACAAAACCTATTCGGAAACAAAAACCTTCAACGAACAAACAAAAACTTATTTTACCGAAACGACTTCAGAAATAAAATATGCCTATATCTTTCCTGAATCCCTATCATCTGGGGTAGATGTCGATTCTAAATCTTTGAACCGAAACAATTATGAATCGGCCGTCTACACCGCTAACATGGATTTCAACGGAAATTTTCCAATCCCTAACCTTAAAATAAAAGACATCAAGGATGAGGACATCTTGTGGAACAAAGCCACAATTCTTATTAAAACGTCCAATCTGAAAGGCATAAAGAATGAAATGTCTTTAAAATTGAACGACAGCACCTATTCTTTCGAAACCAACTTTAAAAACAATTCTAGAAATAGCTCACAATTGGATGAATTGGAATCTGGATTTTTAAAAGAAACGGATGTCCCAAAATCTGCCAATACCAATTTTAGTTTCCACATGACCTTTAACGGAAGCCAGAACATTCAACTCATTCCAATAGGAAAAACAACCACCATGCATATGACCTCCAATTGGGCCAACCCCAGTTTTATAGGTAATTTTCTTCCCAACGACGAAACAAAAACAATTACAGACGAAGGTTTTGAAGCCGATTGGAAAATCCTGCATATCAACAGGGCCTTTTCTCAGCAATACTTAAACAACGTACCAGATTTACAAGAATTTGCCTTCGGTACCAAGTTTATCGTCATGGTAGACGAATACCAAAAAAGTGAGCGCTCGGCCAAATATGGCTTCCTTGTCATTGGGTTAACCTTCCTCATTTTCTTCCTGATCCAAACCATGAGCAACATTAATATACACCCATTTCAATATTTAATGATTGGTTTGGCTCTCACAATGTTTTACACTTTGCTCGTTTCCATTTCAGAACACAGTAATTTCCTAAAAGCCTATTTGGTGGCAGGTATTTCGGTGGTGACTCTTATAACACTGTACTCCAAATCGATACTCAAAACTTTTAAATTTCCAATTTTTATTGGATTGAGCCTTACGGCGCTTTACACCTTCATCTATGTCATCATTCAATTGGAAAACTATGCGCTTTTAGTTGGCAGCATTGGACTGTTCATCATTTTGGCAACCGTCATGTTTGTATCCAGAAAAATTGATTGGAATAACGGGTAATCTTTTCCCCAAAACAACTCCTGTTCCCTTCATTCCATTGAAGGGGCGGGAGTTTTAAAACCTACCACATAATGAAAACATACAGAAAACAACTTATCCATTGGCTCTTTGAAATATCAAAGACTATATACACACGAATTTTCAAACATCATGAACCATGGGGCATTACTACAAATCAACTCCTCCAACTCCCTGAAGCTTCCTTCGGCAGACACTTGGGCGAATTTTTAAACCAACACGGTTTTGAATTGATTCCAAAAGTAGAACGTCACGATTGCTACCATGTTTTGACAGGATACGGTATTACCGTAGAAGATGAAATAGCTTTACAATATTTAAGCTTTGGCAACGGCAAACAAAGCCCCTATATGTACGGCGCCATTTTGTTGGGCACCCTAATTCTGCCAGATTATTTAAGCTACTATTTAGATTCATATACCATTGGCAAAAAAGCCAATACATTTCTTAACTTAGATTTCAAAAAGCTACTGAATATAGACTTAACCATCTTGCAGGGCGCATTTTTCCTTAGATCTCATTCACCAATTAAAAACATATGACACTAACATTTCATAAATCATATTTCCTTCTAACCCTGATACTTTTTGCAGTTGAAACACTCATTGCTACCAACCTAGAAACTGGCTTTATCCGTCATACGTTCGGAGATTTTCTAGTTGTAATCCTCTTGTACTGTTTAGTAAGAAGTTTTACCAAGCTAGCTATCTTTCCAACAGCCATATTGGTATTAGCAGTTTCCTATATCATTGAAATATTACAAGCCTTCCACTTGTTGAAATTGCTGAACTTGGAACACAGTACACTCGCCAAATTAATCCTTGGCAACACCTTTAACTATACCGACCTTATGGCCTACTCGCTAGGTATTATTACCGTAATTATTGTTGAATTTAAATTACTTACTAATGAATAATATTAAATACTTGTTGTTTTCTCGATTCAAGATTATAGTGCTGCCCATAGTGGCAGCCACTTTAAGCATATTCCTCCTCATGGTACGGATGAAACTCACCTACTCCTTTTACTTTCTGTTTTTGGTCTGGAATCTATTTTTAGCCATAGTGCCCTTTGCGATTTCCACCTACATGACAAGTCTGAGTCAACTCAACAAATTTGGCGCACTTATAGGATTTGGCATTTGGTTACTCTTCGTCCCCAATGCCCCCTATATCATAACGGATTTGTTCCATCTCAAGAATAGCAGTCATGATATTCTGTGGTTGGATGTATTGGTAGTGAGCTCTTTTGCGTTAACGGGAGTACTCTTGTTTTTCCTTTCCTTATTGGATATAGAACTCATCATGAAACGTTATTGGCAAAGGAAAACCATTTCCTTCTTAATGTTGCCACTATTCTTTGTCATAAGTTTTGGTATGTACTTAGGTCGCTATTTACGTTTCAATTCTTGGGAAGTGCTACAACATCCTCTTACCATTTTCAATGATATTTGGAGTATTCTTGCACATCCCAATCAGCATCTCAGCGCATGGACCTTTACCATTAGCTTCGGAATATTTCTAGGAATAGGTTATTGGCTTTTTAAAAGTATTCGGAATGCCAATTAGTCGGCTCTATTTTTTTCTTGGATATTTCTAACAATAGAGGTGGCTAATTTTCTAGGCATGATACGTGGAAGTGTTGCCAAAAACTTATTGAATCCACCAGGAATGGCCACAGATTTCCCTTTATTCATCGCTTTATAACCATAGGCAGCAACGTCCTTAGCCGTTGCCATATTAAAGGTGATTTTATTTTCGGAAGTCCCTTCTGAAACCACTTGTTGAAAAGACGTTTTTGTAGGACCAGGACAAAGTGCCGTAACCGTCACTCCTGTGCCTTTGAGTTCATTGGCAATAGCCTCAGAAAAGGAGAGAATATACCCTTTGGTAGCATAATATAATGACATTAAAGGCCCTGGTTGAAAACCTGCTAAAGAAGACAGGTTTAAAATCTTCCCTGATCCTCGAGCCACCATACCTTTTAGTATAAGTTTGGTTAAATGCGTAGTAGTAACCACATGAAGGTTCAACATTTTGGCTTCACGGTCCCAATCGGTTGTGGCAAAAGTACCGAACAATCCAAAACCGGCATTGTTTACCAGCACATCTATTGAAGTATCTCCAAGTTCAGCCACAATTTCTTCAGAGATATTGACTTGGCTCAAATCCTTCAGCATTACGCGGACATTGGCATTATACTTCTTTTCCAACGTTTCTTTTGCCTGCTTTAAATTATCTGCATTGATATCTACCAACACCAAATTATATGTATCCTTTGCAAACAGCAATGCCAATTCATATCCCAATCCTGAAGCGCCGCCTGTTATCAATACCGTTTTAACCATTATATCTTTAATCTAATTTTTCGTCAGTAATGCATGTTACTATTTTAACCTCCAAGATCAATTTAGATGAACACCTGTTCTCGATACATTTTTTCTCAATTGCAATTCGAAAAAACACTCCAACTGACTTATTTTATACTTCTATTTTTACAAAGAATTATTTCCCATCCACATAATCCTGCAAATAAGCAAACCTCTCAGTTAACTTACCATTCTCGGTCACCTTTGCTCGCTGCAAGATACCATCTTTATCGGCATTAAAAAATGCAGGCAACACATACTCCAAAAACAAACTTCCAAAACCTTCGCTGGCATCTTTAGGCAATTCGCAAGGCAAATTATCTACTGCCATGACAACGATTGCTTTAGAATCTTTAAAATCGATTTCGGTTTCGGTTTGTGGTTCGTAACCATAAATTGGCTCTGCAATGGTAGATGGCCTAATAGTGGTTGCCACTGGTCCATCGATATCACAACTAATATCGGCCACTACTGAAATATTGAAATCCTTGGATTTGGCATCCTCCCGAGTAAACAAATAAGGTGCACCATCTCCATAAAAATGACCCGCAATAAAGAAATCGGTGACTTTGGCAAAGCGCATAAAGTTGGATTCATAAGCTTCTGGATGATTGAAGAAGTCCAAATTATCAATCACTTGTCCATCATTGCGCTTGTTATAATCCAATACATCAATAACACAATATACAGGTTCATCAAAAGTTTGGTCCAAATAGGCCGCTACCTCAACCTGTTTAATATTCATGGCATCCAACATTTCCTTGGCACCTCCTGCCACCTTACCACTTCCTGTAAGCAAAATTTTTATTGGAGGTAAGGCAATGGTATTAAGCTGTGCTATCAAAGCCTGTTGGTCTGCCAAGGTCTCGGCTTTAGGTAAATTCCAAGCATCATGTTTCAAGCCCCAAGCCCTGAATCCATTATAGGCCCCAACAATGCCTGCATAACGTCCAAAACCTATGAGTCTTGCGCCATTTTCCCTAACAATGGTTTCGTGGTCATAAAGCGTGATGTTTTTTTCCAAAATGGAACGCAGCAAATCCCTGTTGTAAGGTTGCTTTTTAATGGTATGCGAAAAGAAGAAATAGGATTTATTTGGTATCAAGTAATCTACAGGAACTTCCTTTACACCAATCAACACATCACAATCGCTAACATCGTGAACCACCTCAAATCCTTGACTGCGATATGCCTCATCCGGAAACACCCTAATATTGGAAGCTTCCACTTTAAAAGTGGCCTGAGGGAATAACTGACTCGCTTTTTTTAGGGTTTCGGGCGAAAAAACCACACGTCTATCCGGTGGTGATTTACGCTCCTTGATGATGGCAAATTTCATAACAATGAAGCATTTAAGGTAACTGACACATACCGCTTTGGTATAATGATTGCACGAAAATAAGTGGAATAGTATGGTTATACAAACTTTTTAATAACTTTGCATCCGCGTTAAGGATTGAGCAATTTGTATGAGCTCTTTTTGGGAGAAGCGCCCAAAAAAGCGAGTTGCGAAAGCCTGCCCCGTAAGGGAAACGCCCACTTCTCGACCAACTCTAGAAGTGATATGATTACCTTGGGGTCGACTGGTTTTGACAGCGAGATTAATTAAACGGTAAGCACGTCGTGTAATGACTTTGAAACACGTTAAAGGCTAGGTCAAACTTTTAAACGGCGAGAATAACTACGCTTTAGCTGCTTAATCTGAATTATAGTAAGATTTGCCTAGGTACACAAGGTGTACAAGCTAAATGTCTCCGGAAAGCCTTGATTGACGGCGTTCCATTTTGAGGCATCGTAAATGTCAATATAGAAAGTAGGGCGCTTTGACCTGCTTTTGAAACTAAAAAAGATAAGTTGTCGCTAGGCTGTCTTTAGCCAGGTTGCAATCGAAAACACAAGAAAAGACTAAGCGTGAAGAAAGCTCTTTAGTTACTTGTTTGGACGAGAGTTCGATTCTCTCCGACTCCACCAAAACATCCCAGACCCCCTGTTTTTACAGGGGGTTTGTTTTTTATTCTTAATTTATTCAGTCATTTTTAAAATTCCTTCTTAACACCTATTGCTGAGATTAAAAGTTAATAGCAATACAAAAATCAATCCATTCTTGTGTATTAAACACGTTACGATTTAAAAATCGATATGCTTGTCCATCAAAATATTGTATTAGAAACAAAGACAATGCCCATACTTTAAAATTGATTTTCTTTTGACCAATTAAATCATACAGCAATAAAGGCAAAGGCAATAATAAAGGCAACACAAAACTAAAGTCTCCTCTTTCCATTCCAAAGGCAACTGGCAAACGAGCAATGCCTGCTCCCACCATCAATAAAGTACCATAATAGATGAAGCGTTTATGTAGAAATGGCCTTTTTCTATTTATTATACCAATGCTTATCATACCTGCAGTATATAGAAAATCTAATAAATCATTCCCCATTAACCTTCCCCATCCCCTCCTCACCTTTTCATCGGTAAAGAAATTATCAGGATAACCCCATTTTGAAAGGTCAGTAAGTGATATCAATATAGAAGAGGTCAGCCAAACCAATAAAATGATTACGGCCCATCTCCCAAGTTTAGGGTGGTATTTAAATTGATTCCAAAACACGAATTGCGTTTGTGCTATAAACACCAATAACCAGAGTGTTGCTGAAACACTGTGCAATATCAATAATGGATACACCTCCATATTGCCTTCGTCTACTCTCCTAAAAATATTAGCAGAAAAACCTAAAACACAAATAATAAAAAATAGAATAGCCGAAATAGAGAAAAAATAATGCTCAAAAGATTTAATATTGGAGCGAGCGGCAGTTACTGTATGAGTATTCATGACAATACATTTAAATTGGTTGCACCCACCTCGTTTCACGGAGGCAACTCAAGGTGTTTCTATTGTTTGCCAATTAATTAGTACTGTTTCATGTTTTCAGGAAGTCTTATAAAGTTACAACAAAAAATCTACTTTTATTATTATCAATATCAACCATAGAATTCTTGTTTATTCAAACTGGCTTAATACATGAACAAACTTTTAAGACCTTTAGCAATTGTTATTTCCATTATTACCCTAGCCTTAGTAATCATTGCTCTTACAGATGTTTGGCCAAACAATCCGTTTATCAAATACAAATTTTTGATAGTCATTTTCTCCATTGCCTATAATAGATCCCTTATAAAAGCCTATAAAAACCGAAACTAGAGCCCGTGTTTGTTGCTCTAGCTGTTTAATGGTAGTATCTTTGCAAAAATTTTTACCAAACAAATATGAAAACAAAACTATTTACAGTAGTTGGCCTATTGTTGAGCGGTATGTCTTTTGCACAGTTGCAAATTTCTGCCAGTGGCGGGTATGCCATTGGAAGTGCTGAAATTAAGTTAGGCGAAAAAGTGAGCACTACTACTACCGAGAACTCTTATGGAAGCTACGGAGAAGGTGTGAATTTCCAATTAAGAGGGACTTATTTCTTTAATGAACACTTTGGAGCCGATTTAGGTTTTGGATACCTTCATGGGGCAGACCAAACCGTTTCTGAGGTTAATTTACCAAACCTAGAGTTGGACGCTATTGCCAGAGCCCGTGCATATGGAGCTTCTTTGTCTATGGTTTATAGATTTAGCAATAATATTTACGGACGTTTTGGAGCCTTGATTAAAGTTGGCGGAAAAACAGAAGCTGTTGTGAATCAAAAATCAGTATTCTCAGCTGCAGAAGCTACCGCTTTAAACCTTCCGGAAGGGTCTTATTCAGACACCCATTATGTTGAAGATTTCCACGGAAAATTCCCTTTAGGATTTGTAGGTGCTTTAGGATATAAGTTTGACGTAAGCCCTAACATTAGTTTGTTTGCTGAAGCGGAATATTACGGTATCAGCTTAAAGCGAAAAGACTCTGAACTTGTTGAATTCAACACCAATATTGTATTACCTGATGGTACTGTGGCCGTTGAAGGATTCTATACTTTGGACAACTTGCCTCCGGGATACTCTAAAGAAACTACCTATGTAGATGAATTGCCAAACGACAATACTGATCCTTCTAGAAAACTAGCACAAAAGGTGCCGTATTCATCTTTTGGAATCAACATTGGGATTACCTATACCTTCAAAACGGCATCTAAAAAACAATAAATTGTTTTTTTTTAAACTCTTTTAAAGTTCTTACCCTCTGTATCTACAGGGGGTATTTTTTTGGTATTAAATGAGGTAGAAATAAAATGGTAAACAGACTCATAAATTGTGTTGTAAATCCCATAAATATTATTGAAATTCACCTTACCATTTAACCTACTTACTATGGACGTAAAATTTGAACTGCTTCGTCTTGGTGGCAAAAGAAAAGATGCTGCCGAAGAACTACTTATCCGCCAAAACCTCAATTTCCTAAGGGTTGGTATTCGCCATGTACTGCAAAACGAAGAGCTTGCCAATGACAATAATCGGTTGGACATGGTATTGATAATTCCTGAAGAAGGTGTGGATGTGAAAATTGTTTTGGACAACCTTGCTTTACCACATATTGCAGAATTATTGAAAACCCGCTACCCCAACAATATTTTTGAAGGCGATTATAAGCTTATTTTGGACACCAAGGCCTAATTATACTTTTTAAAAGCTTAGGCTTTTCCTATTTTTGCAGCCTATGAACGATAACTTTACAAATGAGTTTTTTGGCATTGGAATCCAAAATGGAAAAACTCCAGAGAACCTAGGCATGCTATGGCGTTCGGCACAAAACATGGGGGCCAGTTTTATCTTTACCATTGGTAACCGCTATGCCAAACAGGCCTGTGATACCCACAATGCCGTAAAGGCCATGCCCTATTTTCATTATGATACTTTTGAGGATTTTTTCAATAATATGCCTAAAGGTGCTCGTTTGGTGGGTGTAGAACTTACTGAAGATGCCGTTCCTTTGGAAACTTTCCACCATCCTAGACGCTGTGTCTACCTTTTGGGGGCCGAAGACCACGGACTTTCCAAAAAGGCTATTGAAAAGGCTCATTTCTTAGTAAAGTTCAACTCACAATTAAGTGTGAATGTTTCCGTTGCGGGAAGCATCGTGATGTACGACAGAGGTATTGGCAAGCCGAGATCCTAAGTCCACGAGTTCATTTTGATGTAGCGTCCTCTGTTACAATTCCATGTAAATTACTTATATTCACTAAGCCTAAGCGTTCAAATCGTTAGTTCAACTTAGCCTTAGCCCTGTTCCAACCTAGTAATATTGTGGATTATGAAACAGATTACACCTTATTATACCTTTCTAATTTGCTACTTAATCCTTCTATGCTTTATACAAAGCTGTAAACAATCTCAAACATCTGATAAAGAGCATCCAATAATTGAAGAAGGTGATTCTTTAATTAAAAAAGCTGTGCTTTCCCAAGCCACAACAAAGAACGTCGATACAGTACAAGCATTTGAGGAACATCTATTTTGTTTCGCCCAAAAATCGGAAGCGGTTAACTATCCCAATGAATACAATTATGAATTCATTCGTCTTGAAAAGGATGATGACGGAAAAGTTACTGGTCAATTTTATGTATCCTATTTTGGAAAAGATGAAGCCAAAGGACATCTAAAAGGTGTTTGGAACAAAGACAAGCAGGCATTTGATGTTACAGCGGAATATTTGGCCGAAGGTGAAACTTACAAAGAACAAAGAACCTATGCCATAAAAGAAGACCATATTTTATTAGGCTATCAAACTCCGGATGGCCAAGAAGCAAGCCTACCTAGAATCAATTGTGAAATATACAAGGGCTTATTTAAAGAATACCAACAAGGTTTTATAAACCACTTTTTAAATACAACCGATAGAAGCCGACTAAAAAAAGTGATGACTTCCCAAAACCTTGGCTATTCCGAAGAAGATTTGGACAAACTAAAATTCTTGGAAGCTATGGTGGATCTTAACCACGACCCAAGCGACTATGAATACCTGCTTTACGTAATGGACCCCATGCTTTGTGGGACAGGAGGCTGCAATTTGTTTATCCTGAACAAATCTGGGGAAGTGCTCTCTGAAATTTCCGTTACCAGACCACCAATATATGTTCCTATAACCTCATTTGAAAATGACCAAAAGCAAAAAGGTGAATGGAAGGAACTTTATGTGTACAGTAAAGGCTATCGACGCTTGGTGCCTAAAAATGGGCAATACCCAACTAATGCCTCTATGGCACCTGAAATTTTGGAAGCGCAGTTATTAAATTTTCCTAATGCCTACCGATTGGTAATGGATTATTTGGATTAAAAAGTTATTCAATCCGTTCCATACGCCATTTCCAAGTAGCGTATTTACTTTTAGCAGTTCCTTCAATGACGTTGGAAGAAATCATTTTTCCTGTATATGTTGAAAAGCCGTCATTAAATTTCAAAATAACCTCTTCACCATGCTGTTCCCAAGTATCATTATCTTTAGAAGTATCATTAGGATGGGTGGTTACCAATAGGCCATTTTTCTCAAACCGCACTTGATAGGTCCAATCTGAATCCATATAATTCCAAAGGGTTTCCTGAAGAGCAAAGTTTATTGCTTCTATACTTTTTGAGGTTTTACATCCAAAAAGCAATAAACAAGGTATTATCAAAACCAAGAGTTGTTTCATTTTGAAAATTCTTACTGAAGGACTACAATAAACAGAGGCTTAAAAAAGAAATATCTATTCTATCAAGGTTCCTCTTCTTTTTCTTCATCCTTTTTAATAGGAATGATGTTGTCAAAAAATGGCACTTCAATTCCAACCACAAAGCGCCATCTGGTATAGTCTAATTTTGAAGTTTCGTTGGTGGCTCCCAAAAATTCACCCAACAAATTTAGAGAAGTCGTATATTCAGAAGAACCATTGGCATATGTACCTCCCAATATGATTCGACCCCATTTTAGGGAATAATCAAACCCAGCTGCCATATGTAAAAAATCGTCTCCCATATTGAGCAAACTAGCATGGGAACTGGATAAATCAAAGAAATTGGAACTTTCCTTTTCAGCAGAATAGTCTGTCGAGAAACTGACATAGGCATTTAAATTATGACGAACATAGATTTCTGCTCCAGCTCCAAAATTCACCACCGATTTTAAATCTTGATAGAAATCAGGAGATAATGTTTCGGTATCACTAATTTCAAATTCCGGCACGGAAAAACGCGAGTAGGAATTTAAACCATTAAACCACTCCACATTCAAATGCAACATGCTTTTCCCTAAAGGAATCCCAGCCCCCACAGCCAAACCAAAAGGTTGCTTGCGTTTGGCATCCAAATCCTTAAATCCTGCTATAACCGATTGATCACTTCCTGTTCCAACTCCTGAGATCACCTTATTGTAACCGTATCGGCTATTACTGAGAAGTTCCCAATATGGCAAAGACATGGTCATACCAAAATCTACCCCCTTACCTCGATAGCTGGCACCAATTTTCCAAAACAAGCCATAAGATTCCTGACTGTAATTGATTTCCTCATTAAAATAGGCCACTTTGTCTTCTCCATACTTTACGGTATTACCTAAAGCAGTTCCCCCGGAATTTCTATAAATCGAGAAAAAACCACTAACCCCAATACTCAAACGATCATTTAGGGATTTGGCCCAAGTAATCCCGACCCACTCATCTTTTACAGCGTTTTTGAGTTTTATTCGTGTAGAATACATCTCATTCCCTTCAACGATATCAACAATATCAGCTTCCTTGAATGGGGTATCATAATTAAGATCTATACTGTTTCGGAATTTAGAAAATGAAGAATAGGCAAATTGTTCGCCCTTAAACTTAAAAGTTCCTGCTACCATGGATGGAATTCCGTCGAAATTTTTGCTGCGGATAGCCGCATCTTCGGGCCCCACATTGTTATTGAGCCGAATCCTGCTGTAGTCGTATGCCTTGGCGTTAATGGTAAAGGTGGTGTTTTTGGCCAACGCCAAACGCGAAGGGTTGTAATAGGTAAGCCCCAAATCGTTTACACTTCCCGTTACATTACCCAAGAGCAACACCGAACGGTTTCCGTAATTTTCAAACTTGTAGTTGGTTTCTTGAGCGAGCAATTGCAAGGAACACCCTAAGACCATAAAAACGCATAGTGGTAACTTTAGCTTCATTAACTGCAAAGGACTTAAATTCAACAATCTATTATAAAAATACTACTTTTATTGCTGAAACTTGCACTTCAGAAGCTGAAATACAGGCACTTAAAAATTCAAAGTCAACTTATTACCCTTTAACTTTATTCCAAAATTGTCTTTACAAAGTCTTTTATAGTTCCTTCCCTATTTTCTCTTAAGTGTTTGATAAAAGCACTCCCTATAATTGCTCCCTTAGTATAAGCTGATGCCTGTGAAAAGGTTTGTTTATTGGAAATTCCAAAACCTACTATTTGAGCATTGTGCAATTGCATTTTGGCAATTCGCTTAAAATAATTGGTTTGTTCCTCTCCAAACCCCTCTTGGCTCCCCGTAACACTGCTACTGCTCACCATATAAATAAACCCATTGGAAATAGAATCGATAAATTTTATACGTTCCTCAGAAGTTTGAGGCGTAATCAAAAACACGTTCAGCAAGCCATGGGCTTCAAACATTTTTTGATAGTCTGCTACATAAACATCTACAGGTAAATCAGGAATGATAAGTCCATCAATTCCAACCTCCTGACATTTTTCACAAAACTCTTTGACTCCATATTGTAGGATTGGGTTGAAATAGCCCATCAGCAATAATGGAATTGAAACTGTCTCCCTAATGTTTTTAAGCTGCTGAAACAAGACCTCTGTGGTCATGCCATTTTTTAAAGCTTGAGTAGAACTAGCCTGAATGGTAGGGCCATCCGCTAAAGGATCACTAAATGGTAAGCCAATTTCAATCATATCCACTCCGCTTTGCTCCAATTCATTTATAATGGATGCTGTATCCTCTAGGTTAGGAAATCCTGCAGTAAAATAAATGGACAGTAACTTTTTATCTTCTTTGAGCTTTGTTTGAATGCGGTTCATCATATCTTCTATAGCTTAAAATAATTGATGTATGTATCGAGATCCTTATCTCCCCTCCCCGACAAACAGAGCACGACAATATCATTGGGATTGAACTGTTTCTTTTCAAAAACTGTCAAAGCATGGGCGCTCTCAATAGCAGGTATAATCCCTTCCAATTGCGCCAATTTCATTCCAGCGGTCATGGCTTCGGTATCTGTAGCTGCCAAAAACTCTGCTCTCCCAGAAGCAAACAAATGCGCATGCATGGGCCCTACTCCAGGATAATCCAAGCCCGCAGAAATAGAATAAGGCTCTGTAATCTGGCCATCCTTGGTCTGCATCAATAAGGTTTTGCTTCCATGGATAATCCCCACTCTACCCAAAACCGAAGTCGCTGCACTTTCTCCTGAATCAATCCCATGACCTGCCGCCTCCACAGCAATCAACTTTACAGAAGTGTCTTCTAAAAAATGATAGTAAGCCCCTGCCGCGTTACTGCCCCCTCCCACACAGGCCACCACATAGTCTGGTTTTGAGGTTTGTTCATGTGCTAGTAACTGCTCCTTAATTTCTTCTGAAATCACCGATTGGAACCTCGCCACCATATCTGGATATGGATGCGGCCCTACCACACTCCCAATAATATAGTGCGTATTGACAGGATTATTGATCCAATCCCTAATGGCTTCATTAGTGGCATCTTTCAAAGTCTTGCTTCCTGATAACGCTGGAACCACGGTGGCACCCAACATTTTCATTCGGGCTACATTAGGTGCTTGCCTTTCAATGTCAATTTCTCCCATGTATACAATACACTCCAATCCCATCAAGGCACATACCGTAGCCGTTGCCACACCATGTTGCCCTGCCCCTGTTTCGGCAATAATTCGGGTTTTACCCAAGCGTTTAGCCATCAAAATCTGCCCAATGGTATTATTGATTTTATGAGCGCCAGTATGATTAAGGTCTTCACGTTTCAAATAGATTCTGGTGTTATACACTTCGGACAATCGCTTGGCAAAGTATAATGGCGAAGGTCTGCCCACATAGTCTTTGAGCAATTGATTAAATTCAGCCTGAAACTCGGGTTCAGCCATTACCTTTAAATAATTCTGACGTAGTTCCTCTACATTTGGATAGAGCATTTCTGGGATAAAGGCCCCTCCAAACTCCCCATAATATCCTTTGTTATTGACGTTGTAGCTCATTTATAAAGTTTTCTAGTTCATTCACATTCTTATGTCCTGCCGTAATTTCAAACCTACTGTTCACATCTATGGCATAACAATATTTTGCTGCCGAAGATTTTAAAAACCGCTTCAATATCGGCACATCTGTTGGTCCTATACCGCCACTCAAAATATAAGGTTTCGCCGAGGGGTAACTCTCCAAAACTTTCCAATTGAATAGCTCCCCATTGCCTCCCGGTAAATCTCCTTTGGTATCAAACAAAAAATAGTCGCTCATGGTTTCAAAAGGTTTGATGTTATCAAAATTGAAATTCCTATCTACACTGAAGACTTTAATAATTTCCACAGATGAATCGGATATCTTATTCAATTCCTTTTTCAAACCATCTATAAACGTTACCGATTCAGCGCCATGCAACTGTACTGCTTTCAAGCCGTAATCAGTTACCTTTTTAATGACCTCTTGAATGGACGCATTTACAAACACCCCCGTCTTTTTAATAGCATCTGAAATTTCAGGAATGGTTCCTTTAAAAAATCGACTAGAGCCTTCATAGAAAATGAACCCCAAATAATCCGGTTTCAAAGCAGCTACCGCCTTGATATTATCCGAATATTTCATACCACATACCTTCAGTTTCATTGCTCCAATTGTTTCATAAATTCCATTGCACTTTCCCCAGGACTGCTTGTTTTCATAAAGTTTTCCCCAATCAAGAACCCCGAAAACCCATAGTACCTTAATATTTTGATAGCCTCTACATTGCTTATACCACTTTCCGACACCTTTACAAATTCATCAGGAATTAGGGCACTTAACTCTTTACTCGTTTCCAAGCTCACCTCAAAAGTCTTTAGATTGCGATTGTTAACTCCCAACAGATCCAAACTAGGCATTAGGGATTTTTGAAGCTCTTCTTGGTTATGGACTTCCAACAACACTTCCAATCCTAAACTTTTTGCCAATTCTGAAAATTGTTTGATTTCATTCCTACTCAATACTGCAGCGATAAGTAAGATGACATCCGCACCATGGGCCTTGGCCTCCACTATTTGGAATTCATCTATTATGAATTCCTTTCGCAACAATGGCAATCCACAACTGGCCCTAGCCAAAAGCAAATCGTCTAAAGAGCCACCAAAATACTTTCCATCCGTTAACACCGACATGCCACAAGCCCCTGCCTTTTCATAGCCTTTGGCCACATCAAACACATTGGTATCTTGATTGATTACGGCTTTAGATGGCGACCGTCGTTTATACTCGGCAATAATGCCCGAAGTACTATTTTTCAACCGTTCACACATGGAAACCGTAGCTCTACCAAACAATACCGATTGCTCCAATTGAGAAAAAGGAATGAGTCCTTTTCGGAATTGTACTTCTTGTCTTTTGTCTTTGATAATTCGTTGTAAAATATCCATAGCTACTGACTTAAATCCCATAACAGGTTAAAACGTTTTAGGGCTTCTCCACTCTCCAAGGATTCTTTAGCCATTCCATAGCTTGTTTCCAAATCGGTGCCCTTTACCGTCGCGATGGCCATAGCAGCATTGGCACATACCACACTGTTTTGTGCCTCGGTGCCCTGACCTTGCAAAATATGCATGAATATTTTCGCTGAAGATTCCACAGAGCCACCTCCGTGAATAGACTCTGAAGTTAAGGTTTGAACCCCAAACGATTCTGGAGTCAACATAAATTCAGCGTCCCTTTGCACCACTTTGGCTGTTCCCGTTAAGGAAATTTCGTCATAACCATCCAATGCATGAACGATACTATATACTTTATCGGAACCTTCGTATAAATAACTATACAAACGCAATAATTCCAGATTAAACACCCCAACCGCCTGGTATTTAGGTTTTGCCGGATTCACCATGGGACCAAGCATATTGAAAAACGTCTTTACTCCTAATTCCTTCCTAATCGGCGCCACATTTTTCATAGCAGGATGGAATAAGGGTGCATGTAGAATACAAATGCCCGTTTTGTCCAAGCTCCGTTTTAAAAAGTTTCTTTTATTACTGAATTTAATACCTAAATGTTCCAACACATTGGAAGAGCCACTCGCCGAAGAGACTCCATAATTACCATGTTTGGCCACATTTACCCCTGCTCCAGCTGTCACAAAAGAAGCCAAGGTTGAAATATTAAACGTATGCTTACCGTCGCCACCAGTACCACATAAATCTATGGCATCATAATCATCCAAATCTACATGGATACACAGTTCCAAAAGAGCATCCCTAAATCCCTTCAATTCTTCCACCGTGATCCCGCGCATCATATAAATGGTGACAAAAGAGGCAATTTGGCTGTTGTTGTATTCCCCTTTGGAAATGTTCACCAAAACCTCTTTGGCTTCCTCACTGGAAATGTACTCCTGATTGATAAGTCTGTTTAATATTTCTTTCATGTGTTTTAAATCTTTTGTTGGAACTCGTTTTTTATATTGAAACCTATTCCTTGATCCAATTTTCCAACATTTGTTTTCCTTGAGGTGTCAAAACCGATTCAGGATGGAACTGCACTCCTTTTACATCGTACACTTTATGCCGTAAGGACATCACCTGCCCATTACTGTCATAAGAGGTTGCTTCCAAACTATCTGGCAAGTCTGGAGCCACCACCCAAGAATGGTAGCGTCCTACTTCTATGGTTTTATCCAATCCTTCAAAAAGTTGTTCATTATCCACACAAATGGTTACTTGAGTAGACACGCCATGAAACACGGTTTCTAAATTGATTAAACTTCCTCCGAAGACTTCTCCAATTGCCTGTTGCCCCAAGCACACCCCAAGAATACTTTTGGTAGGCGCGTACTTTTGAATGATTGGCTTTAATAACCCTGCCTCATCAGGAATTCCCGGTCCTGGAGACAACAATATTTTATCGAAAGGCTCCACGTCTTCCAAACTAAGTTGGTCATTTCGTATTACCGTCACCTCACAATCCAAGTCTTCCAAATAATGGACAAGGTTGTAGGTAAAGCTGTCGTAATTGTCGATGACTAAAATCTTTTTCATTTTCTCTATTCGTTAATTCTGAATATCCTTTTTTAATTCCTATATATTTTCTGCAAGTTCAAGCGCCTTGTTTAAAGCTCCCAACTTGTTATAAACTTCCTGCAGTTCGGTTTCTGGAACAGATTTGGAAACCAGCCCTGCACCTGCTTGCCAATGCAATACATGATCCTTGCTCACAAAGGTGCGAATCATAATGGCATGGTTAAAATTCCCATCAAAGTCCATAAACCCAATCGCACCACCGTAAAACTCCCGGCTTGTTTTTTCGTATTTCTCGATTAACTGCATGGCCATATGTTTGGGTGCACCCGTAAGCGTACCTGCAGGAAAGGTATCAGCCACAATTTGCATGGTTTGGGTATAAGCGTGCTTTTCTCCAATAACCTTGCTTACCAAATGGATGACATGTGAAAAAAACTGAATTTCCCTATAAGTTTCCACCTTAACATCACTTCCGTGCCGACTCAAATCGTTGCGCGCCAAATCAACAAGCATCACATGCTCACTGTTTTCCTTAATATCATTGGCCAATTGCTTCGCCAATTGAGCATCTTCCTCATCATTCCCAGTGCGCTTAAAGGTACCTGCAATGGGATGAATTTCCGTCCGACCATCCTTTACTACCAAGTGTGCCTCGGGCGAACTTCCAAAAATTTTAAAATCGCCATAATCGAAGTAAAACAGATACGGCGAAGGATTAATGCTTCGTAACGCTCTGTACACATTGAATTCATCTCCCTTAAAATGCTGTGAGAATTTTTTAGACAGTACCAATTGAAACACATCTCCTCTAGCGCAATGCTGTTTCGCCAGTTCCACATTGGCCATATATTCTTCGTCGGAAAGATTGGATGCTGGTTCTCCTTCCTTCGAAAAATTGAAAACAGTATAGTTTTTGGATTGTATGAGTTGATGGATTTCATCAATATTATTTTCAGCTTCGAAACAATGGGCAAAAATATAGGCCTCATTTTTATAGTGGTTGATAGCAATGATATTTTGGTAAACGGCATAAAAAATATCGGGAATTCCCAAACAATCCTCCTTTTTTGAAATCTCGATATCTTCAAAAAACCGCACCGCATCATAGCCCATATATCCAAATACCCCATTATTGATAAACTTAAATTGATGATTGGAATGCACCTTGAAACGATGTGTAAACTTATGAATCTTCTCTATCACCTCTGTATTCTGCTTGATTTTGTTAACCAATACACTGCCGTCCGGAAAGGTGTGGGTTATCACATTATCCTCCACCTTAAACGTTGCAATAGGATTACAGCAGATATAAGAAAAACTATTGTCGCTGGTATGGTAATCGCTACTTTCCAACAAAATACTATTGGGATATTGATCTCGTATTTTGAGATACACTGATACCGGCGTAATGGTATCTGCCAAGATTTTCTTGTAATGTGTATAGAGACTAAAGGTTTTCATAATGTTGGATAATTCATGATATAAAAAAAGGCCTGTCGTGAACGACAAGCCTTTATATTGAAATTTAAATATACAATAGGGTCTAATTCACGAAAATTTGATTTCGGGAACTCCACCACCATGTATTATTTAAAATTGTTTGCATTGTTTGTTTATTGAGTTTCAAAGATATAAATGTTCTCCTGTTTTTCAAATTTTTTCTCAAAAAATAATTTTCAGAGAGAAAATACCTCATCAGCCTTCCTTTTCTTGTCCTTAATTTTATGTTAAAAAATTAATTCCTACAGATACACTTTATAACTTTAGCTAATGAAAAAGATTCTAGTTTTTATTGCCCTACTTGGAATATTCTCTTGTCAAAACAACAAATCCAAGGAGCCGATTGCCGAAAACAACATAGTTGAAAAACAGCCATATGCTCTAGAAGTGCATAATTTTGATGGTATTCAACCTTACCTTACTTCCAATGATGATAAAACCTATGTAGTGAATTTTTGGGCTACTTGGTGTGCCCCTTGTGTAAAAGAGCTTCCCTATTTTGAACAATTGGGAACTAACTTTAAAGACAAGAATGTGGAAGTCATTTTAATAAGCCTTGATTTTCCGAATCAATATGAGTCAAAATTGATTCCTTTTATAGAAAAGAATCAATTGCAATCTAAGGTCGTTGCCTTAAATGACCCAGATTCTAACTCTTGGATCCCAAAAGTAAGCGACACTTGGACTGGTGCTTTGCCTGCTACCTTAATCTTCAACGCCAAGGATCGAAAGTTTTTTGAAAAATCATTTGATTATAGCGAACTTGAATCCGAACTTCAACACTTTATAAACTAATTATTATGAAAACAATGAAACTTTTATTTGCCTTTGTTGCCATTTTAACTCTTTCGGCCTTCACTTCTGTTACAACAGAACCTGGGTATAGCGTGGGAGACATGGCAACAGATTTTAAACTGGAAAATATTGATGGAAGAATGATTTCCTTATCCGATTACAGTGATGCCAAAGGATTCATCGTGGTCTTTACATGTAACACTTGCCCGTATGCAGTTGCCTATGAAGACCGCATCAACGATTTGAATAAAAAATACGCACAAAAAGGATATCCCGTTATTGCCATCATGCCAAACAACACAGACATTAAACCAGGAGATAACCTGGAAGCCATGAAAGTAAGAGCTCAAGAAAAAGGCTTTACGTTCCCTTATTTGATAGATAAAAACCAAGAGATTTTCCCTCAATATGGAGCGACAAAAACACCTCATGTGTATGTGCTTCAAAAAACCAATAAAGGGAACCAAGTTAAATATATTGGAGCCATTGATGATAACTACCAAGATGCTTCTGCCGTTAACACCAAATATGTAGAAAATGCCGTTGACGCCCTTTTACAAGGTAAAGACATCAAGGAACCACACACAAAGGCCATTGGGTGCTCTATCAAGATTTAAGACCTAACATCCTTAAAAATAAGAATCCGGAGTGTAACACTTCGGATTTTTTTTCGTCTATATGGTAAAGAAAAGTTAATTTTGTAGTTCTAAAAATACAAAAGAATGGCAGATTTAACACAAGAAGAATGGGCTGAACAGCTATCCCAAGACAATAACGCTGTGGTATTGGACGTTAGAACCCAAGACGAAGTTGACGAAGAAGGCATTATCCCTAATGCAATACATATAGACATCTACAAAGGACAAGGATTCATCTATGAACTGGAAAACTTGGACAAAAGTAAAACCTATTATGTGTATTGCAGATCTGGAAATAGAAGCGGTCAAGCTTGTGCCATTATGAACCAATTGGGTTTTGAAAAAACCAACAATTTATTGGGAGGTTTCAGCGAATGGACTGGAGACGTAGCGTCCCTCTAAAACAATATTTATGAAACATTTTCTAATCATCTTAAGTTTGGCCTTGATGGTTCTTTCCACAAGTTGTGGATTAGATTCCAAAAGCGATGGTGAAATCAACTTGGTGACACCCGAGGAAATGCAAACGCTTTTGGAATTAGAAGATGTTCAGCTTATCGATGTACGTTCTTCAGAAGAACATAATGAAGGATACATCCCCGAATCACAAAATATAGATTTCAACTCCCCTACTTTTGATGAGGATATTTCCAAATTGGACAAAAGCAAACCTGTGATTCTCTATTGCCGAACAGGCAAGAGAAGCGCTGAATGCTCCGAAAAACTTAAGGAAGCTGGATTTGTAAAAATCTACGATTTGGACGGTGGATTTTCAAAATGGAAACACGACGGACTCGATATTGACACAAAATCATAAAATACTTTAAAACAACAAAAAAGCCGAACATTCAAGTTCGGCTTTTTTGTTGTGATTAAGTCCTTTTTTAAAGTGAATTTTAAGAATCGTTTATGGGTTTATAAGATAAGTTCTTTTAAATTTGCCGACAATCTTACAATTATCTCTAAAACTACTTATGTTTTGCAGATTTTTTAAAATTATGTTACCTAATGAAGAAATTTTTATCAAGCTTATTTTTTTTAATCCTGTCCATTAGCGCTACTAAAGCACAAGTTCTTGAACCTGTAAAATGGTCTACTGCTGTTGAAAAAATTTCCGAAACTGAGTATTATTTAATTTCCAAAGCCACCATTGATAAGGGATGGCACCTTTACTCACAAAATGTTCCGGAAAATGGCCCTATAGCCACCACTTTTTCTTACAACAAAACCACCGATTTCGAACTAATTAAAGAAACCCTTGAAGAAGAGGGACATGTTGTAGATGACCCTGTCTTCCAAATGGAGATTAAGTTTTTTGAATACCATGCCGAATTTAGGCAACGTATTAAAATTTTAAATTCCGAATTATCTTTAGTAAAAGGGGAAGTAGAATTTATGGTTTGTGACGACGAACGCTGTCTACCTCCTAACTTTGTTGATTTAACTTTCGACCTTACAAAAAGTGTAGCGGCAGCAGCCGAAGATGGAGCAGTCTTTAACAAAACTGAAGACAATGCCGCAGCAAACTCCAACATCATTGAACCCGTAAAATGGACGACTGCTGTTGAAAAAGTTTCTGATACCGAATACAACTTAGTGTCCAAAGCCACCATTGATAATGGTTGGCATCTTTACTCACAAAAAGTTCCTGATGACGGTCCTATCGCAACCACTTTCATGTACTATGAAGATGCCACTTATCAAGTTATTGGTAATACAACAGAAGCAGATGGCCAGACGGTAAATGACCCTGTTTTCAATATGGAAATTAAATTCTTTGAAAACACTACTGAATTTAGACAACGCATCAAAGTATTAGACAATACTTTAAAAACCGTAACTGCAGAAGTAGAGTTTATGTCCTGCAATAACACGCAGTGTACTGCCCCTACTTATGTAGATTTAAATTTCGACTTGTCGAAAAGTGCAGCTGCTTCAGTTGACAACTCTGCCGAGATTAGTGAAACATCCACCGAAGATGAAAAAGGCCTTTTGGGAATTTTCTTTGTAGCCTTCCTTTCTGGTTTTGCCGCCTTGCTCACTCCTTGCGTATTCCCTATGATTCCAATGACCGTAAGCTTTTTTACAAAACAAAGTAAAAGTAAAGCTGCAGGAATCAGAAATGCTGTTATTTATGGTGTTTCAATTATCGTAATCTATGTGCTTTTAGGGATTTTGGTAAGTTTAATATTTGGAGCCGATGCCCTTAATGCCCTATCTACAAACGTATGGTTCAACCTCATATTCTTTATCTTATTGTTGGTTTTTGCGGCCTCCTTTTTGGGAGCTTTCGAAATATTGCTTCCTAACTCATGGGCCAACAAAGTAGATTCACAAGCCGATAGAGGCGGGATGATCGGTATCTTTTTTATGGCTCTAGCCTTAGCTATCGTGTCCTTTTCTTGTACGGGACCAATTGTTGGAACCTTATTAGTACAAGCTGCAGCTGGAGGAAGTCAAGTAGGACCAATTGTTGGAATGTTAGGATTCTCTTTGGCCATAGCCTTACCTTTTGCCTTGTTTGCAGCATTCCCAGGATGGTTAAACTCCTTGCCTAAATCTGGAGGATGGTTAAACACGGTTAAGGTTGTTCTAGGATTTTTAGAATTAGCTCTTGCATTCAAATTCTTATCCAATGCCGACTTGGTATTACAAACACACTTCTTAGAACGAGAAGTATTTATAGCTATTTGGATTGCTATTTTTGGAGCCTTGGCTTTTTACCTATTCGGAAAAATCCAATTACCGCACGATTCGCCTATTTCACATATTTCTGTTGGAAGATTGAGTTTAGGACTTTTAGTATTGTCGTTCACTATTTATATGATTCCTGGACTTTGGGGAGCGCCTTTAAATTTAATCAGCGCCTTCCCTCCTCCATTAGATTATAGTGAGTCTCCATACGGCGTTGGAAATTCAAAAGGTGGCGGAGCCGCTGCTTCTGCAAGTCACGAGGACCTTCCTGACGGTGCCCATTTATTGGCCCCTCATCAAATTTTAGCTTTTAACGATTACGACAAAGGATTGGCTTATGCAAAACAAGTTGGAAAACCAGTGATGCTTGACTTTACGGGATGGGCTTGCGTAAATTGCCGTAAAATGGAACAAAATGTTTGGGTTAAAGACAACATCTTAAACATTTTGAAAAACGACGTGGTACTAATTTCATTATATGTAGATGACAAGCGTCCGCTACCTAAAGGAGAAGTAATGGAATCGCAATTGAAACCAGGAAAACAATTAAAGTATATTGGACAAAAATGGAGTGAATTCCAAACCATTAAATACAAGACCAATACACAACCTTTCTATGTGTTGATGGACCACAACGGAGACAATTTAAACACACCTGTTGGTTACACTCCAGACGCCGAAGAATATCACACTTGGTTAGAAAATGGTTTGAACAATTTCAAAACCGAATAACAACAAAAAACCTCCCGATTGGGAGGTTTTTTTATGCCTTTTACTCAGCAACTAACTCATAACTCTCTTTGGCAATTTCCAGCTCTTCATTGGTTGGGATTACCAAAACCCTCACCTTAGAATCTGGTGTGCTGATATCTCTGGAATCCTTAGACCTAATGGCATTCAATTCTGTATTCAATTTAATTCCCAAAAACTCCATATCCTCACATATCAAACCTCTCAACACGTCACTATTCTCGCCAATTCCTGCTGTAAATACAATGGCATCCAAACCATTCAATGCAGCGGCATAAGCGCCTATAAACTTCTTAATACGGTAAGCGTTCATTTCCAATGCCAATAAGCATTCTTCATTTCCTTTCTCTGCTTCTGCTTCTATCTCACGTAAGTCACTGAATCCTGTTAAGCCCAACATCCCACTCTTTTTAGATAAAATGTCTGACATTTCTTCTTTGGAATAACCATACTTATTCATCAAGTAAAAAATAACCGATTGATCTATGGAACCGCTCCTTGTCCCCATAATCAAACCTTCGTTAGGTCCAAATCCTAAAGTATGATCCAAACTTTTACCTTCATGAACCGCTGTCATACTACAGCCATTTCCTAAATGGATGGTGATGATCTTAGCACTTGGATTTCCTAAAAACTCAACTGCCTGCTCCGATACGTATTTATGCGAAATTCCATGGAATCCATACACTCGAATTCCTTGATCCAAATACTTGTTTTCAATAGCATACTTGTATACTTTTTTAGGCAACGATTGGTGAAATGCCGTATCAAACACTGCTACTTGTTTGGCATTTGGAAAAATACGCTCAGCTACCAAAACACCTTCGTAATTTGGAGGATTGTGCAAAGGCGCCAAAGAAAACAAACTTTTGATTTTGTTTTTCACCTTCTCATCAATTTCGATAGTATCCGAAAAATCCTTTCCGCCATGCACAATACGGTGACCAACTATATCAATTTCATCTACGTTGGAAATGACACCTTTTTTAGGATCCATTAGCAATTTGGCTACTTCGGACAAACCGAAAGCATGGTCCGAAACCGGTATGTTTAGGGTAATCCCCTCAGTACCTTTTTTATAAACAATTGCCCCCACATCCAAACCAATGCGCTCCACCAAACCAGAGGCAACGACAGTTTCTGAAGGCATTTCAATCAATTGGAATTTAATAGAAGAACTTCCTGAATTTATTACAAGTGTTTTCATATAATAGTCTAAAAATTATAGGCCTTGGGCCTGAATGGCTGTTAAAATCACGGTGTTGAACACATCGTCTATGGTACAACCTCTACTTAAATCGTTTACGGGTTTATTGAGTCCCTGCAACATTGGTCCGATGGCCAAAGCGCCAGTTTCACGCTGAACCGCTTTATAGGTATTGTTTCCTGTATTCAAATCTGGAAAAATCAACACTGTGGCCTGTCCTGCCACTTCCGAATCTGGCATTTTGCTTTTTCCAACCACAGGGTCTACCGCGGCATCATATTGAATTGGCCCTTCCACCTTCAAATCTGGACACTGTTGTTTTACTATTTGGGTGGCTTCCCTTACCACATCAACATCTTCACCTTTACCAGAAGATCCAGAAGAATAAGATAACATGGCTACTTTTGGCTCAATACCAAAGGCCTCACTACTTCTTGCAGAAGAAATTGCAATTTCGGCCAATTGTTCGGCATTTGGGTTTGGATTGATGGCACAGTCCCCAAAAATGGATACTCTATCATCCAAACACATAAAGAATATAGACGATACAATGGAACAACCCGGTTTGGTTTTAATGAACTGAAGTGCGGGACGAATGGTATGTTGCGTGGTATGGATGGCTCCAGACACCATACCATCGGCGTCGCCTTTATAAATCATCATGGTACCAAAATAGGACAGATCACACATCATATCCCTAGCCATGTCCATGTTTACTTTTTTGTGTTTGCGCAATTCGTAGAAGGTTTCTACATAATCCTCAAACTTTTCATATTTGGCAGGTTCAATAATCTGGATTTTGGAAGCATCCATGTTCAATCCCAATTCATCGATCTTGGTTTTGATTTCCTTCTTATTACCCAACAATACCAAGTCTACCAAATCCAACAATGAGAGTCTTGCCGCTGCCGTAAGGATACGTGAATCTGTCGCTTCTGGAAGTACGATGCATTTTTTCTCCTTTCTAGCCTTCTGAATCAATTTATACTGAAACATTCGAGGTGTCATCACCTTGGTTTCAAAAGCCGTCAATTTCTCGAATATGTCATCTATAGCAACATTTTTCTGGAAGGTAGCTATCGAGGTTAGTATTTTCTCTTTGCTTTCGGCATAAATATTAGATTTAATACTACCTATTCTTTGGGTCACCTCAAAAGTACCTTTGTTCACAGACACGATAGGCACCACATTGGAAAGTCCATCGATCAATTTTAAAATAGGCTCTTCTGGCATCAAACCTCCTGTAAGGACGATTCCTGAAATATTTGGATAGTTGCTCGACAAATGGGCCTGTAAGGATCCCAAAATCAAATCGGCACGGTCCCCTGGCATGATTAGCAAACTTCCCTCCTTAATATGTGTCAGGAAATTGCGAAGCTGCATAGCTCCCACGGCAAAATTCCCCGATTGGTTGCCCATATGCTCTGCTCCAAACAACACCTTTCCTTCCAAGGCATCTGTAATTTCGGTTAAGGTTGGAAATGCCAAAGTATCCACCAACGGGATGGTAAGTACCTCCACTTCCTCCGGAATAAATGACTTGATAGATTTTTGAAGTAACTTGGTATTTTCTGGTTGGATTTTATTGGCTATCAGTGCCAAAATTTCCACATCTTGACTTTTAAACGTTTTATAGGCCATTTCTAAACTGCCAATAAACTTCTCTAAAGTTTTCCCTACCCCACTGCTCACAATTACGGTAGGTAAACCCAGATTTTTAGCAATATTAACGTTCCAGTCAAATTCAAACACACTGCCTTCTCCAACAAAATCGCTACCTTCTACCAACACAAAATCATATTGGTCTTCGAGTTCCTTGTACTTCTTGATAATGATATCCAAGGACTCGCCTATTTTCCCAGCATTTCGGTTCTGAATGATCTCTTGACGGGTTAAGGCGTAGGCATCTTCATAAGGGATGTCTAAATTAAAATATGTAAGAATTGTATCTATATGGTTGTCCTTAACACCCTCCTCCTGATTACTTATAATGGGTCTGAAATATGCTACTTTGGGAGTTTTTCCTAAAAGCGCCTGCATAAGTCCCAAGGACACGATTGACTTACCACTATTGGTCTCCAAGGTTGCAATATAAAGTCCTTTGTTCATGGTTGTTTACTTTTGGTTAGTAATTTAAAGAATCGCATAACTGAGATTCCTTGTTATTTTATGAATTGAAATCTTTAAGATCAATATCGAAAAAGATTTCGTGTTATTTACCAATATCTTTTAGTGCAATTTGGCTTTGTAGCTGTTTTTGGTAATCGGGGTGCGAATTTACATAAACTACTTTATTACCTCCCATTCTATTGAATACTCTGGCTAAATTGAGCCCACTTGACTCAAAACCCACCTTAAACATCTGTAATAAAAATAGTTAACTACGAATTTAAGGATTATTTTCCAATCCAAAACCCAAAGATGGGTGACACTACAATTAAATTTAAAAGATTGTTGGCTCTTTTTAAATTGATTAAAAACAAAGGCCCCATTTAGTATTTTAAATGAGGCCTTATCCATCAATCAACACTAACTTAATACAACATATTAAGCAGCTCTTTTATAATTTAGAAGCTAATTACGGCTTCCATCATTAGTCCATCGAATTGACCATCGTGTAAGATGTTGTCTACTGCGTACCCATCATAAGTTTGGTTTACGTACTCAGCTTTTACAAGAATGTTGTTTGTCATGAACCAACCTGCTGCTAAATTGAATCTTGAAATATCTACATCCTCACCAGTTCTTTCTTCAGCACTCACCATGTTGTAACGACCACCTACGTAGAAGTTTTCGTTGCGTCCAAATCTGTAGATTAACTCTCCAGCGTATTGGTTAGCACTTCTTCTTTCAGCTTCAGAATTACGTCTACCGTTAGCAATTTCAATAGTTCCAAAGAACTCCAATCCTCCATATTTCACGAATGGGTTGATCATGAAAGCTGTTACTTTGTTACCAAAGTTTGGATTGTAACGTCCAGATCTGAAGTTGTCATCAGCTCCTTCTGCTTGCATTACGTGGTAGTATCTAGATCCTGTACGGTCTGCACTGTATAGGTAAGAACTTGCAACGCTACCTGTGTTGTAAAGAGATCCTGTTAAACGTAATCTCAAATCATCTGTAACTTGGCTGTCATATCCTACTTTTGCTAAGAAAGAAGCTCCGTTAGCATCGTTTTTCACTGTAGATTGGTTCAATTTACCGTTAGAGAAACCTACCATTCCAAGGAATCCACTGTGAGTATAGTAAAGTTCAGCGCCTACTTCTGTAGTGAAGGCATCCATGATCAAGTTTCCAACAAATGGGTTGTAGATAGCTTGCGCGTTATCACTTCTTCTAAAGTGAGCATCACCGTAGTTGTTTTCCATGTGCCCAATTCTAATAGTGGTGTGTTTCATTAGGTCTTCCAAAAGTCCTTCTTTGATGAAGTCTAATTTGTCAATTTGGAAATATCCCCCTTTTACATATGGTTCTGGGTGATGTCTAGAACTCAAATAAGTTCTTAAGTGCATACGTACCCCATCTGCAAGTGCCACGTCCAAATCTAAGTTTGCTGTCGCTAGGTTAAAGTTGCTTCCTAATTCTGCTAAAGCAAGAGGGTTTCCATCTACATCTACTCCTGAAGCTTCATGATCCAAACCTTGGAATTGTAAGGCGAAAGATCCACCTACTCTTACTCTAAGACCATCGAAAGTTGAAATAGTATCCTTCACATCTTCGAATACATTAACCCCGTTTTTATCTGGCTCTCTATAATTGTCTAAACTTCTATTATTTTTTTGGGCAAAACCGTTAAGTCCTCCGATTAACATTACTGCCACTACTGAATTTGTAAAAATTGATTTCATGTTTTAATTTTTTTTGCGTTAGATTTTGTTGTTTTTATTTAGTTTATCATGATGGTATTAAATTCTATGGTAAGCGCATCTCCAGTGGTTACTGCACCAAACATTGCTGTTGGAGGTTCAACTTTAAAGTCGGTCATTTTAATATCCTTACTACCTTTAAGCGTTGCTTGATTTCCTTTTAGCGTTAACTCGAAATCCAAGGTCACTTTATTGCTGGCTCCTGAAATGGTCAAGTTTCCTTCGGCGGCCACTTTATATTTTCCATTTCCTAGATCCTGAACACTTTTGGTGTTTAAAAGCTCAAAAGTGATGTACTTATATTTTCCAGTGTTTAAGGCTTTATAAGTGTTCTTGTCCATTGCAGACTTTCCACTCTTCAAGCTTTCTGCCTCGATTTCAATTTTAAGACTATTGATTGTAAGGCCATCTGTTGTTGCAATGTCCAAACTCCCTTTTTGAGTTTCTGCAGTCTCCTCCCAATCGTGCAAGCTTGAGGTTCCTTTCACCACCAAAGTAGAACTTTGGTTGTTCAACTTGAACTGTTGTGCAAAAGAGGCCGTAGACGAAATGAACAGAAGTGCCAGTACACTAAGAGCGATGTTCATTTTGTTAAGCGTTTTCATATCCGTTTTGTTTTTAATTATGGTACAAAGATGCAACCGATGTAAGAATTAAAATATGACGATAATCATACACTGACATAAACAACTGACAATAAGCAATTTGAGCCATGTAAAATTTTTACTACAAGGGTTCGCAAGAATGGAAAATTCTTTTGAATTAAAAAGAAGAAAATAAAAAAATCGCCCAAAGGCGATTTTCATTTAAATAGTCATGGAAAATATAGGTTTTCCCGAACTCTTTTTTTGAAGTTTCACATCAAAAGCCATGCATACATTCCGCACAAATGGCACACCCTTTTCTGTAATCTTAATAGCGTGATCCCCTATTTCAATAAGGCCGTCCTGTTGCATTTCTTCCAGTTGAGACACTACTTCTGGCAAACTCTCAAAGTATGTTCCCTCATTTTCCCAAGACGTTTTGAATTGGCACATCAATCCTAAAATATGTTTTCTGATGATTAAATCTTCCTCATTTAATATGTGACCTCTAAATACAGGGATCAATCCTTCATCTATCAACTGTTTGTAGGTTTCAATATCTTTGGCATTTTGGGCAAAAGCATACCAACTATCTCCAATAGCGGAAACTCCCAAACCAATCATCATTTGGGTTTTTGAAGCCGTATAGCCCATAAAGTTTCTATGCAACTGATCAGTTTTCATAGCTGTATACATAGAATCTGTAGGCAGGGCAAAGTGGTCCATACCAATCTCCATATAACCTACCTGCTCCAACAAGGCTTTTCCGTTTTCGTATTGTTGGCGTCTACTTTCTGCCGAAGGCAAATCTTCTTCATTAAATCCTCGTTGACCATTCCCTTTAATCCACGGTGTGTGGGCATAGCCATAAAAGGCAATGCGATCTGGCTTTAAGGCTTTTGTGTATGCTATGGTTGTTTCAATATGTGGCATCTCCTGGAATGGCAGTCCAAAAATAATGTCATGTCCAACCGAAGTATATCCAATCGCTCTTGCCAATTCGGTGACTCTCTTTACATTTTCAAAAGGTTGCACACGGTGAATGGCCTTTTGTACTTTTTCATTATAATCCTGAACCCCAAAACTCACTCTTCGGAATCCTAAATCATACAAGGTCTGTAAATGTGCTTCCGTAGTATTGTTAGGATGTCCTTCAAAACTGAATTCATAACCTTCTGCCAAATCTGCATTCTCCAGAATACCTTGGATAAGTAGCTGCAAATGCTCTGGTGAGAAAAAAGTAGGGGTTCCTCCACCTAAATGCAGCTCTTTAATACTAGGTCTTTCAGGCAAAATTTCACAATACAGCGCCCATTCACGTAAAACATAATCTATATAAGGTTTCTCTACATCATGACGTTTGGTAATACGTTTATTGCAACCACAGAAAGTGCATAAACTTTCGCAATAAGGCAGGTGGATGTAAAGACTAATGCCCTCTTCCTTACTTTCAACAAAGGATGTTTTTAAGGAGGCTTTCCACTGTTCCAAAGAAAAGGAATCCACATCCCAAAATGGTACCGTTGGATAACTGGTATATCGAGGTCCTGGAACGTTATATTTATTGACTAGGTTACAATTCATTTCAATATAATTTTTGCCAAAAATAAAATGTATGCCATCATTTGCATATGACATATATCAGTTTAAAAACCAACCATCTCCAATAGGAGACAATTGGTTTTCATGCAATAAAAAAAGCTATTTGGTTGGCCGGTGTTCATGGAACACCAAAAATGGAATATTCGTTAAATAGGTTAGTTTCTTAACACTTGGCTGAAACAACAAGCGTTGCATATAGTTAAGGTTTTTTGCTACCAAGGCAATTAAATCTACCCCTTGATCCTCTACAAAAGACTGAATGGCTGCCTCCAATTTTTTATCATTGAAGAAATTGAAACTATGATGAAAATATTTCAAAAAAGCTTCTAAGTAGGTTTTGTTTTTTACTTGATCTGGGAAGAGTTCACTGTCCTTTTTACATACATGCAATACCCTAAAATTAGTGTCGAAGCGCTTTAAAATAGCACCTATAGACTTTAAGGTATCATCATTATAAATCATGGAAAAATCCGTTGGAAAGACAATTTCCTTGCAATCTTTAAACTTGGCATGTTCAGGTACCACCAAAGCATTACATTTTACCTTGGTAATGATTTCGTGGGTATGGGTTCCTATTCCCGCATTCTTAAATTCATTGGCACCTTTGGTACCAATAACAATGACATCTATTTTTTGAGTTTTCACCTGATTGCGGATGGATTCCACAAAAAAGTTATAGTCTGTCAAAATGTGTAATGTGAAGTGATGCCCTTGTGGTAACTCTTGTTCCAAAGTTTGACGCAGCTGCTCCAATTTTGCAAGTACCTTTTCCTGATGGGCAGAAAGTTCTGCTGCCGACAAATTGGACATACCATTTTTCAACACAATTATATGCAGCAAAAAGAACTCACAAGTTTCCCCTTCATAAAACTTAAGGGCGTATCTTATAGAGTTCAATGAATTTTCTGAAAAATCTGTTGGTAATAGTATATTTTTCATTGTTCACACTTTCTTACACAAAAGTAATTTGAAAGTGAAACTAAAAATATGATTTAAATCATACCCTCAAAGGAAACAAATGCTAATGCATGTCCTGAAGCCGCTCCAAATCTAGGATTCGGATGTTTTTACCTTTGATTTCTATAATGCCTTGTTTCTTAAAATTGGAAAGCGTTCTTATTAAAGTTTCCGGTGCAATTCCAGCCACACTAGCCAAATCACTTCTCGAAATTGTAATGGCCTTATTGGTATCGTGGTTCAGTTTTTCGGCAAATTTAATAATGGTCGTAGCCGTCTTTTTGTTTACGGAACTATAGGCCATTTGCAGCAATTGATCCTTGATCCCCAAAATATCGTTGGTAAGCAATTGCATTAATTCCAAGGCAATTTTGTGATTGTGATCCAACAACTCCTTGAGGGTTTTCTTTGAAATACAAGCCACTTGGGTATCTACAATGGCCGTAGCAGTTTCCTGATAAGGTCTGTCCTGCGAAAAAGAAGCGTAACCAAACAAATCATCTTCATTGTAAAGTGCTGTGGTAAGGTCTTTGCCTAACTCGTCCAGTTTATGACTTTTTACAGATCCCTTAGTGATTAAATAAATGAAGTTTGAATTTTGGCCTTCCTCATAAATGGTGTCCCCTTTCTGAAAACACAGCACTTCGCCATTGTCATCAAAAAAGTTTTTAAGGTCGTTTAGGGTTTCCAATTCATCAACATCAGCTTCTTCCACAGCAACATCATTGGTAGCGCGTTGGTCTTTTAAAATTTCAGACTTGGCCAACCTGCTTTCTATGGCATTGATAAGCTCGTCTTCCTGAAAAGGTTTTGGGATATAATCGTCGGCACCCAGTTCCATCCCTTTTCTAACGTCCTTACGCTCTGTTTTAGCAGATAAAAATATGAAAGGAATATACTTTGTTGCTTCATCTTTGGATAAGGCTTCCAACACCCCATAACCATCAAGCTCGGGCATCATAATATCGCATATCACAATGTTTGGAAGGTCCTCTTTTATATGTTCAATTGCCTGTTTACCATTAGGAGCCGTATTTACCGTATACCCAGAAAGTTCTAATAATTCGGCGGTATTTTCCCTAAGCATGGTATCATCTTCAATCAACAGTATTTTCTTCATATTTCAATTTTATTTGGGATCGACATGATAAAGGTTGTCCCCTGATTTTCTTTGCTGTCAAAGGTAAGGTTCCCGCCCAAATTTTTCAAGTGACTTTTCACAATATTCAGTCCAATTCCGGTACCTTCTACCAGCAATACATTTTCTGCCCTAAAGTAACGTTTGAATATGTTTTTCTGATCTTTTTTAGGAATCCCCATACCTTCATCAATCACCTTAAAAATGGTATCGTCCTTTTTCTGCTTGATCACGATTTTGATGGTAGAATTTTCTGGAGAATATTTGATGGCATTACGTACTAAATTGGACAATCCCAATTCTACAATTTTTTCATCTTGGGTAAGACTGATGTCATCAATATCTTCTGGGTAAATGATGTTCTGACCTTCTTTTAATAGCATATTACAGTCATACACTACTTCGTTCACCACTTTACTCAACTTAAAAGTGCTTACCTGATAGCTGATATTCCCTGTTTCCAATTTTTCTATGGAAAGGAAGTCTGTAAGAATGTTATTAAGGTAATGTACTTTATTGGTGATGTTGCCTATTTGCTTATCGCGCTTTTCCTGCTGCTCCTCCAGTTTATATTTGCTCAACAGCATGGTAGAGGTTAAAATACCACTTAGCGGCGTTTTAAATTCATGCGATACCAAGGAGAGGAATTTGGTCTTTAAATCGTTGAGTTCCTTTTCCTTTTTAAGGGCCTTTTTCACCTTTCTTTCGGCTTCCAAGCGCTTTTCATTTTCCTTTCTTAATTCCAAATTCAGCAGTTGAAGCTCCTCTACCGAATCACTTAAGTCCTGTGTTCTCTTGGCTACTTTTTGCTCCAACTCGGCATTCAAGTCCAGAATCTCCTTCTCGTGCTGCTTTCTTATGGAAATATCACTAATGATGGCCATGACAATCTTTTCGCCATGAAGTTCTATAATATTCAAACCAATTTCCACCGGAAAGAGCTTTCCGTCCTTTCTCAATGCGAACAGATCCATACCTTTCCCCATTTGTCGAGACCTGTCTTCAGCAATAAACATGCTTACTTTTTTCTCATGACCGTGTTGATTAGCTTTAGGAAGAAGAATTGACAACGGCTGCTCCAAGAGTTCATCATGTTCATAGCCAAACATTCTTTCGGCAGAAGTATTCGTAGCAATTATTTTGTGATTTTGGTTTACAACAACAACTCCCTCCGAAACAGATTCAAAAAGGAGCTGAAAAACATCATTTTCTCTTTTTAACATGGCAACGCATTACGAAGCACCTAATGTACGAAAGAGTTTTGAAGAAGCTAGTAATAATTCAATTAACTTGCCCAAAATGCCCCACAAAAAAAGACCTTTTTAAAAGGCCCTTTATAACGTCTTGAATACATCTTTTTAGAATGATTTGTATTTAAATTTCTGACCTCCAACAGACACTTCGGCCATCAAACCTCCCTTGGTGTGTGTAAACACCGCTACGCCATCCTTGTATTTCATATCCATACTTTTCCCTTCTGTTAGTGCTATTGCCGAAATACCTGCGTCAAATTCAAATTTACTTTCCTTAAACTTATCAACTTCCTCCTTGGTTTCAAAAAAGATCACCTCTATTAAGGCCTGCCCTCCAATTTGAGCCCCCACACTGATTTCCTTTACACTTGCCATTCCCTTTTTATGGCCATATTCATACAATACACCATTACCTGAAGCCCCGCCAATAATAAGCCCACCTTTCCCTACATTGGGAAATACCACACAGCCAGCCGATTTGTCGAAATACTCACGTAATCCTGGATTCACTTCCAATAAGGTTGCAACCGCCTTATCGGCTTCCTCGATTATTTTTTGATCTTTACTTGATTGTGCGGACAGTGTCAACGCCAGATTCCCTACCAAAAGGAATACCATTAATTTTTTAAAATGTCTCATAGTCTTTTTACGGTTTAAACAATTAATTAACAGATAGTTAATTTACCAAAAACCAATGACTTTTTGAAATTGACAGCATTTTATTTTTAACAAACCTTCTCTGTCACAAACAGTTGCAAAAACCAGATCCTTTCTAGCCTAAAATCGACAGTAAAAACCATAGATATTTAGTACTTTTAAAGTGTCTAATTAACATTTAAAATGAAAAAATTAACCCTACTACTTATTGCAATTATAAGTGTTTCCTGTTCCAAAAAGGAAACGCAAAAACTACTGTCCAACCCCTCAAATAACATATCCGTTGAAGTTGGCCTAAACGCCCACAAGCAGCCATACTACCTAGTGTATGACAAGACCGAATTAGTGATTGACTCTTCAAGTTTGGGGCTTGTGCGCGAGGATGCCAACTTTTTCAACAACATGACCTTAAAGGGCATTTCCGAAGCAACAAAAGTTTCGGATAAGTATAGCATGCTTCACGGCAAGCAAAAGCATATGAGCTATGAGGCCAACCAATACACCGTTGACCTTGAAAACGAAAATGGACAACCTATGCAAATTGTCTTTAATCTCTCAGATGATGGGATTGCCTTTAAATATATATTCCCAAACACTTCTGAAGACATTAAAAAAATCACGGAAGAACTGACTACTTACAACTTCCCAACGTCAGCCAAAGCTTGGGTACAACCTATGTCCAAAGCTAAAACTGGCTGGAGCAGCACCAATCCTTCCTACGAAGAACACTACTATCAAAATGTAGCTATCAACACCAAATCGGAGATTGGAGAAGGCTGGGTATACCCTGCACTTTTCAATAGCAATAATACTTGGGTATTGATTTCAGAAACTGCTTTGGAACCTAATTACTGTGGTACCCATTTACAGTATAAGGACGACAAAAAGTCGCTGCAAGTGGTATTTCCACAAAAAGAAGAGTTCTTCCCAGGCGGTGCCCTTAACCCAGAATCCAAATTACCTTGGGAAACTCCTTGGCGCATCCTTGCCATTGGCGATCTTGCCACAGTTACCGAAAGCACCTTGGGAACCGACCTTGCCAAGCCTGCTATGGATATGGACACATCATTTATAAAAGGAGGGCTTGCCTCTTGGAGTTGGGTTTTGTTGAAAGATGATTTTATTACTTATGAAACTACAAAAAAGTTCATCGATTATTCTGCTTCCATGAATTGGCCTTACTGCCTTATCGATGTGAATTGGGACCAAAAAATAGGTAATGAGAAAATCAAGGAATTAGCCGAATATGCCAATTCTAAAGGTGTTAAAATATTGGTTTGGTATAACTCTTCAGGAGATTGGAATGAGACACCTTATACTCCAAAAAGTAAACTGCTTACTCATGACAACCGTGCAGCTGAATTTCAAAAGTTAGTGGATTTAGGGGTTTCTGGTGTTAAGATTGATTTCTTTGGAGGCGATGGGCAATCCATGATTGCGTATTACCATGACATCCTTAAAGATGCCGCCCAATACAAGCTTTTGGTGAATTTCCACGGTTGTACACTGCCTAGAGGTTGGCAACGTACCTACCCTCACTTAATGACGATGGAATCCATTATGGGGGAAGAATTTGTAACCTTCGACCAAAAAAACGCCGATTTACAGCCTAACCACTGTACAATGTTACCTTTTACCAGAAATGTATTTGACCCAATGGATTTCACTCCAATGGTACTGGATTCCATTACCAACATCAACAGAAAGACGACGAACACTTTTGAGTTAGCGTTGCCTATTCTATTTACATCAGGGGTGCAACATATGGCAGAAATTCCAGAAGGCATGAAAAAGCAACCAGACTATATCGTAGACTTCCTAAACGATATTCCAGTAAATTGGGACAGCAGTAAATTTGTGTCCGGATTCCCAGGAAAAGATGTCGTAATGGCAAGAAAGTACAACGGGAATTGGTATGTAGTTGGCATCAATGGAGAAGACAAAGCCAAAACTTTAGAAATGGACCTTTCTTTTATTGGAGAAGGTAACGGAACCATGATTGCTGATGAAGATGATAAATTTGTATTGGAACCCGTAAATGCAGCTACTGTAAAAACTGTAGAAGTACAACCTTACGGTGGATTTGTAATGAAGTTTTAACCTCAACATCACCTATAAAAAAAGCGGGCCAAGGCCCGCTTTTTTCGTATAACACTTTATGTTTTATTTTCCATTGAAGAATACCATCACTCCAATAACAATAATAATAACTACGATAGAAATAAAGATATCTACCCAGCTATAACTGCTTTTGTTGTTGGCTTTTTCTTCTTCAGAAATTGTAGAGAACGTAAGGTTGGCCACTTTTTCTTCTGACGGTGCTTTACTCAAGAAGCTTACTGTAATGATCAATAATACACAGAATAAGAAGAACCATGCACCAAAGGTCAAGAAGTTCATGTCTCCCAAGAAGAACAATACTCCGTTTGGATCAAGCGAACCTTTTACCAATTCCAATACAATTCTAATGGCTGCTACTATCAATCCTACGACTAAAGTAACATAAGCTCCCGTTCCGTTGATTCTCTTTGAGAAGATTCCCAATAAAAATACCGCTGTAATTGGAGGCGCAATATAGGACTGTACACTTTGTAAATATTCATACAATACTCCAGAAATATTGGCCATAATAGGAATCCAAATAATTCCGATGATTACGATAAACACCGTTGCAATTTGTCCTGTTTGCACCAATTTCTTTTCAGGTGTATTCGGTCTTAATTTCTTATAGATATCAACCGTAAATAAGGTAGAACAAGAGTTGAACACCGAAGCCAAAGAACTCATCAATGCTGCCAAAAGTCCTGCTGCAACCAATCCTCTTAAACCAGAAGGCAACAAATTACTCATCAATACAGGGAAGGCCTGATCTGGGGTATCCCAATGTAACTCTCCTCTCATTTTTAATGCCAAGGCAATAATCCCTGGAACCAAGAACAAGAATACAGGAAGCAACTTTAACAAAGCTCCAAAAATAGTTCCTCGTCTTCCTTCCTTAATGTTTTTAGCAGTCAAGGTTCTTTGAACGATATATTGGTCGGTACACCAATACCAAATCCCTACAATGGTACTTGTAATAAACAAGGTTGGCCATGGGAAATCAGGATCTGTAGCTGGTCTCCACATGTTCAAGTACTCAGGAGAAACCGTTTCGGCCATACTCTCCCAACCACCTACGTGGTCCAAACCAATAAAGGTCAATGCTGCAGCACCTACTACCAATACAATTGCTTGTAGGGTTTCAGTATATACTACCGCACGCATTCCTCCTACAACGGTATACAATCCTGTTAAGATTACCGTAGCCAAAGCTCCAGTCCAGAAATCAATTCCTAATAAAGCGGACACTACCACACCTCCTGCGTAAATGGTTACCGAAATTTTGGTAAGTACATAAGCTGCAATGGAGAAAATGGACAAGATCCAACGTGAACGCGAATCGAAACGTTTTTCCAAGAACTCAGGCATGGTAAACACACCACTTCTGGCATAAAATGGTAAGAATACCCAACCGAGAATCAATACCACCCAGGCCTGAATCTCGTAAATAAGCATTGGTAATTTATTTCCTGCTCCGGCTCCCGCCAATCCTACAACGTGTTCTGACCCGATATTGGAGGCAAAAATAGACGCTCCAACCACAAACCATCCCACATTTCTTCCCGCGAGGAAATAGTCTTCTGTATTATTTTGTTTTTTTCTGATGATCCAAACGGCAATTCCTACCAATACCAGAAAATATACCCCAATAAATATCCAATCTAAAGTATCTAAAGTCTTCATTTGCTCTTCTTATTTAGTTGAAAATTTATAAATGGTCGTCGTTGTATAGGTTTCTTTTGGTTGTAAAACCGTAGAAGGAAACTCTGGCTGATTAGGAGAATCTGGATAATGTTGTGTTTCTAAACAAAACCCTGTTCTATGTCCATAAGTCCCACCATCTGGCATTGGCAAAGTGCCATCCAAAAAGTTCCCGGTGTAGAATTGCATTCCAGGTTCATCGGTAAATACTTCCATAAAACGTCCACTAGTAGCATCAAAAGCAGAACCTACTTTTCTCAAGCTTCCAGCTTCTCCGTTCAATATCCAACAATGATCGTAACCTTTTCCTAAAGTCAATTGCTCATTATCTGCTTCAATATCTTTTCCTACAGTTTTTGCCGTTCTGAAATCGAAAGGTGTTCCTTCCACGCTTCTGATTTCTCCTGTTGGAATCAAGGTAGCATCTACTGGTAAAAATGCATCTGCATCCAATACCACTTCATGGTCTAAAATAGATTTTGAAAAATCTCCAGACAGGTTAAAGTAACTGTGCTGGGTTAAATTCACCACCGTAGTTTTGTTGGTAGTGGCTTTATACGAAACCTTCAACTCATTGTCTTTGGTCAACACATACGTTACGGTCACGTTCAAATCTCCTGGATAACCTTCTTCTCCATTCTTGCTCAAATAATTCAATCTCAACGTTGAATCCTCTTCGCCTTCGATAGCTTCGGCTTTCCAAACTACGCGGTCAAAACCATCCACACCACCATGCAAGTGGTTTGGTCCATCGTTGGTTGCCAAGCTATATTCCTTATCATCCAAAGTAAATTTTCCTTTGGCAATTCGGTTTCCGTAGCGTCCGATCAACGCACCAAAGAATGGGTTATCCGCCAAGTAATCCTCTAGCTTATCAAACCCAAGTATGACATTCTCAAACGCTCCTTGCTTATTAGGTATTTTAAGGGAAGTAATCCTTCCTCCATAAGTTATTACCTGCATTTCTACCCCGTTATGGTTCTTCAAGGTGAATTTCTCTACCTCTTGACCATCTGGCATCGTGCCAAATATTTCCTTATCAATTGTTAATTTCTCTTTCACTGGAATTGTTGTTTCTGATTCTTCCTTTTTTTCATTTTTACACTGAATATTGCTCAAGGTTAACAGCAACATTAGTGCATAAAACAAGGAACGTTTTAGAATCTTCATGTTTAATTAATTTTAGTTAGTCCTAACCTACTATTATCTATAGTAGGCCTCATTGGTATGTATGGTATTTTTAAAATCCCTGATGGTTGTATGTTCATCAATCACCAAAGATTCTATGCCCGCAATTTCGGCAAAATCTTCCAATTGCTCAACCGATACATTTTCACTGTAACAAGTATGGTGGGCTCCACCTCCTAAAATCCAAGCCGTACATGCAGTTTCGAAATCTGGTAATGGTTTCCACATAATTCTTGCTACAGGCAATTTAGGCAAGGCTTCTTTCACTTCTTCACCAACTGTTTTGTTGATCAACAATCTGAAACGGTTTCCAAAGTCCATTAAACCAGCAACCAAAGAATCGCCTGCTCTACCATTAAATACCAAACGTACAGGATCTGCTTTTCCTCCAATTCCTAAAGGATGTACTTCACAAGAAGGTCTTGAAGCCGCCAATACAGGATCTACTTCCAACATGTGCGATCCTAAAATTCTAGGTTCTTTAGGATCTAGGTGGTAAGTGTAGTCTTCCATAAAGGCATTTCCACCTTCCAATCCAGCTCCCATAACCTTCATAGCACGTACCAAAGCAGCCGTTTTCCAGTCACCTTCTCCTGCGAAGGAATATCCCTTTTGCATCAAACGTTGTACAGCAATACCTGGCAATTGTACCATTCCGTGTAAATCTTCAAACGTATCGGTGAATCCTTTAAACCCACCATCAACCAGGAACTTCTCAAGTCCTAATTCAATACGAGCTGCTTCAATTAAAGACTGTCTGTACTCTCCGCCTTCCAACAAGGAATCAACCATGTTATAAGAACTTTCATATTCCTTAACCAATTCAGCGATAGCTTCATCAGATACACCGTTGATAACTTCTACTAAATCACCAACAGCATAAGTGTTCACTGAAAAACCAAATTTAGTTTCCGCTTCTACTTTATCGCCATCAGTTACAGCAACAAAACGCATGTTGTCTCCAAAACGAGCAAACTTAGCACCTTGCCAATCGTCCCATCCTGCAGCAACACGAGTCCAATCTCCAATTTTCTTTTGAACAGATTCTTGAGACCAGTGACCAACCACTACTTTTCTGTTTTTACGCAATCTGCTTACTATAAATCCAAACTCACGGTCACCGTGGGCCGCTTGGTTCAAGTTCATAAAATCCATATCGATGGAATCCCAAGGAATGTCTCTGTTGAATTGCGTATGTAAGTGACACAAAGGTTTTTGAAGTGCCGTTAACCCACGAATCCACATTTTAGCTGGTGAAAACGTATGCATCCAAGTAATAATCCCAATACAGTTAGCCTCCTGATTAGCTGCGGTTAAGGTTTCATAAATTTCTTCGGTAGTCTTTACCGTTGGCTTGAAAACTACTTTTACAGGAATTTGCTGAGATGCGTTCAAAGCTTCAACAATTTCCGAAGAGTTTTTGGCCACTTGCTCCAATGTTTCTGGGCCGTATAGATGTTGGCTTCCTGTGATGAACCAAACTTCCTTTTGTGATATATCAATCATAATTGTGTGTATTAATTATTGACCGTAATAGGCATTTTTACCGTGCTTACGCTCGTAGTGTTTTTTTATTAATGAATCTTTTAATCTTGGTGCACTTGGGTTGATTTGAAGTGTTAAATAGGCCATTTCTGCCACCACTTCCAGCACCTTACTGTTATATACTGCCTTAGCAGCATCTTTACCCCAAGTAAATGGGCCATGGTTTCCAATTAGTACCATTTCCACTTCTTGATGCGAAATGTTTTTATCCTTGAAACAGTTCAAAATTTGAATCCCCGTGTTGTGCTCATAATTCCCTTCAATAAGGTCGTCGCTCATAGGTGGTGCACAAGGAATATCGGCTGTTAAATGATCGGCGTGGGTGGTTCCAAAAATAGGAATGTCTCTTTGCGCCTGCGCCCATGATACCGAATACGTAGCATGCGTATGGGCAATCCCACCGATGTCATCCCAATTTTTATACAAAAAGGAATGCGTTTTGGTATCGGAAGACGGTCTCATGGTTCCTTCCACAATATTGTTGTCGTAATCCAAGATCACGATATCTTCAGGCTTCAAAATTTCATACGGCACCCCGCTTGGCTTAATGGCAAATACGCCATTGGCTCTGTCTACAGCACTTACATTTCCGAAAGTGTACACTACAAGGTTCAAGGCATTCAATTGCATGTTTGCCTCGTAACATTCTTCTTTTAAAGATTTATACTTAGAACTCATTACTTTTTGGATTTAATGTTAGTTTCAACATAGGCTGCCAACGTTTTGTAGGCCTCCATATAATTGGCATACACCTTCACTTGTTCTGTTTGCGGAAAATATTCTGCCTCAAAGTCACTTCCCATGACTTTACTGGCTTCAATTACGTTTGGATATAAACCTGCTGCTACAGCGGCATAAATGGCAGCCCCCAAAGCTGGTGCTTGGTCTGATTCTGCCACTTTAATAGGCATGTTCAAAACGTTGGCCAAAGTTTGCATGATGAAGGGCGACTTTCTTGCCACGCCTCCAATTCCGATAACAGATTCTATTTTCACGCCTTCGCTTTCAAAACGATCCACGATCATTTTGGAACCAAAACAAATAGAATTCACCAAAGCCTTGAAGATATGAGGCGCTTTTGTTCCCAAGGAAATTCCAGAGATGGCACTTTTCAACTCTTGGTTGGCATCAGGCGTTCTTCTTCCGTTTACCCAGTCCAAAGCAATTGGAATGGCTTCTGAAATTGGAATTCTCTCAGCCTGTTCCGCTAAAGTACGAATGAACTTAGCTTCAACTTCTTCACTTAAAGCTTTCTTTTGCTCATCTGACAACACTTTAGAAGTCAACACAAGGTTTTCGATAGGCCAAGACAACACATCTTTAAACCAAGCCAAGACATCCCCAAAGGCAGACTGACCAGCTTCCAAACCAATCATTCCAGGAATCACAGATCCATCTACTTGCCCACAAATTCCTTTTACACAGTTATCCCCAATCACTTCGCGAGGTGATACCATGATATCGCAAGTAGAGGTTCCCATAACACGTACCAACGCATTATTGTCAACCTTAGCTCCCACCGCACCAGAATGTGCATCGAAAGTACCCACGGCGATTACGGTTTTTGTTGACAGACCAAGTTTGTTGGCCCACTCTTCATTAAGGTGACCCGCAATATCGTCGGACGTAAAGGTGTCTGTATATAATTTATCTTTTAAATCGGCTAAATATGGATCCAATTGTCCTAAGAATTCCTTAGCTGGCAATCCTCCCCAACTCTCATGCCACATGGCTTTATGTCCCGCAGCACAACGGCTTCTTTTAAACGTATTTAAATCTTTGTTATCGGCTAATAAATAGGTGATGTAATCGCAGTGCTCCATCCAAGTGTAAGCCTGCTCTTTTACAGCCTTATCCTCTCTGGCAATATGTAATATTTTTGCCCAAAACCATTCAGAAGAGTAAATTCCTCCCTCAAATTTGGTATAGTCTTCACCTCCCCAAGTTCTAGCCAATTCATTGATTTCATTCGCTTCTGCAACCGAAGTATGATCTTTCCAAAGTACCATCATAGCATTTGGATTTTCAGTGAACCCATCCACAAAAGCCAATGGTGTCCCATCTACTGTCAATGGCATTGGTGAGGACCCAGTAGTATCAATACAAATTCCCACTACCGCCTCTGGTTTCACGTCACTTTGCTGCATTACTGAGGTAATGGTATGTTCAAGTCCTTCAATATGATCTAAAGGATGTTGCCTGAATTGGTTAATTCCCGCATTACAATATTTTTGTTCCTTCCATCGTGGATACCAAAACACTTCCGAAGCCAATTCGGCTCCGTTTTGTGTATCAATCAAGACCGCACGAACAGAATCCGACCCATAATCTAATCCTATAACATATGTTTTCATCTTAACTTGTTTAGTTGTTTGTATACAAAGATACGCTTTACATTAAAATAAGTGTATTTTATACACTTTTAAATTTTAGTTTTAACATTCAAAACAATAGGTCACAAATTTGACCTAATAAAACTCAAAAAGAGGCTTCCCTTTTTCATCAAATTTCAGCTCCAACATTCTAGCATGTCGGTTTGGATCGTATAGTGGATCGGCCACAATTTCCTCCAAAGGTCTAGTATCAGTTTTCGGAACAACTGCTGGATCACCAACTGCATTTTCATAATCTCTTGCATGATAGATGCACAATGGCGTTGTATCATCTTCTGCCACGGTAAAGCAATTATGCCCTGGGCCAAAAATTTTCTTATCGTAATTGGTTTCCAATACCGGATATCTGGTTTTTGTCCATGAATTTCTATCTAGTAAATCGGCAGTTTCATCCGCTTCCATATAACCCATACAATAACAGGCTCCAGTAGCACTAGCCGAAAAGGTGATAAATATTTTGCCGTTGTGTTTTAAAACGGCTGGACCTTCATTCACCCAAAAGCCGATACGCTCCCAATCGTAATCTGGCGTGGTCAGCATGAACTGCGTTGTTTTAAGTTTTATTGGCGATTCCATTTCTGCCAAATACAAATTGGACGCCGCAAATTGACCTCCTGTTTTTTCAGCCCAACAGAAATAACGCTTGCCATTATTTTCAAACACGGTACCATCCAATGAAAAGTCGATGAATGATTTTTCGTCACCATCGGCAGCTTGCATCATCCCCAACTCAATCCATTCATCATTAAGAGGGTCTTCACCTGTACACTCTAAAACATAAGGTCGTAATGCCCAGATATCCTCCTCTTCACTAGCCGCAAAATACACATACCATTTACCATCCAAATAATGAATCTCAGGCGCCCAGATATGACGGCTCATTGGACCACTTTCATGCTTGAACCACACATCAAAGGTTTCGGCATTCGGCAGTTCAGCAATTGTTTTCGCTCTTCTCAGTTCAATACGATCATAGGTTGGCACAGACCCCGTGAAATAGTAATATCCATCAGTATGTTTATAAATAAACGGGTCAGCACGTTGCTCTACAATCGGTGCATTTTTTTCAGAACTCTCCATCTTCATTGTTATATATTTAATTTCTTTTTAATTGTTTCGTAATATGAATCGGTGATTTTGTAACGGAACATCATTCCTCCCATAATCACATGGAATATTCCTGGAATTACTGTTAGCATTAAGGCGATTCCCCAAAGGGCAAATTCAGTTTGCGTTTCTGCTTTTGGTACATATTCGAAGAAATCCAATAAATATCCTACGGCAGCTCCGGCGATTCCCATTCCCAATTTTTGAGCAAAGGAAATTCCTCCAAAGGACAAACCAGACACGCGTTTTCCTGATTCGGCATGACCGTAATCCACCGCTTCTGCGATAGCCGACCAGAAAACTGGCGCATGTAAATCGACTACAAAAGACAAGATGAAATACAGTACATAGGCCATCACAAGGTTTCCTGGCTGTACTACCAATAACATAATAAGACTAATCACTCCCACCGCAATTTGGGACCATTTAAACAATTTTACCTTACAGTATTTTTTGGTAATAAATGTCGAGGCTGGCATAGCTAAAATAGCCGCCGCAACCCCAGTTGCCATAAACGATGATTGCACACTGGCATCACCACCCAAGAAATATTTAGCATAAAAAATGGCTACTGAATTACGGATTACGTAACCCACGGTACCGAAGAAACACACCCCAAATAAAAGGGTCCACTGCCCATTTTTCAACAACAACTGAAACTGTTCTTTCAAAGGCTTATCCTCTACCACATGTTCTACGCGTTCTCTTGTGGTAAAAAAGCTAAATAAGAACAATAGGGTTCCTAAAAGGGCCATTAAACCCATGGCCATTTGATAGCCTCTACCCAAATCATCTTTTCCAAACTTCTCCGCCAAAATAGGTACGACGATAGACACTAAGAAGGCTGCTACCTTAGCAAAGAACAGTCGGTAACCATTAGCCGACAAACGTTCTTGAGGATCGCTGGTCAACACCCCAATTAAAGAGATATACGGAATTGTTACCGATGTAAACATTATCGTCACAAATATGTAAGTGATGTACGCATAGATCATTTTACCGGCATAATCAAAATTGGGTGTGGTGAAGGTTAAAAACACCGAAATCCCAAAAGGCACCGCTAAGAACAAAAAGTAATGCCTGTAACGTCCCCATTTGGTCGTAAACTTATCGGTGATCAATCCCATTAAAGGATCCGTAATAGCATCGATTAATCGTACCAATAAAAACAATAAGGCCATGTCTTTAGGCTTCAACCCAAACACGTCCGTGTAAAAGAAGGTGATGATAAGGAACATGGAAGATATCACAACATTTACCGCTGCGTCTCCAGAGCCATATCCAATTTTTTCAAGTAGGCTTAATTTTTGATTTTCTGATTTCATATGGTCTTTTTCAAAATACTATTTCTAGCAGTGAGGCACAATTTTCATTGATCTCTATTAGCAATTATTTTTTTCTTGTTTTCTATTCATTTGAAGTACCAGAGACACTCATTAAGCGTACCCCATAAATTCCTGCCGTTGTTGAATTTTCATCGGCTATAAAGCGTACTTCCAAAAGCTCGTTCTCTTTCACAATATCCTCAGGCAATTCATAATCCACTTCAAAAAACGTATTGCCTTTATCTCCTTTTAATTTGGGATTGGCAATAGTCTGTCCATTCACACTAATCTTAAAATTCCTATTGGCGTCCAACCCAAAATAGGTGATGCGTAAAGCTTTTGCTTCAGCTTCCTTATTTTTCAGCTCGTAACTAAACCAACCCGAAGCATCGCGCCAGTGACGGTTTTGGTTCACTCCAGAATTGGAACGCTCTGATTTAAAACCATGATCTGACTCCGGTTGCTGTTCTCCAGGTGCGACATAGTCCAAAGTGATGGATCGCAAATAGGCTTCGGCTTTCTCCTTTTCAGCCAACTCCCGTTGCATTTGCTCTAGGCCTTCAGGTGTTTCATTTTTGAAATAAATAGCATAGCGCTTTTCGTGGATTTTATAAAATGGCTGAAGTACCAAATTCTTATAGGTTTGTGGATATACTAAATCTTCTACGGTAAACTGTAGCGGCTTTCCTTGTACCGGCTTTATTTTTGTTAAAATATCCTCTCCTTTTTCTGACAGAAACATTGGGGCTTCCGTCATTGGTAAAAACGGCCCGTGAGCAATATGACCACCTCGACTATCGTCTGCAAACAAACCATCTTGATGGTCCTCTCCCGTTACTGCGGCCAAAACGATTGGCCCATATTTTACAGACACATAGCCTGACTGATCAGGAATTTGCTCCAAACTTAAATGCATTGGCAATTCCATAGTGATTCGGTCACCAGATTTCCATTTTCTATAAATTGGAATATAAGATCCTGGAGTTCCTTCAACTTCAATAGACTTTCCGTTAATAGAAATTTTTAAATTACCGGCTGCCACCCATTGTGGATATCGCAACATCAAGGTAGTTTTTCTTGCTTTTTTACTCTCCCAAATCAAGGTTGTAGTAGCTTCTTCGGGAAAATTGGTTTCTTGTGTAATGCTTGCTTGTTGCGCTTCCCAATTTACTTTGGAAGGCATGAAAAGATTCACATAAAGTGCATCGTCAGTTTTGGCATAAATCAACTCATTGTATTTGGTATGGTTTTCCATCCCAGAGCCAACACAACACCAAAAGCTTGTTTCCGGTTGCGAGTACACGCGGTAATGCCCCGGACGCATTGGTGTGAAATACACAAAACCTCCCTTAGGATTTTGAGAGGACAAAATATGATTGTAAAGGCCGCGTTCGTAAAAATCGATATACGCTTCGTTGGCGGTATCCTCAAACAAAAGCTTGCTCAACTTTAGCATATTGTAGGTGTTACAGGTCTCAGGCCCCTCTTGACTACTTAGCACATCACTAAAATCATCGATTGGGTTAAAATGCTCCCGTACACTGTTCCCGCCTATGCTTAGAGTTCGCTCCTTTGTAACATTGTTATAAAAATTATAAGCTGCATCATGGTAAATAGCATCATGATCCAACTGTGAAATACGCTCGAACCCAATAAATTTCGGAATCTGCGTATTGGCATGCATACCTGTTAAAATATCTTTGTTTTCTGCCAGTGGTTCTAACAAGGCTTTTTCAGAAAAGCGCTTGGCCAACAGCAAATACTTTGTTTCCCCTGTAATGTGATACAACTCTGCGAAAACTTCATTCAATCCCCCATGTTCTGAACGCAACATGTCTTGTACCTGTGCCTCTGATAAGTTTTTGGTCACCCCAATAAACCAATCGGTTAAAGCAACCAACATGGTTTTAGCTTGTGGTTTCTGGGCAAATACCCAAGCATCCTTTAAGCCTGCAAAGGTTTTATGGATGTTATAAAGCGGCACCCATTTATCATTCAAACTAAAACTTCCAGCATTGATGTGCCCATTTTCAATTTCGGTCCATAAAGCCTTACTACCAGGAATTCCACCAATGTATCCATTTCCGTTTGCCTGTTGCACACGCTGCAATTCGGACAACACGTAATCAATCAACTCATTGGCTTTTGCATCATTTGTGGAGGCGTAATACATTGACAAAGCCGACAAATAATGCCCGAAAGTATGCCCATCCAATCCGGTATTTTCCCAATTGGTGTAAGATGGCGCTTTGGGCGCCAAACCTGCTTCTCGAAGAAATGGCGACAGCAGTCTATCTGGGTTTAACTGTTGTATATAATTAAAATCAGTTTCTGCGGCTTCCTTAAATACACCGGAAGTCACAGAAACTTGATTTAATGGGAATAGGTTTACCGCTTCTTGTGCCGTGGCCGTCAGCGTGCAAATAATTCCCAAACTTGCTATTAATGATTTCATTTTAATCTAGTACATTGTCTTTTAGACTTGGCCATAAATCGGCATCCCATTTCAATTCAGAAACTCGAAGTTTAGGCAAACCTTTATCGGATGCATCATAACCATGGAAGAAAATATAATCCTTACCATTGAAGGTATACACACTATTATGCCCTGCACCATACCATTTCTCATTGCCTTCAAGCACCAAAGTTCCACCACCTTCATTTAAGGGCTTTCCTTCTCTATCTACATAAGGTCCCATCACTGTTTTAGAGCGTCCAACCACCACTTTATAGGTACTGTTTTCTCCGCGGCAACAATAGTCCCAAGACAAAAACTGATAGTAGTAATCCCCTTTTTTGAAAATGAACGGACCTTCCAAAGCGGCATCACCTGCATCAGCATCTTCTTTTTCAAATGAACGCTCACGACGAGCAATGGTATACCACTCTTCAGGATCTGCAAGTGATTTTAAATCTTGTGCCATTTTCACCATTTTGAGCCCTCCCCAAAACGATCCAAAAGCCATCCAAGGCGTTCCTTGTTCATCAAAGATTAGATTAGGGTCAATGGCATTCCAATAATCCCTATTCGGGATGGATTGAATTACAATTCCTTGATCTTCCCATTTGTAATTTTTATCCTTAGGATTTAAGGTCGTATTGGTTACCAAGCCTATCGCGGACGTGTTTTTTCCAAAAGCAGAAATGGAATAATACAAGTAGTAGGTACCCTTATGCAAGGTAATGTCCGGCGCCCAAATATGTCCATTGAATCCAGGCGCTACTTCTTTAGCCCATTTTGGATTTACTGAGAACACAGGATCGGCCTGTGTCCATGTTTTTAAATCCTTGGATGTAAAACTGGTAATGCCAGGCCCGGTACAAAATAAATAATAGGTATCTCCCTGCTTGGCTATGACAGGATCATGGGTTATAGGCTTATCTGTTTGGGCCAATACCATCATCCCTGCCAACAAAGCAAAGACTGCTATAGATTGCTTTATAAATTTCATAACTCTATTTTTGAATTCCTTCAGAAGTCATTACCACACGTTGCAGCGTGCCATCTTGATTGTAGTTCAGCTCATCGATACATACCGATCTTCTAAAACTACCTCCATTAGGATTGATCCCTCCCGTATGGTAGATGAAATAATCCTTTCCTTTATATTCAATGATTGCTTGGTGGTTCGTGTTACAATTCCCCGCCAATTCATTTAAGATCCCTTTGTATTCCCATGGTCCGGTAACCGATTTACTCATGGCATACACAATTTTTTCTGGAAATTCTGATGCGTACGACAAATAATACCAATCGCCTTTTTTATGAATCCAAGGTGCTTCGGTAAACTTAGGCACATCAATCACATGGATTGGCCCGTCAAGTTCCACCATATTTTCTTTCAACTTGGCATACTTACAAACCGTATTTCCCCAAAATAAATAGGCCTGACCGTCATCATCGATAATTACCGACGGATCAATATCATCCCAAGAAATATCCGAATGCGTTGTCATGTCGTTGGTCACCAAAGCTTTTCCTAGGGCATCCTTAAAAGGTCCTATTGGAGAATCGGCCACTGCCACTCCAACTGCTTTCCCAGGATGGGTATCATCATGCTCTACGGTAACATACCAATAGAATTTTCCGTTACGCTCGATTACCTGAGCAGCCCAAGCATCGCCTTTGGCCCATTTAAAATCTGATGGTTTTAATGGTACGGGATGTTCTTGCCAATCTACCATATTTGTAGAGGAATACACCAACCATTCGTTCATTCTATAGAAATGAAAATCGTTTGGCGCTTCATCATGGCCAGCATATAAGTACACCGTTCCATCGTGCACCAAAGCAGCAGGATCTGCGGTAAACTTATCTTTAATAATTGGGTTATTGATCTGTAATGGTGCTTTTGCAACCTCTTTTTCAGTAGGTATCACCTCTGCAATTTCAAGAGTCTTATTCTGTTCTTTACATGACAAGAACAAAGCCACTCCCAAGGTCAATGCTATACTATATTTCATCTGTTCGATTTTATTTCAATTGTCAGATGGAACTTTATATATTTTTTTGATACTTCATCAGTTAGTTAAGTATCTAAAAATTCATAGTCGTTTCATCATTATTTAATTTATTTTTTTGGCCCAAATCGGCTTTCCATCAACGGTTAAACCAGAATATGAAATGGTCACCCCTCTTGGAGAGGCCTCCCAATCCCAAGCATCAAACAACTTACACTCATTCCCGTTTATGGTTAGCGTATTAGTGTCCGTATCCAAGCTCCATGTTCCTGAAACAGCACCAGACAAAGTTCCATTACTGTTAAACACGATGGTTTCTGAGGTTTGCATTACCTGATATTGGTAGTTCATTGTTATTTGTTCCCAAATTCCAGAAATATCCTCAGCAGTAATTTCGGTTTCCGGTACAGCCGCATATCTTTCAGGAGCAACCACAGGCCATCCATCTGAAGTCCACTTTAACTCCCTAACATGCCCCATCATCACAGCATTGGATACATTGATTCCAGGAACCCCTTCTGGCAACCTAGCCTGAGAGGAGAAATACCACTTTTGAGTGGCTTCATCCTGAAATACCGTACAGTGTGAAATTCCAACCCATCCTGTATGATTGTTGAACTGATAAGGATGTGTTAACATTGGCCAACACTCGGCACCTTCAGATACATTTTGATTATCGATACCGTAATAAGGTCCCATAATATCGGTAGCTCTTGCAACTCTGGTGTTGTAAGCTTTAGACAATTCGTCATAAGCCAAAAACAGGTAATAATATCCAGTATCTGGATTGTAAATGATTTCAGCTCCCTCGGTTCCTTGCCATCTATTGGTATTTATATTACCACGTCCTGCGATTCTCGTACCATAATCCTCAACGGTATCCAATTGAAATGGTTTTCCTGTAGCAGGATCCAACTGTACGGCTGCAATTCCTGTCATCCAAGAACCATAGACCAACCAATGTTCCCCTCCTGGAGTTACAATATAACTAGGGTCGATACCATTAAACTTGTAGTACGAACTCCAGTCATTGCAACTCGTTCTGTAACGATCTTCAATTCCATCAGGAATGGCTGTTACTACCATACCTTTATCTTCCCAATTGTTGGAAGCCAAATCGGTAGTTTCCATCATCCCAATATAAGGACGCTCTCCCCATGAGGCACATGGATCGGTTCCCTCAATCAACTCATCCACCACAATACTGTAGTACATTCTGTAAACGCCATTCACGTTTTTCACACACGGTGCCCAAAAGCCATAGTTGGGACTATCGATTTCAGGCAATCCCATTTGTACTCTTTTGGTATTCATGGAATCCTTTACCCAAGCAGGGGCATTATCCATAGTGCTTCCCAAATATTCCCAATTCACCAAATCGGTAGAGCGTCGACCATGAAAATGGCCATGTCCGTCATGGGCATTCCCGTAGGACGCATCGGTTTGGTACATGTAAAAATAAATATCTTGCTTTACTACTGTTGGATCATGCACATTGGCCAAGTTCCAATTACTTCTATTGGACCATGAAGAAATCGGTGTATAATTATCTGAGTAAGTTGGACCATCAAAGGTATTTTCAATTGGGTCATCATCTGTAGGATCTTCACCTCCGATAGGGTCTTCTGTAGTGCTGTCGTCTTTGGAACAGCCTAAGGCTGTTCCTAAGATCAACAGTATCATAAATATTCTTTTGATAGTTATCATGACTATATATTATTTAGCTTCCAATACTACTACTGATAAAGCAGGAACCGTTATCTGAAGTTTCCCTTTCTTCAATTTGAAATCCTTAAATGCTACTGGAGCAATTTTACTAGGATTATCAAAAGAGTTGTAATCGTGTACATCGGAAGACGTCAATACCGTACCTGTCACATTTATAATCTTCAATGCATCTACATCAATACTGATAGTATGTTCTTTTGTAGGATCAATGTTCACCAAAGAAATGTGCTTTTCATTCTCAGCATTGTAAGATGCCGAAATTGAAACAGCCGGTAAGGATTGACCATTCAAAGTATATTGAGGCGATGTGAATGACACTGGCATTAATGTAGCATCTTGGTGCACATTGTACATTTTCATAACATGGTAGGTTGGAGTCAACAACATCTTGTTTCCTTCTGTCAAGATTACTGCTTGCAATACATTTACCGTTTGTGCAAGGTTAGCCACCTTTACTCTATCTGCCCAGTTATTGAAAATATTTAAGGTTACCCCAGCAATCATAGCATCACGCATCGTGTTTTGTTGATACAACACCCCTTTATCTTGGGCTTCACCGTCATACCAGCCTCCCCATTCGTCAACTACTAGGGCAATTTTATGTTCGGCATCATACTTATCCATGATAGCCGTATGCTTAGTTATTAGCTCATCCATTTTTATGGCTTGTTGCATGATCTTGAAGTATTGCGCATCTGTAAAGGATTTGTCTGGTCCTTTATCCCCCCAATCCAACACACAATAGTGGTGCAATGCCACACCATCGATTAAATTTTTAGGAATATCACGCATCAACACTTCTGTCCAATGGTAATCTTCACTGTTTGCTCCAGAAGCAACTCTAAACAAAGCGTTGCTGTTGGTCCAATCGGTCATGAAAGTAGCATACTTTCTATACACATCGGCATAGTATTCTGGGCGCATGTTACCACCGCATCCCCACATTTCATTTCCTACACCCCAAATTCTAACGTTCCATGGTTTTTCACGACCATTTTCACGTCTTAATTTGGCCATAGGACTAATACCGTCATGGTTTACATATTGCAACCACTCGGCAAATTCCTGAACCGTTCCACTACCAACATTGGCAGCCAAATATGGTTCAGCGTTTAAAGCTTCACATAAATTCAAGAAATCATGTGTTCCAAAACTATTATCTTCGGTTGATCCTCCCCACCATTGGTTCACGATCGTAGGTCTATCTTCTTTAGGTCCAATACCATCTTTCCAGTGATACGTATCAGCAAAACAACCTCCTGGCCATCTAAGATTTGGAACTTTCAAATCCTTTAACGCTTCAATAATATCATTTCTTACTCCATTTGTATTTGGAATGGAACTATCTTCTCCTACATAAAAACCGTCATAAATGCAGCGCCCTAAATGCTCTGCAAAATGGCCATAAATATGTTTACTGATTTGAGGCGCGTCCTCTTTTTGTGTAAGGGTTACTTCTACCGTATTTTGAGCGCTTAGGGACAGGCCTAAACACAAAAATACAGCGATTATCAAAGTTGTAATGCTGTTCTTTTTCATATCATTTTTTTATTTTAAAGAAAGACCGCGCGACCGGCGCGGTCTTTCGTAACTGAAGACTAATTCAAAATTAACAAATATTAATATCCTGCATTTTGACCAATGGTCATTAACGGGTTATTATCCATTTCAGATTGTGGAATTGGGAAATACTCTCTTCCAGGAGTGTAACTGTTGTACTCTGGATCTCTAGATTTCAACCATTCCAATTTAGAAGAATCCTCAAGCCATCCCCAACGGCGGATATCGTCAAAACGATGTCCTTCCAAAGCAAACTCCAAGTAACGCTCATGTGCAATTTGGTCACGCATTTGCTGTTGGCTCATTCCTGGGTTTACGGTTGCCAAATCAGGTAAGTTCACACGGTCTCTTACTTGTTGGATATAAGGATAAGCCGCATCGGTTTGTCCTAATTCATTCAAACACTCCGCATACATCAACAACACATCAGCATAACGCATGATACGCTCATTGATTCCCGATCTCCAATCGTATTCATTGGCTTGACTACCATCTGAATTTTGGTATTTAGCACAGTAGATGTCATTTAACTGAGACTCATTACCAGCATAGTGCACTGCAAACTCTACACCGTACAACATCATCCCTGGCTTATTGTAGAACATGGTAGCATCTAATCTAGGATCGATTTCTCCATCTACAGTTAACTCTTCCTGAAACTCATTAAATAAGGTCCAAGTTGGCTGCACATCTGTAAATCCAAATGTAGGCGGTCCATAAGTAATCGCTCTTGCTGAAGTTTTCCCCCAAGCTGAAGAAGGTGTACCTCCCCATCCTAAGTCTACTCCTCCAACTTCTCTGTTAAATTGCACTTCAAAGATAGACTCTTCATTATTCTCATTAACTATAGTAAAGTTATCTCTATAATCTGCTACCAAATCATAAACACCGAACCCGATAACTTGCTCAAAGGCTGTTTTTGCTTCTGCAAATTCATGGTTAAACAAATGTGCTTTTCCTAAGTAGGCTAAAGCCGCGCCTTTAGTTGCACGTCCTTTTTGTCCTTGATCTGGACCAGACACATCATTATAAGACACTGGTAGCAAACTGGCTGCCATTTCAAAATCTGACTTTACTTGAGCCCAACCTTCTTCCTGAGACTTTTGCTCATGGTAAATCTCAACACTTGTCATAGGAAGCGGTACATTTTTAAACATGTTTACCAAATGGAAAAAGTATAGACCTCTCATAAAATAAGCCTGACCCAAAATTCTGTCTTTTAGAGCGGCATCTTCCATTTCTATCCCAGGAACGTTTTCCAACACTTGGTTGGCTCTATAAACACCTTGATAATAAGTCTCAAAAGCCCATCCATAAATGGCCGCATCAGCTACATTAGAATTAAACTTTCCTACATTAGCCATGGCACCCCAAGGCGAATTACTTCTTGTACAATCTCCCTTCAAATCCAACAATAAAGGGGTACTACGCATGTAAGTTCCATCTGTTAACAAACTTCCGTAGACAGCATTTACCCCTTTCAGGGCATCATCGCCATTTTCCCAAAAGGATGCTGCTGTCTCAAAATTCGGGGAAATTTGGTTTAGATCCTCGTCGCTTACACAACTGGTAGCCAACACTGAGGTTGCTACTGCTATTGAATATAATATATTTCTAGTTTTCATAATTTTCAATTGTTTCTAATTAAAAGTCTACCTGCACTCCTAAAGCCAAAGTTCTTGGGTTAGGGAAAGATCCAAATTCTACACCTCTATTAAATAATCCATCACTGATAAAGTCAGGATCATAGCCATTGTATTTAGTAATTACAAATAGGTTTTGCCCTGAAGCAAATACTCTTGCTCTCGTAAATACTTTAGTTTCTAAAGGAATGTTAAATCCAAGTTCCAAACTTTGTAATCTAATAAAGTCTCCATCTTCAACAAACCTGTTTGACTCTCTATTATTACCATTAGGATCACCAACTATAGGTCTTGGCACATTGGTATTGGTATTATCTGGCGACCAGTAATTCAACATATCCACATGACTGTTACCTAAATCACCAACCATTAAACTTTGATAAGTACGATTGTAAATTTTATGACCTCCAGCTCCTTGGAAGAACATTGAAGCATCAAAATTCTTATAACGAGCGCTTAAATTCAAACCAAAATTGAACTTTGGAATTGTAACACCTTGGAATGTTCTATCGTCGGCATTAATTTCACCGTCACCGTTCACATCTCTAAACTTAACATCACCAGGCATTGTAACTCCAGGCTGAGAAGCATGGTTATCAATTTCCTCTTGGGTTTGGAATATCCCCTCTACTTCATAGGCATATATTTCACCTGCAGATCTTCCCACCTCTGTTCTAGATGCAAATCCAGGAATTGGGGTATCATCATTACCTATCTTCAACACCTCATTCTTCAAGGTACCAAAATTGGCCGAAATGTTATAGCTAAAATCTTCTTTGGAATCTCCCCATCCTAAAGTAAATTCCATACCTGTGTTTTGAACCGTACCAGCATTGGTAGTCAACAAAATTGGGAATGATCCAGAAGAGTAAGGGATTGGCACATCAGCCAACAAGTCTGTGGATTGCTTTTTAAAGTACTCTGCAGTAAACTGTAGTCTGTTATTAAACATACCAAACTCAGCTGCTACGTTGGTAGACTCAGTGTCCTCCCATTTGATATCTGGGTCTACAATTTTCACCACCGTTGATCCTGGCGCCAATTCATTACCGAATAAGTAGCTCGCGAAATCATTGGTGGTCAAGGCGAATTCATACAAACCAATGGTGTTGTTTCCTAACTGTCCATAACCTCCACGGATTTTAAAGGTATTCCACCATTCAGGAAGGTTGATATCGTTATGTACTTTCCAGGCTCCAGATACAGAGAAGTAGTTTCCTGTATTGTTTCTTGGTGCAAATTTTGAAGATTTATCCTGACGGAAGTTAGCTTCAAATAAATATCTGTCGTCAAAATCATAGTTGAAACGACCAATATATGACTTATAAGTTTCTGTTGTGTAACGCTCAATTGCATCTCTATTATCAGCATATTGAAACTCAGAAATTTCTCCTGGTTCAAAACCAGTACCTCTTGTCATTAAGTTATAATAATCTGCACGCTCATGAATCATACCTCCTAACAGATTGAAATTATGTTTCTCTCCAAGAGTAAGGTCATAAGTTAACAAATTATTGATAATCGTCCTAGTGTTATGACCATTATTGGTTTCCAATCTAGACTCCGCATTTTCGGTTACATAATACCACCCTAAATCACTTGGCGGATTAAAATAACGATCATTCCAATTGGTACGGTCCCCACTTACATTCAATCTGTATTTAAGGCCTTTCAAGATTTCGTATTCTCCCCAAATATTTCCAATAAAACGATTACGCTTTCCTTCATTGGTTATCAGGTTATTGTATCCAATAACATTCAAAGAGATCGCACGTTGGGCAATACCATCAGTACCACCGTAACCTCCTAGTCTGTTTTCATCATAAACCGGCATAGTTGGCACCGCCCCTAACAAATTGATAATAGAACTTGTACCTGCCAAATACTCATTAAATCTTTCTTTATCAGATTGAGAATAGGCTAATTTAGCTCCGTATTTAAAACGTCCTTTCTCTCCTCCTAAGTTCACATTTGTGGAATAACGCTCGTAAGCCTGAGGTGTTTCAAAGTAACTGGTGTTTTTGAAGTAATCCAGGTTCACATTATAACTCAATGATTCAGCTCCTCCATTAAAGGTTAAGGAATGATTCTCCAAAATTCCAGTTCTGAAGGCCTCATCCTGCCAATCGGTATCCACATCGTCAATAAACAAATCGTTATCAGGATATACTCCTGGTGAAATTGGCAAATTCGCACCTTGATTATTTGCATTAGTCTCCGCTACTCTTACCAATTCTTGGTACTGCTCTCTATTGGCTAAATCATACCATCTGCTTTTAGCAACATTTTGGAATCCAAGTGTTGTTTTGTAGCTGATATCCAACTTTCCTTGCTTACCTTTTTTAGTAGTGATGATCACAACCCCGTTAGCTCCACGAGCACCGTAGATAGCTGCAGAAGAGGCATCTTTCAATATTTGAATAGACTCGATGTCTCCTGTAGCAAAATCATAAGGATCATCAACAATTACTCCATCGATAACGAACAATGGGTTATTGTTTCTAAAAGAAGTAATCCCTCTAATTTTAATGTTTACAAATCCACCAGGCTCACCAGATGACTGTACAGTCACCCCAGGTGCTTGCCCTTGGATCATTTTAGCAACATCATAAGTAATGGTCTTTTTAGCATCCTCTACGTCAACGACACTTACCGATCCTGTTAAATTTTCTTTCTTTTTAGCACCGTACCCTACTACAACGATTTCGTCAAGGGCTGCAACATCTTCTTCCATGGCCACGTTAATAACAGATTGACCTCCTACGGTTACCTCCTTTTGCTTGTACCCAACAAAAGAAAACACCAAAACGTCACCCGAAGATGCCGTAATAGAATAGTTTCCGTCAAAATCTGCAGCAGTACCGTTGGAAGTTCCCTTCACAACAATATTTACTCCTGGAAGTGTCATGCCATCTCTGGCCGATGTCACTGTTCCAGTAATGGTTTTCTGTTGGGCAAAACCAGTTGCCGACAACAGCACCATAATCATCACAAAAAGACACTTTGGAACCCTTAGTGTCAAATGATTACCAATCAAAAATTTGGTTGTTATCATACTAGAATAATTTAGAATTAGTTTTAAAATTTAGCTATAAGTGTTAATTATACACTTCCAAAGGAATTAAAGTTTTTTCAAATAAGCAAGTTTTTTTATGATTTTTTTAAGAATTACATATTTAAGCACTATATTTATTACCGAATTAATAATTGTGTTTTTTACATTTATTAAATTTTAATTGATTAATTGTAATATTTTTCATAAAGTTGCCTAGCAATGCTCAAATAAATTTAGATGCTAAATAACTACAGTAAAGAAGACAAGGTTTTATTGGCCGTGGACTGTATCATTTTTGGCTTTGACAAAGACAAGCTGAAAATTTTGCTCATTAAAAGGGATTTTGAACCTGAAAAAGGAAAATGGTCCCTAATTGGAGGATTCTTGAAAAAAGAAGAAAACCTAGACGATGCAGCCAATAGGGTTTTGAATCACCTTACAGGTCTTGACGAAGTATATCTGGAACAGTTTTTCACCTATAGTGAAGTAGACCGTGATCCTGAAGAGCGCACCATTTCGGTTGCTTACTATGCACTTATCAATATTGAAGACCACGACCAAGAACTCATAGAGCACTATTCGGCCAAATGGTTCACCATTGATAAAATTCCGAACCTGATTTTTGACCACAACGAAATGGTAGACCAGGCCATTAAACGCCTACAATACAGAGCCTCTACCAAACCTATTGGGTTTGAACTCTTACCTGAAAAGTTTACCATGAGGCAATTGCAAAAACTCTATGAATCTATTTTGGACACAGACTTGGACAAACGGAATTTCATCAGTAAAATCAATGCCTTGGACATTTTAATCAAGCTAGATGAAAAGGACATGGAATCTTCAAGAAAAGGTTCTTACCTTCATATGTTTGACAAAGAAAAATACGACAAAAAAACCCACGAAGGCTTTATTTTTAAGATCTAACACACAAAAAGAGAACGTAACCGTTCTCTTTTTTTATTCCACAGTTCATCCCAAACAGTAAAGCAAAAAAATTCACTACCACACACACAACACAATATATTTCAATATATTACGTTAAAAAATTAACTAAACTTTTTACCTGCATCACCTTCCGCCAATGACTTCCAAAAAGCTAAAATTGGAAGACGAAACACAAAGCTTGGGTAAAATATTGATGCTTATTACGTGAAATAAGCGTCATTGTATAGTTTTCAACAAAATAATCCATCCTCGGTTATTGCCTTCCAACCTTGTTCACTGCTATCCTTTACATCTTTTCTACTTAGGCTGCTATTAAAAACAAATATAAAATCTAAGGCTATGAAAAAAGTACTGCTATTAATCACAATCTTTGCAAGCCTTTTGGCTTGTAGCAACGACGACGATTCTTCCACTCCGTCCAACAACATTCCTGATGACCTTCCGGATGTTTCGCAAGTAACCTTCACATCACCAACCACTATCACCAACAATTATTTTGGCCCGAAAACCACCGGAACCATCTATGTGTATGAAGCCGGAGATATTGGAGAAGAACCCGAAGAGGAAATTAGAATAGAAATAAGGACCAACACCAAAACAGTCATGGGAGTAACCTGTTTTATCCAACATGATGTGGTTTATAAAGACGGTATTCTTATTGAAGATACCGATGATTGGATTGCCGAAGATGACAATGGCAACCTTTGGTATTTTGGAGAATCGGTTAAAAATTACGACGATGATGGAGATTTTGAAGACAATGACGGCTCTTGGGAAGCAGGAATAGATGATGCCCTACCCGGTTATTGGCTTCCAATTGCACCATATGTAGGACAGACGTACCACCAAGAATATTGGGAAGACGAAGCTGAAGATTATGCCGAAGTTTTAAGTACCAACGAAACGGTCACCATCGATTTAGGAACCTATCAAAACTGTTTGATGACCAAAGACGAAAATCCCTTTGAAACAGGTGAATACGAAATAAAATATTACGCCCCCGATATTGGCTTTATCAAGGAAGAAAAATATGTAAACGGTGCATTAGTTGAAATGGAACAATTGGTGGAAATTATAGAATAAAACAAAATTTATAACCGAATACAATTTGATGTAAATCTTTCCCAATAACACCTTGGCACCCACGTAGCAGCAAGCATAGTGATACGTGGGTGCCTTTTTACAAATAACATGTTCCCCAATACCATAAAAAACATGTAGTTTTGTAGGACAACAGTATTTATAAGTGAAAAACTAAGTTGTAAAATTAACCTCTCACCTGAAAATTAAATGAAATTCAAAAATCGATTAGTCCCATACCTCCTGATAAATTTCTGCTTTACAGTTAGCCTTACCTCTTGTAAAACAGAGAACAAAACACCTCAGCAATCAGAAACTAATTGGGCTGAGCAGCATTTGGAAATGGCAGCCGACAATTACAAAACCCTTTCAAAAAATGTTCCTATCGACCAATTCCCCACCACTTATGTCAACGATACTCTTAGGTTCAGTGACTCTGGTTGGTGGTGCAGTGGTTTTTACCCGGGTACTTTGGTGTATTTATTTGAAGGTACTCAAGATTCCATGCTTCTTAAAACAGCCGAAACAAAATTAATTGAACTTGAAAAAGAACAATACAATACCACTACCCACGATTTAGGATTTATGATGTTCTGCAGTTTTGGCAATGCTTATCAAGTAACACACAATCCTGAATATGCCGAAATCCTCAAAAATGCATCACAATCCATAAGCTCTCGTTTCAATCCAAAAACGGGAACTATCCGCTCTTGGGATCCTGCACCGTGGAATGACAAATGGGAATACCCTGTAATCATTGACAATATGATGAACCTGGAAATGCTGCTTTGGGCAGGGAAACATTTCACCAACGATCAATTTACCGAAGTGGCCCTCACACATGCCGATACTACCCTAAAAAACCATTTCCGTAAAGATTTTAGTAGCCACCATGTTGTCTCCTACGATACCATTTCAGGAAATGTTGAAATGAAAAATACCGATCAAGGCTATGCCGATGAATCTTCTTGGGCACGAGGACAAGCCTGGGGATTGTACGGCTACACTACCATGTACCGATATACCAAAGACCAAAAGTATTTAGAACATGCTATGGGTATTGCAGACTTTATCGTGAATCACCCCAACCTTCCAAAAGATAAAATTCCGTATTGGGATTTTGACGCTCCCAATATTCCAAATGCTAAACGAGACGCCTCGGCTGCGGCTATCATGGCTTCTGCCTTATTGGAGCTCAAAAACTACGCTTCTGAAGACAAAGCCAAAATCTACTTCCATACTGGCGAACAAATGCTCAAAAGTCTTTCTTCCCCTGAATATTTTGCATCGCAAGGTGAACAAGGCGGCTTTATCATCAAACATTGTGTTGGGAATATGCCAGATAATACCGAAGTTGATGTTCCCCTCTCCTATGCCGATTATTATTACGTGGAAGCTCTTTTAAGATATTTAAACAAAATAGAACTCATCAATTAGACATTAGGCAATCATGTTAAGACATACGTTTCCCTATCTTTTACTTTTTCTTTTAGCGGCATCTTGCCACAAAACTTCGTTCCAAAAACCTTTAGAAACCAACATCTCGAAGGTGGGTGAAGGATGGGCCAAGAACTCTATCAATACGGTTATTTTTAGAAAAAATTCTTTAGCAACGCACAACAAACACCAGTACATTGCCTACTATAATCCAGAAGGCCATGTGGTATTGGGAAAAAGACTCCTAAAATCAAACCAATGGGAAACCTTAGTTACTCCTTACACTGCCCATGTAGAAGATGCGCATAACTCCATCAGCATTATGGTGGATGGCGAGGGGTTTTTACATGTGGCTTGGGGCAACCACAACAATCAGCTTAACTATGCCAAAAGTGTCCGTCCCAATTCTTTGGAACTAGGCAAAAAAACACCAATGTTGAGCGACAAAGAGCAACAGGTAAGTTACCCTGAATTCTACGCCTTACAGGATGGCAACCTCCTTTTTTTCTATAGAGATGGAGGTTCAGGGAACGGCAATCTTCTCATCAACTATTACAACACCCAAACTCAAACTTGGCACAGGGTACAGGATAATCTTATAGGTGGAGAAGGTTTAAGAAATGCCTATTGGCAGGCCTATGTAGACAAAAATGACCAAATTCATATTTCCTGGGTTTGGAGAGAAAGCCCCGATGTGGCTAGCAATCATGATTTGGCTTACGCCACTTCCAAAGACGGTGGCAAAACCTGGCAAAAATCGACAGGAGAAATTTACCAACTTCCCATTACAGAAAGTTCTGCTGAAGTGATTAAAAATATTCCTCAAAACAGCGAGCTTATCAACCAAACTTCCATGACCTCCGACAAACATGGCAATCCTTTCATTGTTAGTTATTGGCGTGAAGCAGATAGTGAGATTCCGCAATTCCATCTCACCTACAAAACAGACCAATGGCAAACTGTCGATTTAGGTTTCAGAAAAACACCTTTTAGCCTAAGCGGACTAGGCACGAAATCAATTCCTATTTCCAGACCACAAATAGTAGCAACCGACTCAAAGGACATTATTGTCATATTCAGGGATGAAGAGCGCGGTAGCAAAGTATCAATTGCCTATAACACATTTCCATTTGATAGTAACTGGCAAATTTTGGATGTAACCGAGGACTCTTACGAAGCTTGGGAACCGACTTTAGACACGGAACTTTGGAAAAGTTCAAAAATACTGAGTTTGTTTTTACAAAAAACCTATCAAGTAGACGGAGAAGGCTTATCCAACATTCAGGAAAGTGATGTTGAAGTTTTAGACTGGCAACCTTAAAAAATAAAACGGTGAGAATCATATTTACATTAATAGCACTCTTTTTAACAGCAAATTTCACAAGGCTAAACGCCCAAAGCAACCAAAAGGAAGCGGCTATTTTTCAAATTGACCAGCCAGATTACAAACAGAGTCCCTATACCGGAATGACCAAACAACACTGGAGAGATGCCGCATTATACATATTGGAAGGCGCCTTTTCATACATCAATTCCTATGAAGACCCGATGAAGTTCCCCAAGTTGCCTGGAAAAAGCTATCCGCATAACGAAGATCAGGTACCAACGGAAAAGCTAGAAGGCTTATGCCGTACGTTGTTTGTGGCAGCGCCACTTTTAAAGGAAAATCCCTCCTTACAGGTTAACGGCATTGATGTGGCAAAATACTATCGCCTTCAAATTTTGAATTTACTTGATCCAGCTAAGGTCTCCTATATTCCACCTAGAACTCAAGATCAGGGCCCCACTCAAATTCTAGTTGAATTTGGAGCACTGGCCATTTCACTTTTTGTAGCACCGGAGGCCATTTGGGAACCATTGTCCCAAGAGCAAAAAAACGCCTTAGCCCATACCATGCTGAGCTACGGGAATGGACCAACTGTACCTTCCAATTGGAGGTTTTTCAACATTTTCGTGATGAGTTTTTTCAAAGATCAAGGATACGCTATAAACGAGGAATTATTAAACGAATATTTAAATCTATCCTTAGACCAATACCGCGCGGATGGTTGGTATAATGACGCTCCTGCCTATGACTATTACAGCATGTGGGCCTTTCAACTTTACGGTATTTTATGGTCTGAATTTTACGGACAGAAGTACCTTCCAGAGATTGCTGCAAAGTTCACCAGCAATTTTACAGACATGACCGACAATTATCCTTATCTGTTTTCAGAAAATGGAGAAATGATCATGTATGGCAGAAGTATCAGCTATCGGTTTGCTTCTATTAGCCCTCTTCCCTTTTTCGGAACCTTGGAGAAGGAAGACATTAATTATGGTTGGATGCGCAGAATTTCCTCAGGCGTCCTAATGCAGTTTTTGTCCAACCCAGAATTTCTGGAAGACGAAGTTCCTACTCTAGGCTTTTACGGACATTTTGAACCCGCTGTTCAAAATTACAGCTGTCGAGGCAGTGTGTATTGGATGGGCAAAGCCTTTCTTGGGTTGCTCATTCCTGATAACAATCCATTTTGGACTGCCATAGAAAACAACGGCCCCTGGAAAACCGATTTTAAAAAAGATACGGTTTACAATAAATTTCAAGAAAAGTCAAACACCTTAATTACAGATTACCCCAATATTGGTGCTTCCGAAATACGTGCTTGGTGCCATGAAAAGGTAGCCGATGATTGGCAAAAGTTCCGTTCTTCGGAAAATTACAATAAACTGTCCTACAACAGTGCCTTTCCTTGGCAAGCGGATGGACAGAACGGAGAAGTCTCAATGAATTATGCCATCAAAAACAAAAAAAATGAATGGGAAGTATTTAGACTTTACGATTTCAAAAAATTTGAAGACGGCATTTACTATCGAGATGCTGTTTTGGAAACCGATGAAACCGTTACCATGCAATTGGCCGACATCCCCTTACCTAATGGGATACTACGTATAGACCTTAACACAACCAGCAAACCATTGGAAATGCATTTGGGACATTACGCCCTTCCTAAATTGGAACAGGATATCAAATACTCCAGAAAACGCATTGATGACCACGAGGTATTTATTATGGATAATGGCGCCTACCAACTTGCCATGGTCATACTTAGTGGTTGGGACAACTTAGAATTTGTTGAAACCACAGGATTGCATCCTGTTTCTAGAGAAAGCTGTGTTTTGAATGCCATTTCACAATACACACCAAAAGAAGACATCGTTTTCGCTACTTTGATGCTTTGGAAAGCATCAGGAGACTCTTGGAGTAAAGAGGATTTAGTTCCTGTAAAAAGTCTAAAATTGAAAAATGACAAGGTCATTATCAAAATGAAAGATGGCAATACCAAAACCTGTAAATTTTTAGTTTACCCCTAACAGGTAATTTTAAATTTCAAACCAATCATCAACAATCATTGCCTCTCCATTATCTTCACTAAGATGTTTGAATTCATTTTTTGAAGCATCATAATGATAATCCACACCCCATATCTCATGTTTTTCAGCAACTTCAGCAATAGCATTACAAATAAATTCAATTTCAGAATTAGTCATTGTTGGGTGTATTGACATACGGACCCATCCTGGACGCTCTAAAAAACATCCTCCAAGAATTTTTTGTTCGATGGACTTAGAGGTCTGCTGATCCACATGTAACAAATAATGCCCATAGGTACCTGCACATGAGCAACCTCCTCTTGTTTGGATTCCAAAACGATCATTCAAAAGTTTCACTACCAAATTATAATGAGCATTATCAATATAAAACGAAAACACTCCAAGCCTATCTTTATGCTCCCCAGCTAAAATGGTCAGATTATCAATTTTGGACAGTCTATCAAAAACAATATCACAAAGTTCATGCTCCCTCTTCAAAATGTTCTCAACCCCCATCTGTTCTTTCAACTTAATAGACAATCCTATTTTTATAGCTTGTAAAAAACCTGGTGTTCCACCATCCTCTCTTATTTCGATATCATCGATATAATCATGGTCTCCCCATGGATTAGTATAATTCACAGTCCCTCCTCCAGGGTTATCAGGAACCATATTTTTGTACAGTTTTTTATTGAAAATCAGCACGCCAGAAGTCCCAGGTCCTCCCAAAAATTTATGAGGAGAAAATGTTATGGCATCTAAATATGCTTCCTCATCAATAGGATGCATATCTATATCGACATAAGGAGCAGAACATGCAAAATCAACAAAACACAAACCTCCGTTTTGATGCATAATTTTAGCTATTCCATGATAATTGGTCCTAATACCAGTAACATTAGAACAGGCTGTCACCGCTGCTATTTTTATAGGGTACCCATTATACTCCAATAATAATTTTTGTAAACTATCCAAGCAAGGCATCCCTTGATCATTAGCAGGTATAACTTTTACAATAGCAATGGTTTCCAACCAGGACGTCTGGTTGGAATGATGCTCCATATGAGTGATGAAAATAATAGGACGTTTTTCTTCTGGTATTTGAGTGTGATTTTTCAAGTTTTCATTAAGCCGAATACCCAAAATACGCTGAAACTTATTGATAGCCCCAGTCATTCCTGTACCTACAGTTATCAATACATCATCGGATGAAGCATTAACATGAGTCTTGATAATATTTCTGGCGTCATGATAAGCATGCGTCATCACACTACCTGTAATTGCCGTTTCTGTATGAGTATTAGCTACGTAAGGTCCTATATCATGTAAAAGCTTTTCTTCAATGGAACGATATAATCTTCCACTAGCTGTCCAATCAGCATAAATAATAGATTGTCGTCCATAAGGAGACTTAAAACTAGTACTCGATCCAATAACATTTTCTCTAAAAGGTTTAAAATAGTCTTCCAATTTGCTTTTTGACAGCCCCTCTTTACCTATTACCGGTTTAAGAAAATTACCTATTGTACCCATATTATTATTTTAAGTAGAATTAGTCCAGATCACAGAAAGCGTCTCGCTTTTTAACGCACAAATACAATTCTTAACAAGACTCTCCATTCTCTAAACGTCTTTTCCAACAAAAAGAGTGACAATTTTAAAAGTTTTATTAATGCTTAAAAGATTAAGAAAAAATTTCCATTAAATCCCCAGAAAACTAGACTATTTTTATTCTTCCTCTTTTATTCAATAAAAAAGAAAATATATTTTTGTTTTGTTATTTTTTTGTTATTTATTGGTACACATGATTTTTTCATTTTAACTAGCCGCATAATCTAACCTTAGAATCATTTTTAGAACATTCAGTAACATTAGTTTGAACAAAATTCTTGATTATACCTTTTGTTTCTGATATTGAACATGAGAATATCTGGCAAAAAAATACAGTACAACAGTCATGAATTCAAAGTCATATTTGAACGTCATTTTCCATCATTGTACTTGTTAGCTTCAAAAATACTTCAAAATGAGCAAAAGGGAAAAGATGTTGCCCAAGAAGCATTTATAAAACTTTGGGAAAAAGATGTGGAAGATTTTACAGACGAAAACTCCCTTAAAGCCTACTTGTACGTACTCGTAAAAAATGCCTGCATTAGCATCATCCGAAAAGAAAAAAAAATTACCAATTTAGAATTAGAAAATGGACTTTCCGTTAATAATGAAGCTTTTTTGAACGAAGTTTTAAAAGAGGAAACTTATATTCTTTTACACAAAGCTATTAAAGAGCTTTCTCCTCAAGCAGAACAGGCAGTTAACTTAACTTTAAAGGGCTATAGCAATCAAGATATTGCCGATGAACTTAATGTGACAATCAACACAGTTAAAACTGTTAAAAGAAGAGCATATAAATTACTCAGAAAAAATTTGGGACACCAATTTATTGCATGGTAACTTAACTATTTCATGTGTTTTTTTAGCTTTTTTTTAACAAAACTGTCACTCCTTAGTAAAAATATCGCGTCATATTAGGTAAATAACACCCACTTATACTTATGAAATAATTTTAGGTAATGGATAAAATAATTGAACAAATAGAATTCTCAGAGCTTTTATCTGGAAAAGTATTAGATGCTTTAAGCGAAGAGCAGAAAGAGACTTTACATGATTGGGAGCAAAAGAAAAACAATAAAGAAATTGCTAACAACATCCTTAATGATAATAATTTTTCGGAATGGCAACAAAAAATAGATAAATTAGACACTATGGAGGAGTGGGCGTCTTTTTTAGGGCATATGGAGACCGCATCCGAAAAGCCTAAGAAAGTTTTTAACCTAAAAGCCCAAAAGTGGATCTCTGCTGCAGCTGCTATTTTGGTGGTTGGTATTTCTATATTCACATTGTTTACCCAAAATGAAAGTCATTTAAAACCAATTGAAGCTTCCAGTATTGCTCCTGGCATCTCACATGCTGAATTGGTGCTATCAACTGGTGAGATCATAGACCTAGAAGATTCTAAAGATAATGAAATTCAAGAAGGAACTATTTCTGTAGAAAATGCCAAAGGAATACTCCATTATAAAAGTGAAGGTGGAGAAAAACAAGTAGAAGTTAAAACCAACACCTTAAAAGTTCCAAGAGGTGCGGAATATCAATTAGTACTTCCTGACGGAACTAAAGTTTGGTTAAACTCAGACACACAATTAACCTATACTGTACCATTTACTGGAAATGTTAGACGTGTTGAATTAAAAGGTGAAGCATACTTTGATGTTAGCCCTAACAAAGAATTGCCCTTCATAGTAGCTACAGGCAATCAAGAAGTACAGGTATTGGGTACAGAATTTAATATTTCGGCCTATAGTAACGATAATAGCGTAACGACCACCCTTGTTGAAGGTAAAGTACAGGTTACGAATAAACTTTCAACCGACAAAACAATATTATCTCCAAATGAGCAATCTATTCTTAACAAGGAAGACAATAATATAAATAAATTGAACGTTGACACCTATCCTTATATTGCTTGGAAAGAAGGCCGATTTGTATTTAACAATGTTAATTTAGAATTATTTCTATCCAAAGTATCCAGATGGTACGATGTTGAAGTGTTTTTTGATGATGAAAGCTTAAAAAACTTAAGCTTTACAGGAGACCTGCCCAGATATAGCGACATGACAAATATTTTAAAAATCATTGAAGCCGAAATGTCTGTAAACATCAAAATTGAAGCCAACAAAAAAATACATGTTTACAAATAAATTTCATTAATTTATTATCATTAAATTACTAAGGTTGTTTTTAATGACCGTTTGCAAGTGCAATTCAACCAACCAACTTTAATAAAATATAAATATGACACAAACGATTCTATCAACTACTCCTTTCCAGTTCACTGAGTCCCAAAAAAACAATAATAAAAGATGAGGATATCCATTATTTTAATTTTCAGTGCTGTTTTTTCCATCAATGCAGCAACCTATTCGCAATCCAAACAAGTCAGCTTAAATTTAAATAATGTCAGTTTTTCAAAATTATTTGAAGAAATTAGAAAACAAACAGACTATAGTTTTTTCTTTAATGATGAAAAAATTAATGAGTTAGATAATATTTCCGTAAATAAAACCAATATTTCTGTAAAAGACCTTTTGGATGAAGTCTTGGTAGGCACCAATTTATCCTACAAATTAGTAGACGGTGTTATTGTTATTGTTGAAAACAACAAGGTTGCTCCTCCTCAAAACGCCATTGAAATAAGTGGAACCGTCATAGATGGAGCAAACAGTATGCCAATACCTGGAGCTAATGTCTTGGTAAAAAATAGCAGACTTGGAGCTGTAACCGATTTTGATGGAAACTTCAAAATAAAAGTTCCATCTTCTCCAGTAACTTTAATTTTTTCATATTTAGGGTACGCCACCAAAGAAATTGAATTTACTGAATCTAAAGAAAATGTGGTAATTAAATTAGAACCTGAAATTTTAGATTTGGAAGAAGTCGTTATTACAGGCTACCAAGTAATAGACAAAAGAGAATTGACAAGCTCAATCGCCTCAATAGAAGAAGAAGAACTTAACATTTCAGGTGCTATAAGCGTAGAAAAGATGCTAGAAGGTAAGGCTACAGGTATGAGTGTTAGCAACCTTAGCTCCACTCCTGGTGCAGCTGCTAAAATTAGAATTCGTGGTGGTAGTACATTTACAGGAAACCAAAGTCCACTTTGGGTAGTAGATGGCGTTATCTACGAAGACCCAGTACCCCTTTCCGCTGACCAAATCAATAGTTTCGACAATATAAACATCATTGGTAATGCCTTAACAGGGATCAACCCTTCAGATATTGCCAAATTAGACATCTTGAAAGATGCTTCGGCTACAGCCATATACGGTACAAGAGCCGCTAATGGTGTTATTGTCATCACTACAAAAAGAGGGAAACAAGGAACTCCTACATTGACTTACTCTGGTAATTACAGTATTGTACAAGCTCCTAGATATTCCGATTTTAATTTGATGAATTCAAAAGAACGCATAGACGTCTCGAGGGAAATGTCCGAAAGAAACCTAGGCTATTCAAGCACTTATGACAACGTGGATCGTTTGGGCTATGAGGGAGCCCTAATGAATTTATGGGACGGAACCTATAATTTCCAAGAATTCCAAAATCAGGTTAACTATTTAGAAACCTTAAACAGTGATTGGTTTGACGAGCTATATAGCAATGCGATTACCCAAAGACATTCTATTAGTGCATCTGGAGGAGGAGAAAATGTTAGATATTATTTTTCCTTGGGCTATGATGACCAGGAAGGTACCGAGAAAAATGTAGACTTGAACAGAATCACTGCCCGATCAAATCTTGATATAGACTTAAGAGACAATGTGGTTTTAGGTTTAAGACTAAGTGGTGCCATTCAAAAAGCAAAATACAACCACACTTCTTTTAATGCATTTGACGAAGCTTACTATACTAGTAGAACCATTCCTATTTATGATGAAGATGGAAACTATTTCTACCAAAGCAAGCGCATACTTTCTGATAGTTACGGTGTAGAATATGCCAATTATAATGTATTATCCGAAATGGATAATTCCGAAAGAAATATCACAAATAAAAGCTTAGATATCGTAGCTTCTTTACGTTGGGACATTCTTAAAAATCTTCGATTTAATTCTCAAGTTAGTTATAGAAATACTACTAACCTTACTGAGCAATGGATTACTGAAGACACCTATTATATTGCAGGCTTACGTACCTATGATGCTTTTGAAAATTTAATTGAAGATCGTGTAAACCTCTCCTCCCTAGCTCCTTTTGGGGGTGTCTATAGCGGGGGTATGGTAAGTCAAGATAGCTACTCGATAACTAACCAATTAAACTATAATTTCTCTTTAGCAGATAAACATAGCTTTAATATAAACTTAGGTCAAGAGGCTCGATCTGTGAATTACTGGGGAGCCACTGGTTTTACCGTTCCTGGATACAATCATTACCAAGGTCGAGGCTTTGTTGCTCTTCCTAGAGTAAGTGTAACACCTAATGAAGATGGCACCTACTCTATTCTTGATTATGGGTCTTATGATTACGACGCCATGATCAATTGGTTGACTTCTACAGGTAGTAATTCTGTGTATCCATCCATTACAGATCGTGTTCAAAACAATTTATCTGTATTTGGAATTCTCAATTACGTATACGACAGACGCTATGTTTTAAATTTTAACGCCCGTAGTGATGGGTCCAATACTTTTGGCCAATATGAACGGTACAAGTTCAAACCAACTTGGTCTGCGTCAGCACGTTGGAACATCCATAACGAGAAATTTATGGAAAATAGTTACGGTATAGATGAGTTAGCGTTAAGAGCATCGTATGGTGTTCGTGGTACCATGCCAAATGCTACCCCATATTTAATTATTTCTAATTACGGTAAGAATAATGCCATTTATTACCCGGAAAACACAGCTAGTCTTTCACAGTTTCCGAATGCGAACCTACGTTGGGAAAAAACCTCAACCACTAACATTGGTTTAAATTATAGTTTACTTGAAGGGAAAATTAGTGGGGCTATAGATTATGCATACTCAAAGAGTACCGACCTACTTCAAAATCGCCCTGTATCTCTGGTAAATGGCTCTTCCGTTCAAACATACAATTCAGGGAGTAAAGATGTTAACAGTTTTGAATTTGCCATTAGAACTATTAATCTGAAACTTAAAGATCTTCAATGGAGTACCAATTTTAACTTTTCCTATGATAGAGATCGCGTATTGAGTGGTTTTGAAGAAGGAGCTCAAAGTGGAGGGCTAACCGTAAGAGATTACTTGGCTGGTAATATTTATAGAGCTGGTTTCCCTACAAACGGATTTTTCTCTTATCAGTTTGATGGTTTAACCGAAGAAGGTCTGCCCACATTCAAACATTTGGTTGAAGAAAATATGACCGCTGAAGAACAGTTGGAAGCTGCACTGGTTTACGAAGGAAGTAGAACCCCTCAATTCTATGGAGGTTTTGGAACCCAGATAAGAGCAGGAAACTTTACACTTTCTGCTAATTTCACCTACAAATTAGGATACAAAACCAGATTGCTAGGTTTATACAATGGTAACCAAAACTTACCATTGCCTTATGAAAATATGCACGCCGATTTTAATGATAGATGGAGACAACCTGGAGATGAGGCTATAACTAATATACCTGGAATTTCAAATCATAACCAAACTTTTACATCCAACTTTACAGCAGATGGATACGGAACAGTATATGTTACAAATTATGGCAAAGTTGTTCCTGAAGGAACAAACTCATGGTGGATGTACGATAATAGTGATGCCAGAGTTGTAAAAGCAGATCATATTCGCTTTCAATCTTTGACCTTATCGTATAATGTCCCAGACAGGCTTTTTACAGGTTCTGGTATCAAACATCTAAATTTATCAGTACAGGGAAGTAATTTATCCTACTTCGCTTTCGACAAAGATTTAAGAGGCCAAGACCCTGAGCAGGTATCAGGCATAGGTTTGCCTACTTTACCTACCTACAGTTTAAGTTTAAACATGTCTTTCTAAACCAAGAGCTATGAAAAAAATACTATTTATATTACCCTTAGTTGCAATTTTTGGTTGTAGCGACTTTTTAGATGAGCGCGACCAAGATAAGTTAGTCCCGGAAAAGACTGACCATTTTGCAGCATTGTTACTGCAAGAGTTCAACTCCCAATATCCAATTTTCGGAACGGTTGACCATATGACCGATAACATTACAGAGAATGCTCCTTCCAGGACTACTGTTAAAGAAAGCAGAAAAACTACTTACACCTGGCAGCGCGAAATTGAAATTGACGAAGAAGGAAATTCTTTAAGTTCAATAAATAACTCTTGGGAACGCATGTATGAAGATATTGCCATTGCAAATTATGTTATAGAACTTATAGATGAAGCATTAGGAGAACAAGATGAGATTGACTTTGTTAAAGGAGAAGCTTATTTTATAAGAGCATTATCATATTTTAACCTTTTAAACCTTTACGGCCAACCTTTTGATCCTGCCTCTTCTAACATTGATTTAGGAGTTCCTTTAAGAATCGACATTGGAGTTGAAACAACATACAACAGAAATACCGTTGCAGAATGTTACGCTCAAATAGAAAGTGATATTTTAATGGCAAAAGACCTTTTTGAACTTAGTGGTATTACAAAAAACAAGTTTCACCCATCAAACGCTGCATGCAATTTACTTATGTCTCGAGTAATGTTATATCAACAAAACTGGGATGAAGTTATTGAATATTCCAACTTGGTAATAAATTCTGGAAGCTTAACAAAAATGACTACAACCTCTCCTTTTGTGAGTGAATCCAGTTCTGAAATATTATACTCCTTTTACACCACAGCCTCTTTAACATTTGATCAAACCGGCTATTTAGTCAACCCTAACTTTTTTGCCCTTTTTGAAGATAACGACACTCGTAAAGAGGCTTTCTTTTCTGCCGTGGATGATGGATCAGGGAATCTGAAATATATCCCAGCAAAATATGGCATGGGCAGTTATACCAGTTTAGGTTTTGCCAATCTTAGAGTTGGAGAAGCCTACTTAAATAGGGCTGAAGCTTATGCCCAAAAAGGCCAATCAGAAAATGCGATTAATGATATAGTAGCATTGCATAACAAACGATATTCAAGTACTTCAAACATCTTATATCCTTCAAATCCTAATGAAACCTTAGCATTTGTATTGGATGAACGTCGCAAAGAATTATGCTTTGAAGATCACCACAGATGGTTTGATTTAAGACGTATGGATAACAGGCCTGAAATTAAACATGTGTTCAGTTTAGTAGGTGATGATGGTGTTAAAGTGGGTACAGAAACTTACACGTTACTATCCAACGATCTAAACTATACGTTACCAATTCCATTAAAGGAAAGACAAAACAACCCATTAATTAGAAATAATGAGCGTTATGAAAAGATTCCTGAAATCAACAATGAAGTGATTGTTGATTAATTGAATCCCGTTAACCTCTTAAAAATATATTTATGAAAAAACACAATATTCTATTCCTTCTTTTAATTGCTATTATTGCAATATCCTGCGAGAACGAAGACAATCTAGAGCCCTCCTACTTGGATGAAGATCGTGTAGCCTCCCAAATTGATGTATCAGACCCTATCATAAACAAATGGTATACAGATTTAAACATGGGAGTGCTTTATGAGTATGATAGCATATTAGATTTTGCCTATGTAGCAGGCACTAGTAACCAAGCAACAACTTGGGCTAGAATTGAAATTCCAGAGATAAGAACTCGTTTTGAAAATGAAGCAGGTCTGATTCCTGCCGATCAAATTTCAGAATACGAATCATACAAAGCCTCTGTCACCACATTTTTAGACACTGCCCTATTTAAGTATTTTGATGCCAGTAAAACTATCGCCAATTACATGCCTTACAAAGTTTTAATTAGCAATTATGTATATAGCCCTAATAGTGTAAGCGGGGAAGCCCGTGATGTACTTATTGAGTCGGAATCCCGCAAAAGCAGTAGCACAGAAGGCGATTTAAGAGCCGTATATAACGATCACTCCATTGTCTTTGGTGTCGATCTCGATGAATTCACCTCTGAAAGCACAATAAACAAATACTCTAAAGATGCATTTTATATTTTGGTAAGCCGCATCATTAGCATGCATAACTTGATAGACCTGATACCTGCTGAATTCTTTGAAGGTAAAAGTGAATACTATGCACAAAACATGGAAGCTATTTACAGAGAAGAAACAGAAGTTCCTGATGACAAATTGGTTTTTGTTGTGGATAGAGAATGGTTTTATTCAAAAGGTTTTATAGACGCCAAATATTTCTACAATTCACCTACAGGATTAACAACATTTATTCAAACAGTAGATGAAGATGGCAATAGTTTATCTATAATCAATTACATAAGACATAGAAATGCTATCGTTGTTAGCTATGATTTTGTTGAAGATGAGCTTACTGATGTTAGAAGTTATTTAAGTGAAATGATTCATAGAAACGCGACTGAAATAGAAGCCTTCCCTGAAAACATCCAAAATAACATGAAACTTTTACTAGATACGTTTACATCTTTAGGAATTGATATCATGAGTGTAAACCCGGACCTAGAAGTACTTAATTAATTTCATGAAGAATTTTAATATAAACATTATGAAAAAGAACCTATTAAATATATTGTTTCTGGGAACTATTGGCCTCTTGCTTTTTCAGGCATGTCAAAATGACCCAGAATTTCCAGACCCAGGTTTTGAAATAGAAGACCAAAGAGTTGAAGTTCGTAGAGATACTGCGGATTTTTATGATATCAACATCAAAATGAATGTCCCTAATGGTGTTGAAACTATTGACATATTGGATGCCACCGACTATTCCCTATTAGATATGGTAGATGGCTACAGTGGTAAAACCAAATTTGATTTTAATTATCGTGTAGATTTAACACCATTTGAAAAAGACACTGTACTAAACTATATCATAAAAGTAGTTGATAAAGACCAACGTAGTTTTAACCAAGGTATCCGTATTGATGTTAAAGGCTTTTCTTTTCCTGAAATTAAATTGGTAGGAGGTACAAATATATCGGTTGCAGCCCCTGCGTTTGTTGTGAAGGGGATTGCTTCCGCCGGTTTAAATAATATAGAAACCATTACCATAAGTTTTGAAGGTAAAGAACAGTATCGATTTACCGGAAGCGCTAGTGACCCTGTCCACGAAAAGACAATCAAGGAATTGGTATTTCTTGGTAATTTGGAATCAGGATTGGAATACAGTATCGATATCTTCGTAGCAGATGACAAAGGACAATCCTCTTCAACTACCATCACTGTTAGAAAAAGTGAAACCATTAAAAAACCAACTAAAATCAACATGTTAGATACAGGAGTTGAAATGGTAATTAATATTGAGCTTGCCTATGATGACAATGGTAATTTAACCCAACTAGATTACAAATTTCCTAGTGGAGTTAATTACCACAGTGAATACCATTACAACGAGCTAAACATGCTGGACACACTATTATATCGTTCCTTTGCTGCAGATGGCACTTATCCTAGGGACAGTTACACATATTACAACTATATCCCTGGCACAACTCAATTATCCTCTATAGAGTCTCAAGACTTCAATTATGATAGCAGTGGTAACACAAGTGAAGGAGATATTGATTTAGAACGCAGTGAGTTTGTTTACGATGCATCCGGCAAAGTCCTATCCTTTAAACGGTCAAACACCGTAAGCAACATTTATTATAGTGATCCTTTTGACTTAGGTGAAAATATTTATGGTGAATATTGGCAATTCGAATCCTATATGTCGAGTACCAGAGATGCCTATAGACAGCATAGAGAGGACTATGACCCAGTATTGATTCCTACTTATATGGAAAGCATACCTCCATTCATTGCTCCAACCAGCACAATGCTTCCGTTATTTAATGATCTATTTTGGCACAAGTATATGATGACCAAAACTGTGGTTACAGATCCAACCAGTACCCAAGGACCAAATTTAAGACTGCCTGCTTATACCTATGAGGCAGATGCCGATGGAAACATTACAAGTATTGTAAAAACCTATACAAGTGGAGGCTATCAATGGGAAGGAAGAACAGTCACCTATTCATTCTTTTACAATTAAGCACAATACAGCAAAGATTAAAGAACAATAAATATTAAAATGAAAGTTAATTTAACAAGTGTAAAACACTTCATAAGCTTTCTAAGCATTTTTATAATTTCTGTCCAAAGCTTTGGGCAGATTTTTTTTATGCCAGAAAGTATTGCTCACAAAAAGTTAGACAATGGTTTTTCTTATTATATACTCCCTGATGATGGTGAACGCGGTAAAGTTACTGTCCATTTGGTTTCCACGGTTGGCTCTTTGGTTGAGCAGCTTGATGAAAGGGGTGTTGCTCATTTTGTAGAACACATGGTATTTAAGGGCAGTAAAAATTACCCTGGAGAAAAAACCATGCTAACCCTTGACAAAATGGGGTTACGGATAGGTAGAGATTACAACGCCAGTGTTAACAGCACTAAAACAGAATACCACATTAATTTACCTGAAGACAATTGGCCATACCTACAACAAACCTTGCTTCTAATGAAAGATTGGGTAAGCGATTTACAAATGGAAGACACGTCCTTTAAAATTGAACAAAAAGTTGTTATTGAAGAAATCAAAAAACGAAATTCTTCTGTTTCTCCTTATTTAAACGGGACAATTTTAGAAGGCCATGGGGGGTTGGGTACAGAAGCACAAATTAATGGTATTACGGCGGAACGGGTAAAAGATTTTTATGATAAATATTATACCCCTGATAAGTTTGCCTTAATTATTCAAGGGAAAGTAAACGAGAAAAAGGCGGCTAAATTTATTGATAAAATTTTTAGTGCTATTCCAATAAATGTCAATAACCCAGAAAGAAGTTATATTGATGTAACCAAACAAACAATTATTGATTCTAATTACAAATCTAGCGTAAGAAATAGCAAACATACTTTGGTAATGGCCTTTAAAACCCCTAGTTATGCTATTGATAGCCATGAAACTTTTAAAAATAATTTTAAGCACTATCTATTCTCTAAAATATTAGAAAATAGGCTTGCGACTTATCCAGACAGGAGTATTGCCGAAACAAACATAAACAAAGGAGAAATTCTTCCTGGATCTATGATGTACAATGTTAGACTTCAAGGAAGAAATACCACATCATATTCAGCAATGTTAGATAATTTTTGTAAAGTAGTAGCTGAAGCACGAACCCATGGATTTACTCAAGAAGAAATAGATTTTTTTATTAAAGAATTTATTTCAAAGATTAAAAGAGACGCCAAAGCCAACAAAGTAACTTTTAATGAGGCTGTAAACCATTTTTTAAGTGGCGATGTACCACTTAACAATGAAGAACACTATGAACTACTTATTGAATTACAGAAAAGTCTAAAACCTAGTGATTTTACTGAAATCCTAACTGCATTTACATCATATCATAAAACCATTTTATTTGATAGCACCTCAGATTTATACACCTCAGAATTTACCAAGGCATATATTTTAAATAAGCTGGAGCATATAGATACAGAGTTTACAGTACTTCCAAAGTATCAATTTGTGGAGCCTAATGGCAATTTTGTTATTAAAAGCAAATCGAATTTACCCGATATTAGTTTAGAAGCACAAATGCCTATAGCTATTAAAAAGAAAACAACACTCGGTACAGATTTATATCTTTTAGAATATAAAAACGGGATTTCTGTAGTAGTTAATAATTCGCCCACCGCGAAACCTAAAATTCGGATAGTATCCAAACATGGTTTGAACGATTTACCCAAAGAAGACCAACCTATTTTTAATGAAAGCTTGGACCTTTTTGGCAAAGCCTTCGGGGAAAATTCAGAAAAAGAAGCCTCGAGCTTTTTACGTCAATACATGTTTTCAAGTCGAACGGATATAAGTAAAGATAATTTTGAATTTGAATTAAGAAGTGCCAATCAGTCACTGAATTATGAAAACTTACTCAAGGCTTTTTATCTTGTAGTTGCCAATGAGAAAAAACCAGATACTTCAGAAGTCCTAAAAAAATTGAATTCCAATAAGCAATTAGATAGTTTAAACAATATAGTTTTCAATCAAGTTTTGGCTGACAGAATGTTTCGATACAATCAACTATTCAAACGTAGTTTTAAGGATTCCTATCTGTATGTTGGAGGAGATTTACCTGAAAACATTGACACCTTAATTTCCACCTACATTGCTACAATACCCGTTCTAGAATGGACAGAAAACCCTCCCAAAAACAGTAAAATAAATAAAGTTATTGCTGCTGAATATGTAGAAGATAGAAAAGTTAAGACCCAAACCAGAGCTAGCTTTATATTCAAAAAACAATACAGTAAGGATTATACATTTAAAGATGCCTTAATAGCCCAAGCTATTGCTGAGGATGGTTACTATCGTATTTTTGAAATTTTACGCAAAAAATACGGTTTAATTTATGCTTTAGGAGTTACTGGCAGTGGCACTAAACCAACTAAAACATCTTTGGTGAGTCTACGCTATATTGCCGATAATGATAATTTAATGAGAAATAAAGCTATAATGATCGAGGAGATTTTAACCCCAATGAATCAAGGGAACATTTCCAACGAAGGTTTAGAAATAGCCAAAGCTAAGGTAGCCACTAAATTAGACCTGTATTTTTATGACGACGAAGTTATCAGTGACACTTATTTAAAAACAGCCTTGGAATATGGTAAATTGTATACAATAAAAGCCTTGAATAACGCCATCAAAAACATTTCCGAACAAGAACTAAAAAAACAGATGATGGAAATTATCCAGGTAAATAACTTATAAGTTGTACATATTTTCAAATCTACATCACTAAAAAAGGCCTTCTGTTACAGAAGGCCTTTTTTCAAATTAATCTATAATCTAAAAAAACAAAATTATTTAATCAATAGTTTATGGGTATAAGTACCAGAATCTATTGTTACTTCAAACAAATACATCCCTTGGTTTAAGTTTAGGTCCACTCTTTCTGTTTCTATAACACCATCCTGTGCCACTTTACCTGTGATATCATAAATTGTATATGGAGCATTCAACAAGTTTGATGAAACCATTAAGTACTCCGTAGCTGGATTAGGATACACCTTAGCTACATTGGCCAACACTTTATTTACTGAAAGTGATGCAGGGTCTAATACATATAACTCTGCCCCTGTTACTGGTGTTTCCAAACCATCATCATCGCCATTAAAATAAAGCTTACCATTAAATTCCACCAAATCTTCACAATCATAATCAAGAGTAGCTTCAATTAATTCAGGAGTATTTGACCCATTTTGTATTCTAAAAATACTGAAATCTCCATCGTCATCATCTATACTAGCTCCATAATACAAATCGTCACCAACAATCGCATAAAAACGAGGGTCATAATCTTCTTCTACATTCGAACTAATCTGAGTTACTGTATTAGCACTAGGATCATACATAAAAAGCTGATCATCACTACTTGTATCAGCTACCTCACCTGTTTCCACAACACCATCATCTCCTTCAAAATACAACTTATCGTTCCAAACAAACAAAGACACAACACCATCAATACCAGCATCCATTACCACCGACACCGGGATGGTCCCGTCTGCAGTACCATCACTTTCATATAAAATATTTTCCATTCCAGCTTTAAAATAAAACTTATCTCCCATAATTATTAAAGAAGTAATATTACTACCGGCTGCACCATCATTTTGAGTGTTTGCTCCAGGCGAAACATCCTTAACTAAAGCAAACTCACTCGTTGCGGGATCGTAAGAATAAAGTTCGTATCCAATATTTTGAGAAAAATCCTCAGAGGCATTATCTAAGGACATTGTAGCCATAAAATATAACTTTCCATTGTAAGGCAAAATAGTTTTAGGTGCTACGTCTGACACTGCACCAGAAAGCACTTCTGTACCTAAAGTCGCCTCAGAATTATTAGTTACTTGACTTGCGGATGTGCCATCAAAAACCCACAAGCTTGAATCTGCCTGATTTTGATTATTTATAAAATAAATTTTACCATCCAACTCACAAAAGCTATAGAAACCAGGCACATCTCCTACAGGCTCTGCTCCTGTTCCTGAAGCATTTAATTTAAATAATTCATGACCACTTCCTGAATTAGCCGAAAAATATAACGCACCATTATATTCAAAATACCCCTCAGGTCCCCCTGACGCTCCCCCTTCTCTGGTATCCTGAATAAACATTGTGCCTTCTTCGGTGCCATCAGTTACCCAAAGTTCACTTCCATAATCTACACCTCCTGTATTTTCTCCAGAAGAATCATCTGCTTGAAAATAAAGTTTGTTATTGAATTCAAAGAAACCATTAGAACCAGGTCTTGAGTCTCCTGTTCCTGGGTTAATATCTTTTACTAGTGAAATTTGGGCAGTTGCAGCAAGGGCCAAAGAAAATGCCAAACATGAAAGTAGTTGTTTTTTCATAAATGAATTTATTTTAAAGTTAATTGGTCTTTTTATACAACACATCGGTTGCTTACCAATAAAACGCAAGAAAATACAACAAGGGTGACATTTTTTTAAGAAAAAAATAACATTTATTCCAAACAAACATCTTTATAGTGAAAATTTTAACAATATTTCTAAACCCTTAATACCCCCATATTCCCCATAAAATCAAACAGTTTCCTCAATTCAAAAACTAATTTTGAGTAACTTTTTGTTCCCAAATAAAAAATTAAAATTATTTCATAAAAAAACCTGTTGACATTTTGATTCATCTATCAAAAACACCAACAGGTTTTCACTCTATGTAAACTAATTAATAGCCGCAAAAAATAACAAGCGACCATCTATCTTTTCCAATGTTTAACTACTCCCCCACTTTAAACTCTAGGTCTACTTCCTTTGGAGGCAGACATTGGGTATCATTACAAACCATAAATTCCACCGTTCCTTTCACGGTAAAAGATTCTTTGGACTTTAACCTGATACGCTGTTTAAAATTTGCTTGATTGTCGAAATATTTGATCCGCATCTCAAAAATAGGATCATCTACTTCATGACCAGCACCTTCTTTGGTATTTCCTTTTTTTAAGTATTGTCCATTATTCTCAAATACAAACTTTGTAGGCCTTGGACCATTTTCAGGCACATCCTGCGAATATAAATGCCAATGCTCTTCAATAGTTGCTGTGGCGATTAAATCGTATTCAGTATCCGAAATTTTAACGACACTGGTAGACCATTTTACAGGATCAAAAATTTGAGCCGAAGCATTAAAACTGATACATAAAACCAGTAAGGCTAATATCTTTTTCATTTCCATGTTAATTAAGTGGTTTAAATACAATTTCGTATGATTTTGATCCCTCTAGTACATTTTGAGCAATCTTTTGAATGTCTTTTTTGGATATTTTATTTACCATATCCACAAATTTAGACAAATCTTCAGGATTCTCTTGATATCTAAAATATTTCATCACCATTCCTAGATCGTATGAATTTCTGTTTCTGGATTGTTCTTCTTCCTTGATAAAGTTATTTTTTGTTTTACTTAAATCATTGTCAAGAATTGTGCCATTTGCTATTTTGCGCAACTCGTTATTGACAATATCCACTAAATTATCAGCCATATCTGGATTACAGTCAAATTTAAAGGATACAAAAACCTGTGATTTTGGTTCTCTGGTCATATAGGCATCCGCCCTTGGACTATAAGCTCCTCCTTCCGATTCTCTAACCGTTTCGGTAACTCTCAACTGTAGAATATCTCCCAAAGCTCTTGCATACAAACTATTTTTCACATTGTATGACATATCTTTTTTATAGGCAATATTTACAGAGGCTTTTGGGTCTTCCATAGCCAGATAAACATCCTTCTGAATGTGCTCCGAAAGCCATTCAGAATCATTATCCTTGTACATTTCCTCCTTCGAGTTGTTTTTAGAATGTACACTAGCTACATATTTCTCCAACAGAGGTTTCAATTCGTCTTCTTTTACATCACCCACAATAAAGAACTCGAAGTCTGAAATATCAGCAAAACGCTCTTCATAAACAGCCTTTATTTTATCAAAGGAAATGGCATTAGCATACTCCTGATCATAAATAGGCTTTTTGGGGTCATTTTTGCCATATAACGCGACGGTAATACTATCCCGCATTTTTGCATTAATATCTTTACTTTTCCTAATCAAATAGTTATCTACATTGTTTTTTATAACCTCAAAGGCCTGTTCATCAAAACGAGGCTTCTCAAAGTACAAATAGACCATCTGCAACATTGTCTCAACATCCTTGGTATTTGAACTTCCAGAAAGACTTTCACTTATCCCCTTTAAACTAGGTTTAACATTTGCTGTTTTCCCTACTAAAACCTTCTTCAAATCAGTTGCAGAAAAGTCTCCTAATCCAGACATTTGAACTAAATTTTCTACAAAGTTAGCAGAAGGCAAATCCTCATTCTTCACTAGTGATTCCCCTCCATAACTAACAGCCCTCAAAGTCACCTGATCTTTTTGCTTATCAACAAATTTATAATGTACCGTAACCCCATTACTTAATTCAAAAGTTGTAGACCCTGTACTTTTATTAATTCTTGTAGTTTGAATGGCTCCAGGAACAATATCTGTATCAGAAATCAATGTTTCCGCAACTACATCTTCCGAATACGCTTTAATATTATTGTCATTTTCAACAGCATCGATAATGTTTTCGGCCTGTTCTTTTGTTAAATTGTCCTGTCCATCAACCCCTGTAACCGTTATAAACCTGTTCTTTTTAGAATATAAGGCCTTAATGGTCTCATGAAGTTCTTTAGCCGTGATATCTTTCAATAATACTTTTACAATTTCATACTCCTTTTCCACATCGGTTAACTCTGAGTTTACCAAAAAATTATTTTGAATTGCAGCTTCTATACTTTGATGACTCGCATCGTTTTTCTTTGCGATTCGGTTTTCATAGGAAGTTTCAATTTTAAGCTTGGTTCTTTCAATTTCCGATTCCAAATACCCATATTTCACCGCACTTTCGACAAGGGTCAATACATCCTTAAAGGCCTCCTTTTGCTGATTCGGTTTTGGATAGACACTAACACTAAATACATTTGAAGTTCTAGACATACTTCCATAACCCACACGAGCTCGTAAAAAACTTGCCTCTGGTTTTCTACCTTCTTCCGAAATTCTATCGGAAAGCATTCTTGTGGTCATAGACTCCAGTAGAGAACGCTTTAAATCCCCCACTGTATTGTCTTCTAACGATCGTTTATGTCTAATACCAAAACTTATACTTGCAGTTGAAACCTCTGGATCCATACCTAAAATGTACATTAAACTATCATTTTCTGGGATATCAACCAAAAAACGAGGTTTAGCACCGTCAACTGCTGGAATTACTGAAAAGATATTTTTTATTTTCTCTTCAATTTCATTTACATCTACATCTCCTATAATGGCAATGGCCTGTAAATCGGTTCTGTACCAATCGTGATAAAAATCCCGAAGTGCTTTATATTCAAAATTCTCCACCACATCCATAGATCCTATAGGCATTCTGTCGGCATATTTCGAATAATTGTATTTAATTGGCATGGTAGTATTAAGAATCCTCATATTACCATTTTGTCTTGTTCTCCACTCTTCCTTAATAACACCTCTTTCAGCATCGATTTCTTCATCTGTTAATAAGAGGTAATTGGACCAGTCTCTTAAAACGGTTAAGCATGTATCTACCAACCTATCTTTAGTAGGTATATTACTTAAATTATACACCGTTTCGTCAAAGCCAGTATACGCATTAATATCCTTACCAAATATGGCTCCATGCTTTTGAAGTGTATTCAAAATACCTTTTCCTGGAAAACTCTCAGTCCCGTTAAAGGCCATATGCTCTAAAAAGTGAGCCAAGCCTTTTTGATCATCATTTTCCAAAATAGACCCCACATTTTGAATGATGTAATAGCTAGCAGCATTTTTTACTACATCCGTACTTTTTATATAGTAAGTCATGCCATTTGGCAACACACCCTTTTTAATTGTACTGTCAATAGGCAAAGGATCATTATAATTAATGGATTGGGAAACTCCCTTTGTTAAAAAGGCTATAAAGAAAGCCAACGATAAAACTAATCGGTTCATGTTTATAATGTTATTATAGTATTTGTTTGGATTTATGATTTTACTTGGATTCTGGCAAAAAGATAATATCTAAGGTATCGGCCTTTTCAAAAAAGTTTTTGGCCGCTTGCTCAATATCTTCAGTTGTTACTTTATCTAAAATAGCATCAAAATACTCAGGAGCCATCATGTTTTCACCATAATTATAGTAGGCTTCTAAAGTCGACATCCAATACTTATTGGACTGTATCATAAGGGGTCTGTTTTTCTTAATATTTGAAACGACCTTTTCCAAGTCAGATAATTTCACTTCTTTTTGAACCTGCTCTAATTCTTTGTATACTAAACTATTTAAATGCTCTGCATTTTTTGGATCGCAGCTAAACGAAATATCCATATTCAATTTAGCATTAGGAATACGTAGATCTCTCGCATTAACACTAATTGTATACACCCCTCCTTCTTTCTCTCTAATGTTTTCAATAAAACGAATATTCAAAATATCTCCTAAAATGGTATGATATACAATATTTTCCCTATTGTAGTCAACTGCTTCTTGCATTTTAATGACAACGGTAGCCATTGGAGCCTCAGTAGGAACTTCTATACGATGTTTATTAAATCCTTTAGGAAAATAATCTTTTAATGGTTTCCAGTTTTCTTTTCCTTCACTAGCCGCTATAGCCCCTATATATTTTTGAACCATGGATTTTACCGTTTTAAATGGTACATCCCCTATTAAATAAAAAGTAAAATCTCCTGCATTACCGAATCTTTCCTTATAGATTTCTTCCATTCTATTGAAATCTATTTGATCTAGATAGGCCTTATTATATTCAAAATAACGGGGATCTCCATTTGCAGCCAAACGTTTATATGCATCACCGATAACTGTATTTGGGTTTTGTAAACGGCTTTCTAGACCTTTGTAATTATTGGCCATTATATTGTCAAACATCTCCTCATCGAATCTAGGTTTTTCAAAACGCATATACACCAACTGAAACATGGTTTCAATATCTTTGGATAAAGCACTTGCCGTAACAGATTCTTCATAAGTTCCTATTGACGCCTTTGACTTTGCCGAATTATTAGACATCACCTTACTATAGGTCAACGGATCCAAATCGCCAACTCCAAACCTATTAACCAAACTAACTGCCTGTAATGAAGGAATATCATTAACATCGTAAACAGATGCTCCCCCATCGCTAGCGGCATTGAGCTCAATCTGTCCCTTTTTAGTGCTGCTGAATTTATAAACCACTTTTGCCCCATTAGACAATTGCCATTCTACAGCTTTGAAACTCCTATTAAGCTTTTCGCTAATAATGTCCCCTCCTTCTGGCAATTCTTCCAGCAAGTCTATATCTTCTGTCCCCAAATCAACGTAAGGATCCAAATAGGCCGCTTCGACTTCTGACATAATAGACTGAATTCGCTCTAAAGAAGGTAATTTTAGATTCTCCTTATCAGGAGCTGTTATCATAAATACTCGATTCTTTTCAGTTAAGTACTGTTCTGCCAAGGCCGAAACTTCTTCTTTTGTAATAGTTGGAACGACGGATGTAACAAAATTGTAATTAAACTCCGAATCGGGAATGGCAAGATTATCTAAATAAGCGCTTTTAATACTCTTGGCATAAGCATCTGAACTTACTCTACCTCCCTTTTTAAAACGAGCTTCATTATTTGTCAACATTTTAGATTTCAAGCGATCTATTTCAGTTTGAGTAAACCCATGTTGAACGACACGTTGCAATTCACAATAGACAACATTTAACGCCTCTTCAACATGAGCTTCCTCCGCTTTAAAACTCATATTGAAGGCTTTATAATTTTTTTCAAAATCAGCATAAATTGTCCTTGCTTCTATAAAAGGCGCATTACCTTTCATAATTACGTCTTTATATCTCGCATTGAGCAAAACAGTAAAAAAGGCATTAACAAAGGTCTCTCTCAACTGAGCCTGAGAATTATCTTTTTTATTAAAATGCCTAATTTCCAATTCTAGCTTAATACTTCTCACCTCTTTATCGGTAGCAACTTTATAAAGTGGTTTTTCATTATCTGGAATTGTTACATAAATACGCTCTTTCGCCTTATTAATGGCTGGTATTTGGGAAAATAAATTTTTAACTTTTTCTTCTACTACATCTACATCAAAATCACCTACAATACCTATAGCTTGCAAATCCGTACGATACCAATCGTGATAAAATTCACGTAAGGATTTATGCTTAAAATTCTGAACCACTTCCATACTTCCCAAGGCATCTCGTTTAGAGTAGACACTATTATTGTATTTCACCTCCTTTAACTGTTGCCCTACTCTGTAATTGGCATTATAACGCTGTCTCCATTCTTCCTGTATCACATTACGTTCGGCATCTATTTCGTTATCGATGAGAGACAATTCATTGCACCAGTCATTCAATATTAAAAGACAAGTATCCAAATCCTTTTCATTTTCTAAAGGCATCTGGCTAATGTTATACACCGTTTCATTTGTGGATGTATAGGCGTTTATATCCTTGCCAAACTTCAACCCTTTTTTCTCCAACCAATCAATCATGCTATTTTCAGGAAAATGTGCGGTTCCATTAAAGGCCATATGCTCTAAAAAGTGCGCTAACCCATTCTGCTTATCAGTTTCTAAAACAGCACCGACATTTTGATATAAATAAAAGCTTGCTTTACCCTTTGGAGCTTCATTATGTTTAATGTAATATGTTAAACCATTGGGCAACACTCCTATCCTGAATTCTTCATCAAAAGGAACATCTTTGGACAAATCAATTACAGATTGAGCTAATACTGTCGATCCAATAAAAAATAAAAATGTGAACAATAAAAATTTACGCATGCTTATAATGTAATAAGGCAACATGTTTACAGATTAAGTAAACACATCGCCTCTTATTCTTAATAATTAATAATTGTCAAATTTAAATCTTAAAGCAAAATGTCTTCGCCTGCCTTCATTAAATCCAATTCCCCTTTAATAGCAGAAAGTCTTTTAAGATTTTCCTCTTTTCCTAATTTATAGGCTTCTTCTTTCATCTCTACTCCTCTGTCCTTATCTCCTAACACATACAATATATTGGCATAATTACTAGTGTTTTCAGCCGAATTTGGATAAATATAATAAGCGACTTCCATCCAAGACAATGCTTCTTTCTTCTCTTCTTCAGTATTTACAAAACCTACATAATCTTTTAACATTCCGTAAAGTTCCTCACTATATTTAACAGCATTTGGCCTAACCATTCTTAACGCTTCCGGATCGCCTTCTGCACGTTTCTGTAACCAACCTAAATAAAAGGTTCTAAAACTTTCCTTATCGATCGAAGACACATAGTTTGCTATATCGTCATGCACTAAAGCTTTATATTTCTCTCCTTGTCCTGTTTTTAAATAATAGTAAGTATAAATGCGTTTTCTTTGTGCATCGTCCGCTCTAAAACCTGCTTCAGCGGCTCTTTTAAATGTTAACTCTAATAAGCTTGTATCTCGCAGAACAATAGCATACTCGGTAGTAGTTGTTATCATTGACTTTGGAATACCTTGGTAGATTTCTCTAATGTCTTTTCTAACATACTTTTTCCAAGCCTTAGTTTTTATATTCTCATTAATAATACGGTCTGCCTCACCTCCAAAAACAATTTGCTTATGATGATTCGCTAACAAGTTTACCATGGCCTGACTTGAATCTGCAATTGTTTTTTGAACTTTTAGATACTGCTCTAGAATATCGGCATAATTCTTTTCCGATTTCACCTCTAGCAACTTATCCAAGTATTTAGCTAATAAAGTTTCATCTTCTTTATTTTTATTGTATAGTTCCGATAAACGCGCTATACTGTTTGGATTCTTAGCTGAGGCCATAGCGGCTTTTGCTTCATTCAAAAATGCTTCTGTAGACATGGCACTTGACGACCTGTAAACCACCTCATCATTACTATCTATGAACACATAACTCGGTAAACCTTGAATTCCATATTTTTCTTTTAGTTTAGGTCCATTTCCTTTTTCAATATTCAATTTATAAGACACAAAATGCTCGTTAAAATAAGTACCTACCTCATCTTCCATGAAAACAGTTTTGGCCATTTTTTTACATGGTGCGCACCAATCAGCGTAACCATCAACAAAAAGCACCTTGTTTTCTTTTCTCGCTTTATCAAGTGCATCCTGAAAACTTCCTTTCTCGAAATGAATACCTTGTGCAATAACAAAAAAAGGCAATAGAAGTAGTATATATAAAGTTGTTTGCTTTTTAATCATGAATAAATCTTTAGTGTTTAAATTGATGCCCCCTTTTTCATTTGTTCCAGTTCGTATTCTTTGTTTACAAACTTTTTATCCGACCTAGGCCAATTTTTAACGGCCCGCTCTTTAAGTGCAACCGCCTTCTTTTTCTTTCCATTTTTATAGTAAACTTCAGCCTTTATATCATCCGTAAAACAGTTGTCTTTTCTCAATTCATAACCGTATTCAATCCAGCTGTTTAATGTTTCATATTCCTTTTTAGAGGTCGCGCGCTGTAAATACCCTTTACTTAATTCATTTATTTCCTTGAGAATTTTTGATGCTTTTAACCCTTCTTTTGAAGCATTCAACATGCGCTCCCTTGAAGGTTTAGGATCATTATCGTATGCTCGTTTATACATTTCATAGCTTTTCTTATCTGATTCATGAATTTCAGCTATTGTTGATTGCTCGATAAGGCCATTAATATAATTTAAGGTAGTTGTTTTATAAGACTCGTCATCATTTAACATACCGTAATATATTAATTCTGCTTCCAGCAAATTATCCTCCCGAAAACGGCTTTCAGGCTGTTGTTTATAAGCTTCAATATATGCTTTCATCAACTCAGGGTCTTTATTGCGTATCGCTGTATCCATGGTACCATTAAGAATCTGGGTAGACAACCTAGGTAACATCTTAGCCTGATATTCTGACGCCTGTTGCATGTAAGTATCGTAGTTCTCGTTTAAAATCTGCTCGCCCTTACCTCCAACAATGAAATTTCTTATATTATGAAAAACATAATCTAACATCTCTGGACTTGACTCCTCCATTTCTGTTTGCACTTTTAACCAGGCATCAATTCCATCCGATGTATCCTGTCCATATTGCTCCATTTCTTTGATATACATCTTTAGAAATTGCTCATCGTTTTGTTTTTTAGGAAACATGTCCTGAAGGTTTTCCAGACTATATTTACTATTTACAGAACTTACGGCTCTATTAGCCATTTCTATAAAGGTATCTTCTGCTTTGAAGGCAGTATCTTTAAGAAGTATTTTACCATCTGCATCTAAATACAACAATGTAGGGTACCCTGTTACATTATACTGTTTAGCTACAGCTTGACCTTCCTTTTCTGCATCTAACTTTAAGTTGATAAAGTTTTTATTATAGACTTCTCCTACTGAAGCAAGCGGAAATATATCTTTGGCCATCTTTTTACATGGGCCGCACCATACAGTATAAAAATCGATAAACACTAATTTATTCTCCTTCTTAGCCTTAACTAAAGCTTCTTCTAATGTTATATGCTCAAAGTTCATACCCTGTGCCATCCCTAAAAAAGGCAATACCAACAAGCTTAAGAAAAATATACTTTTATTAATCATTATTGTCCGTTTTTTATATTCAATTAAATTGATGCTCCCTTTTTCATCTGCTCCAGTTCATACTTTTTAGCAGCAAATTTTTTATCGTCTTCCGGCCAATTAGCTAGAGCCCTTTCTTTACACTCAATGGCCTTTTTAGCCTTACCTTTTTTATAGTACATATCGGCTGTTAAGTCATCCATATAATAGGCACTAGCCTCTAAATTATAACCGTATTCAATCCAATTTTCAAGATTTTTATACTCCTTTTTAGAATCTACATACTTCAAATAAGCTTCTCCTTTTTGGTGAAGATCTTCAACTATATTTCCAGAATTAATACCGTTTTTATAAGCTTTTAACATGCTTTCTGCCTGAAGAGTATTATTCCCTTCTAAAGCCTTACTACGCTTTTCATAAATTGCTTGATCTTTTGCTTTAATCTCACTTATAGTTTTATCAGCTATTAAACTATCAACATAAGTAATAACCGCTTTCTTATAACCTTGTGAATCATTAAGCAAGCCTGAATAAGTAATTTTATACTCTAAGTAATTCCCCTTTTTCTTATATTTTTCTGGTAATTCATTGAAAGCTTCCATGAAAATTAACCACAACTCGGGGTTTTTGGTTTCAAAAGCATAGTCTCTTGTATTTTTTGCCAAACGAACTTCTTTAAATACTTCTAATTCCTCTTCTTCTTTTCTGGTTGCGATATCCATGTATTCATCGAAATTAGCCTTCAAGATTTCTGCTCCTTTAGAGTTAAGAATAATATAGTCTTTATACTTTAACAAAAACTCCATCATGTCTACATCATCCTCTTCTATTTCATTCTGTACTTTTAACCAAGCATTAATTCCTTCTGTTGGATTTTGCCCATACTCCATCATTTTAGTATAATAGATTTTTAAGAAATCTGGATCATCTTGTTTATTGATGAAAATCGTTTGAAGCTTCTCGAGACTGTACTCGCTGCTTACCGACGCTGCGACATCACGACCTAATTGAATAAAATCTTCAGGCATACGCGAACCTGATTCTTTGTAAACCACATTCCCGCTAGAATTTAAATATAAATAAGTAGGATAACTATTAACCTGATACTTTTTTGCGTCCTCTAAACCTTCCTTTTCGGCATCTAACTTAATACTCACAAATTCCTTATTGTATAATGCTCCAACCTCAGGTATTGGAAATACATTCTTCGACATAATTTTACAAGGCGCACACCAAGTCGTATAAAAATCAATAAACACTAATTTATTCTCTAACTCTGCCTTTTTTAAAGCTTCCTCTAAGGATATATGCTCAAATTCGATACCTTGTGCGAATAAATTAAAAACCCCTATAAAGAAGACAATTACAAGGGACAAAACATTTTTTTTCATATTTTTATTAAGTTTTTTTAGGATGGTCTTAAAGTAACCATATAATAATTAAACGCATTATTTGATGCCTAGAGTGACATCTATGCTTACAAAAACCTAACCATTATTTAGCTCATTTTATCAACAACCTATAAAGAAGCATCTATTTTTCAACTTATTTTTTAAGTTTTTAATCAATACTTAGCGTATTGCTAAATTCATGGGCTCCTATATCTTGGGATTCTCCTGACAATGAGGCATTTCCAAAATAATCATAATCCCCGATATTGTAGTCTAGATTGATTCCGGCATCAATAAGCGGTGAACCTGGTTCCAATTTATAATCCACCAGATTTGGATTTTCATAGGAATTTCCTTCAAACTCAATATTAGTATCAACTTCTATATCGCCGTCCAAAATATTGTTTTTAACAAAAGCAATCCCGGTCTCCCAATTACTTATTGACTTAAAAGCTAATTTATCATCCTGAATTACCGTATTATTAAAAAAGCATACATTTGAAACTTCCGCTCTCCCTTTATTAAACAAAAATAAACTTCCGCTATAGCCATTCGCATCGTTATCCGATATGTTATAGCGCACAGTGATGTTGGACATTGGTCGCGCCCCGTTGAACTGCCCCACCTGAAATCCAGCTCCATCGTTGTCATGAGAGTAATTGTACTGCATGATTCCATTCACCACACCTCCATCCAAATCGAATCCTGCAGCATCACAGCCTTGTGTTTCGATATTATAAGCCTCGCAGTATTCAATAGCCACATCTTTGGCATCCCAATACCAAATACCGCAATTACCCCCACAATGTGTATTATTGTAACCACTATCATAAACCACACAGTTGCTTATGGATGAAAATTGCACGTCTGATAATACAATACCATTCCCTGAATGACTCCACTGATTATCCCAGCCACTGATATTATAAACCGTACACCCCTGAACATAAATATGTTCATGCGAATACCCTGCTTTATTTTGATTGAAATACCCTTTGGATATGATACCGCTATCCATACAGTCAAAAATCGTACAATTAAGAATACTCACATCGGAGAAGCCTGAAGTATCGTTAACACCTTCTATTGCAATCCCGCCATAGCCTCCGCTGACATTTAAATTGGAAAATTGAAACCCTTGCAGTTTGGTAGCTTCATCCAAAGTACTATAGAGATTTACACCATTCCGAGGAAACTCTCCTTCTGGTACTTGTGGAATGACAACATCAACATCAGTAACGTTAAAACCAGACGTGTTCACAAAATCCATCCCTTCAAAAACAGCCACACCTTCTCCATAGGATGAAATCGTTATTCTATTATTGGAATCCCCTCCATCGTTAGCATCGAAAGTAATACTTTGATAGGTATGTCCGCCATCAAACAGAATTGTATATCCCGGAAGAAAATCGTCACTATTCACCTTAGCGCTAGTCTGCCAGGCTGTTTCCGGCGAAAGTCCATCATTGGAATCGTTACCGTTTGGAGAAACGTAGAAAATATTCGTATTTTCAATTGAGTAAGACTTTTCTTCGACTGTGGAGCATCCCAGCACCAAAAACAGCATGGCTAATATTCCAAATCCTTTCCCACTACACAAAAACAACTTTGATTTTGATAGTAGAAATCTGTGAATTTGAAAACGGTTTAATTTGGGGCAAATCGTATTCACTTTCGTTTAGTTATGTCTGCTTTGTCCAAACGCAACAATCCAAACACGCAAAACTGTTCTGTAGGTTAATTAAAACAGTAGTATTGTAAAGGCACAAAAGAATGGCTCTAAGCTGAAAATTCTTTTCGAATTCCTACAACTTTTCACTTCATCTCATACTCCAATAAATGACAGGAAATTGCTATTTAAAACAAATAATTCGAGCAAATATATTATTCTTTTTCAATCTAAAAACATCTGAAGAAAGACCTTACTTTTAGATTAATAATTAACAAATTATACCATACAAAATTCAAAAAATTCGTACTAAAATACTTATTAAACTTACTGAATAATTGTAACTCAATTAGATTTACAAAAACACCAAAGACTCATGAAAGCTCCGTCACTATCCTACAAAAAATAAGATTCAAAAAATATCTTTCAAACCAAAAAGAGAGAACTTTTAAACTAGATTTAGGGTGATTCCCAATTCTTATCTCAAATAAGATTTGCTGCATTCTCAATATATCCATTTAAATAACTTTGTGGCTTGTGATATTCCCTTACCAAATTAAAAGTACGCTCAATAAGAATCTTACCCGCTTGGTTAAAGGCCACATCAATTTCTGAAAAGGTAGTATTTGCAGGAATTCTTACAGCTTCTTGATCGAGGATATATCCCTCGTCAATATTCTCATCAATAATGTGTGTTGTGATTCCCGAAATTTTCACCCCCAATTCCAAGGCTTCGTGTATTGCCCTTTGCGTATTTTTAAATGAAGGCAAAAGGGAAGGATGAATATTTAATATTCTATTTTTAAAAGTATGTAGAAGAATTGACCTTATCCGATATTTATAGCCAATAAGAAATAGATAATCAACTTGCATATCGACAAGGATATTGGCGAGCCATACTTGATAGTCAGAAATGGTAGCAAACTCACTTGGCGATTTATCAATTACTTTGATATTCCTATCTAAGAAACTCTTGATGTTATCTGCATTTTGCCCAGCAGTAACCACGCAATTAATTTGATGCACACTTAAACATCCATCCACCCAAAGATCTAAACAATCTTTTGCACTACGCCCTCCTCCACTAAAGAAAATAGCCCAAGTAATTTTCTCTCCACACATAACCCAAAACCAAAAAAAATTAAGAACTCAACAATAATTCCATTATAAAAACACAATATAATAATTGTTAGAACATTTAGATTAAAATATCATAATTTAATCCCCATTAAAGTTAATTCTATTTAATGAATTAAAGAAGCTATTTGAACGAATTCTATATCGCAAATCAACACCAAAAATCTCTCCATAAATAAATTACCAACTCTTTAAAAACAAAAAAAGCATGACCAACAATTTTGACCATGCTTAAAAAATTGGCCCACACGTAACAGGACACTTTTTGGATTCAAAAAACTAAATTAAACTCAACCAAAAGTTTTTTTAATAACAACAAATCACCAAACCATTAGTTTTTCAAAAATTGAACATATATGGTTTCATTTCCTTTATTCAATTTTAAAAAATATAATCCTCGAGCACAAGAACTGACATTGATATTTAAATCTTCGTCTAAACTTATTTCTCTCCCATTTATTTTTTGACCAAGCGCATTGTATATTTCATAACTATCAGGCAAATTATTGTTGCTCATCTTAACCTTCAAGATATCTGTAGCAGGATTTGGATAGACTTTCAAATCTGCGTCCATAAAATAATCCTCAGTACCAAGTGTGGCATAATGAATGGTTACAGATTCTGCATTTTGAAATTCTCCCCCTTCTACTAAAATATTTCCTTCTCCATCTGCTAGTTGATAAGATCCTTTTCCTAAGTCACAACAAATACCATCTCCATAAGTATCATTAATGGTGAAAAGATAGCAATCCTCACCAGACAAGTTAAAGATCTCACTAAATACAGTTCCTAAATTCCCATCGGTATAAGGACCACCCGAATACAGCATATTTCCTTCACTGTCCTGAAGAGACCAAGTAGTTTCAGAACCATAAATATCCAAAGTCAAAGTCAAATTTATTTGTGAAGCAGCTATCTGCAATGCATCATTAACACTAAAGCAGGTACTATCACCATCATTACATGTCCGCGCATTAAGGCTATTAGCCACTGAAACATTAAAACTGTGATCTCCCGCTGTTGTTTCCATAGCCTCCAAAACAACTTGAATACTGGATTGAGCCTCCAAGTTCCCAGACCAATTATAAGTTATTGGAGTTCCACTGTCTATATCATATTGAAAGGTTACAGTCGTTAATGGCTGGGTTCCCCAATTGGAAAGAGTTACTACGGGAGTAATGGACGTTCCACAACCAATTTGCAGCTCTTCAATTGCCACAGCAGGATCGGAAGTGACTTCCGTTGGAGCATTCAAGGCAAAAGAATCTTCCAAGGAAGCTCTATTTGTTGACGTACTGAGTACGGCAAGAATTCTCGCTTTTTGGTCGTTAGTAAAAACATTCATACACTCGTCATTAATGTAGTCCATAAAGTTTTCCACCATGTCATAAGTTCCGCAGGATAAATTACTCGTTGGACACCCATAATTAGCTTCTTCCACCGCAGGCGTATCATCGCAATAATCCTCATCATCACAACCTCCTTGGAAGGTGTGGTAAAGACCTAAAAAATGCCCAACCTCATGGGTCATGGTTCGCCCCTTATCGTACGGCGCGGAAAGACTGAAAGTACCGTCATCATAATCGGAGCTTCCAAAGGTGGTGTAATTGGAGGCAACCCCATCGGTACTGGCAGTGCCTCCTGGAAATTGCGCATAGCCCAAGATGCCCTCCAAATCATCTATAAATTTGGCTGACCACATGTTTAAATAGTTTGCAGAATCCCAATAGGTTTGCGTCTTTTGACTTTGCATTTCGCTATAACCTACGCCATCCATACAAATATTCACCCTATCTATTCCATTAGTTGGACAACCCTCTGGTGTTTGTTGCGCCAAAACAAATTCCACCTCCACATCAGCACCATCTTCATTGGTATTATATCCAGGTGTGCCCATCATACGTCTATAATCTTCATTAAGCACTGTAATTTGCGACAGCACTTGAGCTTCCGTGATATTGGGTCCTACACCGATAACCTCTCCATTGTGCAACACATGAACTACCACAGGAATGACTATAACATCGTCTGTAGTAGCACTGCTCTTTTGGGATTTTATGCCTTCCAAAGTCTGCTTGAGGTTATTTTCAAAGCTTTTGCTCCCCATCATATTGGGATGTTCATTACGGATGATGGTATTGTACTCATCCGAATAACATCGTACTGCTGAATCAAGATTCGGTTGCTTCGCCTTTTTTACTGCTGAATTATTTTGAGCCCAACCCTGCATACTCAAGGCAAAGAAAATACTCAATGACACTACATAAAGTTTGTTCATAATATTGATGATGTGTTAAAATTAAACTTGACAAAAACCTAAGCCCCCCTATTTGTACTTCAGCTTTTGATACCAAATATCTGATAGGGACAACCCTATATTGATGGTATTTAAGTTCTCCTGAATTACGGAGTTACTTGCTGCTCCAGAGGTAAAACGCCTAGAATAAGAAATGTTCAATGAAGAAAAATTACGGCCCAAAGGAATCCCAACACCCATGGTGGCTTCAAAGTTGTCCATTCGCATATCATCAATCATCAAATAACCGGAATCGTATTTCACACTAGACCTAAAACTGAAATACTCCCAATACTTATTGGGATTGGAGTTTTTATATTGCATACCCAAACTATAAATACTCTGGTCCACAAAGGTTCCAAGATTATCCTTTTGGTCTGTGGCGTCCCAAAACTTATGGTTGAAATCCAGATTAAACAAAAAGTCCGATTTTAAGGAATACGTTAGCCCTGTTCCAACATGCAATGGCATATAAAAATTATCGGCTCCCACATCATTTTCATCCTCTACCACACTTGAAATTCCATCGGTGGTTTTATAGACGTCAATGTTTTTCTTTGCGTTGACCTTCGTAGGAAAGTTGACAATGGCACCAAAAGTTAAATCTTTACTGATATTGGCCGTTCCACCAAGTCCTAACTTGACACCATTGTAATAATAGTCTTCTTCAATAGCCAATTCCGATACAGATGTTGCAGAATATCTGGATTGTTCAATCTTCCCGAACAGATAGGAAGTTGTAATCCCTAAATTAATATTAGTACCTATTTGGTAGCCATAGCTGAATTTAAGTTCATTAATTCCACCGGAACCAATAAACAGATTTCTATATTCTTCGTTAGCCCCTTCTACCGCTAGCGGTTCACTAATAAACGAGTAACCCACAGAAGTTGCCGGAAGCAATGACAAACTAACCCCTGACTTCTTATTCAACTTGGTAGCCAACGAAAAATGCGACAAATTAGACTGAAGAAAGGTTTTGCTATTTCCTGAATTAGACAACTCATTGATGGACACATTCACCCCGGCATCCAAAATAAATATATCAGAATACAAACCACTGAGTGTTGCCGGATTCAGGTCGTTTATAAAATAAGGATTGTTCCAAGCCAACCCACTTTGCGACATACTTGGCGCCAGCCCAATGCTATTGGGGTTGTAGTATCCCAATCCATATAAAGAATAAGGGGACCCGTTGGAAGTGGCCGATTGCGAATACAAAGACATGGATGCTAAAAACACTAGCAAAAATGCCCCATACAACTTATAGGTTTTAATTTTCAACATCATAAATGGCATAAACAATTTTTAATTTGGGACGGTATTCAGAATCTGGATCATCATCAATAATCATTCTGTCCACCATAGCATTGAACAGCTCCGGATAAAAGGTCAAGCCCTCATTGGTATCTTGGGTATCTGGATCGAGTAAATCATCCACATAACCATCCAAAGCCACGTTATAGGAAGTCAGTTCAAATTCCGATGCGCCTTCCACTCGGTTGGCATAGATATAATCTTCACCATTATCCAATTGACCGGTAATGTTATTCTTCGCTCTAATTTTTGAAACAATCAAGGAATCCTGTAAATGAAAGGGTTCATTATAGGTTCCCCAATCGGGTGTAAAGGTTAAATCGGCACTCAACACAGTTCCTTTTACCGGCCAATCATAAAGGTTTTTCAAGGTTGGAAAATCGATTCTAAAGGTATACCCCGTTCCCGACTGCATCACTCCACGAAAATCGCATTCGGAAGTCGCAATACTCAAATCTTGATCTATCATTTGCGATAGACATTCGCTACTATTGGTAGAGGAAATTTTATTGTAAGAAGACACATCGCCTTGGCTCAATTTAAGATCGAACGTATAGGAATCCTCACCTACCTCACCACCTAGCGAATAATAAAAACGTAAATAGGTATCGTCTGTACTTTTGGAAATCCCCAAAATAGAGGTATTACTCTCCAATTCAGGCTGAATTGTAAGCCCCTTGAAGACTTCCTCAAAATCGGAGAACTCATCAATTTGATTTTCTTCAATAGCATTAAAAATAGCTGCACCAAAACTGTTTGGCAGAGTCACATGAATAGAATCGCCAGATAGTGGTCTTGGAGCCACTGTTACCTGCGTTATTGGTGTCTGGTTGTAAGCAATGGAACTGGTATTGTAGAAGTCATCATTTGCTGGTTTTACCTTTTCAATGACTTTATGAATGTTTAGCGTAACCGGTTGAAGCGTATCTCCGTAATAATATTTATCGTAACCCAAAATCAAAGCCACACTGTCCAAGGTTGCTCCATCTGTAATGGAATAGCTAGAAGGGTACATTTGAAAGAAAGATTCGGCGCGAACCCTTCCAAAATATTCATCATCATATTGTCCAAACAACAAACGATCGGTTCCAGAGGTGACAATGCTGTCAATCTTAAAATTGGACAGCTTTACCGTAAACGTATCAATGACCATAATTTTGGTCCCCGATTCCAAATAATCACCGTCCACCAGAAAATAATCCCCCTCATAAGGTGAGGAACAGGCCCCCAATGTCAATGCTACAATAAGTATGCACAGAAATGACTTCATAGCTACATTTTTTTAGATATGAAGCAAATAAAAGAGGTTTTGAAAGTGCAAATAGTCAAGACTATACACACGGACGGTTTTTATCTATATAAGCCTAAATTCTCACTACGATTGTCCAAAACTTTGTTTGTAGACAAAATAGAAGGCTTTAACCGTATGATTCCATTGTTTGTATATTAAATATGAAAGGATAGAAAGTTGCAATCTACGTTTGCGACGATGAAAAGGAGAATCTTACTTATGCTGTGCGCATTTTGGTGCCTCAGCAACCTATACAGCCAAACAACGGAAGCCCCCCCAAACAGTCAACTGAAGGGAGATTTCAGCTATGAAATTGTTCCAAGTTTAGGTGAGCAACAACTAACCATCATTGGATGTGAGGTTGAGCAGACTATTGGAATTGGTGCATCGTCCCTGAATTTTGGCTTGGGATATTACAATTACGGTGTCATCTTTAACAGTTTTGCAGAAGATGAGCCCCTAGTAAATGCCTTTGAACAAAACCACCTGATTACACTAAACGCAGCCTACGGCTTAACATTTGGCAACCAATGGCAATGGCAAATATCCCTAAGCCCAACCCTTTCCAGCACCTTAAATGCCTCCCCTTCATTGGAAGATGTGATTTTCAATACCAAAAGTACATTCTCAAAAAAACTAAAATCTATTGAGGGACAAGTGGAATTTGGTTTAGGCTACGGACCCCTTTTTGGTGCCCCTAACCTCTACCCAATCATTTCATACAAAAGTACACTAGGGACAAAATGGAGCTATCAAATTGGGTTTCCACAAAGCTTCATTAAGTACAAGCCTTCTTGGAAAAACGAATGGTCGTTTACAGCACAGCAGGACGGGGATTATATAAACAACCCTAGCAACGCCTATCTTTTTAGTAACGGAGAAGCAATAACGAACAGCAAACTGGAATATCGCAGTACCAAATTTGAGCTAAACTATTCAACCGCTTTACACGAATATTACCGCGTCTACATAGGGGCAGGATACCATACAAATACTAGCCTGGAGATAAACTCCCAAAACGGGAAGTCATTGTATCCACTTAACAGCAACAACTCCCTTTCCATACATTTTGGGATAAAGTTTCAATTAGACAATAACATAAAAACAACAGAAAAATGACAGATTTATTTAGATTAAAATTCCGCTTTGAGGCCATCAAAATAATAGCCATTTCCATGGCCTGCCTCACCATGTCCTGTAGCTCAGACGATGAAGATGACGACGATTACGGAGATTGGATAGAAGTTTCCGTTTTTGATGGTGTCCCAAGAAGCAATGCCGTGGCTTTCACCATAGACAACATTGGCTATATGGGAACTGGGTACGATGGCGATGATTACCTGAACGATTTTTGGGCTTATGATTTCGACGGCAATTATTGGTATCAATTATCCGACCTTCCTGGAGTAGCCAGAAGTTACGCAGTGGCATTCAATGTCAATAACAAAGGATATGTTGGTTTGGGATATGACGGCGAGACCAATGACGAACTGGGTGATTTTTACAGCTACGACCCACAAGCAAATACCTGGGCTAGCATTGCCGATTTTGGTGGAGGAACCAGACGTGGCGCCGTGGCCTTCAGCTCTGAAACTGCTGGATACGTAGGTACAGGATACGATGGACAAAACGATAAAAAAGACTTTTGGAAATACGAGCCTTCTACAGACACTTGGAGTCTTCAAACTGGGTTTGGAGGCGAAAAACGTCGCGAAGCTTCAACCTTCACAATCGACAATACCGTGTATTTAGGAACTGGTGTTTCCAACGGAATCAACCAAACCGACTTTTGGGCTTTCAACCTAGATACTGAAACATGGACCCAACTTGAGGACCTGGACGAAGATGACGATTACAGCATTATTAGAAACAACGGCGTAGGATTTTCAATGAATGGCAAGGGGTATTTCGGATTGGGCGTGTACAGTTCTTATGTAGACAACTCCATTTGGGAATACGATCCTTCGAAAGATAGTTGGGAAGAAAAAGCCAACTTTGAAGGTGTTTCAAGACAAGGTTCCATCGCATTTAGTAATGGCAGTAGAGCCTTTATCGCTTTAGGAAAAAGCGGCAGTCTGTATTTGGATGACAACTACGAATACTTCCCTACAGAGGTTCAAGATACCGATGATTAATAAAATGTGATAACTCCCATAAAGGTTTAAAGTGATTGACTTATCGCTTTAAACTTTGGGGATTTAATAAGAAAAGAGATGAAGCATCTAAATATCAAAACCATTGGGATAGGTTTAGTTTTGGCAACAATACTAAGCCTTTCGGTCATTTATTCAAATGGCCTACAACAAGATTCTTTCATTGAAAAAAAAGGGTACCATGTGGTTACTCAAAAAAGTGAGCAAGGCGGATGGATTTATAACATCTATCATTCGCAACAACTGCTTATCAAACAAGAATACGTTCCTGCCTTGGATGGAAAGTTTCAGTTTTCAACCCAAAAGGATGCCGAAAAGGCTGGTTCAAAAGTAATGGAACTTCTAAGCAAAGGCCAGAACCCTTCACTGAGCCCAAAGGACTTTAACGAGAACAATATCCAATTAGTGAAAGTCCCGTAAATATTCATTTTAATACAAATCAGAAGTACGTTGAAAAATGAAAATCAATTGTATCATCATAGAAAGCAACCCAAAGTATTTAAACGCCCTTCAGCGCTATTGTTACGAAAATGACGATTTAAACTGGATGGGGAGTTATAAAAATCCTCTAGAAGCTATCGATACTATAAATTCGTTTAAAACTGTATTGGTATTTTGCAACATAGGCCTTTTGGAAGCAAACCCAACAAAGTTTACCCAACACTTAAAGGGCAATCCAATGTTCGTGTTCCGCAGCAAAACCAATGCGGCCCTTACTCGTATTAAAGGATTAAAAACGATAGAATCCATTCAAGGTCCCATCACAGCCCAAACTGTCAAAACCGTTACAAAAAAAGCCTTAAAAATTTTGGACTTCAGTGCCTTGATGGAAACCAACATCTTCCCTACCGATGGCACTTCCCTTACTTCATCAAAAGCTATTATGGTGAAATATGGCCATGAGGCCTATCAAGTGAGCATTGACGACATCACTTATATACAGGGTATGCAAGGCGCTTTAAGAATTCATATGGTAAATACACCTCCCGTGAGAACCCTAATGAAAATTACCGCGCTTGAAGAAAAACTGGATACCGCAAAATTTGTCAGGATACACCCTAGTTTTTTGGTAAACATTACAAGAATAACCGCCATACAGAAAAAGAAGGTCAAACTGAATGACATCTACCTTCCTGTAAGCGACAGTTTTAAACCCTCTTTACTAGACAGAATAGGTCAATTTAAGTAACATCCTACAAAAACTTCTTAGTCCTTAAATACTAGGGAAACGTCTAGTAAAACTTCGGGTATATCTATTTGGTTTTTAAAACATTATAATTCTGTTGAATTTTACACTCAAGAAAGTATCTCATAAAATGAAAATATATTTTTCAATACTAATTGTACTCCTTACAACTATTGGTCGGGCTCAGGAACATGCTCAAGAAATAGTAAAAAAATGGAGCCTCGAAGAATGTATAGCCTATGCAACCACCCATAATATATCGGTGAAGGATGCTCTATACAGTCAAGACAAAGCACAATTGAACTACGACCAGTCCAAATACAACAAACTCCCAAATGTAACAGGAAGCGCTTCCCAAACCCTATCCAACGGAAATAGCATCGACCCTATTACCAGCGATTATGTCACGAAGCAAATCCACTCCTCCAGTTTTGGAATCAACTCCTCCCTGACAGTTTATGAAGGTAGCAAACTCAATAAACAGCAAAAGCAACAACAATTGATTTTTGAGCAAAACACCCTGTATGTGGAAGAAACCCAAAACAATATTACCCTTCAGGTTACCGAAGCTTATTTACAGGCACTGTACATGCAGGAAGGCATTGCCATAGCCGAAAACAATCTAGAAGCATCTCTACAAGAAGCCACATTGGCCAAGGCCAAACTTGATGCAGGAAGCATTCCCATGCAAGATTACACCGATGCCACTTCCCAAGCGGCTACCAAAAAATACGATTTGATTACAGCAAAAAACAACTATGCCCAGCAAATTACAACTCTTAAACAGCTTTTGGAATTGGACCCGGAAACTGAATTTGCCATAGAAACACCTGACAACATCAATGAGATGGTCGAGACGCAATTGGACAAAATAGAAGTCTACAAAAAGGCTTTAAGCATCCTTCCTGAAATAAAAGCCACGGAATTAAATAAGGCCATCAGCGAAAAGGATATTGAGATTGCCAAAAGTGATAACCTCCCATCGCTCTACCTAAATGGAAGTTTGGGGTCTGGATTTACCAGCACCCAAGAATTGAATTTCGTTGACCAAATCAATGTCAACTTTAACCAAAGAATCGGGCTGTCACTTAACATCCCCATATTCAATAAAAATCAAACCAAAACCGAAATTAAACTGGCAAAAATCAATGCCGAGCAAACCGACTTGGAATTGCAAAATGCCAAAAAGGATTTGTACAAAAAAGTAGATACTGCTTGGCAGAATTCAATAGCTTCTCAGGAACAATTATTGGCGGCAGGTGCCGCAAAGGATGCCGCCGAGGAATCCTATAAACTGGCCAAAAAGAAGTTTGAATTGAATGCACTAAACACGTTAGACCTCGTGGTTAGCCAAAACAACTACACCAATGCCCAGCTCGATTATATCAAAGCCAAGTATCTAAACATTTTGTATTACCAACTCCTTCAATTTTACCAAGGAAACGCCATTGAAATTTAAAAACAATGAAAAGCAAAACTTTAAAAATAATCGCAATCACTATAGGAATTCTAGGAGCCTCCGCTCTAGGCTATAGTTTTTTAAGCAGCAGCAAAACCTCTAAGGTAGAGGTTAAAACAGTGGCTATTTCCAAAGGAGATGTCATTACCACAGTCACTGCCACTGGAACGGTTGCCCCTATCACCCAAGTGGAAGTGGGAACCCAAGTTTCGGGAGTTGTAGAGAAGATTTATGTAGATTATAACAGTGAGGTAACCGAAGGACAGCTCATAGCCGAATTGGACAAAACCAACCTGAAAGCTGCCGTGGTACAGAGCAGAGCACTTTACGACAATGCTCTTAATGAAAAGAATTATTTACAGACCATCTTTGACCGTCAAAAGCAACTCTACGACAGCAAGGTGATAAGTAAATCCGATTACGATGAAGCGCTCTACAAACTCAACACAGCCAATAGTACAGTAACACAACGTCAATCTGAATTGAACCGCGCACAAACCGATCTTGGTTTCGCCAATATCTATTCGCCTATTGATGGCGTGGTTTTGTCCCGCGATGTGGACGAAGGACAAACCGTAGCGGCCAGTTATAGCACCCCAACCCTATTTACCATTGCCAAAAACCTTGAAGAAATGCAGGTAGAAGCCAATGTAGATGAAGCCGACATAGGACAGGTAAAAGAAGGACAAAGCGTGACTTTTACAGTTGATGCCTACCAAGATGACATCTTCAAGGGCGTCGTTACACAGGTACGTTTAAACCCGACCACAACTTCAAACGTGGTCACCTATACCGTGGTCATCAGAGCCAATAACCCTGATCTTAAATTGAAACCAGGTCTAACGGCTTCGGTGTCCATTTACACCTTGGAACTTAAAGATGTGCTTACTGCCGAAGCAAAAGCTATCAACTTCAAGCCCAACATGGAAACCCTTCACCGTTTTCTAGAAGAAAACAACATTGAGAAGGCAGCACCTCAAGGACCACCACCCGCAGAAACCGAAGGCTCCATGGTTTGGGTCTATAAAGCCAATGGGGATATTACACCTACCCCAATAACCTTGGGAGCCAGTGACGGCATACATGTACAAATCTTGAAAGGGCTTGAGCCTGGAGACAATTTGGTATACAGTTTAAAAGCCATCGGGTTGACAGAAGAAGCGGCTCCAATGCCAGAAGAAAACAGCAGCCCATTTATGCCGAAACCTCCTGGAAAGAAAAAATAAATCCCCAATAACATGGAAACATTTGTAGAAACCAAGGTTAAAACCAATACCCGTAACATGCAGAAAAGAATCATTGAAATAGAAGATTTGAAAAGAAGTTTTGTGATGGGTAACGAGGTCGTTCATGCCTTAAAAGGCATCTCTTTCTATATTAAGGAAGGGGAATTTGTGACCATTATGGGTTCTAGTGGATCCGGCAAAAGCACCATGTTAAATATTTTGGGCTGTTTGGATAAACCATCAGCAGGCGACTACGGGCTAGATGGCATGCTCACAAACGAAATGAGCAAAAACCAATTGGCGAAAATCAGGAACCACAAGATTGGATTTATATTTCAATCGTATAATCTATTGGCTAGAACTACTGCCTTGGAAAATGTAGAATTACCCCTAATGTATAACAGCTCGGTTTCCAGTGCAGAACGAAAAGAAAGTGCCATTTCGGCCTTAAAAAAAGTGGGACTACAGGAGAGAATGTACCATACACCTGCGCAGTTATCGGGAGGGCAACAACAGCGGGTAGCCATTGCACGAGCTTTAGTGAACAATCCTGTGGTGATATTGGCAGACGAAGCTACCGGAAATTTAGACACAAGAACGTCCTATGAAATCATGGCCCTTTTTCAAGACCTAAACCGTCAAGGAAAAACCATCGTTTTTGTAACCCACGAACCAGATATTGCAGAGTTCAGTCAACGTACCATTGTCTTAAAAGACGGAAAAATTATAAAGGACGCCCTAAACAGCAATGTGAAGGACGCCAGAGAAATGTTATCGCTTTTGCCAAAAGAAGACCATGAAACAGAGTGAAACAGTTAGAGGCATGAGTAAGAAGACAATTCGTAAACAAAAAAACTTGTAAGGTGAAGCTATTTAATTTATTAAAAATTGCATGGAAAGCAATCATCCTAAATAAGGTTAGAACCTTTTTAACCATGCTAGGAATTGTTATTGGCGTAGCCTCTGTAATTGCCATGTTGGCCATTGGGGAAGGCTCCAGTCAAAGCATTAAAAGTCAAATTGCAAAAATGGGTTCAAACATGATTACCATCAGACCAGGATCGGAAATGCGAGGAGGGGTGCGAATGGATCCAGGACAAATGCAAACCTTGACTTTAAAAGACTTCCAGAATCTAAAGGACAACAGCACACTCCTCACCTATCTAACCCCCATGGTAGAAGGTAGCGGGCAGTCCATAAACGGTACCAATAACTGGCCTACTTCCATCTATGGCGTTTTACCAGATTACCTAGCCGTGAAATCTTGGGAAGTAAAAACAGGAAGCATCTTTACAGAAGCTGAAGTTAAAGCAGCCGCCAAAGTTGTAGTATTAGGACAAACCGTTGTAGACAATCTATTTAGTGAGGGTATAGACCCTATTGGAAAAGTCATTAGGTTCAACAACATCCCTATGAAAGTTATTGGGGTGTTGACTCAAAAAGGAGAAAACACGTTTGGGCAAGATCAGGATAACGTCATCATAGCACCCTATACCACGGTACAAAAACGTATATTAGCCATAGATTACCTACATTCCATTAGCGCTTCGGCCCTAAGTGAAGAACAGGCTCAGGATGCTGTAGAGGAAATTACAAGCATTTTGAGAAGTTCCCACCAAATTGGCCCTAATGACGACGATGATTTTAACGTATTTTCTATGGAAGAATTGGTTTCCATGTTCAGCTCAACAAACGACATACTCACCATCCTGTTGGTAGCCATAGCTGGAATTTCCCTTTTGGTGGGCGGCATTGGCATTATGAATATTATGTACGTATCGGTAAAAGAACGCACCCGCGAAATTGGATTACGAATGGCCGTAGGTGGACAAGGGAGGGACATCCTTACTCAATTTTTAATTGAGGCCGTCATGATCAGTATTTCAGGAGGCCTTTTGGGAGTGCTTTTAGGCTTGGCCGCTTCGTTTTTTATTGAAAATATTTTAAGTTGGCCAACAGTGATCACCTCTTATTCCGTAGTCATTTCATTTGTGGTATGTGCCGTTACTGGAATATTTTTTGGATGGTACCCCGCAAAAAAGGCAGCCGCTTTAGACCCTATAACAGCTTTGAGATATGAATGATTTCTTTAAAAAATATAAAAACCGAAAAGCTGTAAGCATTATTTCGCATGTATTGGTGTGGGGGTTCATCTTCAGCACCCCTTACCTGCTATCGAACTCTTCGGGCCAAAATCAATTTGACAGGGCCATCATGGTTAGGACTTGGCTGCAATTATCAGTCTTTGCTTCTATCTTTTACCTAAATTATCTTTGGCTAATCGATAGGTTACTTTTTAAAAAGAAGGTTTGGCTATTCAGTATCATCAACCTGATTTGCATCATAGCCTTTGTTGCGCTTCAATTTCAACTAAACCATTTGGTTTTTGATGGCATGCGGGACATGCCTCCTATGAAAATGGAGAATATGAACAATCCACCTCCAAAGGATTTGTTCTTTTACCTTCAATTTATCACCTATTTACTGCCTTTGGCATTCGCAATCGCCATAAAGACCACTGAACGTTGGATGAAAATAGAATTTGAAAAAACCGAAGCCGACAATGTAAAACTCCATTCCGAACTTCAGCATTTGCAATACCAGTTGCAGCCTCATTTTTTCTTCAACAGCCTAAACAATATCTATGCCTTGGTAGATACCGCTCCCGAAACGGCCAAAACTAGCCTCCATGGATTGGCAAAACTAATGAGATACCTGCTTTATGATACCAAAACCGAATCTGTAAGCCTCTCCCATGAAATTGATTTTATAAAGCGTTATATTGAATTGGGGAAAATTAGGATTCCAGAAACTACCCAGGTAAATTACACCTTCCCTGTGGTTTCCCAAAACATCAAAATAGCTCCCTTATTATTCATTTCTTTAATAGAAAACGCCTTTAAGCATGGGGTTTCCGCCAATAAGGAAGGAGACATATCTTTTAACATGGATATTAACAATAATAAGGTTTTGTTTGTCTCAAAAAACCCTAACTTTCCTAAAGAAAAAAGTGACAAAAGTGGTTCTGGTATTGGCTTGGAAAACCTCAAAAAACGACTGGAACTACTCTATCCCGGAAAGCATAGCTTAACCACAGAAATAAAAGACAATACATACACCACAGTTTTGGAGATTGATTTAAACCACTAGGAAATGAGCAGCAACAAACTTACTTGCATTACCGTTGATGACGAACCAATGGCCTTGGGATTGGTAGAAGAATACATTAAAAAAACACCCTTTTTGGAATTACAAGGCAAGTTTGGAAATGCCATCGATGCTCTGGAATTCTTAAACCAAACGACAGTCGACCTTATCTTTCTGGACATCCAAATGCCTGACCTGTCCGGCATGGAACTTTCCAAATTGATTCCAAAAGAAACAGGGATTATTTTCACCACTGCTTTCGACCAGTATGCTTTGGAAGGTTTTAAAGTAAATGCCATTGACTATCTCCTAAAACCCTTTGATTATGCCGAATTTTTAACGGCAGCCAATAAGGCCAGACTAAGGTTGCAACCTTCAAAAGGACATGATACCCCTAATACTCCAATTGAGACTTTACCTCCTCAAAAGGAATTTATTTTTGTAAAATCTGAATACCGCCAGTTGCGTATTGAGCTAAAAAATGTCTTGTATTTTGAAGGTTTAAAGGATTATGTGAAAATTTGGATGAAAGACACTCCCAAACCCATCCTCACCCTAATGAGTTTGAAATCCTTAGAGGAGGAACTGCCGCAAGAAGACTTTATGAGAGTACACAGATCATATATTGTCTCCTTAAAAAATATTGAAACCATCGAGCGCAGCCAAATTATTATCAACAACCAACGCATTACCGTTTCAGAGCAGTACAAAACAAAGTTCCACGATTTCATCAATAAGAATTCACTTTAGACCTCAACCTTTTACATAAAAAAACAAGTGCTTAAAAATCCTAAATTGGACTTCTAAGCACCTGCTTTTATTTTATCTCTATTGATTATTTACTCCACAATTCTGTCCTGTTGGATCAAGGCCAAAATTTTATGGTACAACTCATTGTTTTCGTAAATACCTCCAAAATTTTCAGCTCCTTTACCATAAGCCAACACAGGTACCATGGTTCCAGAATGCCCTCCAGTAGAGAAGGTTGGCGTTACCGCATTATAATCGCCTTCTTTTGATGCTAGTGTAAATCCTCCCGTCTCATGATCGGCAGTCATTAACACCAATGTATTTCCATCCTTTTTGGCAAAATCAAGTACAGCGCCAATCACATTGTCAAAATCCTTCATTTCTTCAATCAGGTACTGCGCCTCATTGTCATGGCCTCCCCAATCAATTTGTGAGCCTTCTACCATTAAAAAGAATCCTCCAGAAGTCTGTGATAAATAACTCAAGGCCTTTTCTGTACCTTCCTGTAAAAAGTCCCCTCTTCCTTCGGTCATTTTAGGCATGCCATCTTCAGCCAACAAATACCCATATTTGCGGTTCTTTTTAAGTTTTTTATCTCCCAATTGCACGGTATCCATTTCAAAACCCTTCTTTTCCAACGCAGCTATATAATCCGCTCCGTCTTTTCTCTTGTTGAAGAACTTCAAACCTCCAGCTGCAAAAAAGTCAATATTAGAAGTTGGCAATTGCGCCGCAATGGCCTCGTCCATTTTTCTGCTTGACATATGAGCAAAGAAAGACGCTGGGGTAGCATGGGTAATTGAAGATGTTGCAACCAACCCGTTTTTATAACCCATTTTAGACAGTACTTCAGTCATATTTTCAGCTGCCGTGGTATCCTGTAATACTCCAATAGCACCGTTATAAGTTTTCACCCCACATGCATAGGCTGTCGCCCCAGCAGCAGAGTCCGTAATTAAATGCGAACTAGACGAGGTCTTTAACAAGCCAACATGCTCAAAATTTGGAAGGTTGATGCTGTCCTTTTTGAAATAAAACACTGATGACATTTGGGACAATCCCATACCGTCTCCTATCAGCAAAATAACATTTAAAGGCTTGTTGGTTTCCTTTACTGTTTTTGTTTCTGACTTCTGGCTATATCCAAAACCAATTGTCAAGAAAGCCATAACACTTAAGATTAATTTCATTCTATGTTTTTGTATTTAGGTTTCTGATTTGTTTATCACTTTTTAATCTCCTCAAGCCCAATTTCAGTTGCACTTTCCCTCATCATCCTAGACCTCTACGAAAGGTGCAAAAGTAGGAAAAAGCTAAAGCTTTCCATTTTAAGGAAATGTTAAGCATACTTAAAGAAATCCGCGACCAAACATCTTGACAAATAATTAAGTAAAAGTCCCTTGAATCCTAAAATTCAAAAAGTTTTTTATGGTCTCCGTTCAAACGATTATTAGACCTTTCAATCTTCTGCTTTTCCAAAAAGGTATCCGTAAGGCGTGCCTACAAATAAAGCACCGCCAACAATATTACCCAAGGTGGCCGGAATTAAATTGGACGTAAAAAAAGTACTCCAAGTAATATCGGCGCCTTCAAAAATAGCCAATGGAATGAAATACATATTGGCAATACTGTGCTCAAACCCCATAGTGACAAAGGCCATGACAGGAATCCAAATAGCTACAATTTTTCCAATGGTATGTTTTGCCGCAATCCCCTGCCAAATGGCCAGACACACCAACCAATTGGCTCCAATACCCTTAATAAAGGTGACCAAAAATGAATGGCTGGTTTTGCCCTCCGCAATTTTACGAACCATATCTATATAGGGCGTATCACTTACCAAGTGCGTTAAATGTGTGATAACATAAGCGAGAAAAAGTGCCCCTACAAAATTTCCAATGTATACCAATCCCCAATTCTTCAACATGGCATAAACCCGTTGGCGTTTGGTTAAAATATTCGGAATAAAATAGGCATTGTTACCCGTAAAAAGTTCGGCACCAACAATAACCACCAAAATGAGGCCAATTGGGAATGCTGCCCCAAACAGGAATCTCGCCAATCCAGGATTGCTAGCAGCTATTCCCGGAGAACCTCCAGAAACAATAATTGACAATAGACCTCCAAAAGCCACATAGGCCCCAGCCAAGAATGCCAGAATCAATGTTTTGCTTACCGTATAGCCTTCTTTATTCAAGGCTATTTCATTTATGATTTTTATCCCTTCTTTAGGTGAATTCATAATAACATATTCAATAATGGTTAGTTAATCAGTTCGTTTTGGTTTAGTTCACTTTAACTTCTTTAAAATAGTCCTTCAGAATAGCTACAGCTGCGTCAATCTCTTCTTGGGTATTCTCTCTAGCATCTTTAAGCTCATACACCCAACCTAAAGCTTCCCATTTGTGGATTCCCAATTTATGGTAAGGCTGCAGTTCTATTTTTTCAATGGTTTTATACGCTTTAAAATAGTCTCCCAAAGCGTGAAGTAATTCAGGAGTATTGGTAATTCCAGGAATCAACACATAGCGCAACCACATAGCTTTGCCTGATTGCTCCCGGTGTTTCGCAAAGTTAAAAGTGGTTTCCTTGTTTTTGGCTCCCGCCAAGGTTCGAAAGCCTTCTTCGGTCATGTGCTTGATATCCAGCATCACCAAATCGGCATAATCATCGAGAAGTTCCATAGTAGGATGATTCAGTAATCTCCCATTGGTATCCACATTGGTATGAATTCCCTCTTCTTTTAAGCGTTTAAAAAACGGAATTAAGGCTTTGGCCTGCAGAAGCGGTTCTCCACCCGAAACGGTCACACCGCCAAGATCCCCAAAATAGGGTTTCATGCGAATGGCACGTTGTACTAAATCTTCAATTTGATATTCTGTACCTCCTTGGGTATCTATGGTATCTGGATTGTGGCAGTATTGACATTTCAGTTTGCAACCCTGCAGGAAGATTACCAATCGTATTCCTGGTCCATCATGAGTTCCAAAAGACTCTATAGAATGTACACTTAAGGTAGTATCTGGAGTTTTCATCATTGATAGGATTTAAGAATTAAAAAAAGAGGCATCCAAAAAATGTATCACATCTTTTAGAATGTTCGTACCATTTTTTGAACACCTCAGAACTTAATCAGCAGAGTTATTGTTACATAGATTGGTGGAACGAACGGGAAATGACTTCCATCTGTTGTTCTCTTGTCAATCTAATAAAGTTTACCGCGTATCCAGAAACACGAATGGTTAATTGTGGGTGATTTTCTGGATGTTCCATTGCGTCTAGCAATGTGTCTTTATCTAAAACATTCACATTTAAGTGCTGCGCTCCGTTGGAGAAATATCCCGTAAGGGTTGCCACCAAGTTGTTGATGCGCTCTTCTTCAGTAGCCCCTAAAGATTTAGGTACAATGGAAAAGGTATTGGACACACCATCCTGTGAATCTTTATAATCTATTTTTGCTACGGAATTCAATGATGCAATCGCTCCATTGGTATCACGACCGTGCATTGGGTTGGCTCCTGGTGCAAATGCTACACCTGCTGCTCTACCGTCTGGTGTCGCACCAGTTTTCTTACCGTACACCACGTTAGAAGTAATGGTCAATACAGACATTGTAGATTCCGCATTTTTGTAAACTTCCAATTGTTTCAACTCATCGTTAAAGTCTTGTACCGCATCGTGTGCAAACACATCAACTCTATCATCGTCGTTTCCATATTTAGGGAACTCCCCTTCAATTTCGAAATCAACAGTCAAGCCTTCTTCGTTTCTAATTGGTTTTACTTTGGCATATTTAATAGCCGATAATGAATCCGCTACAATTGATAGCCCTGCAATACCATAAGCGATATTGATATCTGGGTTGGTATCAATTAAGGCCATTTGCGCTTTTTCATAGTAATATTTGTCGTGCATGTAATGGATAATGTTCATAGAATCATTGTACACACGTGCTACTTCTTTCATCGCTATTTTGAAGTTGGCCATTACTTTATCTATGTTCAAGTACTCATCTGTATCTTGCTCGATGCCATCCACCATTAAGGTTCCGGTTTCCTCACAACGACCACCATTTAAGGCCAACAATAAGGTTTTTGCCAAGTTGGTACGTGCTCCAAAGAACTGGATTTGTTTTCCTAATTCTTGGTAAGACACACAACAAGCGATACCGTAATCGTCAGACCCGCGTAAATCACGCATTAAATCGTCATTTTCAAATTGAATTGAAGAAGTATCGATAGCCACCTTTGCACAGAATTTTCTAAAGTTCTCTGGCAATTCTGGCGACCATAACACAGTAATATTCGGTTCAGGTGATGGACCTAAGTTGTATAGGGTATGTAAGAAACGGAAGGCTGTTTTGGTTACCTTAGTGCGTCCGTCCTGCAACATTCCTCCAATGGCTTCAGTTACCCAAGTTGGATCTCCCGCAAAGATTTCATCGTAAGCTGACATTCTTAAGTGACGTACCATACGCAATTTCATCACGAATTGATCAATATACTCTTGCGCTTCGGTTTCTGTAATAAGTCCCGCATTCAAATCTCTTTCAATGTATATGTCCAAGAAAGTAGACACATTTCCCAAAGACATGGCAGCTCCATCCTGCTCTTTTACAGCAGCTAGGTAAGCCATATAAGTCCACTGCACAGCTTCACGGGCAGTTTCAGCAGGACGACTCAAATCCAAATCGTACGCTTGTCCCATAGCAATCATATCCTTTAAAGCTCTGATTTGCTCAGAAACTTCTTCTCTCAAACGAATTACCGCATCGGTCATTGGCCCTCCAATCTTGGCCAAATCCTCTTTTTTAGCCGCTATTAAGGCATCAATTCCATATAAGGCTACTCTACGATAATCCCCAATAATTCTACCACGAGCATAATTATCCGGCAATCCAGTTAATAGCCCCAGAGATCTATATTTTCTAATTTCATCATTATAAGCATCAAAAACACCATCGTTATGGGTTTTCACATACTTAGAGAACAATTCGTCAATTTGATTTGCAGGTTGTAAACCATGCTCTTCCAACGCTTTTTGCACCACTTTATACCCCCCGAAAGGCTTCATGGCGCGTTTCAATAGGGCGTCCGTTTGCAAACCAACGATTACTTCATTGTCCTTATCTATATATCCAGCTCCAAAGTTTGCAATCCCCGAAATGGTATCTACATCTACGGAGTGTAATCCATTTTTTTCTCTTTCAATTTTAGTAGCGTCCTTACAAATTTCCCAAAGCTTTTGGGTACGCTCACTCGGGCCTACCAAAAATTCGCTGGTTCCATAATAAGGAGTAAGATTTTTAATTACGAAATCACGTACGTTAATCGCCTTAGTCCAAGCTCCGTTTTGGAATTCTTTAATTCCTAGGTCTTCTTTTTTTAACTCTGCTACATTCATATGATATCTGTTTAAACTGTTTTTGTCTTAACTGATTTGTTATGAGGCAAATTTCGTGACATAGCAGAGCTTAAAATATGATAAAAAGCAGTTTTTGAAGAATTGACAAGAATGCAATTTTACCCCCTAAAAACTACCATTCCTGCACAAAAAAGGCACTCCTACCTCAACTTTGTCAACACTCTCATTTCCGTATTGACATTATTGAAAATAAACCCGATTTCATTTAAGAAAATTTAAGAGCGCTTTAAGTTTTTATTTCAACTCAAACACCTTAAATACAACTGTTTACATTAAAAAAGCATCAAAAAAAAGGTCCAAAAATTCTAACAACAAACAATTTAGATCCTAATTTTATAGATCCTAAACAAATTTTTCAAAATTCATGATAAAACTAGATGGTATATATAAATAACATTTAAATTTGAAAAAGAATATCTAACAATAGACCAACCGTTAAACTCATAATTAAAGAATACAGCAGATATCTAAAATTAGAAAAAGGCTACTTTTAAATTCAAAAATTAATTAAATACTAGTTGATATTAATTTACCCCAATTACCATTGATCTTTTCAAACCCTAAAACTTTTCGCAAAAAGCAGTCTATGTGATATTGTTTAGAGGGGTGGGATTAGCCTTCTTTAAAAGAGTAGGATTACACAAAACTTTGCTCACAATACTAACCAACCGACAGGTATAAATAAAAATATTTTAAAAGCAACCTTTTAAACATATTTTGATTCTACTTGATCAATCACAAATTAAAATGACCAACAAAAAAAATTTGAAACAAAAATTGAAAACCTCCATAGAGTTTTCAAAAAACCTATTTATAACAGGTGCCATAACTGAGACAAGTCGAAAGGTTGAGATTGAAATTTGTAAACATATTCCAATAGACAGGGATGTTACAGTCGTAGAATTTGGCATGGGACATGGAAATATTACAAAAGCAATACTCGATAAAATTTCCCCTAATTCTAATTTGTATGCTTTTGAAGTCAATGGAGAATTTTGTGATTATGTTAGAAAATCAATTCCCGACGACAGACTTACCATAATAAATGACGGGGCCGAAAACATGATAAATCATTTACACCTTAAAATTGACTGTGTTATTTCGTCCATTCCATTCTCTTTTTTTTCTAAAGAAAAAGGAATGGGAATTATACAAGACGCCTACAATTTTTTGCCATACGGATCCTATTTCAGTCAGGTTTTATATACAAAATTCAACTTTAAGAAATTCCAAATAATATTTGACGATTGTGAGATCATAAAATTTCGAAGTTTTCCTACCGAGTATATTTATCATTGCCAAAAAACTATTGACTAACTATTTATTTCTAAAACTGATCTTCCCTAATCATATGAAAGCAAAAAATAAAAACATCCCAATTTTACTGTTTTTTTTCCTTCAAGTAATTATTCCTGCGATCGTAATTATAATATTTCAACAATCTTTTCTTCTTAGTCCAGAAATTATAATTGGGCACTTATTGGTCATCTTTTGCTTGAATTCGGCATTAATCGGTTTAGGTCTTATAGTATTTTCCAGAAAACTCTTTAATTACCAGCACATTTCAAAATATATCGTTTCAAGTTTATTTGGAATTTTGAATATTCTATTATACTATGCTTATCTATTTGCCTTCTTAGGCGAACATTTCAATTCAAAAATTTTTACGTCTCAAATTGTTTTCGGCTACCTAAAGCATCTGGATGAATTAATAAGTAACTTCTCTGTAAATCCCATTTTACTTTATACCGTATTATTTATTGTACCAGCATTAATTTTTATTGGATTTTTATTAATGACCAATTTTATCTATCATGGGATTTTATACCTTAAAAAATTCATTCAAAAACATAATTTCAACAATCCTCCTAAAGCTATTAGATATAACATTGTTGTTTTTTTACTGTTTATCGGTTTTTTATCGGGAATAGTCCTAGTTACATTTCCAAAAATCCCGTTTCTGCTTTTTAATGTAGAAGAGCCCTTTGTTTCCGTATACTTAAAAAACACCGATCCTTTTAACAAGAGAATCTCTGCGGTAGACAATGAAGATATTGGAATAAGACATGCGTACCCAGAAAACCTTGACTTTGAGAAAAAAAACATCATCATAATTGTCGTAGATGCTCTTCGATCAGATCACTTAAGCCTTTTTGGATACCAAAGGGAGACGTCTCCTTTTTTAGATAGCCTTTATGCCTCTGGCAACCTACGCAAAATAGACTTGTCCTTCTCAGTTTCCGGAGAGTCCTTCTCTGGTATCAATGCCATATTAAGGTCTAAAATATGGGCCAATATGGGATATAACAACTTCTCATTGCAACAACTTTTAAAGGACCAGGGATACGATCTTAATTTTATTATTTCTGGGGACCATACTAATTTTTATGGATTAAAATCTTTTTATGGGAAGAACAGTGATTTCAATTACTACCTTGATGGGGCGGTCAGCAAAAAATATTCAGACCCAAATGACGATCGAATACTATTTGAAGGACTTGAAAACATAGGTCTATACAACAATACGCCTGCTTACTTTCATTTTCACCTCATGTCTGTCCATAACCTAGGGACTAGACTGAACAAATTCAAAAGATATACCCCAGCGGGCACAACGACTTTCGATGCTGAAAATTATATAAATAGGTATGACAACGGTGTATTGCAGGCTGATAATTTTTTAAAGAATATTTTCAGCATTTTATCAAAAAAAGGCTACTTACAAAACAGCATTGTTGTCATCACGGGAGATCATGGTGAAGCTTTAGGGGAAAGAGGCCTATTTGGTCATGGTCGTAATATTTATACTAATCAAATTTTAAGTCCAATTTTGATCTATGATACTGAAAAACTTGAATATAAAAATACAAGCTATGCAACTTTAGTGGATATCGCACCAACCATTGTTGACCGATTGGGCTTACCAATCCCTGAATCTTGGGAAGGCATTTCACTGTTCAGCGAAGAAACCAATAGACAATTAACATTCCACCAAGAGAATAATGATTATGCCATCATACACACCCAAGGCAATAAGCGACATAAATTGATTTATAACAGCAAAACAGGTAAGCAAGAACTTTATGAGCTTAACACCGATTTATATGAGACAAAAAATATAATTGACTCCTTAAATTTAGAATACGTAAATACCTTAAGATGGCATATGAACGAATTCCATTTAAATCCCGAAAAACTATATCGATTAAAATAATGCTCTCATAGAAATCACTTGATTAAAATAAAGGTGGGAACAAAAGTCCCCACCTTTATTTTAGAACTACAAAAAATTTCGTCTTTAGTTTCCTTCTTTAATTAACTTTAAAAGAACTGACGAAGGAATGATTGCTTTCAATACCATTTGTGTTTTACTATCGTCATCGGAGTGTTGCAAAGTTTTGGTATAGGTAACAGTCCCCATCACATTGCCATATTGATCGATAATCGCCGCACCACTGGATCCAGCTGCAAAGTCAGCTGAAATGGCCATCAAGTTCCTATATTGCCCAAAATTGATTTCACTAAATTTATCGGTAACCATCCCGGAAGAAAATGCATAAAAATACCCTTTAGGATGGCTTACTATATACACTGGATCTCCAATTTCTGCATCTTCGGTTGCAACTCTTAGTGCGGGAAGTTCCACACCCCTAGGATCAATTTTTATAATGGCCAAATCATTAGATTTGTCTGCAAGCAAAACCTCTTTTACAGGAAAAACTGTCCCATCCTTCAACATTACAACTAGAACATCTCTGGAAGTCGTATTGTACTTTGTAACATATCCATTCACAACGTGATAATTTGTCACTATGATACCTTTTGAATCGATGATATATCCAGAAGCAGGATACGTATGTATACGTTTACACTCAGCCCCACGTTCATTTACCTCTCCACATCTACCCGCTGAAGACACTATTACAGTAGATTCAGACACTTGATCATATATATTACCTGGACTCATTTTTTTCTTTTTCATCGATTTAAGGTTTACGTCCACGGGACCATAACCTTTTGCCTTAAAGGTAGTATTCATTGAATCTGCCGACACCACATCTCCTAAATCAATCAGTTTCTCAGACCGGCCTTTCAATTTTACCTTATATTGAGTAATATTATTTTTATAATTCTGCCCTTGCAGCGGTTTTGCAATGAAAATTGTTATTAAAATGATAAATGTTTTAAAAAAATACTTCATAATTATTGGACTAATATCTATCTAAATTATAGACAATTTAATACTGTTACTCGTTTAGGCCCGCAAGTTACATTTTTATTAAAAAAGCTTTAGCTATCAAATGAAAATAAACATCCAATTCATTTTTAAAATTATCACTTCGATGTTTTTATGATAAAAAAATATTCCCTTAGGGCCTGATCCATTAGCCTTCTCATCCAGTTAAGACATCTAAAATATGATTAATAAAAGAACAATTGTAAGCTTCCCTAACAATCTATATGAATCATGAGGCAAGGCTCCCAAAGCATTATCTCCCCTAACCATACTATTCACATTTTCAACTATTCAAAACAATCAAATTGACAATGTCAGCCTTTAAATTTAGAACTGAATTACTAATTATTTAATGATAAAAAAATAATCTTTTTTTTCCTACAAAACTTATAATAAAACCCTTATTTTTAGCCGCAATAACAAACATAATACTACAAACATTAACTTTTTAACTTAATTTTTTATGAGAAAAACTCTACTTTTTCTAGGCTTTGTCTTGTTATCATTTCAATTCAAAGCACAAACAAACTATGTTTCATTTACCCTTACAGGCCTCAATGAAGATGTTGTGGCCGAAACCAGCAGTCTAGATGAAACAACTACATCTAGTGTAGACATCTTAACAGGCAACTACTGCTTTATAACTCAAGATGTAGGAAGCACCTATGGCCTTCCTATTGACGGGGCAATCACTTATGGTGATATTCCTTATCAATTAGCACCTTACACAGGCAACAACTCCCTTAGACTAATTGGCTCCAATAATCCTCAAGCAGGAGCCGGACAACCAGAAGAGGGCAATCCTATTAGTGGCTCAGTTACTTTTTCTGAAACTGAAAAACTAGAGGTTGCTTATTTAGCGGTAACTTCAGGTAGTGGTGCCAGCCCAGTTAGTGGAACCATTAATTTTGATGATGCTAGTACACAAGCTTTCTCTTTTACTGCGCCAGATTGGTATGGAAGCGGCACCAGAATTGTCACTAACCTTGGTCGAGGAAACAGAAGTGACAATACTCTCTCTGGAACACCCTCTGGAGGGCCCTATATCTTCCAATTTGCAATCGCAATTGATATTGCAAATCAATCTAAGAATGTTACTGGAATCTCTTTCCATAATGACACTACAAGCCAAACTATTTTTAATTTATTTGCTGTTAGTGGAAAAAAAGCAGCGCCATGTCCTTCCCCTTCAAATATTTCATTGACAGCTGTAACAGCTTATGATGCAGACCTAACTTGGGACGCTTATGATGTTAATGACACTTTTGAGGTTGCTATTGTTCCTGCTGGTGATGCTGAACCTACAGAGGGTATTGATGCAGCAACAAACACTTATAATTTTACCGATTTAACTCCTGATACTTCTTATGATGTTTACGTAAGAACGGTTTGTTCCCCAGAAGGCTATAGCTATTGGACAGGTCCTTTTAATTTTTCCACTCCTGTTTCTTGTGTTGCTCCAACAGGACTTACAGTTTCTTCCATTACTACCTCTACTGCAGAAGTGTCTTGGGATGCTGGTACAGCAACTGACTGGGAATTCACCTATGTCCCAGCAGGAGATCCAGAACCTAGCTCAGGAACACCCTTAACAACTAATTCTTCAAGTCTTTCTGAATTAACAGATAATACTTCTTACGATGTATATGTTAGAGCTAATTGTGGCACTGTTGATGGCTATAGTACATGGACCACAACTACTTTTACAACTACATGTCTTCCTGCTTCTGGAATTAATGAAGGATTTGAAGACACTAATGGAGGCTTCCCTAACTGTTGGTCTGTAATTAACGGAGGTTCCGCAAATACTTGGACTGTTGAAAACTCAACAACATACTCACATAGTGGATCCAAAGTTGCTAGAATAAGATACAACAGTGCAGCACACAGCGATTATTTAATCACACCTGCTTTTACTGTTACCGCTAATGTAAGCGATATTATTAGCTTTTGGGCAAGAAGTTACCTCTCATACTATATAGAACAATTTGATGTTATGGTTTCTACAACTGGAAACCAAGAAGCCGATTTTACAAATACTTTGGCTTCTAATGTAGCTCCTCCAGCCTCCTATACAGAATATACTTATGATCTTTCCGCATACATCGGACAGACCATTTATTTTGCCATAAAAGCAACTTCACAGAATGAGTACTATTTATATATAGACGATTTAGCCACATCAGGAGCTCCACTTTGTGAAGTTACCGCATCTGATTTAACAGCTAGCACAACACCAACCACGGCTACTTTATCTTGGACTGATGCTACTGCTTCTAGCTGGGAAATATTAGTTCAAAATGCGAACTTGGATGCTCCTGATGGAGCAACAAATGGTGTTACGGTAACGGAAACCACTTATGAAGCTACAAATTCAACAACAGATCTTCAAGAGTTTTATGTACGCTCACTTTGTCCTGATGGTACAAACTATAGCCCTTGGGTAGGACCTGTTGCTTTTGGAGGAGGTTATGCACCTATAGATCTTGCAGGATTCAATGCCGACGTTATAGCCAACGGCATTGGAGACTCATCCGTATCTGCTCCTCAGGATATCGATGGATCCGATTATGCGTTTTTTAGCAAGGATTTTAAAGCAACAGAAGGCAGCAGCGATTTAACCTATGGTCTTCCTATTAATGGAACTGCATCCAGTCAAAATACCGCTAACCTTACTTATAAGTTTAATTCCTACAGTGAGAATAATTCCTTAAGAATGGTAGCCACTGGTGTCGCACAGACTCTGACCGTTTCAAATGCTTATCCCGCAGAAAAGGTTTTCCTATTGGTTACTGCTGGTTCAGGTTCAGGTATGATCTCAGGAACCATCCATTTTGATGATAACTCAACGCAAACATTTTCTTCTTCAACTGTCCCTGATTGGTTTAATTCAAACACGCTCCCTGTTGCTTTATCTGGATTTGGAAGAATCAATACGTCTAACAACAACACCGAAAACCCAAGTGGCAACCCGCGATTGTATGAATTAGGAATAGACCTGGAAGCTGCAAACCAAAGTAAGACCATTTCATCAATAGATATCACCAAAGATTCAGGAGGAGGTATAGTTAACATCTTTGCCGCTAGCATTAAATACTCTTCTGCGACCTTATCTGTCGAAGACATTAACAATCTTCCTCAACTTAGTGTATATCCTAATCCAGTTAAAGACAATTTATATATAAATGCCCCTGAACAATCTAGCATTAAAGTATATAACATCCTAGGTAAAGAAATGTTTTTAAGCTTTCAGAATAATACGATTAATATGTCTTCTTTAAGCAATGGCATTTATTTAGTAGAAATAACCCATTTAAATCAAGTAAAAACATTTAAGGTAATTAAAGATTAATTACACAATTGTTTAATTTCGAAAAAGGACGCCAATCTAGATTGGCGTCCTTTTTTTTTAACACCCTAGCTAATAGCCTAACCAAATTCAGTTTCACAAAACAAATTCCCCCATCCGAGCTCAAATAGAATCCATGGCGAAATAAATTTTTGCTATTACCAAATAGTTAATTGAAATAGAAAACCAAATGATTCTCCTATAAAATCATTAATTTTAAAGGTGTTACATAAACACTACAGACATTATAACATTTTAAATCCAGTAATATGAAGGAAAATTCAAGTTCAACAGGCGGAAAATGTCCGTTTGTACACGGTGCCAACACCGGAGTGAAAGATTCAGTTATGGAATGGTGGCCTAACTCATTAAACTTAGACATTCTAAGTCAGCATGACACAAAAGTTAACCCACTTGGAGAAGATTTTAATTATCAGGAAGCTTTAAAATCACTCGATGTAGAAGCTTTAAAGAAAGATGTAACCAATTTAATGACCGATTCCCAAGATTGGTGGCCTGCCGATTGGGGACACTATGGAGGATTGATGATCCGTATGGCATGGCATGCTGCAGGATCTTATAGAATTGCCGATGGTAGAGGTGGCGGAGGAACCGGAAATCAGCGCTTCGCACCGCTTAATTCTTGGCCGGATAACGTGAGCTTGGATAAAGCCAGACGCTTGCTTTGGCCTATCAAAAGAAAATATGGCAATAAAGTAAGCTGGGCCGATTTAATCATTTTGGCAGGAACCATCGCTTATGAAAGCATGGGATTAAAAACCTATGGCTTTGCATTTGGTCGCGAAGATATTTGGGCTCCAGAGAAAGACACCTATTGGGGAGCTGAAAAGGAATGGCTTGCACCTAGTGACGAGCGTTATGGTGATGTTGGCAAACCAGAAACTATGGAAAACCCTCTGGCTGCAGTTCAAATGGGACTGATTTATGTGAATCCAGAAGGGGTCAATGGTAAGCCCGACCCAATAAAAACGGGAGCCCAAGTACGTGAAACCTTTAAGCGTATGGCCATGAATGATGAGGAAACCGTAGCACTAACCGCAGGTGGACATACCGTTGGAAAAACTCACGGAAATGGAGATGCCAGTATTTTGGGACCAGATCCCGAATCGGCTCCTGTTGAAGCACAAGGTTTCGGATGGGCCAACCCAACACGAACAGGCGTAGGTAAAGACTCCGTAACCAGTGGCTTGGAAGGCGCTTGGACTACCTATCCTACAAAATGGGACAACGGTTTCTTTGAAATGCTTTTCAACCACGAATGGGAATTGAGAAAAAGTCCCGCAGGAGCACATCAATGGGAACCGGTAAGTATCAAAGAAGAAGATATGCCTGTGGATGTGGAAGACATGACCACCAGACACAATCCTATGATGACCGATGCTGATATGTCCATGAAAATGGATCCTATTTATAGAGAAATTTCATTAAAATTTAAAGACGATTTTGAAGGTTTTTCCGATGCCTTCGCCAGAGCGTGGTTTAAACTGACACACCGTGACATGGGACCAAAAGATCGCTGGTTTGGACCGGACATCCCTTCCGAAGATTTAATTTGGCAGGATCCTGTTCCTAAAGGAAAATCCGATTATGATGTGACTGCTGTGAAAGCTAAAATCGCTGCTTCGGGATTGAGCATTCCTGAAATGGTTGCTACCGCTTGGGACAGTGCAAGAACCTATAGAGGGTCTGATTTTAGAGGTGGTGCCAATGGAGCCCGCATTCGTTTAGCCCCTCAAAAGGATTGGCAAGGAAACGAACCTGAAAGATTGGCCAAAGTTTTATCTGTATTGGAACCAATTGCAGCTGAATTTGGAATTAGCGTTGCCGATACCATTGTGTTAACAGGTAATGTTGGTGTAGAAAAAGCAATTAAAAATGCTGGCATGGACCTAACAATACCATTTGCTCCTGGCCGTGGCGATGCTTCTCAAGAGATGACCGATGTGGATTCTTTCGAGCCCTTGGAGCCTTTAGCTGATGGATTTAGAAACTGGCAGAAAAAGGACTATGTGGTCAGTTCAGAAGAAATGTTGTTGGACCGTGCCCAACTGATGGGACTAACCGCACCTGAAATGACTGTATTATTAGGTGGTATGCGTGTTATGGGAACCAACTACGGAGGCACCAAACATGGCGTATTCACCGATAATGCGGGTGCTTTAACCAACGATTTCTTTGTAAACCTAACCGACATGGCCTACACATGGAAGCCTGTTGGCAATAATGTTTACGACATATGTGATCGCAAATCTGGAGTTACCAAATGGACAGCCACAAGAATCGACTTGGTATTTGGTTCCAATTCCATTTTAAGAGCCTATGCTGAAGTGTATGCCCAAGATGATAGCAAAGAGAAATTTGTAAAAGACTTTGTGGATGCTTGGGTGAAAGTTATGAATGCCGACCGTTTTGATATATAGCCCCAAAACCATTCCATTTATAAATATGAAAGCCGCTTTCTTAAGAAAGTGGCTTTTTCTATTAATCGAATAAACTTGAGGATGTTAAAAATTATGGCGTAAGCATTACTAATTGACCAAAGCAAATTTTATAAAACCAGACAATTCCCCCTACCCAATGGAGCTAAACCATAGGCTTTATAACCCAAAAGTATTAAGCAATATTTTTTGGTCCCCAATGAGAACACAACATGTCTGGCGCAGCTTTTGTTGGATTTGGGCAACTTGGTGTTGAAAATCGCAAACACGTTGCACAACTGGTATCATCTTTTAAAGCCAGCTTCATATCGAAAGAATCACAAGTATAGTCATGATTTACTTTAACATGATGCACTGCACACATATGAGTTGCTTCCATATTGGCGCAATGGTCGCAGCTATGAGAGAATCTAATTGCCATGATTTCAAGTGTTTAAATTATATACAAATATACAATTCGATCACGCTAAAAACAATCTAAACAATTAATTTACAATCATTTACATTTAAACTAATTTTAAATAAATTATCAATATCAAAAAATTGAATAGTTAACCAGGAGTTATAAAATCAGTTTTCCTTCAACTCACTTCCTCTTTTTGCACCATATTCATCTCTTATGACCTCTGCAAGGTATTCAAGTTGTGCTTTTTCCCCATAATTTTGAGCAATGAGTTTTTCTACAAAATCCAGAAGAGTTTCTTTTTTTCCATCAACTATTTCATAGGAATTGAAATCAACTCCACCTTCTTCATATTCGAAGAAAATTTTATCAAAAATACTGAAAATTCCCAGTTGGGCTGTTTGTTTTAAAAAATAACCCGCACGAATATTTCTCTGTTTATTTTCTGGACAAATAAAATGATCGGAGTATTTTTTTAAGAATTCTGGGAAGAAAACTTTGAATTCTTCTTTTGTTCCATTGAAGACACCAATCTTAGTAAGATCTTCTTGATATCTATCTTTATTGATTCCGGTTAATTCAACTATATAATTCATATTACAAAGAACTTTTTTTGCTTTTTGAAGTTGCTCTTCATTTAATGAATCAAGTTCTACAGGCCCACCAGAGACTGTTCCGTTTTCAATCAAGTTTTCAACACTACTTTTGGCATCCCAAACAGGATTGGTTGTTACTGTCTCAACCGGGAGTAATTTTGTAGATGTTAAGCTTAAAAGGACAATAAAACTAATGATGTATTTCATAATTTTCCTTTATTAAAGGTAGACGTCACTGAATTATGTTGTGCAACTTAATTCTTTTTTTTTGTTCAAACGCAAATTATATTTCTTTGTTACAGCTTTCCTTAAAAAGTTTAAATAATCGCGTTCTGTAAGGGTAATGCGCTTATCCTTTACCTTAAAACTGTTAGAAATTTAGTGTAGGGCATAAAATTTAGGATTTTGCTTTCACGAGTTAGCTTTGCCTACACATTTCCAGAAAACCACTCGAAAATGCAAAAGTTGGTTTCCTTTAGCTATCTTTAAACATACAATGTGGTAACGGCAAAGTTTCACCAACCTTTCAGCAATATAGCAATGAATAAAAGTAAGCTCATTCAATATTACAACAACCAATCGGACACTTTTCTAAGGTATTTTAATCAAGCGCAGGAAAGTATGGAAATGGAGGCCATACACGAAATGAGAGTGGCTGTAAAAAAACTCAAAGCCATTTGGTGTTTACTCGAGATGCTTAGTGATAAAAAATGGAAGAAAACCAAGCATTTTTCATTGGTTAAAAATTTATTTAGATCAGCTGGAAAGTTGCGAGAAACACAGTTAAACCTACTGATGACAGAGCAATTTGAGGATATTAATTTATCGGAATACACGGAGAGCTTGATAAAACAGGAAAAAAACTACAGCAAGAAACTAACACAGTCCCTCGAAAAATTTGAGCTCCAAAAACTGGAAATATTGAATGCCAAGTTGCTTAAGGCGATTATAAAGATTCCAGATGACATTGTTTTAAAACAAGCTTTGGCCAATGTTAAAAAAAGGAACAAAAAAATCGCGAAAACCAAGGGGTTGCTTTTCAACGAACATAAACTTCATAAAATTCGGATTCAACTAAAAGCCATGCAGGAAATATTGGCTGTTATAGAAGAATTAAATACCAACAACGCAATGGTTACCCTTCGAAGCCAAATAAAGTCACTCAATGAACACATAGGCCAATGGCACGATTATAAAATACTACGGAAATCCTTAAAGCAGTTCCTTTCCAAAAACCCACATAGCCAAAATACTTCCTTGATAAAAAATGTAATTAAAGACATAAACTCTGAACAAAAAGAACGGCAACAAGAAATATTTGGGCTTATAGAGATGTACGTTGCTGAACACAACCCTAAACTGAACCGTTATATATAAATCTTCCCAAATCTAAAGTTGCTATGTAGCATTAGTCACCAAAGAAATGGATTAAGGTTCTTAAATTTATATATGAAAACGTTTGTACTACTTTTTGTCATTGGGGTTTCATTTCTTACGTCTTGCGAAAAGGATGAAGCTTCTTATTTAAGCGACCAAGAAAAGGCCGATTTGCTATTTTTGAGGGAAGAAGAAAAGTTAGCAAGGGATGTGTATCTCTATTCTTATAACCTATACAACCAGATTATATTTTCCAATATTTCCAACAGCGAGCAATCCCACATGAATGGCGTTTTATTCTTGTTAAACAAGTATGAACTTGTCGATCCTGTAACCAATAATGCCGTAGGCATCTTTTCAAATAGCGAACTACAGTCACTTTACAATCAATTAACTGCCATCTCCGATATTTCCTTAAGCAAAGCCCTTGAAGTAGGCGCCAATATAGAAGACTTGGACATCAATGACATCAGTATCTTTGTCAGTCATACTTCAAAAACCGACTTACTGGAAGTTTATGACAATTTAGCCTGTGGATCCCGCAATCATTTCCGAAGCTTTGTAGCCCAATTAGGAACTTATACCCCCATTTACATCAACCAATCGGAGTATGACAACATTATTAGTTCTTCGCAAGAGCAATGTGGCAACTAGGAATACCTTTATCATGCCTCACCCCTTTCAAACTCATACTCATTGCATTTCAAAAACCCTCATTTCCTTGAAATCAATTAACCTTCAATCCAAACAAAAGTCTTAGCACCCCTAGCCTCCTGACAACAAATTCATAGATAACAAAACACAATACAAAGGTAAAAGTTGTAATCACCAAAAATTGCAGGAACGGAGACATGTCTATTTTCAAAATCCATAAAGAGCTCAAATATAAAACCGCCATATGAATGATATACACAGGATAGGCGGCCTGACTTAGATACGACAAAGCCCTACTCGGTTTATTTAAGTAGTGATAACCTATTCCAAAGAGACATAAAATCCAAGAAATAGATTCCAAGGCCATTAGGTAACTAGGTGCTTCCATTTCAAATTTCAGATATCTTATCCCATACAGTAGCAGTGCTAAAATTAGATACCCCCATTTCCATTTTTTAACCGTATTCCAGAAACTGCTACCGCTATACACAAACAGATATCCAAAAAAGAAGGCTAGTGCCCCCAGGAAAAAGCCATGCCAGGTTTCGGCGTACATGGCATAGACCTGGGGTTTTACCAACAGGCCTTCTACCATAAAAAATAAAGAAACAGCCAATGGTCCTAAGGGGTTTGACATCACCTTCTCCATCACCCTCTTGAACCCCACCATTTCCCTGTGCTTCATCATATAAAAAACAGGCAAAAATAACAGTACATAGACAAAAATGTTCCCTAAAAACCATAGATGTCCTTGATGCGGGTAATAACTCGATGGCAATTTGTAAAACATCTGAAATACATACATATGCAATGGGGTAATTGCTACAATCCCAAAAATAAACGGCAACAATATGCGTCGGGAGCGTTCACCTAGAAGTTGTTTCCAATTCCGTTTGCGCATAGCAAAGAACATTCCCATGCCCGATACGAAAAATAAAAATGGAATACGCCACACATTCAACATGGTCATAGGAATCCATAAATCCTGTAAAGGAGTTTTACTTCTTACAAACCCTATAAACGAGGCCCAAGGTTGGAAAACGATGGCTATGTGGTAGATAAGAAGTAAAGCTATGGCTATTACCCTCAGCCAATCAATATCGTATCTTCTAATTGTTTTCATGATTTCTAATTCTTTAATTTTTACTGTAACATTATAGCGATTACTGGACGTGTTTTTTCTATTTCAGAAAGGTCCAGAGTCAATCCCAATGGTTCTAATTGTTGCTGGAGCATTTCATAATAGGGTTTTATCTCCTCAAATGGCCCCATAACTGTTTCTTGGGGTGTTGCCCCAAAGTTGTTTTTCACGGTTTTATCTGCTCCCGCATCCAATAGCATTTTTACCGCTTCCACACGACAGAAAAATGCAGCAACATGAAGCGCTGTTGAACCGTCGTTGTTTTTAATGGAAAGATCTGCCCCTGCCCGGATGAGTTCTTTTGCAATAGGCTGCTTCCCAAAAGTAATGGCCGAAATTAATGGAGTGGCACCACTGAATGCATCTTTTTCATTTAACGGAGAGCCTGATTTGATGTGCTGCTGTACCGCATCCATATTTCCAGAAATAACTGCCTCCTGTAATTTAATCTTGGGAGCTTTAACTTCCGTTTTAGCCATTGTTTCTTGAGAAGTTTCGGTTTTATCCTGTTTACAAGCCATAAGGACCAATACGGCAATAAGAAGTAAATACTTAAACTGTTTTACGGAATTGAATTGCATTGTTTTCATGATTTTAATTTTTAATTGTGTTGAACATTAAATTTTACATTACAAAGGTCCTGCAAAGGCTGAAGCAAGACCAATAACCCATGAAGCGAAGTATGCAAAGGGAGCGGAAGGGATGCAACTTATGACGCAAGCATGCCATTTATGGCGCAATTTGTGCCGTATGCCGTGCTAAGTAATTGTTTATCTTTGCTTGTATCAGTAAGTAGCAAACCACCATGACACAAGACCAAAAAGGACTGAAATTTACCGATCAGGCCAAAGCCATTATTCTTGAGCATTTAAGTGATGAGAGCTTTGGAGTCTCAGAACTGGCATCTGCCATGTATATGAGCCGGTCGAATTTATTGAGGAAGTGTAAAAAGGAGACAAATCTTTCGGCCAGCCAGTTTATGCGTCAGGTGCGTCTTGAACAGGCCATGGAGCTACTCAAGGAATCTGACCTCACTATTTCAGAAGTTTCCTTTCAGGTGGGATTTGGAAACTCTTCCTATTTTATCAAATGCTTTAAAGAACAATACGGTGTTACTCCCGGTGAGGTAGGCAAACAAGCAGAGGAGATTACCCAAGAGATCAAAGTTCAAGAGAAAGCCATTTCTCCCACCTTTTTCAGACGTTACAAATGGCCTGCAATTGTAGGAACTGTGATTGCACTAGCAATTATCACCTATCTTTTAATCCCTTCAACGCCTTCAGAGGAAAAGACAAGACCAATCAACCAAGACTTGGAAAAATCGATTGCTGTGCTTCCTTTTAAAAATGAAAGCAGCGATTCCACCAACTTATACTTTGTGAATGGCTTGATGGAGGCCGCTTTGGGCAACCTTCAGAAAATAGGTACGCTGCGAGTGATCAGTAGGACTTCGGTGGAAAAATATAGACATTCCAATAAAAACATTGGGGAGATTGCTGCCGAATTGAATGTGAACTATATCGTTGAAGGCAGCGGACAAAAAATAGATGATCAAGTATTGTTGAACATACAGCTGATCGATGCCGCGACGGACACCCGACTTTGGGGCCAGCAGTACAGTCATGAAATTGTAGATATTTTTGCTTTACAGAATGAAATTGCCAAAACCATTGCCGATGCCATTCAAGCCAACATCACCCCTTCCGAGCTAGAGCAAATAGACAAGAAACCTACCAATAATCTCGTGGCCTATGACTATTACCTACAGGCACAAGAACCTTTTTTTAGAAGAACCACCGAAGGTCTTTTGGAGGCCATTCCTCTGTTTGAAAAGGCGCTAGAGGAAGACCCAAAGTTTGCCTTGGCTTATGCCGATTTGGCCATTTCCTACTATTATCTTGATTGGTTCAAAAAAGAAAAACAGTATACGGAACTTATCAATAACTACGCAGATAAAGCACTACTCTACGATTCCAAACTCACCGAAAGCCTAATCGCCAAAGCGCTATACTATGAACATATAGGCGATTACCGTTTGGCAGTGCCCCATTTGGAAAAAGCGCTGGAGTACAATCCCAATTCTTCTGCTGTGATGCAGTTATTATCCGGTCTGTATGCCAATTACATTCCCAATACTGGAAAATACCTGGAGTACGCCTTAAAAGGTATTCAACTGGATATTGCCGCCAATGATTCCATTGGCAAAAGTTATATCTATCTGCATTTGAGCAATGCTCTTGTGCAATCAGGATTTACAGACGAAGCACTGAGCTATATTGACCAATCCCTTGCCTTGTTCCCCGACAATCCTTACTCCCCGTATTTGAGGGCTTATATTCTTTACGCCAAAAACCAAAATCTCCAAGAGACCCTTCATGCCCTTAAAAAAGAATATCAAAAGGACACAACACGACTGGATATCTTACAGGAAGTAGCCAAGTTGCACTATTTCCAAAAAGACTATGATAATGCTTATTACTACTACAAACAATTTGACTCCATTAGGCAGGCCAGAGGTTTGGCTATTTACCCACAAGAAGACATCAAAATAGGTTTTACTTATGAACAAATGGGCCAAAAGGAAGAAGCTTCCAGATTGTTTGATTCTTATACGGCCTATTGCGAACAAGATGCTTCTATCTACAAAGATGCTAGTTTGGCTGTAAAATATGCCCATGAAGGTAATTTTGATCTCGCTATCGAGCATTTAAAGGCCTTCTCAACACAAGATCATTTTCAATACTGGATTGTCTTGTTCATGCGCTTGGACCCCGCACTACAAGCTTTGGAAGCGCACCCTGAGTATGGATCTGTCATGAAAAAGATTGACGAGCGGTTTTGGAAGAACCATGACGAGCTGCAAGAAACCTTGGAGGCAAAAGGGCTGCTTTAAACAATTTCCCAGTTTTGTTTAATTCCTTTTTCGAGAATACAAAAGCTCTAAAAGCAAAGCCATTTATGATTGGTTTTATTATTAAGAGAAATAACCTAAATAGCCTGAGAATTCATGATATAAATAAAAACAGCTCCAAAAAATGGAGCTGTTTTCTATTATTTGTGTGTTCTCGAAGTTGATACCAACTACAGCAAAACAACTAATCTAAAGATACCTTATTGCTTAGAAGCCTCTAAGGACACTTTACGAAACTCCTTCATTAACTTCGTCATTTCCAAAGTTGCTTTACGAGCTCTTGTTCCTGCCGCTTTGTTTCCATTTTCCAATTGTGCTGCTGCATCAGTTGAAAATGCTTCGAATTGTGCGCTGATTTGTTCTAAAAGTTCTTTCATAGATTCAAGGTTTAAAATTAATTCTGGCGAAAATAGCACTTTAAAGGCTATATACAAGGGATAAATCACCTAATTGCCTTTAAACCGTCTAGTATTTATATCACTTTTGAAGGGAGACATCGTTTTACCTTTCGAAAAATCACCTGCTGTCGTGAAAGTCGGTTTTCTTTACCTATCTTTAATCCAAGTAATCCTACAATGGAGACCTTACACAAGCCCCTTCCCAAAACTGATGCCTTAGCCAACCATTGCTTACAGAGTCTTAAAATTAGTACCCCGAATGAAACAAATAAAAATTGACACCGCCAATCCATCGACCAATTCCCCAGAAATTAAAAAAAAGAAGTCCCATCCGTTTTAGAGATGGTTCTGGCTCACGTTCCTTGTGGTTTCCCTTGCTTATGCATGGTATTCCTTTTATGTACCTTCCAATGATGTGGCCTGGGTAGACAATATGGTCTCAGCAAAGGAACTTGCCAATAATTCCAACAAGAACATGCTCTTATTTTTCACTGGAGAGTGGTGTGTGCCCTGCCGAATTATGAAACGTGAAGTTTTTGCGGATAAAGAAGTCATGAAAGCAATCAATTCGCAAGTTGTACCAGTAATGATCAATATCAACGACCCCAATGCAGCCGAAATTGTAAAGCATTATAAAATTGGAGGCACGCCAATAACAATTTTTACCGATCCTGAGGGAAAGGTACTTGATTACGCTGTTGGAAAGATTGGAAAAACGGAATTCCTCGAAATGCTTAAAAATTTGGAGAAGGTTGGCTCCTAATTATGGCTGAGTCTATTCGAAAAAACATTACTATTGCCGTATGGATTTCTGGGTTCGAAAATAGTTTTTTGGTTGGCAAATCGAGTTCTAAAACGTGTTCACTTTCGTGTTCTAATTTAAGTAATTCGTTCAAATTGGACATAAAAAAAGCAGTTTAGTGTGAACTAAACTGCTTATTCTGATGATTTCCAATTAGTAGCGGGAACTGGACTCGAACCAGTAACCTTCGGGTTATGAGTCCAACCCTCATTTTAACAACTATTGATTTTCAACAGTTTAAAAAACTACATTTTCCAAAAACATATGCATAATCTTATGCATATTTATATATAGTTTGAAGTTGTTTGTTAAACAAAAATTTAATACTCGAATATACAAATTTCATCCTCCCTTACCACATTTAATTCTTCTTATTTTATTTCTCTGTTTTCAAAGAAAGTACAAAAGAATAACTATATGTTTTTCCTAGCAATCTATATGCATCATGAGGTAAGGCTCCCCAACTATTGTCGCCTCCAACTCCTCTTTGGTTTAGATCAACATGTAGATATACCTTATCCTCAAAATGAACATCCGTAGCGTGACGCTGCGCTTTGGTTTTCCCTGGATCCAAGTACTCTGTAGACACTGGCAGCGCACTAAATCCAAGTGGCTGCATGCCTTGAATTTTCAACCCTGTACCATTGGTATTTGCCAATGTTAACCAACGTACATCTGTTTTATATCCATTTTCTTGAGGACGAATATACTCCCACACAAACTCATCTTCTGGAGTGCTTTTGTAGTTTCCTAAAAATGTCGCAGTTTTTCTATCGGAATAATTTTCCCATGGTCCACGGCCATAATACTTTAATTGGGAGTACTCTTCAGGAAGCTGCATACGCATTCCAAATCTTGGTAATTCAGGAAGTTCTTTACCGTTCATATCGATGGAAGCCGATACCTGAATATCTCCACTATTCAAAATCACATATGCAACAACGTAGGATACCTCAACACCCGCTAATTCATAGGTTGCTGTTATTGGCAATCCTAATTCGTTTTGCTTTCCAACTTCAACAGATAGTACCTTAGGCATCTTATGTGCTTCCTTCCAGACTCCTAAATGCTCAGGCATACCATTTCCAAAATCGTTATCTGTTGGAGCCCTCCAAAAATAAGGTTCGGGAAAAGCTAGCATTACTTCTTTTTCTCCCTTTTCGTGATAGGAAGTCAAGGTTCCTTTTTTAAGATCAAAAGCTCCTTCTACTGCTCCTGTTTCAAACGTCAGCACATCCCCATTTTTGGCATAAGTCAATTCCTTTTTGGGTGCATTTTTCTGAGATAGGTTTGCAAAGAAATCATTAGCACCTAACTGAAATTGCTCTCTTGCCAATTCAAAATTAGCAGGCACAAAACTAGAAGCCTTACTGGTTAAAGCATAAACATTCAGAAAATATTCTGCAGCATTGTCTACCTGAGGCAATTGAATTTCTTGAATGAGTTTATCTTGGGGTTTTCCATCTATTTTAAAAGTCCCTGTCTTTTCAATGTCTCCATTTCTCAATACTTCCCACTTAAAATCAAATTGATTCAAGTTGGTATAGAAATAACCATTTGAGATTGCGATTTTCCCATCCTGATAACCAAATTTGATGGGCTGGTATACTTTTTTCACCTCATAAATGGCTGGATGCACAACCCTATCGGCCGACACCAGACCATTGGCACAGAAATTTTCATCATTCTGAAGATTTTCACCTCCTAAATCTCCGCCATAAGCCCAATATTCCTGACCATTTTCTTCCGCCTTCAAACCTTGGTCAACCCAATCCCAAATGAAGCCGCCTTGCATGTGCGGACTATTGTCAATAATATCAAAATACTCTTGGAAATTCCCGTTACTGTTTCCCATCGCATGACTGTATTCACACATGATAAAGGGACGTTTTTTAGTTATATCGGCGGCATAAGATTTCATATAATCTATTCCCGGATACATTGGGCAAACTATATCCGTGTTGTCTTCCTCACCTGCCTGTTCAAACTGAACAAAACGGGTATCATCAAATGCCTTCAACCACTTATAGCCCTCATGGAACACTGGGCCATTGCCACATTCATTCCCCAATGACCATAAAATGATACTCGGATAATTTTTATCACGCTCGGCCATTCTTTTTATTCGATCCAAATGTGCTGGAGCCCATTCTGGCAAATAAGCGGGATGCACCGATTTGTCAAAATACCCCTGTAAGGTCGCTCCCATACCATGGGTTTCAATATTGGCCTCGTCAACTACATATAAACCATATTCATCGCACAACTCGTAAAGTCTGGTATCATGAGGATAGTGGCTCATTCTAATAGCATTGACATTGTGTTGCTTCATCAATTCCAAATCCTGTCTCATGGTAGCTTCATCTGGCGTATGCCCCTTTGTTCCGTGGTGCTCGTGAAGGTTGACTCCATAAACTGTAATGGCATTTCCATTGACCAAAAGCTGAGCATTTTTTATCTTCACACTTCTAAAACCTGTTTTACCAGAAATACGATATTTCTCTTTCTTTCCAAGGTTCCAAACTATATCATACTTATACAAATAAGGAGTTTCATCACTCCACAGATACACATCTTTTAAAACCGTTTTAAAGTGGATTCCGTTGTTACTATTCTTTAGGTTTTCTGTCTGCCTGAAAACTTCTTGTCCTTCCTGGTCAAACAAAATGAAAGAGACCTCTCCCTTCTTTATTTTTTTATCACCAAAAGCCCTAAAATCTACTTCAGCATCCAAAATCCCATCAGTGTAAGTATTATTTAAACCTGCCTTGATGAAGTAGTCCCAAACCGTCACTTCCGGTAATGCCTGTAAATACACATCTCGTTCAATACCACTCAAACGCCAAAAGTCCTGATCTTCCAAATAGCTACCATCATGCCAGCGGATTACTTGCACGGCCAGCAAATTATCTCCTGACGTTACATACGGAGTAATATTAAACTCTGCTGAAGTTTTTGAAGCCTTGGTCATCCCAACTTCCTCTCCGTTCAAGTAAATTCGTGCATACCCCGAAATAGATTCAAAATTCAACATGATCTCTTTCCCCTTCCAATCCTTTGGAATGGTAAAGGTCTTTCGGTAGGATCCTACGGGATTGTAATCGCCATCAATAAAAGGCGGATTCTTTGGAAAAGGATAGGTAACATTGGTATAAATAGGAATGTCATACCCCTGTAATTCCCAATTGGAAGGCACTTCTATATTGCCCCAAGAAGTATCATTCAGATTAGGTTCGAAAAAGTCAAGAGACCGTTGCTCTGGATTTTTAACCACATTGAATTTCCAATTCCCATTTAAACTTTTCACATAGGAAGAACTATTGGAATCTTTAGCATCAGCAACCACAAAATGTGCTCTCCCCTCTTCCTTGTTTCGGTCTATTACATTTGGATTTTCCCATTCGTTCTGCTGCTGTGCAAATGCGAACTGCACAAAACAGAATAAGCCCCATATAAAATGTTTTCTTGTCATAGTTTGAGTATAATAACTGTATTAATTGAATGCTTTAATTCTATTCTATTGCCCCTTTGAAGATCGTTTTACAAAAATCGGACTTTTATTTATTGGACACTAATCCAAACCTCATCATATTTCAATAAAAGCGAATAAAAATACACCTCAAATCTCCATTAGAATGTCCTAGTTGTACATAAAAACCAAAATACAAATCGTATCTTTACAGTCAATATGACCATAAGTTATATCTCAAACAACATATCAAACATTATCAATTTATTAGCTAAGTTCATGAAACGATTATTGCTGGCATTATTGCTTTCCATAGCAGCTATAACGGCAAATGCCCAAAACCAAAGTTACAAGCAAACAACCCAAGAAGGATATTACACCAACCCTATATTCCCTGGTGATTATCCAGACCCAAGTATTTTAAGGGATGGGGATGATTTTTACATGGTACATTCTTCCTTTGAATATTACCCAGGCCTCTTGATCTGGCATTCCACAGACCTCATCAACTGGCAACCAGTTACCAATGCCCTGAACACCTATGTAGGTTCCGTTTGGGCACCAGATTTGGTGAAATACGAAGACAAGTATTACATCTATTTCCCAGCAAGTGACACCAACTATGTAATTGTAGCGGACGATATTAAAGGACCTTGGAGTGCTCCAAAAGAATTAAAAATTACCATGATCGACCCCGGTCATATCACCGACGACCAAGGCAACCGCTACCTCTACTTCAGCAGCGGTAGTTATGTACCACTTTCCAAAGACGGTCTTACCGTGACAGGAGAACCTAAACATGTGTATGATGGCTGGGAAATTCCACGCGAATGGAGTATTGAATGTTTCTGCATGGAAGGCCCTAAACTGTTTAAACGTGGAGACTATTACTATCTAACTGTTGCCGAAGGTGGTACTGCTGGACCCGCCACTGGGCACATGGTGATTTCCGCACGTTCTAAATCCCCTTTAGGACCATGGGAAAATGCGCCTCACAATCCTATCCTTAGAACGCAATCTGTTGAGGAGCAATGGTGGTCCATGGGGCACGCCACGATTTTTGAAGATGGGCATGACCAATGGTATATGCTATTCCACGGCTACGAAAAAGGTTTTTACAATATGGGCCGCCAAACCATGTTAGTCCCAATTGAATGGACCAAAGATGGCTGGTACAAAATCCCTGACCATATCGAAATTAACAAAGTCATCAAACTTCCTAAACTTAAAAACAAGCTAAAGGACAGCTTTACCCTTAGCGACACCTTCAAAGGACCCGAACTGCAACCTCAATGGAGTTTCTTTAAAGGATCTGACACCAACAGGTATCAGTTTATCGACAACAGCTTAGAAGTTAAAGGTAAAGGCAATGGTGTTGCCAATTGCTCCCCTTTGCTTACCATGCCTGCCAACCATTCGTATACTGCAGACGTAGAATTGGAAATTGAAGGAGATGCCATAGGTGGCTTGGTGTTGTTCTACAACGAAAATGCTTTTTCGGGAATTCTTGCCGACAAAGAAAATGTATTGGCTAACCTTAGAGGCTGGCAGTTTGAAACCGAAAAACAGGTTCACACTAGGCATGTCTACCTCCGCTTGAAAAACACAAATAACTTAGTAGATATGTACTACAGTTTGGACGGTAAGGAATGGCTTAAAATTGAAAACTCATTCGATGCCACTGCCTACCACCACAATGTCCTAAGTGGTTTCATGGGACTTAGAATTGGCCTGTGCTCCATGGGAGAAGGCAATGTGCGCTTCAAGAATTTTGTATATACTCCAATCAAATAGACAATGGAAAAGCGCAGGTTAATTAATCTGCGCTTTTTTATTATTGGAAATCTACAAATTGTAAATCGTTTTTATTTTTCCAATCTTGCAGCAAGATCTTATTCGATACAATACCAATTACTAAAATTTCAATGTCACAAAAACATTTATTACTTCCCATGGCCTTGATCCTATGTCTATGGACAGTTGCACAACAGGCCCAAAACACCTTTATTTCAAATACAGAAAACCGAACCTTTACAGACCTCAACGGAAAATGGAATTATATCCTAGATCCCTACGAAACTGGCGGTATGGGAGGTCGAGCCATTTCCGACAACTACGAACCTACTGACAAAACAGGCCGTGTGGAGTATGGCTTTACTGAAGGCAGAACATTATATGTACCCGGAAGCTGGAATACCCAAAAGCCCGAATTGGAATATTTTGAAGCGGCCATTTGGTACAGAAAAACATTTGACAAACCAGACCTTTCTGCCAATAAACGCTATTTTGTCTACATAGATGCAGCCAATCAAACGGCCACCGTAACCTTCAATGGGAAAACATTGGGAAAACATGAAGGTGGTTATACTCCTTTCAATTTTGAAGTCACCGATTTGATGAAAGAAAAGGACAACTTCCTAATCATTGGCGTGAACAACAAACGAGATGCTGACGACATTCCTGCCAAAGTACATGATTGGTACAACTATGGAGGAATTACGAGAGGTGTCAAACTTATTGAAGTACCCAATACGTTTATCAACAACTATTTTCTATCGTTGGATCGAAGCTCCCTCGATCAAAAAACTAAGCATATCAATGGGAAACTGGAACTTACCGGTACCTCTTTACCCAAAAAGGCCCGCATCCTTATTCCTGAATTAAAAATAGACCAAGAAATTGATGTTAACCCAAAAGGAGCAACCAACTTTCAAGTGAACGTTAAAAACTTGGAACTATGGTCGCCTGAGACTCCTAAATTATACAACATCACCATTAAAGCTGGTGAAGACAGTATCAATGACGAGATTGGTTTTAGAACCATTGAAACCAGAGGCAAAGAAATCCTGCTAAACGGAAAACCTGTGTTTTTAAAAGGGATTTGTTTACACGATGAAAACCCACTTAGAAAGGATCGTGCCAACTCCATTGAAGATGCGGAACTGGTTTTGGGATGGGCACAGGAACTTGGTTGCAATTTCATACGATTGGCACATTACCCACATCAAGAAAAATTGGTGAGACTGGCCGATAAATTAGGAATCTTACTTTGGGAAGAATTGCCTTTATATTGGGGAATTCAATGGGAAAACCCTGAAGTGCTCAAAAAAGCCAAGGCTCAATATGCCGAAATGATCAACCGTGATTACAACCGCGCGAGTTCTATCATTTGGTCCATTGCCAACGAAACAGCACCTATCCCTTCAAGAAATGAATTCCTATCTGAAATGGCCGATTACATTAGAGGCATTGACCAAACCAGATTGATTTCGGCAGCCATTAAAAAAGACCAAGAATTAGACGGGCACCCGGATAGCGTTTACACCTACAACGATCCACTTATTGAAAAGTTAGACATTTTGAGCATCAACGAATATTTGGGATGGTACGGCGGATTGCCTGAGGCTTGCAGAACCAAATCCTTTACCTCTGGATTTGAAAAACCAATCATTATTAGTGAGTTTGGCGGTGGTGCGCTACAAGGGTTTCATGGAGATAAACGTACCCGCTGGAGTGAAGAATTCCAAGAAGACCTTTACAAAGAAAGCATCGCCATGTTTGACAAAATTGACGGCATGGTTGGAATGACCCCTTGGATATTAGTAGACTACATGTCACCTTTAAGACAATTACCCGGTATTCAGGATGGCTGGAACCGCAAAGGTTTAATCTCTGAAAAAGGAATCAAAAAGAAAGCTTTTTATGTACTTAAAGAATATTACTCAAGAAAGTAAAATTGCTCTCTTAAAGACAAAAAAAAAAACCGATTGCCAAGATTTCGAAGCAATCGGTTTTTTGTTTTATACGAAGCTATATTTATTTCCGAAACTTTAATTTCGATTACATCTTATACCCCGGTTTTTTATATAATATGTCTTGATTACCCAGGATATCATTTGGGCACACATCATCTTTCCAAGTTTGAAGTGAAAAATCTTCAATACTTACCGAATAGGATTTGTCTCCATAACCAATAACACTTTGCGCTGCTTCCATAAGCGCTTTGGTTAATTCCCGCTTTTGTTCCTCACTTTTACCTGAAAGCAATTTTACTTGAATATGTGGCATCGTTCTATTTTGAGTATTGCTCGTCCGAAACCTTTTCCATCCATGCCACTACCTCTCCATTTACTTCCTCTTGAATGGCTATATGGCTCATAGCTTTGGTTGCCGATGCTCCATGCCAATGTTTTTCGTTCGGCTCAAAATACACGATATCACCAGGGCGAATTTCCTCTATTGGCCCACCTTCTTTTTGAATCCACCCCAATCCAGTTTGCACAATCAAGGTTTGTCCAGCTGGGTGTGTGTGCCATGCCGTTCTTGCCCCTGGCGCAAAGGTTACAAGCGCTGCGGCACCTTTGGTGACGTTTTCAATATTTTGATATAAGGGATCTACAATGACCTCTCCTGTAAACCAAGCATCTGGTCCTTTCATGGATGGGATATCTCCGTTTTTATAAATTTTCATGATAGGTTATTTTATTGATTCATATGATATTGTTCATCGCTCACAGCTTCCATCCAGTTTACAATTCCTTTTTCGGTATTGGGCACTATATACATTTGCTGCAATCCTTGATTTGGACTTGCTCCATGCCAATGCCTTTTGTTTGGAGGACACTTCACCACATCTCCTTTTTTCATTACTTGTATGGATTGTCCCTCTATTTGATGGTACCCCACACCATCTGTAATGATCAATATTTGCCCTCCAGGATGTGTATGCCAATTACTACGAGCCCCTGGCTCAAAATACACATTACCAACTAAAGTGGTATAGGTAGAATCCATTGGCACCAACCCATAATTATAGGCATTTCCTGTAAAGAATTTTTCTGCCCCCTTCTCCCCTTTAGGAAAAATAGGAACCTCTTCATTTTGGCTTCCACAGCTGTTCAAAAAAAAGCCATGACACCACATATGACTAAAAATCGTTTCATCTTTATTTAAGGTTTTTAGTAAAGAAGGCTTCCAACTTATCAAATGGAATCACATCCAGTTGATCATATAAATCGGTATGTACTTTCCCTGGAATAATCATCAATTCCTTAGGTTCTTTTGCTGCTTTATAGGCATCTTCACTAAAATAGCGCGAGTGGGCATTTTCTCCAGCTATCAGTAATATAGGTCTTGGGGAAATCTCTTCAATATACGTCATAATTGGCATATTCATCAAAGAAATTGGCGTTGTTTTCGTCCACGAACTATTTGAATTAATGGATCTTGGATGGAATCCTCGTTCCGTTTTGTAGTAGTTAAAATAGCCTTGAACAAACTCAGGCTCTCCTCCTTCCAATTTTTCCGGTAATCCCATCCCTGATAGTTGAACCGTTCCGTTTTCGGCATCTACCCAACGTTGTTGACTTAGTTGCTCTAACATATCTGTGCGTTGCTCTGGTGTCATAGAGTCGAAATACCCTTTTGAGGTTACTCTGGACATATCATACATACTGGTTGTTGCGACGGCTTTTACACGTTTATCTACCGCTGTAGCATTAAGCGCAAATCCTCCGAAGCCACAAATACCAATAATTCCTATTTTTTCTCTATCGACCTTATCCTCCAATCCAAGAAAATCGATCGCTGCACTGAAATCTTCCGTATTGATATCTGGTGACGATACATGACGAGGTTCTCCGCCACTTTCTCCTGTATAAGACGGATCAAAAGCTAACACCACAAATCCGCGTTCTGCCATTTGGTTAGCATACAAACCTGAAGCCTGCTCCTTAACAGCTCCATAAGGGCCACTAATGACCAATGCTGCCAATTTTCCTTCTCTATTTTTAGGTGTATATAAATCACCTGCAATTGTAATTCCGTAACGATTTTTAAATGATACTTTTTCTCTGATTACCTTATCGCTCAGTTTGAACGTATACTGTTCTGTTGCTGTACTCATGTTTTTAAAATTTTGATTTGACTTTGTTTGACCAAATACCACTGTACTCATAAAAAGTACTACGAGTAATACTTTATGTTTCATTCTCTTTTTAGTTTTAAATTGATTTCATAATTTTTGCTGGAATCCCTGCTACCACTGTTCTGTCTGGAACATCTTTAGAAACAACTGCTCCTGCTGCAACCACCGAATGCTCACCTACAGTTACTCCTGGAAGAATAGTTGCGCCAGCTCCTATCCATGCATGTTTTTTAATATGAATTGGCTTACCAATTAGTGCTTCTCGTAATTCAGGTTCAATAGAATGGGTTTCAGATAATAAATTAACGCGAGGGCCAATCATCACATCATCTTCAATGGTTATACCACCCAGATCCAACATTTGACAATTTTGATTAATAAAGATATTCTTGCCTAATTTTAGGTTTTTACCATAATTGATACTGAAGGGTGTGTAAATTGTAGTAGAAGCATCTACTTCTTGTTCTATTATACGACCTAAATGCTTTCTGATATCATCAAGTGATTTGGAAGCGTTCAAGTCTACTAGTAAACCAATCGTTCTTTCTGATTGTTCTGCAAGTTGATAAAAGGCTGGATCATTGAAAGACACCACTTCACCAGACCTTATTCTGTCAAAAATATTTTGGGATTTAATAGGTTCCTTTTTTACACTCATAATCTTTATTTAAAAATTATGGTACAAAATTACTCCTGAAGAAGTCCTAGGGGTTAACGATAATCAAACCAAAAATTAAGAAATTCAAACAGCCTCCATCCTAAAGGTCTTAGGATTGGTTCCTGTTTGTTTTTTAAAGAAGTTATTAAAGTAGGTAGGGTAATCAAAACCTAACGCATAGGCAATCTCACTTATATTCCAATTGGTATGTTGTAACAAAGCCTTGGCCTCTTGGGCAATCCGTTCTGAAATATGGGCAGACGTAGGTTTTCCTGTTACTTCTTTTACTGCTCTATTTAAGGAATTGGCATGTACCGAAAGGTTCTCTGCAAAATGTTTAGCCGTTTTTAAGCCCAATGGTTTATCGGCGCTCTCTACAGGGAATTGCCGTTCCAACAATTCCAAAAACACCGTAGTCAAGCGCTCGGAAGCATTCATGTGCTGCTCGAAGTTTTTTGAAGGCTCCATTTTTAAGGCCTCATGAATAATTAAATGGATGTAATTTCTAATTAAATCATCCTTATGAGAATAGTCAGACGACTGTTCCTCAATCATTTTCTCAAAAATGGCATTTAAAAATTCACGTTGTTCCTTAGAGATTTTCAAAATGGGGGTTCCCCCCAGTTTAAACAAGGGGGATTGCAGGATACTTTCCGAACGATCGGACAACTTCAAAAACTCTTCTGAAAACAAACAAGTATAACCTACATAGGTTGTCGATAAGGTCTCCCAAGAATATGGAATATGGGGATTTCCGAAGAACAAAATAGTATCATCTGCCTCATAACTCTTATCCGAGTAATGAATAATACTCTTCCCCGTGGTTAAACAGATTTTATAAAAATCCTTGCGACTGTATACCTTTGTCGCATTGCTATCCTTCTCTATCTGAAAAACATTAAAGCCTTTTAACTTAAGTTCGTTGTTGAACTCTGATACCGATCTTTGAATTGCATCTGCCATACTGCAAAATTAAGAAATTCAAACTATTCTTTTTAAAACAACAGAAAGAAAGCTGTACTATTACTTCATAAGGATTTCTTACCTTTAGCACTGCATAAAACCGTTCAAACCAACGAGGCTCACCCCTTGTTATATTCAATGAACACTATACAATTACATGTCTAAACTACACCACATCAAACTAGCCATTTTTAGTCTAATGATTAGTTTCTCCCTCTTCGGACAAACAGCACCAACCACTTTTGACAACCCTATTCTTCCGGGGTATCATCCCGACCCGTCCATTTGCAGGGTGGGTAACGACTATTATTTGGTAAACTCCACCTTTGTCTGGTTTCCGGGCATCCCCATATACCATAGTAAGGACTTGGTAAATTGGGAACTTATTGGGCATGCTATTGACCGCCCAGGTCAAATGAATTTCGATAAGTTACCAGATATGCTTGGCCTGTTTGCTGCTACCATTAGGCATCACGATGGTGTGTTTTATATCATCAATACTTGTGTAGGTTGCGGGATGAACTTCTATGTAACCGCGACCAATCCTGCAGGGCCATGGTCCGATCCTAATTGGCTGCCTGAAGCCGATGGCATTGACCCTTCGTTAATGTGGGACGATGATGGCAAATGTTATTATACAGGAGTGGTAGGTGCCGAAATTCCAGAATGGAAAGACCAAGGGGTTATTTTTACCCAAGAACTGGATTTACAACAAAAGAAATTGGTAGGCGAACGCCATAACGCTACCTACGGCCATGCCAACAATGCCTCCTATTCCGAAGGACCACATCTATATAAAATAAACGGCAAATACCTCTTAATGATTTCTGAAGGAGGCACAGGTATTTACCACGCCCTTACCGTACACCACAGCGATTCTGTATTTGGTCCCTACACCACAGATTATATCAACCCAGTGTTGAGTCACCGCCATTTAGGACAGGATTACCCTGTGCATGCTATTGGACATGGCGATTTGGTACAGACCCAAAACGGCGAATGGTGGTGTGTGATGCTAGGCAAACGTCGTCTTGACCGTTTAACCACCCTTGCTAGAGAAACCTTTTTGGCCAAAGTAGAATTTGATGAGCAAACGCCTGTATTTAATCCAGGGGAAGGCAAAGTACTCATGACACAAACCCGCCCCAATTTACCTTGGACCCCTTTTGAAAAACAACCTGCCAAGGACGAATTTAATGGTGACAAACTGGATCTAAAATGGTGTACCATTCGCATACCTAAAGAGCCCTTTTACACTGTAGAAAAGGGAGCAGTAAACCTAAATTTACGCAAGGAAGTTATGGACAGCCTTGTCAACTCTTCCATTTTGGTACAGCGCATTGAACACCATAAATTTGAAGCCTCCACCAAGATGACTTTTAAAACTTCCCAAACCAATGAACAGGCAGGTTTAACAGTATACAGAACCAATGAAAATCACTTCAACCTTTTAAAAGACAAGAATTCCTTAGTATTGACCAAGGCTTTTAAAGGTGAACAAACCGAAATAGCCCGTATCCCTTATAAAAACAAAGAAGTCTATTTCCATGTAGAAAGCAACGATTTGGACATTCAATTTAGCTATGGAGAAACTCTAGACGCCCTAAAACCTATTGGAGACAAACAAAACCTAATTGTGATTGCAGACCTTCAAGGAAATGCCATGTTTAATGGCCCAGGGATAGGCATGTATGCTACCAGCAATGGCAAGGCCTCCAAAAACAAAGCGGTTTATGATTGGTTTTATTATGAGGGGAAATAAACGTCACGACGTTAGCGTGTAATACTAAGAGTGTATGTCATAGAAAAGCTGCTCCTGTTGGGCGCGTTTCATTTTCCTATTGTCTCAAATGAAACCTAAATAGAACCCATCAAAACTCAACAATACAATAACCATATTGTATCACAAATAATTAAACTGTTGCAACAGTTCAAATTTGAACACCAACAGATAACTATGGCCATTTTGCAAGGCCTTTGAGAGTAAATCAACAGTTCAAAAAACAAAAAATATTTTTGTGATAATTTTTTATCACAAAAATATCACAGGAATTATTACGCCCCCTACCTATCCCATAATGTTTTTAAGCGAGTTCCGTATACTCGACTTTTTCAATAATACCAGGCACATCGCTATCCACTTTTGGGCTGAAGAGGTCTTTGCTCACCGAATAGGCATCGAGGCGCTCTTCCGGAAAAGTATAGTTAATTATGTCCTTGATGTCGGATTGAGTAAGGTCCATAGACAGCCAGTTATGAGCATAATCGGCTTCGAGTATCAATGGTTGCCGTTTTTTCTTATTATGGATTTTGGCAAACAAGGGAGAGGCTTCCCTAGTTAGGATTGTGAAGGTAATATAGGTACCGATAAGGGTATACAGGCCTGCCAATGCCAAGGGCTTGTTTTCTTTTTCCCTAAAGTAAAAAGGGTATTTTTTGCCTTTGTGGTCGTGAGGTTCGAAAAAGCCAGATACAGGAATAATGCACCTTTTTCCCATAATTGATTCCTTGTAGAGAAAGTGCTGGAATACTTTTTCGGAACGGGCATTTAAGCCAGCCCCATAGGCCACAGATTCTTTATAATAGGGTTTAATTTCCTCTACTGTTCTATCATTTGGAACGATGCCCCAAACCCCAGGCGCCAAGACAGCCGAATTTTCTTGGGGAATGACCAACATATTGGGATGAGAAAAGCCATTGTGATGATAGTGTGGCTGGTTAAAATAAGGCCGTAAGCTTTCATCAGCTAATTTTACCTTAAAATTCCTTTCTAAATTTTCCGGCTCTTGATATGTACTAACATGGAAACACATGACTTAAATTTACTAAAAATAACCGTTGCGACCATCGTTGCTTAGAAGCCCCCTTAAGTCAGTTTACGATATCGGTATAAATAAAGTTGGCCGAAAATTAAAAAGACACAAAAGCACTTCGTGAAGGGAGGCAATTAAAAATACCATCCAACTATTAATTTCCAACTCTAACATACAGCATTTCAAAATCACTATCGGTCCATTTTATTTTTAGCGTATCATTTACCGAATAAGTAATGGTGCCTTTATGCTTAAGCCCCTTATGAAATACCGTAATTTTATTTTTTTCCAAACTATAAGGATTAAGACCTCCTCCATCAGGATCAACCACATTAAAGGATGTTGCCGATATGTGAAAATCCGCAAAGGGAGCGGTTGGATCCTGGGACCAAAGACCAAATATTTTTGTTGTGTCCACTTCTAAATTCCGAAAGACCGTTCTTTCAGGTTGTTTAGTGTATTGGATTTCACTCTCCCCTTTACTAGGTTTAACAGCATAAACATTGTTTGTATTGGCATTTTTGCACGAAAAGGCACTTAAGATAAGTACAGAGAACAGTATGTAAGTAATTTTTTCTTTAGTCTTAATCATAAAAATAGTTTGAGCCAAAGATTATCAATTCTTAAACTTTGCTAGCCAATTGTATAGTTTCCGCATAAAGCCTCCCCCTTCAATAATTTTATCCCTATGGAGCTTCACAATCAACCTATTTCCCGCCGCATCCAAAAAGCGGTAGGCCACATAGCAAATTCCATCCTTGTGCTCATTTAGAATGTTGATGCAATCAAGCCCCAACGCCTTTTTGGGGGCTTCGAAGGTTTTTGAAAGGTGTCCTGTTATGGTATCCATTATGGTTTTCTGGTGGTCCTCAAAAAAGTGAATGGCGTTTAACTGCTCGTCTTCCATATCGTGCAAAAAACTAACCGCTATACTGTTAGCATACATATTGGTATAACCATTAGTTTCTTGGGCAGGAATTACAGCCGTAAATTCTTCATTGAGTTGCCTAAAGCCTTTAAGTGCTTCAACCTGTATATAACTGTCATAATCCCGTGTCTGCATAGTATTTCTGTCGATTTTATCTAATTACCGGTAAAACCAAGCATTCCATAAATACGTAGAAACACGGATACCGTTCTAATAAATAAGGCCTTAAGTTTAGGGAAAATTAATTATTTTGTAGGAATTATTTCGTTAATTTGCCTCAAACCCCAGGAATCTCCCCAAACTTAATCGACTTACAATCTATAATAACCAATAATAATTTATTTGGTACAACTATTAAACAATAATTTTAATGCAATCTTTTCTGACCAAACAAAGCAAATACTTTTTTACTATCCTTTTTCTCTCTCTATTACCTTCAATCTCCTTCGCTCAGTTCCTAACTGCAGAAAATAATGTAATAGAATCCAACAGATCAGCTAACGAAGGGACATATTCCTATAGCGCCACAGTAAAAGTAAGAGCTAACAACCCAGGTAAGAATGATGTCCGGTTACAATTTTCAATTATCTCATATCAAATAGACCGTTTCGAATTCAATGGTGAACATTATGAAGATTTATATCCTGAAATATTTCCAATCAAAATAAGTAATATCAGAAGTGATTTAGAAGCAATTGTTACGTTTGGATCACGTAATAATAATTTCTATGAGGTTGAAAAAACAATACGCGGTGTAAGTTCTGGTGCGTTTGATATCACACATTTGACAAATACTGAAGTCCAAGAATTAGCGGATCGTTTGTCTATAAAGAACAGTACAGAATTTTACCTTTTACCTTTTAGTTTCAGAAATTTATTATTAACCAATAGTTATTTCGAAGAACTCGACAAATTAAAAACAAGAAGAAAAAATGACTTATTAAAAGAGAAAAAGGAGGAACAAATAAAAAAAGTTGAGGAAAAAGAAAAACAAACCCAGAAGAAAATAGTCGAACACAATGAATATATGGCCGAACAAGAACGAAAGGCCAATGAAAAATTAAAAGAACTTGAAATTGCTGCGGAGCGCGATAGAAAAAATCAGGAACTGGCCGATCTTAATGCTAAGGTTGCCTCAGGACATAGAGCTACCAATGCAGGTTATGAGCAAACAGGGGCTCAAAAAGCGCAGCAATATATTGACCAAATGAATGCTGAATATGATGTACTTCAAAAATCCTTAAATACTTCGATTTCAAAATTCTTTAAGGAAAATGTCAAACAAGAAAATAACGCATTAGAAAAGTATGCAAAGGCTGAAGCAGGTTATGAAAAAGTCAATCTAGAAAGAAAACGTAGAAATCGGCAAGTTGAACCAATACGATCCTTACTGTCCATTTTATATGAAGGGGAAATAAATTACGAATTGATGAAACAACTTGATAGTGGTAATGTATTTATACAATTAATTCAATTGTCCACTAAATCGGGGTCAACTGTATATGATTATACTAATGCAGCACAGAAATCGTATGTCCCTTCTGTTGATGATTTTATTACAGATGTATTACCAGCATACTATGTTTATAGTTCAGATGTCATAACTATCCCTATAAAAGAAATTAATTCCCACCAATATTTGTTCAACAACTACGTATATGACATCAAAGAAAAAAGCAGATATAGCAAAAATGGCTATGGCGTTTTTGCCAAAGTGTTCTTTAAGCAAGAGCATTTAAATAATTACATGAATGCACTAAATAAAAATTATGATCCAACCTCAGTTTTAGATTTTAGAATAGACAATAGTAAGTTCTACTTTGAGTCGTTTGAGAGCTTTGTTTCTAAAAATTTAGAAAAAGAGAGGCAATATAATTTGCGTATTGCTCAACAAAAACTATATGAAAATGGAACCACAACAAAAATCTATGAAAATGGTGATTTTTATGAAGGAGATTTCAAAGATTATAAGCGACATGGCTATGGGAAAATGGTGTACAAAAACGGTGGTATTTATGAGGGAAAATGGGTGGAAGGTTATAGAGATGGACAAGGGATCCACAAATTTTCTTATGGACACGTTTATAATGGTTTGTGGGTAAAAGATGAAAGAAACGGCCAAGGAAAAATGACCTACCGAGATGGACGAGTTTATGAGGGAGGATGGAAAGACAACAAAAAAAATGGTTTGGGCACTTTAAGATCGCAAAATGGGGATATTATTTTTCAAGGAGAATATCAGAATGGACAAAGGATTTCAGGAACCAGAAGCAGTTATGATGGAGTCTATGAAGGCGAAATGGCTAATGGTGGATTTGAAAATGGTAAGGGAATCATGAAATATTCAAATGGAGATATTTATGAAGGGGAATGGATAAACGGAAGGAGAAATGGCAAAGGGATAATGAAATATTCAAATGGAGATGTTTATGAAGGTAAATGGAGTGATGAAGGTAAATGGAGTGACGGTTACCAGCACTCTACCGGAACAATGAAATATTCAAACGGAGATATTTATCAAGGTAAATGGGAAAAGAACCAAAAGTACGGAAAGGGCACAATGGAATACTCAAACGGAAATGTTTATCAAGGAGAGTGGGCAAATGATAAGAAAAGTGGCGAAGGAACAATGACCTATGCAAATGGTTCTGTATTCGAAGGCCTATGGAGAGCGGGAAAAAGAAGTGGAATAGGGATAATGAGAAATTCGAACGGAGATTTATATATAGGGGAGTGGAAAAAAGATAAGCGAGACTACTGGGGGTATAAATTACCTACGGATGGGAATATTTATGAAAGCTATTGGGAAAATGGTGTGATGCTAGAAGAAAACCTAATTTTCACTGGAGCTCGATTATTAGACTCTCTAAACTTTGAAAACTGGTTAAAAAAAAAACTCGCTCACATCACATATAGGCCAAAGGCAGGAGTAATTGACATTAGTCTCTGGGTTACCATAGATGAACAAGGAAAATTAAAAATAAAAAAACATTCTAAAGATTATTCAATTGAAGCGGGGGGTGAGACCTATGTTGATGATAAATTAACAAATAAAATATTAGAAACAGTTAAATCTTCTCCTTTATGGACTCCGGGAAACTATAAAGGCAAAGCTACTAGTGATTATCAATACATTAAAATTAGCTGTAGCAAAGATGGACTTGATATAGAACACAATAAAAATATTAATGGGGGGTTGATTAGAGTAAGTAGATTTAATACACTTCATAGATTTATTTATGCAGGTGAATCCCATAAAGGTCTACGTCACGGGAATGGAAGGCTTCTAAAATACTCCGGTTTTGAAAGGTTTATGTACGATGGTGAATTTAAAAACGATTATAAGGAAGGGAAAGGAACTATGAGTTATCCAAATGGAAATATTTATACAGGTGAATGGAAAAAACACCAAATGCACGGAAAGGGCACCATGGAATATTCAAATGGAAATGTATATGAAGGAGAATGGAAAGATGGAAAGAGAAATGGCTTTGGAACAATGACCTATGCAAACGGAGAAGTTTATAAAGGTGAGTGGAAGAATGGAAAAAAACAAGGCTAATAGTTATTAGCACAAACATAAGATGCTACAATGATGGAATGTGGGACATTTTTCTATCATTATAGAAAATCAATTTTACCCTAACCCGATTTAAAACCATGAAAAACCTAATGTTCCTTATCACTATCTTTTTGAGCCTTCAAGCAAAGGCTCAAAAAGATGATACCTTTGAAAACCTTTGGTTTGCTTTAGAACATCCCAAAGAGGTGTTTACTTTGGATCTTACGTTTAGCACAGACTATACTCCTGAACAGTTTGAACAAATAGGGATCTTTGATTCGCTCACCTCCTTATACCTTGGTAATGGAAAACTTGCAGGCCTGACAAAGCTACCTGATAGTTTTTCCAATTTGAAACACCTAAAAGAGCTTAAAATTATTGGAGCCCCAGAACTGGATTGGGAGCAGGTGTTTTTACAACTTCAACAATTTAAAAATCTTGAAAAACTCACCATAAGCGGGAATAATTTTGAAGTCCTACCAAGTACCTTCCCTACTGCTATTCCCTTATCATACTTAGATATTAGTGATAATCGTTTTGAGACATTTCCAATGGCCGTACTAGAGTTTAAGCAGTTAGCGTATTTGGATATGGAAAACAACGGCTTAAACGCACTGCCTAATGAAATCAGCAAACTACAGAACCTAACAATCTTAAAGCTGGGAGGCTATACAGCCAATAACCTCACCCAATTACCAAAATCGTTTGGGCAATTGAACAATCTCAAAGAACTGCATTTAGGGGAAAATAAATTAGAACGATTGCCTACAAGTTTTTCCAAACTAAGCAATTTGGAAATTCTTATCCTGTCATCGAACAAGCTCTCAGAACTACCCAAAGGTTTTGGCAACCTAAAGAACCTTAAGGAACTGTATTTGGGAGCCAACCAGTTTACTTATTTACCTAAGGACATTGTGGATTTGGAGCGTCTTGAAATTTTATGGGTGCCAGAAAACAACTTGAAAGAACTCCCTAAGGACTTAGGAGATTTAACCTCATTAAAAAAAGCAAGTTTTATTAAAAATGAGTTGGAAACATTACCCCAATCCATCGCCAAGTTAACTAAGGTTGAAGAATTCTTTTTTTATGACAATCCTATAACTATCAATCAACCTAAATGGCTGGTTGAATGGCTAGACAAGTATTATATATATTACACTTTTTAGCCATCATCATTCCTATCCAAAACTAACAGAACTACGTATTAGAACCCCATTTAACAACAACAGAAATGCAAAAGCACCTACTTATTTTACTTTCCCTTTTAATGGTACAAACGGCTTTTGCAAAATGCACAGATGGAGGATTTCAATTTTTTCCATCGCAAAAGGAAATCAGCATGAGCTCCATGTTTATGATACAAGGCTATGCTAAAAGTCAAAAGCAAATTCTTGAGTTTAAAAAACAAAAAGTCTTCTTGCTAAGTGAAAACGGAGATTTAGTAGAGTTAAAACTTCAAAAAATCCTAGAAGGGCAGAAAGGCCTCACCCAAGCCCTCTTCAAACCAGAAAAGCAACTAAGCCCCAACACCATTTACTACCTAAAAAAACCAAACACTACTGGCGAAGATGAGTTTTTCACACAATGGTATCCCGATACAAAAAGGACAGAAAAAGTACATTGGATCACTAGAGAGATTACAGCATGCGACCCCTTAGATATAAATCTCAATATTGCATTTGAAAAAACAGAAGTCAAACAACTTGGTTGCGGCCCTTCTGTAAATGCAATTTTCAGTCTGCAGCATAATTCAAGATCCGAAATATGGTTTAAAACGGAAGTTGTCAATCTAACTACCACTAGAACTAGTACCTACTACATTACAAACAGAAATAACAAACTACTGGTGGGACATGGCATGTGTGGAGGCGCATTCGAGTTCGATAGATTCAGTAAATATAAGGTTAGATTTACTCCAATGAATACGGACGGCTCCTCCATCCCTCCTACGGATTGGTTTGAATTTGGAAATCCCCATTGGAGTGACAACTAAAGATTTTAAATAAGAGAGCTTTCAAATTAACCTTTCCATAAAAACATTTTGTATCACAAAAAATAAACCATTGCAACAATTCAATTTTGAACATTGACATTCAATTTATTCCATTTTACAAGGCTTTTGAGACATAATCAACAGTTCAAAAAACAAAAAATATTTTTGTGATAATTTTTTATCACAAAAATATCACAGGAATTATCACAAAAAAATCTGAGACAAAATTTAGCTTCTACTCATATCAATAGTGAAGGTTCTTATCCATCCCTCGTTTAAGAAAAAGGATTCCAACACACTAAAATTAAATTTACTTGAACCAGAGCCCGAGTCCGAAAAATAATAGCTTTGATAAGTCCATGTGTCTTTCTTTTTAAGTTCCAAAAGCTCTAGCAATACCTTATCGAATTCCGCACTCAATTCATCGGACACATGATCACCAACTTTCTTTAACGTGGCTATATACGTTTCAACCTGCTCCCGATTTTCCTTTACGCTCCTATCAATACGCAAGCTATACATCCAAATGATGAGCTGAATGAATTCCTTTGAAAACAGAAAATCTTCCCGCTCAAATTTCCCGAACTCCTCTTCACAATAGGTTCCATCATGAACCTGCTGCAATACCTCCCTAACATATTTGGAAACGGTGATATTACGTTTTTCAGCTCGTGACACTATTGTTGCCTTGAGTTCTTTTGGAATTCTAAAATTTAAGCTCTCTTCTTCGTTTTGAATCTTTTTCTTTTTAGCCATATATCTTAATTGGGTATATCGGTGGTTTCCTCCCTAAATTTAACTTTGAAGATTTGGGCGAGTATCTGTTCTTTTGCATTGAGCATCGCTCGCTCTTTCACCTTGTCCAAACGCTGTTTCCTCTCATCATTTTTTGTAACTTTCTCGGGCTCCTTTGGAGGCAATGCTGGCACTACTATTGGCGTTTTGTTTTGAACCAATTGTTCCTTCCATCTCTCTATAGCTTCACGACGAAGTTCATTTATATCATTCTTATCCATGACATAACTTCCAAAATGGGATTTGAACTCTTCAAAATGATCCTGAAAACTCTTGAGCTGAAATGCTATCGCCCTCTGTTGATCCTTGGTGATTTCAGGGATATCACGCTGCCAATTGTCAAGAAACCATTGGCTCATCAATACACAGCCCTCAACCTGTTGCCCATACTTCTTCAAAAGATAGCCCAGGCTCTCTTCCCCAAGCTCACCTTTCAGTTCCATTAACTTGAACAGATTATCACTGAGCAACATGGATTTGGACATGATGTGGTAACAGGCCAGTTTATCTTCTACAAAATAGTTCGAGCCATTGTTTTCTATCAAGATCAATTTATTGGCATGGTCCTCCCAAAGCCCCTTTCCTTCTTCATCCAAATACTCCGAGAGATTCTTTGGCAAATAAAACACCAAAGACCTTAGAAGATTTTTTCCAAGATCCAAAAGGATATCTTCCATAGACTGTACACCCTGCATATTTAATTCTTTAACATTTCTGAATAATCACTTGGCAGTTCGGCATCAATATCCCTTAAATATTTTTCAAGAGCAGCCATAGAGGTATGCCCTGTAATCAACATTAGATTCCCCTTTGCAGTATGTGGATTTGTCTTTTGGGACATTTGTCTGTATAGTTTCGTAATAAAGGTATGCCTGAAGCTATAGATTCCATAGTCTTCATCAAAACCAAACTCATCCTTAACAACCTTCTTGAAGCGTTTGGTAAAATAACCTCTCTTTTGGTCGGGAGTGATATCCCAAACACCTCCCATCCCATTGGGAGTAAACAGTGAATCCTTCTTTTTTAGGCTGGAAAGGTCAGGCAGTTCATCAATGAGTATATCAGGGATGATCTTTGTTTTTAAGGGACTGTTTTTAGCCTTAAAGCTAAGGGTCTTGTTCTTCAGGTCAAGATCACCAACTTTTAATCTACACACCTCTATTGGGCGCATAAAACTATAGGAAACAAACTTGATAAAATGGAGCAACAATGGATCGTTGTCTTCAAGATATTGGAATATCCCCTCCTGTTCTTCCCTGCTATAGGTTTTGTTCCTTTTGGGGTCTGTTTTGAGCTTTTTGATGTTCTTTACAAAATTGTTCATCACCTTATCGTTGCTTTCAAGGGTTCCCATCATACTGCTCAAACTCGCCCTGTAATTGTTATAGTTTCTGGCAGAGGTTCTATCGAGTACATCATTCAAAAACTCCAGAACAACCTTCTTATCGAGTTGGGCAATATATTTGAGTTTGGGATGATTCTCCCCAACCCATCTCCTGAACACACTCAGATGGTTCTCATAAGACCTCAAACTGCTCTCCCGTAGCAAACGCTTCTTTAGGTTCAGATCAAAATCAAGGGCCTCTATGAACCCCTCACCTATTTCGGTCTCTTTGACCTCTTCAGTAGCTTGAGGGACTTCTACAGGCAAAACAGTTTTTACCGTTTCCTCTTTCACTTCTGGGATTGGCTCTTTATTTACTACAGCTTCTTTGCCATCTTCACTTGCATAGAAACGCTCGGTATTGTCCTCATAGGGATTGTAGCCTTCCGATAAAAGTTTGCTGATGACTTTACTGTAAATTCCCAAAGCTGCCAAGCGCTCTTCCTTGGTCTTATACTTATTGGCATCGCCATAAAACGGGGTCTGCATTTTGAGCTTCCCAGATTGGGGATCTCGATAGGAAAAATAGACATACCATCTTTTCTTGAGGTCGCCTTTTGCTGTGTAGATTTTGGGTTTGGAATACTTTTTTTTCAAGGACAAATCATATGCATTTCCATATGCACTTTCATATGCATTGTTGACAAGGTCGGTAAAATTAGGCATAAAAAAACGGTTTGGCAACTCCAAACCGTTTGTTATACTTGACTTTTGTCCTTTGTAGCGGGAACTGGACTCGAACCAGTGACCTTCGGGTTATGAGTTTGAAAACTGCCCCGAATTTTAGCGCTATTGATGCTATTTTTTGCTAAACCGTGTACGCAATCGTGTACTCTGGTTTATATCAAATTTCATCAAAGATATGCATAAAAATTCAACCTTGTATTATACTGAAATAGGTTGACCTTTTTTCGGTTGATTTTC
>NZ_MSDT01000005.1:0-517860 GCF_001975575.1 Mangrovimonas sp. DI 80 | reverse complement strand
CTTTGAATGCTTGGGATGTGTCCAATGTAACAAATATGTCGGCTATGTTTTCAGAGGCCTCCAGTTTCAATCAGCCTATCAATAATTGGAATGTTTCTAATGTAACTTATATTGATTGGATGTTTTCAGAAGCGACTAATTTTAATCAGCCATTAAATGAATGGGATACTTCTAGTGTAGCGGATATAAAAGGTGTTTTTAAGAACGCAACTAGTTTTAACCAACCACTAAATAATTGGGATGTTTCCAATATATTTTTTATGAATTGGGTGTTTTCAGGAGCAACTAATTTTAACCAGTCTTTAGATAATTGGGATGTTTCCAATGTAGGTTATATGTCTCATATGTTTTCGGGAGCAACTAATTTTAATCAACCACTTAATAATTGGCAATTTGAAGATATTAAAACTGGAGGATTTGATAATTTTTTAAACGGTTCAGGGTTATCTACAGAAAACTATGATTTGTTATTGGGTAGTTTGGTGGATATATATATGAGTAATTCTATGGAGGAAATTTTGGATTTTGGTGGTTTAGGATTGACTTACTGTAATATGGAGGCTCATGATTATCTTACCAATACTTTAGGATGGAATATAAATGATGCAGGAGTGTCTGGAACATGTAATATAATATCTGGAGGTGTTTTTTTTGATTTGGATGATGATGGTTGTACAGAAAGCGATATACCTGCCGATATTTTTTCAATAGAAATAGATAATGGTATTGAAACCTATAAGAGATTTATACAGAGTGGTGAGTATACTTTTGCTGCAACGGAATAGAGCTTTACAGTTTCACTGGTAAACCTCCCAGATTATTTTACTGTTACTCCAGAATTTGTGGAGGTTGATTTTGCTACTTCAACAGGGGAGCAGGTCGATTTTTGCGTCACGGCCAATCAAGATATCAATGATCTAAATATAACCTTATTGCCAATTACAGAGGCGCGACCGGGCTTTACGGCTACCTATAAATTGGTGGTTAAAAATTTGGGCACCCAAAGTATGGATAACATAACGGCAAGCCTCCTTTTTGATGAGGCCATGCAAAGTTTTGTGGAGGCCAATCCAGTTACAAGCGCAACAACTACCAACAGTTTGGAGTTTACCATTGCAACCCTTGCACCTTTTGAGAGTTGGGAAACAGGCATTACCATGCAAACCTTTACGCCTCCAGCTGTTAACGGTGATGACCTTTTAAACTTTACAGCTACAGTGTTACCAAACACCGATGATTATACGCCTAATGACAATATCTTTAGTTTGGAGCAAATTGTGGTGAACTCCTATGATCCTAATTACAAACAGGTGTTGCAGGGTGAAACTATTGTTATGGAACAAACAAGTGAGTATTTGGATTATTTGATCAGGTTTCAAAATACAGGTACGGCCAGTGCCATTAATATTAGGGTAGAAGATGAACTGCATGACAATTTGGATTGGAGTACTTTAAGTATTACCAGTGCTAGTCATGACTACCAGGTGGAAGTTACCAATAGCAATGAGGTGGAGTTTATTTTTGATGACATTTACTTGCCTGTAGAGTCACAAAATGAACCAGAAAGCCATGGTTTTATTGCTTATAAAATCAAGCCTATAACAACCGTAGCAGTTGGGGATGTTATGAGTGGGAATGCCAGTATTTATTTTGACTATAATGCGCCTATCATCACCAATACCGTAACCACGGAAGTTGTGGATGTTTTGGGAGTTGGGGAACATGTTTTGTCAAGTTTGGTAACTGTTTACCCAAACCCAATAAGTGAAGGGGTTTATCTAGAAATGAATGATGGAGTTGAGCTAATTTCTGCAAAACTGTATAATGTACAAGGACGCTTATTGCTTGAAACCAAAGAAACCACCAACCATATCAAAAACAGAACAATTGTCGTCTGGCGTTTATATGCTGCGTTTGGAAACAAACAAAGGACAATTGGTAAAAAGAGTTGTTAAGAAATAAAGTAATCGATATAAAAGAACATTAAAACGCAATCATTTCCGGTTGCGTTTTTTTATTTGGCAAAATAACTTTTTGAGGTTGAAAATAGAAAAAGGGGTTTTTCAAACTTTGGCTTAACAAGTGTTTATATATTGATGTTGTAAGAAAAATTTTAAAAATAATTAGTAGGCTTTAAATAATTTTTCTTCTTTTATAGTGAAAACCAACTAATTTCTTAATCAACCAATGAAACAAATCTGCTTATTTATAACATTTGTGTTACTGACATCCGCTGCTGTTGCACAAGCACCTTTTGTCACTACTTGGGGAGTGGCTGGTCATGGTAATCAGCTTCTTATTCGCTTTGAAACTGAATATGGAGAAGGAGGGAATTACACTATAGATTTCGGAGACGGTACAATTTTAACAAATCAATCAGGTGTCGCTTCACATACCTACGAAGCACCTGGCACCTATACTGTAACAGTATCTGGTAATTTCGATAGGTTTTTATTAGAGGAAGATTATGAAACACTTTTAAAAAGTGTGGAACAGTGGGGGGATACAGAATGGACATCTATGGAGGGGATGTTTAAGGGCTGTTCTAATTTGGTAATTAATGCCACTGATGTGCCGAATTTGAGTAAAGTAACTAGTATGAAAGAAATGTTTTATGGATGTGCTTCATTAGCTATTATACCCAATCTTGGTGAATGGGATGTTTCCAACGTAACAAATTTAGCTGGGATGTTTAACAGAGCAACTAGTTTTAACCAACCATTGGATACTTGGGATGTTTCCAAAGTAACAACTATGGGTAGGATGTTTACTTATGCAAGTAGTTTCAATCAGCCCCTTGAGGCTTGGAATGTTTCTAATGTAGTGAATATGGAAGCGATGTTTTTGCAAGCAACTAGTTTCAATCAGCCCCTTAATGCTTGGGACGTTTCCAAAGTAACAAATATGAGTAATATGTTTAGTGATGGAATTTTTAGTACAACTAACAGAACAGTGAAATTTAATCAATCTCTCGATGCATGGGATGTTTCAAATGTAACTGATATGAGCTATATGTTTTGTGGGGCTAAATTCAACCAATCCATTGAGGCTTGGGATGTCTCCAATGTGCTAACTATGAAAGGTATGTTTTACGAATCTAAATTCAACCACCCTATTGCTCCTTGGGATGTCTCCAACGTAACGGATATGAGCAATATGTTTTACAGAGCAGATTTTAATCAACCCATTGGTGCCTGGGATGTTTCAAATGTAATAGACATGAGTGGTATGTTTAGTGAGGCAACTGATTTCAGCCAACCCCTTAATTCTTGGAATGTCTCCAATGTAACAAATATGGCTGGTATGTTTAAAAGAACAAGCAGTTTTAACCATCCAATTAATGCTTGGGATGTTTCTAATGTGACAGAAATGGGATACATGTTTAGTGAGGCAACTAATTTCAACCAGCCCCTTAATGCATGGGATGTCTCCAATGTAACTAATATGTATTCCATGTTTTATTATGCAATTAACTTTAATCAGCCTCTTGATAACTGGGATTTTACTAATGCAGCTACGAGTGTTTTTACCTTTGTAATGTATTCTGGCTTAAATGTTATTAATTATGATTTGTTGTTGGAGCGTTTTTCAGAGTTAGACATGCCAACTGGGCTAAACTTTAATGCTCATGGCTTATTCTATTGCAATCAAGAAGCTCGTGATTATTTAATCAATACTTTGGGATGGAATATGGTACGTGATTATTTGTCGTTAACTTGTAATTCTATTTCAGGTTCGGTATTCTATGATGTAGATGCCAATGGATGTACAACAGAAGATTTAGTTGCAGATGTTTTTTTTGTAAATCTGGATAATGGTATTAGTAATTTTAGACAATCTGTTGCCAATGGTATGTATTCTATTCCAACAAGGGATGAAAATTATACTGTTTCGTTGGTAAATGTGCCTGAATACTTCACGGTTAGTCCTGAAGCTATAGAGGTTGATTTTACAAGTACTATAGATGAAATTGTTAATTTTTGTATCACCTCCAGCCAAGTTGTCAATGATTTAAGTATTACCTTATTACCAATCACTGAGGGGCGACCTGGTTATGAGGCTACCTATAAATTGGTGGTCAAAAATTTGGGCACACAAAGCATGGATAACATAACGGCAACCCTCACTTTTGATGAGGCTATGCAAAGTTTTGTGGTCGCATCTGCAAAGACAGAAACAACTACCTCTAATAGTCTAGAATTTAGTATTACAGCCCTTAATCCTTTTGAGAGTTGGGAAACAAGCATAACCATGCAAACCTTTACCCCTCCAATCGTTAATGGTGGTGATGTTTTAAGCTTTACGGCTATGGTGTTGCCAAACACCGATGATTATACACCCAATGACAATACATTTAATTTGGAGCAAATTGTGGTTAACTCCCGCGATCCGAATGACAAACAGGTGCTGCAGGGAGAAACTATTGTAATGGAACAAACAGGTGAATATTTGGATTATTTGATCAGGTTCCAAAATACTGGGTCTGCCAGTGCGGTTAATATTAGGGTAGAAGATGAACTGCATGAAAATTTGGATTGGAGTACTTTAAGTATTACCAACGCTAGTCATGAATATCAAGTGGAAGTCACTAATGGCAATGAGGTAGATTTTATTTTTAATGGTATTTATCTGTCTGCAGAGTCGCAAAATGAACAGGAAAGCCATGGTTTTATCGCTTATAAAATCAAGCCTAAAACAACGGTAGAGGTTGGTGATACCATGAGTGGAAATGCTAGTATTTATTTTGATTATAATGCACCTATCATCACCAATACTGTTACCACGGAAGTTGTAGGTGTTTTGGGAGTTGAAGAACATGTTTTGTCAAGTTTGGTAACTGTTTACCCAAACCCAATAGATGGAGAAATCCATTTGGAAATGAATGATGAGGTAGAGCTAATTTCAATAAAACTTTATAATATGCAAGGACGTTTATTGTTAGAAACAAAAGAAAACACCAACTATATAAAAACAGACCAACTATCCTCAGGTGTTTATATGTTGAGTTTGGAAACAAACAAAGGACAGTTGGTAAAAAGAGTTGTTAAAAAATAAAACAGGAATTATGTTTGAAAAACGCAACCATAATTGGTTGCGTTTTTGTTTACGTAATCTTAAGATAAATTTAAGGTATATTCCTTGAAAAAACATGTACAATGATTGTTTCTAAGATGGAGATATTGAGTTCTGTTGCTTTCGCAAATTTGAGCACAGTAAATACTTGGCGTTCGGTTTTCTTTCTCTAATAGTTTTTGCAGGTATACCATAAGCAACGGTATGATCTCCAATATTTTTGACCACTACGGATCCAGCACCAATAACTGTGTGTTGACCAATATGTACATTGTTTATAATGGAAGCTTTAAGGCAAACGGCAGAACAATATCCTATTTTAACATTGCCTCCAATTGTAACTCCGGGGGCCAAACTTGAATAATCTTCCATAATACTATCATGGCCAAGGGAAGAGTTGGTATTTAAAATACAAAATTCTCCTAATTTGGCATCGGCATTTATAACTACTCCAGCCATAATTACAGTTCCATCAGGGATCGTAATATCATTAGCTAATATAGCACTTGGATGAACTACTGATACAAATTTTATATAGGATGAAATTTTGTTGATTTTCTCTTTGCATTCCTTTCTCGTATGATTGTCACCAATACCAATTATAATTCCGTAGATATCATAGTTTAAAATAATCTCATCTATGTCAGTGAAGTTTGCTAAAATTTTGTATCCATAAACAATATCCCCTTTCTTTTTAAAAGAATCTATAAAGCCCACAATGTTGTAAGCTTTAGTTTTGTGTATAATATCAATAATTACTTTTGAATGACCTGAAGCTCCAACTATTAAAACATTTTTCATAGAAATACATTTGCTTGTTAATTTGGTATTCTTTTTAATGTTTTTGGGGTAGGACATTTTGAATTGAATTCGGAACTTACTCAAATATAATATTTTAATTTGTTATTTTATTTGTGATAACGAAAAATGTAAATATAATCCTATTTTGGACAACTATTAGGCTCTTACTATTTGAGAAAATGCTATAAAATTCTTTATTGTTAACTTGATCACTATCATTTTTTTTCCTTCTTCTAAATAGTATCGAATTCAATTATGCTATAGAATGATGGTTTAAAGGAAATCTTGTTTTTTTATTTATCCGAATCCAATTAAAACCCATAATTTTGAACACTCATATATTAGCTATGCCATTTTTTGAAAATATAAAGTCTAATTATCAGCCCAAGCGTTTGGCGGTAAAGTTGAATGCCAAAGGAGAGCAGTTTGTTGTAAAAGGCCATCCGTGGGTGTTTTCAAACAGTATTGTCAAGATCAATGAGGATGCAAAATCGGGTGATCTTGCCATTATTTTTAGTAAAAACAAGAATAAGGTAATTGGACTAGGGCTGTACGATGCCAATTCTCCCATTCAAATTAAAATGCTTTATAGTGGTGGTGAAAAAGTGGAAGTTAATGCTGCTTTTTTCCAAAGGCGAATAAATGAGGCTTATACAAGACGGTTTGAATTGTTACAGACCAATACTAATAGTTACCGATTGATTTTTGGCGAAAATGATGGTTTCCCTGGTTTAATTGCAGATGTATATGCTTCGGTATTGGTAGTGAAGTTGTATTCTGAAATTTGGCTTCCTTATTTAGAAGTTATTTTGCCGATGATGCAAGAAGTATCTGGCTCTGAAACCGTAGTGATTCGTTTAAGCCGAAATCTTCAAAATATATCCAATCAAAAACTAGTTGACGGTTCTGTAGTTTATGGGGTGTTGGAGGATGAGGTTGTGAAATTTGTAGAACACGGCGTGAATTTCTCAGCCAATGTTATTAAAGGTCATAAAACAGGCTATTTTTTAGATCATCGAGCCAATAGAAAACAGGTGGGGGAATGGAGCAAAGGCAAAACCGTGTTGGATGTGTTTTCTTATGCAGGAGGGTTTTCAGTTCATGCGCTATATAACGGGGCTACTTCAGTAACTAGTTTGGATATTAGTAAGCAGGCTTTAGAAGTGGCCGTAGCCAATGGAAAATTAAATGATTATTTAGGTGTACATAACACCATCGCAGGTGAGGCGTTCAAAGAATTGGAAAATCTAATTCGGAAAGGAAAAACATTTGACGTGGTGGTCATTGATCCGCCTAGTTTTGCAAAACAAGCTTCCGAAGTTGATTTGGCGAAAAAAAAATATGCTCAGTTAGCAACATTGGGCACGCAATTAACGGCTAAAAAAGGTCTCTTGGTGTTAGCTTCCTGTTCTTCAAGGGTGATTGCTCAAGCCTTTTTTGATATTAACAATCAAGTATTAAGTAGTGAGGGGAGGAAGTTTAAATTGGTGTTAAAAACGCAACATGATATTGACCATCCTGTGAACTTCCCAGAGGGAGCTTACTTAAAATGTGCATACTATCAATTTTTAGATTAGAAATCCACTTCTTGTTATGCGCGCATAGTAAAATGCTTATATTTGTTGTATAAGCAAACTATATGGGACCCCAACTTACAGAAATTTTAGACATCAAATACCCTATTATCATGGCACCAATGTTTTTGGTGTCCAATGTAGCTATGGTGAAAGAAGCCATGGAAGAAGGCATTGCAGGTTGTATTCCCGCTTTAAATTATAGAACGCTTCCGGAATTACAGGAAGCTATAAAGGAACTGAAGGTTGCAAAGCCCCAAGGAGGTTCTTTTGGCTTTAATTTGATAGTCAATAAATCGAACGTTAAATACAAAGAGCAGTTAGCACTATTATGTGAAGAGGGTTGTGATTTTATCATTACGTCTTTAGGAAGTCCAGAAGAAACCATTCGTGAAGCCCATAAATATGGCATTAAAGTGTTTTGCGATGTTACTGATCTTGCTTATGCCAAAAAAGTAACTGAGCTTGGAGCAGACGCTGTGATTGCCGTAAACAATCAAGCAGGAGGGCACCGTGGGGAAATGTCACCTGAGCAACTCATTAAGGAAATCAAAGCAAATTGTAATATTCCAGTGATTTCGGCTGGAGGAGTTGGTACGAAAGCACATGTAGATGAAATGTTTAAATACGGTGCTGCAGGAGTTTCGGTAGGAAGTCCGTTTATTGCCTCACAAGAAGCTGGAGTGACTCAAGAATACAAACAGGCTTGTGTCGATTACGGGAAAAAGGATATTGTGATGACCGAAAAAATTTCGGGAACGCCATGTACGGTCATCAATACACCTTATGTACAAAAAATAGGTACAAAAGCTACTTGGTTGGAAACGGTTTTAAATAAAAACAAAAAGTTGAAGAAATGGGTAAAAATGCTAAGGTTTTACTTAGGTATGAAAGCTACAGAGAATGCAGCGCTCAAAGCAACCTATAAAACAGTATGGGTGGCAGGACCAAGTATAGAATACACTCATGAGATTCTTCCTGTAAAAAATATTGTAAGAAGGTTGACCAGATGAAAGATTTTTGTATAAAAAAAGGGAAACTAAATGTTTCCCTTTTTTTATAGAATTATATAAGCTTACTGCTTGATTAATTGTGTAGTGGCTTGTTTTCCAGTTGTAGTAGTGGTTTTTAGAATGTAATTACCTTGAGCCAAGTTAGAAATGTTTACTTCTTCAGAAAAGCTATTTCCTTTACGATTTACTACAACTTGTCCTAATAAGTTAAGTATAGTTATACCTGAAATTTGCTCTCCAGCTTTTACAGTTACAACATTGGTTGCAGGATTAGGATATACTGACAATTGCTCCAACTCATAATTAGGAGTGGATAAAGTAGCCTCATAGGTTACGGTAATAGTCCACGTATTGTTGTCTACTTTGTTGTAAACTGTGCTACATTCTCCAGTTGTACCTCCCCAGGATCTCCAAGCTCTAAGTTCAAATTCAACATCGCCTGTAGCTCCATTAGCTATGTCAATATTGTTACGGTTGTAGATATGTGTACCTGTGGTGCCATATCCATAGTAGATGTTGGGTTCAGTATTTCCTGTTGTATTGCATACTAGAATAGATCTTTGGTCGGATTTGTGACCATAACCTAGAGCGGACATATTGTATGATACAGATACATTTGCGACTTGATATCCTTCAGGAATAGAAACTGTCAGTGTACCGGGGCATGTATTGTCTCCAGTTACACTAGAGGGCACTCCTTTTTGGGTTTCAATGTCCCTCTCTGTGTAAGTTGCACTAATTTGTCCAGGAGTAAATGAAATCATTGACCAATCTCCTAAATCATAGCCCCCACAGTTTGAACGAATCCAAAAATAATAGGAGGTTGCAGTCGATAATTCGGAGAGAGACAGAGAAGTAGTTGATGCGTCTAGGTTTCCTGTAGGTTCTGTTGTAGAGTTAGGACTTGTGCTGTCTGTGGATAAATAGTAATCATAACCATTAGAAGGGGAAAGATCGGGAATGCCCCAAGATATCACAGCACTTGTTGCTTCTGTTTCAGCTTCAACATTATATATAGGCAAACATGAAGGGGATAATTCAGCAGAAATTGCCATAATATTTAAGACTCCCGAAGCGGAGGTTTTTGTAATTTCTATGTTTTGAATTGTTTTCCCATAATTTGCAGGTAGAATGTCTAATTGTATTTGGTATAATCTAGGGTTTAAGGTGTTTACTTCAATTACATCTGTATTTCTGTTAACTCGGCTAAACCCAATTAATGCCCTAGGTTGTGATGTACTCCCCATCCAATTAGGCATTAAGGAAGGAGTGAAGGTTTGAGTTGAATTATCCGTAAAAGTAATGGTTGTTGCAAATTCAGAACTGTTGCTCCCAGAAGTTCCTACAATAAATAATTTAGAGGCTTGGACAGAATTGTTAAAAGTCAGGGTTCCGCTTGTTTCTTGAGTAACAAGGCGAAGTGAATTACTACCACTGTAATCTCCTAATTGAAAGTTAAGTCCAGATGTTGCTTCTGAAGAGAAGAAACCATTTGTAGGAAGGGCATTCTCTAAATTTGTCGATCCATCAGGATTAAAATCATTACTCATTAAACTCCAGTCTGTGGCATCTAGGGATTCTGTAGTGGAATATAAGGCAGACCCGCTCCCTTCGGCAATAATGTCTTCTGTAAATCCAGTATTTATTAATAAGGGTTCATAATTTTGTGCGTTTATTGCAGGAGAAGTTCCTAAAAAGGTTCCCAATAATAAAGCAGGTAATTTTAATTTCATAAAAATTTAAAAATTTAGGCGTTGTAATAATAAAAACGGAAGACTCTTGTCTTCCGATGCCAAATATATGGATATATCCTAATTTTACTAGGTGCCTTAATTTTTAAAATTCAAAGACTGATGGCAGATAAGCTTTATGGAGGAATCCTCCAAAAATAAAAAAGGGAAACTAAATGTTTCCCTTTTTTATGGAATTATTCAAGCTTATTGCTTTATCAATTTTGTAGTACCTTGTTTTCCGGTTGTAGTAGTGGTTTTTAAAATGTAGTTGCCTTGAGCCAAAGAAGAGATGTTTAGTTCTTCAGTAAGACCATTCCCATTTTTATTTAATACAACTTGCCCTAAAAGATTAAAAACAGTAATATCTGAAATTTCTTCACCTGCTTTTACTGTAACAACATTGTTCGCTGGATTTGGGTAAATAGATAACTCCTCAAGTTTGTAACTAGGAGTCGATAAAGCTGTAGGTTCGTAGGTTACAGTAACTGTCCAAGTATTATTGTCTACCTTTATATAAGTGTCATTACAAGAGTCTGGAGCGCCCCCATATGTTCTCCATGCTCTAAGTTCAAATTCTACAGTTCCAGTCGCTCCATTGGCTATAGTTAAATTATCTCGGTTATAGTTATGTGTCCCCATTGGTCCTGTGCCTTTAAAAAGTTCTGTTTCTTGGTTGCCTGTAGTGTTGCAAACTAATAAGGATCTTGCTTCTGATCTATAGGCGTAGTTTTGGGAAGTCATGCTGTAAGATACCCCTACATTGGATACCTGATAGCCTTCAGGAACAGTTACTGTTAATAGGCCTGGACAAGTTGTGGTAGAAGTAGGTGTTATATAGTAACTATAGTTCATATGTGTGTTTATATCTCCTTGTGTATATGTAGCGCTAGCCTGTCCGGGAGTAAATTTTACCAATAACCAATCTCCTAAGTCATATCCTCCACAGTTGGAGCGAATCCATAAATAGTTAGTTGTACCAGTTGCTAATTCTGGAAATGATAAGGATGTTGTAGAAGCACTTAAATTACCCGTTGGTTCTGTAGTGGCATCAGGGGCTGTACTTTCAGTGGATAAGTAGTAGTCAAATCCATTAGAAGGAACTATTGTAGGCAAACTCCAAGTTACTTCCGCACTGCTAGGGCCTGTAGAGGCTTCAAGGTTATAAATTGGTAGGCAAGATGGGGCTAACTCGGCAGAAAAGGCCATAATATTTAATACACCGCCACTTTCAGATTTTGTGATTGTTATACTTTGAATTTGTCTCCCGTAATTTTCAGGTGAAAGCTCCAATTTTATTTGGTATAATCTTGGGTTTGTTCCTCCAGTGGTATATTCATCTGTATTTTTGTTAACACGACCAAAACCTTGAAGTGCTCTGGGCTGAGTTGTTTTATAATACCAATCGGGCATTGTCACTGCATCGAAAGTTTGTGTTGAATTATCTGAAAATGTTACTGTTGTAATGAAATCAGAATCCCCGCTTCCAGAGGTTCCAACAACAAATAGCGTGGTAGCTTGTATAGAATTGGAAAAGGTTATTGTACCACTTGCGTTTTCACCAACAAGGCGTAGGGAGTTGTTGCTGCTATAGTCGGCCAACTGAAAGATTAAGCCATTTGTTGTTATAGAAGTAAAAAGTCCGTCCGTAGGAAGGGCATTGGTTAAAGTTGTTGCTCCATCAGGGTTAAAATCATTACTCATAAAGGCGTAGTAGGCACCATCTGCATCTTCTGTGGTTGAGTATAAAGAAGAACCAGGGCCGTTAGCTATAATGTCTTCAGTAAATCCTGAACTCACCAATAATGGTTCGTAGTTTTGAGCGTTTGCAAAAAATGAAGCTCCTAAAAAAGCTCCTAAGAAATAGTTAGGTAGTTTTAGTTTCATAAATTATTAAAATTTAAGCATTATGTTGATAAAAAGAAGACGTGTGGCTTCTGCCTCAAATATATGAATATTTGTTAATTTTCATGAAATCCCTTACTTTTTAACAGATGTAAAATAATTTTTATGAAAAAGAGCGTTAGAAGTCTTGTCTTTTGATAATATTTTTAAAAATTAGGGTGTTTAATTTAAAATGTTAAATATGAGTCAGTATGAATGACCATGGGATATCTTAAATTGAGGTTATTTAAACATATTTGTTGGTTTTTCATATGAAGTTTTACCTCATAAGCTTTCAATTTAAGATTTTGGGAGGCGTTTTGGCTTATATCAAATCAGAAATAAGTTCTGTATTCACCACATGTTTACCTTCAAAAGAAATGATTTTTAAGGTATTTGGAAATAGCAAATTTGCTCTGTTGATTTCTGTTTCCATACGTTCTTTTGTTAAGTATTCATCTTCTGTGCCATATAGAAGAGATACTTGCGTAGAGGAATCCATATAGTTGAAATCTTCAGGAGTCAATTCTTTTGGAATGCCACCGGAATGAATGATTAATTCATGGCATTGCAATTTCCGTTTGGCCAAATAACGCATAGAGACGCTAACCCCTTGGGAATAGCCTAAGACAATCAATCTTTTGTCAGCAGGGAATTGTTCTGCTTCCCAAACGGCATCAAAATAGCGCATCACATTTTCAGTTTCCTTAAGCGTATTTTCCTTGGTAAGCCAACTGGCTCCCACATGTCTCAGTTTTGGAGGAATATAGTATTTGCTCTGTGCCTGTGGCGCAACGATGTAGTTTTCTTCGGTATTCAAATGTTCAAAATGTCTTAAAAAATAGCGACTTAAATAGCCCATGCCATGGCAAACAAACCAAATATTCTTGGTGCGTTCTGTAAGTTGGTTGAGTGTGGCGTAAGAATTTGTGGTAGTATAGGTGATTTCCTTTTCGGATAAATTCATTATTAGTCTTGGTTTTGTATTTTTACAATCGACTTTAAAATTACACTATTTCTATGCAATTATCGAAAGAAGAGGTTCTGCAACGTGCCAATGAACAATGTAAAAATACCTTGATGGAAACCTTGAATATTGAAATTGTGGACTTTGGGGAAGACTTTTTGGTGGCCAAAATGCCTGTAGATTCCAGAGTGCACCAACCAGACGGGGTATTGCACGGAGGGGCTACTGCAGCATTGGCGGAGAGCGTAGGGAGCTTTGCTTCTCATATTTTTGTGGATACTGAAAAGTTTTTTGTGAGAGGTATAGAAATTACGGCCAATCACCTGAAAGGTATTCGTGAAGGCAATGTTTATGCCAAAGCCACTTTTATCCATAAAGGAAGAACGACGCAGCTTTTGGATATTCGCGTGACTGACGATGACGATAATTTGATTTCTGTATGTAAGTTGTCCACCATTTCCCTGCCTAAAAATAAGTAATGGATTTCCCTGCCTAAAAATAAGTAATGGATCTAGAGGCATTTTTGACACAATTTCAGGATTTCTACAAATCCCAACGTCCTTTTGTACTTTATCGAAAGCCACATAAAAAGGCAATAAAAGCCTTGGTGCAAGAGGATGATAAGTTACATTTTGTAAAGGATTTTTTCGAACAAGGTTTTGTGATGACGCCGTTTGATGATAAGAATCCCATGGTGTTGATTCCTTTTGAAAATTCAGAGGTTTTTGGAGTGGAATCCTACGATTTAAAAGAATTCGAAGAAAGAGAGAATTCATGGTCTTCATCCAATCTTGAAGCATACAAAAGGCAACACGTGGATTTAGTGAAAGAAGGTGTAAATGCCATTCAAAAAGGAGACTTTGAAAAGGTTGTGCTTTCAAGGCAGGAAAAGGTTGTTTTGGATACTCCGAATCCGATCGAATTGTTCCTAAAATTATTGGCTACATATCCAACCGCCTTTGTGTACTGTTGGTATCATCCTAAAGTAGGATTGTGGCTTGGGGCAACGCCTGAAACCTTGCTGAAAGTTGAAAATAACAGGATGTCTACAATGGCTTTGGCTGGAACACAGGCTTATAAAGATACAAAAGATGTCGTTTGGGGAGTTAAAGAGCAGCAGGAGCAACAATTCGTCACCGATTTTATTGTGGAAAGTCTCCAAGGTGTTGTGGGCAATTTACGAGTTACAAAACCAGGAACGGTTAGGGCGGGAGGCTTACTTCATATTCAAACCAAGATTAGTGGCGCTTTGAATGGCAATTTGGAAGAAGTTATTAAAAGATTGCATCCAACACCAGCGGTGTGTGGATTGCCAAAACTAGCTTCAAAAGCATTTATTATTGAAAAGGAGCATTACAATCGTACTTACTACACAGGTTTTCTTGGGGAACTTAATCTTAAGGAGAAGAACGCTCGCAATACTAAACGAAGAAACATCGAAAACAATGCTTACGATACTGTAAAAACGGTGACCGATTTATATGTGAACTTGCGCTGTATGCAGCTTAAGGATGATGCGGCTTTGATTTATGTTGGTGGAGGCATTACCAAAGATTCTAATCCGGAATTGGAATGGGAGGAAACCGTAAACAAATCCAAAACCATGAAAAAAGTCTTGAATTCTGTTCAGAAATGAAGACAAAAGAAAGGCTTTGTTCTGGGTAAATAAAATTTAAAAAGCTGTATTGAATAAACGTCCTTTTAATTTAGTATAATTCATAGAATGCTTAATTTTACAGCTCATTTGTAGATACTCGATTCATGAAATATTCCGCGATTCCACTCGCACAAACTGTAGTACAGCTTTGTAAAGCCAAGAACATAAAACATATTGTTATTTCTCCAGGTAGCCGCAGCGCTCCCTTAACCATAGGGTTTACCAACGACGAATATTTTACTTGTTACAGCATTGTAGATGAGCGATGTGCAGCGTTTTTTGCCTTAGGTATTGCTCAAAGTATTCAAGAACCTGTGGCCGTAGTTTGTACTTCGGGAAGTGCCTTGTTGAACTATTATCCAGCAGTTGCCGAAGCTTATTATAGTGATATTCCTTTGGTGGTGTTATCGGCAGATCGTCCTAAATATTTGGTAGGAATTGGTGATGGACAGACCATAAACCAAGAAAATGTGTTTAAAAATCACATTTTGTATTCGGCCAATTTAAAGCAGGATTTGGATGTGAAAGCAAAACCTTCGGACGACGATGAACCTGCTATTATAAAAAGCATAGAACATAAGTTAGAGCGTTTTTTAGGATTGAAACAGGAGCTTCAGGAAGAGAACGAACACGAAATCAATGACGCCATTAATATTGCGCTTACTAGAAAAGGGCCCGTTCACATCAATATTCCTTTTGATGAACCTTTATATGAGATAGCAGATAAATTAACTGTGAATCCGAAGGTCATTAAGCCAGAAGTTAAGCCTAAAAAAATGGATGCTTTAGAGCTCAAGCTCTGCTTGGAAGATTGGAGCAATGCTTCCAAAAAAATGATTTTGGTAGGGGTGAATGGTCCAAGTGCTTTGGAAGCAAAGTGGATTGAAGAGTTGGCAAATGACAATAGTGTCTTGGTATTTACCGAAACGACTTCCAATTTGCACCATAAAGAGTTCTTTCCTAGTATCGATAAACTCATTGCTCCTTTAACCGATGAAGAGTTTAAGGAGTTGCAGCCAGACATTTTGATTACGTTTGGAGGTTTGATTGTTTCCAAAAAAATCAAGGCTTTTTTAAGAAAATATAAGCCAAAACAACATTGGCATGTAGATGAGAAAAAGGCCAACGATACGTTTTTCTGTTTGGAAAAACACCTTAAGGTGTCTCCAAACCAATTTTTTGAAAGCTTGTTGCCTAAGTTGACCCATATCAAGAAAAGTAATTACAAGCAAGTTTGGAAAGCGGTAAAAACACATAGAAGAGAAAAACACAGTGAATACATGGAGGAAATTCCTTTTTGTGATTTTAAGGTGTTTTCAAAGTTGTTGAAGAGCATTCCGGATCATACAAATCTTCAGATGGGGAATAGTTCGGCTATTCGATATGCCCAACTTTTTAAAGGGAATCCAACGGTGGCAGTGTATTGTAATAGGGGAACAAGTGGTATCGATGGCAGCACAAGTACCGCTATTGGCTTTGCTCACGCCAATGAAGCCCAAACTACATTTGTTACAGGAGATTTGAGCTTCTTGTACGATAGCAATGCGTTGTGGAACAATCATATTCCGAAGTCATTTAGGATCATTGTCATTAATAATTATGGAGGTGGGATTTTTAGAATTCTTCCTGGACATAAAAACACAGAAAATTTTGATACCTTCTTTGAAACCAAACATCATTTAACAGCAAAGCATTTATGTGCCATGTATGGTTTGGACTATCAAACGGCAGATAACGAAGAAAATTTGTCAGCGGCTTTAGAGGATTTTTATAATGAATCTGAGCAACCAAAATTATTGGAAATTTTCACCCCTAGTACGGTAAATGATGAAGTATTGCTGAACTATTTTAAGTTTATACGTTAATAGAGAAAAGGCTTAAACTGATTTCTGCATAAAAAAATGCATATCTTTAAAGTCCATTTCTAATAATTAAAAACACGATAAAACCTATGAACAAGCGCGAAGAATTAATCATTAAGTACGCCGCTGAGCTAAAAGATAAGTTTGGATTAGAACCTGAGATGGATTTGCTTACCAAAATTACCATTGGCTGCGGACCGTCTATTTATAATGCAGATTCTGCGACAGTCTCCAGTTCAGATGATTCGGAATTGGAACGAGTAAAAACCAATTTCTTGATTAAAAAATTGGGGCTTGAGGATACTCCAGAATTGGATGCAGCTATTAATTCCGTGATAGATAATTATGGGCGCTCCAATAGGACTAAATATAGAGTGGTAGTCTATTATTTGTTGACGAAACATTTCAGTAAGGAAACGGTTTATTAATCCTTCGATATAAGAATAGAAAAGCGCTACAAAGATGTAGCGCTTTTTGTTTTTGGGTTCACTATTATGCTTAACTTTGCCGCATGATACACATAGGAGAATACAATACGTTAGAAATTGTAAGAGAAACCGAGCCTGGTTTGTTTTTGTCTGATAAGGAAGATAACGAGGTGTTGTTGCCTAACCGTTATGTTCCGGAATCTTTTGAGATTGGAGATGAATTGGAAGTCTTTGTTTATTTGGATAACGAAGAGCGTTTGGTGGCTGTTACAGATCATCCGTACATTACCAAAGGCGATTTCGCCCTTTTAAGATGTAATGCCGTGACCAAATTCGGGGCTTTTTTGGACTGGGGAATGGTGAAGGAGCTGTTCTGCCCGTTTAAGGAGCAGGTCTTTAAAATGAAAGAAGGCGGTTGGTATTTGGTACATTGTTATCTAGATGAAGAAACCGAAAGATTGGTGGCTTCGAGCAAGACCAATAGATTTTTGGATAACACGAATCTCACGGTTGAAGTGTTTGATGAAGTAGACCTAATTGTATCTCATCCTTCGGAAATTGGGATGAATGTTATCGTGAACAAAAAACACCAGGGACTTATTTTTAAGGACAATATCTTTAAGGATCTGAGTGTTGGCGATCGTTTGAAAGGTTTCGTCAAGAAGATTCGCAAGGATAATAAGTTGGATATTGTACTGGAGCAAATTGGCTATAGAAGTATAGAACCCAATGCCGATATTATTCTGAAGGAATTAAAGGATAATGGTGGTTATTTAGAACTTACCGATAAATCCGATCCTGAACTTATCAAGGAGGTACTTCAAATGAGTAAGAAGAACTTTAAAAAGGGGATTGGCAATTTGTACAAGCAACGCTTGATAGAGATTAAAGAGGATGGAATTTATTTGGTCTAGGCGTAAATTGTAATTGACCTAAAACCCATTCGGTAGCATCTGCGAGTGTATTGAAACGCTTTCTTTTAATGCTGAAATAGTGTTCCTCAATGGCCAACATACGTTTGGTATTGTGGTTGTAGGTAACAACGGCATAAGCTTTAATATGGCTTACTTTGCTGCTGTTTTCAAGGGCATCTACAAGGTCTACAGAAAAGGAGTGCACACGGTTGGAAATAAAGCCGTAGGGTTGGTCGCCAAAAATCTCATCGCATAAATCAAAGATTTCCTCAAAATCCTTAAAGGCCACGTTGGTGCCTTGCCTAAATTCGGCAACTACGTAATTGCTGAAAAAATGAAAGTCACCTATTTCAATACAATAAGTGGCTTCCACGTTTTTAGCGAAAGGCGATTCCAATACTTTCATTTCTTAACAAAATCTAACAACCAAAACAAAATTAGGGAGCAAGATTTTCCCTACCAAAAAAATGAATTCATATTAGTTGTAAATATGTATTTTTACGCTGAAATTAATTATCATGAGTAATATAAATTGGAAAACGGCCAAGGAATACGAAGATATCACGTATAAAAAATGCGATGGTGTGGCACGTATTGCGTTTAACAGGCCAAATGTTAGGAATGCCTTTAGGCCCAAGACAACAAGTGAATTATATGATGCCTTTTACGATGCCAATGAAGATGTAAATATCGGGGTGGTATTGTTATCTGCAGAAGGACCGTCAACCAAAGATGGCGTGTATTCTTTTTGCAGTGGAGGAGATCAAAAGGCGAGAGGTCATCAAGGTTATGTTGGAGAAGATGGTTACCATCGTTTAAATATTTTGGAAGTACAACGATTGATTCGTTTTATGCCTAAAGCAGTGATCGCGGTGGTGCCAGGATGGGCTGTTGGTGGCGGCCATAGTTTACATGTGGTTTGCGATTTAACTCTGGCCAGTAAGGAACATGCCATTTTTAAACAAACCGATGCCGATGTCACCAGTTTTGACGGTGGTTATGGATCTGCCTATTTAGCTAAAATGGTGGGGCAGAAAAAGGCAAGAGAAATATTTTTCTTAGGAAGAAATTATTCTGCTCAGGAAGCTTTTGAAATGGGAATGGTAAATGCCGTGATACCTCATACCGAATTGGAAGATACCGCTTTTGAATGGGCTCAAGAAATATTGGCAAAATCCCCAACTTCCATTAAAATGCTAAAATTCGCGATGAACCTTACCGACGACGGAATGGTAGGGCAGCAAGTATTTGCGGGAGAAGCGACGCGTTTGGCCTATATGACAGATGAGGCTAAAGAAGGTAGAAATGCCTTTTTGGAAAAGCGTAAGCCTAACTTCGACAAAAAGTGGATTCCTTAATTAGCTAGTACTATTTTATGAGTAAACTTAGCAGCTGGATTTCAGCATTTCGTTTGCGTACCTTGCCTTTGTCTTTATCTGGGATTATTATTGGAAGCTGTTTGGCAACCTATAATGGTCTTTTTGATATGGCTATTTTTGTGTTGGCAATGTTGACCACCGTTGGCTTTCAAATTCTATCCAATTTGGCCAATGATTATGGTGATGGCGTAAAGGGAACCGACAACGAAAACCGATTAGGACCACAACGAGCCATTCAAAGTGGAAGCATTACGCCTACACAAATGATGGAGGCGATCAAGATTAACATTTTAATAGTGATTGTGTTGTCATTGTCCCTAATCTATGTGGCAATGGGGCATGAGTATTTAGTATATTCCATAATTTTTATTGTGTTGGCTGCGGCCTGTGTGTATGCGGCTATCAACTATACTATGGGAGATTCGGCATATGGCTATAGAGGTTTGGGAGATGTTTTTGTGTTCATATTTTTTGGTTTGGTTAGTGTTATGGGAAGCTATTTCCTTTATGCCAAACAATTGGATCACGTTCTGGTATTACCTGCAATTGCTTTGGGCCTATTGAGTATAGGAGTTTTGAATCTGAATAATATGAGAGATATAGATTCCGATACCTTATCCAATAAAATTACCATAGCAGTGCGATTGGGGAAGCAAAAAGCGAAGATATACCATTATGTTTTAGTGGGAGGGGCTATTTTATGTGGAGCATTGTTTGGTGTTTTGTATTATAATTCGCCTTATAACTTAATTTTTGTATTGGCTTTTATTCCGTTGTTTAAGCACTTGATTAGTGTCAAAAAAGCAAAAACATCAGAAGATTTAGACAAGCAGCTGAAACCACTTGCATTAACAACCTTCCTATTTTCTTTATTACTGGGAATAGGGCATATTTTATAGAAAATTTAACTTTAAAATGTTGTAAATCAGTTCTTTAGTTGTATCTTTACAGTAATAATTTTGTAGGTCAACAATTTATGCTATATGTTGGCAATAAAATTTGGGGCTTTGAAACTCAGATAAATTGTTAAATTTATCTGAGTTTTTTTGTTTTACTAATTCCATAACCAATTATTCCATGAAAATTACATTTTACGGGCATGCCTGCCTTAAGATAGAAGTAAACGATGTTCATATTCTTGTAGACCCTTTTATAACTGGAAACCCTAAAGCAGACCAGATAGATATTGAGACCATTAAAGCCGACTATATTTTGTTGACCCACGCCCACCAAGACCACACTTTGGATGCAGAGGTTATTGCCAAGCAAAACAATGCCATTATTGTTTCCAATTTTGAAGTGACCAATCATTACGAGTCCAAAGGGATTGAAGTTCACCCTATGAACCATGGCGGTAAATGGGATTTTGAATTTGGAGTGGTGAAATATGTTAACGCCATTCATACGTCCTCATTTCCAGATGGCAGTTATGGTGGCCAACCGGGAGGTTTTGTGATTGAAGGAGAACATAAAAATATTTATATCGCAGGAGATACCGCATTGACCATGGACATGAAATTGATCCCGATGCGCACCAAATTGGATTTGGCAGTGCTGCCAATTGGGGATAATTTCACTATGGATGTGGACGATGCCATTATGGCCAGTGATTTTGTGGAATGCGATAAGGTGTTGGGCTACCATTACGATACCTTCGGCTATATTGAAATTGATCATGAAGAGGCCAAACGCAAGTTTTTCGATGCCAATAAAGATTTAATGCTTCTAGAAATAGGAGAGGGCATTGAGCTTTAATCACAAAATTCCAAATACTTACTTTTTAACTGCTAAACTGTAACAGTACAGAGAAATCCTCATCTGTATACTAGAAAGATTAAATTTTAAGGTTATGAAAAGGATCAAATTACCATTTACGTTTTTATGCATTATTGTTTTAAGTGCTGTTCAATTAGGTTTTGGACAGGCTAACACGTTTGAAGTATCTTCATTTGATAAGGTTATTGTGAGTCCACATATAGAGGTTATTTTTAGAAGCGGAGAAAAAGAAAGTGTGGTTGTAGAGATGTTGGGCGAACCTATTGAAAAGCTTAATGTAGAAGTCAAAAATAAAACACTTCAGTTGTATTTGGATGGCGCACAATTTGTAACTACCCATGATAAAAATACGGTAACAGGATATGGTTCGGTTCCATTGTATGATGGCACCATTGTAAAAGCTGTTGTTACTTATAAAGATGCCGATAAATTCTCTTTAAGAGGCGAAGAGCGTTTTCTATTTGAAGACATTGTGCAAATGTCAAAATTAACCATGAATATTTATGGAGAATCGCAAGTTTACATGAATGAGGTTATTTTAAAAGATCTGAAAGTGACCATTTACGGAGAAAGCTTTTTAAGGATTGATAAAGGAAGTATCGAGAATCAGAAGTTTACGGCTTACGGGGAAGCTACGGTTAATACCATAGACGTTAACAATAATTCTACTAAAATTACAGCATACGGAGACGGAACATTTCAATGCAATGTATCTGGACGTTTAAAAGTAGTTGCTTACGGAGAGCCTGTAATTACCTATAAAGGGGATCCTGTTTTAGATAGTGGTCTTAAAATAGGAGAGGTCTCTTTAGTAAAAGTAGAGTAATATATTTAGGATGGCTACTTTTTAGGATCTTGGACTAAGAAGGTCTTGGAATTTAGCCATTCCGTTCTTAAATCATCACTTAATTTTCCACTACCGTCATGTCTCCACCCCGGAGGCTTTAACAAGTAAAGGATTCTACTTCTCAAAGAAATTTTTGTTTGGAAGAAGTCTTTAAACATCTGAAACCATTCTAAAAATGCTATTTTAAAAGGGTTGTAGGTATGTATGTTCTTTACCAATCCATAAGTCACTTTTTCATCTTCCAATTCTGGTTGAAACGTTCCAAACAATTTATCCCAAATTATCAGTATCCCGGCATGGTTTCGGTCTAAATACAAAGGGTTACTCCCGTGGTGTACTCGGTGATGGGAAGGGGTGTTCATAATGGCTTCAAACCAATTGGGCATTTTGTTGATCGCTTCCGTATGAATCCAAAATTGGTAGAGTAGGCTTATGGACATTTGCAGTAAAATCATGGCAGGATGAAATCCTATAAGTGGCAACCACAACCAAAATACAAAAGAATAAAACCCACCAGACCAAGTCTGCCTAAGCGCAGTGCTTAGGTTGTAGAGCTCAGATGAATGATGAACCACATGCGAAGCCCAAAATAATCGACATTCATGGCTAATTCTGTGGAACCAATAATATGAAAAGTCATCCGCAAAAAATAGCAGTACAAAACTCCACCATGTTATTGGGATGGTCATGATTCTAAAATGGTTGTAAATGTAGAACAATCCCATTAACACAATTCCTTTACTTATAAATCCCAAGAGCACATTGCCAATTCCCATGGCAATGGAGGATAGGGCATCTTTGGCTTGATATCCTTTTAAATTTTGCTTGGTTGTAACGTACAGCTCTAGGGCCATGGCCAATATAAATACAGGAATGGCAAAGTGGATGATGTTTGGAAAATCTGGCATTTAATGCGATATTTGAATTCTAAAATTACAGATTTTTAATTGTCTTTTTCATTTTATATTCCTTAAAAGTTTTATTGTTATGACCTTTTCCTTGCGTGCCTTAGCCTTGTTGTGCTTTATTACTACAAGTCAGTTTTTGTTTAGTCAAAATCCGAATCAAACGGGGAGTTGGTACATGTATTTTTACAAACACCAGTTTCAAAATAGTCAATTTGGGATTCAAGGGGATGTACAATATCGCAATTGGAATATCATAGGAGACTTGGAGCAGCTGTTATTACGTTCAGGCGTCACCTATCAACCAAAGGAAGCAGATGTATTGTTTACTTTGGGGTACGCTCATGTTACTTCGGGAGCCTTGGGGGATTCTAATGATACCAGTGCAGAAAGTAGAATATATCAAGAAGCTTTGTTGCCGCAAAAAGTGGGAGGACGTTTTTATTTAACGCACCGATTTAGGTATGAGCAGCGCTTTGTGGAAGATCAGGATTTTAGAACGCGCTACCGCTATAATTTGTTTCTCAATATTCCTTTCACAGCAAAAACAATAAGTCCTAAGGTGTTTTATGCCGCGCTTTATAACGAACTCTTTGTAAATGGCCAAACCGATATTGGAGACGGCAGGGAAGTGGAACTGTTTGACAGGAACCGAACTTATTTAGGAGTTGGTTATGTATTGAATGAATCCATTCGTTTTCAATTGGGTTGGATGAACCAAAAAACGGCCAATAATGGCAAGGCGCAATTTCAGGTAAGCATGCATCATAAGTTTTAATTAAGGTGTATTTTTGTGGGTATATGAATGCAACGTATCATCAATACATTTTAAATTTTAAGCAACCCAGTGGCACTTCCAGAGGCATATTACGAACTAAGGAGACTTGGTTTATTGTTTTGGAATCCGAAGGTAAACGAGGAATAGGAGAGTGCGGCATCTTGAGAGGATTGAGTGCCGATGACCGTCCAGATTACGAACAGCAGTTGCAATGGACTTGCAATAATATTGAGATGGGCTTGGAGGCCTTGCTTGAAAAGAATCGAGAATTTCCAAGCATTCAATTTGGGTTGGAAATGGCTTTTAGGTCTTTGGCAAGCACATCTCCCTTTTTGTTGTTTGAAACCAATTTTACAAAGGGGACAGATGCTATTCCAATTAACGGTTTAATTTGGATGGGAGATGAAGCTTTTATGAAACAACAGATTGGAGCTAAAATTGAAGCTGGTTTTGGTTGTATCAAGATGAAAATTGGCGCGATAGATTTCGATACTGAAATCAGTCTGTTGAAGTCTATCAGAAAAGAGTTTAGTTCAAAGGATATAGAACTTAGGGTGGATGCCAATGGAGCCTTTACTCCCGAAGAAGCATTAGAAAAGCTCAAACGCCTTTCCAATTTGGATTTACATTCCATTGAACAACCGATTAAACAAGGGCAATTTGAAGAGATGGCAGCCTTGTGTGAAAAGACGCCTTTGCCTATCGCATTGGATGAAGAGTTGATAGGAGTTTACGATTCAAAGGAAAGACCGAAGCTTTTAGATAAGATTAATCCGCAATTCATCATTTTAAAGCCCAGTTTTATTGGAGGATATCATGGAAGCGAAGAATGGATTAATATGGCCGAAGAGCGGCAAATAGGCTGGTGGGTAACTAGTGCCTTGGAAAGCAATGTTGGGTTAAATGCGATTGCTCAATGGACCTATACCTTAGATCAAAACCAACCTCAAGGTTTGGGAACGGGAAGTTTATTTACCAATAATTTCGATAGTCCTTTAGAAGTCAAGAAAGGGGCTTTACATTACAATAACACCTTACATTGGAATTTTAATTTATAACATATGTATATAGAACAAGCATATAAAGTTTTGCACGAATGGTGGCGCTATGCCGTAGGGGTTTTGCTTATAATTATTGCGGTAATTATTGGGCAAATTCCTTTTACCGGAGCAGTTTTTTTGGAAGCCCATAACGAAGGGATGGACATGTTTAATATGAATGAGCAAACCATGATGACTATGTTGGAGCCAAATTTGAACCTGTTTTTAATGCTACTGTCTTTTGCGGTGGGGTTGGCAGGTGTTTTGTTTGTGGCAAAGACTATTCACCATCAAAGTATTCGCTCGTTAACCACGAGTAGACAAAAAATAGATTGGAAGCGGTTTTGGTTTGCTTTTATTTTCTGGGGAATTGTCTCTACAGGGCTGTCATTGTTGGATTATTTTATGAATCCTGAAGGCTATGTGTTGAACTTTAAACTAGTGCCGTTTTTAATTCTTTGTGCTGTTGCTATCGTAATGGTGCCACTTCAAACCAGTTTTGAAGAGTATTTGTTCCGAGGGTATTTAATGCAGGGAATAGGTGTAATTACCAAAAACAAATGGATGCCGCTACTGTTGACATCTGTAGTGTTTGGAGGATTGCATATAGCTAATCCAGAAGTAACCCAATTGGGCTATATAATTATGATTTATTATATCGGGACAGGATTATTTTTGGGTATCCTAACCTTAATGGATGAAGGAATGGAACTGGCTTTGGGATTTCATGCGGCCAATAATTTGTTTACGGCTTTGTTGGTAACCGCAGATTGGACAGCTTTCCAAACACATTCAATATTAAAAGATATGTCCAGCCCAACAGCGGCTGGTTTTATGGATGTGTTTGTGCCCGTATTTATTCTATTCCCAATATTACTATTTGTATTCGCTAAAAAATATAATTGGACCGATTGGAAAGGGAAATTGTTTGGAAGTGTTGAAGAACCGCCTGCAGAGGACTATAAAATTATAGAATAAAAAAAGCGACCAATTTGGTCGCTTTTTGTTTATGTATTCCGAGAGGAATTATTCCACAGGCTTTAATAAAATGGCAGCTTTGTTAAAATCGGATGCGGCATTGATGACCTCTCTAAACTCTTCGTAGCGATCTAAATCGTATTCCACAGTTTTGTAGAACTCTTGAATGGTGATAATGATTTTGTTGCCTTCCAATTTATAACTGGATTCAAACTTGGCCAGTTTTTCACCTTTATCGTTTTTGTAGCTTTTGTTCAGGTTTAAGCTGCTCAAACCTTCAGCAGTATACCCTTCTGGAATATGAACGGTAATGGTGTAATCGTATTGGTTTGGATAGCTCATTTCAATAGGATTCACACGTTCGGTCTCTTGGTACAATTCACTTTGGGTTCCAATAATAAGTCCCACTTGGAAAATATAGCTGTCACCAGCATCTTCAATCAAAGATTCCGAAGAGACTTTAGAGTTCACAATAAAAGGAACATTATACTTGGTTTGGTTGATGTCATTGTTCTCGGTAGAAAAGCTTATTTCCTGTTTGTCTTCAACACCAGAACTGGTTAAATACTCCTTAAACTCTTTGATACCTTGCTCGCTGGATAGATTTAAAATAGCTCTATTGGTGGCAGACCAGTGACCAGTATATTCTTGGTGCATTTCAATAATGGCACTTTCAATATCATCATTAAAGGTAATATCAGTCGTACGTTTTACTTGGCTGTAGTTAGGGTCATTTTGCTCAATTTTTTGGAAATAATGCCCTAAATCTCGTTTGATGTAAAGCCCATAGTTGCCAAGAATGTTTGCAGGAGCTTCCCCAACTCGGTATTCAATGCGGTCTGGAGCAATGTATTTTTTCTCCGTAGGCAAATAGATTAAAAACTCTCTGAGCATGCTCGGGATAAAGAATGTAGGATCGAATTTATATTCAAATCTACTGGCTGTAATTACCACTTCATATTCAACATCCAAAGCTTTTAGGTAATGGGCGTAGGCTTTTAAAATCCCAAAACTACTGGCGGAACGGTTCTCCAAAATGTAGTCTAAATTGGAAAGTTCTTCGTTGTTATTTTTTACAATGTTGAAGTTGCTCTTTATGAAATTATCCACACGAGAGGCTTTTTCAAACGTCGACATGTCTGTTTTACCTTCCGTGATAAGCGGAAGATCGTTACTTACTTTAGGAGATACTTCTGAAGGAAAGAATTTGGTTCCTACGTTATAGGAAACATTGGTCCAAAACATCTCTTGAGAAATATCCTGTCCGTTAGGGAAACATTGGTAAACCACCGCTATTTTGTTGGCGTCGGGAGTGGCGTATTCTTCTTCAACCATAGCTGGAATATCCTTTAAAACAAGTGATTTTGCATTGTTTCCGTCTACAGTGATATCCTCAAATTTTACATCGGTTCTGTATGCTTTTACGTTGGATTTTAGGTTTCCAGTAATGAAAGTGAATTCAGCATTCTTGATTTTGTAATTACTTTGGATGGTTTCGGCTCCATACATGTCGAATTCTTTTTCAACGGTGTATAAAACCTCAATTTCCGAACCTTTTTCCACTCCTTCAATGGCGAAAATCTTAAAGTCTCCGTATTCGTCTACGTTTTTGACTTCCTTTATGTTCTCTTGGTTCAAGACCGTTACCTTTCCTTTTGGGCTAATGGTTCTGGCCTTGATGTCTACCACTTTTTTAACCTCGTACATCGGGATGTACACGGTGTTGTGTCTGGCAATCCCTTTGTCATCATTTACGCGAGTAATGGTATGCTCGGTCTCATAACGTTTGGGCTCCGGAGACATGATATTTGCCGAATATTCAACAATGTGCTTTTTTAGAATTCCTATGGAAGATTCTTCGGTTTCTTCCTTGGTGAGTTTATGTAATTTGGGTTTCTTTTCCCAATCATAGGTTCTGAATTGCTGTGCAAAACTGCTGCTTGTAGTAAGGAGCAGTACAATAAGAGCTCTTTTTATCATTATAATTTTTCTAGTATTATACTTTTCTTGTAGGCTTTGATGAGGCTTTTGATAAAGCTGTTCCAACTCTCAAATTCATCATTTTGGATGCTTAGGGTTTTAACGTAGATGTCTTTGTGTTGGGTAAGGATATTGCCATCTACGGAATAAGTGATTTTGTAACCGTAATGTGGGTTTTCAAAACTCAATTCTTCAGGAATATAACTCACTTTGTACCCTTCAGGGATCGTTAAATGGCTTATAAATTGCTTCTCGAATAGGTAGTCTATTTTCTTGCTGTATTTTCTACCCTCCAAGTCTAAGCCACTTTTGGAAAGACTCCTGTCAATATTTAAATTGATATAGGTTTTGTTACCAATGGTTTTGGCATAGTTTTCAATATTCAAATCGTACTGAAGAACCAAAGGCGTTTGTTTGTTGTTGAAATTTGCCTTGGTAATATTGGTGTACTTGGTTTTATTGTTGCCCAAAGCCAAGTTGGTGTTTAAAAACTGTTCATCGGTTTGGTCATTTTTTTTGAAGGTATAGTCCGAAATGAAATCTACTTTTTCATATCCCGTCATTTCCCTTTTTTCCGTCACTTTTACAGAAGTGTCATCCAAAGTAAATTCACTGGTGACTTTTGAAATACTTTTGCTAGCATCTTGAACGGGCACTTTAATGATTTTGTAAGTATCCTTGTCTATTCCTAATAGGGCTTCTTTGGTTTGTGTGAAACCACTAGGCATTCCGTAAGGGACATAACTGTCCGTCGCATCCAGGAAAATGGTGTCTTTTTCAACAATTGCCGTGTTGATCATATGGTTATCAACCATAGGAGTAGGGACGTCGTGGTAAGAATATTGGCGGTCTCTAGTACCAATCCATGTGCGATACGATTCAATACCGACGTGGTTGAGCATTTCGTAAAGCAAATTGGCCATGTCTTTACAATCGCCGTAACGCTTGTCGCATACGCTGGCTGCGCCACGAGGAATAAAACCTCCAAGCCCATCTTCAAAGGCCACATAAGTGATATTGTCTTGTACCCAATTGAAGATCGCTTCGGCTTTTTCTTGTTTAGTACTTAAATTTTTGGTGATGTTATCGGCAATATCATATACCTTTTTTAAGTCCTTATCATCTATTTGTTCCACCAAAGAATTGTACCAGTTGTAAAGGTCGGACACGTCATTTAAGACATTGTATGTTTTGCCTTCTTCCGTATAGTTTTTAATGTAAACGATGATATGTGGAAGGTAATACAACGCAGATTCGGTGTCATCTTCTCCTTGAAACCCTTGAATGTTATTTGCAGTCCAAGTATAGGTGTAACCGTTAGGGGAATCTTCTTTTTTGAAGTTTACATCAATGTTTTTTGTGTTGAATTCAATATGTCCAATAGTAACATTTTTAGGGAACTCAATAGACAATTGTGCACTTTTGGTAGGCACATACGTTCCAAAACGGAATAGCCCCAAAAAGTGAGGGTCCTTGATGATTTCCTTATAGCTTAAATTGGTAATGGCCCCCTTGGTAACCGCAGGAAAAATAAAGCTTTTGGATTCTTGGTCGCTATAAAACACACCGTTGTCAAAATCTCGCTTGGTTTCAATATAGTCGACCTTTATTTTCTTGTCGGAGCTAGGAATGTAGGTATAGGCATCAATATCTTCAATGGTCCTAAAGCTATCAAAACTCATGGATTCGTTGGCAAAATAAAGCTTGTTGGAAGTTAGATATTCTGCCTGCTCCGAAATGTTGTTTGAAATATCAAACTTATGTTCATTCAACTTGATCTGAATGTGCTCGTGACGCTTGAGGTAAATGAAGTCTTCGTCGGAAAAATCTTGAGCAAATATGAAAAAGGGGCTTAACAGTAGGAGTAATATGGTCTTGTTCATAGATTCGTTCTTAATTTTCAAATATATTTTTTTTAATTTTAAATTTTAACGTAAAATCAGTTAAAAATAGCATAATTTTAGCTTATCTAATACCGTACCACAATGATTCCAAGTTACGATAAAATACATTTAAGGTTTAAGCTCAACGGTTCTAGTTATGATAAAGAATCGCTTAAAGAAGTGAGCTACAGTTTGATAAAGGAAGGAGAGGCCTACGAGAAAATAATAGGAGATTTTTTGTTGGATTGGCTTGATGATAAGGAGTCTGTTGAAGTGAAAACTTCGGGATCTACGGGCACGCCAAAGGTAATTTCGGTGAGTAAACAAGCTATGGTACATTCGGCCTTGGCTACAGGAAATTATTTTAAGTTGTCTCCGGGAGATAGAGCACTTCATTGTTTGCCTACCAATTTTATTGCGGGTAAAATGATGTTGGTAAGAGCTATGATTTTAGGGTTGGAACTAGATATGGTTGCGCCTTCTAGACTCCCTGCTTATGATGACCAAGTGGTTTACGATTTTTGTGCCATGATCCCCATGCAGGTGAAAGACAATTTGGAACGATTGAAAAACATTAAAACCTTGATTGTTGGAGGGGCTGCATTTCCGGCCACTTTAATGCCTTTCATTCAAGACCTGCCAGGAAACGTATATGCTACTTATGGTATGACTGAAACCTTGAGTCATATTGCGGTAAAACCATTGAATCATCTAAAAAAAGCAGCACATTTTCAAGTGTTGGAGGGCATTGATATTTCTCAGGACGAACGTGGCTGTTTGGTGATTGATGCGCCCGATTTAATGGTTGAAAAATTAGTGACCAATGATATAGTAGAATTGTATTCAGATAAAGAGTTTGATGTTTTGGGACGTATTGACAATGTCATTAATTCTGGAGGAGTTAAGTTGTTCCCTGAGCAAATTGAAGCCAAATTGGATTCCAATATCGGACAACGCTTCTTTATTTCTTCTGAAGAGGATGAAGTTCTAGGGGAGAAGGTGATATTGGTAGTGGAGAAAGATGATAGCTCCATTACACCATCTACATTTAAGGTATTGGACAAGTTTGAAAAACCAAAAGCGGTTTACGTATTGGAGCAATTTGAGGAAACCATCTCCGGTAAAATAAGGCGAAAAAATACATTAGAACTTTTAAAGAAACACTCAAAACAAAAACCACTCATTTGAGTGGTTTTTTGATTATATGATAGGTTGAATTAGTTGTTTCGTATTCTGCCAGACCCAGAAACTTTGGTATCTTCTTTTGCAGGATTGCCTTTATAGCTTACAGAGCCAGAACCTGCCACACGAGCTTTTAAAATCTCTTTTGAGTATACTTTGGCGCTACCAGATCCAGCTACGGAGACATCGGTGTTGTTTGAAATTAATTTGTAGGCTTCCAAATCTCCCGATCCCGCAACACTAGCTTCCAGTGAAGTGGTGTTTCCTGAAAGGACCAAATCCCCCGATCCGGCCAAACTGGCTTCAACTGTATTCGCTTCCACCGAAATTTTTAAATCTCCAGACCCAGCCATTTCCACATCAAAATGATTGGAGACAATGGTGTCTTCGTTCCAAAGGTCTCCGGAACCGGCAAAGGACACCTTCTCAATATCTGTAAAAGGGATGGTGATTTTTATTGGTTTGTTGCTGCTGGTTCTAAGGTTAGCCGAGTTTTCAACCTTAATGATCAACCGTTCGTTTTTTACTTCGGTTACAATGTATTCCAGTAAATTGGCTTCACCTTCCAAGATTATTTGGCCCTCTGTGCCTTTTACCAAAACATAGTCAAACGATCCTGCGCAACTAATGGTATTATAGTCTGATGTTGTTCGGGTAATGGTTGTAACATTGCCATTTCCCTTTACTTTCTTTTGAGCTTGAGTGGTGCCTATGGCAAAAATTGCGAATAGACATAATGCTAATCTTTTCATGGTGTTAGATTTTTTTGAATGTGACACTTCCGTAATCGGATGAAATTTTAATGTTGTTGGAGGAGGAGGCGTCTCCGTGATATCCTAAGTAATAGTTTCTCGAAGATTCTTCTTTCTCCTTGGTGAAATGGAATTCATCAGCATCTCTTAAGGAAGCGTATTCCAAATCGATTTCAAAGTTGAAGCTGTAGCCCGCTTGATAACCAATCGTGATTCCTACATAATCGGTGTCGATATTGATATTGCCGGCATTGGAAGCCATTTCATCAATTTTTAGGGAACCGTAATCTGCATTAATAGACACATTTTTGTAGACCTTCCCAATTCTTGTGGTAAGATAATCTCCATTGCCCTCTACGTTGTTGATGTTTTCAATGGTCATGGAGCCATAATCACATCTGTATTTAATGTTTTCTCCAATTTCTACCACCGATTTGGTATAATCGGCAACGATATCGAGATCCTTTGTTTTAGCTACGGTAAAGGCACTATAATCGGCATTGATATTTCCGCTTTTAATGTATTCGAAGTAGCTGTTTTTGGTATAATCAAAACGAATTTCGTTGCCATCCGCCATGAGTTCTTTGGTAGTGATTTTACCGTAATCGCATTTTAGAATAGCTCTTCCCTCAAGCTTGTCCAGGTTTATAAAACCATAATCGTTATTGAGGTCTACACTGTTGGAAATTGGCAATTTCACAAGGTAATTGATTTCCATGTTCACATTGTTGTTGTTTCCCCAGCTCCACCATGATTTGGATTTGTTTTTGTTGAAAATGGTTCTGGCTTCCACAAGATTGGAGTTGGCATTGAACTCAACTGTAATGTCATTCAATTTGGCTTCTACCTTTTCAAGGTCGTTGCCGTTGGTTTTGATATTTACTTCAATGGTAGTGGTGCTACCGCTGTAGGTGACCACATTGATGTTGCCGTAGCTGTTGTTGATTTTTAACAAGGCATTTGGGCTAACGGGAAATTCCTTTTTTATGGTTTTTTCCTTGGTATGCTTGCCCTTCCAGTTCATGGAATTGCTAGCAATGCTCACTGCCGAAATCAATAGGAAGGCAATGGCGAGTTTATATGGTAAGTTTGTTTTCATTGTATTCTTGCTTTAACTGTTTTACTTGTTTTATGTTTTCCAAAACATCGTTGAGTAGATCTATTCTGCTTTGGAAGTTTGAAATCATGGCGTAGATTACGCGTTTATCATCGCCACTTTGTGTTAAATCTATTTTGAGGGCTTCATATTTATTTTCTAGAATTTCCATTTGTTTAAGGGCATCGTCAATGAGCTTTTCCGTTTCAGGGGAGCGTTCGCTCTTAAGTGTAGCCAGTTCTTGCTCAATGGCAGCCGTAAAGAAGGTTTGCGTTTCTGATAATTCAGGAGACACACTGGCTAAATCTTTTGGCTCTGGCTGCTGCATGAATACGGTAAAAAGTCCAAGGGCCACAATAATGGAGGCTGCAATGGCTAGAGCACTTTGCCAATAGGAGCGCTTCATCCTTGGCTGAACAACAATGGAAGTTTGGCTTGGATTCTGCATTTGCAATTTTTCCAAGAAACGCCCTTGATGGCCTAGGTTTGGCATCTCGTAATCCAAGTCGTCCTTTATGGAGTCAAACAGTTTGTCTAGATTATCTCGTTTCATCGTTTTGTTTAATGTTCAGTTATTAACTGAAGTTTTTGTCTGAGGCTATCTTTGGCTCTGGATATCATGGTGCGGCAATTGGCATATGAAATATTCATGATTTCGGAAATCTCGTCATAGTCGTAGCCTTCAACTAAATGAAGGGTTAGGCATAGTTTGTAGTTTTCTTTCAAGGTTTTCATCGTGTCAATTACCTGTTTAGCTTTTAAGTTGGTAAACTCATGATCTTCGGGGATGCCATCTTGATCTTCAACTTTGTAAAGGATATCATCCAAATGAACATCATTGTGCTTACTGTTCTTGTTGTATCTATGGATACTGTTGTTAATTGTTATTCGTTTTAACCAAGCTCCAAATGTGCTGTAAACCTTTAGGCTGTCCAATTTTGTGAAAGCCGTTAAAAAGGACTCCTGCATGATGTCTTCAGCTTCATATTTGTCTTGAACAATCCTATAGGCGGTATTGTACATGGCTCTGTAATACCTATTATAGACTTCCATTTGAGCCTTTTGGTTGCCGTTATTACAGAGTTGCAATAAGTGCTCTATATTTTGATTGGTCAAGGTCAAAAAAACAATTGTTTAGTATAAAGATATCGTTGAATGGAATTTGTTACACTTTGCGTAAAAAATTGTACAGTCTTTTTTTAGCAATGGCATAACTATTGAATAAATATAGCGGTAAATAATGTAAAAACACTGTAAAACATTGGTTTGTAGTGGGCATTAAAAATTGTTTAACGTAAGTAATGTGTAAATTCTGTTACTAAAGAGGTGACAGAATGACCAAAATATATCTATGGCAAAATCTAATTTTTTAAGTCTTGACAGTTTGTCATTTCAGGAATTTGATGAAAATTCAGAATTAATTCCTTTAATGACCCCTGAAGATGAGGCAGAAATCAATAATGAAGTCCTACCGGATTCACTCCCAATATTGCCTTTGCGCAATACGGTGTTGTTTCCAGGTGTGGTGATTCCTATTACTGCTGGTCGCGATAAATCCATTAAGTTGATCAACGATGCCAACAGTGGCGGGAAGGTAATAGGAGTAGTATCTCAAAAAGACGAAAATGTGGAAGATCCTTCAGGAAAGGATATCTTCAAAACAGGGACCGTAGCCAAAATCCTTAAGGTATTAAAAATGCCCGATGGCAACACGACTATTATCATTCAAGGGAAAAAGCGCTTTGAAATAGATCAAGTAGTTAGTGAGGATCCTTATATGACAGCTACCATTAAGGATTTAATGGAGGCAAAACCAGGACCAAACAATGATGAGTTTGCAGCCATTATAGAATCTATTAAGGATTTGGCGCTTCAAATTATCAAGGAAAGTCCAAATATTCCAACCGAAGCAAGTTTTGCTATCAAGAATATTGAAAGCAATTCGTTCTTGGTGAACTTTGTGTCTTCCAATATGAACCTTTCGGTTGAAGAAAAGCAAAGGCTTTTGGAAATAAACGATTTGAAGGAACGTGCTTTGGCAACCTTGAAATATATGAATTTGGAGTTCCAGAAATTGGAGCTTAAAAATGATATCCAGTCCAAGGTTCAAAGTGATATGAACCAACAGCAACGCGAGTATTTTCTTCATCAGCAAATGAAAACCATTCAAGAAGAGCTTGGAGGTACTTCATATGAGGAGGAAATCGAGGAAATGAAATTGCGTGCCAAGGATAAGGTTTGGAGTGAGGATGTAGAGGAGCATTTCAATAAGGAAATTTCCAAATTGCAAAGAATGAACCCTCAGGTTGCAGAATATTCCATCCAACGTAATTATTTGGATTTGTTCCTGGATTTACCTTGGAATGAATACAGTACGGATATTTTTGATTTAAAACGCGCAAGAAAAATATTGGACCGTGACCATTATGGTTTGGACGATGTCAAGGATAGAATCATTGAGTATTTGGCGGTTTTAAAACTGCGTAACGATATGAAATCTCCTATTTTGTGTTTGTATGGACCTCCTGGGGTTGGTAAAACCTCTTTGGGGAAATCTATTGCAGAGGCATTGGGTAGGGAATATGTAAGAATGTCATTGGGTGGTTTACGTGATGAAGCCGAAATTAGAGGGCATCGCAAAACCTATATCGGGGCTATGCCAGGAAGAATCCTGCAAAGTCTTAAAAAGGCCGGTACTTCAAATCCTGTGTTTGTTTTGGACGAGATAGACAAATTATCTAACAGTCACCAAGGAGATCCGTCTTCGGCTATGTTGGAAGTATTGGACCCAGAGCAAAACAGTGAGTTTTATGATAACTTTTTGGAAATGGGTTATGACCTTTCCAAAGTTATGTTTATTGCTACGTCCAATAGTCTTAATACCATTCAACCTGCGTTGAGGGATAGAATGGAAATCATCAACGTAAGCGGTTATACTATTGAAGAGAAAGTAGAAATTGCCAAGCGTCACTTGTTGCCGAAGCAATTGGAAGAGCACGGACTTTCAGTAAAGGATTTGAAAATTGCCAAACCCCAATTGGAGAAAATTGTAGAAGGCTATACACGTGAATCCGGAGTGAGAGGATTGGAAAAGCAGATTGCCAAAATGGTAAGACATGCAGCCAAAAATATCGCCATGGAGGAAACTTATAATATTAAGGTGACCAATGAAGATATCATCAAGGTGTTGGGAGCTCCAAGATTGGAACGTGATAAATATGAAAACAACAATGTTGCTGGTGTGGTAACAGGCTTGGCTTGGACAAGTGTAGGAGGGGACATCCTCTTTATCGAATCCATTTTATCCAAAGGAAAGGGAGCTTTAAACATTACCGGTAATTTAGGTAAAGTCATGAAGGAGTCGGCTACCATTGCAATGGAGTACATTAAATCCCATGCCGAGGAATTTGATATCGATCCAGATGTTTTTGAAAAATACAATGTGCATATCCACGTGCCGGAAGGAGCAACGCCTAAAGATGGGCCTAGTGCAGGGGTAACTATGTTGACCTCATTGGTGTCTTTGTTCACGCAGCGAAAGGTAAAGAATAGCTTGGCCATGACAGGGGAGATTACTTTAAGAGGAAAAGTGTTGCCTGTTGGTGGAATCAAGGAAAAAATCTTGGCTGCTAAACGCGCTAGAATTAAGGAAATTTTACTTTGTGAAGAAAACAGACGTGATATTGAAGAAATAAAAGCTGAATACCTAAAAGGGCTTAAGTTCCATTATGTTACTGATATGAGTGAAGTGTTGAAAATTGCACTCACCAATCAAAAAGTAGATAATGCAAAGACTTTATAAGTGTATTGGAGCAGAAACAACAAAAACCTCAATGAAAATTGAGGTTTTTTTATGCAAGAAAAATAAATCAAACATGCACTCGTTTTAAGTAAGATTTGTTTACTTTGCACACCTATGCTAAAGAGGTTTACCACTTTTTTTTGTCTTTTCACCGTATCAACCATTTACTCGCAATTAGGCGGTGAATCTACCTATCAATTTCTAAATCTTGTGTCTTCTCCAAGGCAAGCTGCTTTGGGAGGAAAGGTGATTACCAACTACGATTATGATGTTACGGGAGCTATATACAACCCCGCAACCATCAATGATGAAATGGACAATCAGTTGGCCTTAAACTACACAAGTTATTTGGGAGGTATCAGTTATGGTACGGGGGCCTACGCCTATACTTGGGACCGAAGAGTACAAACCTTTCATATGGGGGTTACCTATATTAATTATGGTGATTTTGATGGCTACGATGAGAATGGAGTGTCTACAGGTTCCTTCTCAGGAAATGAAGCGGCGATATCTTTTGGATATGCAAGACAAATAGGATATTCCGATTTTTATTTTGGAGCGAACGTAAAGTTTATAACTTCCAAGCTGGAGCAGTACAATTCTATTGGGGCTGCTTTAGATTTGGGGGTCATTTATATTGATGAGGATTTAGGTTTTCATGCGGCTTTAACGTTAAGGAATGCTGGAACTCAATTCAAAACCTATGCAGGACAAAATGAAAGTCTTCCGTTGGAAGTGAATTTAGGATTGTCGCAGCAATTGGAAAATGTTCCATTACGATGGCATTTAACTTTCGAGAATTTACAGGAATGGCCAATTGGGGTTTCCAACCCGGCAAGAGCCACTACCGATTTGGAAGGGAATCAAACCCAGGAAAAAGTTGGCTTCTTTAATCAAGTATTGCGTCATACTATTGTGGCCGCAGAATTGTTTCCAGATCGCGGGTTTAATTTAAGATTGGGCTATAACTTTAGACGATCGGAGGAATTGCGAATTGAAGATCAGCGTAATTTTTCGGGATTATCTTTTGGAGTTGGCTTGAAACTTAATAAATTAAGGTTCAGTTATACCCATGCCCGATACACCAGTGCTTCAAACACTAACTTTTTAGGATTGCAAATAGATTTGAGATAATGCAGAATATTACCATAGCCATAGACGGCTTTTCTTCAACAGGTAAAAGTACGGTAGCAAAATCCTTGGCAAAAGCTTTAGGTTACGTTTATGTGGATTCTGGTGCCATGTATAGAGCAGTGACACTGTATGCCATGAGGCATAAATATATTGATGGAACACATTTCAATAGGGAAGGACTGTTAAATCAATTGGATGACATTGCTATTTCATTTCAATTCAATCCAGATTTAGGCTATGCCGAAGTATACCTAAACGGTGAAAACGTTGAAAAGGATATCAGGACCTTGGAGGTTTCCAATTTGGTGAGCCAGATTGCTGCGGTGCCGGAAGTTCGTGAAAAACAAGTGGCCTTACAAAGAAAAATAGGAGAGGACAAGGGGGTTGTGATGGATGGAAGAGATATCGGAACTGTAGTATTTCCAAATGCCGAATTGAAAATATTCATGACAGCTTCTCCCGAAACAAGGGCCAAACGTCGCTATGATGAATTGGTACAACGTGGGGACGAGGTAGATTATGAATCGGTGTTGCAAAATGTGCAGACACGTGATCATTTGGACTCTACCAGAAAAGATTCCCCTCTCATCCAGGCTGAAGACGCTATCTTGATTGATAATTCTCACTTAAGCCTGCAAGAGCAGTTCGATAAAATTTTGGAACTGGCACAAAAGGCTATTTCGGTAAAAAATAGCTAATAGAAATCCTTCTTTTTAATTATTTAAAATCAGCAGTTTATACTTTGTGTGAATTGTTTGTTTATTTTGTTTTATAGTTGTATTTTTGCACTCCTTTTTGGCGGATTGGAAAAGTAAAAAAGGACTTTGATAAAAATAAACAATAATTCTTCTGTGTGTTTCCGCATGACACTTTTCAAATATACAGAATACAAATTATTATCAGCACATGGCTGAAAACGCAAAACAAGCAGAAGTTGAAGCAACTGAAGCTAAAACTGTAAAGGCTCCAGTATCTGAAGCTCAAGCAAACCCAGAAAAATTCTTAAAAGATTTCAACTGGCACAATTACGAAGAAGGAATTGACCAAGTTGACGATCAACAATTGAAAGAATTTGAAAAATTAGTTTCTGAAAATTTCGTTGACACTTTAGATGACGAGGTTGTAGAAGGTGTAGTAGTTCACATTACAGATCGTGACGCTATTATCGACATCAACGCTAAATCTGAAGGTGTAATCTCTTTAAACGAGTTTCGTTACAACCCACATTTAAAAGTAGGAGACAAAGTAGAAGTATTGATCGATGTTCGTGAAGATGCTACTGGACAATTGGTGTTGTCTCACCGTAAAGCTCGTGTAATCAAAGCTTGGGATCGTGTTAACGCTGCTCACGAAAGTGGAGAAATCGTTAACGGTTTCGTTAAATGTAGAACTAAAGGTGGTATGATCGTTGACGTATTCGGAATCGAAGCATTCTTGCCAGGTTCTCAAATCGACGTGAAGCCAATTAGAGATTACGATCAATATGTAAATAAAACTATGGAATTCAAAGTTGTTAAGATCAACCACGAATTTAAGAACATAGTAGTATCTCACAAAGCACTTATCGAAGCTGACATCGAAGAACAGAAAAAAGAAATCATCGGTCAGTTAGAAAAAGGTCAAGTATTGGAAGGTGTTGTTAAAAACATTACATCTTACGGTGTGTTTATTGATCTTGGTGGTGTAGATGGATTAATTCACATTACTGACCTTTCTTGGTCAAGAATTAACCACCCGAACGAAATTGTGGAACTAGACCAAAAACTTAACGTTGTAATCCTTGATTTTGATGAAAACAAATCAAGAATCCAATTAGGATTGAAGCAGTTGAGCAAGCACCCTTGGGAAGCGCTTGGAGAAGACGTTAAAGTAGGAGACAAAGTAAAAGGTAAAGTAGTTGTAATTGCAGATTACGGTGCATTTATCGAAGTAGCTGACGGTGTAGAAGGATTGGTTCACGTTTCTGAAATGTCTTGGTCAACTCACTTACGTTCTGCTCAAGATTTCGTATCTGTTGGAGATGAAATCGAAGCAGTTATCTTGACTTTGGATAGAGAAGATCGTAAAATGTCTCTTGGTATCAAGCAATTGACTCCAGACCCATGGACAGACATTACTTCTAAGTACCCTGTAGGTTCTCACCACACAGGTATCGTACGTAACTTTACAAACTTTGGTGTATTCGTAGAATTGGAAGAAGGTATTGACGGATTGATCTACATCTCTGATTTATCTTGGACTAAGAAAATCAAGCACCCAAGTGAATTCTGTAACGTAGGAGACAAGTTAGACGTTGTAGTATTGGAATTGGATGTTGAAGGACGTAAACTAAGTTTAGGTCACAAACAAACTACAGACAATCCTTGGGATAAGTACGAAACTGAGTTCGCGATCAACACAACTCACACTGCTGAAGTTACTGAGATCGTAGACAAAGGTGCTACTGTAGAGTTCAACGAAGATATCGTAGCGTTTGTTCCTGCTCGTCACTTAGAAAAAGAAGACGGTAAGAAACTTAAGAAAGGTGAAGAAGCTGAATTCAAAATCATTGAGTTCAATAAAGAATTCAAGCGTGTTGTAGCCTCTCACACTGCTATCTTTAGAGCTGAAGAAGCTGCCAATGTAAGAGCTGCTGCTGAAAAAGCAGAAGCACAAGCTGCAGAAGCAAAACCTACTTTAGGAGATGCTAATGACGCATTACAGGCACTTAAAGATAAAATGGACGGTAAGAAATAATTCAAACCGCATTAAGCCTAAAAAGCCTTCAGATTTCTGAAGGCTTTTTTTATATCTTAAATCCAAAATCTGCATTGTATACAAGGATTTTTTAACTTAAATTTGTAATCCAAATACCTTTGGAAACAATATGAGTCAAAAAGTATTACTTAATGCTAAAGAGGTTAATATCATTCTTCATCGATTGGCCTGTCAACTCATTGAAAATCATAATAATTTTACCGATACTGTTCTTATAGGAATTCAACCTAGAGGGAAGTATTTGGCGCAGCGTTTGGCAAAAATGTTGCAAGATGAATACCATGTAGAGCAACTGCATTTAGGCTTTTTGGACATCACTTTTTTTAGGGATGATTTTAGAAGAGGGGATAAAACCCTAGAAGCCAACAGCACGGAAATCAACTTTTTGGTAGAAGGTAAAAATGTTGTGTTTATTGATGATGTACTGTACACCGGAAGAAGCATAAGAGCAGCCTTAACAGCCATACAGTCCTTTGGAAGGCCTAAAGAAATTGAATTGTTGACCCTGATAGACCGTCGCTTCAGCAGACACTTGCCCATTCAACCAACCTACAGTGGACGTCAAGTAGACGCCATCAATAAAGAAAAGGTGATAGTGAACTGGCAGGAAAACGAAGGAGAAGACTCTGTGTATCTCGTTGAAAAGGAAGTTTCAGGGTAAACTTAAAAGAATAACCGAATTAAATTACCAACCCCATTTAATGGGGAAAATATAAAGATCTATGAGCGAGTTAAGTGTCAACCACTTATTGGGAATTAAATATCTAAACTCACAAGATATTCAATTGATTTTTGAAACTGCCGATCACTTCAAAGAAGTTATCAATAGGCCTATAAAAAAGGTGCCTTCGCTCAGGGACATTACCATAGCCAACTTGTTTTTCGAGAATTCAACAAGAACAAGATTGTCTTTTGAATTGGCAGAAAAAAGGCTTTCAGCAGATGTCATTAACTTTTCTGCGGCACAGTCTTCAGTAAAAAAAGGAGAAACCCTTATCGATACTGTAAACAACATCTTATCTATGAAAGTGGATATGGTTGTTATGAGGCATCCCAATCCAGGTGCGGGCGTGTTTTTATCAAAGCATGTAAATGCAAGTATTGTAAATGCAGGTGATGGTGCCCATGAACACCCTACACAAGCCTTGTTGGATTCTTATTCCATCAGAGAGCGATTGGGTAGTGTAGAAGGTAAAAATGTGGTGATTGTAGGGGATATTCTGCATAGCCGTGTGGCGCTTTCTAACATATTTGCATTGCAATTACAGGGAGCCAACGTTATGGTGTGTGGCCCAAAAACATTGCTTCCTAAATACATTGATAAATTAGGAGTAAAGGTAGAAACCGATTTGCGCAAAGCTTTAAATTGGTGCGATGTTGCCAATATGCTTAGGGTTCAAAACGAGCGCATGGACATAAGCTATTTCCCGTCTACTAGAGAATATACTCAACAGTATGGTGTTAACAAAGCATTATTGGACTCTTTGGATAAAGAGATTACCATCATGCACCCAGGACCTATTAATCGTGGTGTCGAGATCACGAGTGATGTTGCAGATTCTAAGCAGGCCATTATTTTGGATCAAGTTCAAAATGGGGTTGCGGTTAGAATGGCTGTAATTTATTTATTAGCTTCTAAAATTAAACACTAACGATCATGATTTTTGACAAAGACGAAAACATTACCATCATTACGCAGGAAAAAGCAACTCCCCAAGAACTAGTTAAGAAATTAGGCGTTTTATACGAACGTTTTAAAAATGACAATGTCATTGTGAACCTAACCAGTTTAAATAAAATTCCATTGGAACAAGTGGTTGAATTTTTGGAAATCTCCAACAGACATAGAGGGGCCAAACATTCATTTGTAATAGTAACCGACAAAGTTGACTTTAATGAAATGCCCGATGAGATTATGGTAGTTCCTACTATTAAAGAGGCTTACGACATTATTGAAATGGAAGAGATGGAGCGTGATTTAGGGATTTAATACAAACGATTCTAACAAAAATACATATCGAAAACCAGTAAGTTAACTTGCTGGTTTTCTTTTTTGGTTATCATTATTCCTTATAAAAATTGATGTTTCCATAAAAAATTCGGAAATTTCAGATATCAAATATTCTCTAGAAAGAAATCAATTTCGAGAGCACCAAAACGTCCAATCTATAAAGTTTAGCAATATTTTGAAACTTACAATACTCGGTTGTTACAGCGCAACACCAAGGGCCAATACCAATCCAACCGCTCAGGTTTTGGAAATTAGAAACCATATGTTTTTGATAGACTGTGGAGAAGGCACACAAGTTCAGTTGCGTAAAAACAGGGTGAAGTTTGCCCGAATCAAGCATATTTTTATTTCGCATTTACATGGAGATCATTTTTTTGGTCTGGTAGGTTTGATTTCCACGTTTCGATTACTGACAAGGGAAACAGACTTGCATATTTATGGTCCAAAAGGGATTAAGGAAGTCATTACTTTACAAATGAAATTGGCAGATTCCTGGACCAATTATCAACTAATATTTCATGAATTGACCTCTACAGAATCTGAATTGATTTTTGAAGATGATGTGGTTCAGGTTTACACTATTCCTTTAGATCATAGGGTATATACCAATGGATTTTTATTCAAGGAAAAAGAAGGGGAACGAAAATTGGATATGAATGCGGTGCTTAATGAAGATATCGATGTGGCTTATTACCGAAAGTTGAAATTGGGTCACGATATCTTGGATAACAAAGGAAACCTTATAAAAAATAGTAGTGTTACCAAACCACCTGTACCTTCAAAGAGTTATGCCTTTTGTAGTGATACCGCTTATAATGAAAAAATGCTGCCAATTATAGAAGATGTTACGGTGTTGTATCACGAATCTACATTCTTGGAAAAACATGGGCATTTGGCCCCTAGAACAAAACATTCTACAGCTATTGAGGCGGCGACAATTGCAAAAAAATGTAATGCTGGAACCTTAATTTTGGGGCATTACTCTACACGCTACGATAGTTTGAATGAATTTAAGGAAGAAGCCCAAACTGTGTTCAATAAAGTGCTTCTTGCTGAAGATGGTAAGACCTTTAATTTTGATTGATACGCTGAAATTCCCTTAGATTCTGAACCCATTCCATGGCTTCTTCCAAGGTTTCACAACGCTTCATACTGGAAGGAGAGAATAGCTTTTCAATAGAAGCATTCATAAAATTGATATAGGAATAGTAAACAATGGCACTGGCTACAATATGGTCTAGTTCATCTTGAAATCTACTCCAGGAATGCGGGTCTAAAGAATAGGAATTTACCCTGTTAGAGATGTAGGCAATTTTAAAGCTAGGGCCATAGTGGTCCATTGCAAAAGCAATAACTTCTTCAATTTTTTCCCAGTCAAAATGAACGCCTTCATTGATTTCTGAAAGGATAAATTTGTCGAAAAAGTATATATTCCCAAAGGAAAACTCTACTTTTACGTGTTTAAATTCGTGGAAATATTTACTGTCTTCAAATCTCATGTAGGCGAAATATGAAGACAAAACTATAGGAATTTTTTCACCTGTAAAATTAAATTTCACCTAAAATTTCAGAATATATTCTAATGAATACAGACTTAAGTGGTTACAGAAAATCGTACGAAAAGGGGGAACTTCTGCTAAAAGATGTGTCGGAAAATCCGTTGGAGTTGTTCCAAAAATGGTTCCATGAAGTGGATCGTTTTTTTCCGGATGCCGAGGCAAATGCCATGACTTTATCTACCATTGGTTTGGATGGTTTTCCTAAGAGTAGGGTGGTTTTGCTGAAGAAATTTACCTACGAAGGTTTTATTTTTTACACCAATTATTTAAGTGAAAAGGGGAGGGCTATTGCCGTCAATCCTAATGTATGTCTCTCTTTTTTTTGGCACGGGGCAGAACGACAAATTATTATAAAAGGTAAAGCAGAAAAAATAGCAGAAAACTTAAGTGACGGCTATTTTGAATCCAGGCCTAGAGGTAGCCAATTAGGAGCGATGGTCTCTAACCAAAGCGAGGTTGTTAAAGACCGAGAGGAATTGGAAACTAAACTGAAGAATTTAGAATTGGAATATGAGGGGAAGGAAATTCCTAGGCCGGACTATTGGGGAGGTTATATTGTAAAGCCTGTGGAGATGGAATTTTGGCAAGGAAGACCCAATAGACTGCATGATAGAATTCGTTGTGTTTTAGATGCCGATTATAATTGGATCAAACAGCGATTGGCACCATAAACCACCTCATTTTTGAAGCTTAAACAACCTTAAGTCTTGTGTCGATGAAATGCATTTATCATCGCTGTAAGGCTTAATTTTTATCTCTAAAAGCACTGTTTATCGTTTATTGACATATTAAATCGACGAAATGCGTGTTTTTTATCGATTTTAACATTTCTTTAACAGTGAGTTTCTGATAGTCTAGTAATTTTACTAAACCAAATCAAATTTAACCTACTTATGACTACCAAAACTCTATGGCCGTTGCTGGCTTTACTAGCTTTGCTGTCGTTTTCCTGCACCACCGACAGCTTTTCTGATGGAGATATCAATACCATTACTTTAGAAAATGCTCCAGCAGCCAAAACCATTGAAATAGAAATCTTGGAATTGATCAATGCCCATAGAATCGAAAAGGGGCTGAACCCTTTGAATAATTTGGATGTCATTAAATCTGTAGCGTACACCCATACGGATTATATGGTGACTGAAAACGTTGTTAACCACAATAATTTCTTTCAAAGAAAAGAAAGCTTGATACAGAATGCCGCAGCTACAAAGGTTACAGAAAATGTGGCTTATGCCTATAGTACAGCACAAGGAGTTGTAAATGCTTGGTTAAATAGCGAAGGACATAGGGAAAATATAGAAGGAGACTTTACAGATTTTGATATTTCTGCTGAACAAAATAGCGAAGGAAAATGGTATTATACCAATATATTTATAAAGAGATAAATCCGCTGTTAACTTTAAATTCCTTAAAAGATCGTTATGTACTCATGACGATCTTTTTTGTTTTAGAGTCTTCTTAAGGAAAAAAATAGAAGATAGTTTAGTTTGTTTTAATTGGAGTAGGGCAAATACAATATTTAAAGGAATAGATGGCTTAGGAGTTTGGATTGGTAGAAAATAAAAAGCAGACCATTTGGTCTGCTTTTTATTTTAAGAAGTTTTGTAATTTTATTCCGAAAGGATATAGAAGTAAGATCTTCTGTTAAGCTGATGCTCCTCTTCGGTACATTTTACACCGTTTGAACATTGGTTCAACAATTGAGTTTCTCCATACCCAATAGCACTTTCTATACGTTCTGGAGCAATGCCACGAGACAATAGGTACTCTTGGGTAGATTTAGCTCTACGGTCTGATAGCTTCATGTTGTACTTGTCGCTTCCTCGGCTATCCGTATGCGATTCAATTTTAATCACCATATTAGGGTGGGTGCGCATTACGTCAACAATATGTTCAAGTTCCACTTGAGCATCTGTTCTGATATCCCATTTGTCGAAGTCAAAGAAAATAGGGTTGATCACTATTTGGTTTTCGATGATTAATGGTACCAATTCCAGATCAACAATCATATCACCATCACTATCGGTACCAGAAAGGATTTGTTTCAGTTCATCTTTGTAATCTACTTTGGTTCCCATAATGGTGTAGGCCGTTTTACATTTCAATTTGAACTCATACATACCTGTAGAGTCGGTCATTTTTTCTTCTAAAATTTTACCTTCGGCATCTATTAGTTTTACAGTTGCCAAAGACAGAGGCAATTTTGTAAGGCTGTCCTTAACAACACCTCTCACCATTTGTGAACAGGCGGTAAAGGAATAGATATCGTCACTACCAACACCTGGACGGTTAGATGAAAAATATCCGTTTTCAGTTTCTGAATCGATAGTGAAAGCAAAATCATCGTATCCTGTGTTGAAAGGTGCTCCTAAATTTTCAAGTTCAGCACTGGAATCATTCAGGATATCCGATTTAAAAATATCCAAGAAACCTAGGTTGATATTGCTATCTGAAGAAAAGTAAAGGGTATTGTCTTTGGCTACATAAGGAAACATTTCTTTACCGTCACTATTGATGGATGGGCCTAAGTTTACAGGCTCACCATAACTGTCATCTCCCAAAATAGCTACCTTGTAAATATCGGTTTCTCCATAACCTCCCTCACGATCTGATACAAAGAATAATGTTCTATCATCTGGACTCAATGCAGGATGCCCTGAAGAGTAGACCTTATCATTAAAAGGTAACTCTTTAATGTCTTTCCAAATACTGTCTTTATAGGACGCTTTATAAATTTTTAAGTGAGAAGTTCCTTCTTTGTCAGTTTTTAGACGGTTATTTTTATTGACATTGTCTCTGGTAAAGTACATTGTTTTGCCATCTTGAGTAATAGCGATATTCGCTTCGTGGAATTCTGAATTAATTGATTTGGAATTGATGCTTTTCACCTTTTTGAAGTTCTCTGCACCGTCTTGCTCATTGATCACTACTTCGTAGATATCCAAATAAGGTTCCCCATTCCAATCATAGATTTTATCCTTTCCATCTCTTGCAGAAGAAAAGTATAAAATACTATCTCTTCTATAAGCCCCAAACTCAGCATATTTGGTATTGATAGGAAGCGATTCCGTTCTTACATATATACCATCAGTGGAGGACAATTGCTCATAAATGGCAAGATCGTCAAAATTTAAATTGGCAATACGATCATCGTCAGGGTTGGCAGCTTTATATTTCTCCAGCCATACAATGGCTTCTTCATAGTTTCCTTGACCTCTTAAGGCTTGGGAATATCTATACATATATTTGGAGTCCAATTCACTTTCGTGAAGTCTTAAAGCTTCTCCATACCATTCAGCAGATTCGGCAGATTTGGAATTGTTATAGTAACAATCACCTAGTCTTGTCAACACATGAGCGCTACTATCTCCTTTTTTTACAGCTTCTTTGTAAAATTCTTCAGCCTTGGTATAAGCGTAATTTTTATAGAACTTATCGGCGACTCTTACCTGTTGCTTCTGAGCAACCATAAAAGTACTACTGAATGCTATTAATATTATAAGTAATCTTGATTTCATAACAGGCTATTTTAGAAGTATCTAGGGGATTTAACACGTTGCGTTTTAAATAATTCAAACATTAGTAGGATCTCGTGGGTTCCACTAGTGTAAGGTCTCAGGTCTGAAAGGGGATACCCGTAGGCATATCCAATTCGGATTTGCTTAGAGATTTGGAAATCGGCAATACCACTAATTTCCCCAGCTCTTTCGTCAATTCGGTAACCAGCTCCCAACCAAAGTTTTTCATAGAATAGGAAGTTGGCCGTAAAATCGAATGACATTGGGGCACCATTGGTAGCTTTTAACAACATGGCAGGCTTGAACTTGGTGTTGTCTCCAAGATCGAATACATAACCACCTGTAAGGTAATAGTTGTTACGCTCTACTGCTACGTAGTCCGTTCCTCCAACAGTCCCTTTGTTATAATCGGTGTTTAAAAGTCTTGGGGCAGAAAGTCCAATATACCATCTGTTGGAATGCCAAAGGACTCCCGCACCAAAGTTTGGGCTCCATCTGTTGGATACATCATTGAAGAATGGATCTTGGGCAATACTAGGGTCATTCAACAAAGCCATATCAATATTATAGTGGGTGAAACCAGCTTTTACTCCAAAGGATAATTTGGTGTTCTCTCCAGTGTGGATGCTATACGAGAAATCTCCATATAGATAAGAGAAGTTCTCATACCCCAATTCATCATTGATAAAAGAGAGTCCCAGTCCTATTTTCTCATTTCTAAGAGGGGAGTGGATAGATAGGGTTTGGGTGGTTGGGGCACCCTCTAATCCTACCCATTGGCTCCTATGCAATCCTACGATGCTTAACGTCTCTCTACTCCCTGCATAGGCAGGGTTGATAGAGATCGTGTTGTACATATACTGTGTAAACTGAGGCAATTGTTGTGCAACACCCGTCCAGCAATTGAACAGTATAAAAGCGATTATGTTAAACTTTAATAACTTCATAGGTCAAAATTTATTTAGTTCCTACGTAGATTGGACCTGAGAAAGGTTTTAATCCACTATTCTTTAAATTAATGATATAGTAATATGTTCCTGATGGGACTTTGCTTGCGCCTCCTACAGACGATCCTGATGAAGCGCCATTCCAATCGTTTTGATAGTTGAAGTTTTCATAAATTTTAGCACCCCAACGGTTGAATACTTGTAATTCAATGGTGAATCCACATTCTTCAACACCCGTTACCGTGAAGAATTCGTTATAACTATCTCCATTAGGTGTAATTGCTTTTGAAATCTCAACATCTTCTTCACCACAAGGGAATACAACACAATCGTCATGAACTGTTACTGTCACTTCGGTTACGCTAGGACAATCACCTTCTGTGATGGTATATGTGAAGATGAAATCTCCTAAGTCTTCTTCAGTAACAATAGTGGTATCGAACCAACTTCCATCTAGAGTGGTGTTTCCAGAAACAACTTCCCAAGTACCACTTTCGTCAACATCACCACTTAACAAGCCGAATAAGTCTAGAGGTCCTTCCTCTGTACAAATAGTAGTGTCAGATCCAGAAATGATATTCTCTACGTTCACGTTTACAATTTGCGTGTAAGTAGCTTCATTGCCACAATCATCGCTTACTGTCCAGTTACGCGTAATACTATAGTTTTCCGATCCTTCTTCCGGAGTGATAGACTCGTTGAAGACAACTGAAATATCTGTTGAACAAGCATCCTCAAAGCTCAATTCAGGAGCATCAGGAACTTCAGAACAATTCACATCGATGGATGGATCTAAGTCAACAATTAGTTCAGGAGCCGTAGTGTCAACAACACTGATTGTTTGTACCTGAGTTGTTGTGTTTCCACAGTCATCGATTAAAGTCCAAGTTCTTTCAATAGTACTTTCACCTACACAAGACCCTTCGGTAACTTCATCTGTAAAGGTTGCTTCCAACTCAGAAGAACAGTTGTCAGCTTCGTCGGTTACATCACCAGTTAATGTTAAATCACTAGTATCCATATCGCACTCTACAGTCAAGTTTTCTGGAACTGTAAAGGTTGGAGCTGTGGAATCCTGAACATTGATAGTTTGAACTTGTGTTGTTGTGTTACCACAATCATCAGTTAAAGTCCAAGTTCTAGTAATAATAGATGCGTTGGCACATTCACCTTCGGCAGTTGCATCAGAGAAGGTTGCTTCCAATTCAGCAGAGCAGTTATCAGCCTCATCTGTTACATCACCAGTCAATGCCAAGTTACTAGCATCTTGATCACACTCGATAGTTACGGCAGCTGGTACAGTAAATGTAGGCGCCGTAGTATCTTGAATTGTGATGGTTTGTACTTGTGTAGTTGTGTTTCCACAATCATCCGTTAAAGTCCAGGTTCTTGTAATGATTGATGCATTGGCACATTCACCTTCAGCAGTAGCGTCAGTATAGGTTGCATCTAATTCAGCAGAACAGTTATCAGCTTCATCAGTTACATCACCAGTTAATGCCAAGTCATTTTCATCTTGATCACATTCAATAGTTACAGCAGCTGGCACAGTAAATGTAGGAGCCGTAGTATCTTGAATTGTGATAGTTTGTACTTGAGTCGTTGTGTTTCCACAGTCATCTGTCAAGGTCCATGTTCTTGAAATGATGGCAGCATTGGCGCATTCACCTTCCTCAGTAGCATCGGTATAAGTTGCGTCCAATTCGGCAGAACAGTTGTCAGCTTCATCAGTGGCATCACCAGTCAACGCTAAGTCATTTTCATCTTGATCACATTCGATAGTTACGGCAGCAGGTACAGTAAATGTAGGTGCAGTAGTATCTTGAACGGTGATGGTTTGTACTTGAGTCGTTGTGTTTCCACAATCATCTGTTAAAGTCCAGGTACGTGTGATGATAGATGCATTGGCGCAATCACCTTCAGCAGTAGTATCGGTAAAGGTCGCTTCCAATTCAGTAGAACAGTTGTCTGTTTCATCAGTTACATCACCAGTCAATGCTAAGTCGTTTTCATCTTGATCACATTCAATAGATACTGAAGCAGGTACTGTAAATGTAGGTGCTGTTGTATCCTGAATTATGATGGTTTGTACTTGAGTAGTGGTATTTCCACAGTCGTCAGTCAATGTCCAAGTTCTAGTAATGATAAATGCATTGGCACATTCACCTTCAGCGGTAGCATCGGTAAAGGTAGCTTCCAATTCAGAAGAACAGTTGTCAGCTTCATCAGTTACGTCACCAGTCAATACTAAGTCATTAGCATCTTGATCACATTCAATAGTTACAGAAGCCGGTACAGTGAATGTAGGTGCAGTCGTATCTTGAACAGTGATGGTTTGTACTTGAGTAGTCGTGTTTCCACAGTCATCAGTCAATGTCCAAGTTCTTGTAATGATAGATGCGTTAGCACATTCACCTTCAGCAGTTGCATCAGTAAAGGTTGCTTCCAATTCAGAAGAGCAGTTGTCTGCTTCATCAGTTACATCACCTGTTAAAGTAAGGTCTGTAATTTCTTGATCGCATTCCAAAGTAAGAGAAGCAGGCACTGTAAATGTTGGAGCAGTAGTGTCAACAATAGTAAAGGATACAGTTGTTGTACTTTCATTTCCACATCCGTCGATGGCTGTAAAGGTTACTTCTGCAGTACCAGTGGCTCCACAAGCCTCTGTTAAGGATTCAAAGTCATTTGACCATGTAATAGAAGAACAGTCATCGGTAGCAGTGGCACCTCCATTGGAAGATAACCAAGCTTGAAGTTCAGCGTCGTTTCCTGTTCCGTCACATTCTACTGTTAAACTTTCTCCACCAGAAATCACTGGAGGTGTTGAGTCTTGAATAGCATATGAAGCCGTTGTAGTGCTTGTGTTTCCACAACTGTCAGTAGCAGTAAAGATTACTGATACAGGAGCGGAACAATCTGAGGTAGCTCCATTATAATTGTTAGTCCAAGTAACTTCTCCGCATAATTCTTCGGCAACAGCACCACCATTACTGTCTAACCAGTTTTGGATGGCATCGTTATTTCCGTTTCCATCACATTCAGCAACGATATCTGAAGCTTCAGTTGTAATGTTAGGAGCAATAGTATCTTCTATACTGAATGTAGCACTGGTAGTAGCCGTGTTTCCACAAGCATCTGTAGCTGTAAAGGTAACCGTAGCAGCTCCTGTATTTCCACAGGCAGCACTTAATTCAGTAAAGTCATTAGTCCAAGTTACTTCGCTACAATTATCAGTTGCGGAAGCACCTCCATTAGAGGCTAACCACTCGTTGAAATCTGTTTGGTTTCCTGTACCGTCACATTCCACAGTTAAGCTTGCAGCTTCTGTGTTTATAGTTGGCGCAGTAGTATCTTGGATAGAGATTGTTTGAGTTTGAGTTGTAGTGTTTCCACAAGCATCAACCAAAGTCCAAGTACGAGTTATTGTAGACTCGTTTGCACATTCACCTTCAGTTGTAGCATCGGTGTAAGTTGCATCCAAATCAGCAGTACAGTTGTCCGCTTCATCGGTTACATCACCAGTCAATGCCAAATCTGTGGCATCTTGGTCACATTCAAGGGTTACACTTGCAGGAACTGTAAATGTAGGCGCAGTGGTATCTTGAATGTTGATGGTTTGTACTTGTGTAGTTGTATTTCCACACTCATCAGTCAAAGTCCAAGTACGTGTGATGATAGTTTCATTGGCACAAGCTCCTTGAGCAGTGGCATCGGCAAAAGTAGCTTCCAAATCAGTAGAACAGTTGTCCGCTTCATCGGTTACATCACCAGTCAATGCCAAGTCATTCTCATCTTGATCACATTCAATGGTTACGGCAGCAGGTACAGTAAATGTAGGCGCTGTAGTATCCTGAATAGTGATGGTTTGAGCTTGTGTAGTTGTATTTCCACACTCATCCGCCAAAGTCCAAGTACGAGTAATGATAGACTCATTGGCACATGCTCCTTGGGCAGTAGTATCTGTATATGTAGCTTCAAGATCAGAAGAACATCCGTCAGTTTCATCGGTAACGTCTCCTGTTAAAGCAAGGTCTGTTGGATCTTGATCACATTCCAAAGAAACTGAAGCAGGAACCGTAAATGTTGGTGCTGTAGTATCTTGAACTGTGAAAGTGGCAGTAGTCGAGTTAGAGTTTCCACAACCGTCAGTTGCTGTAAAGATCACTTCGGCAGAACCAGTAGTTCCACATCCGTCGCTTAAGCCATTATAATTGTTAGACCATGCAATTGCAGAACAATCGTCGGTAGCAGTGGCGCCACCAAAAGTATCCAACCAGTCCTGGATCGCAGCAGCAATATCGCTACCGTCACACTCCAAAGTAACATCACCAGCTTCAGTAGTGATGGTAGGAGCAGTAGTATCTTGAATTGCATAAGAAGCAGAGGTAGACACAGTATTTCCACATTCGTCAGTTGCCGTAAAGGTTACAGTCACCGGTGCAGAACAATCAGAGTTGGCTCCATCGTAATCGTTGGTCCAAGTTACTTCACCACAATTGTCTGAAGCAGTAGCACCTCCATTGTTGGCTAACCAGTTTTCGATAGCTCCGTTGTTTCCAGAACCATCACACTCGGCAACGATATCAGAAGGAGTGGTTTCAATAACTGGCGCAGTAGTATCTTGGATAGAGATTGTTTGCGTTTGTGTTGTTGTGTTTCCACAGGCATCAACCAAGGTCCAAGTACGTGTTATTACTGACTCATTAGCACATTCACCTTCAGTTGTGGCATCCGTATAGGTAGCTTCCAAATCAGCAGAACAGTTATCTGCTTCATCAGTTACATCACCAGTCAATGCCAAATCTGTAGCATCTTGGTCACATTCAAGGTTTACACTAGCTGGCACAGTAAATGTAGGTGCCGTAGTATCTTGGATGGTGATGGTTTGGTCTTGAGTTGTAGTGTTTCCACAGTCATCGGTCAAAGTCCAAGTACGCGTGATGATAGTCTCATTGGCACAAGCTCCCTGAGCAGTGGCATCGGCAAAAGTAGCTTCCAAATCAGTAGAACAGTTGTCAGCTTCATCGGTTACATCACCAGTCAATGCCAAGTCGTTTTCATCTTGATCACATTCAATGGTTACGGCAGCAGGTACAGTAAATGTAGGTGCCGTGGTATCCTGAATAATGATGGTTTGAGCTTGTGTAGTTGTATTTCCACAGTCATCTGTCAAGGTCCAGGTACGTGTAATGATAGATTCATTGGCACATGCTCCCTGAGCAGTTGCATCTGTATAAGTAGCTTCAAGATCAGAAGAACATCCGTCTGTTTCATCTGTTACGTCTCCTGTTAAAGCAAGGTCTGTTGGATCTTGATCACATTCCAAAGTCACGGAAGCAGGAACCGTAAATGTTGGATCTGTTGTGTCTTCAATAGTAAAGGAAGCACTTGTAGTTACAGAATTACCACAACCATCTTCCGCAGTAAAGATAACTGTTCGTGTTCCAGTTAGACCACAGTCATCACTTAAAGCGCCTTCTTCATAAGACCAAGACACAGTTCCACAAGAATCAGAAGCAGATGCACCTCCATTGGAATCTAACCAAGCTGTGTATTCGGCAAGGTTTCCAGTTCCATCGCATTCAACTGTAAAATCAGAAGCAGGAGTATCAATAGTAGGTGCTATCAAGTCCAATATTGTAAACAGGGCTGTAGTGCTAGTTGAATTTCCACATTCGTCGGTTGCAGTAAATGTTACCAAAGCCAATCCTGTTTCTCCACAACCATTGGATAATCCTGTGAAGTTGTCGGTCCAAGTAATGTTAGAGCAATTATCTAAAGCCATAGCTCCGGCATGTGTATCCAACCAAGCTTCTAGTTCGTCTGTATTCCCAGCACCGTTACATTGTACGGTTTGATCTGCCGCTACAGTACTCATTATTGGATTTGTAGTATCTTCAATAGTAAAGGTTGCCGATGTAGTTGAAGTATTACCACAATCATCGGTAGCTGTAAAAGTTACTGTAGCAGAACCAGTAGCTCCACAATCATCGCTAAGAGCAGTAAAATCGTTACTCCAAGTAACGCTACCACAAGTATCTGATGATGCAGCTCCACCAGCAGTACTCAACCAGTTGTTCAATTCGGCTGTATTTCCAGAACCGTCACATTCAACGGTAAGGTCTGCAGCTGCTATATCAATTGTAGGATCTGTTGTGTCCTCAATGGTAAAGGTCGCAGAAGTTGTTGCTATGTTTCCACAATCATCAGTAGCGGTAAATGTAACAGTGGCAGAACCAGTAGCTCCACAATCATCACTTAAGGAAGAATAATCGTTAGTCCAAGTAACGTCACCACAAGTATCAGAGGCTGCAGCACCACCAAAAGAGCTTAACCAAGTTGATAAATCTGTAGTGTTTCCACTTCCATCACATTCCACGGTAAGGTTTGCTGCCGCAGTGTCAATGCTAGGAGAAGTGGTGTCTTCAATAGTGAACGTAGCAGCAGTTGTAGCAAAATTTCCACAAGCATCAGTGGCCGTAAAAGTAACTATTACAGACCCTGTGTTTCCACAGTCATCACTTAAAGTACCGTAATCATTACTCCAAGTAATCGTAGAACAATTATCTGTAGCCACAGCACCACCGTTGGCATCTAACCAAGCATTTAAGGCAGTTGAAGTATCACTGCCACATTCAGCAGAGGCATCAGCAGCTGCCACTGAAATTGTAGGATCTGTAGTATCTTCAATCGTTATTGTTTGCGTATCAGAACTAGAAAGCCCACAATCATCTGTGATAGTAAAAGTTCTAGTAACCACCACAGGACAAGTACCAGAAGCACTGTCTTGATAAGTGATTTCATTTACATTATTTTCCGTGAAAGTTCCTCCTTCTGCTAAGAAAATTAACTGAGAAATAGTTTGAGGAGTTTCACTATAAGCCAATGATGTTAAGTTATCATTGGTAACATCTGCAGCAACACAACCTTCAACTTGTACATCTGAAGGAGCGTTGGTTACAGGAGGTGTATTATCGTCAACTGAAATTGCAATGTCCTCACTAATAGAACATGAATTAGCATCGGTAACAGTAACCGTATAGGTGCCCGAAGGTAAATTAACGAACATTCCAGATTGGAAACTTCCCTCTTGAGGGCTAATACTATAAGTATAAGGAGCAGTTCCACCTGAAACTCCAGAAGGATTGATGGTTCCTGTGTTTCCACCAGTACATTCAATGTTAGTAGCACTTAGGGTCAATCCTGTAAGTATTGGTGATACAGTTACAGTATCTGTATGAACGTCGGAATCTCCATCAATATCAAAAACTGTTAAAGTAACAGTATAGTTCCCTGGGCCTCCATATGTGTGTGATGGATTGGCTTCTGTAGAAGTACCCCCATCTCCAAAATTCCAAGAATAAGTATAACCACCTTGTAGATTTCCACCGGTAGTTATATTTGTAAATGCAACTGTATAAGCATCACAACTTTGAGTATAAGTAAAGTTGGTGATCAGTGGCGCATTTACAATAAATCCAGGAGGATTAGAATAACATTTTGAAGGGTTTTCACCACAAGCTTGGTTGGCATTGGACTGCCATGCCATATAAAAGTTAACCAATTCTACTTGATCACCACAATTCCAGTTCAATTGATAAACCGGGAGGTTTTGGTCAACAGGTATAGGATTGGAATCATACAGACATTGTGTAACTGAAGTGGTTAGAACTCCATTAATTAAAATGTCAAAATCCATAAAAAGACTATATCTGTCTGCATTGGTATTGGCAGAGAAATAAGCATAGATATAGGCTGTTTGAGGTGTGCCAGGAATACAATCATTATCCAATTCGTTGCCATTAGCGTCAGCCAGGTAAAAGTTGCTAAGAGTAAAGTCATTTGCTTTGCATCCTTCCAAGGCTCTTGCCGTATCATCAACAGCTGTATTTGAAGTGCTTGATGACGTATTGTAAGAGTTCAATATAGTTAGGGGAGTATCCAAACTAATTCTCTTAACAGCTCTTTGGGGTGTCAGTTGTGCAAATGCAACACTTTGAAGAAGTACTATTAATAGAACCAAGGCATTTCTATACATTAGTCTACGTGTATTTGTTTTCATAAGCCCTAATTTTAGTTGATAGGAGTAATTAGTAAAAACTAATTATATTTCGTTTATTTAATTTTTTAGATTCAAAATGCCTTTCACTATTGTGCAAGGGGGTACTTTGTTTGATTGATGAAATTTTTAATACCATTTAAATGATTTGTTAATTAATATATTTAGCCGCTCAATAGAGCTTTTATTTTTACAATATAAATACAGTCTTTTTTAGTGATAAACACTTAAAAATTAAAAGTTTGAAATTTGTTGAGGGAAGAACGCTAGATATCAGCGCATTATAAATGGATAATTTTATATGTTGTTGATTTGGGGACATTTACATTAAATTTACTGAACAAAGCAACTCATTAATAAAATCTTTAACAAAAATAAATGTTAAAGGCACTAAAATAATCGTTAAAACGAAGATATACAACGCTTTAACGGTAAAAAATGCATTTAATCGAGTAAAAATGAAAAAAATAGTATTTGTAAGACACGCGAAATCCTCATGGGATGGGGGTTTCAGCGATTTAGACCGCCCTTTGAGCTCTAGAGGGATTAATGATATAAAATTAGTATCAAGTCACTATAAACCTTATAATTATATACCGGATATGGTGTTTTCCAGTCCTGCAAATAGGGCCTTAACGACGTGTAAAGGAGTAATGGACTACTTAAATTTACCAAAAAGCAAGCTGAAAATTGTTGACGATTTGTATGATTTTGGGGGAGAAAAAGTGATGAATTTCATACTATCGATAAACGACAACTCCATTAATAAAATTATGATCTTTGGACACAACCATGCCCTTACATCCATTGTTAATGATCTGGGTGATCAATTTATTGGCAATTTGCCCACTTGTGGCTTGGTGAAAATCGACTTTTTTGCAGAAGATTGGAAGTACATTACAAAGGGACATACAGATGTCATGATTTTTCCAAGAGATTTAAGACCATGATTTATTAGCAGGCAAAATTAAAGAGATAGGATCTTTAATTATATAAAGTCAAAATATAATGTAAATATCATGTGTTACGGACTTACTAAAAGTTAAATAGAATATATTTGTGTAAACAAATAATGATGACCAATATTACTGTAAAGGATAAAAATATATATGTAAATAGGGAGTTGAGTTGGCTTCAATTTAATGCAAGGGTTTTGCAGGAAGCTGCAGATGAATCTGTTCCTATGATTGAAAGATTGCGTTTCTTGGGAATTTTCTCCAATAATTTGGATGAGTTCTTTAAAGTGAGATACGCAACCGTAAAACGAATTGATGAAGCGGGCAAGGCTGCAAAAAGCGAGTTGGGAGGTATCAAAGCCAGTGAACTGCTAGAAAAGATTACCCAAGTAGTGATTAGGCAGCAAAGTGAAAGTTTGGAGATTCTACAGAACATCCATAAGAAGCTTGAAGACTACGATATTTATATCATCAAGGAAACTCAAATCACACCCAAACAGCATGAGTTTATAAAGGGGTATTTTCTTCAGCATGTAAGTCCAGCTTTGGTGACCATTATTCTTAATGATTCAGTGGAATTGCCAATGCTAAAGGATAGTGCTGCTTATTTGGCCGTGAAGATGATTTTGGAGAATGATGAAAAACAGTTTGCCTTAATTGAAATTCCAAAATCCATAGAACGCTTTGTGGTTCTGCCAAAACAGGATGATAAAGATTATATCATCATTTTGGATGATCTATTGAGATATTGTTTGGATGATATTTTTAATATTTTCGATTACAAGAGTATTTCTACTCACATGATTAAGATTACTAGAGATGGTGAACTTGATTTTGATAGTGACTTGAGTAAAAGTTTTATTGATAAAATTTCCGATAGTGTAAAGCACCGTCAGATTGGGGATCCAGTAAGGTTTGTTTACGACAAGACCATTGATAAGGAAACCTTAAAATATCTGTTGGATAAAATGGGAATTGATTCTAAGGATAGTGTTATTCCTGGAGGGCGTTATCACAATAGGAGAGATTATATGGATTTCCCAAGTTTGGGACGAACAGATTTACTTTATGACAAAATCAAGGCTTTACCTATTAAAGGCTTGAGTTTGGAGAGTAGTATTTTTGAAAATATTGCCAAGCGCGATTATTTATTGTATACGCCATATCACACATTTTCTTATGTGGTGAAGTTTTTAAGGGAGGCCGCCTTGGATCCAAAGGTAAAAACCATCAATATTACCATTTATAGGTTGGCGCAAATTTCACATGTGGCCAGTTCTTTAATCAATGCGGCAAAAAATGGTAAAAAAGTAACCGTTTCTATTGAAATTCAAGCCCGATTTGATGAAGCTGCCAATATTGCTTATGCTGAGCAAATGCAGGACGAAGGTGTTAATTTGTTGTTTGGAGTAGCGGGATTAAAAGTGCACAGTAAAATGTGTGTGATAGAGCGTGAGGAAGATCATAAGCTAAAGCGTTATGGTTTTATTAGTACAGGAAACTTCAATGAATCAACCGCGAAGATCTACACAGATTTCACTTTGTTTACTGCCGATCAAAAGATATTGAAAGACCTTAACAAAGTATTCAACTTCTTTGAAATCAACTATAAAATATTTAGGTACAAGCATATCATTACATCGCCACATTATACAAAGTCGAAGTTCTTTAAGCTAATTGATAATGAAATTGATAATGTAAAAGCAGGAAAACCGGCCTACATCAAACTTAAAATGAACAGCATTTCAAGTTACGCTATGGTGGATAAACTTTACGAAGCCAGTAGGGCAGGTGTAAAAATTCAAATGATTGTTCGCGGATTATGTTGTTTGGTTCCAGGAATACCAGGTATGAGCGAAAACATTGAGGTAATTAGTATTGTAGATAAATTTTTAGAACATACTCGTTTGTACGTGTTCTGTAACGATGGTGATACAAAAGTGTATATTTCTTCTGCCGATTGGATGACAAGAAACATTGAAAATAGAGTGGAAGTCACTTGTCCTATCTATGATGATGCCATCAAACAAGAGCTCTTGGAAATCTTTGATATTTGTTGGAATGACAATGTGAAGGCAAGAATTTTGGATGAGTTTCAGGATAACAAGTACAAACGAAACGATAAACCTAAAGTGAGAGCCCAATTTGCTACGTACGACTATTATTTAAAAAAATTAGAGAATTAAATGCTTTCAATTAAAAAATATGCGGCCATCGATATAGGTTCCAATGCTGTTAGGTTGCTCATTTCAAATATCATAGAACAAAAAGGAAAGCCTACACGTTTTAAGAAAAACTCGTTGGTAAGGGTGCCAATCCGTTTGGGAGCAGATGTGTTTTTAAAGCAAAAAATTTCAAAGGAAAACGAGCGTCGTATGTTGGATACCATGACAGCGTTTCGGTTGTTGATGAAATCTCATAAAGTAGTTGCCTATAAAGCTTGTGCCACTTCGGCTATGCGCGAGGCAGAAAATGGTAGTAAAGTAGCTAAATTAATTTCTGAACAAGCCCAAATTGATATTGATATTATTGATGGTGAAGAAGAAGCAGCCATTATCGCGGCTACCGATTTACATAGCTATATCGATGAAAGCAAAACCTATCTATATGTGGATGTAGGAGGGGGAAGTACCGAATTTTCTGTGATTCATCTGGGAGAAAAAGTAGAATCCAAATCATTCAAAATTGGGACGGTTAGATTATTAAACGATATCGTTAATAAAGAAACTTGGCAAGAACTGGAATCTTGGATTAAAGAACATACAAGGGAATACGACAAATTGGACTTAATAGGATCAGGTGGGAACATTAATAAAATCTTCAAAATTTCAGGAAAGGCCATGGGGAAACCATTGACCTATTTCTATCTGTCTTCCTATTATGATAAGTTGCAGACTTATTCCTATGAAGAAAGAATTACCGAATTGGACCTTAACCAGGACAGGGCTGATGTAATTATTCCTGCAACCCGTATCTATTTGTCGGCCATGAAATGGAGTGGTGCCAAGGATATTTATGTACCAAAAATTGGACTTTCTGACGGAATAATTAAAAGTATGTACTATAAAACCGTTTCTAGTTCTCTTTTAGAATAAGAATGAACACTTTATCTTATTTTTTTAGTTACATATCTAATATTTAACAGTTATTTGTTAATTCCATTTATATTCGAGCACTCAAATCATTCAAACTATGAAGACAATTTTTACTAGTTTATTGGTAGTGTTGTTCGTGACACTTGGATATTCTCAAGAAGTTAAATATGGTGTAAGAGCCGGTTTAACCATTTCAAATTTAGATTATAAAGACACCCCAATAGTAAGAAATCCACACAGAAACGGATTTTTGTTTGGGGTTCATGCAGACATCGGTTTAACCGAACAGTTCTCTATAATGCCAGAATTACAGTTTTCGCCGGAAGGTGCCGGAGTTGAAGATTTTGCCAATGATTACCTTAATTTACCAGTACTTTTCAAGTATGCCATGTTTGATGGTAGGGTAGCGCTTGGTGTAGGTCCTCAAGCTGGACTGAAAATTCACAAAGAAGGTGATGGCTTTAAAAACTTTGTGTTTTCCGGTGTAGGAATTATAGAGTTTAAGGTGTGTGAAGACTGGTACGTAGATGCCAGATATAACTATGGTTTTTCAAATGTTTTTGATGACGATTTAAGCCCCGAAGCAACAAACAATGTCATTCAAATTGGTGTTAACTTTAGAGTGTTTTAGGTAAGGCTATTAATCGTTTTTTTTATAAAATGGTATCATCCCAATTAGCAAAGTAAAGCTTTGTAATTGGGATTTTTTATGTTCTAGTGTTAACCGTGAATCGTTTCCTTTTTACCTAAATCTCTCATGATTTCGGCTTCATAATCCAATAAATCCTGCCACTTTTTATCCACTTCCTTTCGGTCTCCATACTGTCTGGCAAAACCTAAAAACATGGTGTAGTGGTTGGCTTCGCTTACCATAAGTTTTCTGTAAAATTCCGCTAGTTCCTTGTCTTCCAATTCTTCTGAAAGCAGTCTGAAACGTTCACAACTTCTAGCTTCAATTAAAGCCGCATAAAGCAATCTGTTAACCAACTGGGTTGTTCTACTGCCTCCTTTTGGAAAGAATTTCATCAAGGCGATTACATAGTCGTCTTTTCGGTCCCGACCCAAGGTCCAACCACGCTCCAAAATTTTATCGTGGACCATTTTAAAATGGCTAATTTCTTCCTTTACCAAAGCTACCATTTCCTGAACCAATTCGGTGTATTCCGGAAATCCAACTATAAGAGAAATGGCGGTACTGGTTGCCTTTTGCTCACAGAAAGCGTGGTCTGTAAGGATGTCTTCAATATTCTTTTCGACGATATTTACCCAACGTGGGTCTGTAGGGAGTTTTAAGCCTAACATCTGTTTAACTATTTTGTTCCTTTAAAAATGTGTTTTGTTTGCCATTGTGGTTAATGGTCATTTCATAAACTCTATAGGCGTGCGTTTGGGGATCGATAAAGGTAATTTCCAAATTCACCCAACCTAAGCCAGAAGTTTCCTGATTTACCCATACATGCTCCAGAGTAGCATTGTTCCAAAACGGTGAATTATCTTTATTTTGGAATTGATGGGCATTAATGGTAGTGGTATATATTTTTTGATTGGCATTATAAACTGCAATTTCCGATTCAAATGCTCGGTGGTATTGAATGTCTTTATTATTACCAATAGTTTTTTTGTGCTGAATTACCTCTTGGTCCATCAAACTGTAATTTTTGATGTTTACCCTTAGATTATTGGACATTATGGTGTCCGTTTCAACTTCTGTATATTCTTTTGGATAAAAATTGATAAGCTCTAAAGGCGTTTGTTTTTGATTGAATTCTGAAATAGATTGTTGCAAGGACTCCCTTGAGCTTTGGCGTCCGTCGCAACTTGTAAGAACCATTGCTGAGAGCGTGAAAAGTAACAAAATGTATTTCATGACATTCTAAATATCAAGTCCAAAAATACTTCTTAAAAGTTCAATATTAGGGTTTTTTTCCTTAAGTTTTTCATATTGATCTTCAGGGGTAAAAGCATATTGCTTTACAGTTTCCTCATTAACCACAATATCCAATCTTAGGTCAAAGTTTTTGAGCCTATTTTTGAGATATTCCATCAATGGGTTTTGGGCACGTTCCAATTCTACTTTTAAAGTTGAATTAGGAAATTCCAAGCCAATAGAGGTGCCATTCAATTTTGGGGTGTTCATCTCCAAGATGGATGCCATAATTTTTTCTCCTTTGGACTCCAGTTTTTCAATGTAGGAATTCCATGCATTCGTAAATTCCTCCGGGGTAAATTCCTCTGTAGGGAGGTCGGTTGGGTCTACAACAACATCTTGTTGTTTTATGGAATGTTCCCGTTTGGCGCGGATACTTTTTAGCGAAAGGCCCGAGGTTCTACCTTGTTGGGATTCTCTTTTGGCAATAATCGCTTCTGTAGTAAGTGCCTCTTTGGCTGCAGGCTTCTTAACTTCTTCACTAGTTGTAGTGGTTTGTGGTGAAGCTGCTTTTTGAACAGCCGCAGGTTTAGGAACAGTAACCGGTATTGGGGTAATGCCTTTCTTTTTGAAATAAGAAGGCGGAATTATGTAACGTCTGCTATTTTTTTTTTCTCCATCAAAAGTGATAGAGGCAAGCTGCATAAGGCATAATTCAACGAGCAAGCGTTGATTCTTGCTGCTTTTGTATTTCAGGTCACAGTCGTTGGCAAGTTCTATGCCTTTCAACAGAAAATCCTGTGGAGCTTTTTGGGCTTGTTCCAAATATTTTTGGGAAGCATCTTCACCAACTTCCAAAAGTTCTACTGTTTTTGGATTTTTACAAACCAATAAGTTTCTAAAGTGCGATGCCAATCCAGCAATATAATGATGCCCATCAAAACCTTTACCTAAAATAATATTGAACTGGATAAGCAAATCTGGAATTTTGTTTTCCAGAATTAAATCGGTACTGGTTAAGTAGGTTTCGTAATCCAGAACATTCAAGTTCTCAGTTACGGCTTGACGCGTTAGGTTCTTTCCTGAAAAACTTACTACCCTGTCAAAAATGGAAAGGGCATCACGCATAGCACCATCTGCCTTTTGGGCAATGATGTGCAGTGCATCGTCTTCGGCAGTTACGCCTTGTTCTTCGGCAATATATTTTAGATGCTCCTTGGCATCCTTAACCGTAATACGTTTAAAGTCGAAAATTTGACAACGAGATAAAATCGTTGGAATGATTTTATGTTTTTCAGTAGTTGCCAAAATAAAGATACAGTGCTTTGGAGGCTCTTCCAGGGTTTTCAAAAACGCATTGAAAGCGGCCTGTGAGAGCATATGCACCTCGTCGATGATATAGACTTTGTATTTCCCAACCTGAGGCGGAATTCTAACCTGATCCGTAAGGTTCCTAATATCATCTACCGAGTTGTTGGAAGCGGCATCTAGCTCAAAAATGTTAAAAGCAAAATCTTCATCTTCACCTTCATTACCGTCACTATTGATCATTTTTGCCAAAATACGGGCGCAAGTAGTCTTTCCAACTCCTCTAGGTCCCGTAAAAAGTAAGGCTTGAGCTAAATGGTTATTTTCAATGGCATTGAGCAAAGTATTGGTAATAGCTTGCTGACCTACAACATCTTTGAAGATTTGAGGTCTGTATTTTCGAGCTGATACGATGAAATGTTCCATTGAAAAAACTTAGAACAACAAAATTAAAAATTCAATTGTAAATAGGGAATTATGAGGTCTAATTTTGACAGGAGTTATCAACAACTTATTAGTGAGAATAGCGGTTGTCCTTTGGTGAGGTGAAATAAAATGACTAAAAAGGCATGGAAATTAGAATTTGTTATTTGTAAATTTGCACCCAAGTAAATCGCCTTATCGAACCAATTTATTGGTTAGGAAAGTCCGAACACCGTAGTGCAGTATAGTGGTTAATGGCCACCAGTCGTGAGGCTAGGAATAGTGCAACAGAAAGGATGTACAGGTAATGCTGTAGTGAAATCATGTAAACTCTATACGGTGCAATGTCATGTATACCAACGTTTGAGGGCGGCACGTTCGATGTTGGAGGGTAGGCAGCTAAAGTGTGCTGGTAACAGTACACTCAGATAAATGATAAGGGCTCCATTCGGAGTACAGAATTCGGCTTATAGATTTACTTGCTTAAAACAGGCCCATTTTTTAATGGGCTTTGTTTTTTCTCAATAATTGAGGTTTTTAAGTTTATTCCTCTTCGGAAAGATTTTCTGCTTCTATTTCAAAAAAACTGAATACACATCCTCCGTAATTTTTGGAATAGGCATAGTGTTCCATACTGGATAAGTCAGTTTCTTTGGAATGTTCTACAATTAAAACACCATCTTCTTCCAACAAATTATTTTGGAATACCAGATTAGGAATGGTTTCAAACTGTTCCTGTGTAAACCCATAAGGAGGATCGGCAAAAATAACGGTGGCTTTTGTTTTGGAACTTTCCAAAAATTTGAAAACGTCACTTTTTATAGTGGCGATGGGCATATCGAAAGTTTCAGACGTTTCATTGATAAATTTGATACATCCAAAATTTTGGTCTACAGCCGTAATCTGTTCGGTGCCGCGAGAAGCAAACTCATAACTGATACTTCCAGTTCCCGAAAACAAATCTATCACTGAAATCTCATCAAAGTAATACAGGTTGTTAAGAATGTTGAACAAAGCTTCCTTAGCCAAATCGGTAGTTGGGCGAACAGGGAGTTTTTTGGGAGGGGTGATACGTCTTCCTTTGTATTGTCCAGAAATAATGCGCATTACTTAAAACTGTTTAAAAGAACATAATTGTTGTGGGCTGCCTTAGGTTCTTCGATAAAATTAAATTTATGATGAGGCATGACAAACTCTACATTTCGTATAAAAGTATATACAATTTGGTACAGGTCATCTCCTTCGGTAATGGTTCCCATTAACTTCAACTTTAAGGTTTCGGGATCCATTTTTAATTGTTCTATGGTAAATAGAATGTAGTAAATAAAGTCTTCCTTGGTGATGTATTCAAAAGTATTGGACAATACCAAGTTATAATCTTTCACTACTACTAGTTCAAAATGATGTTCATTTACATTTACATAAATGTTGGGAACATTGGAAAGTGGTTGGTGCTTTAAAATGTGCTCTATTAAAACAGTAGAGGCATGTTTGTATTCAAAAGACCCAAACCTGTCAAACATAAAATTGTTGACATTTACCAAAGGGACATAAACATTCACCGAATCGTTAAACGGAATTTCATCAAATGAAATATAATCGGTGGTTAGGATTTTGGCATTGAACTTTAAGTAATCTGCACAATGGGCTTCATCAAACAACGGCTTTGGCACCAAACAAGACAATTCATTTTGGTAAATGAGAAGCACCTCGCTAAAGGTTTGGTCATAAACCGCGCCATCGTCCAAAGTTGCAATGATGCGTTCCAGAATGTCAAATGGCGTTAGCTTTTTGTCGAAAGGAACGTGCTGAAGATGTCCAACGGTATTTGTGGACCTATTTAAAATACAAAAAGAAAGTCCACTCAAACTAATTTGAATGGACAGTTCCTTAATATCGATTTGATGCAATTTCTTACTCGTTTGAATAATTTTTAGGCCAGTTTCCATTAGTGTTAATTTCGCTCATGGAACCTACTTTAAGCGCAGGACCATTTACATCGTCCACAGAAATCACTTCATTTTCTTTAGCTACCAAATTAGGATCTTGGTCAAAAAGAATCACGTCTTTCAAAACAGATGCTTCAAACACTGGAATTTCATCCAAGAAATCTGCTTTCAATTCAAATTTAGCGCCTGGCTTACCTACAGGTAAGTTCATCATAGTTTTGTAACGCGTGTCTGCTCCAAAAAGAGAATCTTTCACAGGAACAAAATCCAAAGTGTCAATGATAACAATATCTTTTCTCATTTCAACACCACCAAAACGCTTGGTAAGCTCTTCGTCGATAACACTTGAATCTCTACGTTGAGTAATGGTAAATTGAGCAGTATCAATGAACTTTACTAAATTGTCAAAGTTATCAGTAAATTTACCTGTAACCGTTTTGTGGGCTAACTCGGCATCTCTAATATCTTTCAATTTTTCGATTACTGCCGCATAGCGCTTCTTTTTAAGTTGGTTGAATTGGATTTCGCCGTAAACCGACATAAATGTTGAATATGCCAAGAATCCGATAAGTACCCATAAGGCGATGTTGATTAAAGGTTTAACCTTTTTTGGAACAAATTTATCAATCAACCATACGATTCCTATCGTACCTAGAATAATAATTACAACAGCAATAATTATTGTTAACATAGTTAGTTATTTTTATTTTATTAAAGGTGATACGCAAATCTACAACTTTTTTTTATTCACGAAAACCAATGCAAATAAAATTCAATTAAAAAAGAAAGATATGAAATTTGTTTCACATTATAAGGGTTTAATTTTATTAACTAATGCCACATTGCTCTATTATATATATAGTATCTTGCGAAAAATTCAATTTTAACAGATAAATGACCGCCTCCGATTTCTATAAACTCATCAAACAGAAGTTCCCTTTTGAACCTACATTAAAACAGAATGCCGTTTTAATACAGTTGTCTGAGTTTATTTTCGACAAATCGCCAAATGCCTTATACCTGTTGAAAGGATTTGCTGGAACCGGAAAAACGAGTATCATAGGTACGATTGTTTCCAATCTTTGGGAAGCCAAAAAAAGTGCGGTATTAATGGCGCCTACGGGAAGGGCCGCTAAGGTAATTTCCAATTATTCGGGAAAGGAGGCCTTTACCATTCATAAAAAAATTTACTTTCCGAAAAAAGAAAAGGGAGGAGGGGTGAAATTCGTACTTCAGCCAAACAAACATCGCAATACCATATTTATTGTTGATGAAGCTTCCATGATTCCGGATACTCCGGGAGAATCCAAATTGATGGAAAATGGCTCGTTGCTTGACGATTTAATGCAATATGTATATTCAGGCCACCAATGCAAATTGTTACTAATTGGGGACAAAGCACAGTTACCTCCAGTAAAATCCGATTTGAGTCCTGCCTTGGATGGGCAACGTTTGGACCTTAATTATAATAAGAAGGTTTCCAGTATTGAATTGGATGAAGTAATGCGTCAGGGGCAAGAATCTGGTATTTTATGGAATGCCACCAGAATCCGTGAAATTTTGGAAGAACACTTTTATGACGGATTTAAATTCAATCTTCACGGCTTTAATGATATCATAAGATTGGTCGATGGGCATGAAATTATGGATGCCATCAATGATGCCTATAGTGAAAGAGGCCATGAAGAAACCACTATTATAGTAAGGAGTAACAAACGAGCCAATTTGTACAATCAGCAAATTAGAAACCGCATTCTATTTAGAGAAAGTGAATTGTCTGCAGGTGACTATTTAATGGTGGTGAAGAATAATTATTTTTGGATCAAACCCACTACCAAAGCGGGCTTTATTGCCAATGGAGATATTATAGAGGTCTTGGAGATTTTTAGCATCAAAGAGCTCTATGGATTTAGGTTTGCCGAGGTAAAGGTGAAAATGGTAGATTATCCAAGGATGCAACCTTTTGAAACGGTGTTGATGTTGAATACTATTGAAGCGGAAACCCCTTCATTGACCTATGAAGATTCCAATAGGTTATACCAAGAAGTTCAAAAGGATTACGAAAATGAAGCTTCCAATTACCGCAAATTTTTACAGATTAAGGGTAATCGTTTTTTTAATGCACTTCAAGTGAAGTTTTCCTATGCCATCACCTGTCATAAATCGCAAGGTGGGCAGTGGGATACAGTGTTCGTAGAGCAACCGTATTTGCCAAATGGCATTGATAGGGACTATATGAGATGGTTGTATACGGCGGTAACGAGAGCCAAAGAAAAGTTGTATCTTATCGGTTTTAAGGACGAAAGCTTTGAAGCCTAGTTTTTAGATGAAATTACAAGCGAATTTTCATTATGGCATTAGAAACACTTATAGGTATATGCCTTGGTATAGGCTTATCGGCATCCGTTGGATTTCGCGTGTTTTTGCCGCTTTTTGCCTTGAGTTTAGTAGCGCATTATGGTTTATGGGAGGTCAATGAGTCTTGGCAATGGGTAGGGGGCACTACCGCTTTGGTTACGTTGGGCATTGCCACTTTGGTTGAAATTATTGCCTATTACATTCCTTTTATTGATAATTTATTGGATACCATTGCAATACCTTTGGCGGGTATTGCAGGGACTTTAGTTGTAGTTGTCACAGCTACCAATTTAGATCCAGTGGTGATGTGGTCTTTGGCCATTATCGCAGGAGGAGGGACGGCTGCTGCCATTAAAAGTGGCGCTTCGGCTACAAGGGCAACCTCTTCGGTTTCTACAGCAGGATTGGGCAATCCCATTGTATCAACCATAGAAACAGGCACATCGGCAGTTATGTCTGCTATGTCAGTTTTTCTGCCTGTATTGGCTTTCATTTTGACCCTTATCATGTTATATGTCTTTTTCAGGATTTACAAAAAGATTAAAGCACCCAAATCTTAAAATCATTCAAAAAGTTTTATTTTTGGACTGAAATATATCAGCTGATATGAAAATAATTTCCATGATTCCGGCACGTTATAGTGCCTCTAGATTTCCTGCTAAACTAATGCAGGATTTGGCCGGTAAAACGGTAATCCTTAGAACTTACGAAGCTACGGTGGCCACACAATTGTTTGACGATGTGTATGTGGTAACCGATAGCGATATCATTTATAATGAAATTGTAAGCCACGGAGGGAAAGCCATAATGAGCCAAAAGGAACATCAATCCGGTAGTGATAGAATTGCCGAGGCGGTAGCGGATTTGGATGTGGATATTGTGGTAAACGTGCAGGGTGATGAACCTTTTACCGAAAGAGCGAGTCTTCAAAAGGTAATTGAAGTATTTAAAGAGGACCCAAACAAGGACATCGATTTAGCTTCGTTAATGGTGGAAATCAAGGATTGGGACGAAATCAGCAATCCAAATACAGTAAAAGTTATTGTAGACCAGCAGAATTTTGCCTTGTATTTTTCAAGAAGTCCTATTCCGTATCCAAGAGATAAGGAAGCGGGAGCAAGATATTTCAAGCATAAAGGAATCTATGCCTTTAGAAAGCAGGCTTTGCTGGACTTTTATGAGTTACCGATGCAATTTTTGGAAGCCACAGAAAAGATTGAATGTATTAGGTATTTGGAATATGGGAAGAAAATAAAAATGGTAGAAACCAATGTGGAAGGTGTCGAAATTGATACACCGGAAGACTTGGAACGCGCCAAGCAACTTTGGAAATAAATGATATTCTAAATTTGAAGACTTTTGAAGAATGAATACCAACATATAAAAGTGATAGGGTTTGACGCCGACGATACATTGTGGGTGAACGAAACCTATTTCCGTGAAGCCGAATTGGAAGTCGCCAAATTATTGGCGCCTTACGAGACTGCCAATAAGATTGATCAGGAGCTGTTCAAAATGGAAATCAAAAACTTGCCGCTGTATGGCTATGGCGTGAAAGGGTTTGTATTGTCTATGGTAGAGATGGCTTTGGATCTTTCTAATAATTCGGTTTCAAATGCAACGATTTCCTCAATTTTGGATATCGGGAAGGACATGATCAACAAGCCTGTTGAATTGTTGCACGGGGTAGAGGAAACCTTAAAAATATTATCTCAGGATTACCGTTTGATATTGGTGACCAAAGGCGATTTGTTGGATCAGGAACGTAAGTTACAGAAGTCAGGACTCTTGAATTATTTCCACCATATTGAGGTAGTGAGTGAAAAGGAGGAGCGTGATTATTCCAAGTTGTTAAATCATTTGGACATCAAACCTTCAGAGTTTTTGATGGTCGGGAACTCCTTAAAATCAGATATTTTACCTTTGGTAAATCTGAAGGCTAAGGCCATACATGTTCCGTTTCATACCACATGGATCCATGAGCAGGTGTCTGAAACGGAAACAAAAGACAAAACATATAGAACAGTAAATAGTTTGCCTGAAATTATTCAGGTGTTGACTGAACAATAATAGAAATACATGAGTTTTAAAAATTATCCAATGGTATCCAGAGTGGTTTTTGGCCGCGGAAGTTTTGATCAATTGGAAGATATATTGGCCCCAAAGCGTATTAATTCAAAAGCCCCTTTCATTTTTTTGGTGGACGATGTGTTTGAAGGCAACGCTTGGATTACAGGAAGAATACCTTTAGCTTACGATGATAAGTTGATTTATATTTCTGCTGATGAGGAACCTAAAACATCCCAGGTAGATGAATTGGTTGAGAAAATTATTTTAGATCATAAAGATAGACCATCGGGAATTATCGGTATTGGAGGAGGGACTATTCTTGACCTTGCCAAAGCAGTAGCTATTATGTTGACTAATGAAGGTGAAGCCAAAGATTATCAAGGTTGGGATTTGGTTAAAAATCCGGCCATTTACCATGTCGGTATTCCAACCATTTCAGGGACAGGAGCCGAAGTATCCCGTACTACGGTTTTGACTGGGCCAGACAAAAAATTAGGAATCAATTCCGACCATACACCATTTGATCAGGTAATTTTAGATCCAGAGCTTACCAAAGATGTGCCAACAGACCAATGGTTCTATACGGGTATGGATTGTTATATTCACTGTATTGAATCCTTAAATGGGACTTATCTCAATGCCTTTAGCCAAAGTTATGGAGAGAAGGCCCTGGAGCTTTGTAAGGAAATTTTTGTAGAGAACTCATTGAGTGATGAGGAAATGCAGGACAAGTTGATGATGGCCTCTTGGCATGGAGGAATGAGCATAGCCTATTCCCAAGTGGGGGTGGCACATGCTATGAGCTATGGTTTGGGGTATTTATTGGGAACCAAACACGGAATTGGTAACTGTATTGTATTTGATCATTTGGAAGAATTTTATCCTGAAGGGGTGAAATTGTTCAAGAAAATGAAGAAAATCCACAACATCACTTTGCCTAAAGGTTTGTGTGCGAATCTGGAAGATTCAGAATTTGACACTATGATTGATGTGGCTATGAGTTTAGAGCCTCTTTGGGAAAATGCTGTTGGTAAAAATTGGAAGCAGACCATTACCAGAGAGCGTTTAAAGGAGCTGTATAAAAAGATGTAATATGCGTAGGCTGGCCAAATTCATTTATTTCCGAATCTTGGGCTGGAAGGTGGTTGGAAATGTTACGATGTCCAAGGATACGGTAAAGAAAGCAGTGCTTATTGCCGTACCACATACCAGTTGGCACGATTTCTATATTGGCGTATTGCTACGTCAGGTAGTGGGTATCAAATCCAATTTTATTGCCAAAAAGGAATTGTTTATGGGGCCTTTGGGTTGGTACATGAAGGCTATAGGAGGCGCACCAATCAATCGAGGAACCAACGAAAATAAAGTAGATGCCATTGCCCGAATTTTTAATAACAAAGAAGAATTTAGATTGGCATTGGCGCCAGAAGGGACACGTCAGAAGGTAGAGGAGTGGAAAACGGGATTTTACTATATCGCGAAGGCGGCAAATGTTCCCATCATTATGTTTACTTTGGATTTTGAAAACAAACAGAATCTTATTTCGGAGCCTTTTTATCCTACAGATAATAAGATAGCTGATTTTGAATACATGAAATCTTTTTTTAAAGGTGTGAAGGGGAAAATTCCTGAACTTTCCTAGAACTTCATTTAAGTATATGAAATAGAAAAGGCTATCCATTAGGATAGCCTTTTTCTTTATAAAGTTTTCAGCACTTATTTGATTTCTTTAAGGGCATTATCAACCAAGGTTGTTAAATGCATTTTGTGTGCTTTTGTAGAGATATCTCCATAAGGAGCGGCCATAATTTTGATTCTGTTTAGGTTGTAAAGCGCCATAGATTTAGCGTTGTTGTCAAATCGGCTACTTTGTGTCCCTGTTAACATTTCAATTAACATTTTGGTGTATTCTACCTGTAAATTTTGGCGGGTTGAAGATACATCTCCGTAGATGTCTGCCTTAAAAATGGCATTCGTCAAGTCTACCATAAAGGTTGACATTTTGTATTGGTTGCCATACATTTCAGAATCTGTAATTCTTTGTAACGTATTTGGGTGCAATAAATGATTTAATACATTTTTTTGGCTTGAAAGAATTTGGTCGTGAATTTTGATGTCCTCAGGACCTCTAAAGAAATTCTGTCCTCTTCGTTTGCTTGCCAAGAAGTTGTAAAGTTCGCTTGGTGCAGTAAAGGCATCTGGAGCAAATACATATTTGTCTAAAGCATCCATCGCGCGTTTTTGGTCTTCCAAACTTACCGGTGTATACGGTTGTGTAGCGCCTTCTTGACCAATCATGGCGCGGTCTACATACACACCACCAATATACCTTGAAATCACACCAGCAGCAGTACCTTCCTGCTTGATTAAGTTGTTATAGGCACGTTTTAAATCGTCGTATGAATTTCCTTTATTGGAAAACTTGATGCGGATATTATCCATCAAGTCTCTGGAAAGTTCAATAGTATTAATGGCATATTGAATAGCATCGCTAGACATATCACTAACATTAACTCTAGGATCGATAGCTTTACCCGGATTGCGCATGTCGTCGGCATCGTTTCCAAAAACAAGTTCAGGTCTTGTAGACATGTTTAAAAGGGCTTCATGATCAGCCTTTGATTTGAACGGAGTATATCCCAATTGGATGGCCCAAACATCGTAAGGTCCAACAGCGGTATCATAATATTGCCCTTGAGTTGCAGGATCTTTACTTAAGTTGATAGGGGCATAATCCATTACAGATCCAGTTAAACATTTTCCTTTTGTGAATTCTGGGTCAGCCAATTGCTCAGGTGAATATACTTGACTGGCTTTCATGTTATGGTTCAATCCTAAAGTGTGCCCAACTTCGTGCATGATCAAAGCTTTCATAGCTTCTTTTTTCATACGGGCCATTTCCAAATCGGAAGCATTATAAGCTTGCAACATGGTATTTCCAAACATTAGGTTTTCATGAACCACATGCCCCATAGAACAGTACATCGGATTGTTTTTTGAGAATTGTTCAGCCTCCATGTTTGTCATTCCCTGAGCATTACCATAAAGCTTGTCATAAAATACTCTGTTGGTAAAGTGTAGGTATTCCAACATGATATCGGCACCTAAAATTTCACCTGTTTTTGGGTTTGCGAAGCTAGGTCCGTAGCCACCAAATCTTGGAGCACTTGAAGAAGCCCATCTCAATACGTTGTAATTGATATCTCCGGCATCCCATTCGGCATCATCTGGTTGGAATTTTACCTGAACAGCATTTAGGAATCCTGCTTTTTCAAAAGCTTCGTTCCAAGCCAAAACACCTTCCATAATGGTTTCTCTCCATTCTAAAGGAGTGGTATTTTCAATCCACCATGTAATTGGTTTTACAGGTTCGGATAAATCGGCAGCTGGATTTTTCTTTACCAAATTCCAACGGTGAATTAAGTCTCTATAAGCTGTTGTTCCTGTAGAGGTTTGATCGTCTACCTGAGTAGTGAAATACCCAACCCTAGGATCGTCAAAACGAATTTCATAATCGTTTTCAGGCATTTCAATCAAACTGTGGTACACCTCAATACTCACATTTCTACCATCGGCAATGGCATCCGAGCCACCGTTAAGAACAGAGGCATTGGAATACACATATTCCACAGCCAAATCGGTATTGTTTGGGTAACTTTTAATGTTTAGGATTTTGGATTTGCCTTTGTCCAAATTCCCCAAAGTAAAGGCCATTGGCGATTGTCCCGGATATCTTGGAGGCTTGATTTGGGTAAAGGTTTCTTTTAAAAACAATTCGTCCGCATCAATTAAATAAAGGCCTTTGGCACTGTCGTGAGCTTCAATTTTCAAACTGGCCAAAACCCCGTTACTGGTGTTGGCATCTTTGGCATTGGCCAAGGGACTGCTAGGGTCGAAATAGAAGGACGTGTTTTGGGTTTCAAACTCAATATTGTTGAAATATTTCTTGATTTTAACCACTTTGGAATCGCCATAAGCACCTCTAAAGCTGTTGGCTTCCATAACTCCATCCATAACTTGTGAAAAATAGATGAATTCCTTGCCAATTTGGTCTTCAGAAATCAACATTTTAATAGAACCGGTAATGGTATCTTGATAAACTGTAAAAAGGCCTTCCTTAGCGTTGGAGGTCTTGATAAGTTCTTGGATAGATTTTCCGTTACTGGCAGGTTTTTGAACCGCTTCGGGGTAGTCTTTCGACTTCTTTTTTTTGTCTTTTCGCTGTGCTTCCATGCTCAAGGGAGCAAAAGCAAGCAAACCAGCCATCGCTGCGGTTAGGAGACGCGGCGAAGAGTAGTTACATTTCATATGCAGATTAAATTTAGTTCGGGCTGTAAGATAGGATAATTAATTGGAATCTTTTGCCTACTTCAAGGGACTATTCGGCTACCTTAAATGCCTTCATTTCGTCAAGTGGTTCCAATACATTGTAGTCGGCCCATATGCTTGGGTCATACTGTTTTGGCGTTTCATAATTGACGTGTTTTTGTTCAGTAGTTTCTACATATTCTGCAGAGGAGATTGGTTTTTGCGACAAAAACAAAACTTCCAAACGTTCCTTAAAAACACCTTCTACCATAAATTCAAAGGCGACTTTGTTGCTTCTGTTATCATTTTCGATAAACTTAAAAGGGCGGCTTATATAAAAATAGCTATCGCTTTGTTCTGAGATGTATTTAGGATAATAGAAGTTGTCTGAACCTTTTTGATAGATGATAGAACCCGTGTGGCCTTGTTCAACATACTTGATTCCCAATAAAAGTTTTAAATTGAATTTTTCACCCACACGTCCTTTATAGTAATGGTAATCGGCTTTAAGTACGGCAAAAGTTTCATTGGAAATGTAGAGCTTACCTTCATAGTCCGCAGAACTTCTTCTAGGTACAAAGGAAATGACATAAACCATTTCTGGACCAAGGAAGGTGATGTCGTCTAAGGTGTATTTGTAAAGTTTGGTTTCTAAAACAAAATTAAGGATGGAATGACTTTTAAAACCATGATGTTCCAAAGGACGTTTTACATTACCTTTTAATATGCCAATAGAATTTACGGTGTCTTTCATTTTGTCATTTCCTTCTGAAAGGGAAAGGGAGTCTGAAATTTTGAGCAACCCAGTTTTAATGGTATATACTTTGTCTTTATCCAAATGTTTTGAAATGATATCTTTTCCTTTATTTGCCAAAACCTCCAAAGATTGGCTGTTGTTCTTATCGAGAAGTCTAACGGCTTTTTCAACTTTAAGTTTGGTAGCGTTAGCATCCTTGATCAATAAATGGCCCACAAAATCGGTGTATTGCTTGGACTTGTTGTTTACCAAGGCTGTTTCCAATTCATTAAAGTCTTGGTTGAAGGCCTTAAGTTGTTTTTTGGAGAAGCCTGTGGACTTATCAATTTCAAAATTAACGTCTTTACCTTTTATAAATTCGGTTTTTCTGCTGAAGACTTCATAGTCCAAAAGGTCTGTTTTGTAGTTTTTTGACAGGTTTTTATTCACATAATAAAGAATGGAATCGACCGTGAGTTTTCGGTTGGTCAAGAATACTTCAGAAAGTTCATTGACCTGTTCCTTCAATATGTAATCTTTTGAAGAGAACTCTTCTACAAGCATTCCTAGTTTTTCAAAGCCCAAACAGGAAATATACACCGAATCCTTGGAATTGAAACCATCTGTGCTAATAGAAAAGTTGCCTTCTTCATTGCTAATGGTGCCATGATGCTCTCCAATTTGGATGGTGGCAAAGGAAATGGGAGACCGTACTTCTGTCAATACGCGGCCCGAAACAATTTGAGCATTCAGGTGTTGGTTAAAAAGAATACCTACGAATAGTAGAAGTGTTAAGGATATCTTGGGAGTAGAAGCTTTACTCATACGTTTTTTTTACTTTAGAACGAATTTGATTGCATTTTGTAACGTATGAATATAAAAAAACCTAAACATATGTTTAGGTTTTTGGATAATTTTTAAGAATCTTTTATTATTCGGCTTGTTCTTGCATTGTGTGGTACACGTTTTGAACATCGTCATCTTCTTCAATCTTTTCCAAAAGCTTTTCTACGTCTGCAGCTTGCTCTGGTGTAAGCTCTTTGGTTACTTGTGGGATGCGTTCAAAACCTGAAGACAGTATTTCAATACCTCTAGATTCCAATTCAGCCTGAAGGGCTCCAAACGATTCAAAAGGAGCGTAAATAAGGATTCCATCTTCGTCTACGAATACTTCTTCGGCACCAAAATCAATCAATTCAAGCTCTAGTTCTTCAGCATCCAAACCTTCACCGTTAATTCGGAAGTTACATGTGTGGTCAAACATAAAAACTACAGAACCTGACGTTCCCAAGCTTCCATCACATTTGTTAAAGTAACTTCTAATATTGGCTACAGTACGGGTGTTGTTGTCGGTTGCGGTTTCTACCAAAATGGCAATACCATGAGGCGCGTAACCTTCAAAAAGTACTTCCTTAAAATCTCCAAGACTTTTGTCGGACGCGCGTTTAATAGCACGTTCCACATTGTCTTTTGGCATGTTTACTGCCTTGGCATTTTGGATGACCGCTCTAAGACGAGCGTTACTATCGGGATCTGGTCCACCTTCTTTTACGGCCATTACAATGTCTTTACCAATACGTGTAAAGGCCTTACTCATTGCCGACCAACGTTTCATTTTACGTGCTTTACGAAATTCAAAAGCTCTTCCCATAGGATAAATATTATTATTGTTTCGCAAATGCGAAAAATCTTGTGGTTTTAAATTGCATCGCAAATTTAGTAAAAAAGTGATGCTATAAAAATAAGGTTGGCAATTTCTTATTCCTGCACTTCTACAATGGTTTCTATGGCCTGGGCAAGTTCAAAATCTTTGTCTGTCACACCCTTGGCACTGTGGGTAGACAATGAAATGGTTAGTACATTGTAAACGTTGGTCCAATTGGGGTGGTGGTTTAGGGCTTCGCACTCAAAAGCAATTCGACTCATAGCGCTAAAACAGTCCTTAAAGTTGTCGAATTCAAATTCTACATGAATGGCATCATCGTAGTATTCCCAATCTGGAAAACGCAATAATTTTTTTTCAATGGCTTCTTGGGTTAATGGTTTCATAGAATATAAAATTGGTTACCCTTAAATTTAAAAAAATTATTGGAGGAAGCCCTGATTTATTTGTGAAGTTCTTCCAAAACCTGTGTGCTGGAAATTTGAAGATTCTTGGGCAATAAGTTGTATTTGGGCAAAACCGCCAAGTAACGGTCTTCATTGGTAGTGTAGACGCGTTTAAAGTTGATATTCTTGTAAGTTAGAAGTTGTACTACATCCTTGATGAATTCATCGTGGTGGACCAAATCTGTACTTCCTAAATGAAAAATCCCTGATTTGTTACGATTGATAATGTAGTGAAGTTGCTGAGTGACTTTATAGTCTGTAGTTACATTCATGATGATGTTGGGGAACACCTCTACAGCGGTACCTTCTCTAATATGCTGTTTAAGTTCTTTGATTCTGGGACATTGGGAGCCTAACACCATTGGTAAGCGCGCTATAACGACTTGCTTTTTTGGAAGTCGCAACAGCATGTTTTCAATTTTTATTTTGAAATGCCCGTAGATGCTATGGCTAAAGGTTTTGTCCAGTTCGTAACTTGGGAACTTACTATAAGCATCAAACACATTGGCAGAGGAAAGGAAAATGAGCTTACAATTTTTATTTTCCAATAAATAATTAGCGATGTGCTGATGCGCCATGGTTTGGGCATGAAAGTCGCCACGAAGAGAAGAAATGATAATGGTTGGCCTAACAGCCTCAATGATTTCTATAACGTCATCTTCTTCCACATTATAGGGAAAAAAATGGGCATTGTTCTCAAAGTCTCTTTTAGGAATGCGGTAGGTGCCAAAGGTTTTAAAATAGGAGCAAAGCTCTTTGTAAAGGGCATTTCCCAAAAAGCCGCTTGCTCCTAAAATTAAAATCCTATGTTTATTTGTGGCCTCCTGCATTAATTAACTAATTTGGGACAATCGTTTGCTAGCCTTTGTAAAACGGCAGTTTTACCACCGTTGCAGGAATGGCATTTTTTCTAATTTGAATGTGGATTTTGCTATCTACGCCTGCAAGATCTGTAGGAACATAACCCAATCCAATACCTTTTCCTAGTGAAGGAGACATGGTTCCCGAAGTAACTTGTCCAATAACATTGCCTTCTGCGTCAACAATATCGTAGCCTTGCCTTGGAATACCACGCTCGTCAAGTTCAAAGGCAACCAATTTACGTTGTACACCTTCTTCTTTTTGTTGTTTTAAAGCTTCGCTATTGGTGAAATCTTTAGTGAATTTGGTAATCCATCCCAAACCTGCTTCAAGAGGAGAGGTTGTGTCATTGATATCATTACCGTAAAGGCAGTAACCCATTTCTAAACGCAAAGTGTCACGAGCAGCCAAACCAATTGGCTTGATACCATAGTTGGCACCTGCTTCAAATACTTTATCCCATATTTGTTGAACCTCGTCATTTTTGCAGTAAATTTCAAATCCACCGCTTCCTGTATATCCAGTTGCAGAAATGATGATGTTGTCAACACCCGCAAAGTCACCTACAACAAAGTTGTAGAATTTAATTTCGGATAGATCATGGCTTGTAAGTGATTGCATAGCTTCTTCGGCTTTGGGACCTTGTATAGCCAATAACGAATAATCGTCACTTAAATTGCGCATCTCAGCACCAACATCATTCTTGGAAGAAATCCAGTTCCAATCCTTTTCAATGTTACTGGCATTCACCACCAATAGATAAGTTTCTTCCTTAAGTTGGTAGATAATCAAATCGTCAACAATCCCACCATCATCATTTGGCATGCAGCTGTACTGTGCCTTACCGATAGCTAATTTGGAAGCATCGTTGCTGCTTACTTTCTGGATCAATTCCAAGGCGTGAGGTCCTTCAATCAAGAATTCGCCCATATGGCTTACATCAAAAACACCAACGGCTTTTCTAACGGTTTCATGTTCTATATTAACACCCTCATATTGTACGGGCATATTAAATCCTGCAAACGGAACCATTTTGGCGCCAAGTGCTTCATGAGTGGCTGTTAAGGCTGTATTTTTCATTTCTAAATTATATTGAATGTTGCGCAAAAGTAGAGAATTTTATCTGGTTTTGAAGAAAGGGCATCCCATAAAATGGGTTTAAAACTATGTTAAACAGAAAAGCAAAGGATTGTACATTTAAGAATGTTATTATTTTTACACGCTAACAAATTTATAGTATATGAAATCTCTCGTTTTTATGGTGTTAAGTAGTCTGTTTTGTATAACGGTACAGGCTCAAAAAGATATTCCACAAGATTATTTGTCGGCTGAATTCCACAAAGAAAGAAGAGAGGCTTTGCGTGAATCTATGCCAGAACACAGTGTGGCTGTGTTTTTTGCCAATGCGGTTAGAAATCGTGCCAACGATGTGGATTATGTATACCACCAAGATCCTGATTTTTATTATCTGACGGGCTACAAGGAACCACATGCCGTTTTGGTAATTTTTTCTGAAATGCAAACGGATGCTGAGGGTAATTCTTACAATGAAATCATCTATGTACAAGAGCTCGATGCTCAGGCAGAACAATGGAACGGCTATCGTTTGGGCGTAGAAGGCGCAAAGAAACAATTGGGATTTGAAAACGCTTTGAATGGAAAGGAATTTTTGGATTCAGGAATTGACTATGCTGGTTTTGATAGCGTTCTTTTCAAACCATTTCAGGATGATTATAGAGATTCTAAAGGAGATAAAGCCGATTTGTTCGATTTGATCAAATCCTTTAAAAACCAAGTGCAATGGCATAGTAACTTCAGCATTTCCCATACAAATGAGAATCCGGAACTTCCAGATGAAGCTACCTTAAAAAATACCAATGTAAAAACGGATACTAAAACCTTATCCAATTTAATGGCTGGGTTACGCCAGATTAAAACAGAAGAAGAATTGGTATTATTGACCAAAGCTATTAGAATTTCTGCCATGGGACAACGGGAAATTATGAAGGCAATGCACCCTGGAATGTCCGAAACCGAAATTCAAGGTGTCCATGAATACATTTACAAACGATATGGCAGTGAGTACGAGGGCTATCCGAGTATTGTAGGTGCTGGGCATAATGGCTGTGTGTTGCATTACATCGAAAATTCCAAAACCAAAGTTGGAAACGATTTGGTATTGATGGATTTGGGAGCGGAGTACCATGGATATTCTGCAGATGTGACTAGAACCATTCCTGCCAATGGAAAATTCACGAAAGAACAAAAAGCAATTTATGATTTGGTATACAAGGCTCAGGAGGCTGGTATTGCAGCTTCCAAAGTTGGCAGTGCCTATAAAGCTCCAGACAAGGCCGCTAGAGAGGTGGTTTACGAAGGACTTTTAAAATTAGGCATCATAAAATCGTTGGAGGAGGGCAGGCAATATTTCCCTCACGGAACGTCTCATTATTTAGGATTGGATGTCCATGATGCTGGACTTAGAGGTGATTTGGAAGCTAATATGGTGATTACCGTAGAGCCAGGAATCTACATTCAGGATGGCAGTCCATGTGATAAAAAATGGTGGGGGATTGCAGTGCGTATTGAGGACGATATTCTAATCACTGAAGATGGCCCGATAAACCTTTCAGCGGAAGCACCTAGAACCTCTGAAGCTATTGAAGCTCTGATGAAAGAAAAGAGTCCGTTTGGAACTTTTAAGGTTCCTAGTTTGAACTAAAGACCTTCCAAAACACAAGATATTTTAAGTTTATTGGGCAATGTAAATTAGGGGATTTGATTTTTCATAAAATCTTCCACAGCATTGCCCTTTTTAGTACCTTCGCGCCTTTAAAATTAAAACAATGATCTCGATAGATAATTTAGCAGTAGAATTTAACGGAACCACGCTATTTAAAGATGTTTCCTTTGTGATTAACCCAACCGATAAGATTGCCCTAATGGGAAAAAACGGAGCGGGAAAATCTACCATGATGAAAATTATCGCTGGAGCACAAAAAGGAACCAGAGGTCATGTGCGTAGCCCTAAAGATGCCGTGATTGCTTACTTGCCTCAGCATTTGTTGACCGAGGATAATTGTACAGTGTTTGAAGAGGCTGCCAAAGCCTTTAAACATGTGTTTGCTATGCGTGATGAAATGGATGCCCTTAACAAGGAATTGGAAACCAGAACCGATTATGAAAGTGAGGCATACATGAAAATCATTGAACGAGTTGCCGATCTTGGAGAGAAGTACTATGCTTTGGAGGAAGTGAACTATGATGCCGAGGTTGAAAAGGCTTTAAAGGGATTAGGGTTTAAGCAGGAAGATTTTAAAAGACAGACCAAAGAGTTTAGTGGTGGATGGCGTATGCGAATTGAGTTGGCTAAAATCCTGCTTCAAAAACCGGATTTGATCCTTTTGGATGAGCCTACCAACCATATCGATATTGAATCCGTGATTTGGTTAGAAGATTTCTTAGTTAATAAGGCCAATGCGGTTTTGGTGATTTCTCACGACAAGGCGTTTATCGATAATATTACCAACAGAACCATTGAGGTGACCATGGGCCGCATTTATGATTATAAGGCCAACTATTCCCATTACTTACAATTACGAGAAGAACGCCGTACCCATCAATTAAAAGCTTATCAAGAACAGCAAAAGTTTATAGCCGATAACATGGCATTTATTGAGCGTTTCAAGGGGACGTTCTCCAAAACCAATCAAGTGGCTTCGCGAGAGCGTATGTTGGAAAAATTGGAAATTATTGAGGTGGATGAAATCGATACCTCAGCATTGAAATTACGTTTCCCTCCAGCGCCTCGTTCAGGGGATTATCCTGTAACGGTAAAGGAAGTATCCAAAGCCTATGGGGATAAGGTGGTGTTTCGAGATGCCAGTATGTCCATTTCAAGAGGAGAGAAGGTATGTTTTGTAGGGCGAAATGGAGAAGGAAAATCTACCATGATCAAGGCCATTTTAAATGAAATTGAAGTGGAAGGGACTTGCCAATTGGGACATAACGTAAAAGTGGGCTACTTTGCCCAAAACCAAGCGTCTTTATTGGATAATGAAATGACCATTTTCCAAACAGTGGATGAAGTAGCGCAAGGAGAAATTCGCACCCAAATCAAGAATATTTTGGGGCGTTTTATGTTCTCTGGTGAGGATATCGATAAAAAAGTAGGCGTGCTTTCAGGTGGGGAGAAGACACGTTTGGCAATGGTGAAATTACTGTTGGAACCTGTGAACCTTTTGATTCTAGATGAGCCTACCAATCACTTGGATTTGAAATCTAAAGAGGTGTTGAAGGAAGCACTTTTGGACTTCGACGGCACAATGATTCTAGTATCCCACGATCGTGATTTCCTTCAAGGCTTGTCGCAAAAAGTATTTGAATTCAAGGATCAACGAGTAATTGAGCATTTTGAAACCATCGATGCCTTTTTGGAACGCAATCGCATTGAAAGAATTGCCGATATTCAACTCATGAAATAAAATGGTTTAGGTATTGAGCTTCCTGATTACCCTTGCAGGATTGCCAACCGCCAAAACATCTGCAGGCATATCTTTAGTGACTACGGAGCCAGCACCGATAACGGTTCTGTCTCCAATGGTTACACCAGGACAAATGGTGGCATGTCCTCCAATCCAACATTCTTCCCCAATGGTTACGGGTTTACAGTCTTCCCAAACCCTGCGCTCTTCAATGTTTAGAGGATGTTGTGCCGTATAAATATGTACGCCAGGTGCAATCAAGGTTTTTCTGCCAATGGTTACCCTGGCTCCATCTAGGATGACGGCCCCAAAATTGACAAATACGCCTTCCCCTGCAAAGATATGTTCGCCATAATCGCAATAGAAGGGAGGTTCTAGATGAATGTCTTTTGCTGAATTTGGACAAAGCTCATTAATGGTCTCCTGAAATTTATCGGTATAGTATTCGGTGACATTCAGTTTATGAAGTATGCGCTTGACTTTGGTTCTTAAATCAATCATTTCCTTACAATGCGCATCATAAGGCTCTCCAGCCATCATTTTTTCTCTTTCAGTTTTCATAGGAAGTCAAATAAATTTAATGAAATCATTGATTGATTTTGAATAACAAAAACGTTTCTAATCCTTTTCAATTTCTATAACAACCCCAAAGCAATTGGCATTAGCAAACAGAGACAAGGTTGTTGCAATAGGATCTTTAAAACAAAATAGATGGCCTTTTTGCAAGTTCACCTGCTGGTCTTCAAAGAAGATACTTAAAGAACCTTTGTAGAGGTACAATCCGAAAAAGGAAGCCGTTTTATCTATCTCCAAATTTGTTCGCTTATAGAGTTTCAAATCCAAAGCAGTGAGTTTCCCTTTGATGTCTTTGGAAGTCATTAGGTTGAAATCTGTACAAGTCCCATAGGAAGTGGTTGTCCAATCTCCGTCAAAGCAATCAATGTCTCCTTCATTAAGTGTAACGCTATGATGATTTTGATGCTCTAGGGTAACATTGCCTTCCAAAACCATCAATTGGCGGGAGATGCCTGGTAGTCTGGTAAATTCTGAAGTTTCCACATCTACAGTAGCTGTACTCAATCTGAAATCAAAATCCATTGCTTGATAAGAAGCTTCAGGGGGAAAGATACATAGTTCTGTTGTGCTGCCGCCACTCCAAGGTTTGGAGGTGAAATTGTCCGGCATATAAATACTGTAATTCAATGTTTTTAAATTTAGCTGATTCATAGTATGGTTTATTTGCGATAGTCTAAAGCTGGTTGCCGGTTTCCTAAAAGGGCTTCATATTTAAAATCTGTTCCGCGCCTTTGGTTAAACTCTGTGCGGATGTCTTTCAATAATTCAGGAGAAGTGTATAAATCTATGGCAGACAATGCCAATGTTTTGGCGGCTACCATCATGCCTTTAAAGCCAATACTGCTGCCTCCAGCTGCAACAGCCTGCCAACTATGTGCCGGCGTTCCGGGTACCCAAGTAGCGGTTCTAATTTGGCTTAAGGGCACGGCCCAACTAACGTCGGCTGTATCGGCAGAAGCTTTTCCATAGGTAAAGGCCATAGGCTGGATGATTTCAGCCTTATCCAAAGGCTCTGGTTTGGAGAGTGTTTTTTGAATAGCTTTGGCAAAATCTAATTCGTTTTGATTATAATGGATACCTCCAACCAAAGTCAAATTATCATGCATGATTTTAGCTAAGGCCTCATTGGGGAGCTTATCGTAAGTACCACCAATAATTTCGTAGGTCATGTTAGTTTCTGTTCCCAAGGCGGCGCCTTCTGCAGCTTTTACAATTCTGTCCCATACATTTTTGACTTCATCTCTATTAGCATGCCGCACTACATAGTAAACCTCAGCTTCGGCAGGGACTATGTTGGGAGCATCGCCTCCTTTAGTAATGACATAGTGTATACGTGTGGATTCCGTGGTGTGTTCTCGTAATAAATTTACCATCATGTTCATGCTTTCAACTGCATCTAGGGCTGATCTTCCCATTTCGGGGGCAGCGGCAGCGTGAGCAGATGTTCCTTTAAATCTGAATTTTCCAGAAATGGTTGCCAAATTGGTACTTGGGTTGGAATTATTTTCATTATAAGGGTGCCAGGTCAATACTGTATCCACGTCATTAAACAAACCCGCTCTCACCATATACACTTTCCCTGAACCGCCTTCTTCGGCAGGAGTGCCATAATAGCGTATGGTTCCTGAAGTTTTGGTGGTTTGCAGCCAGTCTTTAACAGCTATGGCCGCCGCAAGAGCTCCAGTTCCAAATAAATGATGTCCACAAGCCTGTCCTGGGGCTCCTTCAATTCTGGGTTGTTGATAGGGGACTGCTTCCTGTGACATTCCTGGAAGGGCATCAAACTCTCCTAAAACTGCAATTACAGGACTTCCTGAGCCATAGCTAGCCACAAAAGCAGTAGGAATATTAGCTACACCTTTTTCAATGGAAAACCCTGCTTTGCTGAGTTCGCTTTGCAATAGTGCTGCACTGCGTTCTTCCAAATAACCCAATTCCGGTTCTTCCCATAATTGTTTCGCAATCTCAGAATAATAGGCTTTTTTGGCATCCATGTTTGTTATGACGTCTTGTTTTTGTGTCTGTGCAGAACCTGTGATATGAATACAACAGAGGAGGAATAGAAACTGCAGTTTTGTGTTCATGTTGATTGGTGATGTTTGAATTAGCCTACATCTAAGATAGTGAAAACGAATGAGTTTGTTTTATGATGTTCCGTATTTATATTAATTGAAATTCAATATATATGGATAAAAAGAAAGGCGCCAATAGGCGCCTTTCAAAACTTGTTTTAAAATGAGTATTAACGTTTTGCGTTTTTAATGAGTTTCTTGATTTTTTTGGAGGGCTTCATATTGTTTTCTTCATTGGCGCAATAGTCCACTAAAATATTTTCGGCCTGCTGATAAACCTGATCTGGAGAAAGAGTTTCTCCTTTATGTTCCAACACGACTTTAGTCATGGCAGCCATGTACAATCCAAAAAGAGCATCATTACCTTTGGTAAGTTCCAATACATTCTGATCTACAACAAAATCATAATTGGGTGTTCCTGTCATCCATTTTGTAATAAATTGTATAGAAATTTTTCTATTCATTTCATTTTGATTCGCAGGATGGTCAAATAGATAATTGGCGCAAAGTAGGACATTGTCTTCTTGAGGTTGGTAGCTTTCAGCGGTTTTGAACTCGTAGTTGTTTAATTTTGAAAAATCTTAGGCTTTTGCGAAAGGACATGCCAATACCAAAGCCAATAAAAGAAGTAGTTTCTTCATGAAAAAATGTTAGGTTAGTTAATTTGTTTGATATAAATCTAAGAAGTTATTGTTGTATTCCAAATCTTACGGTTAATTTATGGCGGAATTTTATTAAGCAAAATACCCTCAACTTTTGTTGAGGGTATAGTTTTATTTAAATGACAAGTAAGACAGTTATTTCTTATAAACCGTATTTCCTTCTTTAATCGTCTCCAATACCTGGATATCCTTAATGCTCATAGGGGCAATTTTTAAAGGGTTTTGGTCCAATATAACCAAGTCAGCCAATTTTCCTGCTTTTAAAGTGCCTTTAGTGTTTTCCTCAAAATATTGGTGGGCGGCCCATTTGGTAAGAGAGCATAACCCAATGTATGGACTCACTCTTTCATCTGGCCCAATAATGTCTCCAGATCTACTTACTCTATTTACGGTAGTATGTAAAATCATAATACTGCTAGGTAAAGCCACAGGGGCATCGTGGTGCTCGGTAAAAATCATGCCTTTTTTCAAGGCTGTTGCCGTTGGGGATATTTTGTAAGCGCGTTCTTTCCCTAAGGTTTCATCACGGTGCCAATCACCCCAATAATAGGTGTGCATACTAAAAAAAGAGGGAGACATGCCTAATGCTTTCATTTGATCAAGTTGATCAAAACGCACGGTTTGGGAATGTACCATTACCGGACGTCTGTCTTTCTGTCCATAAGTTTCTGTGGCCTTTGTAACGGCTTTTATCAATTGGTCACCTGAAGCATCGCCATTACAGTGCGTTAAAATTTGCCAATTATGGGCATAGGCCGAATCTACAAATCTAGTAACTTCCGTATCTTCTTTTATAGCAGGATAGCCTCTGTAGTCCTTAGATTTTCCTGGAGGTGGTACCACATAGGGTTTGGTTAACCAAGCGGTTTTTCCTTGAGGAGAACCATCCAATGACAGTTTTACACCGGCTATTCTGTAATGATTGATATAATGATCGCTATCGCCATTAGCCAACATATAATCCATTTGAGATTGTATATCTGGATAGGCCGCTACATCTACGGGGAGTTCATTTCTATTGGCCAAGGTCTTCCAAGTTTCACAATTGTCTGATGTCGCTCTTCCTTCTTGAACTGTGGTGTAACCAAACTTTATATAGGCTTCTATTCCTGCTTTGGCGATAAGTTCATTGGCTTTAGTGTCTAAAGTGGACATGAACTTTATTAGGGGAATAAAACTAGCCATTTCTTCCAATACGCCGTTGGGAATATCAGTGCCTTCTTCTCTACGAATAGAGCCTCCAGCGGGATCTTGAACACCTGCAGTATAACCTGCCGCTTCCAAACCTTTATGGTTGGTGGAGGCCAAATGGCCTGATTGGTGAATGATAAAAACAGGTACTTCCGTGGAAACTTTATCTAAATCATCCGCTGTTGGATGTCTTTTTTCCTTTAATTGGGAGTCATCATATCCAAACCCTACGATGGCTCCGTATTTTGAAATGGCTTCAGTGTTGTTTGCCTTCCAATCATTGAGTAAACGTATGATATCGTCGATGCTTTTCCCTTCACCGTCTGGTGCAGGTAACAGATTGGCTGATACGGCCTGAAATCCGGCATTCCAAGTATGACCATGACCATCCATAAACCCAGGAAGTAAGGTATGCCCTTTAAGATCGATCATTTTATGGCCAGATCCAGCCACAGTCATCGCCTCGTTACTATTCCCTGCAAAGGCAATTTTTCCATCCTTTACAACAAGAGCTTCCACATACTCAGGTGTGTCACCTTCCATGGTAATAATGTTTCCATTGTAATAAACTGTAGCATTGGAAGTTTCAGAAGCATTAGAAGTTTCTGTTTTGGTTTCTTTTGGGGTTTCTTTACAAGATGTTGTCAATACAGTTCCTACTAACAACAAAAGCAGCATCTTTAGTTTCATTGAATTTTGGTTTTTAGTGATGGCATTCTCAATACCAGTTGGAATGTAGGTAAAGGCTATTCCTTGTACTAAGATACCTTATCTGTAGTTTTTTAACAACTTGAATTTTAAATTGTTGCGAATATTTTGTTGATAATGTTTGAGATTGAATGGTGTTCGGTTGTTTAGTGATCCCCTGAAAATGAGTATCTTTAAACTTGCTGAGATATTTCCAATGAAATGAGGGATATCATCTAGTGCGACGTTTTAATTTCAGAACTTTGTAGAAACATTTGCCATGGGTACCAAAGATCTTCAAGCAATGGTTCAAGAATTGGATGCAATCCTTGAAAAAATGCACCTTGACGGACAGGCTTTTTCCGAAAGATTGGCGCAGATACATCCCAATCATCAAAAAAGTGCCTTGAACTTAGTCAATTATTTATCACTAAGATCTTTTGATTTACGCAATCTACAATACGCTCTGGGAGTGTTGGGAATGTCTCGTTTGGCAAGGGCAGAGGCACATACGGAGGCCAGTGTAAAAATCACCCGCTTTTATTTGTCTAAATTATTAGATGAGCCAAGTAAATGGCCTGAAAAGTATACGGTTTCAATTGAAGAGAGTGACAAGATCCTAGCTAAAAACACCAAGCTTTTATTTGGAGAACCTCCCCGAAACAGAAAGCAGCGCATTATGGTGACCATGCCAGGGTTTACTGCTGAAGATCCGCAATATGTGGAGCAGATGATTCAAAGGGGGATGAAGATTGCTAGAATTAATTGTGCCCATGATTCGCAGGAAGATTGGCTACATATTATTAAGCACATTAAAGCTGCTGATGCCGAACTGGGCAAACGTACCATTATAGCTATGGATATTGGTGGTCCAAAAATACGCACAGGTGAAATGAAAAAGCCCATTGTGTTAAGAGAAGGGGATACGCTGCTGCTGTCCAAAACCCCTATGATGGCCAAAAAATCCAAAAAAGGAAAAGAGCCTTGTATAGTATCCTGTACTTTACCCGAGGTATTTGCTTATATAAAAGTAGGGGAACGGGTGTATTTTGATGATGGAGCCATTAAAGGAACCATCTCAGAATTGAATAATGAAGTTGCCACGATTAAAATTTTACGTGCCGGAGAAAAAGGTTCTAAATTGAAACCAGATAAAGGGATTAATTTTCCTGATTCCAATTTAGATATTCGCGGCTTGACCCAAACTGACAAAGAGAACCTAAAGTTTATTGCTGAATACGCCGATATTGTCAACTTTTCATTTGTCAACACCGTTGAGGATGTTAAAGAAATGCATAATTACCTGAAGGAACTGGGTGTTTTGGAAACCTTGGGGATTATCTATAAAATAGAAACACAGGGCGCCTACAATCAGTTAAGCGCTATTTTGTTGGAAGCCATGAAAGCTCCTAAAGTAGGGGTGATGATTGCCAGAGGAGATTTGGCTATCGAGACCAGTTGGGAAAACATGGGCTATATCCAAAAGGAAATGTTGGCCCTTTGCAATGCGTGCCATATCCCTATTGTTTGGGCGACACAGGTATTGGAAAATTTAGCGAAAAAAGGATTGCCGAGCCGTTCTGAAATTACAGATGCTGTGACAGCTACCAAAGCAGAGTGTATCATGTTGAACAAAGGCCCGCATATTCTACGAGCCATAGACATGTTGGATCAAATTATTCAGCATATGGAACCTTATCAGGATAAAAATGCGCCTTTGCTCCCTAAGTTACGGAAGTTGAAATAAGGTTATTTAAGGGATGTTAATCTTTATGAGATTCAACATGCTTTTTAAAGTTGTCCAAAATGGCCTGCCAACCTGAGCGTTGCAGGTCAATAGGGTTGGTGTTTTCTGCTTCAAAGGTTTCTTTTACAGTAACAAGGTTGTCGTTTGTAGTAAAATGGATGGATACCTTTCTGGCGTCTGATAGTTTGGAAGTAATTAACTTTAAAGGAATAACCTCTTGATACATACCTTCAAAATCAAATCCCATACTACCATCTTTAGCTTCCATACGCCAACTAAAACCACCCCCGGGACGGACATCGTTTTCGGCCTTTGGGCAACACCAGGTGTCGCTTGCAAAATTCCAATGGGTGATGTGTTCTGGGCTGGTCCAAAAATCCCATACAAGTTCAATTGGAGCGTTTATAGTAGTTTCTACAGTGATATCCATGAGGTTGCTGTTATGTTTTAATGTACATTCCCTTGGTAATGGGAAGGGTGTCTTGAAAACCAAATTTTTTATATAAAATAGGCGCATCCCTATCGGTAAGGAGACTTACAGAGCAGGAGGATGGCAAGTGCTTGTTGATATATTTGGAAATTTGTGCCATGATAGCTTTGCCATAGCCATTTCCTTGGTATTCCGGAAGCACACAGATGTCCACCACTTGGCAAAAACAGCCGCCGTCTCCCACAAGACGGCCCATGCCAACTATAGATTCACCTACTTCTAAAATCACAGTGTACAGTGAATTCCTAAGACCAATAATACAGGCTTGTTCGGTTTTGTCGGAGAGTCCACAGCGATTCCTTAAATCTTGGTAAATGTCTATTGGAATTGGGGCTTGTTTGATGGTGAATGCTTTCATCTTCTCAGTATTAATTTTGTAAGACAACGTAAAAAAAGAGGCTATGTTCTTCTAATTTAAGAAATTAAATTAAAACATGATGTGATTGTTGATAACTAGCACATTTTCAGATTTATTAACAATGGAATTAATTACAGGTGTCTTTTTTGCAATGTATTATGGGCATCATACTGTTGGCAAAGAGCTGCGTAATTTTCCTTATTTTTGAAGTCTACTTTTATACAGTTTTATGGACATTCAGCCTCTGTTAGCATATATGCAAAAGCATGTAACCCTTACTCCTGAAGAGGAACGTTATTTGGCGGAACACATTACTATTCGTCGCTATTTGAAAGGTCAATATGCTTTACAACAAGGAGATGTATGCAAGCACAGTAGTTTTATCCTTAAGGGATGTACCCGTATGTTTTATGTGGATGATGAAGGGCAGGAACACATCATTATGTTATGCGTGGAAGATTGGTGGAGTTCGGATATTGGGAGTTTTATCAGTCAGGAGCCAGCACAGTTCAATATACAGTGTTTGGAAGATACTGCCTTTGCCCAGTTTCATGTAGATACTATTGAAGAGGTGTATGCAGCGGTGCCAAAACTGGAACGCTTTTTTAGAAAGATTCTAGAACGAGGTTTGGCTGCTTCCCAAAAACGAATCATCCGCAACTTCAGTATGACTGCCAAGGAACGTTATCTATATTTTAAGGAGACCTATCCTATGATAGAGCAGCGCATTCCTCAATATATGATTGCTTCCTATTTGGGTATTACCAAGGAATTCCTAAGTAAAATCAAACGTCAGTTGGCCAAGGAGGCCTAAAAGTTAATCTAGTTTAACTTCTTTTTGTAACCTATGCCATTTTATTTTCGGGCATTGTGGGGCAACTTTGTACTGTAATTATTTAACAATAAAAAACAGATACAAAATGAAACGATTAACATTTGCAATCATTGCATTTGCAACATTTACAGCAACCGTTGAAGCACAACAAAAGACCGTAAGCACCACAGATAGTAAAGTAGTATGGAAAGGTTATAAAGTAGCAGGTTCTCACGAAGGAACTATTGCCTTGAAATCTGGAACTCTAAGATTTGATGGAGAAACCCTTACTGGCGGTGAATTTACCATTGATATGACCTCTTTGGAGTCTACTGATTTATCTGGTGAATACAAGGACAAGTTGGATGGACACTTAAAATCTGATGATTTCTTTGGAGTAAACAACTATCCTACAGCTAAAATGGTTTTTAATTCCGTAAAAGCCACAGGGAAAAATTCTTATGAAGTGACAGGAGATTTAACTATTAAGGGACAAACACATCCTGCTACCTTTGAAATCTCGGTATATGGAAGCAAAGCTAGTGCTACTTTAAAAATTGACCGTAGCAAGTACAACGTTAGATACGGTTCGGCTAGTTTCTACAACGATTTGAAAGATAAGGTAATCTATGATGAATTTGATATTGTAGCAGACCTTCAATTTTAACAAATGATTGGTTGGTGAGTGAGAAAGTCGCTTCGAGAAATCGAAGCGGCTTTTTCTTTTATATCCTTTTGAAAATTTGGAAACATTAAAATAATGCTACCTTTAAACAAAATAACTATGCCCTATGGATATAAAACTAGCCGTGCTTATTGATGGAGATAATATTCCTTCAGCTTATGTAAAGGAGATGATGGAAGAAATTGCCAAATATGGAAACCCCACTATTAAGCGCATTTATGGAGATTGGACCAATCCACATTTAAACAAATGGAAAACCGTATTGTTGGAAAATGCCATTACCCCCATACAACAATATGGCTATACATCGGGGAAGAATGCCACCGATTCGGCAATGATCATTGATGCAATGGATATTTTATATTCTGGTCAGGTGAACGGGTTTTGTTTGGTCTCAAGCGACAGTGATTTCACCCGTTTGGCCACACGACTTCGTGAAGCAGGCATGCAGGTGTATGGTATTGGCGAGAAGAAAACCCCGAATCCGTTTATTGTGGCTTGTGATAAATTCATCTATATTGAAATTTTGAAATCGCAAGGGGAAGAAAATGATGATCGCATTGCCGAAAAAACTACTGCATCCAAGAGTACTTATGATAAAATAACCGAAAAGGATATCAAATTTATAGCATCCACTATTTCAGATTTGGCAGACGATGACGGTTGGGCATTTTTAGGAGACGTGGGCAGCTTGCTTCAAAAGAAACAACCTAATTTCGATTCTAGAAATTATGGGTTTCAAAAGCTAACCCCTCTCATAAGTTCTATCAACAACTTTGAAATTGATAAGCGGGAAACTGGTAATGGCCGCTTTAAATTGATGTATGTGCGCATTAAGGAGCCAAAACGCCAAAATACCAGAAGAAGGAAGTAGTTCCAGATGAATTCTGCTTGTTGGAAATCATATTTAAAAGCTGATCATATAAAGAAATAAGGAGAATTTCTTGAGGTATTACGGCTAACAATTTGCTCACTAAAGTTTAAATGTTAGGTAACCTGAAATACCCGAAAATATGCTGACTTTGCAGAAAAAACAATGGAGTTATTTTTAGTGAGTTTTGGAGCCTTGTTCTCGATTATGAATCCTTTGGGAACAGTGCCTGTGTTTGTGGGTTTGACCACGGAACACAGTAAAAAAGAAAGAGCGGTCACGGCCTTTTGGACGTCCTTGGATGCCCTTATTATTTTATTGCTGTCTTTTTTTGCAGGGAAGTATATTTTATCCTTTTTCGGAATTAGTTTAACTGCTTTAAAAATTGCAGGTGGACTTATTATTGCCTCTTCTGGGTTCGCTTTGCTCACAGGTAAGTTTAGGGAGCATAAGGGGATGAAACGCGAGCGTGTACAGCAAGACATCCAAACCAGAGAAGCCATCGCCTTGACACCTTTGGCAATTCCTATGTTGGCAGGGCCGGGAACTATTTCTTTATTGATTACCTATAATCAAGAATACCAAGCATCGCATCAAATCTGTACTATTTTGGGGGCTCTGTTTCTGGTTTCGGTGCTTATTTATATCATTTTAAAGAGTTCACATTATATCGTGAAGTTTTTGGGGGCTTCAGGAATCAATGCTTTGTCTAGAATCATTGGATTTATAGTCATTGCCATTGGGGTGGAATATATCATCGGGTCGGTGATTGATATCATAAAGACCTTAGGAATTGCATAATTAAGAGTTGTTTTTACCGTTAATGGTCAGAAAAAGTAAAACAGATACGAGGCCACACACGGAAAAACCAATGAACAAAGGCAAGACACTGTCTATGACAAAACTTCCTATGTAATTGGCTATAGGAACGGCCATGATGGTAGAGGCAAATCCGTTGATGGCTGCTCCAATGCCCGCGATATGACCAATAGGATGCATGGCTAAGGAGCGTAGGTTTCCAAATAAAAATCCTATGGAAATAAATTGAAATCCAAAGAACGTCCATAGAATGGATAAAGGCGGATTTACGCCAGACCAAAACAAAAACACATACAGGATAGAGACAATGGAGTAGGCTATTGCTGCCATAAAGGCGATACGTTTCATTCCAAAACGTATGACTAAAGTGCTATTCAAAAATGTGGAAAACCCTATAGCAATGGCTAAACTGGCAAATATGTATGGAAAGAGATCTGCCAAATGATATTGATTTTCGAAGATTTGTTGGGAGGTACTCAGATAGACCATAAATGAACCCGTGATAAGCCCGGAAACAATAGTGTAGACAACAGCTTCTTTATACTTAAAGAACTCTTTAGTACCCTTTACAAAAAGATTCAAGGAAAGTTTGGTGTGGTTTTCCTTGGGATGGGTTTCGGGTTGGCGTTTCCAAAACCAAAACAGTACCAATAGGCCATAAATAAGGTTGAGGTTGAAAATGGAGTGCCAATCATAAAAAGTAATCAAGAATTGCCCCATAGTAGGAGCTACTACCGGAACCAAAATAAAAATCATGACCACAAAGGACATCACCTGTGCCATCCTATCCCCGCTGTAAGTGTCTCTTACCATAGCAATACTTATGGTTCGTGGCGCTGAAAGTCCGATACCCTGTAAAATACGTCCAAAGACCAGAACTTCAAATGAGTTAGTTGTTACGCAAAGGATACTTGCAATTACAAAAAGGGAAAATCCGGTGTAAATAATAGGCTTTCGTCCAAAACTATCGGAAAGCGGTCCGAATATCAGTTGGCCAAATCCCAATCCCAAAAAGATCATGGTGATCAACAGCTGGTTCTTAGTAGGGTCAGTTACATTTAAATCTTCAGCAATATCTGGAAGTGCAGGTAGAAGGGCGTCAATGGACAGGGCGACAATGGCCATTAAGGAGGCCATTAGTGCAATAAATTCTATGTTAGGCTTGCTTTGTTCTTGGATGGGTTGTTGCATATGCAAATGTAACCTATATATATTTTCTGACCTAAATGATTACCCGAACATCCCCCAATTCCTGAACTCTGTATTTGAAATTTTCACCGGGAGTTCCTATAAACATAAAGTTGACAGGAATGTTCCAGCGTTTGGAAAGTTCCTTGATTTTGGCAGGACCAAAGTGGCCTTCTTCTTTTACAAATTCTACAAAAATGTCTGGATAGGCACGATCCAAAACTTGTAAATCTTCAACCAAATTATGGACTACTTCGGTACCCGGAGGAACTACAGAAACGATTTTCAGGCGTCTTGTATGCTCATTTCTTTCAATATATTGCAGTACTTTGTTAAGGGTGGCTACGTTGTCATGGTTCGTAAAAAACACAAATTCCTGACTGTTGATTTTTCGAATGTATCTTAGGATTTTGGTGTCCATTCTATCAAATACAGGAACGCCTTTTGGTGTGATATAATTGATGAAATATAAGATGGCTTCCAAGATTTGTACACGCAGTAACATAAACCCTACAATTAAAAGGGTAGGGATGAGGTACTCCAAGAAAATGGCTAAATATTGAGGTTTTAGGATAATGTTACCTATCAAACCTGTAATTACCCCTGCAATGGCTAGAAAAAGTGCAATTGGGCCTACACGTTCGGGGCGAGGCAATTGTTTGCGGTTTATTTTGAGCAGTAAATTACCTAAGCCAAATAAAATCATCACACTTAAAAAGGCAATCGTATAAACTCCCGCCAAGGCCTGTAAGTTCCCTTCGGTGATTAACAAAACAGTAACGCATAGTACAAAAAATGTGATGAAGATGAGATAGGAACTCCCTCGTCTGTTTTTTTTCAATAGGAAACTTGGCAAAATACGGTCCAATGTCATACGTTCAACAAGTCCTCCAACACCCACAAAGGACGTCAGCACAGCTCCACTCAAAACTAATACGGCATCAATGGAAACAATGTAGAACAACCAATTGCCTGCAGCGGTATTGGCCATAAAGGAAAGAAGGGTTTCTTCATTGGAATGTATGGTGGCCATCGGGATGATTGCCAAAGCTAAAAATGCAATTAAAGGATTAAAAATGGTGACAATAATCCACATGTTTCGGAGGGTTTTAGGGAATACTCCTTCAGCTTGTTCTTCCACATAATTGGCAGAACTTTCAAAGCCACTGATACCCAACATTGCAGCGGCAAAACCAAAAAACAGGGCTGTAGCTACACTTCCTTCTATAGGATGCTTAAAGTTTGTGAATAGTACCTCCAATCCATTTTGAAACAAATAGAACCCGCAAAACAAGCAAAGGAGGGTAAGTGAGGTAAGGTGGAAAATAAAGATGGTAATGGCTACTTTTGAAGATTCACCAATTCCCATAATAACAATCAGCATAAATATGGCCAAAAGCCCAATGGTGGTTTCTACCACGGGGATAAAATTCCAAAGACTATGGGCGTATTTCACCGATTCACTGGCAGAAATTACCGCAGTCGCCATATAGGACAATACCGTAAGGGCTGCAGCAAAGGACGCTGTTGATTTTTTGGTGGTATTCAAAAGGGCATTGTAGGCGCCACCGTTAAGTGGAAGCGCTCCCACCACTTCACCGTAAATTTTTCTGAAAAGGAATAAAATTAAAGCAACTATAAGTAACGAAATCCAAGCAAATTGTCCTGCATAAATAATGGCCAATGCCGATACATAAAGACAGGAGGAACTAATATCATTACCACAAATGGCTGTAGCCGCTAGTTGATTAAGTTTTTTCATGAGATTGAAATTAAAAGGCCTTCATCAATTTGCTTGTTTTTTGATGAAGGCCTTTGTTATTTTTGTTTTAGAATGGAGTCATTTGTTATTTACTTCTGGTATAAACAATTTCCATGTTTTTGATTTGCTTACCGTCTTTGAGAACAAACATTTCAAAGGTATGGGAATCATTGTTGTTGTATGTGAGCACTTCCCTAATCCAAGTGTCTTTACCAGTGGCGGGATCAATCATGGACCCTTCCAAGGTTAAAATTTTCTTATCAGGATCATAATCTCCTTCCATATACATAATCCCACTGCCCATATTGTCTATCCAAGACGATACAAACTTTTTCTTGGCATTATCATAACCAATGATGCTTTCACCAAGGAAAGGCGTTCCCATCATCTCTCCTTTGTGGGTAGACCGTTGGTAAAGGCCATTCATGATCATTTCGTTAACTGTGTAGGCTTTTGAAATGTTTGCTGGCTGCGAAGGATCCATCCACATCTTTACCGTGGCATCCCAATTTCCATCCATGGAGGCCAAGAATTTATGTGGCGCACCTGGCGTCATATTGTCTTGCCAAGCTTTCATTTCTTCCGGGGTCTGCGACCAGATAGGTACCGTTAAAAGGAAACAAATGATTCCTAAAAAAACTCTTTTCATAACTAATTGGATTAATAACTGTATCATAAAGATACAATTAAAATCGAATTTTTTAACAGATTTGTTTACAGTGGAATATTGCCGTGTTTGCGTTTTGGTCCATCTACTTTTTTGTCTTGTAACATGGCAAAAGCTTTGATCAATTTTCTTCGGGTATCCTGTGGCAAAATGACCTCATCGATGAACCCACGTTCCGTAGCACTATAAGGATTTGCAAACTTTTCGGCATATTCGGCTTCTTTCTCTTTCAATTTAGCCTCATGGTCTTCGGCTTCCTTGATTTCCTTTCTGAAGATAATCTCGGCAGCGCCTTTAGCTCCCATCACCGCAATTTCGGCACTTGGCCAAGCAAAGTTCATATCGGCTCCAATGTGCTTGGAGTTCATTACGTCGTAAGCACCACCATAGGCTTTTCTTGTAATTACAGTCACTCTAGGTACCGTAGCTTCACTGAAAGCATAGAGTAATTTTGCTCCATGAACAATGATACCATTCCATTCTTGATCGGTTCCAGGGAGGAAACCAGGCACATCTTCCAACACCAAAAGGGGGATGTTGAATGAATCGCAAAAACGAACGAAACGTGCTGCTTTTTTAGAGCTGTTGACATCTAAAACACCCGCCAAGAACATAGGTTGGTTGGCCACAATACCAATACTTCGCCCACCTAATCTTGCAAATCCTACAATGATGTTTTCTGCATGGTCCTTATGGATTTCATAGAAAGAGTCAGTGTCGATAATACCTGAAATCACATCGTGCATGTCATATGGTTTGTTGGCATTATCCGGAATGATATTTTCCAATTGCTCTCTAACTTCGTTTTGTAATTCAAAAGGAATGGATTTAGGAGCTTCTGTATTGTTTTGGGGTAAATAACTCAATAAAGCTTTGATATCTTCCAAACAGGCAATGTCATTGGCTGAGGTTTTATGGGCAACCCCAGATTTTGAAGCGTGTGTGCTAGCTCCTCCCAATTCTTCAGAAGTAACAGTTTCATTGGTTACCGTTTTCACCACATTAGGGCCCGTAACAAACATATAACTGGTGTTTTCAACCATTAAAGTGAAATCGGTCATGGCAGGTGAATAAACCGCCCCTCCAGCACAAGGCCCCATGATGGCTGAAATTTGAGGAATGACTCCTGAAGCCTGAACATTGCGATAAAAGATATCAGCATAACCACCAAGCGAACGAACCCCTTCCTGAATTCTAGCCCCGCCAGAATCGTTAAGGCCAATAAGAGGTGCCCCCACTTTTACAGCCAAATCCATAATCTTGCATATTTTCTCGGCATGAGTTTCGGAAAGTGATCCACCAAATACGGTAAAGTCTTGCGCGAAAACATAAACAAGCCTACCATGAACGGTTCCATAACCAGTTACTACACCATCACCATAAAATTGTTGGTCTGCCATGCCAAAATCTTTGGTTCGGTGTGTTACCAAGGCGCCAATTTCTTCAAAAGAACCTTCATCCAAAAGGTAGTCGATGCGTTCTCTAGCCGTTAGTTTTTTATTGTCGTGCTGTTTAGCGATGCGCTTTTCTCCACCGCCTAAATACGCTTGGGAGAGCTTTTCGTTAAGTTGCTTTATTTTAGATTCCATACGGAAATATTTTAAATCTTAATAGGTTATTAATTATTTGGGAGCCTCAATAGTTTTTGGTCCTCCAAATACTGTTTTAAGGCAATAAGTGCCGCAATTTCAGCTTCTGTATGAAACTCAGTTTCCAAGGCTTTTGGATCGTAATATTTTTTGACAAAATGCGTGTCGAAATTTCCAGATCTAAAGGCTTCGTGTTTACAGACAAAGGTTCCAAATGGCAGGGTAGTAGCGACGCCTTTTACGTGATAATTGTTTATGGCTTCCAACATTGTTTCAATAGCTTCCTCACGGGTGTTACCGTAAGTGATCAATTTTGAAAGCATAGGGTCGTAATAGATAGGAATGTCCATGCCTTCTTCAAAACCATTGTCAACCCTGATGTTTGGTCCTTCTGGAAGTTGGTAGGTTTCCAAATGCCCTACACTCGGTAAAAAGTCGTTTAAAGGGTCTTCTGCATACACACGTAACTCTAAAGAGTGTCCTTTAATACTTAAATCTTCCTGTTTGATAGGAAGTACTTCTCCTTGAGCTACTTTTATTTGAAGTTCCACTAAATCCACTCCTGTAATCAATTCTGTTACGGGGTGTTCCACTTGTAATCTGGTGTTCATTTCCAAGAAGTAGAAGTTGTGTTGTTCATCAAGTAGAAACTCAACGGTTCCCGCACCAACATAGTCGCAGGCCTTGGCAACTTTTACAGCGGCTTCACCCATTCTCTCACGTAGGGCAGGCGTTAATACCGAAGAAGGCGCTTCTTCAACCACCTTTTGGTGACGACGTTGTACACTACATTCTCGTTCAAATAAATGAACAACATTGCCGTGGGTATCTGCCATCACTTGAATTTCAATATGCCTTGGAGAGGCCACGTATTTTTCAATAAACACCGATCCGTCTCCAAAGGCTGAGGTTGCCTCACTAATGGCGCGTGTCATTTGGGATTCCAAGTCTTTTTCCGAATCTACCACACGCATGCCTTTTCCACCACCTCCCGCAGAAGCCTTGATTAAAATTGGGAAGCCAATGTCTTTGGCAATTTCTTTGGCTTTATCCACATCGGTGATGGCTTTGTCAATACCGGGTACCATTGGGATGTCGTATTCCTTTACAGCATCTTTGGCTGCCAATTTGCTTCCCATGATTTTTATGGCCTTCGACTTTGGACCGATAAAAGTGATGTTGTTGCTTTCACATAATTCAGCGAATTCGGCATTTTCACTTAAAAAACCATATCCCGGGTGAATGGCATCGACATTTAATTCTTTAGCAACGGCAATTATTTTGTCACCTAGTAAATAGGATTGGTTGGAAGGGGCTTCTCCAATCAACACGGCCTCATCTGCAAATTTTACGTGAGGCGCATTGCGATCCACGGTAGAATACACCGCCACCGTTTTGAGTCCCATTTTTTTTGCGGTTTTCATTACCCTAATGGCAATTTCACCTCTATTGGCTACAAGTATCTTTTTCATATATATTTTGGGGTAAAGAGCAAAAACTTAAGCTCTTTTCTTATTTATTCAAATTCTATTAACAACTGATTTTTTTCCACAGCATCTCCTTTGGCTGCTGAAATGGATTTGATGACCCCATCTCTTGGAGAAGTAATGACATTTTCCATTTTCATGGCCTCAAGAATCAGTAAAGGCGTGTTTTCAGTAACGCTGTCTCCAACGGTCACCGAAATATCAAGGATCAACCCTGGCATGGGTGCCTTAATTTCGTTGACATGTTTAATGTTTCCCAAGGCAAACCCCATACTTTCAATGAGGGTGTCCAAAGGATTGTGAATTTTTATGTTGTAACTATTATTATTGATATTGACCTGATAGGTTCTGTTGTTGAAATCGGCATTGTTGATTTCTGCTTGGTATGATTTGTGGTTCCTAAGAACGTGATAGGCAGTGTTTGAAGTTTTAACGGCATTTAATTGTGAAACCTCAGCTGTGTCCACTTCTAAGTCCAGCTGATTATTAACCGAAATTTTAAAATTTCCCATATATTTTTGTTTAAGCGCTAAATATAGGGAATATAAAATGTATGTTTTTGAGAGAACTGTAATTTTTGCCTTTACAGGTTGAACATCTTGGAGAGGGTTAGTTTCTTTTTATTACTTAAAATAGCGGTAGTTTTTAGGAAAATAAGGGCGGTAATTAGGGCATCTCCTGCAGCGGTATGCCTATCGGAAACATCTAAAATATAATTCTCGGCAATTTCGTCCAGTGTATAGGGTTTGTCGTATTGAATGAAATTGGATTTGATGCGTGTGGCTCTGTAAAGGTTTACCGTGTCCAAAACTTTATTTTTGAGAACAGGGAGACCTTTTCGCTTTAGCATTTCGTTAATCATGGTCATATCAAAACGGGCATGATGGGCTACAATAATGGCGTTGCCTACATATGCCAAAAATTGCTGAATAGCCTCATCTTCACTAAAGGTCACAATGCGTTCGTGTTTGAGGATTCCATGGATTTCCACCGTTTTTTCATTGAAACGCTCCTGACGGATATAGGTTTCGAAAGTATTGGAAACATTGATCTGTCTGTTTACAATCTCTACAGCCCCGATGCAAAGTACCCTGTCGATGTTATAATCGAAACCTGTAGTTTCGGTATCCAAAACTACGAAGCGGCTGGTTTGTAGATCCAGTTCTGGTTCGTGGTCAAAAAGCGCAGCATAACGTTCCCAATAGTCAGGGTAGTAAGACTTGGGAGTCTCGGTGTTTTTTGATTTATTTCTTCTAAAAAAACTTAGCATGGCACGATTATAAAAGGTGACCTAGGTTAAAGCGCATTTTAATATATTCCTGAACGTTGTTAATAGTTTTAAAGCAACGTTTTAATTTCAATTTTTCTTCCTTGGTCATGGTTTCCAATTTAATGAAACGCCCATCGTCGTTATTTATGAGCCCATGTTTGGTCCTAAATTTCAAAATAGCCTTGAAAGAATAGGAGCAGGCTAAAAAGAGTTCTTTGTTTTCAGGAACCAGTTCTGCCAATTTTTCAAAACGTTCTCCTGTATTGGTGATGGTTTTGATTTGATAGTTCAACGTCAACAATCTTGCAGCATCTATAAGTGGCATAAGACCACGTTTTTTAATGTCGAAGAAGTCCTTGTATTCACCGTCACTTTCTACCAAAAACTGTCTGAAGAAGCCTAAAGGAGAGGCACTTCTCAAGGCATTGGTTCCCAATTTGGACATGAACAAGGAATTGTTTTTTGTAATCTTCAAGGTATGTTCGGCCAAAGCATTGGTTAACGAAGCATCCCCATAACTGATATCGAAATCGAAAAAGATGGAAGAGAGTAATATTTCGTCATTTCCCGTATTGGTTGTCCATTCAGTAAATTGAGCCTTCCATTCATCTAGACTTAGACACCATCTTGGGTTTTTTGCCATCATATCGGCATTGCAGAATTCAAACCCGACAGTATTCAGGCGTTTGTTGACCCTTTTAGCCAGTTTTAGAAAATACGCTCTAACGTCTTCCAAACGATCGGGACTTACATTTTCAAAAATAATGGCGTTGTCTTGATCGGTCTGCAGTAATTGTTCCTTGCGTCCTTGACTTCCTAAGGACATCCAAGCGAATTTCACTGGAGGTTCTTCTTTCATCTTTTCCAAACAACGCTCAATGATCCGTTTGATGGTGGCATCATTAAGCTCAAAAATGATTTTACTGGTATGTGTAAGCGGAATATTGGACTTGATATATCCTCGAAGTAAAAGGGTGATGTTTTCCCTGATGCGTTTGAGATCTTTGGTGTTGTTTGAACGCTGAATAGCTTTCATTAGCACCGAAGGACTATTTCCTTGTAACAACACTATATCATGGTCTGAAACCAGACCTACTATTTTACTGTTTGGTGTACCGTCCTCAGTGATACATAAATACCCAATTTGATGTTTCATCATGGAAATTTGGGCCTGTGCAATGGTAATGTTTTTAGGGTAACAAAGCACTGGACTGCTCATGATTTTGGAAGCACTCTCGTTAATGGTATGAAGCCCCGTCACCACTTTTTTGCGTAAATCCTTATCGGTAATCATGCCAATCGGCAAATCGTTCTCTTCTATAATCACAGAACCAATATTGTGCTCGTCCATGATCTTGGCGATGGTCTTGATTCTGGTATTTGGGGCAGCCGTTACAATTTTCTTGGTGTATTTTATTGGCTGTAATTCAAAAAGATTACTGCTAGCCTCAACACTGGCCGTGCTTTCCGAAAAAAACTCCAAGTGGTGTTTTTTGGTGAATGGATTTTCGGTATGGGAAGCAAAACTTTCTATTAGATAATTACCGATGTTTTTGTTTTTGGCAGCCAAAGGCCTGAACAGTTCAATAGGAATACCATAAAGGATGGATTCTTCATCGGTGACGGAAGTAATGGCATAATTTTCTTGGGCAAACAATGGCCGAAGCCCAAAAACATCACCTTCGTCAAATTTGTCAATAACTTCCGATGAGCCATAATTGCCTTTTATCAATACTACAGCACCTTTGTGTATGATATAAAAATGGTCCTGTAACGGGCTGTCTTTTTCATAGATCACTTTTCCCTTTTCCAAATAGGTAATGGTCACTTGTTTGGCAATTTCCAAAAGGTCCGATTTCTTCACCAAATCAAAAGGAGGGAAGCGTTTTAAAAAGTCGGCAATACGTTCGGCTATGGTATTTTTCATAGTACTAAATTAACAAAAAGAATGCTGCCCAATCCCTATTTTGGGACTTTAAATTTGGAATTTTCCTGATGGGTTTTGATGGCTTTTCTGGAGAGGACAATTCCCAATAACAACGAGATGACAGCCCCAATCCAGATGCCAGGAACAAAATGGATGAATAGAAAGAAATCGTATGCGCCATGGAACAGAATCGCAAAAAACAAGCCTGCCAAATTCAACTTGACACGGCTTTTTGAGAATTTTGCTTTCCCCATAAAATAGCCCATGATAATTCCAAAAGTGGCATGTGCAGGAACTGCCGAAAACGCCCTAATCAAAGCAATTTGATAACCTCCTTCCAAAACATACATGATGTTTTCAGTAGCGGCAAATCCCATGGAAACCATAACGCTGTACATGATGCCATCGTAGGGTTCGTTGAAATCGGCTTTGGTTTGGGCATAATAGCGCACAATGATGTATTTACTAAATTCTTCGGTAAGCCCCACCACAAAGAAGGCCTTTATAAATTGCTCAAAAATGCTGTAGCTATTATTGAGAGGGAGTATCATGTCAAAACCAAAATACAGGATACTGGTGATGATGATACTCACGATGCTTCCTAGTAAAAAACTGAACAGCAAAAGATGTTTAGGTTCTTTTTCGTATTTGTCCTTTAAGTAAACATAAAGAATGATAATGAATACTGGCGCTGTGGCCATGAGGAGTAATTGCATCAAGTAGGTTTATTGACGGTTTATAATAGCTTCCAAAACCGTTTCATAGTAGGCACGGTTGGAAGGTACAAAATGATCGTTGTTGCCGCTGTTTTTTAAAAGCTCTTTAAAGGTGGTGATATCTACCAGTTTTAAAGCTTCTACTTCACCAGGTTGGGGCTTTAATTCTTCCAATGGAACCTGTAATTCGGCTATATAAGTATGGTGGAATTCATTATCCGTAATGCCAAAAGGGTAGGACTGAAAGCACTCAAAAACGCCAATTTTATCTAGGTCGGTTTGTTTTAGGTCTAGGCTTAATTCTTCCCGAGTTTCACGGATGGCAGCTTCTTCAATGCTTTCACCCGCATCTACATGACCTGCCACGGAAACATCCCACATGCCTGGGCAAATGGCTTTTTCAAAACTGCGTTGAGCCAATAAAATGTCTCCATTTTTGGTGTATAGCCATATATGTGCCGTGTTGTGGTAATGCCCTTTGGTGTGGATTTCGGATTTTGGACAGGATACTCCGGTAAGTGTCCCTTCTTTGGTTACAATGTCTATAAGTTCGTCCATGCTGTATATAAAACAAGATTCCCGCGAAAGCGGGAATAAGTTAATTAAAATATGAGAAAGTTTCTCCGTCTTTTATTTGTAATAAGGTTTCATAAATCAATCGAATGACGTTTTCAACATCGTCTCTGTGTACCATTTCCACAGTAGTGTGCATATAGCGCAACGGTAAGGAAATAAGTGCAGAGGCTACACCGCCATTACTGTAGGCAAAAGCATCGGTGTCGGTTCCTGTTGCACGTGATAAAGCCGATCTTTGGAACGGAATTTTGTTAGCTTCGGCAGTATCAGTTATTAAATCGCGTAATTTTTGTTGTACTGCAGGTGCATAAGCCACTACAGGTCCCAATCCTAATTCCAAATGACCTTCTTTCTTTTTGTCGATCATTGGCGTTGTGGTATCGTGGGTTACATCGGTAACAATGGCCACATCTGGTTTGATGGTTTGAGTAATCATTTCAGCACCGCGCAATCCTATTTCTTCCTGAACTGAATTGGTGATATAGAGTCCGAAAGGTAATTCCTTTTTGTTTTCCTTTAACAAACGCGCTACTTCCGCAATCATAAAACCTCCCATTCGGTTATCCAAGGCACGACATACAAATTTATCGCCGTTTAAGATGTGGAACTCATCTGGATAGGTAATCACGCATCCCACGTGAACGCCCATGCTTTCAACTTCGGCTTTGTCTTTGGCTCCAACATCTATGGTGATGTTTTCTATTTTTGGTGTTTCTTCCTTAGCTCTATCACGGGTGTGGATGGCAGGCCATCCAAAAACCCCTTTTACAATCCCTTTTTTCGTGTGGATATTAACAATTTTACTCGGTGCAATTTGGTGATCGCTACCTCCATTTCTAATGACGTGGATCAATCCGTTGTCTGTAATATAATTTACATACCAAGAAATCTCATCGGCGTGTCCTTCAATAACCACTTTGTATTTGGCTTCAGGATTGATAACTCCCACAGCAGTTCCGTAGGTGTCAGTAATGAATTCATCCACGTAAGGTTTTAGGTAGTCCATCCAAAGTTTTTGGCCTTCCCATTCGTAACCTGTTGGAGATGCATTGTTTAAATAGTTTTCTAGGAATTCTAATGATTTTTTATTGAGTAAGCTGTCGTTTGCCATAAATATTAGTTGTTAGATTTCCGTAAAAATACTAGGATTTCTTCAGTTTCAACATTAGCAAAACTATTTTTTGTAACAAAACCTTATATTTTTACACTTATAACCTCTAAAACAGAACTGCTAAATAATATACCTATGAAATTAGTCATTAAAGATCTTACTAAAACCTATAAAAATGGGGTAAAAGCCATTGATAATTTAAGCCTGGAAATAGGCACCGGAATGTTTGGTTTATTGGGGCCAAACGGAGCGGGAAAGTCATCTTTAATGCGAACTATAGCCACCCTTCAGAGTCCAGATTCCGGCTCTATCATGTTTGGAGACATCAATGTGTTGGAAGATAAAATGGCATTGCGAAAAGTGCTTGGATATTTGCCTCAATCGTTTGGCGTATACCCTAAAATGTCGGCCGAAGCACTTTTGGATTATTTTGCCACTTTAAAAGGCGTGTCTTCCAAAGTGGAACGAAATGCCTTGGTTAGGGAAGTCTTGGAAATTACCAATCTCTATGATGTACGAAAGAAACATGTTGCGGGTTATTCAGGAGGTATGAAGCAGCGTTTTGGGATTGCACAGTTGTTATTGAACAATCCTAAACTTATTATTGTAGATGAGCCTACTGCAGGGTTGGATCCAGCAGAAAGACACCGCTTTTTAAATGTTTTACGAGAAGTTGGGACCAATTGTACCGTAATTTTTTCAACCCATATTGTGGAAGACGTAAAGGAATTGTGCACCGATATGGCTATTTTGAATGGTGGAAAAATTTTAATGCAAGCTACACCAACCCAGGCAAGGGAGTCACTTAGAGGAAAGATTTGGACCAAAGTTGTAGAGCGTGACGAGTTGGAGCAAATGGAAGCTATGTACAATGTACTTTCTTCTAATTACAATGAAGATAATACCTTGAATATTCGTGTGCATTCAGACACACTTCCAGCCGATGATTTTGTTGCTGCCGAACCGCAATTGGACGATGTATATTTTATAGCCTTGAAACAGGACGAACCAATGGTTTCCTAAGCAAACAGGAAAGTCTTGTCATTTTCTAATTTAAAAATACATCTATGTTCTTCACGATATTTACACACGAACTTCGTTATTGGCTAAAAAAGCCAGCCACTTATATTTACGCTGCCATATTTTTTGTGTTGGCCTTTTTTATGGCGTCTGCTTCGGCAGGAATTTTTGACAGTGTCACGGTTACCACAGGGTCCTCACGAATTGTCAACTCACCTATAGGGATTTTCAACCTTTACAATGCCTTAACCATTTTTATTTTCTTTTTGTTTCCGTCCATAATTGGAATTTCCATTTACAGGGATTATAAGAGTGAAATGCATACCATTTTGTATTCCTACCCGTTTAGTAAGGCCAATTATTTGTTTGCCAAATTCTTCAGTGCTATTGTGGTGGTAACGGGAATTGTATTTGTTATCGGTATCGGTATGTTTATAGGGTTCAGGTTTCCTGGAACCAATTCCGAATTGGTAGGGCCTTTCGATCTGCAATCCTATTTGTATACCTATTTGGTTTATATTCTGCCTAATGTATTGCTATTTGGGGCCATTGTTTTTGCTGTAGTAACTTTCACCCGAAATATTGCAGCGGGCTTTATCACCATCGTACTTTTGATTTTTGTTCAAGGTTTGATGGAAGGTTTGTTGTCGGATCCAGATAACAGGGCCTTAGCAGCCATGTTGGATCCTTATGGCGCTTCTGCAGCAGATTATTATGTAAGATATTGGACCGTTGCCGAACAGAACGAATGGCATTTACCTTTTAAAGGGCTCATTATCTATAACCGTTTGTTGTGGCTGGGTATTGCTTCTCTAATCTTTGGATTGGTTTACAAATTCTTTTCCTTTAGTCAAAATGCCGTTAGTTTTTCGTTTAGAAAAGATAAGGGAGAACGCTCGGTTAAACGCAATTTTGGAGGCATTACAAAAATCAACCTTCCAAAGGTGAGTTTTGATTATTCCTTTCTTCAAAACCTAAAAACTATGTGGAAATTGTCCAATATGGAGTTTTTCTACATTGTGAAAAGTTGGCCGTTTATAAGTATTTTGATTGTTGGTTTGATCATTGTTTTGATTTCACTTTCTGAAATTGGTAACCTCTTCGGAACACCTACATTACCAGTTACGTGGAAAATGTTGAATGGTGGTTCGGCATTTGTGATTGCTATCAACATCTGTACATTTTTGTATGCAGGCTTGTTGGTGCACCGTGGCAATATTACCCGAATGGAAGATTTAATCGATGTAACGCCTATTCCTAACTGGACGTTGTTCCTTTCTAAATTTATTGCCTTGTTAAAAATGCAATTGGTGATGTTGGCCATTATCATGGCGTCTGGAATGTTGTTTCAAATCTATAATGGCTATTACAATTTTGAAATTGGGCATTATGTGTACGAACTGTTTGTATTGAGTTTCATTAGCTATGCCATTTGGGCCTTTTTGTCAATGTTTGTGCAAACCCTTATGAGAAATCCTTACTTGGGGCTGTTTGTATTGATTGTATTGGCTATAGGTATGCCATTGTTGAGTTTGGCGGGAGTGGAGCAGGCCATTTTTAAATACAATCAAGGTCCTGGATATGCGTATTCCGATATGAACGGTTATGGGGATTCCTTTGGTCTTTACATGATTTACAAACTGTATTGGTTGCTCTGCGGTTTGGTGCTATTAATATTTACGGCGCTATTTTGGGTGCGAGGATTACCGGATTCATTTAAGGAGCGCATACAAATTGCCAAAAACAGATTGACGCCTAAAATGACCATGTTACTTTCAGTATTTGTCATTGGCTTTTTGGCACTCGGATTCCGAATTTACTATCAGAACAATATTTTGAATACCCGAATTTCTTCCAAAGAATCAGAGCTTAGGACCGTGGAATGGGAGAAAACCTATAAGAAATATGAGAATGCCGCTCAGCCTCGAATTGTTGCTGTGAAGGCCAATGTGAATATTTTTCCCAAGCAACTCGATTTTGATGCTTCCGGGGAATATGTAATGATCAATAAAACTGATGTGGCTATCGATAGCATTTTTTTAAACCACAATAGTTATCCAAGCACTTTTGAATTTGATAAGCCAAATACTTTGGTGTCTGAAGATACCATCTACAATTTCGATATCTATGAGCTGAAGCAGCCTATGTTGCCAGGCGATAGTCTTACCTTGAGTTTTACGGTGAAGAATAAACCCAATAGTTTGTTGGAAAAGAATTCGCCTGTAAGACACAATGGGACATTTATCAATAACTTTCAGATTTTTCCAAATCTGGGATATAATGGCGGAGAGTTGCAAGACAATAAAATCCGTGAGAAATATGATCTGCCTCCAAATGAACTCAAGCCAATGCCAACCGATTCTACGGCATTGGGCAATACCTATATTGGCAAAGATTCGGATTGGGTAGATTTTGAAGCTACGGTGAGTACTTCGGAAGATCAAATAGCGATTGCTCCAGGGTATTTACAAAGGGAATGGACCGAAAATGGTCGTCGTTATTTCCATTATAAAATGGACAGTAAAATTTTGAATTTTTACGCATTCAATTCTGCTGAATATGAAGTTAAAAAGGATACATGGAAGGATGTGAATTTGGAAATCTATTACCACAAAGGTCACGAATACAATTTGGACCGCATGATGGCGGGAATGAAAGCCTCTCTGGAGTATAACACAAAGAATTTTAGCCCTTATCAGCATAAACAATTGCGTATTATAGAATTCCCAAGAACAGGAGGGAGCTTTGCTCAGTCCTTTCCTAATACCATACCATTTTCGGAAGGAGTTGGGTTTATTGCCGATGTGGATGAAACAGAAGAAGGCGGGGTAGATTATCCATTTGCCATTACGGTGCATGAAGTAGCGCACCAATGGTGGGCACATCAGGTGATTGGAGCCGATGTGTTGGGAGCTACCATGTTGTCTGAAAGTTTATCGGAGTATGTGTCGTTGAAAGTGTTGGAACATCAGCAGGGCAAGAGCCAAATGCGCAAGTTTTTAAAAGAGGCTTTAGATGATTATTTAACCCAGCGTACCTTTGAGTCTAAACGTGAAAAACCATTGATGTACAACGATGGCCAAGGCTATATCCGTTACCAAAAAGGCTCTTTGGTGTTCTATGCTATAAGCGATTATATAGGCGAAGAAAAACTTAACAATGCCTTGAAAGCTTATGTGGAGAAGGTGAAGTTTCAAGAAGCGCCTTATACGACTTCCGTGGAAATGGTGGATTATATCAAGGAAGTGACTCCGGACAGTCTGAAATATGTTATCAAGGACATGTTTGAAACCATTACACTTTATGAAAATAGAGTGGCAGATGTCACTTCTACAGAGTTGGAAAACGGAAAATACCAGGTTGATATTCACTTTCAGGTGAGTAAATATAGAAATGATGAAAAGGGAAAACGCTTCTTTTCCGATAACGGAAAGGATTCGTTGCAGTACCAATCGGAAACTATGAAGAAACCGGAATATTCTGTGCCGTTGGCCGATTATATCGATATTGGAATTTTTGGAGAAGAGGAAGTAGATGGTGTTAAAAAGGAAACAGAGCTCTATTTGAAAAAGCAAAAGATTACTCAAATGGACAATCATATCTCAATTATAGTAGACGAAAAACCTGTAGAAGTAGGTGTAGACCCATACAACAAGTTGATTGACACCAACAGTAACGACAACCGGAAAAAGTTGTAAGCCATTTATAGAAAACCATAAGCATTGCTTATGGTTTTTTTATGGCATCAATAAATAAGGTTGTTATATAATATTAATAGTATTTTAAGGTTTTAGAGACTGTAAATTATTAATTTTACCCTAACATTTAAAACCTGTAGAATTAGAATATTCCTTTACCAAAGGCACTTTCTGTTATATTTGGAATGGTTTTGGATTTAAAAATTGTCTATGAAGTGGCTTTGCTACATAATGGTTAGTTGTCCCTTGGCCATATGGGCGCAAGTGAAACCTGTAGAACAAGATTCTATACAGGTGGATTATATTATTGTGGAAGGAGATTCCATCCCGCGTACCTCCATAGATTTACATGAAGTTATTTTACTACACAAACTAAAGTTTGATGATAAAGAAGCCAGGAAGCGCTACTTGATCCTGAAACGAAAAACCATAAAAGTATATCCTTATGCCAAATTGGCGGCAGAGCGATTGGTAGCCCTTAATGAGCGTATTGGCAAGTTGGACAACAATCGGGACAAAAAGAAATACGCTAAAATGGTTCAGCATTATATCGAGGATGAATTTTCAGCAGAATTGAAAAAACTGACTAGAACCGAAGGGCAAATTTTGGTAAAACTAATTCATCGTCAAACAGGGAGCACTACTTTCGATTTGATTAAGGAACTGCGCAATAGTTGGCGGGCCTTTTGGTTTCAAAACACCGCAAGGTTGTTCGACATTTCTCTAAAGGAAGAATTTGATCCCATGAATGTGAAGGAAGATTATTTAATTGAAGATATTCTGGAACGCGCCTTTCAAAATGGTCAGTTGATTCGTCAAGAACCCGCCATCGATTTTGACTACTATGATCTTACTGATAAATGGACGGTAACCAATGTGAAAAATTAGATGGGTCCATGCGAAAACAAACACACTTTGAAGAACAGTTAAATGCCAGCAGCCACGCTTTAGGAGCGGTTTTAGGCATTGTTGGTTTGGTGTTGTTAATTGTCTTTTGCAGTTCCACTATTCCTTGGGGACTCTTCAGTGTGGTAATTTATGGTGTTTCCATTATCGTTCTGTTTTTGGCTTCTACCTTTTATCACGGCATTAGGGAAGAGCAAAAGAAACACTATTTTAGGATTATGGACCATATAAGCATTTATTTGCTTATTGCAGGAACCTACACTCCCGTACTTTTAATTGCCTTGCCACATAGTTTGGGATGGCCCCTGTTTTGGGTGGTTTGGGGGATTGCGGCTTTTGGTGTCTTCTTGAAACTGTTTTTTACTGGCCGCTTTGAAGTTTTTTCGGTAATCCTTTATTTGGTAATGGGCTGGTTGATAGTTTTTGACTTTTCGGCTTTAACCGAACAAGTATCCAGTGGCGGTTTAACATTGTTGTTTGCAGGAGGACTTTTCTACACTTTGGGCATTATTTTCTATGCCATAGATAGGATTCCTTACAACCACGTGATTTGGCACCTTTTTGTATTGGCTGGTGCCATTAGCCATTTCTTTATGATTTTTCTTTATGTAATATAGGTTGGATTAATCCAATTTGATAACATCCTTGAAATCTTCAAAAAATGTTTCAAATCGGTCCATGGTGGTATTGAAAAACACCATGACATCCTGCCAAGTGTTTTTGTTGTGAATGGAGACTTTCTGCTCTAAAGGCACATAGATTCTAGAAATTTCCTTGCCATTTTCCAATAGATGTTCTTCTTCAAAAATAGCTTCAGGTAAATAGTCTTCCAATAAAATGGTCTTTAAGGATTCCAATTGCCCCCAATAGGTAATGCGGTTTTCCAAATCGCCTTCAACATCAAGAGAGACTAAGGCCTTTTTGGTGTCAAAATGAAATTTAAAACTGAACTCCTTAATTTTGGTATCGTAGAGAATCCACTTTCTTGGGAAGGATTTTCCAAAACTGGTCCAAAATTCTTGTCGTATCAATCTCGATTCTTCTTTGCTAAACATGGATAATGCTGTTTCTGTATTCTTAAATCATATAAGCTATGGCAATCCCAAACAAGATAGCAAATAGTTTGGTAACGCTAAACTTGTGGCCTTCGTCGCTTTCAAACAAAATAGTGGTTGAAATATGGAAAAATATTCCAATTACAATAGCGTTGATCATCGTGATATAATCTGCAATCAACTCCCAGCTTTGAGACAATAAAGTTCCCAAAGGTGTCATGATGGCGAAAATGGATAGGAATGCGATAATTTGAAGTTTGCTAAAGTGCGAATGCAATAAAAAGCCTGTTATGACAATGGCAATTGGTATTTTGTGGATTAAAATTCCATAGACCATATCGTTATGCTCGTGGATTGGAAATCCTTCAAAAAAACTATGGATGCATAAGCTGATAAACAATGCCCAAGGAAATGTATGTTCATGCTTGTGGACATGTACGTGGCCATGTTCGGCACCTTTGGAAAAGAACTCCAATATCACTTGGAATAATATTCCAAACATGATGAAGAGGCCTGTTTGTTTGGCTTCCAAATGCTCATATACCTCGGGAAGTAATTCAAAAAGGGTCAATGCCAATAAAAAGGCCCCGCTAAAAGCCAATAACAATTTTGTGTTGAGGGTATTGCTTTTTTTTGTGACAATAACAATGCCTATACCAGACAATACAGCAATTATGGGCAAGAGATATTGATAAATCATACTACCAAGATACAATTATTTAAAAATCATGATTAAACGTTCGGAGCTGCCTTTGTAGAATTTACGCAAATTGTAATCGCCAAAAACATCCAACAAATACACACCGGCTTCTTCAAAAAGCGCTTCAAAATCTTCCAAAGAAAAGGCTTTTACTCGTTCTTGGAAGTTGTAGTCATGCCCTTCATGTGTAAATGAAATATCCTTATAGATATAACCGTCTTCCACATAACGTTTAAGATGAAAATCGATACCTTCCATAGTTTTGGTTTCTTCAGGAACAAGGTTCGAAATAACGTAATCACTGTTCATAAAGTCAATCACTCCCAAACCGTAGGTGTTCAAATTGTTTTTGATGGCATTAATGGTAGCTAGATTACTAGCATCTTCATCAAAATAGCCAAAACTTGTAAAAAGATTCAATACAGCATCAAACTCCTCTTCATAAGGCGTGCACATATCGTGAACCTTAAAACGAAGCGTTTCGGTTTCATATTTTTTGGCGTGTGCGATGCTGTTTTCGGAAAGGTCAATTCCTGTAACGTCATATCCCAATGAGTTTAAATATCTAGAGTGACGTCCGCGCCCGCAAGCCAGATCCAAAATTTTGGAATCGTCTGAAAGGTTGAGGTACTTGGTAAGGTTGTCCATAAAGCGCTGGGCTTCATGGTGATTTCTGTCTTTATAAAGTATATGGTAAAAAGGAGTGTCAAACCATGACGCATACCATTGTGTTGTATCTTTTGTCATAAATATTTCAAGAGAAAAGGAACATTTGATGTTACCTTGGTTGATTGTGGTTTCAACCTATTTACATAATGCTATTATGTGCCACAAAAATACTTTATTTTTGCAATCTATTTGGAGTAAACTATGGAGAATAATTTTAAGATGGTGGCCAAGACCTTATTTGGCTTTGAAGAATTGTTGGCTAATGAATTGACGCAACTTGGAGCCCAAGAGGTAAAACCAGGTGTACGTAACGTAAGCTTTGTAGGGGACAAGGGATTTATGTATAAAGCTAATTTGGCGCTGCGCACAGCTATCAAGATTTTGAAACCTATCAAGTCGTTTCGGGTGGTAAGTGAGCAGGATTTGTATGATAAAATCTATCAAATGCCTTGGGAGAATTATATGAAGTCTACTGGCTCTTTGGCTATTGATGCCACTGTACACTCCCAAATGTTTACACATTCCAAATACATTGCCCTTAAAACAAAGGATGCCATTGTAGATAAATTTAGAAACACTACGGGACATCGTCCAAGTGTGGATTTACGTTTTCCAGATTTAAAAATCAACGTGCATATAGATCGTCAGCAATGCACTATTTCCTTAGATACGTCTGGAGAATCTTTGCATAGAAGAGGGTATAAGACAGCCACCAACATAGCCCCAATTAACGAAGTGCTTGCGGCAGGGTTGGTAATGTTGTCCGGTTGGGACGGCCAATCCGATTTAATGGACCCAATGTGTGGTAGTGGGACTATTTTAATTGAAGCAGCGATGATAGCTTGTAACATTCCGCCAAATCTAATGCGTAAGGAATTTGCTTTTGAGCGTTGGCAGGATTGGGATGTCGATTTGTTTGAAACCATTGAAGAGTCCCTATTGAAAAAGACACGTGATTTTCACCATAAAATTATAGGTTACGACAAATCGCCAAGCGCAGTGAACAAGGCTAAGGACAATGTGAAAAATGCCCACTTGGATGAGTTTATAACCATAAAGCACGAAGATTTCTTTAAAACCCAAAAGGCAGGAAATGAGAAACTCCACATGTTGTTCAATCCACCTTACGGCGAGCGTTTGGATATAGAAATGGAAAGTTTTTACAAATCGATAGGGGACACGCTGAAGCAAAGCTATCCCGGAACCGATGCTTGGTTTATTACGTCTAATTTGGACGCCTTGAAATTTGTAGGGTTAAGGCCTTCCAGAAAAATTCAATTGTACAATGCCAAGTTGGAATCTAAGCTTGTGAAATATGTGATGTACGAAGGCAGTAAAAAAGGAAAGTATATGTCCTAATTGATAAACTAGATATGTTATAAAAAAAGCGTTTCATAATTGAAACGCTTTTTTGTTTGTATCATAGTTCTAAAATCCTTTGTAGTTAAATATTTGGCCTCCAACAGACACTTCAGCCATCAAACCTCCTTTTGTATGGGTAAACACAGCTACGCCATCGGTGTATTTGGCATCCAGGGATTGGCCCATGGTTAAAGCTGTTGCAGAGATGCCAGCATCAAACTTAAAGTCACCTTTCTTGAATTCATCAAGAGCATTGGCAGTTTCAAAAAAGATGATTTCAATAAGGGCCTGTCCTCCAATTTGGGCTCCAATATTAATTTCTTTCACACTGGCCATTCCTTGAGCAATGCCAGAAACATAGAGCACACCATTTCCAGATGCCCCTCCAACAATAAGTCCTCCTTTACCAACATTTGGGAAGATGACATAACCAGCAGAGGTTTCAAAATACTTTTTTAAATCCGGAGAATGTTCCAACATTTCAATTTGGGCCTTTTCAGCATCGATAATAATTTTTCTGTCTTTCTCAGTTTGGGAATAGGCAGTTAAGGCAAACATGCTAAGTGCAAAAACGAAAACTAATTTTTTTAACTTTTTCATAATGGTGGTGTTTTTGTTAAAAATAGAAGCTTAAAGGTAATGATTTTAGTGTAAAATGCTGTTTGTTAATGATTTAAAGTTTTTATAAAGAAAGGAGGGCCAAATAGGCCCTCTTTAATAAATGTATATGAAATAGAATATGTTATTCTTCTTCCTGAATTACTTTTTTGTCTTTCTTGAATATAGGAACTAGATAAGAAATGGAATAGCCGAACCCCATTCCGAAAGCACCACTGTCGTAGGTTCTGTTGAAACCAGGGATGTAGATGTTCTCAAAGTTTCCCGGTTCAGTTTCGGTGATACGTCCCTTTAGTTGGGCATTGATACCAATAAACAAATTTTTAAAGGTTTCGGCTTTTATACCAATGATAAGTTCTCCCCAAAACGCTGTCAGGCCATCAAATTCCTGAGAGTCGTAAGAGGTGTATGGATTGCTCCAATATTGATCGGCATTATAAACGGTATAACTGTTTACAGTTTGGCTAAAGGTGCTGGCACCAACTCTAAAACCTGCATAGATCATATTTTGCATATCCAACCAGTTGGTGTACATATTATAATCAACCCCTGCCTTAAAATAACCTCCTTTGGTAGTGACATCCAAAAAATCGGTTTTGGTGGTTTTTTCTTCGGTGCCTATCTCGCCAGCCAAATATAATTTTTGAGTTAGACGATAATCTCCTATAATTTCAAACCCAGAATAGTCCTCATCAATCAAACTACGAATGGGTTTGCTGATATCAGCCCCGATTCGTAGGCCGTATTTCTGTTTGTAGACTAAGGTGTCGTTGCTGATAGAGTCTTTTTCCTCTTGAGCTGTTGCTAATAAAGGGAACAACAGCAAAACCAATATTTTAATGATAAATGTTGATGTGCGCTGCTGTTTCATTTTCTATGGTTGTGTTTACGGTTACGGCGTTAATGATCCAAATGTCCTCATCGTTGGTTTCATCTACATCTATTTCTGTTCCGGCAAAGGTACTTTTATAACCACAAGCTCTGGAAACGTAGACAAACTCTGGAGTATAGTTAACTTCAATAATATCGGTATTGGAAGCACTGGTTTCGTCAGTGTCGCTGTCGTAATCGGTGTTTATTTTTAGTTCAAATCTAGAAATGGCTGTGATGCCTTCCTCTTGAAAGTTCAGAGGCAACAGAATAGAATCTGTAGTTGAACTAGAAACAATTTCTTCCTCTAAACCTTCGCCTTTCACAGTAAGTTTTCTTGCAGAAAGCGTATTTGTAGGATTATTGACATCGTAAAAACGAATAATCAAATGAGGAGTGGTAGCCGTGGTTTCGGCACATATGTCATCTTTTTCGCAACCCAAAACAAGGTATCCCAGGATGGCTAAAAGTGGACATACAATTTTCAAATATCTTACCATAGTTAGATGTTCTGATTAGCAGAATTAGGGTGCCTTATTAATTTCGGCGTTCTAAAAGTACAACATTTTCTACATGGTAGGTCTGCGGGAACATATCTACCGCTTGTACCTTGGTTACTTTATAGGCTTCATCCATTAACGCCAAATCCCTTGCTTGTGTGGCACTGTTACAGCTTACATACACTACTTTTTCCGGAGCAATGTTCAATATTTGCTGAACCACATCTTTATGCATTCCGTCACGCGGTGGATCAGTAATAATCACATCTGGATGGCCATGTTGGCTGATGAACGCTTCGTTGAATACATTTTTCATATCACCTACATAGAAGTCAACGTTTTCAATGCCGTTTAATTGTGCATTTTCCTTGGCTGCTGTTATAGCATCTGGAACCGCTTCTACACCCACAACCTTTTTAGCCTTTTTGGCCACAAATTGTGCAATGGTTCCTGTACCTGTATACAAATCGTAAACGAGTTCGTCTCCTTTAAGGTTGGCAAATTTACGGGCAATTTTGTAAAGCTCATAAGCTTGTTTGGAATTGGTCTGGTAAAACGACTTTGCGTTGATTTTGAACCTTAGGTCTTCCATCTGTTCAAAAATATGATCTTCACCCTTGTAGCAAATGACTTCTTGGTCATAAATGGTATCATTTGCTTTTTCGTTGATCACGTATTGCAATGAGGAAATTTCTGGGAAGGTTTCAGCCAAATGATCCAACAACAATTCTCTCTTTGCTTTATCTTCCTTAAAGAATTGAATCATTACCATAAGGTCTCCCGTTGTAGAAGTCCGAATCATGAGCGAACGCAAAAATCCAGCTTGGTTACGGGTGTTGAAAAACTCCATGCCGTTGACAATGGCGAAGGATTTCACTTCATTGCGTATGGCATTGGAAGGATCTCCCTGCAACCAACATTTCTTCACGTCCAAAATTTTGTCCCACATGCCTGGAATATGGAATCCCAAAGCATTTTTGTCGCCCAAATCTTCATCAGATTGGATTTCTTCTTGAGTAAGCCATCTGCTGTCGCTAAAGGAGAATTCCATTTTGTTTCGGTAGAAATATTGTTCTGAAGATCCTAAAATAGGAGTGACTTCAGGCAGTTCTATATGCCCAATACGTCTCAAGTTGTTTTCAACCTCTTTATGTTTGTATTCCAATTGGTATTGGTAATCCATATCCTGCCATTTACAGCCACCACAAACCCCAAAATGCTCACATTTGGGCTCGCTGCGTTTCTCGGATAATTTATGGAATGCAATGGCTTTACCTTCATAGTAAGCCTTTCTCTTTTTATAGGTTTGGATGTCTACCACATCACCTGGAACGGCATTAGACAAAAATATCACTTTACCGTCTGGCGCCTTGGCAACCAGTTTGCCTTTGGCCCCGGCATCTATCACTTCTACGTTGGTAAATACCTGCTTTTTGTTTCTTCTTGACATGTGGCAAAAATAGAATAAATGCCGGTAAAAATTCCAAAAATAGGACAAGATTTAGTAATTTGCAGCCACTACAAAGACGGATGATTTCTCTCCTGAAAGAAGGAATTGCAAATATTTTAATTAAAAGTAAATAAAATGGCGGTTTTAGACCAAATGACGTCCCAGCAAGCAATTGATTTAGAAAACAACTATGGAGCTCACAATTACCATCCACTTCCTGTGGTTTTGAGTCGTGGTGAAGGTGTGCATGTTTGGGATGTTGAAGGGAAACAATATTATGATTTTTTATCGGCGTATTCTGCGGTTAACCAAGGGCATTGTCACCCAAAAATTGTAGGGGCTATGGTAGGGCAGGCACAAACATTAACCTTGACTTCAAGAGCATTTTACAATGATGTTTTGGGGAAATATGAAAAGTTTGCCTGTGAGTACTTTGGTTTCGATAAATTGCTTCCTATGAATACGGGAGCAGAGGCTGTGGAAACAGCTTTGAAATTATGTAGAAAATGGGCCTATGAAGTGAAGGGAATTCATGAAAATGATGCCGAAATTGTAGTTTGTGAAAATAACTTTCACGGACGTACAACTACCATCATTTCTTTTTCAAATGATCCTGTAGCGCGTGAACATTTCGGACCTTATACTAAGGGATTTATCAAGATTGCTTATGACAATTTAGAAGCCTTGGAAGAGACTTTAAAAAGCAATACAAATATTGCTGGATTTTTAGTGGAGCCTATCCAAGGGGAAGCCGGAGTATATGTGCCTAGTGAAGGGTATTTGGCTAAGGCGAAGGCTTTGTGTGAGCAATATAATGTTCTATTTATTGCCGATGAAGTACAAACAGGAATTGCCCGTACAGGAAAGTTATTGGCGGTAGACCATGAAAATGTAAAACCAGATATTTTGATTTTAGGGAAAGCCTTGAGTGGTGGGGCCTATCCGGTAAGCGCGGTATTGGCTAATAACACCGTCATGGATGTTATAAAACCTGGAAATCACGGGAGTACTTTTGGAGGAAATCCGGTGGCGGCTGCAGTTGCCATTGCTGCTCTGGAAGTGATAGAAGAAGAGCAGTTGGCTTCTAATGCCGAGGAATTAGGGCAGTTGTTTAGAAGCGAAATGAACAAGTACATTGCAACCAGTGAATTGGTTAGCTTGGTGCGTGGAAAAGGCTTGCTGAACGCCATTGTCATTAATGATGATGAGGAAAGCGATACGGCATGGAACATCTGTTTGGCATTGCGCGATAATGGATTGTTGGCAAAACCAACCCACGGTAACATCATTCGTTTTGCGCCACCTTTAGTAATGACAGAGGAGCAATTATTGGATTGTGTGAACATCATTACCAAAACACTCAAAGAATTTGAAGCTTAATCCAGATGATTCATAAATAAAAAATGCGACCAATTGGTCGCATTTTTTATTGTGTGAAGTGATGTTATTCTTGAGGTAAACCTTGTTGGATTTCTTGCAAACGCTCTTGCAATAATTCTGGGTTTGATAATGCTTCCCATCCAATAAAGCTAATGATCCATGCTATGTAAGCAATGGAAATGATGCTTAAAATAACGCCAATAATACCCATAATTCTTCCCGCTTTTACGTTGCCATAGCCCAAGTACTCTTCTGGAGCCGATTGGTAAAGTTTTGTAGCTTTTGAACCTAATACAATTGCAATAATTCCACAGATAAGTCCTGGGATTCCATAAAAGCAACAGCCTACTATTGATAGGATTCCCATTACTAAGATTAAGGTTGAATTTGGTAAAGTTTGTTTTTCCATGTTGATTAGTTTAAAGTTAAAAGTGTTTTAAATAATAATTTATCAAGGTAATTGTAATATTCAGGATGAATAGCGCTAAAATAATTTTATGTCCGCACTTGAATTGGTATTTAATATGCGCCAATAGAAAAACTCCCAAGAGTAACAAGGTGTAAATGGCAGGGTACATTTTAAAAGCTGCAGAAAATTCACCTTGAAGTACCAGTACCAAGGCACGTTGCGTACCACAGCCCAAGCATTCCATTCCGAAGGTTTGCTTCCAAAGGCAGGGTAGCATGAATGACTCTAGTGATGACATAATTGTTAGTAATGACTTCTAACAAATGTATGAAATCTAGATACTATTTAAATGAAATTGCAAGTATTTTCATATATGAAAATGTAAATGAATTGCAAGTCAAGCTATTAATGTTACTTCTAAAAGCTGTATTTTTGAGGCCTCTTTTAGTACAGTTTATTATGAATATTCCAAAACGAATCAACTATATTTTTATCGTCATTGGGGGGATTGTGGCATTTTACGCCCAAGCCCAAGAAAAGCAAAATACTTTTGTGTTAATTGGCGGCGTTGCGTTGCTGATGCTCGGCATTTATGGAATATCTAAAAATATTCCAAGTAAATTTGATAAGGACGATACGGACGAAAACGACCTAGACGCATGAGTTTAAAGATTGGAGACAAAGTTTCGGTGTTGGATGAGGATATCACAGGAATCATCACCCGAAAAAAGGGTGATTTATTTGGAATAGAAACCACCGATGGTTTTGTATTGGAATTTTATGCCTATGAACTTGTTGTTATTGAGGCATCATTAAAATCGGAAGTGTTTTCGGAGCAGTCTGCTTTTGAAGTGATTCAGGAGAAGGAAATTCCGCAGAAAAGAAAATCGCAAAGAACCAAACCTAAGGAGCGTAATTTACCAGCTATGGAAGTGGATTTGCATATCCATCAATTAACGCCCAAACCCAACAGGCTTTCCAATCATGAAATGTTGACTCTACAATTGGATACTGCCGAGCGCCAATTGAAGTTTGCCATTAGCAAGCGCATTCAAAAAGTGGTATTCATCCATGGCGTGGGAGAAGGCGTTCTAAAAACCGAATTGGAATACCTTTTTGGCAGATATAACAATGTTACCTTTTATGCCGCCGATTACCAAAAATATGGCATGGGAGCTACCGAAGTTTACATCTATCAGAATGTAGAGCCTTAATCTTCCTCTGTAGAGAAATCTACTTCCAAGGTATAAGTTCCCAAATCTATTTCATCTGTACTCAATACCGTGATATCTACATTATGTACTGTAAAGTAAATTGAAATGGTTCTGGTATAGGTGTTTTCAATAAACTCGTCAAGTGGAAATTCATCTTGAGCATTGCTATCTAAGTATCGTGCAATGGTGGCATCAACAGCAAAGTCATTTGCTGGATTTTTATCACCATTTTCATCCTCGTATCTTGTAAGGATACCATCCCCATCATCATCATTATCTAGGTAATCTGGGGTGCCATCTTCATCAGTATCTCTAGCGTCTTCAAAATTATTATCGCCATTTGGATCTGGTGCTTCATTTTTGGTCTTCACATTGTCATTGTCATCATCTTCATCTAAATAATCAGGAATACCATCCCCATCTGTATCGGTTGGGTTGGTACTAGGGTCATTATCACCGTCTAAATTGGCATCTTCTACAGAAGAAGGAATACCATCATTATCATCGTCTTCAAATGTGGAATAGTATTCTACGGTACCTGAGGTAGCTTCGTAGTTATTGGTAACGGTAACCGTTTCATCAGGGACTAAATTACAGATAAAGTTCTCGGGATTGTTATCGTAGGTTCTGTAATGAAATCTTACGCTTGTCCCATTTATGGCCATTGAACCTTCAACAATACCGTCTTCAGGATTAAAAATACCATCGTTTGTACTGTTGGAAGGAAACAGTAGGCTCAAGGATTCGTAGGGAGATTCCTTGGTTTTATATAATAGGTAAGACTCTGATGTTTCCGGGCAGAGCGTTAATTCGTCTTCAAAATCAAGTTCCACGTCAAGAATGTCACCATCATCACAGGATACTATAAAAAAGGCAACAAACAGAAGGTATATAAAGTTTCGCATAGTGGTAATTTGAGTCACAAAAATAAGAGAATTGTTAATTTATAACGTGGCATCTGGGAAATAATTTTATTTCCTGTACTTTTGCGGCTGATTGGCGAACGGGGAAGCATTCCATTGCCAATTTCCCAAGAATTACCAATAAACAAAACAACATGAAACAAGTATATTTTGACAGTGCCGCAACCACAAAGGTTAGGGACGAAGTGATTACAGAAATGCATAAAGTGTTATCTGAAAACTACGGAAATCCATCTTCAACCCACGCTTTTGGGAGGTCTTCAAAATCTATTATAGAATCAGCTAGAAAAACCATTGCCAAGTACTTAAACGCCCTGCCTCAAGAAATTATTTTTACTTCTGGAGGTACCGAGGCAGACAATATGATTTTACGTTGCGCTGTTAGGGATGCAGGTGTAAAAACCATCATCACTTCATGTATTGAGCATCATGCCGTGCTGCATACGGCCGAAGAACTGGAGAAGGAATACGGAATCAATGTAGAATATGTAAAACTTCAAAAATGTGGGACTCCAGATTATGAGGATTTGGAGCGTTTGTTACAAGCTTCTGAAGATTTGAAATTGGTAAGTTTGATGCATGTTAACAATGAAATAGGGAACCTTTTGGATGTTAAAAAGGTGGCCTTGATGTGTAAGGAAAACAATGCTTTGTTCCATAGTGATACGGTACAATCCATTGGACATTTTGAATGGGATGTACAGGATGTGCCAATTGATTTTATGACGGCTGCAGCCCATAAATTTCATGGACCAAAGGGAATTGGTTTTGCCTATATAAGAAAGAACAGCCATTTGAAGCCTCTTATTTTTGGTGGCGCTCAAGAACGCGGTTTTAGAGCAGGTACTGAGCCTGTACACAATATCAAAGGTTTGGAAACTGCTTTTGTTATGGCCTATGACCATTTGGATAAAGAACGCAATTATATTTTAGACTTAAAGAATTACTTTAAATCGGAAGTTGAAAAACATATCCCAGGCGTAAGTTTTAATGGGAACTGTGGTGATGATGAAAAGAGTACCTACACCTTGTTGAATGTGTGTTTGCCATTATCTGCTGAAAAAGCTTTGACATTGCAGTTTCAATTGGATTTAAAAGGAATTGCCTGTTCAAAAGGTAGTGCTTGCCAAAGTGGAAGTTCATTGGGATCGCATGTATTAACCCAAATATTGTCTGAAGAGGACTTGAAGAAACCTTCCATTCGTTTTTCATTCAGCAGTTACAACACCAAAGAAGAAATAGATTATATCGTAGAGGTACTTAAAGAAATAGTTGAGGCTTAACAGTTAGATAAGGCCATAAATAAATGGCTGCCTTCAACATTTCTTTTTGATCTGTAGAAAGTTATATCAATATGGGGCCTACACTTGCTCTTTGCCATTAGTAGTGTAGGCTTTAGTGTTTCACAATTCCATTATTGACAACTGGACATTTGTCTGGGCAGCCATCCTTTTCTTTTTTTACAATAATATCAATCGAGATATTCCCACGGATAGGTTTTCTGTTCGTATTTTCTATCAATTTCCTTAATAAACTCCAAATATTCTGGTGTAGCTTCGGTTAGGGGCAAAAACTCTCCTTCTTTTACGGGCGTTCCAATATCTACAAACAAATTTTCCAAACCAGCAGGCATAATGGTACAGGTGAGTCGGGCATTTTTGTTGGAGGTGTTTTTAAAGCAATGAATAGGTCCATTGAATGGAATGGTGACAAACTCCCCAGCTTTTACGGTAATATGACCTTCTTCACTTTTAAATTCCAATTCACCTTCGGTTAAATGAAATAGCTCCTGCGCGTGCGGATGGTCATGAGGAGGTGGGCCGCCTCCTGGAGGTACCAACATTTCAATAACCGCATAATCGCCGTTGGTGTCTTCACCAGAAATTACAATACGATAATTACTGCCGGCAACCGCCAAATATTGACCTTTATGTTTGTTTTTGATAGTTATTTTGGACTTCATAGAAGTGTATTAAAAAGTTTAGGTTCTGTAAAGTTATGCAGAAAGCTTTAAAAAGAGGGTGTAAAAATAGAAGTCTAAATAAAGTTGTGAAATTGATTTGTAATTAGTTGTATTTGAATGATATATGAATGTTGTGTATATTTATAATGCAACAATGATACGCATTGAAGCATTAAATTGAAGAACCAACAGTAATATGTATGAAACAAGAATACGATTTAAAGGAAAAAAGACATTTTGGAAGTTAGGGGTTTGTGTTTGGGCATCTTTAAGCTGTTATTGGCTAAATGCCCAAATTAGTTATGAATATACCACCAACAAAAGTTTTTATTTCGGATCCTATGGACGTGTAGGAGTAGACTGGTCTTTTGAAAATGGCGAATCTATAGGAAGACGTTTAAACCTGAGCAATATGGGAAGTATTGGCGGAAGGTTGGAAGAGCAGGATTATTTGGAGTTGGTTCCCAATTTTGTGTTCAAGCCCAAGAAAGGTGATAGTACTACCATCCATGTGCAAATGCGCTTATCGGTTTATGCTACCAGCCTTACTTCTATAGGAAATAGTTCTACCACAAGTTTGGGTGGCCTTAATTTTGCCTTACCAGAAATTTATGCAGAAGCTAGGAATATTAAGGGAAAGGATTTAAATATTTGGATTGGTTCCCGATTGTATAGAGGGCCGGATGTTCATATCGCCGACCATTATTATTTCAATGATCATTCTGGACAAGGGTTTGGTGTAGAATATAAAAAGTCTAGAATGGCTGCCGTGTTTGTGGCTTCAGTGGATACCACCTCTACATTACCACCATATTTCTATTTGAACATTGAAACAGGGACTCTTAGTGCCGCGCTTAGGCAGCGCACCGTAGTTATAGGTGAGCATGATATTGAATTGAATCAAGATAATAGGATTACGGCATTGGGAGAAGTACATTATATGGGAGGCGGTGATGAGGACAACGATTTGACCGAACCAGGAGATGTAGGGGAGGCCGTGAATTTCCCATCAGACTATGGTTTGGTGTTTGGGGCAAGGTACCATAGACGTTTTAGAAAACTTCGAGAGGGCTCTTTTAACGATTTAGCGGTCAGGTATGGCTCAGGGATAGCCAATGGAGGTGATGGTGGGATATCTAAAACTTGGTATACTTTTGGTGCGCCTAATGCGGAAGATTTAAATTTTAGAGGCGCCTATTCATGGTCGGTGGTCAATCAGGCTATGTTGAATATTTCCAATTTCTATAGTCTGAATGGTTATGTGATTTTTACCAAAAGTAAGGGTGGTGCAGATAGCAATCACATTGCTGAAACCTATTTTGGTAAGGAAGTTTTTAATAGAAAATTGGATTTAGCTATTGGGACCAGGAATGAATTCTACATTACCGATTACTTTCATATTTTGGCAGAACTGCACTATGCTCAGCGTAAAGATGGCACCAATCCCAATGCAAGTATGACCAAATTTAGTATTGCGCCGGTATTTGTACCTACGGGTGCTCGGGATATTTGGGCGAGACCCCATTTTCGGTTTGTAGCGTCTTTTGCTCGTTATAACGATTTTGCCAAAGAAAACTTGTATTCCCCTTATTTGTTGTTCACGGGGCCAAAGCGGTGGGGTTATTACTTTGGGGTAAAGGCCGAATGGTGGCTATGGAAATAGCTGTTTTAAAAAGTGGTAAACTCCATTTGTTTTCAAGAGAAAACAGCTTATTTGTTTTAATTCCAATTATTAACATAAGCATAACACTATTAACACTTTAGTGAATTTATCTTAAATCTAACTTAAGGTTATTCTTACCTTGCCGTTGTTCATTTGTGAAAACTTTTAAAAAAACATGAAAATGAACAATTATTACAAATTTGCTTGTGTTGGCCTAGGACTTTTGTCCTTTATGTCATGTAATGATGATGACGGTTCCAATAATGAACCAAAAAACGAGGTGGTTTTGCAATCGCACTCCCAATCTCCAGTATTATTGAAATTGACCCCAGAGTTTTCAGATGTAAACATTTATAACTTGTTGACATCGGAAGATCAATTGGCAAACACTCCAAATTTTGTGTACGGCTCTATGGCAGACGGTGCTGGGCTAATCAAAAACGCCGATGATACTTTCACTTTAATAAACAATATAGAAGCCGACTATTCCATTGCAAGAATTACTTTGGATGAAACTTTTAAGCCTGTAGGAGGTGAGTACATCTTGAATGCTCAGGCTACAGCATCTACTGCGCAGTGTTCAGGATCGTTGATTACTCCCGAAGAACACGGTTTTGGTCCTTTATATTTATCAGGTGGTGAATGGGGTGGATCTTCCAATGGTGTATTCTTAACAGATCCTTTCAAAAGTACTGGAGGGGCTTCTACAGCTCAAATGCTTACAGCAATGGGGCAGTGGTCTACTGAAAATGCAGTAGCTATTGGTAAAGATGCCTACCCAGGGAAAACGGTAGTATTTATTGGAGACGACCATTCCGATAATACGGTACCTTCAGGACAGTTGGGAATGTACGTTGGAAACCAAGGAGACTTGGAAGGTGGTTCTTTATACGGACTTAAAGTTACCGATTCTAACGTGAATTTTGAAATGGATATGGTTGAAGGACAATCTTATGCTATGGAGTTTGTTGAATTGGAGGAAACCCAATTGGATTTGTTGGATGCCGAGGCCAAAAACAAAGGGGTAATGGGATTCTCTAGATTGGAGGATATCGATTGGAGAAGAGGTTCTGCAGACAACAATAGAGAAATCTATTTTTGTGTAACGGGACGTAGCAAGCCAGACTTGGAAGGTAAAGGAACTTTCTACGGTCGTGTGTACAAAGTAACCATGAACCCTAACGACCCAACAGGAGCTGGTACGATTACTTGTGTATTGGATGGTGATAAATTAAGCGGAAAAGCAAAATCATTCCATAGTCCTGATAACATCGTAGTAACCGAAAACTATGCGTATATCCAAGAAGATCCAAATGGATACTATGACACTGCCGATAAAACGCACTACGCTAGATTGTATCAATATAACTTGAATACGGGAGCTTTAAAAGTGGTATTGGAATGTGACCAAGAAACTGCAGAAGGTTTAGGTTATGGTTCAGCGAGTTCTGCTTGGGAAATCACTGGAATGATCGACATTTCTGAAACTGTTGGAAAAGATGATACTTTCTTGGTGATTACTCAAAACCACGGATGGGAAAACGATGGTTTTACAGATTCCATGGCTAATGCTTCAAGTACTTCAAATGAAGGAAGTATGTTATACATTATTGAAGGTTTGGACAGATAGAATGACAAATTTTTATTTGAAACACATAAAGAAGGCACACTATGGTTTAGTGTGTCTTTTGTGCATTGTATTGGGGTCTTGCAAAAAGACTGAAACCCAAGAAGCCGTTGAACCCATTGTTACCTTGGAGCGCAGTTATGTGAATACTTTAGGACGCTGTATAGAGTTCTTGGATTCAACCTTGGCCAGTACTAACAGAGACTTGATGTTAAAGGGGTATTTAAATGCGCGAGAGCAATTTAAAATGGCAGAACCAATATTGTCTTATGTAGACAAGGGTAACTATAAAAGTTTGAATGCCCCCAATATTTTAAGTGTAGAGGAAGAAGATGCTACCGATATTAAAATCAACAATCCGTTTGGATTTCAAGTGATGGAAGAGCTGTTGTTTGAAGAACCTTTTGATAAAGGCGAATTTAAAAAGGTGGCGCAACAAACGAGAAACCGATTGGAGCTCATCAAACAGAACACACGTTTAAAATTGAAACCATACCATATTTTATGGCTCATTCGTGATGAAGTGGCACGTATTGCCTTAACAGGAATTACAGGCTTTGATTCACCTGTTTTGGAAGCTTCCATGAAAGAAAGCATCATTGCCTATGGAAGTTTAAAAGAGTTACTGAATGTTTATAAAGATGAATTTGCTTCGGAAGTATTGTATAATGAGTTTCAGGAAGCTTTTGATAAAGCTATTGTGAATTTGAATTCTGATTTTGAAAGTTTTGACAGATTCAATTTCATTAAAAACCATACCCATAAGCAATTGGAATTGTTGCAACTCACCAAAACCGATTGGGAAGTTGAGTTTCCTTTGGAATTGGCTTTTAATAATGACATGACGTCATTATTTTCAGCCAATACGTTTAATATGGATTATTTCTCGGGGTATGTAGAAGTGGATAGTTTACTGTCTTCAAAAATCAGTTTGGGGCAACGTTTGTTTAATGATACGAGGTTGTCGAGCGACAATTCTATGAGTTGTGCTACCTGTCACGATAAAAATAAAGCGTTTACAGATGGCCTGAAAACATTTCCAAAGCAATTGAGAAATACACCAACATTGACTTATGCGGCTTTGCAAAGAAGTTTCTTTTATGATGGTAGAACAGGGAACCTTGAAGGGCAAATTGTAGATGTGGTGAATAACCAACATGAATTTCACACTAACCTAGACGATTTGAAAGAAGTGGTTAGTAGTGATTCTGTATACGCAGTACAGTTTTCAAAATTGTATGGTTCCGAAGTTTCAGATCATTCTATAAGAAATGCCATTGCGGTTTATATTAGAAGTCTGAACAAATTCAATTCAAAATTCGACAACAATATCAACGGTTTGGAAAACACTTTGTCTTCGCATGAAGTAAATGGCTTCAATTTGTTTATGGGAAAGGCCAAATGTGCCACCTGTCATTTTGCACCGGTATTCAACGGAACGGTGCCTCCAAACTTTAAAGACACCGAGTTTGAATTGTTGGGAGTACCAAAGGACACGCTTCAGGAAACACTTGTAGACAGTGATTTGGGACGTTACAATGTATTCAACACTATTGAAAAGAAGTATTTTTTCAAAACGCCTACCGTTAGGAATAGTTCCAAAACTGCTCCTTACATGCACAACGGTGTGTTTGTGAATTTGGAGCAGCTTATGGAATTTTATAATGATGGAGGAGGTGCCGGATTAGGTCTGGATTTGGAATACCAAACCTTGCCTCCCGATGCTCTAGGGTTAACCGAAAGCGAAATGAAAGATATCATCAGCTTTATGGAATCTTTAGAGGATAGTTAATCTAAGAGTCCAACAAAAATGATTTCAATTCTTCATACGAAGCAATGGAAGTCGCTCTTTTTTTCTTACTCATTACCTTAAGGATTTGTGGAGGAAGTTCGATGTTTTCCCTGATAACTTCTTCCACAATATCTAAAAATTTGGTAGGATGCGCTGTTTCCAAAAACACACAATGAGCATTTGGGTTTTCCTTTAAATAGGACTTGCAGGCCAAATACCCAACAGCACCATGCGGATCGGCCACATAGCTGTAATCGTTGTAAAGTTCCTTGAGAGCTTCTTTGGTTTCCCTATCGGTAAAGCTGTAGCCGGATAAATCTTCTTTGAGATTCTTGTAATTGTTCTGATAGATTTCCTGAATTCTAATAAAATTACTAGGGTCTCCCACATCCATGGCATTGCTTATGGTTTGCACGGAAGGTTTAGGATCGTAAATCCCCTCACGCAGATAATCTGTGACTACTTTGTTGGCATTGTTGGCTGCTACAAAATGTTGAATAGGAAGGCCTATTTGTTTGGCCATCATACCAGCGCAGATGTTTCCAAAATTTCCACTAGGTACTGAAAATACAAGGTCCTTGTGAGTTTTGTATAATGCTTTGTAAGCGAAAAAGTAATAGAACATCTGCGGAAGCCATCTCGCCACATTAATGGAATTGGCAGAGGTTAACTGCATATGACTTGTTATGGATTCATCCAAAAAAGCTTGTTTCACCATCGCTTGACAATCGTCGAAAGTACCATCTACTTCTAAAGCTTTGATGTTCTTTTTCAAAGTGGTAAGTTGCTTTTCCTGAATATCACTTACTTTGCCGCTAGGATACAAAATAACGACCTTCACACCGTTGACTCCTAAAAAGCCATTGGCAACGGCTCCACCAGTATCGCCAGAAGTAGCGACCAAAACCGTGACTTCATTTGGATTGCTGGCATTGAAATAGCCTAGGCATCTCGCCATAAATCGAGCACCAACATCTTTGAAAGCCATGGTTGGGCCATGGAACAATTCCAAGGACGAAATTTGATTATTGATCTTTACAATTGGAAAATCAAAAGACAATGTTTCTGAGATAATCTCTTTTAAAGTGTCTTCAGGAATTTCGGGAACTATAAATTGTTTGATGGCTTCAAATGCAATGTCCACATCATCCATTTGATCCATCTGCTCAAAAAACGATTTTGGCAATGGTGTTATGGATTCAGGAAAATACAAGCCTTTGTCTGGTGCCAATCCTTTGATAACGGCATCCTTGAAGGTGGTTTCTGGGGCTTTTCGGTTGAGGGAATAGTATTTCATAGCAACGTTTTTATTCCTTGGGTGTTAATTTTTGAAACATGTATATTAAAATCCAAGTTGGTTTTGGAATATAAGTTTTCTGAGGCATGTGCCACTTGATTGGCAATATCTTCACCTTTTGACAAAATAAAAATGGAAGGTCCAGAACCTGAGATTCCAGAACCAAGGGCACCATGGTTTTGAGCAAGTGCTTTTACTTCTTGGAAATAAGGTATCAAAGTACTTCTGTAAGGTTCAATAACTACATCGTTAAGGGACTTGCTTATCAATTCATAATCGCAAGTGTGAAGTCCATGAACCAGGCTTCCCAGGTTAGCCCATTGTGTAATGGCCTTTTGCAATGGAATTTCCTTTGGCAAAATGGCTCTAGCCTCGGAGGTTTTGATTTCTATTTGTGGGTGAACAATAGTGGCATATAATTCATCGGGAGTTGGAATTTCCAAAATTTCTAATGGGTCAACACTTTTTACTAGAGTGAATCCTCCAAAAATGCCAGGCGCAATATTATCGGCGTGTTCACAACCACTTGCCAAAGCTTCTCCTTTCATGGCGAAGTAGGAGAGTTGTGTTTTGTTATAAGGTCTTCCCAGAAGCTCGTTAATAGCATAAACACTGCCCGAAGCGCTAGCCGAACTACTGCCAATACCGCTTCCGGGTTTGATATTCTTGTAGATTTCCATATCGAAACCAAAATTTGGTTTGGCATCTTCCAAAAGGGCCAGAGCGGCAACCCCTGCAACATTCTTTTCAGCCTCAAGCGGTAAATCGTAACCTTCAATTTTGGTGATCCGAATCCCTTTTTGGGCTGATTTTTTTACAATCATTTCATCTCCAACCGCGTCCAGGCAAAAACCCATGACATCAAAGCCACAGGCTACATTGGCCACCGTTGCTGGTGAAAATATTTTTATTTCGTTTTTCAATATTGGTTCAATTTTTTTTGGCTATAATAATCAATTCGTTGTCTCCATTGGTTGGATTGACCAACTGTTCTGTATGTACAATTTGAAAACGATATTTGGTTAAGATGTTTCCTAAATCCTTTTCCCGATAAAAATGCATGAACAAACGCAGTTCTGGATAATTATTGGATGCAGTCCATTGGGATGACTCATAATCTCCTGCAATTGTACTGATGTACAGATATCCATTTTTGGACAGAATTCTGGAACTTTCAGAAATAAGTTGCTCCACATCACCTTTGGAGAGATAAGGGAACAAAAAAGCACATATGATGCCATCATAAGTCTCCTGAATATTCTTAACATCTCGGCAATCCATCACCTCAAAGTTGGCCGAAGGCACATTTTTAGAAGCAATGTCAATCATGTTAGGCGAGAGGTCTCTTCCTGAAATCTTAAAGGTTGGAAATCGCTGCTTAATAAAACGCGTCACATTGCCAGGCCCGCAACCTAATTCCAAAATTTTGGAGTGCTGGTCATGGTTGTCAAGAAGTTCACAAAACTGAAGGACCGAAGGTTCGTAGGCTGAAATATCCACATATTTTTGATCGTACATGGAGGCACAGTCATTAAAGACCTTAAGCGTCGCTTCAGTTTGTGCTACATCTTTATGTACACTGGACTTAGTCATTTCCTGTCCGTATAATATCGGCAAACAAACCAGAAGCGGTTACATCGGCACCTGCACCGGCACCTTTGATAATCATTGGTTGCTCTATGTAGCGGTGGGTGTAAAACATCACAATGTTATCCTTTCCTTCAAGATTGTAAAATGGATGTCCTTGTGGAATTTCTCGCAAACCTACTGAGGCCTTTCCTTCGTTGAATTCCGCCACATATTTCAATTGACAATTTTTAGCCTTGGCATCGCTGTATAATTTTTGAAAATGCGCTTCATCATCAATTAAGGTTTTGTAAAAATCATCCACCGATTTACTTTCCAAATTAGCTTTGGTTAAAAAGGAATGATTGGTGATGTCCTCAAGTTCCATTTTTGAACCGCTTTCCCTAGCCAAAATCAATATTTTTCTGGCAACATCCACGCCACTTAAATCAATACGCGGATCAGGCTCTGTGTATCCTTCGGCTTGTGCCTGTTTTACCACGTCATGAAATTTGGTGGTGTCATTGAAGTTGTTAAACACAAAATTCAAACTTCCAGAAAGTACCGCTTGAATGCTCTTGATTTTGTCACCAGAAGCGATGAGGTTGTTTAAAGTGTCAATAACCGGTAATCCTGCGCCTACATTGGTTTCAAATAATAAAGGAGCGTTATACTTTCTTGATAAATTTTTAAGTTCTGAATAGTTTTCATAAGAACTTGAGCAGGCAATTTTATTACAGGCCACCACGGCAATACTTTCTTTTAAATATTTCCCATAGAGTTTTGCAACCTCTTCGTTAGCTGTGACGTCTACGAACACACTGTTACGAAGATTGAGCAACTTTATACGATTGAAAAATCCTTCCATAGAGGCTTTTTCACCTTTCGCAAGTGACTCTTTCCAATTTTTAAGCGGAATACCATCTTCATCAAAAAGCATGGTTCTGGAATTGGACAATCCAACCACCCTTAAATTGATTTTTAGGGTATCCCTTAGATATTTTTTTTGCTGATGGATTTGCTCAACCAATCGTTCACCTACATTTCCAACTCCAGAGATAAATACATTAAGTTGTTTTGTTTTTACTTCAAAGAAGGTTTCGTGTAAAGTGTTGAGCGCTTTTTTAACGTCTTGTTGAGCAATAACGGTTGAGATGTTCCTTTCGGAAGCCCCTTGAGCAATAGCCCTAATGTTGATATTGTTTTTACCAAGAGTACTGAACATTTTTCCGCTGATACCTTGGTGACTTTTCATATTATCACCTACAAGGGCAACAATAGCTAAATCCTTTTCAATAAGGATTGGATTGATTTTTCGAAGGGCTATTTCATACCCAAAATTAAAGTCGATAACTTCCTTGGCATGGTCCCCATCGGCCTCGTCTACAGCAAAACAAATAGTGTGCTCCGAAGACGCTTGGGTAATAAGAATCACATTTATTTTGTTTATCGCAAGAGTTTCAAATAGGCGTTTTGAAAATCCTGGGATGCCCACCATACTGTTGCCTTCCAAAGTTAAAAGGGCAATATTGTCAATATTGGTGATACCTCTTACCGTCAATCCATTGGATTGTTCGTCGTTGGTAATATAGGTTCCTGGAGCTTCAGGCTCCAAAGTGTTTTTGATAACAATAGGAATGTTTTGGATCAATACCGGTTGAATGGTAGGCGGGTACAATACTTTGGCTCCAAAATGCGAGAGTTCCATGGCTTCCTGATAGGAGAGCTTTTCGATAGGCTGCGCCTGTTTCACCAATTTAGGGTTGGCGGTATACATACCGCTTACATCGGTCCAAATTTCCAATTGTTCAGCCTCAATAGCGGTAGCGACAATCGCCGCCGTAAAGTCTGATCCACCACGACCCAAGGTAGTCGCTTCGCCAAGCTCGGAAGTGGCTACAAATCCAGGTAAAACGGTTACCTGTTGTTCAGCTGTTTTAAAATATTCTTGAATCTTTGGCAATGTCAGTTCGTAGATCACATCTGCCTTTGTGTAGTTAGTATTGGTAATGATAAAATCTTGGCTGTTTTTCCTTACCGCATCCAAACCTTTACTTTTTAAGGTTTCAGTAATGATAAAGGAAGAAAGAAGTTCTCCAAAACTCACTAATTTATCGGATGTTTTTGGAGACAATTCGTTGATAAGGAAAATACCATCCAAAAGACTTTTTAAAGCATTCAGAATTTCTTCAAGCTGGCTCACCACTTTAGGACTTGCATTAGGGATTAATTCCGAAAGAAGCTCCAGGTGAAGTGTTTTTAGGGCTTCATATTCCGATTGGAAACTTTCATCTTTGTTTTGTGCTAGTTTACCAAGAATGATAAGCTTGTCAGTAACGCCTCCAACGGCCGAAACCACACAAACCAAGGGGGCTTTTTCGGCATAGTTTTCTAGAATGTTAACGACTTTGTTTATGTTTTCTGCAGAGCCTACAGACGTTCCTCCAAATTTTAATACGTTCATTTTTAATCAATTTTGATTGTAGTAAAGGTTTTTAGACTTTTGGTGCTTTGACAGCACATTGTGTACGGAGAGAATATAATTAACAACCCAAACGGGTTGTAATGCCAAAAATGAAATGAATAGTAGCAGCTCCCGTAAAAACATGGGAGGCAAAGGTGTTACTATTTAATGTTAACTTCGTATTCATATGCCTATCAAATGTATTATTTTTACTTTAATTAAAAAACTATTTCAATCTTTTTAGGGAATTAACAATAAAAGCTCTGAGTTTTTATTTAAACATAAAATGTATTGAGAAATTGAACTGTTGAAAAATGAATTATGTAATGCTAAGCAAGGTGTTGCATATAAAAATAGTATCTCACTTATGAAAATACTCTCAAAAGAGCAAGTCTATGAAGGAGATAGACTTACAGCCGAACGCCAAAACATTAGTTCCACCGAGTTGATGGAGCGTGCAGCCACCAAAATTTTTAATTGGATCCATACAAGATTGCAGGGGCAGCCAATTCCTATTCATGTATTCTGCGGGATAGGAAACAATGGAGGGGATGGTTTGGTGTTGTCTCGTCACTTGATCAATTATGGCTATAATGTGAATACTTATATTGTGAATTATAGCGATAAACGTTCAAAGGATTTTTTGATCAATTATGATCGAATTAAACAAGCTTCCAAAAACTGGCCAGTATTGTTGAATGAAGAAGATGAATTCCCAAATATTACTCCAGATGCTATTATTGTGGATGCCGTTTTTGGAATTGGATTGAATAGGCCTGCTCATGATTGGGTCAAAAAACTTTTCCAGCATTTTAGGGCCTCAAAGGCGTTTACATTATCAGTGGATATTCCTTCGGGTTTGTTTACGGATCGAGTGCCTGAAGATGAAAATGGCGTGGTTTGGGCCAATTACACATTGAGTTTCCAAACCCCTAAATTGGTGTTCTTTTTACCGGAAACAGGTAAGTTTACTACAGAATGGGAAATATTGGATATTGGTATTGATCCTTCATATTTGCAACAGGTTAAAACAGAAGCTGAACTGATAGGGAAATTCGAAATGTTGTCCGTCTATAAACCTCGAGATAAATTTTCTCATAAAGGCGATTTTGGTCACGCCATGATTATTGGGGGAAGTTATGGCAAAATTGGAGCCGTTACTTTGGCCTCTAAAGCAGCTTTGACCGCTGGAGCAGGATTGATTACAGCCTATGTGCCCAAATGTGGCTATGTCCCGCTGCAGTCTTCATTTCCCGAAGCAATGGTAATGACAGATAACGAAGATGAATTGCTTACCGACATCTCTTTTGAATTGAAACCTTCTGCAGTAGGGATTGGCGTAGGGATGGGGACAGATAAAAAGACAGTTTCAGCTTTTGAAGGATTTTTAAAAAGGTATAGTGGGCCTTTGGTAGTTGATGCCGATGGCATTAACATGTTAGCCGCCAATAAAAAGTTATTGGAATTGTTACAGCCGCAAACCATTTTAACGCCGCACCCAAAAGAGTTGAAACGTTTGATAGGAGAGTGGAAGGATGATTTCGACAAATTGGAAAAAATTAAAACATTCACATCTAAATACAATCTTATTATTGTGGTGAAAGGAGCCAATACCATGACCGTTTTTAGAGATAGAATTTATGTGAATTCAACAGGAAACCCTGGATTGGCTACTGCCGGGACTGGTGATGTTCTTACAGGAGTAATTACTGGTATGCTTTCGCAAGGCTATGAACCATTGATGGCAGTATTGTTTGGAGTGTATTTACATGGCAAAGCGGCTGATATTGCAGTAATGGATTTAGGATATCAAGCCCTTAATGCGAGTGTTGTTATAGAGGCTTTAGGTGAAGCCTATTTGGATCTGTTTAAACAGCCAGGAATGGAAGAGCAGGAAAAGAATAGTGAATAGAATCATGCAAAAAAAAAAGGCCCACACTTTGGTGGGCCTTTTTTTTTATCAAGGACAATTAATTAAATGTCTAATTCTTCCAATAGTTTTACCAAACCTGCGCTTGAAGGTCTAGGAGCATCTGGAGTCACAATATTTCCTTGTGGGTCAATTAGGATAAATCTAGGAATCCCGTTGATTTTGTAGTTTTGAACAAAATCCGATTTCCATCCTTTGTCAGCCAATAATTGGATGCCTCCCAATTCTTTTTCAGAAACCATGTTTTTCCAACCTTCTTTGGCAGCAGCTGCAGCGGCTTCAGGAGTTTCTCCTTTGAAACCTCTTCCGTCATCAACAGAAATACTTACAAACTGGATGTTTTTATCATGGTATTCCTCTTCAATACGTTTTAGGTGAGGAATCTCAGCTTTACAAGGTCCGCACCAAGTAGCCCATACATCTACATAAACATATTTACCTTTTAAATCACTTAAGGAAGTGGTTCCTCCTTTGTGATTTTCGAAATTTTCAAAAACAGGAGAAGGGCTTCCTTGTGGAAGGTCTTGTTTCAAAGTAATGGAACTCGCTAAATATCTATGATAAGATTTAAGCATAGGATCTACATTTTTCATGGCATCAGCAACGATTGTGGAGTCCACAGTGGCATCTGAATTGTAAAATGTAGTCAATTCATTTTTAATGGATTCAATGGAATTGTCCAAAGCTTCCATGTTGTCCAATTGGCTTAATTTATCAAGGTCAAGTAATTCTTCTTCCTTAAGGGATTTTTTAGCTAAAAAGTTGCTGTTTTCCGCTCCTGCTCCAGAATAGGATACAGTTTCATCAAATTGGTTAGTGTCCAATTTAAGTTTGATGTCGTAGCCATTTTTAAGGTACATCATAGTGCTCTCAGCACCATCAAACAAGCTGTATACGCCAGCATCTACTTTAAGAGTGTCGCTAAAGCTACCGTCAGGGGCTACCTTAATAGTTTTTGAATAAGTCCGGTTTCTAACAGTAAGGGAGTCACTGTTTGGTTTTGTTATTTGTCCTGAAAAAGTAACGTAATCTTTAGGTGGTGCTTCTTGCTTACATGCAAATGCCGAAGCAATCAGTAAAAGGGACAATGTTTTCTTCATGATAAAGTTTTTGTGTTCATTCAAAAATAATAGAAATATGTTTCCCTGTATGCTAATTAATCAATTATTAACAATTAAAGTTATTTTTAGGTATTGGGGGAGGGAAAGTATGAGTTGTTGGTTGTGTATTTTATATGTAATAGGGGAAGTGAATTGGTTTCCTTGAGGTTGTATTAAAATAGAAAAGGGTCCTTGTTTTACAAGGACCCTTTTAATAAATATAAAATATTTATTTAAGACTCTGTATGCTTTTCAGCCTTTTCTATTTTTATGGTTAACTCTTCAGTTTTTGAATCTAAGTCCATAAAAATAGTATCGCCTTCCTGTAATTGGGCATTGATGATTTCTTCTGCCAAAGCATCTTCAATATACTTTTGAATAGCACGTTTTAAAGGTCGCGCTCCATACTGTTTGTCGAAGCCTTTATCTGCGATATAATCTTTGGCTTTATCACTCAATTTAAGTTCGTAACCTAAACCTTTGATGCGCTCAACAAGCTTGGCAAGTTCAATATCAATGATTTTATCGATATCTGATTTTTCTAAAGCATTGAACACAATGACATCATCAATTCTATTTAAGAATTCTGGCGCAAAGGCTTTTTTCAAGGCATTTTCAATAATGCTTTTTGAGTTGTCATGAGCTTGTGCTTCTCTTGCAGCAGTTCCAAAACCAACACCTTGTCCAAAATCCTTAAGCTTTCTGGCACCGATGTTGGAAGTCATGATAATAATGGAGTTTCTGAAATCTATCTTTCTTCCTAAACTATCAGTAAGATACCCGTCATCTAATACCTGTAAAAGCATGTTGAATACATCTGGATGCGCTTTTTCAATCTCATCCAAAAGGATTACAGCATAAGGCTTACGACGAACCTTTTCGGTTAATTGTCCGCCTTCTTCGTAACCTACGTATCCCGGAGGTGCCCCAACAAGTCTGGAAATTGCGAATTTCTCCATATACTCACTCATATCAATTCTGATAAGAGCATCTTCACTGTCAAATAGTTCACGGGCCAATACTTTGGCTAATTGGGTTTTTCCAACACCAGTTTGTCCTAAAAAGATAAACGACCCAATAGGTTTGTTAGGATCCTTAAGACCAGCTCTGTTACGTTGAATTGCCTTTACAACCTTCGCTACAGCTTCATCTTGACCAATAACTTTGCCTTTGATATGTTCGGGTAGCTTCGCTAGTTTGTTGCTTTCTGTTTGTGCTATTCTGTTCACAGGAATACCTGTCATCATCGATACTACATCTGCAACGTTATCTTCGGTAACAACTTCACGGTGAAGTTTGGTTTCTTCTTCCCATTTTTCTTGGGCCACGGCCAATTCTTTCTCCAGGCGTTTTTCGTCATCTCGAAGTTTGGCCGCCTCTTCATATTTTTGTTTTTTAACAACCGTATTTTTGGTTTCCCTAACTTCTTCTAGCTTTTTCTCCAATTCCAAAATTTGCTTCGGAACTTCAATATTGGTGATATGTACTCTCGATCCGGCCTCATCCAAAGCATCTATAGCTTTGTCCGGTAAAAATCGATCGGTCATGTATCTATTAGTCAATTTTACACAGGCCTCAATGGCTTCAGGAGTGTAATCTACATTGTGATGTTCTTCATATTTTTCCTTAACGTTGTTAAGGATTTCAATGGTTTCTTCCACACTTGTAGGTTCTACAATCACCTTTTGGAAACGACGCTCTAAAGCACCATCTTTTTCAATATACTGTCTGTATTCGTCCAAAGTAGTAGCACCTATACATTGAATTTCTCCACGTGCCAAAGCTGGTTTGAACATGTTTGAAGCGTCCAAACTCCCCGTGGCGCCACCGGCACCTACAATAGTATGGATTTCGTCAATGAACAAAATGATGTCATCATTCTTCTCAAGTTCGTTCATCACGGCTTTCATGCGCTCTTCAAACTGGCCACGGTATTTCGTTCCTGCTACCAAACTTGCCAGGTCTAAAGTCACTACTCGTTTGTTGAAAAGGATTCTAGATACTTTTCGTTTTACAATACGTAGTGCCAAACCTTCAGCGATAGCCGATTTACCAACTCCAGGTTCTCCAATAAGAAGCGGGTTGTTCTTTTTACGTCTGCTCAATATTTGGGACACACGTTGTATTTCTTTTTCTCTACCAACAACAGGGTCTAGTTTGCCTTCTTCTGCCAATACGGTGAGATCTCTACCAAAATTGTCTAGAACTGGGGTCTTAGATTTTTTTGTTGTTTTAGATGAAGATTGACCAAAAGGGTTTTGTTTAGAATCATCGTCATCGGCCATATCGTCGTCTGAATAAGACTCGGCTTTTGGAGATTCCAAAAAGTCATCATCGTTTGTAATCATAAATTTAAATTGCTCTTTAACGTTATCATAATCCACTTTTAGCTTGTTCAAAAGCTTGGTTGTGGGGTCGTTTTCGTTTCTTAAGATACATAGCAGCAAATGCGCTGTATTGATAGAGGTGCTTTGAAACAGTTTGGCCTCCAAAAAGGTGGTCTTTAAAGCACGCTCTGCCTGCCTAGTGAGATGTAGGTTCTTTTTTTCGTTAGAGGCAGTTGCCACATTAGAATTGGCTGGGCTCAATATTTCAACCTTGCGTCTTAAATGGTTTAAATCTATATCTAGGGCACTCAATATATCAATTGCTTTTCCACTGCCATTACGAAGTAGGCCCAGCATTAAATGCTCGGTACCTATAAAATCATGGCCAAGTCGTAGTGCTTCCTCTTTACTGTAAGCAATGACGTCCTTGACTCTTGGGGAAAAATTATCGTCCATAATTAAAAATCCTTTCTGCATTAAAAATAATAAAAAACATAGTTATAAAGGCAAAAACTGTACCTTAAATGTTTCATAAAAGCTAATAGAGGAAAAAAGTTTAAAAATTCAAAACTTTTAGACTTTTACTTATTAACGAAAGAAGGCCTTATATTTGTTAATAAAAAAAGTTAAAAAACCCTCTTAAAAGTCGGATAAGGACTATCAAAATACTTATATTAGCACGATTTGAAAACCTACAAAAAATCTAATTAAATATATATGGTAGAAGGAGAAAAACTCATTCCAATTAACATTGAAGATGAAATGAAATCGGCCTACATTGACTATTCAATGTCGGTCATTGTGTCACGTGCTTTGCCAGATGTTAGAGACGGATTGAAGCCAGTGCACAGACGTGTATTGTTTGGGATGCATGAGCTTGGTGTAAGATCCAATTCACCTTATAAGAAATCGGCCAGAATTGTTGGAGAGGTTTTAGGTAAGTACCACCCTCACGGAGATAGTTCTGTTTATGATACAATGGTACGTATGGCTCAGGAATGGAGCTTGCGTTATATGTTGGTAGACGGGCAGGGGAACTTTGGTTCCATTGACGGAGATAGCCCTGCAGCAATGCGTTATACAGAGGCGCGTATGCGTAAGATTTCCGAAGATATGTTGGCAGACATTGAAAAGGAAACCGTAGACCACAAACTTAACTTTGATGATACTTTACAGGAACCAACTGTATTGCCTACCAGAATTCCAGGATTATTGGTGAATGGTGCTTCAGGTATTGCAGTAGGGATGGCTACCAATATGCCCCCACACAACATTTCTGAAGTTGTGGATGGAACTGTTGCTTATATCGATAACAACGATATTGAAATAGAGGAGTTGATGACCCATATTAAGGCGCCTGATTTTCCAACAGGAGGTACTATTTACGGGTATGATGGAGTTAAGGAAGCATTCAAAACAGGTAGAGGAAGAATCGTAATTAGAGGTATTGCCAATATTGAGGAAGTTCAAGGCCGCGAATGCATTGTGGTAACAGAAATCCCTTATTTGGTGAATAAGGCCGAAATGATCAAGAAGACGGCCGACTTGGTTAACGATAAGAAACTGGAAGGAATTTCTACCATTCGAGATGAGTCCGACAGAAACGGGATGCGTATCGTTTATGTACTTAAACGAGATGCTATTCCAAACATTGTTTTAAACAAACTATACAAATATACAGCGCTTCAATCGTCGTTCAGTGTTAATAACATTGCACTGGTGAATGGGCGTCCACAATTGTTGAATCTAAAAGATTTGATTTATCATTTTGTGGAGCACAGACATGAGGTTGTAGTAAGAAGAACAACTTACGAATTGCGCAAGGCAGAAGAGCGTGCCCACATTTTGGAAGGGTTAATTATTGCTTCGGATAATATTGATGAAGTTATTGCATTAATCAGAGCCTCTTCAAATGCAGAAGAAGCAAGAGAGAAGTTGATCGAGCGTTTCAAGCTTTCAGAAATTCAAGCGAAAGCAATTGTTGAAATGAGATTGCGTCAGTTAACAGGACTGGAGCAAGACAAACTTCGTACTGAATATGAAGAATTGATGAAGACTATTGAAGACTTGAAGGATATTCTTGCTAAGAAAGAGCGCAGAATGGAAATCATCAAGGAAGAACTTTTGGTAGTTAAGGAAAAGTATGGTGACGACAGACGTTCTATTATCGAGTATGCTGGTGGTGATTTAAGTATTGAAGATATGATTCCTGATGCGCAAGTGGTAATTACCATTTCGCATGCGGGTTATATCAAACGTACATCATTGAGTGAATATAAGCTTCAACATAGAGGAGGAGTTGGGCAAAAAGCATCAACAACAAGAAACGAAGATTTCTTGGAGCATTTGTTTGTAGGGACCAACCACCAGTACATGTTGTTCTTCACCCAAAAAGGAAAATGTTTCTGGATGCGCGTTTATGAAATTCCAGAAGGAAGTAAAACTTCTAAGGGAAGAGCTATCCAAAACTTGATCAACATAGAGCAGGATGATAAGGTTAAAGCGTTCATCTGTACTCAAGATTTGAAGGATGAAGAATACATCAATAGCCACTATGTAATCATGGCGACTAAGCAAGGTCAGGTTAAGAAAACGTCTTTGGAGCAATATTCTAGACCAAGAACCAATGGTATCAACGCAATTACCATTAAGGAAGATGACGAGCTATTAGAAGCAAGACTTACTACTGGTAACAGTCAAGTGATGTTGGCATTGAAGTCTGGTAAGGCCATTAGATTTGAGGAAGCTAAAACACGACCAATGGGACGTAGTGCTTCTGGAGTACGTGGTATCACTTTAGCTACAGAGGGGGATGAAGTAATTGGTATGATTGCTATTGAAAATCCGCAGGAAGAATCTGTTTTGGTAGTGTCTGAAAACGGTTATGGAAAACGAACCTACATTGACGATCCAGAAGATGGAGAGCCAGTTTACAGAATTACCAACCGTGGTGGTAAAGGTGTAAAAACTATTTCCATTACAGAAAAAACAGGAAGTCTTGTAGCTATAAAAACAGTTACTGATGAAGATGATTTGATGATCATCAATAAATCTGGGATCGCTATCAGAATTGCGGTTAAGGATTTGCGTGTAATGGGAAGAGCTACACAAGGTGTTAGACTTATCAGTTTGAAAGGAAAAGATTCTATCGCAGCTGTTGCAAAAGTAATGAAGGATGAGCAAGAAGAGATTGAAGGAGCTGTAGAAGATATCGAAACCACAAATGAAGATGGTGCAGCCATCGATAATGCACAAGAATAAAAATAACTAATATTAATAAATAGTAATTCAAAATGAATTTTTCAATGAACAATCATAAATACTCAATTCAGAGAAGTATTGTGAATAAAAAGCAACTGGCAGTTGCTTTGGCTCTTTTGGCTGGTTCTTTCACCTATGCGCAAAAGAATGAACTTAAGGATGCTGAAAAGGCTATTAAATCTGGAAATTATGCAGATGCCAAAACGGCTATTAATTCAGCAGAGTCATTAATATCAGGAACAGATTCTAAAACTCAGGCTAAATTTTATTTCCTTAAAGGACAGGCTTTATATGCTAATGGGACTGGATCAGAAGCTGATATAGAAAAGGCTATTGAAAGTTTGGATAAAGTTAAAGCTATTGAAAGTGCCGATGGTAAAGTAAAATATTCTAACGATGTTGATGAAATGAAGCAACAGATGTTAAATGGATTCTTAACCGATGCAAATTCTGCACTTGAGGCGAAAGATTATATGAAATCTTCAAAAGGATTCGAGCAAGCTTACAGAATGTCTCCAAAAGACACTTTATATCTTTATTATGCAGCTTCTACTGCTGTAACTGCTAAAGATTATGATACATCTTTGGAATACTATGAAGAATTAAGGGATTTAGGTTATGAGGGTGTTGAAACAGAGTATACTGCTATAAATAAGGCTACTAATGAGGTGGAGACTTTTGGTTCTGCTTCTTTGCGTGATATCAGTGTAAAGGCAGGAACTCACATTAAGCCTTCGGTAAGAAAGACGGATCCAAAGTCTGCCGAAATCATCAAAAACATCGCTTTGATTTATGTGTCTAAAGGGGATACTGAAAAAGCTATTGAAGCTATTGATGATGCTAGAAAGCAAAATCCAGATGATTTTAACTTATTGTTGACTGAAGCCAATTTGCATTTGAAAATGGGTAATAAAGGGAAGTTCAAAGCTTTAATGCAGGAAGCAACTGTTAAAGATCCAAATAATCCAGAGTTACAATATAACTTAGGAGTTATTTCAGCAGAGGCGGGTGAGACGGAAGCTGCAAAAGCGTATTATAAAAAAGCTATTGAATTAGACCCTGGATATGTTGATGCTTACAATAACCTAGCGGTTGTAACTTTAGCTGGTGAGCAAAGCATCATTGAGGAAATGAATGGTTTGGGTAACTCGGCAGCTGACAACAGACGTTATGACGAATTGAAGGAGCAACGTATGCAATTGTATAGAGATGCTGTTCCTTATTTAGAAAAAACTCTTCAGTTGAAACCTAACAATTTGCAAGCGGCTCAAACGTTAATGAATATTTATAGTGCTATTGGAGATACTGATAACTATAAAAAGATGAAAGCAAAAGTTGAAGCAATCCAAAGCGGAAACTAAAACTTGAAGGATATATCATAAAAAAAGCTACTTAATTTTAAGTAGCTTTTTTTTTTAGATTATTTTTTTGATGACTCTTAATTTATGGGTGTGCATCCGTTTATCTACATTGTAAATTCCAGAATGGTCCAAACGATCAATTCTTACCTTACCATGCGCATGGATAATGTAATTGTTGGCCATGATGATGCCAACATGAACAATATGTCCTTCGTTATTATCAAAGAAAGCTAAATCACCAGGTTCACTTTCTTCTATAAAACTTAAGGCTTCTCCCTGTGTAGCTTGTTGTGAAGCATCTCGCAAAAGTTTATAACCATTAAGTTTGTACACCATTTGTGTAAAACCAGAACAGTCTATTCCAAAAGGTGTTTTTCCTCCCCACAAATAAGGAGTGTTCAAATAGGTGAATGCAGTTTTAAGGAGTTGTTCTCTTGGTTGAATTCCTTGAACCAAATTACCATCGTGTTGATGCTCCAATACAGATAAGCCATTTAATGACGAACCTAGAGGGATCGTGATTAAATTGTCATTGACATCTTGTACAAATTCAACTAAGTCGGAGGAAAGTTTAGGCAATTCACCTTTTAATGTATTATAGTTCTCTTGATCAATTTCAAGATATTGCTTGTTGTCTATCCAACCTTCGTAATTATCAAAATGCAAACGGATTTTGCTCCAATGTTTGCGCTGTTCCAAAACCTTAAAGAAATCTCCATATAAAACCTGTGAAACGAGTTCACTTTTATCGGAAGGTTCTAATCGTAAAGGAACAATGCTTAAGTTACAAATTCCGTATTGCATGTATCTGTTTTAGTTACGTTCAATAACAATTGCAGAAGCTCCACCGCCACCATTACAAATGGCAGCTGCTCCAATTTTAGCATTGTTTTGTTCCAAAACATTTATAAGGGTGATGATAATTCTAACACCAGAACACCCAAGTGGATGTCCTAATGAAACGGCTCCACCGTTTACGTTTACTTTATCATCATTTAATCCTAGAAGTTTCATGTTAGCCAATCCTACTACAGAAAAGGCTTCGTTAAATTCAAAGAAATCTACATCCTCTATAGCAATGCCTGCTTTGTCCAATGCCTTAGGAAGGGCTTTGGCAGGAGCAGTTGTAAACCATTTTGGCTCGTGAGCTGCATCGGCATAACTTTTTATGGTAGCCAATGGAGTCAATCCTAATTCTTCTGCTTTTTCTCTGCTCATCAATACTACAGCTCCAGCACCATCATTAATGGTAGAAGCATTGGCAGCCGTTACTGTCCCTTCCTTAGTAAAGGCAGGTCGTAAAGAAGGAATCTTGTCAATTTTTACGTTTGTGAACTCTTCATCTTTGTTCACAACTAAAGCATCACCACGACGTTGAGGCACTTCAACAGGAACTACTTCATTGTCGAATTTTCCAGCTTCCCAAGCAGCGGCAGATCTTTCATAAGACTGAATAGCAAAAGCATCTTGGTCTTCACGGGAGAAGTTATATTCGGTTGCACAAGCATCGGCACAAACACCCATGGCATTTTGGTCGTAAGCATCTACCAAACCATCTTTTTGCATCCCGTCAATTAAACTTGCTGGACCAAATTTTGTTCCCATACGGGCATACATATAATGCGGAATCAAACTCATGTTTTCCATTCCTCCGGCAACCACGATATCCGCATCACCTAAAGCGATAGATTGGGCAGCCTGCATCACAGCTTTCATTCCAGACGCACATACTTTGTTTACTGTTGTACAAGGAACCGTATCAGGAATTCCAGCATAAATGGCAGCTTGTCTAGCAGGTGCTTGACCAGCTCCGGCTTGAACCACATGACCCATTAAAACCTCCTGTACCAGTTCTGGTTTCAAGTTGATTTTATCTAAAGCTCCTTTTATGGCTACAGCTCCCAATTTTGGGGCTGGAATAGTTGATAAACTTCCTAAAAAACTACCTATTGGTGTCCTTGCAGCAGACACAATTACGACGTCTTTACTCATTGTTATGCATTTGTATTAGTTCGAGCAAAATTAATCATTTTTTTACAGAGTTAGGAACGAAATGGGATTATAACGTTATCGTAAATTTTAAGTGATTCATTGTGAAATGCATAGGTGGAAAATGAATAAGCGAGGAGACGGGAATTAGAATTTCTTAAAATTTAATAGTTTGGCTTTATTTCTTACATTTGAAATTGTGTCAATACTACGCTATGAATGAACTAATAAATAAATGGTACAGAAACCATGCGCTTTTGTATAAAGTACTGCTGTTTATTGCTACCACTTTATTGATTGTATACCTATTCCCTAAAAGCGGAAAATTTAAATACAGCTTTGAACAAGGTAAGCCTTGGCAGTCTGAAAACTTATATGCGCCTTTCAATTTCGCCATAAAAAAATCCCAAGCAGAAATCAATGAGGAAAAAAGGGCCATTCAAGAGAACAGTACCATTTATTTCAATGTAGATGAAGGTGTAAAAAGCACCGTTTTACAATCCTATAAAAACCAGTTTAAAGGGGCATTTCCCGACAGTGTTAAGCAAAAAAGTAATGCATTGTATAAAATAGGGAAGGATGTTATAGATCGTATATATAAACATGGTGTTTTAGATGATAGCTATAATTATGGGCCAGACAAAAACGTGGTGCTTTTGGACAACCAAACCCAAGTGGCCTCGATCACCTATAAAGATCTTACCAAGACCAATGCTTTCATTAATATTTTGGAACAATCACTTGCAGAAGAAGACCTATCTGAATATGATTCCAATTTTGTGTCTTTGTTTTTCGATATTGTCAAACCAAATATTTCTTTGAACAAAGCCATTTCAGATAATGCTTTGAAGGAAGAGTTGGATCGTGTGTCACCTACAAGGGGAAGTATTGAAAAGGAAACTTTGATCATTTCGAAAGGTGAGTTGGTTGAAGGCAAGAAATATGATATTCTAGAATCCTTAAAGTCAGAATATGAATCCCAAGTTTGGAGTGAGTCCAACTACAACTGGGTAATTTTTGCCTACACATTATTGGTGGCCTTGGCCTTATTGATGCTGCTTTTATTCCTTAGGAAATATAGAATGGAAGTGTTTTTGGACAATACCAAAGTTACCTTCATTTTTTTCAATATTGTTTTCGTTATTTTATTGACCACCTTGGTGGTAAATTACGATTCCAGATATGTTTATGTAATTCCGTTGTGTATTCTACCTTTGGTGTTGAAAGCCTTTTTTGATGCGCGTTTAGGTTTGTTTTCTCATGTGCTTACGGTATTGCTTCTTGGGTTTATTGTGCCTAATAGTTATGAATATATTTTCCTTCAGATTATTGCGGGTATTGTAACCATTTTAACGGTTTCAGAACTTTATAAACGAGCCAATTTGTTTATTTCCGTTGGTCAGATTACCCTTATTTACATTATTGCCTATTTCGCCTTTTTCGTAATTCATGAAGGAAGTGTAGCCAGCCTAAAATGGGGAACATTTGGATTGTTTATTTTGTGTGGACTTGCCACTTTGTTCGTTCAGCCTTTAATTTATATATATGAGAAATTGTTCGGGTTGGTGTCTGATGTGTCTTTATTGGAGCTTTCAGATACCAATTCTAAACTGTTGAAGGAATTGGCCAATAAAGCGCCAGGAACTTTTCACCATTCCTTAAATGTGGCCAATTTGGCTGAAGCTTCGGCCAATGAAATAGGTGCCAACGCCATGTTGGTAAGGGTAGGAGCCTTGTACCACGATATTGGTAAAATGAAGAATCCAACCTATTTCACCGAAAACCAATCTACGGGCATCAATCCTCATGATGAATTGTCTCCAAAGGAAAGTGCTAGAATTATCATAGATCACGTGATAGATGGTATTGAAATTGCCAAAAAGAACAACCTGCCAGACCGTGTGATTGATTTTATAAGAACTCACCATGGAATGAGTCTAGTGTATTATTTTTACTTAAAGGAGCGTGACATTGATGAGGATTTGAACAAGGAGGAATTTAGGTATCCAGGACCAAAGCCATTTAGTAAGGAAACTGCCATTTTAATGATGTGCGATAGCGTAGAGGCGGCCTCTAAAAGTTTAAAGGAACCTTCATCCACCAAAATTGACAAGTTTGTAGAATCCATTATAGGGAAGCAGATGGAAAGCGGTCAGTTTTTGAATGCCAACATTACCTTTAAGGAAATTGAAGCTATCAAGAAGGTTTTAAAGAGCAAATTGGCGAATATTTACCATTTACGGATTGAATACCCAGAATAGGAATATTGTTCTTAAAATGGGCTAGAGTGGCATTGTTCCCCTCGAAGAATATATTTTAACGATACACATAAAAACAAAAAAGCCTTACTATTTCTAGTAAGGCTTTTTGTGATCGCGACAGGATTCGAACCTGTGACCGTCTGCTTAGAAGGCAGATGCTCTATCCAACTGAGCTACGCGACCAAAACTTTAAGAGCGTTCCTCAAAAAGGCGGTGCAAATATAAGTACATACTTCATACAAAACAACTCTGTTTTTGATTTTTTTGATTTTTTTTTTCTCAGCATCTTTCATGTACTTGCTTTGGTTCATTTGGGTGTTGCCTGTTATGAAAAAGTTTTAGGCTGCTATTGTTTTATAAAAGATTTAAGGGTGAGTAGTTTAGTGCCTGTCTTCGCGAAAATGATGAAACCATGCTTTTGCAGATTTGAGTTTTCTTCTGGAGATTTCAATAGAAGTGCCGTCATGAAAAAAAAATGCTTGATTTTCCATTTTTTCTATGAAATGTTGGTTGATCAACATTGATCGGTGACATCTAAAGAACCCAAAATCACCTAAAATATCCTCAAAATAGCCTAAATTTTTCGATGACAATTCTTGGTTTCCGTTGTGCAAAATCAATTTACTGTAGTTTCTATCACCTTCAATGTATTTAATAGACTTTAATTTTAAACGTAAGGTTCCCGAATGGGTAGGCAATAATAGCGTTTGGTCTTTAATGTGTTTTAACTTTTGGTTTGATAAGGCATTTTTTACCTTTTCTTGATTTAAGATTCCATTTTTTTGATTGGAAAATCTATTGATGGCATTTTTTAGTTCTTCGGTATCAAAAGGTTTTAAAAGATAGTCCAATGCATTAAACCGTATGGCTTTTATGGCATAATGGCTATGTGAAGTAATGAAAATGGTTTTAAAGTCGATATTGGTAACAGTGTTAAGCATTTCAAACCCTGTCATGTCTGGCATTTCTACATCAAGGAATAGCAATTCGGGTTTTAGAGAATGTATCATTTCAATGCCTTCTTCGCCATTGGTAGCTATACCTACCACATTTAAATGTTTATGGTTTTCAGCTAAATGATCTTTCAGCAGCTCCAAAATGAAGGGGTTGTCATCTATTAGTAAGGTTTTAATACTCATTTTAAACTGGAATTTATCCCAATAGGGGTATGTATAAACCATAAATAGTTACCACTTGATAATAATTAAAGCCATTCGATAATTCAAAAGCATCATTAAAAAGGGTTGGTCTCTAAATTTATACAACATAAAAATGGGAAATTTTTCCATTAAGTAAAAAGATTAACCATTAATACTTTTAAATTATGAAAACTGTAATGATATCAATTGTGTTGTGTTTTACTTTGTTGGTGAGTGCACAACAGCAAAAGACAGTAGACTTTGGCATTGAGGATAGTATATTCTCTAATGTCTTGAACGAGAACAGGAAAGTCTGGATATATAATCCAGAAAGAAACTCTGGCATCTATCAATCTAATAAGGTGTATCCGGTTTTGTACCTGTTGGACGGTCCGTTACATTTCCATTCTGTAGCAGCCATTGTAAAGCAATTGAGCACTACCAATTTCAATAGAATTTTGCCTGAAATGATTATTGTGGCCATACACAATACGAATAGATCTAGAGATTTGTCCCCAACACAAATGGTTGAAAAAGGAGGGTATGCCCCAGATGATATGAGTAAACGTACAGGCGGCGGTGATTTGTTTTTGGACTTTATTGAAAATGAATTGAAACCCTACATCGAATCAAATTATCCAACGGCTCCCTATAGTATGTTGGTAGGGCATTCTCTTGGAGGGATGATGGCCATTTACACCATGTTCCAAAGGCCTCAATTGTTTCAAAGTTATATTGCCATTGACCCATCGATATGGTGGAACAATCAAGAAATCTTAAAGGAAATCCAAAACCGTCCATACTTAAATGATTTAAAAGGAACATCTCTTTACCTAGGTTACGCGAATACTTTGGTAGAAGGTTACGATATTTCAACAGTAAGTAAAGACACAACAGAGGAGACGCTTCATATACGATCTATTTTGTCTTTAAATAGCTATTTAAAGGATAATTTAATAGAAGGGTTTAGATACAAAAGTCAGTTTTACGAAAATGATACACATGGATCCGTACCGTTGATAACGGAATATGATGGTTTACGGTTTTTGTTTGAATTCCATAGAATTGAAATTAATGAAAAGGATTTTGAAAATATGGATGTTGATATGGTGGCCCAAATTGCAGGGCATTATCAAAATGTTTCAAGACACATGGGCTATGAAGTTAAGCCAGATGAAAGCTTGATAAATAGATTGGGATATGGCATGTTGAATGGTAAATTATATGATAGGGCGGGGCAGTTCTTCTCATATAATGCAAAGATCCATTCGGATAGTTTTAATGTGTTTGATTCCCTTGGTGATTACTACGTGGCAACAAACAATAAGGAAAAGGCTGCTGAAAGTTACCAAAAGGCTCTAGAACTAAAGGAATACCCACTTACCAGGGAAAAATTGGAACAGCTTAAACAGCAGTAGCTCAGTCATGTTAACCTTTTAATCGTTAAAATTAGTAACTTAATAAAATGAAACATTTGATTACATTATTCTTTTTTGCTTTTCTCTTTACCAATTCAGTAAAGGGACAAGTAGCTACTATAGATTCTCTTTTTCAGGTTTTTAATGATACTTCCAAAACTCCAGAAATGAGGTTGAAGGCTTATGACGAGCTTTATAGATACCTCGTGGATCCTGAAAAAAATAAGGGAATGGCACCTAAGGATTTATTCGGTATTGTGGATAAATTGAATTTTGGAAGCGATGCAGCTCTTGATTTAAGCAATAAATCAAGCAAAACTTTTAATAGAGGAAAAGTATATCTGCTAAAAGGATCTTATAGTTTTATCAATAATAATCAGTCTATGGATTGTGATTATTTGATGAAAGCCTTGGAGGTAGGCATGGAGGAGCAGGATTATGTGGTTATAGGAGGTGCTTTAGAAAGCTTATTGACTTTTAATTGCAAAAACCTTTCGAAAGAACGAGCCATCCAACTCATGTTGGATCTGAATTCAAAAGATCTGACGGCAGAGGAACAATTGAATTTATATAGTTCCATGAGTCGATTTATAGAAAATGATTCTATTAAATCTATTTTGTTCAAGAATCTTCCCGCAACGTTAAAATCGGAAACTGTAAGAAATTATAAATTGCAGGGGTTCTTTTCTGAGGTATTAAGAAATTTAGATTCCGAAATAGCAAGACCACTTTTTGATCATATTGAGACGGCATTGGATGTGCCAGAGGCTCGTGATAAATTGATTCCTATGTACTTGAGTTTAGGAGAATTTTATGTGTTGAATGAAAAATATCCAGAAGCTTTAAAGTCATTTCAAAAAGCATTGAAACTTTCTGAGGAATTACACTTTGAAATTGATAATTTGGAGAATGTTTGGGTGTCTATGGGAGAAATTCATTCAAATATTGAAAATTTTGAAGAAGCACAAAAGTACACTCTAAAAGGCTTGGAAATAGCCAAGCAAAAAGACGAAAGTAGGAACTTGGCCAGAATCTACTTATCAATGGCTTCCGTTAAAACAGAAATGAAAGAGCCAGAAATGGCATTGAAATACATAGACTCTGCAGTAGTGTTGATGGCTCCAAGAGCTAGTGAAGATAAGACTTGTGAGCAATGTATGAATTATGCCTTATTGGTAAAATCTAAAGTATTTAATGGGCTTGCTCGGCACAGGGAAGCATTGTTGCAGTTGTTGGATTTAGAGCCCTTTTACAAAGATAATTTGGCTAGTAGGGTGCAACCATTAATGTATCAAGAAATAGGGAAGGCCTATGTAGGACTTGGTGAATTTAAAAAGGCTGTTTCTTCCATTAAAAAAGGAATGACATATCCTCATGTAACCTTGCTTGATGATAAACGGAATTATGAAATATTAGCCCAATCTTATAAGGAGCTTGGTAATTATCAAAAGTCGCTTGAGGCTTATGAAAAGTTTGTTGCCGCAAATGATTCCATTACAAAATTTAGAAATAGTCAGGAAACAACACGTTTGGAGCTTGAAAATGCTTTTAATAAAGAGAGGTTTAAGGATAGTTTGGTAGTGGAAAAGGAGGCCTTGGAAAGAGAGTTGAGATTTGAGAAGCAATTGGGCAAGGAGCAAACCTTTAGAAATTTAATTATTGGGGCTGCAATTTTAGCGTTATTGGTTGCTTTGGGCCTGTATAACCGTTTGAATTTTATCAAAAAGACCCAACGAGTCTTAAAGGAAAAAAATCGTGTTATAGAAGCTGAAAAGGAAAAGGCAAAATCCTCAGAGCGCGCAAAACATCAATTTTTGGCAAATATGAGTCATGAAATAAGGACACCAATGAATGCCATTAAGGGAATGACGGATATTTTATTAAGACGAAACCCCAAAAAGGAACAATTGGATTATTTAAATGCCATTAAAGAATCGTTGAATTCCCTTTTGGTAATTATTGATGATGTATTGGATCTGTCCAAGATTGAATCCGGTAAAATCGAGTTGGAGAAAATTCCCTTTTCAATTTCAGAAGAAGTCCATAAAGTAGTCCAAATAATGAAGTTTAAAGCGGAAGAGAAAGGAGTGTCCCTAAATGTCGATTTTGATCAACATATTCCAATGGTAAAGGGGGATTCCGTTAGATTGCGACAGGTGCTTTTAAATCTTGTAGGGAATGCCATTAAGTTTACATCTGCTGGCCAAGTTGTTGTAAAAGTAGAATCTAAAATAGAGGAAGGTGGAGGGAATCTTCAAGTTCATTTTTCTGTTTTAGATACTGGTATTGGAATCGAAGAAGATAAACTTGTGAATGTTTTTAAATCGTTTGAACAGGCCCAAACAGATACTAGTAGAAAGTTTGGTGGCACCGGATTAGGTTTGAGTATATCTAAGAAGATAGTTAAACTGCATGGAGGGAAAATTTGGGCGGAGAGTAAGAGAGGTAAAGGGAGTACATTTCATTTTGTGATTCCGTATGAGCCCTTTATTATTCCTTCAAATTTTAATGGCAAGACACATACAGATGAATTTGATCTTTTGAAAGATCAATTGAAGGGGCTTAAAGTCTTATTGGTTGAAGATAATGCCTTTAATGCCGTTGTGGCAAAAGAAGAATTAGAGGACAATATCCAAGGTGTTGAAGTAAGGATTGCCGAAAATGGAGAAGTGGCTTTGGATAAATTGCAAACTGAATTGTTTGATGTTGTTTTAATGGATGTTCAAATGCCTGTTATGAATGGCTTTAAGTGTACAAAAGCCATACGCCAACTTAAGGATTCTGTAGGCCATATTCCCATTATTGCTATGACAGCAAATGTCTTGAAGGAAGAAGTGGTAAGATGTTTTGAAGCGGGAATGAATGATTTTGTTCCCAAGCCTTTTGATGTGGCAGATTTGCTTCAGAAAATCTATAAGGTAACTGACAAAGAACATAAAGTATTAAAATCATGAATCAATATAAAAACAAAGTATTTATTGTAGATGACGAGCCTTTGTTTTCTATGATGCTTAGTGACTATTTAACGCAACATAATCCCTCGTTGAAGGTAAAGAGTTTTATGTCTGGAGAGGCTTGTTTAGAGGCTTTATATGAAAATCCAGCTCTTATTATTTTGGATCATTATTTAAGCTCCAGTAATTCAGTGCATCTAAATGGATTGGATATGTTAAGTGAAATAAAGAAAACGAAAAGTCATCCTATAGTAGTAATGCTTTCTGGCCAGGAAAGCTACTTCACGGCAGCTAAAGCCATTGGTTTAGGAGCGTTGCACTATGTGATAAAAGATGAAAAAGCGTTTGAAAAGGTGAATAGGATTATTAAGGCGAATATTTAAAGAGAAATGATGTCTATGGATTTATCTTTTTTAGAGAAGTTTACGGGGGGAGATCCTTTAAAGATGAAGAAGTATATTGCGCTTTATCTAGATACAGCAACTGTGCTGTTCAATTCCATTGGTGAAGGGATTGCTGCTGAAGACTGGGAAAAGGTTTGTGCGAATGTCCATTCTCTTAAACCACAGATAACTTATATGGGATTGACTAATTTGAGTGAATTGTTGTTGAAAATTGAAGAGAAGTCAAAAGTTCAAGATACCTATTCCATAAATGAAATTTTTGAGCAAGCTTTGGTTGTCCATAGGCAATCTAAACAAGTTTTGGAAGGCTATTTGGAAACTTGAAAGAATTCCATAAAAAAAGCTGAACAAAATTATTGTTCAGCTTTTTGTCGGGGTGGCAGGATTCGAACCTGCGACCTCCTGCTCCCAAAGCAGGCGCGATAACCGGGCTACGCTACACCCCGAAAAGAAAGCGGAGAGACAGGGACTCGAACCCTGGCAACACTTTCGCGTTGACAGATTAGCAATCTGCTCCATTACCACTCTGGCACCTCTCCAATATTAAATAAAGAACCTTTCTTAATTGCGGATGCAAATGTAGGATAACATTGCGTATCTCACAACTATTTTTTGAATTTTTTCGTCAATATTTTGAAATTTCAAACCACTATAGTTTTAAATAGCTTGAAGCCAATATGTTTAGACGACCTGTAAATTTTGAATTTTTTCAAATGAAATTTCCTTAAAGTCGTCAATTAGCAAATTCGCTAGGGTGTAATCTTGATTTTTGGAATTTTCACTTCTGTAGGCAACACAAAAAATGTCGGCACTATTGGCCGCTACAATACCGTTGGTAGAGTCTTCAATCACCATACAATGCTGTTTTTCGTGTCCAGAAACTTCTGCAGCCTTTAAAAATATTTCTGGATGTGGTTTGGAGGCTTTTAAATCGGCGCCGCTTAATTTGGCCTTAAAATATTGATCTAACTCAAATCTTTTAAAGACGCGATCAATGGTGCTCAGAGTTGCAGAAGATGCCAAAATTAAGGTTAGTCCATTGGCGTGGTATTCTTGAATTAATTCCAACACGCCGTCTAAAAGCTGCAAACTTTCATCATAATCGAACAAATGATTAAAATGGTTGCGTTTCTTCCTTTCGAGATTTATAGGATCTTCATCTAGTCCAAAATGCGAACAAAGAAACTTACATACATTCCTTGTAGATTTTCCAGTAAAGGTTTCATACAATTCATCTGAAACGTCAATTCCATAGTCGTCAAACATTTTGTGGTAGGCCATGTGGTGCAATGGTTCGGTGTCCACAATAACACCGTCCATATCGAATAAGACTGCTTTTAGCATCAATAAAAATTTTGCGCGAAGATAGTCTATTTTTCAGAGGAATACATGCTTGTGAATTGTAGAGATTTATTCAGGTATCATGTGTTATGAGAATGTCATCCAAATATTAGTTTTGTGTTATTTGTCGAATTATTTTGCTTTTTATCGATGTTTTTTTTGGAAATGTGCATTGAATGAGTTTATATTTGCATTGTAATTCATTAAACCCCAACCAAATGAAGACCAACTTAACCCAAAAGATCATTACAGGCGCAATCATATGTACCCTGTTTAATTGTTCTTTAGAATCTGAAGAGAGCAATATTGAAGCGTTTAGTACCACAGAAGGCGTTGAGCTTTCTGACAGTACTATTCCTCCTCCGTGTCCTGGATTAGATCCACAGGCGCGACTCACCAACAATGGTACCTCAGTATTTAGTTTTGAAATCTATACTAATGAAGGTGAGTTTTTGGCAGGTGAATATGGTATTGGACCAGGAGAAATATCAGAATGGTTACCTTTTGAGGAAGGTGAAGTTTTGTTTTCCTTAGAAAGTGAGAATGAAACGGATATTAAAATCTCGCAGAATATGGAAGAATGTGAGATGTTTAGTATGGAAATCGATTCTGATAATCAACTTGTAGAAGAGTAGAAAAAACTCCTAACTTGTTTTCTTGCAAAAAATCACGATTTTTTCATCGTTTAAGTTGGTGGAGAAGAATAAATAGAGTTCTCCACCATCTTTTATTTTCAATTTAGTTCGAAGTTGTTGCACCGTTTCGGGGAAATTTCTAGTGGTAATATTCGCTTTCGAGATTCCTTCCTTTTTCATAAGTTGTTTGTTAAAAGGGATTGTTTTAACAATTTCAAAACTTCGGCCAGGAAATTCTATTAAGGTTTCAGAGGTATACAGATGTGTATGTTGGTGGAGTTTAGGAACTCCTAACTTTTCTGAAATAGATTTAAAAGCACCTGATTTTAAAATGGCTGCATTAGGTTCGTATAAATATGAAAGTGGCTCGCTAAATACGGCGCTAGCATTTTTTTCTACATTAAAATTGAAATCAAACTTTTCTTCGGTTGCCTGTGTAAGATTAACCGTTTTTATTTCGATATCTCCTTTAAAATTGTCCTCTAAAACCCATAACAGCTCTTTGACCTCATTATTAAGGGCGACAATATGAATGGTTTTGATATGCTTCAATTCTCCCATTCCTACTGAAATATCTAAAAGCGGGGAGGTCTTGATCATGATGTTCTTGGAACGTTGAAACAACATATCCAAATGTAAAGGCACATTGGGCAGGCAGTCATTTAAAAAAAAGACTTTGCCTTTGCTGTCATGGCGTCTGGAAGGATCGATATATATCCAATCGTAAGTATCTTGATGTTTTTTTAAATGCTCAATACCATCGACGTTCAATGCTTTAATATTGACATTTAATTGGGAATAGTTATGCGTAACGATTTCCGAAAGTTCAGAATTCAATTCACAGTGCGTGACATTTTGAATTCGTTTGGAAAAGTAGTAGCAATCCACTCCAAAGCCACCTGTTAAATCAATTAAGGACTTCCCTTCAATAAGCCCAGCTTTGTATTTGGCTGTAGCTTCAGAGGAAGTCTGTTCAATATTGAGTTTATTGGGATAAACTATGAGAGGTGCATTAAACCAAGTTGGAAGTTTATGTTGACAGCGTTTTTTAGCTTCAATCTGTTCTACCAAAAGTTTGATGTCTACTGTAATTTCCGGATGTTTTTTAAAGAGTAATGCAGCCGTATCAGAATTTAAATTTGCATCGATAAATTCTTGGTGAGTGGTATTTAAAATGTCAGGATTCAATTTAGAGATCTTTTGTGAGTCTTTGTACCAATTTTATATCGTACAAAAATTCCTTTAAAATAACTTTTAAGGCTGTATAAGCCGGCACGGCTACAACCATTCCAACGACTCCAAAAAGGATGCCAGCAATGATAATCACTAGGAAAATTTCCAATGGATGCGATTTTACACTTTTCGAAAAAATAAAAGGCTGACTTATAAAATTATCAATTAACTGGCCAACGGCAACCACGATGAGCACATAAAAAGTGGTTGGTAAAATGACAGTGCTCAAACCTCCGCCAAGATTGGAAGTCATAGAAAGTGTTACCATGATAACAGCGCCAATTAGCGGACCGATGTATGGTATCAAATTAATTAAAGCACACAGGAATGCAATAACCACAGCGTTTTCAACGCCTACAATAAGTAACCCAATTGTATAAATGAAAAACAGAATGGAAATTTGAATGATCAGTCCAATAAAATATCGAGATAATAAATCCTTGATTTTATCAAAGGATTTTTTTAGGCGAGTTTCCTTGCTATCTGGAATAAATGAGAGTATACTATTCTCCAAAAGTTTACTATCCTTTAGGAAGAAAAATGAAATAAACAATACAGAAAAAAGCCCAATTCCAAAACTTCCAAAGCCACCAATAATAGCATTGATAAAATTTGGAATGGCCGCAAAATCAAGTTTTTCAATCAAATTGGAATACTTGAAGGATTCTTCCATATTGATATTATAAATGTGAAAATAATCTATTACTTGGATATAGAGACTTTCAATATTGTCTTCTAGTTTTTTGATATCCAACAAAGCTAAATTATGACTCTGCTTTACAATCAGAGGAATGAACATCCCTATAAGCCCAACCAACAAGCCAACCAAAATTAGCATGGTAACAATTACGGCAGCAGTATTACCAAATTTAAGCCGCTTTCTTAAAAAGATGACTATTGGTCTTCCTACTAAAGAAGTAACCCCTGCAATCACGATATAGGTGATGACCGATTGAATTTTGTATAAAAAGAATAGGATGAGTACAATGGCTAAGATAATGCCTAATGCCCTTAAAATTCCGTTTGCAATTACTTTTGAATCCATATCTGTAAATATAGAAAATTGGATTACATAATTTGCTTTGTAAGTTCATAGAGTGCCACACTTGTTGCTTGCACAACATTCATACTGCTGTTTTGTCCAAACATTTCAATGTGCAATATGTGGTCACATTTTTTTAGAATTTCTTCCGACACACCAAAATTCTCATCGCCAATTACCAAGGCTATAGGGGATTGGTCACTATAGTTGAAGGTGTGTAAAGGAATACTATTAGAGGTAATTTCAAGCGCAATAATTTGAAACCCTTTCTGTTTTAGACTTGACACAACTTCCAATGTATTTTCTTCAATTTTGAATGAAACTACTTTTTCCGTTGCTCTAGCTGTTTTTGTCATTTTACGGCCCATAGGGATGTCATTACCGCAAAAAATGAGTTGTTCCACTCCAAAGGCATCAGCGGTTCGGAACAAGCTTCCAATATTTGGTGCATTAGAAATATTGTCGCAGACAATAGTGATTGGAAATTGCTTTTTAGTAAAATTGGAAGTGTAGTGGGTGAGTTGTGTCACTGTGGTGTGATATTAATGCTCAAAGGCATACTTTACTATATTGGCTCCCATTTTAAGGGCTTTTTCCCTAACATCTTGCGGGTCATTATGTACTTCGGGGTCTTCCCAACCATCACCTAAATCACTTTCATAGGTAAATAATAATACCAATCTGTTTTCATAAAAAATACCAAAAGCCTGTGGGCGTTTGCCATCGTGTTCATGAATTTTAGGAAGGCCTTCAGGGAACTTGTAAGCGATATTGAAGATTTCGTGGGTTTTTGGGATTTCAACAAGTTCTAAGTCTGGAAATACCTTTTTTAACTCCTTTGTAATATATGGACGAATACCATAATTGTCATCGATATGAAGAAAGCCTCCTGAGATTAAATAGTTCTGAAGGTTCTCGGCATCTTCAGGGCTGAAAAACACATTGCCATGCCCAGTCATATGTACCAACGGATATTGAAAAATATCGGTGCTTCCTATCTCAACCGTTTCTGGTGTGCTGTTCATTTGGGTGTTGATGTTGGCATTACAGAAAGCAATAAGGTTGGGTAAGGAGGTAGGGTTTCCATACCAATCCCCACCGCCTTTATATTTGGCAACGGCCAAATTTTGAGCCGAAATACATAATGGGAATAAGCAAATTACAAGGGCTAGGTACTTTTTCATATTATTCATTTGTAAAGGCAACCGAGTGACAGGCAACTATAGCCGCTGTTTCTGTTCTAAGTCGGGTGTTACCCAAAGTTACAGGAATAAAATCATTCTTAAGAGCCATTTCAATTTCTTTCACACTAAAATCTCCTTCGGGGCCAATTAAAATGGTGACTTCCGTATTTGGAATCAATTGTGATTTTAGGGATTTTTTATCCAATTCCTCACAATGCGCGATAAATTTTTGTCCACTGAATTCCTGTTCGACAAAATCTTTAAAAGGAATAGCAGCTTCCAGTTGCGGCATATAGCTACTCAAGGATTGCTTCATGGCCGATTGTAAAATCTTTTCAAACCGTTCTGTTTTGATAACCTTCCTTTCGCTATGGTCACAAATAATAGGGGTAATGGTATCGATGCCAATTTCGGTAGCTTTTTCCAAGAACCATTCATAGCGATCGTTCATTTTTGTGGGAGCTACCGCCAAATGGAGCTTGTAGTTTCGTTTTTCTTGAAAGGTTTTAGAGGTAATATTAGCTCGACAGTGTTTTTGGTCAGCAATCTCTATTTCAGCAGTAAACAGCCAACCTTGTCCGTTAGTAATGTGCAATACATCTCCTTGGGATTTCCGAAGCACTTTTATAATATGCCGACTTTCTTCTTTATCAAAAGAAATTTGAGAGGAAGTTTCTAAAAGCTCTGGGTTGTAGAACAACTGCATAAATTAAATTTTTAAACGAGCTGTAGCGGTTACGTTAAAATCGGAAAAATCACCTTCCAAATATTTTAAATGTCCAACGATGGCAATCATGGCAGCATTATCTGTGGTGTACTCAAATTTTGGGATATAGGTAGTCCATCCAAATTTTTTCTCACCATCCTTAAGTGCTTTTCGAATTCCCGAATTGGCAGACACTCCACCACCAATGGCGATGTGTTTGATACCGGTTGCTTTGCTGGCAAGTTTTAGTTTGTCCATTAAAATTCCAATGATGGTATATTGAATGGACGCGCAAATATCGTCTAGGTTTTGTGTTATAAAATCAGGATTGTTTTTGGTTTCCTTTTGAATGAAATACAGAATTGCAGTCTTTAATCCCGAAAAACTAAAATTTAATCCATCTACCTTTGGCTTGGTAAATTTGAATGCTTTTGGGTTTCCAACTTGAGCGCGTTTATCTATTTGTGGCCCGGCAGGATAGCCAAGCCCTAAAATCTTTCCGCTTTTATCGTAAGCTTCTCCCACGGCGTCATCGATGGTTTCACCAATTACTTCCATATCAAAATAGGAGTTCACTTTTACAATTTGTGTATGTCCTCCAGAAATGGTCATGGCCAAGAACGGGAAAGGCGGTTTGTTGAAACCTTCTTCTTCTATATAATGCGCCAAAATATGAGCCGACATATGGTTGACGTCAATCAATGGAATATTAAGTCCATAGGCCAAAGATTTTGCAAAAGACGTTCCCACCAAAAGTGAGCCCATAAGTCCAGGACCTCTTGTAAAGGCTATGGCACTTAACTGGGATTTATCTATATTGGCCTTTTTTAACGCTTGGTGCACCACTGGAACAATGTTTTGTTGGTGGGCCCTAGAGGCAAGTTCGGGGACAACGCCACCATATTCTTCATGAATATTTTGACTGGCCACAACATTGCTTAAAATTTTTCCGTTCAGCATTACAGCCGCTGCCGTATCATCGCAAGAGGATTCTATAGCAAGTATGTAAATATTTTGTGAAGTCATTACTGAAAATTAGGCACAATAATTGTTAATTTTGGCTTCAAAGTTAAAACATTAATACGTATCAAAAAATTTTTAAAAATAGTATCAAAGCTCGTTGCAATAGTTTTACTGTTGTTTGTCATTTTGGTGCTAATACTTTCCATTCCAGCTGTTCAGACCTCTTTGGGTAAATATGCTACCAAACGACTTAACGATGAGTTTGGAACGCATATTTCCATAGAAAAGGTTGGTTTGCAGTTTAATGGTGATGTGGAGCTGAAGCAGATTTACATTGAAGACTACAAGAAAGATACGTTGATTAGTGTTCAGGAACTGAATACCTCCATCCTTAATTATAGAAATTTATCTGAAGGGAAATTGGTGTTTGGAGATATAGATATCATGAATTTGGTGTTCAATATCAAAACATACCAAGGTGAAAAACAGACCAACTTGGATGTTTTTGTAGCCCGTTTTGATGAGGACAACCCAGACAAGGTAAAAGGTAATTTCTTGATGTCCTCAAGTGATGTGTCTATTTATAATAGTGTGTTTAAATTTTCGGATGAAAACAAGGAGAATCCAAAGATTTTGGAGTTTAATGATTTAAACATCAACGCTACCAATTTTTTGATTGACGGAAGCAATGTAAGCACCCGAATTAACACCTTAAATTTCGTTGATAGTAGAGGGGTGAAAATCCAGAATATGATTACCGATTTTCAATACACGGTCAATTATATGAATTTTGATAATCTTCAGATTAAAACTACCAATTCCAATATAAAAGGATCCTTAAGGTTTGATTATTTGCGTGAGGATTTACAGTTTTTTACGGATAAAGTGGACATCACCGCCAAATTTGAAAATTCCGAAGTCCAGTTGGATGAGTTAAATACCTTTTACAACGAATTTGGGGAAAATCAACAGGCAAAATTCAATGTAGAAATTAGTGGAACCCTTAATGATTTAAACACCAGTAACCTACGTTTGACGACTAGCCGTAGAAGTAAAATTTATGGTGATATCAATTTTAAAAACCTTTTCAATAATGAGGCTGGGACTTTTTCCATGGATGGAAAGTTTTCCAATCTTACTTCAAACTACTACGATTTAACAGGGTTGTTGCCTAATGTTTTGGGGAATTCCATTCCAACCGTTTTTTCCAAATTGGGGGATTTTACCATTACTGGTGATTCTTTTATAACGGCCACAACTATTGACGCCAAATTGAAAATGGATACAGAACTTGGTCATGTATCCTCCGATTTGAATATGGAGCATTTGAATGATGTGGATAATGCGAAGTATGTGGGTAATGTGGTGTTTGAGGAATTCGATTTGGGTAAGCTTATAGAAAGAGAAGAAGTAGGAACTACTTCCTTCAATCTTGATGTGGATGGAAAAGGCTTCTTGGTTAAAAACTTAAAAACAAAAATCCAAGGGAAAGTGTTTTCCTTGGTGTTCAATAATTATGATTACCAAAATATTGATGTAGCGGGGCGTTTGGAGAGTGACGTGTTTAATGGAATTATTAATTCCAGCGACCCTAATTTTAAGTTTAGATTTGATGGTTTGGCAGATTTATCCAAGGACATCAAAACCTTAGATTTTAAGGCAGATGTGGCGTATGCCAACTTGAAAGCCTTGAATTTTGTGCAGAAGGATAGTGTTTCCATTTTCAAGGGAAATGTAGTTATGTCAATGCAAGGTTCTAGTGTGGATGATGCCAGGGGAAGCCTAAGGTTTAAAAACACAACCTATATCAACCAGAGTAATGAGTTTTACTTTGAAGATTTTGATATCAAGTCCAGATTTGAGGAAAACAAACGAGTAATTAGAATCAACTCTCCCGATATTATTGAGGGGACTATAAGAGGTGATTTTAAGTTTAAGGATTTGGGCAAATTGGTGAGAAATTCGTTTGGAAGTCTGTATTCAAAATATGTTCCTAATGAAGTTAAGGGACATCAATACGTCAATTTCAAATTCAATATATATAATAAAATTGTAGAGGCCTTTTTTCATAATGTGGAATTGGCCGAAAACACTTTTATAAAAGGACGTATAGAAAACAGTGAAAAAGGGTTTAAACTATCCTTTAGCTCTCCACAGATAAAGGTCTTTGACTATTTTGCCCAAAACGTCAATTTAACGGTTGATAATAGTAATCCTGTTTACAATACCTATGTAGAGTTGGATTCGCTGCATACCAAATATTACGATGTATCAAGATTTAGTTTGATTAACGTAACCCAAAACGACACCTTATTTATAAAGTCCAATTTTAGGGGAGGTGCTCATAATGGAGACAAATACGACTTGAGTATGTTCTATACCATTGACGATATGGATAAGTCTGTTGTGGGTTTCCAAAAGTCCAATGCTACGTTTAAGGATTTTACTTGGCAGATCAATGAGAAGAAGGACACTCTTAATAAAATAGTCTTTGACCGTAAATTCAAGGAGTTTAATTTCAAGAATTTGGTATTGTCCAATTTAGATGAAGAAATTGAATTTTCTGGAGTTGTAAGAGATTCTACTTATAAGGATTTGAGTTTAAACTTCTCTGAAGTTGAATTAATGAAAATCACACCAAGGCTTGACAGTTTGCTTTTGGAGGGAATTGTAAATGGGAAATTGCAAGTTCTTCAGAAGCATGGTGTGTATTTACCGTCTTCAAGTATCACCATCGATAATTTTAAGGCAAATAACTACGATTTAGGCAATTTAAAGGCCGACATTGAAGGAAATCAATCCCTGACCAATTACAGTTTGGATCTTGTGTTGAAGAGTGACCGTTTAAGGTCATTGGAAGCCCATGGCGAGGTGGATGTTAGTGAGGCCAATTCCTATATAGATGTCAATATTGATTTTGATCGCTTTATATTGGATCCATTGGCACCATTGGGGGCAGGAATTATTACCAATATCAGGGGAATGGTCTCGGGAGAAGCCCAAGTGTTGGGGAGTCTTAAAAAGCCGGATATTCGTGGGGATCTATATCTGGACAATGCAGGGATAACTATTCCATATCTAAATGTCGATTATAGTTTCGATTTCGATTCTAGGGTAACTTTGGAGCAGCAAAAGTTCATATTTCGGGACGTCGCGCTTACCGATTCAAAATACTTCTCTAGAGCTTACCTGAACGGATATATTTCCCATGTGAATTTTGACGATTGGATCCTGGGCTTGGAATTGGCAACGGATCGTCTATTGGTTTTGAATACAGACGACTCTGAAGAAGCTTTATATTATGGAACTGGGTTCGTGGAAGGAGAAGCCACTATTAAAGGTCCTGCCGATGAATTGGTGATAACCTTTGATGGTAGCACAGAAAAGGGAACGGTGTTTAAGGTGCCCTTGAATGATTTGGAAACCTATGGAGATAACTCCTACATACATTTTTTAACGCCCGAAGAGAAGGAGGCCCGTTTAAAAGGAGAAGACTATGTAGCTCCAGAAGTGAAAGGGTTGGAGTTGGATTTTGACCTTATTGTAACGCCAGATGCCGATATTGAGATTGTGATCGATCGAAACTCGGGAAGTACCATTCAAGGTTCTGGTAACGGGAACTTATTGTTTGAAATCAATACCAACGGTAAGTTTAATATGTGGGGAGATTTCGCGGTTACAAAGGGAATTTACAATTTTGCCTATGGAGGCTTAATTCAAAAGGAGCTTGAAGTAGAGCCTGGAGGAAATATTCTTTGGGAAGGTGACCCAATGAAGGCCCAAATTAACTTGACGGCCGTTTATAAAACCCAAGCGAATCCTTCGGTGCTATTGGATAATCCTATTAATAGAAGTATTCCTGTAAATGTAGAAATCAGTCTACAGGGGCAGTTGGAACAACCAGAGCCGGAATTCAGCTTCAACTTCCCTAATGTGGGGTCTACAATCAAGTCGGAGTTGGAATATCGTTTGGAAACAAAAGAGAGTCGTGAGTTCCAGGCTCTGAATTTACTGTCTTTTGGGGCCTTTGCTAGTGAAATCAGTTTGGGACAACAGGCCTATGGTACAATTGCCGATCGTGTGAACAGTCTTTTCAATAGTCTTTTTGAAGATGAAGATGGCAAACTACAAATTGGTGTGAATTTACAACCGGGGGAAGTAACCCCAGATTATGCTACGGACGATCGTTTAGGGTTAACCTTGAGTACGCAGCTTAGTGACAAGGTGCTTATTAATGGAAAAGTAGGGGTGCCTATCGGTGGCGTGGAACAAAGTGTAATTGCTGGTGATGTAGAAATCCAAGTTTTGCTCAATGATGAGGGAACTTTATCTGCAAAATTCTTCAATAGAGAGAACAGTATTCGCAATTTTGGAGAAGAAATTGGATATACCCAAGGAATGGGATTGTCTTATAACGTAGAATTTGATACTTTTAAGGAATTGCTTCAAATCATCTTTACAGGAAAAAACAAAAAGAAAGTTTCAGAAAAGAAAGATGATACCAACGAAAATACAGCCGACGACAACTTCCCAGATTTTATTAACGTCAAAGAAAAAACGACCAACAAATAGCATATTTAGTACTAATTTCTTAAGTATTTAAAGAAGTTATTAACGAAATCGTTTGAATTTTCGTACCAAAATAAAAATATCATAAATGGTCGTATTTATTGGTTATCTTTGTTATGTTGACTTTTCAAAACATAAAAATTAATGAGTAAAAGCATAAAAAAAATAGCCGTATTTACCTCGGGAGGAGATGCTCCTGGAATGAATGCCGCTATTAGATCGGTTGTGAGAACTTGTGCATACCACAACATTGAATCCATAGGCGTATACCGTGGATACGAAGGTATGATTGAAGGTGAATTTGTAGAAATGAATGCCCGTAGTGTTAAGGACATCATTAATAAGGGAGGAACCATTCTTAAGTCGGCACGTTCTGATAGGTTTAGAACACCAGAAGGTAGAAAGCAAGCCTACGAGCAATTGAAAAAGGCAGGTGTAGACGCTTTGGTTGCCATTGGTGGAGATGGAACCTTTACCGGAGCTATGATTTTTAGTAGCGAATTTGATATGCCAATCATGGGGATTCCTGGAACTATCGATAATGATATCTATGGAACTTCACATACATTAGGTTACGATACAGCCTTGAATACAGGTGTAGATGCCATTGATAAAATTAGAGATACGGCCAGTTCACATAACAGATTGTTCTTTATTGAAGTTATGGGCCGCGATGTAGGGCATATTGCCTTAAACGTAGGTGTTGGAGCTGGAGCTGAGGAAATCTTGATTCCTGAGGAAGATTTAGGATTAGATCGTTTGTTGGAGTCATTAAGACGTAGCAAGCGTTCAGGAAAAACCTCTAGTATTGTAATTGTAGCCGAAGGTGATAAAATAGGAAAGAACGTTTTTGAACTTAGGGATTACGTAGAGGAAAACCTAGGTGAATATGAAGTACGTGTATCTGTACTTGGTCATATGCAGCGTGGTGGCTCACCATCTTGTTTCGATCGTGTATTGGCAAGTAGAATGGGAGTGAAAGCTGTAGAAAGCCTTATGGAAGGAAAAACCAACTTTATGGTCGGGTTATTGGATGATAAAATGGCACTAACACCATTGGATCAAGCCATCAAAGGCCAATCAAAAATAAATTTAGAATTACTTCGTGTGTCAGATATCATGACCACATAACATTAAATTAAGATTATGTCAAAGTTAAAATTAGGAATCAACGGATTCGGGAGAATTGGAAGAATAGTATTTAGAGCTACTATCAACAGACCAGATGTTGAAGTAGTAGCCATCAACGACTTATTGGATGTAGATCACTTGGCGTATTTGTTAAAATATGACTCTGTTCACGGAAAATTTGATGGAACTGTAGAGGTTAAGGATGGACATTTGGTTGTTAACGGTAAAACTGTTAGAATCACTGCTGAAAAAGATGCTAAAGCTCTTAAATGGGATGAAGTAGGCGCAGAGATCGTAGCTGAATGTACAGGAATCTTCACTACTTTGGAAACTGCACAATACCACATTGAGGCTGGTGCTAAAAAGGTAGTTATTTCAGCTCCAAGTAAGGATGCTCCAATGTTTGTAATGGGAGTAAACCATACAGAAGCTAAAGCTTCAGATACTATTGTATCCAATGCATCTTGTACTACAAACTGTTTGGCACCTGTAGCTAAAGTATTAAACGACAACTTCGGAATTGTTGAAGCTTTAATGACTACAGTTCACGCTACAACTGCTACACAATTAACAGTAGATGGTCCTTCTAGAAAGGATTACAGAGGAGGTAGAAGTGCTTTATTAAACATTATTCCTGCGTCTACAGGTGCTGCTAAAGCGGTAGGGAAGGTAATTCCAGAATTGAATGGAAAACTAACTGGTATGGCATTCCGTGTACCAACTGCTGACGTTTCTGTAGTTGATTTAACAGTGAAGTTGGAAAAAGAAACTTCTTTAGATGAAATCAAGAAAGCATTTAAAGCAGCTTCAGAAGGAGCTATGGAAGGTGTGTTAGGATATACAGATGAGTTAGTAGTATCTCAAGATTTCGTAAGCGATGCACGTACAAGTATCTTTGATGCCGATGCTGCGATCGAATTGAACTCTACGTTCTTTAAAGTTGTGTCTTGGTATGACAACGAGTTTGGTTATTCAAACAAACTGATTGATTTAGCTTTACATGTAAGCAAATTATAATAACACTTTATATACGAATAGAAGACCGCAGCATAAAATTTGGGAAACTAAATGGAATGCTACGGTCTTTTTTTATTTTATTCTTATGATTTTAATAGTTGATAGCGGTTCTACAAAGTGCGATTGGATGCCAGTTGATTTGGAAGGGAACCAACTTTCGGAAAAAATAAGAACCAAAGGTCTCAACCCTGCCATTTTGGAGCGCAATGAGCTTCGAGTAAGGATTTTGGAGAACGAGGAGCTTATGGCCTATAAAGACAAAGCTACACACTTGTACTTTTATGGTGCGGGTTGTGGGACTGAAAAACCAAAATTGGCGCTTCGCGATGTCTTAAAGGAAATATTTACATCTACACATATCGAGATTGAAGAAGATACCATGGCAGCCGTAAGGTCCACCATCAACCATGATGATGAGGCCGCAGTGGTATGTATTATGGGAACAGGATCCAATTGTAGTTATTACGATGGGAATAAGCTGCACCAAAGGGTAGTATCTCTAGGTTATTCATTAATGGATGAAGCCAGTGGAAATTACTACGGAAAGGAGCTTATTAAAGATTATTATTACAAGCATATGCCTTCTTCATTAAGAGTGGCATTTGACCATAAATATAATATGGAAGCAGACCATATTAAATACAATCTTTACAAGCAACCCAACCCTAATGCCTATTTGGCAACCTTTGCAGAGTTCATGATTTTAAACAAGGAATCCGTATATATGCACGATTTAATTGTAAGAGGTTTTAAATCTTTTGCAAAAAATATGATCATGCAGTTTAAGGATGAATTGAAAAGTGTTCCAGTACATTTTGCGGGATCGATATCGTTTTTCACTCAAGAGCACATTAAGGAAGTAGCCGCAGAAATGGGATTTACCGTTGGCAACTTTGTGAGAAGACCAATTGAAGGATTGGTAGATTATCACGTTAAAGCATTGAAACATGTATAAATCAATATACATCAATAAAAAAGCCTTGAAGATTCTTCAAGGCTTTTTTTTATCCATTATAAACTTGGTTTTCTTGTTCGGCAACCCTAATGAAAGTGGTGCGCTTGGTTAATTCCTTTAGTCTTTGGGCACCTACATAAGTACAAGTACTGCGTAAGCCTCCCAAAATGTCCTGCAATGTCGTATCTACAGGACCTCGATAAGGAACTTCCACGGTTTTACCTTCACTGGCACGGTATTCAGCAACACCTCCAACGTGTTTTTCCATGGCAGTTGAAGAGCTCATACCATAAAATTGTTTGTATTGTTTGCCATCACGCTCCAAAAGTTGCCCGCCACTTTCATCATGACCAGCAAGCATACCGCCAAGCATGACAAAATCTGCCGCGGCACCAAAAGCTTTGGCGATATCTCCCGGTGTGGCACACCCACCATCACTAATAATTTGACCTCCCAAACCATGGGCCGCATCAGCACATTCAATAATGGCCGATAATTGGGGATATCCTACACCTGTTTTCACTCTAGTAGTGCACACACTTCCAGGACCTATACCTACTTTAATAATGTCGGCACCTGCCAAAAGAAGTTCTTCAACCATTTCACCTGTCACAACATTTCCAGCAATAATAACTTTGTGTGGATAAGCTTCTCTAGTACGTTTTACGAAATGAACAAAGTGTTCCGAATAACCATTGGCAACATCAATACAAATAAACTTTATTTGGGAATTTTGACTGAAAATGGCGTGCAAACGCTCGGTGTCTTTTTTGCCTGTACCTGTACTAAGGGCTATGTAATCTTCGATACCACTAGGTGCTGAGTTCAAGAAATTGGTCCATTCTGAAGGGGAGTAGTGTTTGTGAATAGCTGTAAAAAGCTGTTTTTTATGCAAAGCCAAGGCCATTTCAAAAGTACCAACGGTATCCATGTTGGCAGCCATAATAGGAACGCCTTTCCAAGAAATTTTACTATTCAAAAAGGTAAATTCCCGTTCCAGGTTCACTTGGGACCTACTTTTAAGGGTGGACCTTTTGGGTCTGATCATAACATCCTTAAAACCGAGTTTTAAATCTTGTTCTATACGCATGGAATGATAATTTGGTTATTCCTAAAAATACAAGTTTGTTTTGTAAACGGTGTATTTTGTAGATATATAGTTGTCAACAATTGAAGATTTATGAGGATGTAATTCAGACGTTTTTTTATAAAATTCCAATAGAAACAAGATATGCAAGTCATTAGGTAATAAATTTCTAAATTGGCTTTAAAATTTAAAAGAAATGAATCCCAAAGTAGAGGCATTTTTAAGCCAATCCTCAAAATGGCAAAAGGAATTTGAAGTTTTAAGGAACATTGTTGCTGAATGTGGCATGACGGAGGAATTAAAATGGGGAAAACCTTGTTATTCCATAAACGGCAAAAATGTGGTCTTGATTCATGGTTTTAAGGACTATTGTGCCCTTTTATTCCATAAAGGAGCTCTGTTAAAAGACCCTGAAGGTATTTTGGTGCAGCAAACCAAAAACGTGCAAGCTGCAAGGCAATTACGTTTTACAAGCCTTCAAGAAATTTGGGATTTGTCGGCTACCGTAAAGGCCTATGTTTTTGAGGCTATCGAAGTGGAACGGGCTGGTTTGGAAGTTAAAATGAAGCCAACTTCGGAATTTATCATGGTAGAAGAATTTCAAGATGTTTTAGCTTCCAATCTAAATCTGAAAACTGCTTTTGAAAGCCTGACTCCCGGAAGACAACGTGCATACTTGTTATTCTTTTCCAGTGCTAAACAATCCAAGACTCGAAGCTCTAGAATTGAAAAATGTATTCCAAAAATGTTAGAAGGAAAAGGGTTAAATGATTAAGTGTTTTTCTAACTAGCTGATAAAGATCTTCAAACTTCACTTATTTTAATATCTTAGAGGGCAAAACAAATAATCAATGAAGAAAATTATTATCTGCTGTGCTGCTTTTCTGGCTCTGCAAGGATGTAAAAAGGAGACGAGTTCCCCTGCGGTTAAAGATGATTCAATAAGTACTGTTTTTTCCAAATTGTTGAAGGATTTTAACCAAGAGAAACTGGTGTTGGATCCACTGTTAGCTACACAGGCGGGAGACAACCGTTACAATGGTCAGTTTCCCAATTATCTTTCGGAAGCCTATAAAGCAAAGGAAAAGGCATTTTATGAAAAATATAAAACTGTTTTTGGTGATATTGCCGATTCCTTGCTGAATCCATCGGAGCAAATGAGTAAAGCAGTTTTGTTGTGGGATTGCAATATTAAATTGGAGGCTTTAGGTTTTAAGAAAGATTTGATGCCTATAGACCAAATGTGGTCTTTGAATTTGGATTTCAATCAATTGGCCAGCGGTTCTACGGCGCAACCATTTAAAACTGTTGAAGATTACGAAAACTGGTTAAAGCGTGTGGATGGCTATTTAACTTGGCTCGCTACGGCAAAATCCAAGATGCAGCTTGGAATGACGGAAGGTTATGTACTGCCAAAATCTTTGATTGTAAAGGTAATTCCTCAGTTTGAATCCTTGGCAAATGGTCCAGCAGGAGCACATTTGTTCTATGGTCCGATTAACTTGATGCCTGAGGATTTTGATCAAGCTTCGAAAGATCGTCTTACTTCAGAATATCAGGCAATGATTAATGACAAGGTGATTCCTGCATATAGCGATATGGCAACCTTTCTTAAAGACTCCTATTTGCCTGCTGGCCGAAGGAGTAGCGGTATTGCTGCAACACCGCTCGACACTGCCTATTACAATCATCAAATAAAGTTCTACACTACTACCAATTTAACCGCTGAGGAAATCCATCAAATTGGTTTAAATGAAGTTGCCCGTATCCGAAAGGAAATGGAAAAAATCAAGGAGCAAGTTGGTTTTAAAGGTGATTTGAATGCGTTTTTTGACTTTGTAAGAACGGATAAGGCTTTAATGCCTTTTACGGAGCGTTCACAGGTGATTGCCTTTTATGACAGTATCCACAATGTGATGAAACCTCAATTGAATAAGTTGTTTGGGAAGCAGCCCAAAACACCATTTGAAGTTAGGCGAACAGAGCCTTTTAGGGAAAAATCGGCGGCTGCCAATTATAGCTCGGGATCTTTGGATGGTACCCGTCCGGGAATTTTTTATACACCAATTCCAAATGTGACAGAGTACAATATTTTTGATAAGGAGGATTTGTTTTTGCATGAAGCCATTCCTGGTCACCATTTCCAGATTTCCTTGGCACAGGAAAATGAAGAACTACCTGATTTTAGAAGAACCTTGTGGTATAGTGCTTTTGGAGAAGGTTGGGCGCTTTATGCTGAGTCTATGGGGACGGAGCTAGGGTTGTACAAGGATCCTTATCAATATTTGGGAATGTTGGGAGCTGAAATACATAGAGCCATTCGGTTGGTGGTCGATACTGGGATTCATGCAAAAGGGTGGACTCGGGAAGAAGCCATAGCATATTCCTTGCAAAATGAAGCGAAATCCGAATCCAAGATTATTAGTGAAATAGAACGTTATATGGCTAATCCGGGACAAGCCCTGTCGTATAAAATTGGACAGTTAAAAATCATTGAATTACGTAAAAAGAGCCAAAAGGCTTTGGGTGATAACTTCGATATCAAAGCATTTCATGACCAAGTATTGGAAACAGGTTGCGTGCCTTTGGAATTATTGGAACAAAAAATAAATGCTTGGATAGCTTCTTATGAATAAGTCAAGTTGCTAAGCTTATATTTACTAGACAAAAAGGCCCAATAAATAATTATTGGGCCTTTTTTATTTTGTATTTTAATCCTTATTTAACTGCAATCATACTGATTTCCACATTCACCGCTTTTGGTAATTTTGCTACTTGAACAGTTTCTCTTGCGGGCGCCGTAGCTTCATCAAAATAAGCGCCGTAAACTTCATTTATCTTTGAGAAATTGTCCATATCGCTAATGAAAATGGAAGATTTAATTACATTCTCAAAGTTCATGTCGGCTGCTTCCAAAACGGCCTTAAGGTTTTCCATCACTTGTTTTGTTTCGGTTTGGATATCATCCATCACCAATTCCATAGTGTCTGGATTTAGGGCAATTTGCCCAGAAGTGTAAAGGGTGTTTCCCGTTAACACGGCTTGGTTATAAGGGCCTATTGGCGCAGGGGCTTTAGGAGTGTTGATGATTGTTTTCATGATGTTATAGTTGTTGGTCACGTTGTTTGCGTTTATCGTATTTAAGATCTTTAAGCAAGCTGGATTTAATCCCGATAAAGAAATTCCAAGAGCTACGACTACTGAATGGAATCCAGCTAAAGTTCATTCTCCAGCTTAAAAGGTCGCGTTCAAAGCGTAATTGAGTATAAGTGAATCCTTGATTTTTAAAATCGTAACCGGAAGAGGCACCAACCGTCCAACGAGGCGACAAATCGATATCTCCAGAGAACATTAAGGAATGTGAAGAGATTTCATTTTGCCTAGCAGAATTGGAGTAGTTCACGGCATAGGCCAAACGCAAACTCCAAGGAATTTCATATTTATAGAATTCGGAGTTTTCATCGGCTTTGGATTTACCACTGTCATCACTCAAGCGTTTATCGGCAAAGTCCTCATTCTTCCCAAAAAGGTCATCGGCACGCCCACCGCTTCTGACATTGTCTTCTATGGCACGTTTGTCTTCTTCGGTTTCTCCTTTAAATGTGTCGCTAGAAAGTGTATAGCTCATGTTCATACTGGCAGAAGTCATACGGAACAAGCTTCCGCCATTTTCAATATTGAACTTATCTATTTTACGATTATTGTTGTCTAGAGCATACGGATCTAAGGTCATCCCGAAGTTGATGCTCATCTTGTTGTTTAAAATCTGTGTTCCTCCCGAAACCCTTACAGGGCTCCAGTTCAATGAATCTCCTGCAATGTTGTAGGAAGTAGAGAAGTTCAAGTTGTTCAATAAAACCACTTTTTTAGCTTCGGTAGCTGTAGAGTCTCTATCCTTAACTTTTGCCTCTAAATTGTTGGAAAGGGAAATCCCTACAGAGCTTCCATAAGTTTTGTTTGGAGATCCAAAGATGGAACCTTCAAAACGGCTGTATTCTACTTCTCTTGTGGTAAGTCCGTCTGCGGAAATCACTTCGAAGGTTTCATAATATTGGTCGAAAGCCGGATTGATGTTATAACTTACCGAAGGACGCATAACATGCCTGATGGCTTGAATTTTAGGATCTTTATCTTTCAATTTGAAATCCCACATTCCGTAAATAGTCGTTCCTAAACTAGTCCCAAAGTTGTAGGTTCTAAAGCTGTCAAAACCTTTACGGTCTATGGTAACCACTTCATCTTCAAATTCGTCATAATATTTCTTAATAGTATTAAGTGTCCAGTTTTCTTCAAAATTGGTGCTGGCACTCATACTGAAATATTTAAACAATTTCCAGTTAGTACTTAATGGAATACTATGTTTCATGCCAATTTTGGCATCATCAAACATTTCTGGTTTGAAGAACAATGAATCGGTGGTTTGGATTCTATTTTCCCCCCGAACATTGTATTGAAAATTGATGTTTTGAAATGCACCCTTTTTGGTGCCTTCCCTTGGTGCAAATGGAAAAACACGACCAACACTAGCCTGTAAGGTTGGAAGTGTCATATTGATCTGTTCGGTTTGAGTATTTTGAGAATGAGTGGCAGTAAGGCTTAAGTTTGTTTGTGGCTCCCCCTGAAAAGTCTTAGAATAGGAGATCGAGGAAGACATGGTATTATTCAAAAAGTTGGCAGCATTGTATTGGTTAATGGATTGTTGGTAGTAGGTACTACTTCCTAAGTTAACCGAGGCAGAAAAGCGCGAGTTTGGATTGGCTTTGGAATCCTGGCTGTGGGACCACCTAATGTTGTAAATTGTAGATCTAGAATAATCCGGAAAACCACGTTCGCTACTAATTAAATTTTCATATCTAAAACTAAGGTTTCCTCTAAATTTGTACCTGAGCGCATAATTGTTTTCTATACGCAAACCATAACTTCCATTGGTATAATAATCTCCTAAAACGGCCAAATCAGTATAGTCGCTAATAGCAAAATAATATCCCCCATTTTGTAAAAAGTACCCTCTGTCGTTTTGTTCTCCAAAAGAAGGAAATATAATTCCAGAGGTTTGAGTTTTGGTCATAGGGAAATACGCAAAAGGCAAACCAATTGGCGTAGGTACGTCATAAATAAACATGTTGGTAAATCCAGTAACCACTTTTTTATTAGGAACTACCTTTGCTTTACGCATCAAAAAGTAATATTCAGGGTCATCTAGATTTTCTGAAGTGGTGAATTTCCCTCGTTTTATAAAATATACCGAATCATTTTCTTTTTTGGTAACATCGGCAATGATGGTTCCGCCACTTTGTTCGGTTTTGGAATTGAAAATCAAGGCCTTTTTGGTTTCGGTATTGAAAATAATGGAATCTGGTTCCACTACGTTGCTTCCCTGTTTGAATATAGGTGGTTGGGTATAAACACCAGCAGAATCCTTCAATCTTCCCGCGTAAACCAAATTTTTGCTGTAATCAATTACGATAACTCCCGATTTGATTTCCATGTCCTGATACAATACTTCAGCCTGGTTGTACAGAGTGATTTTTTGTGTTTTTTGGTTCATGGAAACATAGTCCTGTGCCCGGTACTTTACAATACCCGTTAGGAACTCTTTTTTCTTCGGGATGGAATCGGTACTTATGGAGTCTGATTCCTTTATATTTAGGGGGGCTGCCAGAAGGGAATCGGCAACCACATCAAGGGTGTCTCTTTCTACTTTTGGTTTAATGGTTTCGACTGGTTTTGGTAAGTCCTGAGCGAACGCCAAAGTGTTAATAAGCACTGTAAAACTTAGGCTAAAAAGTATTTGAAAGATGTTTGTACGCAACGCTTTTAAATGTATTTTTGTAAAAGTATGGCTCGGTTTTTGAAAAGCCAAAATTACATATATTTTTTTGGGATTAATTATTATTCAATTAAAATTTAAAAATTAACTCAGCCTCAATTTTTTAGGTAATAAATAAAGATATTCTGTCGTTGAAAACATTTATGAGAACGTACTTATTATCAATAATCGTATTATTTGCAATTTCTTTAACATTTGCTGCAACACCAAGAAAGGATCGGGACAAATTTGTGGTGGTCTTGGATGCAGGACATGGTGGGCATGATCCTGGAAATTTGGGAAATGGCTATAAAGAAAAGGATATTGCCTTGAAAATTGTACTGGATTTAGGTTCTGCTTTAGAAAAATTGCCCAATGTTAAGGTGATTTATACGCGTAAAACCGATGTGTTTGTGGAATTGCGCGAACGTGCAGCCATAGCCAACAGGGCAGACGCCGATTTGTTTGTGTCAGTTCATTGTAATGCTCACGGTTCTTCGGCCCATGGAACGGAGACTTTTGTGCTGGGAGAAGCTAATGATCAGCGAAACTTTGAAATTGCCAAAAAGGAAAATGAGGTAATCTTTTTGGAAAGTAATCACGAGAAGCACTACGCAGGATTCGATCCTAATTCTCCTGAATCCATGATTGGAATTTCTATCATGCAGGAAGAATACACCCATAATAGTATTCTTTTGGCAAGAATGGTAGAGGATAATTTTTTAAATTCTTTAAAGCGTAAAAGCCGTGGAATCAAACAGGCCAGTTTGTGGGTGTTACATAATACGTATATGCCAAGTGTGTTGATTGAGGTGGGTTTTTTGACTTATAAGCCAGAAGGACAGTATTTGCACTCGGGATCAGGGCAAAGTCAAATGGCGAATTCTATTAAAAATGCGGTAGTGAGTTATAAAAAGTACCTAGAGCAGAATGTAGGTGAAAATATTTTTGATGATGATGAGTTGGCAATGGCCACCGAAACAGAATTGGAAATAGAAACGGAATTACCCAAAGTTTATAAGGATGTTACCTTTAAGGTTCAGATTGCGGCAAGCTCGAAACGATTAAAATTAAAGCCATATAATTTCAACGGATTGGAAGTGTCTTCTATGGAAAAAGCAGGAAATACCTATAAGTATTTTTATGGTGAAACTTCCGATTATAACGAAATTCAAAAGTTCCAAGAGGTGGCCAAACAAAAGGGGTACAGTGGCAGTTTTATTGTGGCCTACAAAAATGGTGTGCGAATAGATCTTTCCGAAGCGCTTAAAACTGCTACCAATTAAAAGTATTCTTAATATATTTATCACTAATTTTGTGAGCAACCAAATACAAATTCACATTGAAAATCTCAAGAGAAGTTAAAACCGCAATATTGGTTATCTCAGGAATAGCCTTACTTATTTTCTTATTCAATTATTTAAAGGGTGAGAACCTACTGGATTCTTCACGTACGTATTATGCCGTTTACGATAATGTTGAAGGTTTGACACCATCTGCTCCAGTAACTATTAACGGGCAAATTGTAGGGAAGGTTCAAAATATTAAATTCAAGGAAGATGGTTCAGGGAAATTGGTAGTGAAATTATTAATCACCAATGATTTCGAGTTCTCTAAAAACAGTACGGCGGAATTATACGAAGCTGGATTGATAGGAGGGAAGGCCGTGGCCATTATCCCTGCATTTGACGGCGCCTCTCCAGCGAAAACGGAAACCTTCTTGGAATCAAAGACTAAAGACGGTCTTTCTGAATTGGTAAACCAACGCTTGACACCTTTACAGGAAAAAATTGAAATGGTAATGGTAAGTGCCGATGAAGCCATAAGAAATATCAATTCCATTTTTAGTGCCGAAAACAAGAAGAATTTGAGTGTGGCCTTGGCAGAATTGGATCAAACCATTGTTGCCTATAAAAATACAGCTAACGGTTTGAATAAAATATTGGCGGAAAATCAGGAAAGTTTAAAAAGCACACTTTCCAGCGCAGAAAATACTTTTGGTAACTTCTCCAAAATTTCAGATTCTATTTCACAAGTGGATTTGGCAGGTGCAGCTAGAGATTTACAAAGCTCCATGAACAACTTGAATCAATTGCTTTCAGGAATTGAAAATGGCGATGGTACTATGGGTAAATTCTTGAAGGACGACAAACTCTATGATAACTTGGAAGGTGCTACCAAACAATTGGAAGAGCTATTACAAGACCTAAAATTAAACCCTAAACGTTATGTGCATTTTTCGGTGTTTGGCAAGAAAGCCAATCAATATGATGCCGAAGGTAACCTTATAAAAGATTCCGATTCTGGGGAATAAACGACTACACTTACACAAATGAACTATATTCCAAACATACTTTTTGCCGTGGCTCTGGCACTGGGCATCGGCTACTTCGTTAAAAATGTAAAGAAATTAGTCCGTAATATTAAATTGGGACAAGATGTTGATGTCAGCGATCATAAGGATCAACGCTGGCAAAACATGATTAGAATTGCCTTAGGTCAAGGTAAAATGGTTCGTCGTCCCGTTGCAGGAATTCTACATATTATTGTATATCTAGGATTCATCATTATCAACATCGAGGTACTTGAAATTATTCTTGATGGTCTAACCGGAAAGCACCGGTTGTTCTCATTTATGGGAGGTTTTTATGGGTTTCTAATAGGCTCTTTTGAAATTTTGGCCTTCTTGGTGTTTGTTTCTGTGGTTATCTTTTGGATTAGAAGAAACATTATCAAGCTACAAAGATTTTGGAAACCAGAAATGACCAGTTGGCCTAAAAATGATGCTAATTTCATCCTTTACTTTGAAATGGTGTTGATGACCTTGTTTTTGGTTATGAATGCTACCGACCCTCACTTTCAAGAAATGCAATCTGGAAATGTGATCAGTCAATTTATTTCTCCATTGTTTTCAGGAGCTTCTGAAGGGACGTTACATGTTATAGAGCGTAGTGCTTGGTGGTTGCATATTTTGGGAATTTTGGTTTTCCTTAATTATTTATACTTTTCAAAGCATCTTCATATTCTACTGGCGTTCCCAAACACTTATTTTGGGAAGGTAAAACCTAAAGGAGCATTTAACAATCTTGAAGCAGTAACTGCTGAAGTAAAAATGATGATGGATCCCGATGCAGATCCTTATGCCATGCCGGAAGAAGGTGCAGATGAGGAAGTACCTGCAAAATTTGGAGCAAGCGATGTTCAGGATTTAAGTTGGGTGCAGTTGTTAAATGCGTATACCTGTACAGAATGTGGGCGTTGCACCAGTGAATGTCCTGCGAATTTAACAGGGAAGAAATTATCTCCTCGTAAGATCATGATGGACACCCGTGATCGTTTGGAGGAAGTTGGTAAAAATATCGATGCCAACAATGGGGAATTCAAAGATGATGGTAAACAGTTGTTGGGTGATTATATTTCGCATGAAGAAATTTGGGCTTGTACTACCTGTAATGCCTGTGTGGAAGCTTGTCCGGTGAGCATAGATCCGTTATCCATTATTTTGGAAATGAGACGTTATTTGGTGATGGAGCAGAGTGCTGCGCCAATGGAATTGAATAACATGATGAGTAACATCGAGAACAACGGTGCCCCTTGGCCATATAACCAGATGGATCGTTTAAACTGGGTAGATGAAAACTAGTATGGCATTCCAATATTTAAGGACAGGAATGTATAAACTACAAAACGAAAAATAAGATGGAACAACTTATAGTAAAAACCATGGCCGACTATATGGCCGAAGGCAAAGAACCTGAAATTTTGTTTTGGGTGGGGTCTGCTGGAAGCTATGATGATAGAGCTAAGAAAATAACCAGAGCTTTTGTTAAGTTGTTAAACAAAGCGCAAGTAGAGTTTGCTGTTTTGGGAACAGAAGAGAGTTGTACTGGCGATGTTGCCAAACGTGCCGGTAACGAGTTTCTTTTCCAAATGCAGGCCATGATGAATATAGAATTGCTGAATGGCTACGAGGTGAAACGTATTGTTACTGCTTGCCCGCATTCCTATAATACACTAAAAAATGAATACCCAGCTTTGGGAGGGCAGTACCAAGTGCAGCACCATACAGAATATATAGAAGAATTGATGCACAATGGACGTTTGAAAATAGAAAGCAGTTCTACCTTGAACGGAAAACGTATCACGTTTCATGACCCTTGTTATTTAGGGCGTGCCAATGAAGTTTACGAGGCGCCAAGAACCTTGTTGACAGCTTTAGGAGTGGATTTGGTTGAAATGAAGCGCCATAAGCAAACTGCTTTATGTTGTGGAGCTGGTGGAGCACAGATGTTTAAAGAACCAGAAAAAGGAGACAAAGACATTAACGTGTTAAGAACCGAAGATGCTTTGGAAACACAACCGTCCATCATTGCAACCGGATGTCCGTATTGTAATACCATGATGACCGACGGGGTGAAAGCTAAAGAGAAGGAAGATTCTATTCAGGTGCTCGATGTTGCTGAATTGATTGCAAATGCAGAAAACCTTTAAGTATTCGGCGTTAAAAAATCTCATTTTTCAAGGTTGTTTTAAGCCTTTTCTTTGATGAAAGATTAGCAAATCTTTTGAAATCATACTGAATCTTTAAATATCAAGCTTTGTTTAATGCAAAGCTTTTATTTTTCAAATAGAATATTGAATTTTACAGCTATAAGGTTTAAAAAAACGATAGTATGGCTAATGAGATTTTCCTTTTAAATATTTCAGGGCAGGATAAACCTGGTTTAACGTCCAATTTAACAGCGGTATTGGCAGAGTATGATGCGAAGGTACTAGATATTGGTCAGGCCAATATTCATGATACGCTTTCTTTGGGGATTTTGTTTGAAATTAAGTCGAAGGCCAAATCGGCTGCGGTATTAAAGGATTTACTTTTTAAAGCTTATGAGCTAGGGATTACTGCAAAATTTACTCCGATCACCTTAGAGAACTACGAAAACTGGGTGAATTTACAGGGAAAGGATCGTTATATCGTGACCATTTTAGGCGAAAAATTATCGGCTGAGCAGATTGCTAAGGTTACTGCGGTTATTTCAGAAAAAAATCTCAACATCGATGCGATTAAACGTCTTACAGGTCGTATTTCTTTGTCTAAGGAAGAAGAATATCCTAGAGCCTGTATTGAACTTTCCATTAGAGGGCAGATTGACGATAAATCTGAGTTCACCAAAAAGTTTATGGAAATTTCACATGACTTAGATGTCGACATTGCCTTTCAGGAAGACAATATTTATAGAAGAAACAGACGTTTGGTTTGTTTCGATATGGATTCTACATTAATACAAACTGAAGTTATTGACGAATTGGCTGAATTGGCAGGGGTAGGCGATCAAGTAAAAGCCATTACAGAATCTGCCATGCAGGGTGAAATAGAATTCAAGGAAAGTTTTACTAAGCGTATGAAACTCCTTGAGGGCTTGAGCGAGGAAGTGCTTCAGTCTGTAGCGGTAAATTTACCGATTACCAAAGGAGCTAGACGATTGATAGATACCTTAAAAAGTTACGGTTTTAAAACTGCTATTTTATCTGGAGGCTTTACCTATTTTGGTCACTATTTGCAAAAGGAGTTAGGGATAGACTATGTGTATGCTAACCAATTGGAGATTAAAGATGGGGCATTGACTGGAGGTTATCTTGGAGAAATTGTGGACGGAGAGAAAAAGGCCGAATATCTTAAAAAAATAGCAGAAGAAGAGGGAATCAATATTAGTCAAACCATTGCTGTGGGTGATGGGGCCAATGATTTACCTATGTTGAATTTGGCAGGTTTGGGAATTGCCTTCCATGCCAAACCAACAGTAAAAAACAATGCCCAAAGTTCCATATCAAGTATTGGTCTGGATGGTGTTTTGTATTTATTGGGTTACCACGACAGACATATAGATTTGGTGAATTAAATTAAGATGTAAAGTTGTACTTTTGTGTGCATAAAAAACAAAGAGCTATGTTAGTTGATTTCGATACATTACCAGAAGAATCTAGAGTTTGGATCTACCAGGCCAATAGAACTTTTACAGATACAGAAATTCGGGAATTGGAAACTAAATTGGATGAATTTATCCGTAATTGGACAGCCCACGGCAGTGATTTGCATGCAGGATTCAAAATAATGTATAAGCGCTTTATTGTAATTGCTTTAAACCAAAGTTTAAACAAGGCTACAGGGTGTTCCATTGATGCTTCGGTGAATTTTATTCAACAATTGGAAAAGGAGTATAATGTGGATTTGTTGGACAAAATGAACGTGTCCTATAAACAGGGAGAGTTCATTGCATACAAAAGTTTGATCGATTTTAAAAAGATGGCCAAGGACAAGGCAGTATCGCAAAATACAATCGTTTTCAATAATTTGGTGACCAATATTGCTGAGTTTAATGAGAATTGGGAAGTGCCGGCCAAGGATAGCTGGCATTCTAGATTTTTATAAAAATCCTTAGTCCAAAATTATCATGATATCAAAAAGAAGCTGCCTTTATAATCAAAAGCAGCTTCTTTTTATTTTTTGGTATTGTTAGTAGCTTCTTTATAAAACTGTCTTAAAGTTTTTTACACTTCCTTGTAAAAGTATTATTTTGGCTAATAATTAATTCTTTGGCCTAAATACCTTTATGAAATACATATATTCCCTAACTTCTATCATACTTTTATCCTGTTTTTACTACCCTTGGGCACAATCAAGTCCAATGCAAAACAATACCTCCATCAATCCCTTATTAGCAGAAAATCCTGTGGCTCAACAAAAATGGGTGGACAGTATTTATAATGGCATGACCTTGGAGGAAAAGCTTGGGCAATTGTTTATGGTGCAGGTGTTTTCAAGTCAAGATGCTAAGACAAGGGAAAAGATTGAAAACTTAATCACAGAACATCATATTGGTGGGATCATTTATTCTAAAGGAGGTCCTGTAAGGCAGGCTAAACTCAACAATGAGCTACAAGCCCTGTCAAAAGTTCCAATGCTTATTGGTATGGATGCGGAGTGGGGTTTGAGCATGCGTTTGGATTCCACTTATGCCTTTCCATGGAATATGACTTTGGGAGCTATTAAGGATAATGCCTTGGTTCAACAAACCGGGTATCAAGTAGGGGAGCACTGTAAGCGTTTGGGCGTACACTTCAATTTTGCACCTGTGGTAGATATCAACACCAATCCGGCCAATCCCATTATTGGAAATCGTTCTTTTGGTGAAGATCGCGATAATGTAACGGTCAAGGCCTTGGCATTTATGAGGGGAATGCAGAGCGCTGGTGTTTTGGCCAATGCTAAACACTTCCCAGGTCATGGGGATACCGAAGGGGATTCCCATAAAACATTACCTACTATTGGGTTTGATGAAAAACGTATTGATTCTATAGAGCTTTACCCTTATAAAAGGTTGATTAAGGAAGGTTTGTCCAGTGTGATGGTGGCACATTTAAATGTACCTAGTTTAGAACCTAGGCAAGGCTATCCATCTTCTTTGTCAGAGAGAATAGTTACCGATATTTTACGTGAACGTCTTCAATTTCAAGGGTTGATTTTTACAGATGCTTTGGAAATGAAAGGAGTGTCTAATTACAGCGAATCTGGTGATGTGGACCTAACGGCCTTTTTGGCAGGAAACGATGTGTTGTTGATGTCTGAAGATGTGCCTGCTGGCGTATCTAAATTGGGAGAAGCCTATGCTAAAGGAGTGATTTCTGAAGAGCGTTTGTCTCATTCGGTAAAGAAAATTTTAATGGCCAAATACAAAGTCGGGTTGGACCATTATGTACCAATTGAGACCGAACAATTGGAGGAAGACCTTAACAGACTTAAGGACGATTTACTATATAGTCAATTGATGGAATCTGCTATTACTGTTGTGCGTAACAAGCAGCAGGTATTACCTATTAGACATTTGGACACTAAAAAGATTGCTTATGTAAAATTTGGAGATGATGATGGATCGGTGTTTTTAAATGAGCTTCAAAAATATACTAAGGTGCACGAAGTAAGTGCAGATAATTTAGATGAACTTCTTACCAAACTTCAAAATTACAATACCGTTATCATTGGTTTGCATAAATCGAATGCATCTCCTTGGAAACCGTACCAGTTTACTAATCAAGAGTTGGTGTGGTTATATGAAATAGCCAGAACCAATAACGTGATTTTAGATGTGTTTGTACGTCCATATGCCTTAATGGATCTGCAATCTATTGAAAACATTGAGAGTATTGTGGTTAGTTACCAAAACAGTAAGATTGCTCAGGAAAAATCGGCGCAAATCCTCTTTGGAGCTTTGCCTGCAAAAGGACATTTACCCGTATCGGCAGGTGAGTATTTTAAGGTTGGTGATGGTGTGGAATATACCGATATAGAGTTGTTGGGCTATGGTCTGCCAGAAAGTGTAGGGATGAGTTCAGAAAAATTAAGGAAACTGGATTCTGTTGCTAATTATGCCGTTTACAACGAAATGACTCCAGGAATTCAATTGTTGGTTGCCAGAAAAGGAAAGGTGATTTACAATAAAAATTTCGGGAAACACACTTACGAAGGAGATGAAGTGGTAAAATCCAATGATATCTACGATTTAGCATCGCTTACAAAAATTTTAGCAACGCTACCTTTGGTGATGGAATTGGAAGAGCGTGGTGAGATTAGTTTGAACACTAAATTGTCTAAAATTCTTCCAGAGTTTAAAGAGTCCAATAAAAGGAACATTACTATTAAGGAAATGCTCTCGCATTGTGCTCGTTTAACGCCTTGGATTCCTTTTTATACGGCTACTTTGGATTCCTTGAAAAAGCCAAGTCCAGAGTATTACAGACGAAAACCGAGCCCAAAGTTCAATATTAAGGTCGCGGACGAAGTCTATCTAAGGTATGATTATCCAGACACCATGCAAAAAATAATAATGGAAAGCGAATTGCTTCCCAAAGCAGGTTACCGCTATAGTGATATGCCCTATTATATTTTGAAGAAATATATTGAAGGTTTTTACGACCAACCTTTGGACGAATTGGTTCAGGAACATTTTTATAAAGCTTTGGGGGCAAACCATACCACATACAACCCATCCAAATTGTTCAGTAATTCACAAATAGTGCCAACTGAAGTGGATGATTATTACCGCTATCAAACCATTCAAGGCTATGTGCACGATATGGGTGCAGCCATGGAAAATGGGGTGGGTGGCCATGCTGGGGTATTCAGTAATGCCAATGATGTGGCCAAGATTATGCAAATGTATCTGCAAAAAGGATTTTATGGTGGTAGGCGCTATCTAAAACCTGAAACTATTGAGAAATTCAACACCTGTTACTATTGCGATGCCGATAACAGACGCGGGGTTGGATTCGATAAGCCACAATTGGGAGATAGTGGTCCTACCTGTGGTTGTTTGTCCATGACAAGCTTTGGGCATTCAGGTTTTACGGGAACTTATGCCTGGGCAGACCCAGAAGAAGAAATAGTATATGTATTTTTGGCAAATAGAACGTACCCAACGGCAGGAAAGAATTTATTGCTGAGGGAAAATATTCGAACTGAAATACAACGTCTCATTTACGAGGCCATTGAAGATTAAATCATGAAAATAGGTATAGTATGTTATCCTACTTTTGGAGGAAGTGGGGTTGTAGCTACCGAATTAGGTATAGAATTGTCCAAACGTGGGCACGAAGTTCATTTTATTACATATAAACAGCCTGTGAGGTTAGAGCTTTTGGGAAGCCATGTGCATTTTCACGAGGTGAATGTGCCGGAATATCCGTTATTCCATTATCAACCGTATGAGTTGGCACTTTCCAGTAAGTTGGTAGATATGGTGAAATTGCACGGTATTGAAATCTTGCACGTTCATTATGCCATCCCGCATGCTTATGCGGCTTATATGGCCAAAAAAATGTTGATTGAGGAGGGCATTTATGTGCCTATTGTAACCACTTTGCATGGAACTGATATTACCTTGGTAGGAAGTCATCCCTTTTATAAACCGGCGGTTACTTTTAGCATCAATAAATCGGATGCGGTGACTTCTGTTTCTGAAGATTTAAAGCAGGACACACTTCGTTTGTTCGATATCAAAAAGGATATTGATGTGGTGACCAATTTTATTGATATGGGTAAACACAGAAACAATTTCACCAACTGTCAACGTAGTATGATGGCCAATGAAGAGGAACGCATCATAACCCATATCAGTAACTTTAGAAAGGTGAAGCGTATTACAGATGTAGTGAAGATTTTCTATAATATTCAAAAGGAAATTCCAGCCAAATTGATGATGGTAGGAGAAGGACCGGAAAAAGAACCCGCAGAAAGGTTGTGTGAAGAATTGGGCATTCAGGAGAAAGTGGTATTCTTTGGAAATAGTAATGAAATAGATAGGATTCTATGTTTTTCAGATTTGTTCCTTTTGCCCTCGGAAACCGAAAGTTTTGGTTTGGCTGCTCTAGAGGCCATGGCTTCTAGTGTACCTGTTATATCCAGTAATTCCGGAGGAATTCCAGAAGTCAATATCAATGGTGTCTCTGGATTTTTAAGTCCTGTGGGGGATGTTGAGGGGATGAGTAAAAATGCTCTAACTATTTTAAGAGAGCCATCAACGCTTAAGCTCTTTAAAAAACAAGCTAAGGCGCAAGCAGCTAATTTCGATATTCATGAAATCGTACCACAATATGAAGCCATCTACGAAAGAACTTTAAAAAACAGCGTAGTCATTTAAAGTGATTTACTTCTGCTTTGTAATAAAAAAACCACCCGTAAAAGGTGGTTTTTTTATTATAAGAATGTTGTTTGCTCTAGAATTGGTATCTCACCCCAAAGGCCAGATCAAAGTCTAAATCATTATTGTCGTGGTCTCCATTTCCAAAGCCCCATTCAGGTCTTAGGTCCAAAGAAAGCAATAACGGGAAATCGAAACTGTACTCAATTCCCACATCTCCACCAATAAATATAAAGGTGTCATGCTCATCATGGTGCCATTTGTCATTGTGGTAGTAGTCATCATAAGAATAGGACGCTAATCCTCCTCCGGGTCCTGCATACCAATTAAAGCCGCCATCAATGTTCCAAACCCATTGGTAGATTCCAGTTAATTTAACTCCGTCATGGTGGTTACCATCACGCCAACCAAAGTCAATTTCCAAACGATTGTCCAGGCCAAGAGCTCTTTGGTAAGAGATTTCAGCACCAATCCCGTCGCTATCACCTAAGCGTAGACCAATGGCGTTTGGAGAAATCATCTGCGCTTGGGAAGCAAACGAAAAACCAATACAGGCTAATGCTATTAAAAACAATTTTTTCATAAGTAATTTAAGTTTAAGATTTGTTAAATCGAAATTACAACTTTTGGGATTGGCTTGGTAAAGAATAACGTTGAAAATATGTTAAAATTGGATTTCTTATTCTAATTTAGTCGAAATTCTAAAGACATAAATCACTTAAAATATTGTAAGGGAATGACTAAGGCTTTGCAAACATTAGAGGCCCAGTTGGATGGCGAATTATATTATGACGATTTAATGAAATCCATGTATGCTACTGATGCTTCGGTGTATAGAATGTTACCTTTGGCCGTGGCTTATCCAAAATCTGAAAAGGATATTCAAGCTCTTATCAGCTTTGCAAGCAGCAATAACACTTCCTTGATTCCGCGTACGGCAGGGACATCTTTGGCTGGGCAATGTGTGGGCCCCGGGATTGTTGTGGATGTCTCCAAATATTTTACAAAGATTCTAAATATCAATGAAAGGGAACGTACCGTAACTGTGGAGCCGGGAGTGGTTAGGGACGCCTTAAACAACTATCTAAAACCTTTTGGTCTCTTCTTTTCTCCTAACACGTCCACATCCAATCGTTGTATGATTGGAGGGATGGTTGGCAACAATTCTTCGGGATCGACTTCGATTAAATATGGAGTCACTAGGGATAAGGTGTTGGCTGTAAAAACCATTCTGAGTGATGGAAATACGGTGCTATTTGAATCGATTTCAAGCGAAGAGTTTCATGAAAAGATGAAGCAGCAGGATATAGAAGGACGTATTTACAAGACGATTTATGAAGAATTGGAATCAAAAGAAGTTCTGGAGAGAATCGTTGCCACCTATCCCAAACCAGAAATTCACAGAAGAAATACAGGCTATGCCATAGATGAATTGATAAAATCTGAAATTTTTTCGGAAACTGAGACATCTTTTAATATGTGTAAGCTTTTGACGGGCAGTGAAGGGACTTTGGCCGTTTCAACAGAAATTACCTTGCAACTTGATGTCTTACCACCTACAGAAAGCATCATGATAGCGCTTCATTTTACTTCAATAGCCGATTGTATGAAGGCTGTTGTACCAGTAATGAAGCACGATTTGTACAGTTGCGAAATGATGGATAAAACCATTCTGGATTTGACCAAGCACAACAAAACACAGCAACAAAACAGGCAGTTTATAGAAGGAGATCCCGAGGCTATTTTGATGTGCGAAGTGAGGGCTAACAGTAAAACGGAAGTAGAGGTAATGGCTTCAAGTTTATTGAAAGATATTGAAGTACAAACCAAAAGTTATGCAAATGCCTTGTTATATGGGGATGAGATGGATAAGGCTATTGAATTGCGCAAAGCCGGATTAGGACTTTTAGGGAATATGGTTGGCGATAAAAAGTCTGCTGCTTGTATTGAGGATACAGCTGTCGCGCTAGAAGATTTGGATGCCTATATTAGCGAGTTCACAAAACTAATGGAAGGGTATGACCAAAAGGCCATTTATTATGCGCATGCCGGTGCTGGAGAGTTGCATTTGCGTCCCATTTTGAATTTGAAATTAAGTGACGATGTATTGCTATTTAGAAAAATCACGACTGATGTGGCCCATTTAGTGAAAAAATACAATGGAGCCATGAGTGGGGAGCACGGCGAAGGGATTGTGAGAGGGGAGTTTATACCATTCATGATTGGTGATGAAAATTATCAAATTCTCAAACGTATCAAAACAGCTTTTGATCCTAAAGGTATATTTAATCCTGGAAAGATAGTAGAAGCATTTCCCATGGACCAATCTTTGCGATATGTTGCGGATAGAAAGGAACCAGAAATAGAAACCTTTTTGGATTTTTCGGAGTCCCAAGGTATCCTCCGAGAGGCCGAAAAATGTAATGGTTCGGGAGATTGTAGAAAACTACCTGAATTTGGAGGGACCATGTGCCCAAGTTATCGAGCAACCCAAAATGAAAAGGATACTACAAGGGCTAGAGCAAATACTTTAAGGGAATTTTTAACCAACAGTGATAAACCAAATAGGTTTAACCATGAGGAATTAAAGGAGGTTTTCGATTTGTGTTTGAGCTGTAAGGCATGTGCCAGTGAATGTCCAAGCAGTGTAGATATGGCATGTTTGAAAGCGGAGTTCTTATATCAGTACCAAAAAGAAAACGGCATCTCTTGGCGTACCAAATTGTTCGCCTACAATAATGCCGTGAACAGGTTTGGGAGTCTGTCACCAAGACTTACTAACTTCATGTTTTCCAACAAAACAATCGCTTCTGCATTGAAAAATATCATGCAGGTAGCTCCAGAAAGAACACTTCCTTTGATTTCATCTAAGAGTTTAAGTAGTACTTTTAAATCGGTTCAATATCAATTAATTGAAAGTAATCCTGTAAAAACAATCTATCTGTTTAATGATGAATTTGTTAACTATTTAGACACCAGTATAGGTGTTGATTTTCTAGAATTGATGAAGCGCCTTAATTACCAAATCATTGTTTTGGAGAATGTAGAATCTGGAAGGAGTTTTCTATCTAAAGGATTGTTAGAGCAAGCCAAGGCAGTAGCTAATAAGAATGTGGAATTGTTCAAAAGTAAAATCTCAAAAGAAACCCCTTTAGTAGGTATTGAACCGTCAGCAATTTTAACTTTTAGGGACGAATATCTTACGTTGGCAGATGATAGGGAAGCAGCCAAATCTATTGCGGCCAACACATTTTTGTTTGAGGAATTCTTTCAGAATGAAATCAATTTAGGAAACATTAAAGAAGAGCAGTTTACCCAAGAGCCCAAGACCATTAAATTTCACGGACATTGTCACCAAAAGGCCTTGAGCAATCAAAAATCTAGTTTCGATGTACTCAATTTTCCTAAAAACTATAAGGTTACCTTAATCCCTAGTGGTTGCTGTGGTATGGCGGGAAGTTTTGGTTATGAAAAGGAACATTATGAAGTGAGCATGAACATTGGTGAGCAAACCTTATTTCCTGCAATTAGGAATGCTTCAAAAGATGTCATTATTGCAGCTAACGGAACAAGTTGTAGACACCAGATAAAAGATGGAACTTCGGTAGAGGCCTTACATCCCATCACAGTTTTGCGACAGGCTTTGGTGTAAATTATAGTTTGGAATGCTGGTCTACTATGGTGATGGCTGCTATCAAATCCTTTACTTCCATGTCCTTGATATCTTCATCGGCATAGAAGGGTGATAGCTTATCTTTACTATAACTGTAGACTTTCCATCGTTTGAATTGGTATTCCAAGGCTGTGAAGTTTTTCACCCAATCCCCAGAATTCAGGTACATGGTTTTTCCGTATTTATTCTCTTTAATCACCATTTTGGGTTGGTGAATATGGCCGCAAATCACATAGTCGTAGCCATTTTCAATAGCAAGGTCTGAAGCCACTTGTTCAAAGTCGCTAATGTATTTTACGGCGCGCTTTACGCTGTTTTTAATTTTTTTGGACAAGGAGTATTTCTCTTTTCCTAATTTCTCCAAAAGCCAATTGCTGAGACGGTTCAGTAAAATCAATAAATCATAACCATAACCGCCCAATTTGGCCAACCATTTGGCGTTCTGAATAGATACATCAAAGACATCTCCATGGAAAATCCAAGCCTTTTTGCCATCCAATTCCAAAACGGCTTTGTCTACTATAGATATATTCCCAATGCTCATGTCGCTAAATTTACGCAGCATTTCGTCATGGTTGCCCGTAACATAGATGATTTCTACACCATCGGCAGACATGTCCATAATTTTCTTGATAACTCTTAAGTGGGATTTTGGAAAGTATCGTTTACTAAATTGCCAAATGTCAATAATGTCGCCATTCAAAATGAGTTTTTTAGGTTGAATGCTGTTTAAATAGGTCAATAATTGTTTGGCATGACATCCATAGGTTCCTAGATGGACATCAGAGATTACGGCGATTTCTACTTTTCTTTTAATTTTCAAGAGTTTATCAAATTGATTAGTACAAATAACCCTTTTCTTTATTACTTAAAGATTAAGATGTAATTAATTAACCGTGAGCATTCTGTTAAGATATTGTTATGTGGGAATGAATAAAATAAGAGCTTTGTGGTTTTACATTTTTGATTCTCTGAGAATACAATTACATTAGCATAAAATAATAGTAGTATGGCAGGAAACTCCTTTGGAACGTTATTTAAACTCACCACTTTTGGGGAGTCCCATGGTATTGCAATTGGGGGAATTATTGATGGGTGTCCTCCGGGAATTCAATTGGATTTTGAGGCAATTCAACAGGAATTGGACAGAAGAAAACCTGGCCAATCAGACATTGTTACCCAACGTAAGGAACCCGATACTGTGGAATTTTTGTCGGGTATTTTTGAAGGTGTTACTACAGGAACGCCAATAGGTTTTACCATTCACAATACCAATCAAAAGTCGAAGGATTACAGCCATATTAAGGATGTGTACCGTCCAAGTCATGCCGATTACACTTATCAACAGAAATATGGCACCAGAGACTATCGAGGAGGCGGAAGAAGCTCTGCTCGTGAAACAGCGTCAAGGGTCGTTGCAGGTGCTATTGCCAAACAAGTCCTTGGTAAAATTACAATAAACGCTTATACCTCTTCTGTTGGTGATATTTATTTGGAACAGCCTTACCAAGCACTTGATTTTTCCAAAACGGAAAGCAATGCGGTGCGTTGTCCCGATGCTGAAGTGGCTGAGCAAATGATTGCCAGAATCAAGGAAATTAGAAAAGAAGGAGATACCATAGGAGGAACGGTAACTTGTGTGATTCACAATGTGCCTGTTGGCTTGGGAGAACCTGTATTTGATAAACTTCACGCCGAATTGGGTAAAGCCATGTTGTCCATCAATGCCGTTAAAGGATTTGAATATGGTAGTGGGTTTTGTGGCACCAAAATGAAAGGCAGTGAGCATAATGATTTGTTCAACCCTGATGGTTCTACCAAAACAAACCTCTCGGGAGGTATTCAAGGAGGGATCAGTAATGGTATGGATATCTATTTTAGGGTGGCCTTTAAGCCTGTGGCAACAGTAATGCAAAAGCAGGAAGCGTTGAATGCAGAAGGAGAAATTGTAGAAATGCAGGGGAAAGGACGTCATGATCCATGTGTAGTTCCTAGGGCAATACCAATTGTGGAGGCTATGGCAGCCTTGGTTTTGGCCGATTTCATGTTGCTTAATAAATCTTATCAATAATTAAAAGAACAATGATTCTATGAAGAAACTGGCATTGCATTGGCAAATAATTTTGGGAATGGTTTTAGGGGTAGTCTTTGCCCTAGTAATGGCTAAATTTGAATGGGGTAGTGGCTTCATTACCGATTGGATCAAACCTTTTGGAACCATTTTTATCAATTTGCTAAAGCTCATTGCAGTGCCTTTAATTTTGGCTTCTTTGATTAAAGGTGTCTCCGATTTAAAGGACATTTCAAAATTATCCAAAATGGGAGGTCGTACCATTGGGTTGTATATTTTCACCACAGTCATTGCTGTTTCTATTGGGCTTTTGGTGGTGAATTTTATAAAACCGGGGGCTTCCATTACAGAGGCTACACGAATGGAACTTGTGGAAAGTTATAAAGGTGATGCCGATTCCAAAATTGCCGCTGCTGAAAAGCAGAAAAATGCAGGCCCTTTGCAGGCTTTAGAAGATATTGTTCCTAGTAATATTTTCAATGCCGCCAGTGATAATGGCAATATGCTTCAAGTGATTTTCTTTGCTATTATTTTTGGAATAGGCCTTATTCTGATTCCTGAGGAAAAAGCGCAACCAGTGAAGTTATTCTTCGATAGTTTTAACGAAGTCATTCTAAAACTCATTGACTTGATTATGTTATTTGCGCCTTTTGGTGTATTTGCACTTTTGGCTGCTTTAGTGGTTGAATCTCCTAGCACCGATTTGTTTGCTGCTTTGGGGTGGTATGCGTTCTGTGTGGTTTTGGGTTTATTGCTCATGATGGTGGTATATGTGATTTTGGTATTCTTATTCACAAAAAAATCGCCACTTTTTTTCCTAAACGGAATTGCCCCAGCTCAGTTATTGGGGTTTTCAACCAGTAGTAGTGCGGCAACCCTTCCTGTTACCATGGAACGGGTTGAAGAGCATTTGGGGGTGGAAGAAGAGGTGACTAGCTTTGTCTTGCCTATTGGGGCAACTATCAATATGGATGGTACTAGTTTGTACCAGGCTGTTGCAGCAGTCTTTATCGCTCAAGCCTTTGGTATGGAATTAAGTTTTGGGGTACAATTGGGAATTATCGCTACGGCTACTTTGGCTTCCATTGGAAGTGCGGCAGTGCCAGGAGCAGGTATGGTAATGCTGGTGATTGTTTTGGCACAAGCAGGCATTCCTGAAGCCGGTTTAGCATTGATTTTTGCCGTGGACAGACCTTTGGACATGTGTCGCACCACGGTAAATGTAACTGGGGATGCCGCGGTATCCATGATTGTTGCCAAATCGGTTGGAAAACTTGGGGAGCCTCATGTAAGGAATTGGGACGATAACTACACCAAGCAACAAACATCAATTTAATTTAATTTAATTATGAAACCTATTATAATACCTAGCCCTTTGGTGTCTGCCGAATGGCTAAATGCTTATTTGGAAGCGCCTAATTTGGTTGTTTTGGACGCAACCATTCCAAAAGCTGTGGCAGCCGATTCTAAAGCGGAATCAGGAGTGCAGATTCCTCAAGCGCGATTTTTTGATTTGAAACAGAAATTCAGTGATGCATCTGGGGAATTTCCAAATACCTTTCCATCGGAAGCGCAGTTTGTTTTGGAAGCCCAAAACTTGGGAATCAACAATGATAGTGCAATTGTGGTCTATGACGATCAAGGAATCTATTCAAGTGCAAGGGCATGGTGGCTTTTTAAAGCTTTTGGATATGATAATGTAGCCGTATTGGACGGAGGACTTCCAGAATGGATCAAGTCAGGTTTTGCAGTGGAGCCTAAAGCTGCTTATACGGGTGTTAAAGGGAATTTTACAGGAAGTTACCATCCAAGATACATGAAGTTTTTTCAGGATATGTTAAAGGAATCCAGAGAAGGTACTCAAACAATCATTGATGCGCGTTCGGAAAGTAGATTCAAAGGCTTGGAAGTGGAGCCAAGAGCAGGTTTGCGGAGTGGCTCTATTCCTAATTCGGTGAATTTACCTTATACAGACTTGATGGAAAATGGGGTTTTTAAGGATACGGAAGCCTTAAAAAAGCTTTTTTCTAATTTAGCTAAACCTGAAGATGGGATTACGTTTTCCTGTGGATCAGGCATTACCGCCTGTATTTTGGCCTTGGGAGCAGAATTGTCTGGATATGATAATATTTCTGTATATGATGGCTCTTGGACGGAATGGGGTTCGTTAACCGAAGCTTAATTTCCAGCATTCAAAATCCAGTCTAAATTTTGATAAAAAAGAAATCCCAACACGAGGCTTCTAGCAATTTTTTTGCTACCCAAGGGAGATTAGACATGTCTCACCTGGGAACTTAAGAGGTTCCTGCCTAACGGAAGACAGGCTTAAGTTGATGTAATCGTGCTGGGATTTTGGGGCCTTTATAGGTTGACTTGCCTGTACTTAGGATATTTTACCGAGTATGAAAATTTGAAAGTATCTGTAGCGCCAGGGGAAAGTACTGCTTTCCATTCCATCAAACCTTTTTCATCATTGTACTGAGAGGTTCCAGTTTCGATGTCCTCAACTTTAATATCCTTGTTTTGACTGATTGGAATACGGTCCATAATCACAATATCGATAGGAGTTTGTTTGTTGTTTTTTAGTTCCAGTTCATACATTTTGTTGATAATTCTATTGTTTCCTATAAAATTGGTTTTTTTAAAATCATTCACTTGATTTCGTTTCACCACCACGTTAGGATCAACCCCAAGGGATACGGTTAAGGTATCTGTAGTAGTTTGTGGGTTGATATTGGTTTTTCCTGAGTAACTGCCTTCAAAATAGATATTCGCTTCGGCGGGCAGTAAGTTGTACTGTTCCCAATTCCCAATTTTTGCTGTTAGAAAAACATTTTCGTTTAAGATAGGTGCCGCATAATAGGAATAGCTTGCCGGAATCGAGAATTTATCAATTTCAATTACTGTGATGTCTTCGTTGGAAGGCATGCTGTAGGCCTTTTGTATTTCGAAACGCTTGTTGGTGACACCTTCTTCAATGATTTCTCCCGTAGCGGTAAGTTTTTTTGTAGAAATCATAATGACCCCATCTGATGCTTTGTTTCCATAGAGTCCCGAAGCTTCGCTACCCTTCAAGATTTCTACAGAACCAATATTATTAGGTGAGATGTTTTCAAATTCCTTCTCGGAGATAGGAACTCCATCAAGAACATATAATGGTTGACTATAATTTGAGATTGAATTAATACCTCTAATGTTTACATTTAGGCCGGCAACTTTGCCTTCTAGGGTACTAACTGCTCCGGTGTATGAAGTATCATCTAAATTTTCATTATCCATCATGGCCTGTACTTTGTTTTTATAGCCAGGAGTAGTGTCGTCAAATTTTCTTGCAGTGCCATAAGCAACAACCACTACCTCGTCAAGAGAAGAAACATCTTCTTCCAAGGCTACATTCATAATGCTGGAATGAATAGGGAGTTCTTCCGTCATCATACTCACAAAGGAAAATACAAGCTCTTTGCCTCCAGTGGTTCGCAGGGTATATTTACCATCAAAATCGGTTTGTACACCATTGCTAGTTCCTTTTTCCGTAACATTTACTCCTGGTAGAGGTAATCCATCTGCAGCAGAAGTTACAATGCCAGATACGGTTTGTACCATTGGGTTGTATTTGTAATTATAGCTTTTTGTGGCTCGTGTTCTTTCGTAATGACTATTTCGGGTTATAAATTTTAGGTATTTAGGATCTAGATCTGGTTTTTCGTTATTGGTGTTGGGATCGCTGGTAGAAAGCGTCACTTTTATATCGTTCCAATCTACACCCGTGTTTTGGTATACATGTGCTTTATATTGCATGTCAATGGGAGCATTGATACTGTTGGCTTTTAAATCGTAGGTAGGGAACCATCCCGCATTATTAACATTATATTTTAAAGTGATATTGAGGGCAGTTGGTATTGTGGTATTGAATTTCACTTTGATTTCTCCAGTCTGAACTTTTTCTTCAACATTATATTCTTGAAGCTGTTTTCTAATGTCGGCAATGTTGTCTTCGTAATCCCTTTTCTTTTTGTAAGACTCATATATCAAAGTATTCACTTCGGTAATTCGTTGTCTGTAATACGCGGCAAATTGCTTTAGTTTTTCCAAAGAAACCACTTGCGTGTCACTACCCAAGTGGCGATTTTGTTGAATGATAGACAATTCTTCTTTATACCCAGCAATTAAATCATCTTCAAATTGAATTTGATCCAAAATGGATTTTATTTGCTCCTGAAGCGTTTCTATTTCTTTGGTTTTTGGTTGTTTGGAAAGATAGTTGATACCATAATTGATAGAGAGAATAGAGGCGTTTTGCAAGCCTGAAACTTGAATGCTGCTTTCCTGAATATAAGGGGAAAGTTTGGGAAAGGTGTATTCTGAAGTTCCAACAGGTAAGTTTACAGTGGCAGTTCTGGTTATTTGGGCACCATCAAGGTAGACGGTGACTTCCTTTAACGAAGACTTTGTTTCATTTGTATTTGCAAAGCAAACAGCTGTAAGGAAAAGAAAAAAGATAACGTATGATTTCATGATTGTAGTTTTAAAGTGTCATAAAACTATCATGGAATAGATAAGTAAGAAAAAGGAAATGAGTTAAGGCTGCAATTTGTTTAGTGAAATGGTTTTTTCGATGAGTTAAATGGTTGCAGTTTTTGTAAGAAATGGTTGTTTATGGAGGATATTTGCATTTTTAATATGTTAATCAATTTTTTTTGCCACTAAACGATAATTTTAACAAAAAAGAGTTGGAATATGTAATTTTAAAATGGTTAAAGAATAATGTCTTATTACTCAAGAGGTTGGTTGTAAGCATTATTAAAAAGCAATTTATAGAGTTAAATTAGTTTTTAATTAGTTGTTAATTGTTAAAAAAGGTCTTGATGAATTTCAAGACCTTTTTTATTGAATATAAAATAACAAATTGCCTTGTCATTTAAGCGCTTTTGCTATTTCCTCTGTGTATTTCTCGGCATTTTTAGTGACGCTCTGTGGGTCTTCAATTTTGGTAGTAACCACAGCAACTAATTGCTTACCATCAGGTTGATCAAGATCATAGGCCACAGTTTCTAAAATAAAAGTTTTTTGGGTAACAGTTGTGGAGGTCATTGGTGTATAACTTCCATAGGTGGAGTAGGACATAGGGTGCATATAGTACCCGTAAAAACCTCCATAATACCCAGGATAGTAGCTTGGATAAGTGGCCCCTGCATAGTAACCTCCATCTGTATAGGTTTTTGAGGCCTCTTGGTAGTCTTTAATCACTGTTAAAACAACGGCATTATAGCCTTCATTTTTTAGAAAGGTTTTGAAATTTTCAAGCTCCACTTCGGTGTGCTTTTCTTCTAATTTAAAGGTGGATGGTAGCACAGAATAGCTAGGAGTGGCTTTAATACCATTACTGATAAGTTTGTCTGCAATATCGCGTTCAAAAGCGATTCGCGCCTGATTATTATCTGTTCTGGCAATAACCAAAACATTGTTGTCCTTGATTTGTGCTACATTATCAGATTTCCAAGAATCTAACACTTTGATACTACTTGAGCAGCCTGTAACAACAATAAACAACATTAAAACCGAAAAGATTTTTAAGGTATTTTTCATAAGAAGTTAAAAATGGATTAATAATATGGTTCTGGTGCCACCAGAATGTAAAATTTAGGTGGTAATTAAAATTACAATAAAATTTTAATAATCAGCAATTTATGATGGTAATGTGCGAATTTTATTAATCCAAATTTTCGCTAATCAAGAAATTTTGAGGAGAGTTCAGGTGTGGGGATCATGCACGATTCTTTTTTGCCAAACCATTTATAGCGATTTTTGGCTATGAAATCGTATACCCAATTTCTAATGAAACTTGGTACAATCAAAAAAATGCTCATAATAGATATTGGAAATCCTAATTTTGAGGCAATTTTAAGGGCTGCAGTCGATTTGTAGTATATTTTGTTGTTTGGTGTGTGCAGTAAAATGGAGTCTATTTTGGTTGTGTCAATACCGTGTTCTTCAATTACGGATTTTCCAATGTCACTCTGCAAGGCTGCAAATACAAACCTATTCTGTTTGTCATGTTTGATAACATATTTTATGGAAGTGTTGCAGAGATTGCAAACTCCATCAAACAGAATCAATTCCTTATTTGCAGGCAATATTATCATTTTTGTCTTTGGACAAGTTCCAACTGGTCAATATTTACAGTCGTGGTAAAGATACCATAGTTTACGGTAGCCTTGTTTTTTTCTATTTTGTCAATACTTCCAACGGCTTTTCCGTCTTGCATTCTCACGCGGTCGCCAACTTTTAAAGCAACTTTTGGTTTAGCTGGTTGTTGGGCAGCTTTTTCCTTGGCTACTTTTTTCCTTTGTCGGATTTCTTCAACCTTTTTTTCTGCTTCCTGTTTTACTTTTTGTTCTTTGGCTTTTTGTTCTTTTTTCTTTTTGGCCGAAACCTTTTTACGCTTGGAGTTTTCTATTTGCACCAATTTGAACAATTCGTCCATAAGTTGACGCTTCTTTTTGTTATCAAAATAGGCTTCAGACAATTCGTTTACTTTTTGACCTAAATAAATCAAGCGTTGGTTGCTGTCGTATAATTCTTGATAGCTTTCCAGCTTTTTCTGGATTTTGGAATTGATTTCCTCCAATCGTTCCGCTTCATTTTGCTTTTTCTGCTCGTTGACCTTTAAGGATCTTTCAGTTTTTTCTAGTTTAGAACGTTCCTTTTGAAGTTTAGCAATGGTTTGGTCGAACCTTACTTTACCGCGTTCAATTTTCTTCTTCGCTCTATTGATTAAGCTGTACGGGATTCCATTTTTTTTGGCAACTTCAAAAGTAAAGGAGCTTCCTGCTTGTCCCAACACCAATTTAAACATGGGCTCCAGACTCTTTTCATCGAACATCATATTGGCGTTTTGCATGTAGGGTAATTCGTTGGCCAATATTTTCAGGTTGGAGTAGTGAGTGGTAATGATGCCGTAAGCTTCTCTATGATAAAATTCCTCCAAGAAGGTTTCGGCTAAAGCCCCTCCTAATTCAGGGTCACTTCCTGTTCCAAATTCATCAATCAAAAACAAGGTGCTATGATTGCATTTTTTTAGGAAGTAGTTCATTTGTTTTAGCCTATAACTATAGGTGCTTAAATGATTTTCTATGGATTGATTGTCTCCAATATCGGTGAGGATTCTGTCAAACAAACAAAGAGAACTGCGTTCATGCACAGGGATAAGCATTCCGCTTTGCAACATTACTTGCAGAATACCTATGGTTTTTAATGTGATACTTTTTCCTCCGGCATTAGGTCCTGAAATTACTATAATTCTATTTTCAGAATTAAGTTCAATGCTTTGTGGAAATGTTTTTAGACCTTTTTTCTTGTTTGAAAGCAACAATAGGGGATGGAAGGCATCTCTAACCGTATAAGTTTTGGTATCATTTATTTCAGGCAAAACAGCATTCATAGATTGAGCGTATTTTGCTTTGGCAAAAACAACGTCCATTTTTACAAGAAACGCTTGATATTGCTTCAGCAGGTCCACAAATGGTCTGGTAAATTCCGTAAGGGCTTTTAAAATGCGCTCTATTTCTTCTTTTTCATCAAATTCCAAATTATTGAGTTCCCGAACATGATGAAAGGTCGCTTCCGGTTGGATATAAATGATGCTTCCTGTTTTGCTGGTTCCCAAAATACTGCCTTTTACCTTTCGGCGGTACATGGCTTTAACAGCCAAAACCCGTTTGTTTTCAATGACACTTTCTCTAATGTCATCCAAAAAGTCCTGACTGGCATAGGCGTTTAGCGCCGTAACAAAACTTTGGTTTATTTTTCCCATAATCAAATTAATGGCTTGCCTTATTTCGTAAAGGTGTTCGCTGGCACCATCTTTAATATCCCCAAATCGATCAACAATCGTGTTTATTTTATCGATAAGAATTTTGGTAATTTCAATGGAAGCAGCATTTTTACTAAGACTTGGGTAGTAATCCTCGAACTTCTTTAAAAACGTCAATATTTCGTTGGTGGTCACAGAGATGTTCACAATTTTTTTGAAGCCAAAAGGATCCAAAAAAGCCCCTTCCAAATTCAAAAATTGAAGCTCTTTTGCAATGGAATCGAAACCATGATTAGGAATGCGGTTTTCATTATAAAAGGAGGACAAATATTCGTTGGTGAAACCTAATTCCATGTGTAAAGTCTCCTTATCTGGAAACGGCACAATTTTTAAGGTTTCAGTTTTGCCTAAATCCGTAATACAATGTTCAGATACTTGTGAGAGTACAACGTTGAACTCTATATCCTGTAATGTTTTTTTATGAATGTTTATCATGGAATTCCTGCAATAAAAAGGGCAGACGAAACTATCTAAATTTTACAAGAAAGCAAAGTTACGTATTATGTTTTAAAAGCGGTTGCATGTTTTGTGGTGAATTGTTTTCTCAGGAATTGAATTTTAAATGCTTAGATTTGAGAATAAATTCACAGGCATGAAAATCAGGACACTTTTATTGCTATTTGTTATTGGGATTTTGACAATTCAATGTCAAAAGAACTACAATGATTATGCTGAATTTAAAGCAAAGCCTTCATATATCTTACAAATGAATGAGGAGCAGCGTCCATATTTTGAAGCTTACGATAAAGCTTTGAAATTATGGGAAACGAATTATGAAGAACTTTATGTGCCAACCAGTTTTGGTATGGCCCATGTAATTGTAAGTGGACCAAAAAATGGTGAGCCGACTGTTTTGTTGCATGGAATGAATGCCAGTGCCACCAGTTGGTATCCCAATGCTAAAGCTTTGTCTAAAAATCATCGTGTGTTTGCCATTGATTTATTCATTGAACCAGGAAAATCTGATTTAACGTTAGAGGTGAAGGACATTGAATCGATTGTGTCTTGGTATTTTGAGATTTTTCAAAAGTTGCAACTTGAGAAGTTCAATATTATTGGAGCCTCTCGAGGAGGTTGGCTTTCGGTGAAAATAGCTTTACATGACCAAACTAAAATTAAGAAAATGGTTCTATTAAGTCCTGCTCAGACTTTTAAATGGATTCAGCCCAGCACAGGCTTGTTGGCCAATATTATATATGCCTTATCTCCAGAAAAAAAGCGTTTGGAGAATGTTTTGGAATCGATGTCTGCAAATGTGAAAAAGATAGACCAAACGTATATCAATCAATATTTCTTGGGGAGTCAATTGGATTCTATCAATAGGTTTGTAGTGGATATGAAACCCTATTCCAAAGAAGAGTTACATTCCTTGGGAATGCCTATTTTAGTATTGATTGGTGATGATGATTTGATAAATAATGAAAAAAGTTTAGAGGTTGCCAAGGAAAATATTCCTAATATTGAAGCTGAAATTATTCCAAATGCAGGTCATTTTTTATCCATTGACCAAGCAGAAATGGTGAACACCAAAATATTGGAATTTTTGGACTCAGAATCTGAGGGAAAATAAAATATATTACTCAAAATCAGGGAAAGACAATACATGGACGTACAATTAGAGCCTACTTGGAAAGCGTATTTAGAAGAAGAATTTTTTAAACCTTATTTTGAAAATTTAACCGAGTTTGTAAAAAACGAATATTGTCGACACACCTGTTTTCCTCCAGAAAAGCAAATATATTCAGCCTTTGAATGGTGTCCCATTGAAAACACTAAAGTGGTTATTATTGGGCAGGATCCCTACCATGGACCAAAACAGGCTAACGGCCTTTGTTTTTCAGTGACCGATGGGATTGCCCATCCCCCTTCCTTGATCAACATTTTCAAGGAAATTGAAGCCGATCTTGATGTGCCATATCCTGTTTCGGGTAATTTGGAACGATGGGCACAACAAGGGGTACTGCTTTTAAATGCTACTTTAACGGTAAGGGCGCATGAAGCGGGAAGCCATCAAAATAAAGGCTGGGAAACCTTTACGGACCAGGTTATAAAGTGCGTTAGTGAACAAAAAGAGAATGTTGTGTTTTTACTTTGGGGCGGTTATGCCAAAAAGAAAATCAAACTTATAGATCAATCCAAACACCAGGTTTTAACTTCTGGACATCCATCACCATTAAGTGCCAACAGAGGGTATTGGTTTGGAAATAAGCACTTCAGTAAAACTAACTTGCTGCTCGAGAAAGCTGGACAGGAGCCGATTGAGTGGTAATTTTTTTCTTTACTACCGGTATTGGTTTAACTTCCTTTTGAGATGTTTTTTTAGTGGTTTTGTTGCAACTAAAAAAGAGTAGTGTAAAATTTAATGCGACTAAAAAAGCAAGAATATATACAATGGTTAAAAACATAGGTTGGTGGTGATTGGATAAATTTTAACCTAAATTTAGGACTTTATTTTTATATAAACCCCAATTTAACGTTGATAATATATCGTTAACTTCTAATTAACTTTAGAAACAAGTGTTTCATAGTCAACTTTGGAGTTAATAATGTTTAAATGAAACAACTTGTTTTGAACTACTTCAACAGTTTCTTTGTCCAGATTTTCTTGTGACCATTCGGTTAAGCTTAACCATTCCTGAACATCTTCCAGTTTTTGGTCATAGCGTTTGGAAATAATTTGGTCTATATTTGGAATGTCTTTAAAACCTTTAGTGGTATTATTAACGATATCCAAAATGGTTTTCACCGTATCTGGGTTTGCTTCCAAAAATTCATTTCTTACCGCAATCACAAAACAGGGCCAAGGTGTTGGGCAATTGCCAACCCTTCTAAAAATACCGTTGTCTACAATGGGTTTAGTGGTGAATTTCTCCCACATAAAATAATCGGCTAAATTGTTGGTGAGTCCTTCTATAGCGCCATCCAAATTGTCTATAACTTCAAACTCTAAATCCGTTTCAGGGTTCCAGCCATTATTTTGTGCATTGATGTAGGCCATTAAATGAGAACCAGAGCCAAAACGACTTATGGCAGCTTTGGTGCCTTTAAGGTCTTCGATAGTTTGATATTGAGCATCATTAGCCACATGAATTCCCCAAATAAGTGGCGATGCTACAAAGGTTTGTACTATTTTACTCGGGTTGCCTTCAATAATATCCTTAATGATGCCTTCTGTCAAAATTACGGCCAAATCAATTTCTCCTTCCCGTAATGCATTGCACATTTCACCTGTGCCACCAAAATAATCTTTCCATCTTAGATTGATACCTGCATCCTTATATTCTCCATTTTTCAAAGTCAAGTACCAAGCTAAATTGAAATGTTCAGGTACTCCACCTATTTTTACGGTCTTCATCTTTAATTCTCCGTTAATTTATCTAATGTATAGCGTATTAAACGCGAAATTGTCTCTTTAGGATTGTTACTGAATTGTCCTGTAGCTCTATTTGCTATAATGGCATTCATAGATACCGCTTTGTGGTTCAGTAATTTTGATAACCCATAGATAGCAGAAGTTTCCATTTCTAAATTGGTGATCGATAATCCTTTGTGCTTAAAGGTTGCTAATTTACTGTTCAAATCCCGATCTTCAATGCTTAATCTCAATATTCTTCCCTGTGGGCCATAAAATCCAACATTGGTACCTGTAAAACCATCAATGGTTTCATGTGATTTTAAACGTTCAAACAAAGAAGTGTCACATCCTATAACATAGGGCTTTGACTTGCCTTTGGACCAATTAGAGTGTTCCATAAAGCTCTGAGAAACATCTTCCAATACTTCTAAATTTTGACAGTTGTAAAATGTCAAAAGATTATCAAAACCAATAGCTTGTTCGCTAATAACAAAGCTATCTACAGGAATATGCTCTTGTATCGAGCCTGAAGTACCAATTCTAACGATATCTAAAGACGTAAGGTTTTCTTTGATTTCCTTTTTGGAAAAATCAATATTCACCAAAGCATCCAGTTCATTTAGTACTATGTCAATATTATCGGTTCCAATTCCTGTGGAGATTACGGTTATGCGTTTGTTTTTATAAGTGCCAGTTTGAGTATGGAATTCTCGTTTTCTTTTTTTGAATTCAATGGAATCAAAATATTGAGAAACTTGATCAACTCTATCCGGATCTCCAACCAAAATGATGGTTTCGGAAACATTTTCGGGTAATAAATTGAGATGGTAGATAGAACCATCTGGATTTAAAATAAGTTCCGAAGCTTTAAATGGCATTTATGGGGGTTTTGATGAGTTTGTTCTCCTGTTTGCTGAATTGGAAATCCAAGCGGTTCACACCGCCATACCAAATATTATTGTTGATGTCCATGGCAAAATTCGATTGATTTAAAAGGGCTTCATGTCCTTTTCTATTCAGAGAGATATCGGTTTCACTTTCATCAAAAAACATGGAAAGATGCTCAATCAATCGGTTTATTTGAATATCACCAAAGCCGTAATATCCTTGGTAATTCAAAATGTAGCCTAAAAGGTGATGGCGGGATTTTATGGTGTTGTCCCTAACAATAATTAGGATGTTTTGTTCCAAGGCGCTCAATCCGCTTCTAGAATCCGGGAAACGCTCCAAATGTGCTTTTAGGCAATTACTTAAATATTCAAAAGAAGAATTTGTGGTAATATAAGGTTTTAGCAGATTGTGGTCCTTTCCGCAGTAAATACTCCACAACGTATCTGCCATATTAATGTCGAAATCTTTCAAGAGTATCCTGTCATCATAATGTTCCAAGAGTTGATCTTGGGTAAGTTCCGAAAGTCCCTTGAGATTTTTTTCGCCTTCCACACGCCCACTGCAAACGAGGTAGAGGGGAAGGTTCATTTTCTTTTGAAGAATAAGGCTTAGTACTGCAATAAGATTGATATGGCAAAATAAATCGTATTCAAACCACAAGATGATTTCCGAATAGTTTTCGGGGTTATTAAGTTTATTGATGTCTATGTAGAACTTTTTTTCATCAAATTCCAAACCGTAAATATCCCTAAAGAATTCCTTTCGCAATTGAACGAACTCCTTGGAGTCTATATCTTCGGTGGTAGGGCCTTCACAAAGCATTTCGTCCCAAGTGAGAATGTCACCGGTAATATCGTACTCTAACAATTTTTTGGTGAGTTGACCACCATTTGTAATGTGAAGCGTCTCCATAAAGTTATCCTCCTACGCGTTTTACGACAAATCCTTTTTCTTTTAGAATCTGCATGATTTTATCTCTGTAATCTCCTTGAATGATAATTTTATCGTCTTTAAAACTACCGCCAACACTTAGCTTGGTTTTGAGTTCTTTGGCCAAGAGTTTAAAATCTTCGGTAGCACCTGTATAGCCTTCAAGGATGGTGATAGGTTTTCCTTTACGCTTTTCGTATTTGCAAATAATGGGGTCGTCCTGCATCCAGATATCATCTTCTGGTGTGGCAGTTTCGGTTTCAGGTTCAGGTTTGTGATCTGGGAAAAGGTGTTTTAATTGATCCTGTAAATCCATAAAGTAATTATTGTTTAATGAGTCCTAGTTCTACTAAACGTTCGTGAAGGAATTCCCCGGCGGTGGAGTCTTCGTATAATTTGGGATGTTCTTCATCTACGCAAGTATCCAAAACGTCCAATTTCATTTCAGAAACGGGATGCATAAAAAATGGAATGGAATAGCGAGACGTTCCCCAAAGTTCCTTTGGAGGATTTACCACACGGTGAATAGTAGATTTTAGTTTATTATTGGTATGTCTTGATAGCATGTCTCCCACATTAATCATCAGTTCGTCAGGTTGGGCAATGGCATCAATCCATTCGCCCTTGTGATTTTGCACCTGTAAACCGCGACCTTGTGCCCCCATTAAAAGAGTAATCAAATTAATGTCGCCATGGGCTGCCGCTCTAACGGCTTCTTTGGGTTCCTCTACAATAGGAGGGTAGTGGATAGGTCTTAAAATGGAGTTGCCGTTGTGGATATAATTATCAAAATAAGTTTCCTCAAGCCCTAGTCTAAGAGCTAAAGCGCGCAATACGTATTTAGCCGTTTTTTCCAACATCTTGTAGGCTTCTTTTCCAACAGCATTAAATTCGGGAACTTCCTCAACTGTAACATTGTCGGGGTATGTTTCGGCCAATTTGGGATTGTCTTCCACGTATTGACCAAAATGCCAAAATTCTTTCAAATCGCCTTCTTTTTTGCCTTTGGCACTTTCTTTTCCAAAGGAAACATAACCTCGTTGCCCTCCAATTCCTGGAATTTCATATTTCTGTTTGGTTTCTAGGGGAAGATCGAAAAAGCGTTTTACTTCGGAATAAAGCGACTCCACCAACTTGTCGTCCAAGAAATGGCCTTTAAGGGCAACAAACCCTATATCTTCATAGGCTTTTCCTATTTCATCTACGAATTTTTGTTTTCTAATGGGGTCTCCTGAAATAAAATCCTGAAGGTCAACACTTGGTATTGCGTTCATTATTAAGGCATTTATAGTTGTAATAATACAAAAATAACGAAAACATAGCTAAAATTTAGTACAAATGGTCTTGGGTAAAAAAAAATAAGTTTAAGAAAGGCAGATATAATTTTTAATTAAATTTGGCTGAGAAAAGAAACAATATCAATATGCTAACGTCCATCAAAAGCAACATTACCTACGATAAAAAGAATTTAGATTCCAAGAAATTGATCCAACTCTATAAGCAGATGTTAAAGCCACGCTTGATAGAGGAAAAGATGTTGATTTTACTGCGTCAAGGGAAAATTTCGAAGTGGTTTTCAGGTATTGGTCAGGAGGCTATTTCCGTAGGGGTAACTATGGCGTTACAAAAGGAAGAGTATGTGTTGCCAATGCATAGAAATTTGGGAGTATTTACTTCTAGGGACATTCCGTTACATCGTTTGTTCAGTCAGTGGCAAGGAAAAGCCAGTGGTTTTACCAATGGACGCGATCGTTCTTTTCACTTTGGAACTCAAGAATTCAATATTATAGGAATGATTTCCCATTTGGGACCTCAATTGGGTGTGGCAGATGGTATTGCCTTGGCGAGTTTGCTAAAAAAGAAAAAACAGGTTACTGCGGTGTTTACGGGAGAAGGAGGGACTAGTGAAGGAGATTTTCACGAAGCGCTCAATGTGGCTTCTGTGTGGCAATTGCCCGTTATTTTTTGTGTGGAAAACAATGGGTATGGACTTTCAACACCAACTAACGAGCAGTATAACTGTAAAGATATTGCCGATAGAGGAAAGGGCTATGGTATGGAATCCTTTATTATAGATGGAAATAACATTATTGAAGTGTATACCAAGGTTTCAAAATTGGCCGAAAGTATCCGTAAGCGTCCGCGACCAATTCTTATTGAGTTTAAAACCTTTAGAATGCGTGGCCATGAGGAGGCTAGCGGTACCAAATATGTTCCAAAGAAATTAATGGACGAATGGGCAGAAAAGGATCCTTTGAGCAATTTTGAGTTATATTTAAAGGAAACCAATGTTATTACCGATAAACAAATAGCCGCCGCAAGAGAAAGCATTGCAGAAGAAATCAATGCGCATTTGCAAATGGCTTATGATGAATCACCTATTGAACCTAATATTGAAAAGGAATTGGGTGATGTTTATAAAGATTTTAAGTATGAAAATGTTGAAGCCGGCTCAGAGGTTGCTGAAATTCGTTTCATAGATGCGGTTTCTGAAGGCTTAAAACAGTCCATGGAACGCCATAAGGATTTGGTGGTTATGGGGCAGGATATTGCCGAATATGGTGGTGTATTTAAAATCACTGAAGGCTTTGTGGATGCCTTTGGCAAAGACCGCGTAAGAAATACCCCGATTTGTGAATCGGCCATTGTGGAAGTAGGAATGGGGCTGTCCATTGCAGGTATGAAGGCAGTTGTAGAAATGCAATTTGCCGATTTTGTGAGTTCCGGTTTTAACCCTATTGTTAATTATTTAGCCAAATCGCATTACCGTTGGGGTCAACAGGCTGATGTGGTTGTAAGAATGCCTTGCGGAGCAGGTGTTGCTGCGGGGCCATTCCATTCACAAACCAATGAGGCTTGGTTCACTAAAACACCAGGGTTAAAAGTAGTATACCCAGCATTTCCGTATGATGCCAAAGGCTTATTGGCAACAGCGATCAACGATCCTAATCCAGTGTTGTTTTTTGAGCATAAAGCTTTGTACAGAAGTGTAAAGCAGGAGGTGCCAACGAGTTATTTTACCTTGCCATTGGGGAAAGCTGCTCTTTTGAAGGAAGGAACTGATGTCACGATTATTAGTTATGGAGTGGCGGTACATTGGGCCTTGGAAAGTTTAGAAGCCAACCCAGATATAAAGGCAGATTTGATCGATTTGAGGACTTTGCAGCCTTTAGATGCGGAGACTGTCTTTGCCTCGGTGAGAAAAACAGGGAGAGTGATAATTCTACAGGAAGACTCCTTGTTTGGAGGGATTGCCAGCGACTTATCTGCCATGATTATGGAGGAGTGTTTTGAGCATTTGGATGCGCCTGTGAAGCGTGTAGCAAGTTTGGAAACCCCAATTCCATTCATTTCTCAATTGGAAAATCAATATTTAGCAAAAGCTAGGTTTGAAGAGGCGCTTAAGGAATTGATTGCCTATTAGATTGAAAAGTTCATTGTTGAAAATTTAAATTATGCTGTCCAACACTAGCATTATAAAAGTTTTGGGAGTTCTGTTTTTTGTGTTTGCAATATCTTGTAAAAAAGAGGTTGAACCAACCAAAACCCATGAATGGAAAACTTTGAAGGTTACGGCGACAGCATACAATTCTCTCGAAAGTCAGACCAATTCCAATCCTCACATTACAGCTTTTGGCGATAGTTTGAAACCAGGATTAAAATATATTGCAGTATCTAGGGATTTGTTGAAAAAAGGCCTTAAACACGATACACCTGTAATGATTGAAGGTTTTGATGGGTTATTTTTGGTGAAAGACAAAATGCACACCCGCTGGACCAATAGAATTGATATCTATATGGGAGTGGATGTGGATTCTGCCAGAAATTGGGGGCGAAAAAAGGTGAAAATCAAATATCAGGTGGAGATCGTACCTGACTCTATTCCGTCTGAGCTTCAGATAAAATAAAAGGATAGGCTTCTTTTACTTCCTTTAAATCTTTTTCGGTTAAATTATCACTAGGCTTTCTTAGGATTTCACTGGCGTATGTGGCTCTTAAATCGTAATAAGCTTTAGTGATTTCATCTTGAACTTCTATGTAAAACTCATATTTAGTCTTCGCTGCAGTTTGTAAAGAAATCACTGCTTTTTGAGGATTCTCGGAGGACGTGATTTCAGATTTTCCGTGACAGTAGTCGCAGGTTTTTGTGCCATTATTGTCTATAAAGTTGGCTACAACCTGTTTTAGGTCTTGAATTGCAACAATTTTTTCGTTCACCAAAATGTCATTATTTGGGTTTATCATGACTCTAAGGATGTTTCTTTCCTTAATATCTGCATTGCAATCGGTGTTTGGAGGGCAAGGAGGCGGAAGTTTTCTACTTAAGCCTGAGTCCATGGAGATGGTGGTAGTAACCAAAATGAAGATGAGCAATAAAAATGCAATATCGGCCATGGAGCCTGCATTTACTTGGGGTGCGGCGTGTCGTGAAGTTTTCATATGTCAAGGATTTATGGTTTAATGAACCCTTCACAAAAACGATACCATAAAATTTTGTTAAAAAGAAAATCGGCATAAATAATGGATTTATGCCGATTTTCCTGATGATTGATTGATGAAAATTCTGTTGTCACTTCAACGTTTCCAAATCATCTTCTCTACTGTGAGTACTGTCAATAATTTTAGATAACGCTTTCATAGCTTTTGATTTTTAATGATTGTTAACTGTTGGTTCTTGATTGATGATGAAATTTGATTGATGATGTAATTGGTAATTTTTCTTTTCGCTTTTAGAATGTTATTCTAAATCGTCTCTTGTTATTCCAAGAATTGCTCTTGCTTCCGTGTAAGGTTTCTGATAATTGATTTGTGTCTAAAGTTCTCATGATATTTCGTTTTTAATGATTGATGATTTACTTTATAGACGCCCCCAATTAAAAAATGTTACGGTTAAAACACTGAAGTTTTGGTTTTTAACAGATTTTAACAGTCAAAATGTTCTTTAGTATTGGTTTACAGTGAGTTTTGCCCGACAAAATGACTTTCTATATGTAGAAATGTCAGTTTTTTAACATAAACATTGCTTTGGTATCTATTTTGTTTAGTGATAGGTGAATTTTTGTTTAACTTAAAAAATGAACAACATGAGTACTTTAGTAACATTGCCTAAACCAGGCAAAACAACTTCAAACAAAAGAAGCGTTGCCACACTGCCAAGTTTTTCATCTTGGGTTGACAATTTGTTTGACCCTAGTTTTGGTACAGAGTTTTTGTCCAATTTTAACACTGGTATTACAGCGCCTGCAGTAAATATAAAAGAGACCAATGAGGCCTTCCATTTGGAATTGGCTATTCCGGGAATGAAAAAATCAGATTTTGATATTAACATCGAGAACAAAATTTTGACGATTTCCTCAGAGGTCAAAACGCATGATGAAGAGAAAAACGAGAATTACACCAGAAGGGAATTTGGGTATTCTTCATTTAAAAGAACATTTACTTTGCCAGATACCGTAGAGTCAGATAAAATTAAGGCTACCTATCAAGATGGAATTTTGGAGGTCAATCTTCCAAAAAGAGATGAAGCAAAGCAAAAACCTGTAAAACGTATTGAGGTTTCTTAAATATCGATTACAATTAATTATATTTAAAGGGAGGTGTTAAAGCCTCCCTATTTTTTTCAAATGTTTTTAACAACTATTCCATTAAATCATGTAAAATCTTAACTTTACTAGAATTTTTTCTAGGAATTATGTCTATGTCTCAAACTCTACAGCTCACCCAGGAACTAAAAAACAAGAAACGTTTATACGATTATCAATTGGCGGATCTCAATCGGATTTTTGATGTGATTCAAACCCAATCGGATAGTTTTAATCTATTGTACCAGTTGCCAACAGGTGGGGGGAAAACCGTTATTTTCTCTGAGATTGTGAGACGATATATTAAGCATCATCAGAAAAAAGTGGTCATTTTAACCCACCGTATTGAGTTGTGCAAGCAGACGTCTAGAATGTTATCTGGTTTTGGGGTGAAAAACAAAGTCATTAATAGTAAAGTGAAGGAACTTCCGGATCAAGATGAGTTTGAATGTTTCGTAGCTATGGTAGAGACCTTAAACAATAGGCTGAATGACGATAAGTTGAAGTTGGAAGATATTGGCTTGGTAATTATCGATGAGGCCCACTACAATTCCTTTAGAAAGCTCTTTAAGTTTTTTAAGGATTGTTTTATTCTTGGCGTGACAGCTACACCTTTGAGTTCCAATATTAAACTTCCAATGAAGGATAATTATGACGAACTCATAGTAGGGGATGATATTTCCACTTTAATTAAGAATGGTTTTTTGGCCAAGGCCGAAATTTATAATTACGATGTAGAGTTAAGCACTCTGAAAATTGGGGTTAATGGAGATTATACGGTAAAGTCATCCGAAGCCCTTTATACCAACTCGGTGATGCAGAGCAAGCTACTATATGCTTATGAGGAAATGTCCAAAGGCAAAAAAACCTTGATCTTCAATAATGGTATCAATACTTCCAAGGAAGTGTATTATTCCTTTAAAAAGGCAGGGTACCAAAATATAAGGCATTTGGATAATACAGCTTCAAAACAAGAACGACGGGATATTTTAAAATGGTTTAAAAATACGCCAGATGGCATTTTAACTTCCGTGAGTATTTTGACGACGGGGTTTGATGAACCAACTGTAGAATCGGTTATTTTAAATCGTGCTACAAGATCTTTGACTTTGTATTTTCAGATGATAGGAAGAGGTTCTAGGGTTCTTGGCAATAAAAAGGATTTCTTGGTGTTAGACCTTGGGAATAATATCATCAGGTTTGGCCCTTGGGACCAACGCGTAGACTGGCAGCATATTTTTAAATATCCAGACCTGTATTTGGATAACATCAGAAATGACGAAGATATAGAGCGAGACTTTGTCTATACCATGCCAGAACTTATCAAACAAAAATTCAAAGGGGTAAAAAGCTTCGATTTTGATATGAAAGCTGAATATCAAAAGGCGGTTCAGGAGGGGCAGAAGTCTATTGTGGCCATTGAGCGCTCCATTCAGCAACATTCTCAAATGTGTATTGAAAGCAGTAAAGATGTCTACGAAGCTCGATCCTTAATTAAACATTTACAGGATGATATTGCCTATCGTATCAAGCAATATTCCTACTGCATTATGAATTGTACAGACAACTATAAAGATTGGCTGCATGATGAATATAACAGAAAATTACGCTTGAGCTTTAATGGGAAGTTTTAACTAAAGTTTAAAATTTATTTCCGCAAAACGCCTTATTTTCGGCAAAAAGGTATAGTCTTTGATTTCCTACAAGAAAAAGAAATGTTTAGAGTTATGAAGAATTCCAAAATTCTGTTTTTAATGGCTTTTCTGTTTATGGCATATTTCCAATCTCAAGCCCAGGTAGGAGATAAAAAGGAGAATAAGTCCATTAAGATTCCTGCGAAAGAAACTAAGGAAAAGGATTCTATACCAACAGATTTAAAGATAAAGCCTAGTTCAGACGCTCCCTCGTTGACCAAAACCGATGATAATATCAATGGTATTCCTTTAAAAAGTAAGGTGGAAGTTAGAGAATTGAAGGAGGAATTCTCCATGATTGACAATAGTACGCTTATCAATCCAGGAACCATTTACGAACAACGATGGAATAAAGCTGCGGCTGACACTGGTATCAAACCCGAAGCGATGGCTGACCAATTTTTGGGAGATTATAGGAGTAATGGAAAGTTTGTCAATATCATGTGTCGTGATCACGAGTATCCTGACGGTGACATGGTTCGAGTGTTTGTAAACGATGAAATTGTAGTTCCAAGGTTGGTGCTGACTTCAAATTACAAATCTTTTGACATTCCTTTACAAGAAGGGTTTAACAGAATTGTATTTCTTGCTTTAAATCAAGGGCAATCTGGGCCCAATACGGCCGAATTCAAGGTGTATGATGATAATGGTACTTTAGTGTCGGCTAAGGAGTGGAATTTGCTCACTGGGGTTAAAGCCAGTATTCTTGTTATTAAAGAAACCCCGTAACAGCTTTTTATTATAAACTCACTTCCGTAGGTATGACATCACCTGGTTGCATGTCATCAAGGGTAAAATCTCCCACACGAACTCTTACCAGTCGCAGGGTTGGAAAACCTACTGCAGAGGTCATCTTTCTTACTTGGCGATATTTTCCTTCACTAATAATAACAGATATCCATGATGTTGGGCCATGTCTGTCGTCCCTTATTTTTTGAATGCGTTCTGGTAAATTGGGAGGGTTTTCTAAAAAGGTAACTTCGCAAGGTTTTGTGATATATTTTATGCCCTTAAAACCAATTTCAACACCTTCTTGAAGTTTGATAATAGCTTCTTGGGTAATCATACCATCCACCTGGACGTAATATTCCTTATCAATTTTTGAACTGCAAATATCATAGCTCAATTGTCCATCTGTAGTCAAGAGTAGGAGGCCTTCAGAGTTTTTGTCCAAACGTCCAATAGCCATGGTGCCTTCGGGAAAAGAATGCAAGTCGCCAAGGAACTTTTTCTTTTGTTCATGCTTGGCATTGCTAACAAATTGACTTAAAATCCCAAAAGGTTTGTAGATTTTGAAGTGTTTATGTTCTGGTTTAGATGGCGTCATTTATAATATTAAAAACCAATTCTTTAGTTAATTGTTGGCTGTTAGCTCTGTTTCTGATGTCTTCATATGAAATCCTAAAATCACAACCTTCTTTGTGGGCACTGCATCCGTAAGCAGTTTTGCCTTTTAGGATAGTTCCTTTTTTACATTTTGGACAAGTCAATACCTCCGGAACTTCCTTCTTCTTGGTCTTTTTAGGTTCCAAAACCAATTTGAAGTTATCATCAAAACGAAGCAATCCCTCAACTGAAGAAGAGCCATCTTTAAACCCTTTTAAGTTTACGGTAGACCCTTTTTTGAGCAATCTGATAAACTGCTTTTCAGAAATGGTTTTGTTGTACACTTTAAACGGAAGCACAAAGTCACACCCCGATTTATAATTACTGCAACCGTAAGCTGTTTTTCCTTTAATAAGCTGTCCTTTTTTACATTTTGGGCATGTTTCGGCTGTAATTCCGGCCTTTTTAGTGGCTACTGCTTTAACAGCGCGTTGCTTTACTACAGCGGCTTGAGAAAGGTTGGCACGCTTGGTTTCGCTTCGTACTTCATAGACCAATTCGTCCACCATGCGCTTCATGTTTTTTATAAACATACTTGCACTATAACTGCCTTTTTCAATGTCCTTCAATTGCTTTTCCCACAATCCAGTAAGTTCGGCAGATTTCAATAGTTCATTTTGAATAATATCTATCAGAGCAATGCCTGTTACAGTCGGTAAGATTTGCTTTTTATTTCGCTTAATGTATTGCCTTTTGAACAAAGTTTCAATGATATTTGCCCTAGTAGAAGGTCTTCCAATACCATTTTCCTTCATCAATTCCCGCATTTCGTCATCATCCACCTGTTTTCCTGCGGTTTCCATGGCTCTAAGTAAGGTGGCTTCCGTAAACTGATTGGGTGGTTTGGTTTGCTTTTCCAAAAAGGAAGGCTCATGTGGGCCTTTTTCTCCTTTGGTAAATACAGGAAGAATATCCGATTCCTTTTCAGGTTTATCAGGATTTTCAAAAACAACACGCCAGCCCTTTTTCAGAATTTCCTTTCCGGTTGTTTTGAAATTAACCTCGGCCGCTCTTCCTATGACTGTGGTATTCGATACTTCACATTCATCATAAAAAACAGCAATAAAACGCCTTACAATAATATCGTAAACCTGTTGTTGGTTGTATTGCAGTTGGCTTTGCATTCCCGTTGGAATGATAGCGTGGTGATCGGTAACTTTTTTATCGTTGAATACCTTACTAGACTTTTTAATTTTCTTACCCAATAACGGCTGCACTAAAGTACTGTAATTGGTCAGCTTTTGAAGGATGCCAGGTACCTTTGGGTAAATATCTGTAGGTAAGAAAGTGGTGTCTACCCTTGGATAGGTAACCACTTTCATTTCGTATAAACGTTGAACGATTTTAAGCGTATCTTCGGCAGAAAACCCAAATTTGGTGTTGCAATAAACCTGAAGTCCTGTTAAGTCGAATAGTTTAGGAGCGTACTCCTTGCCTTTCTTTTTAGTGATGGATTCAATTTCAAATTCATCCTCTTTCACCTTGTTGGCCAAGACTTCTCCTTCTTCCATTTTTAGAAAACGACCTTCTTCATAGCTAAATAAGGTGTCTCTATAAAGCGTCTGAAGTTCCCAATAGGGCTGTGGTTGGAAATTCTCGATTTCCTTAAAGCGATTGACTACCATGGCAAGGGTAGGAGTCTGTACTCTTCCTATAGATAATACCTGCTTGTAGCCGCCATGTTTTAAAGTGTAAAGCCTTGTGGCATTCATACCCAAAAGCCAATCTCCGATAGCTCTAGAAAAGCCCGCATAAAAAAGGTTGTCGTATTGGGTTGACGGCTTTAAGTTATCAAAGCCTTCTTTAATGGCTTCCGTTGTCAAGGAGGAAATCCACAGGCGCTGTACTTCGCCTTTGTAATTAGCCTGATCCAGCACCCAACGTTGAATTAACTCTCCTTCTTGACCAGCATCCCCACAGTTGATCACTACATCGGCCTTGTCGAACAGTTTTTTTACAATTTTGAATTGCTTTTGAATTCCAGCATTGGGAGATACCTTAGTTTTAAACTTATCGGGAAGCATTGGAAGGTTGTTCAAATCCCAACTTTTCCAATGGGGTTTATAGTCGTTGGGCTCCATAAGGGTGCACAAATGACCAAAGGTGTAGGTAACCGCGTAGCCATTGCCTTCAAAATAGCCATCATGCTTTGTATTGGCTCCCAAAACGGAAGCAATTTCACGGGCTACACTGGGTTTCTCGGCAATACAGACTTTCACGGGCTAAATTTTATGCTTTGTAATTATAAAGGCGCAAGGTAATATTTTATGAGCTTTTCATTCTTATTTATAAAGGAAAAACAAAGATGAGGAAAAGTAATATTTCTATGATTCCCTTTCCAATATACTTAGGGCTATTCTAATTTTAAAATAGTCCATTTGTTCATTAAAGTATTCAAAATAGGTCTTTAAAGCTTTGGGAGTGTTTAGTTTGTCCTTGGCCATTTTAATGGCTTCCACGTCGCTTTTGGAAACAAAATCATACATATTTATGTCTTTGCCTTCTTGATATAATTTTGCCAAATGGGAAAAGATGGTGTTGAGATGCAACTGACGCTCTTCAGCTATTTCCTCAACAGATTTTCCTTGTTTGTAAAGGTTGAAAGTAGCTAGGTAAGTATCCTTTTTGCTATTTTTTTTCTGGGTCTTAAAAGTAATAATGGCATTTATGAAATCTTCGCCATATGCATTAAGCTTGTATTGTCCAACACCACTAACTTCCAGAAAATCGGTTTCTGTAGTTGGTTCAAGACGCGCCATATCTTTTAAGGCCGCATCACTAAACACCTGATAGGGTGGAATACCTTTGGCTCTTGAAATTTGATGACGCAGTTGGCGCAAATGCTCAAACAAGGCACTGTTTTCAAAAGCTGCTCGGGGTGGCACCTTTTTGGTTGCTTTTTTGGAGTTAATTTCTTGGACTTTGGTTAGCAATACGGTGTCGTTTTGAAATAGGACGTTCTTTGAAAACGCTGTAAGCTTAAGAGCGTTAAATTCATGAAAAGCGATTTCACAATAGCCTTGGTTGATGAGTTGGATGATATAACTTTGCCAATGATTCCATGGAATGTCCCTGCCAATGCCGTAAGTTTTCAGTTGGTTATAGCCTTTGTCTAAAACGGTAGCGTTTTGGGCACCTCTCAAAACGTCAATTACATTTCCTATGGCTTCAGTTTCTTTTAACCTTGCAATTGTTGACAATGCTTTTTGAGCGATGATAGTTCCATCAAAAAACTGAGGTGGATTATTACAGACATCACAATTATTGCAATTCTCAGAAAGTAACTCTCCAAAATAACTTAACAAAATTTTTCGGCGGCAACTGGTAGCTTCCGAAAACTGTTTCATCCTATCTAATTTTGCAATCTGTACCTCTTCATTACTGGCACCTTGAGCAAAATTCCGCAGTTGGATGACATCTGCGTAGCTATGGAATAAGATGGCATTGGAATCCAGACCGTCACGTCCTGCACGACCAATTTCCTGGTAATAGCCCTCTATGTTTTTAGGCATATTATAATGGATGACATAACGGACGTTGGATTTGTCAATTCCCATTCCAAAAGCTATGGTGGCACAAACAATTTTAATATTGTCGTAGATAAAATCCTCTTGAACTCTCTCTCGTTCCTCGTGACTCAAGCCTGCGTGGTAGGCGCAAGATGAAAAGCCAAAGTCATTAAGTTTTTTAGAAATGCTTTCGGTGGTTTTTCTACTTAAACAATATATAATCCCTGATTGATTCGGCCTGTCGGTCACGTATTTGACTATCTGATTTATTCTGTTATTGGCAGGTCTTACATCTAGTGCTATATTTTTTCGGTCAAAGGAGGATATAAATTGTTTTGCTGTTGGAATGTTTAATTGGGTTACAATATCCTCGCGTGTGGCTTTGTCTGCTGTTGCCGTTAGGGCAATGATTGGGATATTAGGCAATGAGTTTTTTAGAAAACCCAAAGCTTGATAGGAAGGTCTAAAATCATGTCCCCAACTTGAAATACAGTGCGCTTCATCTATGGCAATGCAACTCAAATGCTGTTTGGTTAAAATTGGCTGTAAACCGGCAAGGCTTTCCGGGGCTACATATAATAATTTGAGTTCCTTTTTGTAAACTTTTTCAAGGATTTGCTGCTGTTCCTCGCTGCTTTGACTGCTATTAAAGAAGGCTGCAGAAATACCATTGGCAAGTAAACCGTCCACTTGGTCTTTCATTAGCGCAATCAAAGGAGAAACTACTAAAGTGATGCCTTCAAAAAGTAAAGCTGGTAGTTGGTAACAGATAGATTTTCCGCCTCCTGTAGGCATAATTACTAAGCAATCATTTCCTGAAACAACGGTTTCTATAATCTGTTGTTGTTCGCTTCTAAAGGTGTCATACCCAAAATAGGTTTTTAGTGTGGAAATTAAGGTGCTTTGCATAACATAGATAAGAGCTGCGCAAATTAGATAAATCGTAATTGTAATTAAAACGAAATAGGTAAGAGTTATCAAATTTAATAAACACTCACCACCAAACTATAAAGCATTTTGAAATCATTCCGTTGGGATGTTTGACCCAAACAAGTGGGGAGGTTTGTTGGTTTAGAAGGTCTAAAAGTAATGATTCAATAACGGCATATGTTTGCCAGTTTACTTCTGGATGAGGGATTATGAACCAGTCCAATTTGGGAGGCATGTAACACTTACAATCTTTGAAATGCGGTAATTCCTTTTCCTTAATATAAAATCCTTGAATACAATCTTGGTTGATTTTAGAGAACTCAATATGTTCCTTGTTCCACGGCACAAAGAGTTGTGCTTTAAAAAGAACTCGTTGCTCCATGAGCTCTGGCTCGATTGATAGCTGTTTTAGGAAATTTTGACTTTCAGGTTGATGTAACAATGGAAGTTGTTTATTTTTCAGTTTTTCCAATTTTTGAATGAGACTGTCCTTTTTGTTAGGGCCTATCCAATGCTCAATCTCATTCGTTCCCGTTTGTTCGTCATACAAATAGAACTTGTAAATAATTTCAAGATGTATGGGTGTATCATCCAATGTAATGATGGCGTCCAGTTCTCCCAGTGTTCTTTGGTTCTTTTGAATTTGAATTCCTGAAGCAATAACTTGGATGTTTTGATGAGCTTTAAAACTATGGGATACAAATTGTTCGGCTAGCTTCCCTAAACGTAAAGGACCTTTAATATCTTCATTGAAGGGTTGTAAGGGGAGCTTTTGCAATTCCAGCTGCCGTAAACCATAAATAGTGTCACCTTTCCAGAGTATAGGTGTTTCGTAGTATCCAATGTAGCGTAATTTCAACTTTTTGTAGTCCATTACAAGTGTTAAAATTCGAATTTACGATAACTTTTAGAGTTTTAATTCCAAAAACATCTATAATAACTTTACCTTTGCAGCCCAATTGCGTAAATGATGTTTGCATTATTAGATTTAGGAATCCGTAATACACTTTTCACAGAACTCTTCCAATCCATTAGGGCTTATATTTCAGGCTCGATGGAAGAGGTAATTATTCCATTTATGTTACAGGAACAAAGCCATTTGGTATTTGTAAACTGTAAAACATCTTACAGCTCTTTTTAATAAATTATTTCATTGTAATTTATTATATTTCAACATGTTAATGTGTAATATTTAAACTATAAATTGATATTAATGTCTGATACTACCGTTTTAGAAGTGAAGGAGAATACCGTTGAGAAAGACTTATACAGTTACCAGAAAAAAGCGATTGAAAAAGTATTCAAGCGATTTGATGAAGCGCCAGATGATTACCACCTTTTGTACCAGTTGCCAACAGGTGGAGGGAAGACCGTAATTTTTTCGGAATTGGTTCGCCAGTACCTGAAAAATCATGACAAGAAGGTTTTGGTATTGACCCACCGAATCGAGTTGTGTAAGCAAACTTCTAAAATGCTTACAGAGTTTAAGGTTACCAACAAGGTGATACACAGTAAGGCCAATCTTGACGACCAAAAGGAGTATAGCTGTTTTGTGGCCATGGTAGAAACCTTGAACAATCGTTTACAGGAGGACATGCTTGATATTTCAGATGTTGGTTTGGTGATTATTGACGAGGCTCACTATAACTCATTCACCAAATTGTTTAAATACTTTGAGAAGTCTTTTATTTTAGGAGTTACGGCTACACCGCTTAGTTCCAACAAGGATTTCCCAATGAAAAAGAATTACAATGAGTTGATTACGGGTGAAACCATTGAATCGCTTATTGAAAATGAGTTTTTGGCACGTGCCGAAACTTACGCTTATAATGTTGGTTTGACCACTTTGGAAATTGGTTCTAACGGAGATTATACCGTAAAATCTTCGGAAGACTTGTATACGAATACAGACATGCTTAAAAAGCTGTTGTATGCGTATGAAGCGCATTCCAAAGGGAAAAAGACCTTGATTTTCAACAACGGTATCAACACGTCTTTGTATGTGTATGATACGTTTAAAAGAGCAGGTTATCCAGTAGCTCATTTGGATAATACGGCTTCTAAAAAGGAACGTAAACAAATCCTAAAATGGTTTAAGGAAACCCCAGATGCCATTTTAACTTCGGTGAGTATCTTGACCACAGGTTTTGACGAACCCTCTGTAGAAACCATTATTTTGAACAGAGCCACCAAGTCCTTGGCATTGTATTACCAGATGGTTGGTCGTGGTTCCAGGATCTTTAAAAACAAGAGTAAATTCAGTATTATCGATTTGGGGAACAACCTGCATCGATTTGGACCTTGGGGTGCCGATATAGATTGGCAGAAAATATTCAGTTCTCCAGATTACTATTTGGACAATATCACCAATGATGAAGATATTGAAAGCAATTTCAGATACGAAATGCCAGACGATATTCGAGCTGAATTTGCAAAGTCTGAAGATGTTTATTTCGATGTGAAGCAGGCTTATATCGATTCAGTAAACAATGGAGAATCTTCAAAAGTGTTATTGGAGCGTTCTATAGAGCATCATGCCAAAATTTGTGTAGAAAACAGCGAAGATGTTTACGATGCTTTGGCTTTGGTGAAATTGTTAGATGGGGATATCAACCACCGTTTGGAGCGTTATACCCAATGCATTAGTAACAGTACCCATAATTTTGTGAAATGGTTACATGAGGATTACCGTATGCGCTTAAAAACGTATTTAAGAAAGAATTTTGATGAAGTATTCGAGGATATCCACGGATATCCACCAGAAGACTAATTGGTAATGGTGTAAAGTAAATATTATAAATAAAGAAGGGGCAACTAAACAGTTGCCCCTTTTTTATAGAATTTAATTTATGACATAGCCCAAAAGCCAATACAGGATAATAAATACAATAATCACACCAATACAACCACATTTTCCTCCTCCAATTTTTTTAGCCCCAAAGCCAGCCAATAAAGCACGTAGTAGATTTTTCATTTTATAGCATTTTTATATTCCATAAAGAATTATTTAAAGATAAGTAAATGAAATTGAAGGAAATGCACTTTAATTGTTAAATCACTTTAAATTTGTTAAATTGCATAAAAACCACCAATATGCCAATCTATATGGATCGTCACAACATTCCTGCCGAGATAACGTCGGAGCACGTGGCAAGAATGCATCAAGAGGACCTAAAGGTTCAGCATTTGTATGGCTGTAAGGGAATGACCTATTGGTGCGATGATGAAAAAGGAACCGCATTTTGTTTGATTGAGGCCCCCAACAAAGAGGCACTTAAAAAAATGCACGATCATGCCCACGGCGCTTTACCACATGCCATAATTGAAGTGGATCCCATGGTGGTAGAAGCTTTTTTGGGTCGCATTAAAGATCCCGACTTTAAAGGTGGTGGTGAGCTAAATGTAATCTCAGAGTCGGCATATAGAATTATTATGGTGAGTGGTTTTGAATACGAAAGCTTTACCGTAGATTCCTCTTTTACCATTGCTTTACAGGAATATTTCAAGGGCCTCATTATCCGTTTTGAAGGCAGTATCGTCAAACTCAATAAAAACTATGGATTGGTATCTTTTAAATCTGTCACCAATGCCGTGATGTGTGCGATTGAGATTCAGGCGAAATTCAAAAAATACATTTCTAAACATAAAAACACCAATTTAAAGCTCAATATTGGTTTGTGTACAGGAGTGCCTTTTAATGATAAAGGCGGGATTTTTGATGAAACTGTGAAGTTTGCCGAATGGATGTGTGATATTGTGACAGGTCCTATTGTGTTGTCTTCCGAAGTTCGGAATTTATTTGAAAGTGAAAACCTGAATGTTTTTATTGCTGATGAACAAACCCACAGCTTAAGTCCTTCCGAAGAAAAATTTCTTTCCATTTTGATGGAGCATATTGAAAAGTCTTGGAATGACACCGATTTAAGCGTCGAATCTTTCAGTAAGAGTTTAGGGTTCAGTAAATCGCAGGTATACCGAAAGATGCAGGGCTTAACCAATAAATCCCTCAATTCCTTTATTAAGGAGTATCGTCTAAAAAAGGCCTGTGAATTTATGGAAAAGAAAAAAGGCAATATTTCCGAAATTGCTTTTGAGACGGGCTTTAACAGTCCGGCCTATTTTACAAAATGCTTTCAGGAGGCTTATGGTATTCTTCCTTCAGATTATCTCAAAACCCGAGCCATCAACTTTTAGTTGTTAACAATTACAACTTTAAACCTCCCTTGAATTCAGTTAATTACAACTGGATTTTTTTAAAATTAAATCGTTTGTAATATAAAAGTTGTATGAGCGATTATGCGTAATATTGCGGTTTCAAAATATCACAATGGGTACATCGCGGAATACTACTTTAATCATCCTTGCATTCTTTTCAATCTATGTCATTTGGGGCTCCACATATCTGTTGAATAAAATTGCCGTGGCACAATTGCCACCTTTTATGTTGGCCTCTGTAAGGTTCATAACAGCGGGAATCTTGATTTTTATCATCTCAAAAATTATGAGGATTTCATTAAAGATTTCTTCCCGGCAACTATTGAATACCATTTTTGCTGGCTTTTTATTTTTAACCTTCGGTAATGGTGTTGTCGTGTGGGCCTTAAAATATGTAGATAGTGGTTTTGCAGCTTTGGAAATTTCCGCACAACCTTTAATTGTGCTTATTTTAATGCGGATTCTGCAAGGAAAGAAAATACAACCAATGTCCGTCATTGGAGTTGTATTGGGAGTTATCGGGATTTATTTGTTGGTCAGCCAAAATGAAATTGTAAGCAAAGAAGGTTCAATAATTGGAATGGTCATGATTTTATGCTGTTTGTTGAGCTGGGCGTACGGGAGCTTGTTTGTAGGGAAGGCTGAATTGCCAAAGAACTATTTTGTGAATACCGGTTACCAAATGTTAACAGGAGGTATTATGTTGCTATTGGCCAGTTTGATTTTTCAGGAGCAATGGGTGATGCCTGCCGAATGGGAGAATTCGGTGGTTATTTCTATGGTACTTTTAATTTTATTGGGAAGTATTGTGGCTTTCACATCCTTTAATTATTTATTGAAAACGGTGTCTCCAGAAAAGGTAGCTACGTCCACTTATGTCAATCCTATAGTAGCCCTGGTTTTAGGTTGGTATTTTTTAAACGAACACATCACGGCACAATCCATTGTAGCCGCTGCAGTATTGTTAACGGGAGTGTATTTTATCAATACCAAAAAGACTTTGGAAATATTTTCCAGATTTAAAAGATGATAGGTTACTTTTAAATTGGAAAGAAGTACAAGGAAGATTATAAATTAAAAAAAGCTGTTTCAATGACGAAACAGCTTTTTTATTGCTATTGAATTAGTTCTAGATAATTCAAATTTATTTCAAAATTAAGAACTCACAACGTCTGTTGATGGAGTGCTCTTCTTCCGTACAATCGTCTTTACAATCAACCAACGGCTGGCTTTCACCATATCCTTTAGATCTCAAACGAGAACGCTCTATACCATTCGCTACCAGATATTCCAAGGTAGATTGCGCTCTATTATTTGAAAGGTTAAGGTTGTACTCTTCACTACTTCTAGAATCGGTATGAGCTCCCAATTGTACTTCCATTAGTGGGTATTTCTTCAATAAGCCTACCATGATGTCCAAAATGCTAGCCGCTTGAGGTTTGATATCCCACTTTCCAAAATCAAAATAGATGTTTTCCAGTTCAATATACATGTAGCCATCATTTTTAGTTACAATAATATCTTCGGCATCGTCATAAGATTCAATTTCCAATTCAATGTTGAACTCAAACCTACCGTCGTCATTAGTGGTAAACTCTTGTTCTCCTAGGGCATATAGATCCCTGTGTCCCATAATTTTATAGAGTTGGTTTGGCTTGGTGCTAAAGGCGTATTTAGCATCTTCTCCAACAATCGTTTGTCCAACAAGTTCTCCTTTATCATCATAAAGGGTTACAGTTGTTCCGGGAAGTAGTTCCTTGGTGTTTTTGTCAATTACGACACCTTCAACGATATAGCGTTTTTTGTTAGGGATTCTTAAAAATGCATAAATGAGGTCTTCACCACTTCGGTTGGAAGAAATGAAGCCTTTCTGTACATCTTCATTAAGTACATATCCAAAATCGTCCATTCCAGAATTGATGGTCTCTCCCAAATTGATTGGTTTTGAATAAAATCCAGCATAGCCATTACTCATAAAAATGTCCAAATTTCCCAGACCTTGGTGTCCATCGGAGGCGAAGTATAAGGTTTCGCTTTGGTCCATAAATGGGAATTGTTCTCTATGGGCTGTATTGATGACTTCCCCTAAATTTACAGGAGTCCCAAAGCCATCGGCGGTAATGTCTACAGAATAAATATCAAAGGACCCTAATGAACCCGGCATATCACTTGAAAAGAACAGTTTGGTGTTGCTAGGGTTTAAAAATGGATGTTGCGTAGAGTAGGTGTCGCTACAAAAAGGCAACACTTGAACATTGGTCCATTTGCCATCAACCAATTCTGCTTTGTATAATTTAATGGTGGCAATTTTATCGTCACCAATTTTTACGCGTTTATCGTTGGTTCTGGAAAAGTACATGGTTTTTCCATCTGACGAGAAAGTGGCATTACTTTCATGTGTTTTGGTATTGATATCCTCAGAAAAAGGTTCAATGTTTTCCAAGGCATCCTTTTCTTCTGAAAGAGAAGCTTCATACAAATCCAAATAAGGTTTGTTGTTCCATTCGTAAGTTGGATTTTCATTATTTCTATAGGCTGAAAATACAACATTGTCCCCATGCCAACCGATACCGAAATCACCAGAAGTGCTATTTTTCAATGGCTTCAATTCATAAACATAAGGCACAATGGCGCTTAAAGTGCGTTTCAATTTTGGAGTATCCATGACCTCACCAGTATAGATACTAAGAATGCTGTCGGCAGTTTTAAAATCACCACTTGCTTTGAGGGCCTGTCCATATCTAAAATAGTAGTCCTTGGCCAAACTATCGTTAGTAGCAAACAATTGTCCGTAAGCATTACTTGCTTTAGACATTTGGGCATTAAAGAAATAAGAATCGCCTAAATTTTGAAGGTTTTCCTTTGTTTTAGGTAAGGACTGGTACATCGAGGCAGCTTCCGAATATGCTCTGTTTTCAAACAGTTTTCTGGCTTTGGAAGCACTAGCCTTTTGTCCAAACCCCAAGGAAACTGTTAAAAAAAATGATATTAGTAAAACAATGTTTTTCATATTAAAAAGCTATTAGAAAAATCTTGGGGATTTATCATATCCTACACCAAATTTACTGATGTCAAACAGCAGCATGACTTCATGCGAACCCGAATTGAATTTGCCTAAATTAGAAAGCGTATAATCATAAGCGTATCCGAATCTTAATGATTTTGTAATCCTGAAATTGATTAATCCACTTACCGAATCGTCAAAGCGATAGCCTACACCAAATTCTACCATCTCATTAATAAGGACGTTGGTGGTTAGATCCAAAGACATTGGTGCACCAGAGACAGCCTTGGTCATAAAAGTAGGTTTCAATTTTAAATTGTCATTCAATTGAAATACATAACCTCCGGTTAAAAAGAAATGGATTTCTTCAGCGCCACTGGTGATAATACCGCTCGCGTTTTTAAGGTGTTCCGAACGTAAAATATTTGGCACAGAAAGACCTGCGTAAAATTTTTCACCAAAATAGAACGCTCCCGCCCCAATGTTCGGGAAGGTTTCGCTTAAATTGGACTGGAAAGCAGGGTCTAGTTCAGGATCGGAATAGACAAATCCGTTAAAGTTGGTACTAAAAAACGTCGCGCCAGCCTTAATTCCAAAGGACAGTTTAGTATGTTCACTCATTGGGATGATGTAAGCCACATCTACATAAGCATTGGTTTCTTTTACAACGTCTCCAATTTGGTCGTGTACCACCGAAATCCCTCCTTCAAGCCGATTGGCAATGGGAGTGTGGGCAAAAAAAGTACCCGTAGTTGGACCGCCTTCGGAACCTACCCATTGGGCACGGTAAAAGCCTCCAAGATTAATGGTGTTAGGATCATCTGTGGCATAGGCAGGGTTAATGACGCTCATATTAAACATGTATTGCGTATACTGGGGATCCTGCTGGGATTGGGCCGTCAATCCAAGTAAAAACATCAAAACACTGATGCGGTATGTTATTTTTTTAAGTGTCATATATTAATTTTATAAGACCTATCTGCTAAGATAAACTCGTCCCTGAATAGCTTTTGTCTCCCCATCATTAAAATTCAAAATGTAAAAATAAACGCCTACCGGACAAACTCCATTCCCCAGAGTTACACCCTTTTTTGATTCTCCATTCCAATCAGGGGTGTTGGTGTCTCCTTTATATAAAACGTTGCCGTATCTGTTATAAATTTCTAGTGTGAAATCGGGATATAAATCTCTTAAATTAGGAATGGTAAAGGTGTCGTTGATACCATCATCATTTGGAGAAAACCCATCAGGAATGACAAAACATTGGTCTAAAGTTACAGTTACATCCAATCGGATAACGCTTTCACAACCATCATCTGAAATCATGGCCGCGTAATAGGTGGCTCCATTTTCAAGAGGTTGAGAATCTTCCAAAGCATTACCATCTACAGGGGCATCATACCAAATGATGATGTTGGAATCGATGATATTGGCAGAGAGGTCTGCAACGGTAGGTTCAAACTCCCCGCAGAAAATATGACCATTATCCGATAGTTCTGGAGTTGGATTATCAAGTACATTAAAATTAGTGACTAATAGTACACCTTCCTGAGTACAAGTAGAATTGGGAAAACTAATTCCTGTGATGGTAATAGTAGTGTTCCCTTTATTTGTCAATTCTTGTGAAGGAATTGTAAAGTTAGTATCTCCTCCAATGAATTCGACAGTAATAGTATTGTATACATTGTTTGCTACAGTAAGCTCATAAGAAATATCGTAAAATCCGTCTTCTAATTGAAGCGCTAATGAAATTGTCACGTTATTAGAATATCCTAGACAAATATCATGTGCCTGCATACGGGCTGCATCAATATTAGGTGAGTCAATAACGATTACAGTTATTGATGCTGAAACTTCAATATTACAACCAGAATTGATAATTGTGTATGTGTAGGTGCCTGCCGAATCAATGGCAGGGTCAAAAATTCCCGTGCCACTGGCAAGCGCAGGTGACCAGGTTCCGCCTATATCAGGAGTTCCACCTAAAGTATTGAACAAATCTTGAGGAGCATCGTTTTCGCAAACTTCTAGGGTGCCATCCGTTCCAGCATTTGGCTCATCTATAATAGTCACTGTTACGGAAGCAGAAGCATCACCACAAGGATCTGTTCCAGAAACGGTGTAAGTGTAGGTTCCTTCGGAATCCAGTGTTGAATCAAAAACTCCAGTACCACTGGCCAGTGCTGGCGTCCAAGTTCCGTTGGTATCGGGAGTGCCTCCTAAATTATTAAACAGGTCATAGGTGGTTGTATCGGAAGCACAAATTTCTAGAGAGCCATCGGTTCCTGCATTGGCATTTGGAATGATGGTTACCGTTATAGAAGCTGAACTGTCACTACAAGGGGCAGTTCCAGAAATGGTATAAGTATAAGTTCCTGCAGAATCCACAGACGGGTCAAAAATTCCCGTGCCACTGGCAAGTGCAGGGGACCAGGTTCCGCCTAAATCGGGAGTTCCTCCCAAACTATCAAATAAATCTTGAGGGGCATCGCTTTCACATACTTCCAGTGTACCATCCGTTCCAGCATTTGGCTCATCTATAATAGTCACTGTTACGGAAGCAGAAGCATCACCACAAGGATTGGTTCCTAAAACAGTATAGGTATAGGTTCCTTCGGAATCCACTGTTGGATCAAAAACTCCAGTACCACTGGCCAGTGCTGGCGTCCAAGTTCCGTCGGTATCGGGAGTGCCTCCTAAACTATTAAACAGGTCGTAGGTAGCGGTGTCCGAAGTACAAATTTCTAAAGAGCCATCGATTCCTGCATTGGCATTTGGAATGATGGTTACCGTTACAGAAGCTAAACTGTCGCTACAAGGGGCAGTTCCCGAAACGGTATAAGTATAAGTCCCAGCTGTATCAACGGCAGGGTCAAAAAATCCAGTTCCGCTGGCAAGTGCAGGAGACCAGGTTCCTCCGATATCAGGAGTTCCTCCTAGACTTTCGAATAAATCTTGAGGGGCATCGTTTTCACATACTTCCAGTGTACCGTCAGTTCCAGCATTTGGCTCGTCTACAATAGTCACTGTTACGGAAGCAGAAGCGTCACCACAAGGATTTGTTCCAGAAACGGTGTAAGTGTAGGTTCCTTCGGAATCCACTGTTGGATCATAAACTCCCGTACCACTGGCAAGGGCAGGGGACCAAGTTCCGCCTGTATCGGGAGTGCCTCCCAAACTATTGAACAGGTCATAGGTAGCGGTGTCCGAAGTACAAATTTCTAAAGAGCTATCGGTTCCGGCATTGGCATTTGGAATGATGGTTACCGTTACAGAAGCTGAACTGTCACTACAAGGCGCTGTTCCAGAAACGGTATAAGTATAAGTTCCTGCTGTATCAATGGCAGGGTCAAAAATTCCTGAGCCACTGGTAAGCGCAGGGGACCAGGTTCCGCCTAAATCGGGAGTTCCTCCCAAACTATCAAATAAATCTTGAGGGGCATCGTTTTCGCAAACTTCTAGGGTGCCATCCGTTCCAGCATTTGGCTCATCTATAATAGTCACTGTTACGGAAGCAGAAGCGTCACCACAAGGATCAGTTCCCGAAACGGTATAGGTGAAGGTTCCTTCGGAATCCATTGATGGATCATAAACTCCCGTACTACTGGCAAGGGCAGGGGACCAAGTTCCGCCTGTATCGGGAGTGCCTCCCAAACTATTGAACAGGTCATAGGTAGCGGTGTCCGAAGTACAAATTTCTAAAGAGCTATCGGTTCCGGCATTCGCATTTGGAATGATGGTTACCGTTACAGAAGCTGAACTGTCACTACAGGGCGCCGTTCCAGAAACGGTATAAGTATAAGTTCCTGCTGTATCAATGGCAGGGTCAAAAATTCCTGAGCCACTGGTAAGCGCAGGGGACCAAGTTCCACCCATATCAGGAGAGCCTCCAAGAGAGTTAAATAAATCGTATGTTGTGGTGTCTTCTTCACAAATTTCCAAAGCACCATTAATTCCCGCATTAACGGAAGGAATAATATTCACAATAACAATGGCAGAAACATCTTCACATGGAGCAGTCCCCGATACAGTATAGGTATAAAGACCTGCGGGGTCCATTGTAGGGTCAAAAATCCCTGAACCACTGGTAAGGGCAGGAAACCAGGTTCCTCCAATATCAGGAGTACCTCCTAAGCTATTAAATAAATCTTGAGGTGAGTCATTGGAACAGATATCAAATGTATTATCATTTCCTGCATTAGGTTCTGAAATAATGGTAACCGTAACTGTTGCGCTTACATCGCCACAAGGAGGGACCCCTAAAACAGTATAGGTATACACACCTGTAGAATCCAAAGAAGGATCAAAAACACCCGTTCCACTATTTAATGCTGGTGACCAGGTACCACCCATTTCAGGTGTGCCTCCTAAACTATTAAATAAATCTTCAGGGTCACCATTGCTACAAAGGGCTAAAGCACCATCAATACCTGCATTCGAGTTTTCGGTTACGGTTAGTGTAACTGTTGCTGTAGCGGCAGGACAATTTGCAGTGTCATCTACTGAATAGGTGAATACATATGGACTTCCTGTAGCAGTAAGTCCACTCATATCAATAGTTCCTGTACTTCCATTGGAAGTAGATATTGGACCTGCCCAAGTTCCGGTATTAGAAGGAGACCCTTCCAGGTAATCAAATAAGTTTACAATAGGACTTGTGATTATTTCATTTTCACAAACGTCCAAGGAGCCATCTTCACCCGCTTCATTGGCTAAATTGATCACTACGGTAACTTCAAATCGACCTAAACTTTCACAAGGAGGGTCTATGGTAGTAGCATAATAATTTTCACCATCAATTAAAGGAGTAGATAGATCTAGAGGCAAAAATGAAAAAGATGTAGCATACCAATTATTAGTTCCCGAAGCACTTAAATCGGCAACTGTAGGGTTCGATTCGCTACAGAATTCCTGAACAGCTTGTCCTGTGGGGACAGGAACCAATCCTACATTTACTAAAACAGATAATCTTGAGGTTCTACATCCTGTATTTGGATTGGCCTGATCGGCATAATAAATGGTATTGTCCATTAACACTGTGGTGTCTGCCAAAGGGGTTCCTCCCGAAAATGAAAGGTACCATTGCACATCGTTTCCAATGGCAATCAAATCGGAAATTGTAGCATCTTCTGGAGTTTCCACACAAACTCCTTGGAAGTTAAACCCAATTGGAGCCCCATAAATTATTACGGTTACCTGCTGACGCGTGCCACAGGATCCAGAATTGTCATCGGCATAATAATCTTCACCATTTATAAGGCCATCGGTATTAGCCAATGGGGTTGTAGAAGTTGGAGTGTCATACCATACGATACCATTTCCATTATCTTGGGCCGCCAAATCGGATACAAGCACAGATTCAATATCACAAAATGTCTGAATGGGATCATTCACCGTGGGACATTGTGAAAATGAGTTAAAAAGGCCGCCAAATAAAACTATGTAAATGCCCAAAAGGTACTTACTGATAGCGTAGTTTTTACCTTTTCTCATAAATAGGGTAGTTGTTGGTCATTAGTGTTAGGTAACAAATTTGTGCTCTCAAATGTAAAAAAATATTATAATTTCCTACAGATTTGATCGCTATTGTATGTTACGGGATTGTATCAGTTCAGCTCTTTTAAAAAGCTCTCCGCATCATATTGGATGATATAAACCCCCTTGTTGTCATAACTCCCCTTAGCATTTGGTCTATAGTCAAACTTGATATTTATATATTCCGTGACATTGTTTTTTACAGCATTTTCAAAGGAACCCGATTGCGCCATTCTTAGCAAAGTATCGTAAGTAATGTCAAATCCATAGATGACGTTTTGGGTTGGTGTACTTTTATATTGGTATTTGTATTTTTTGATGAATGCAATTGTAGCATTGGATTGTTTTAAAGCCGATGCCGAAGGGTACATCATTTTTAAGATTCTAAATCTTTTGGAAGATACTTCTGCATCATCTGGGATTAAATCAGAATCGATAACCGCCAATTGAATGTTGTAGTTGCTAACTTGGCTTAACAACAAAGTTGTAGTACTCAAATAAGTACTATTTTTATCGGTGTCAAAAATAATGATATTGTTTTTGCTGTTTTGTAAAAGGCCCAATAACTCATCGTCCTGAAAAGTTCCATTACTTTTTACATCCAAAAATTTAGCTTCAGGCAACCAGTTAGAGATAAAGTTTTTGCTTTCTCTTCTATATTTATCATTGATGACAATGACATTGTTGCTAGAGTTGCGCTTAATGTAATTTAAGATGGCCTCACGTTGTGTGGTTTGGGAAGGTACTGCTTCATATATATTTACCAAACCAGGTTTTGTGGAAGTGTTTTCCAAAGTTACTACCGGAATGTCTTGAGTGGCAAACATAAGGGTAGCTTCCTCGGTTTTTGTATTTTTAAAAGGCCAAATAACCGCACGGGCATTTTTATTTGGATTAGGCTTCAACAAAAGTTTTTCACTTTCCATTTTTACTATATCCAAATCAAATTTAAGTCCCATTTTTTTCAAGGAGTCAATTGCCAATTGTGCTCCTCTATAGAATTCTAGATTTTGACGAAGCACAGAATCCTGAACTTCCGAGAATTGATTTACATTACGAAGACGATCGCTCATTTCCTTTTCTGAATAAGGGAATAAAAACAATAATTCTGTGTTTTTAGAGCGGTTCAGTGTGCTTACCAAATTGTCGTATTTGGAAGACGTAGCGGCAATAGTTGCTGTTGTGCTATTGTTTTCTTCTATAGAGGAACTTGCTTTGGTTGTTTCTGTTTTAGGCATCTTAACTATATCACCTTCCTTAACTCCATTAACAAGTTCTGGGTTCAAAATCAGGAATTCTGAAGGTTTCATACCTGCGTCCACAGACAAACTGTAAAGTGTTTCCTTTGATTTAATTTTATATGAGTAGTATTCTACCTTACCATTTGCTTTTTTTAAGGTTTCCACAGCTTCATCTACGGTAGAAGGATTGGTAGTAGTATATGAAGGCTTTACTGATGTAGAAACTCCAGAGGTTCCTTTGTTGATGGTTAGTTCGTGACCAACCTGTAAACCATCTTTAATTTGCGGATTGTCATGCTCCAATTCGGCAATACTGATACCAAATTGTTTGGCCAATCCAAATTTGGTTTCTCCTTGCTTAACAATATGTGTAAAACTACCGTTAGTAGTTTGTGATGTACTGGTTGTTGTGGAAGAATTTTCTTTCGAAGAAGGAATAATTAACACTTGCCCTACGTAAATACTTTCTGAACTACCAGGATTGAGTTGGTAGATTTGTTCTGGGCTAACACCGTACTTTAAGCCAATACGATACACGTTTTCACCCTTCTTAACTTTGTGTTTTATAGTGTTTTGCTGAGCGTTTGCTAGTTGGAAACAGCATAAGAAAAAGATAAAAACATTGTAAAATATTTTCATGAAAAGGTCTATTATTTGTGGCTTTGTTTAAAAATTAAAATTAATAAAAAATGCCTTATACCGTCATCTTTTCTGGGTTCTTGTCAACAATTTATTAACAATCAAGTGTTTCCATTTAAAATTTTTGAAGAATCTTCATTTTTTGAATTTTATAAAATTAATGAATACTGTTATTTTTTTGGTAATGTTAAGCTATGGTTAAGTTGTGATTGTTAGCAAGAAGAAATAGCTTATATATTGATTGTTAATGAATTTTAAATTTTGGAGTGTTTTTTCCTAAATAATTATCTTTGTTCTCTTTTAAAAACTACCCAATGAAAATTTACATTTCTGGCCTACTTTGTTTGTTGGCTTTCCCTATGTTTTCCCAAAAAAAAGTAATGAACCATGCCGATGTAGCGAATTGGAAAACCATTCAACACTCTCAAATTTCTCCTAATGGACAATTTGTGGTCTATGATTTGGCTGTTGAGAATTTCAATTCTTCTTTAGAAGTTAAGGACAAATCCGGTGCATCAATTTTAGAACATGAACATGCCCAAAAAGGGCAGTTTACTTTTGATTCCAAATATTTGCTTTTTGAAGTCAATCCTTTAAACGATTCTATTTTGGCTATGAAACGCAGGAAAGTAGATACGAAAGATTTGCCAAAAGATTCCTTGGCTATTTTTAATTTGGATCGACGTGCTTTGTTCAAGTTTGGGAATCTAAAATCGTATAAGATTCCAGAAAAATGGTCGGGATTTGTAGCGATGGAGTTGGAGGCAATTAATAAGAAATCCAAGGACAGTGAAGGTTCATCCGAAGCTTCGGATAAGAAGGAAAAAAAGACCAATAAGAAGAATGGTTTTCTTTTGGTGTTGATGAACTTGAGCTCCTTACAGGGGGATACCATTAAATATGTAACCAATTACACGTTTTCTAAGTTCGGCAATAGATTGGCTTACACAACTACAGGAGATGAAAACAACGAAAATGCTGGTGTATTTGTAGTGGATTTGAACAGTAAAAAAAGTACTAAAGTTCACGATGTAAAAAGAGCAACGTATTCTCATATCAACTTTAGTGAGTCGGGGAAATATCTAGGATTCATTGCAGATCAAGATACTACTAAAGTTCATGCTAGACCCAATGAGTTATTTGTATGGAAAGAAGGAAGTGATAAAGCTTCAAAAGTAGTAGATAATGCTAATGCTCCTAAAGGGTATTTGGTGTCTTCACATGAAGATTTAATGTTCTCGAGAGATGAATCCAAATTGTATTTCGGACTTAGAAAACCTCCCGTGGAAAAGGATACGACACTTTTGGACGAAGAGATTGTAAATGTGGAGGTTTGGACCTACGACGAGCCAAGATTGTACACGGTTCAGGAATTGGAATTGAAAAAAGACAGTATCAAGTCGTACACAACAATATTCGATTTAAAGCGTCATAAAGTGGTGCCGTTGGCTACGGAAGCATTTCCAAATGTTGAATTGGAAGATCACGGGAATGCAGAATGGGCTTTGGCTTATACAGAGCAACCCTATACTTTGGAAAGTCAATGGTCTGGAATGTGGTTAAGGGATTATGCCATTATCAATACAAAGGATGGTAAAACCACTCCAGTTTTAAGTGCTGTTCCATCGGCCAAATTAAGTCCTAAGGGTAATTATGTTTACGGTTATCATGAAGTTGATAGCACTTGGTTTGTGTATAACATAAAAAAAGGAACAAAAATAGAATTGACCAAAGGAATGGTCTTTGCCGATGAGTTGAATGATGTACCATTACCTCCCTATGCTTATGGAAGTGCTGGATGGACGACAGACGATAAAGCATTGTTGCTTTATGATCGTTATGATATTTGGATGTTCAACCCTGAAACAGGAAAAGGCAGCAAGCTTACCAATGGAAGAAACTCCAAAAAGGTTTACAGGCATATCAAATTGAATAAGGAGGAGGAGTCAATAGATCCAAATGGAACTTGGTTATTGTCTATTTTCAATGATGAAACCAAGGAATCTGGATTTGCTCAATTCAATCCTAAAACAAACAACCTACAAGAATTGGTTTATGGACCTTATAAATTTGGCAAACCAAAGAAAGCTGATAATCATGATGCTTTAGTCTTTACTCGGGAATCTTTTGAAGAATTCCCAGACCTTAGGCTGACAGAGGATGATTTTAAAACAGATGTCTGTTTAAGTGATGCCAATCCGCAGCAATCGGAATTTAATTGGGGAACGATTGAGTTGGTACATTGGAATTCCTTGGATGGTAAACCTATGACGGGAATGTTGGTGAAACCTGAAAATTTCGATCCTAACAAAACCTATCCAATGCTGGTGAATTTCTACGAGCGCAGTTCAGATAATTTATATAAGCATCATACGCCTTCGTTTGGAAGGTCTACCATCAACTACAGTTTTTATGCCAGTAGAGGGTATTTGATTTTCAATCCGGATGTCACTTATCGCGAAGGATATCCAGGAGAAAGTTCCTTAAATTGTGTGCTTCCCGGAGTTGCCTCTTTAATCGAGAAAGGTTTTGTTGATAAAGACAATATTGGGGTTCAAGGCCACAGTTGGGGTGGGTACCAGATTGCTTATTTGGTGACCAAAACCAATATGTTTAAAGCTGCAGAAGCAGGAGCACCTGTGCCTAATATGATTAGTGCTTATGGAGGCATTAGATGGTGGACAGGTTTAAGCAGACAGTTTCAGTATGAGCATGGGCAAAGTAGAATAGGAGGTACGCCTTGGGAGTACCCGATGCGCTATATTGAAAACTCGCCTATTTTCAATATCGATAAAATTCACACACCGTTATTGATTATGCATAACGATGCCGATGGTCATGTGCCTTGGTACCAAGGCATCGAACTGTTTGTAAGTTTAAGAAGATTAGGAAAACCCTCATGGTTTTTGAATTATGAAGGAGAACCTCACTGGCCGCAGAAATATCAAAACAAAAAAGATTTCAACATCAGGTTGGCACAGTATTTTGATTATTTCCTGAAAGGAGCTCCAAAACCACTTTGGATGGAAAAAGGTGTTCCCGCTATTGAAAAGGGTGTAGAACAGGGGTATGAGCTCTTGGAACATTAAAATTTCGCAAAAGAAGGCCTCCTGTACGGGAGGCTTTTTTGTTGAAATCTGGAAATAAAATAAATTAGTCTAATTCAGTCAATTGTAGTATATTTAATCTATTCACTTAGAATTTTTGATTGATAGCATAATTAAAAGCCCACATATTTACTCTTAGGTTTGCTTATTCATGGTTCTGCTTTCTTAGCAAAGTTTAATTTTCTAATCATAATTAATATTTAGTTATCATGAGTAATGCTATCATTATTACTGTAAGCCTCAAAAATTCCAATTCAAATCCTCCAAAACTTAAACTGAAAGATTCTCTGGGTGATGATCCAGGGAATGACAATTTAACAACTGAAGTCTCCACAGGAGATATCATTACATGGGTTCCCGATTATAGTAGTGGAATTAGTAGTCTGACGGGGATTACGAAAAAGCCGGATTCAGATTATGATCTTCTTAATCAAGACCCTTTAAAAGATTCCTCTGGAAATTATGTGGGGTCTGTGGTGTCTACCTCTCCTAAAAAAGGGGCTATTGAAACCTATAGTATTGGATTTACAATAGATGGAGACAGCGCAAGCTATTCTGACGATCCAAAACTCAAAATAAATAATTAGGAACGTTTTGTTAGTGTATAATTTTAAAAGAAAACCCTATTGTATAATAGGGTTATTTTGTTTGTTTTTCAATTTTGGAGTCTCTCAAAACCAAAAAAACGCAGACAGTCTTGTGCAATTGTACACGTCAAAAACCTACGGTGAAAATGAGCTACAGCTCATCAAGGATATTGCAGAAAACCAAGTACAGCCTAGTAGTAAATTGGAATATGCTGAACTACTGATAGCCAAAGCTGTTTTGGCCGATTCTTTAAATTATGTTCACAGTGGGTATTTACAAAAGGGGAATGCCTTGCGGGATTTGGGAAAAAATGTAGAAGCCTTGGAGGCTTATTTCTACAGCTTGAACTTAGCCAAGAAGCTTAAGGATTTAAGAGGAGAGGGAGGAGTGTTGATTTCCATTGCGGATGTCTATTCCATAATGGAAAATTCAGATAATGCCTTAAAATATTACGACGAGGGAATAGCCATACTTCAAAAAACAAAGGATTCTATTAAGTTGGCATCGGCATTATTAAATGCTGGGGATGAGTTTTTTAATGTCAAGGATTACGATAAGGCACTTCACTATTTTGAAAATTCTAGGGATATATTTAAAAAGGTTGACCATCCCATCGGGATAGCTTATAATTATGGGAATCTAGGGATGGTTTATGCCAGTTTGGGTAGAGATGAAGAAGCAAAAGTACATATAAATAAAGCCATAGTTATTTTAACAGATTTGGAAGACTATTATCCCATTTCCGTTTATCTTACTTATATGTCGCAGATTTATGAGGAGCAAGGAGATATGGAAAAGGCCCAGGAATTCGCTCAGCAAAGCCTAGAATTGGCAGAGGAATATGGTCTTAAAGAGCAGATGGGGGATGCTTATTTGTTGATTTCAGAATTGAAGGAAAAACAGGGGGATATTGAAAATGCCTATGATTTATTCAAGAAACATGTGGCCTATCGGGATAGTTTGAACAACATCCAGAAAGTCCAGGATATGGCCGATTTGCGTACAGATTTTGAGGTTTCTCAAAAACAGTTGGAAGTGGATTTGCTCAATCAACAAAAACGGACTCAAAAAATTATTGTTATTGCCACAACCATTGCCCTGGTTTTAATTGGTTTGTTGGCCATTGGGCTTTTTAGAAGAAACGCCTTTATCCAGAAAACGAAGCGCATTATTGAAAAAGAAAAACAACGTTCCGATCAATTATTGCTGAACATTTTACCGGAAGAAACCGCAAAGGAGCTCAAGGAGTCCGGTAAAGTAACCTCGCATAGATTTGAGTCGGTTTCGGTGTTGTTTACAGATTTTGTAGGTTTCACCAAGTACTCCGAAAGTTTGACACCTGAAGCTTTAGTGGAAACGGTAGATTTCTATTTTTCAAAATTTGATGAAATCATAGAGAAGTATGGGCTTGAGAAGATTAAAACCATAGGGGATGCCTATATGTGCGTGGGCGGTTTGCCTTTTGAAATTGAAGACCATGCCAAAAAAATTGTGAAAGCTGCTCTCGAAATTGTAACTTTTGTGGAAGAAATCAGTAAAAATCAACACACAGAAAAGAATTTCAACATCCGTGTGGGGATTCATACAGGTTCTGTAGTAGCAGGAGTCGTGGGAAGCAAGAAGTTTGCTTACGATGTTTGGGGGGATACTGTAAATATTGCTTCTAGAATGGAATCCAATTCCGAAGAAGGCAGAATCAACATATCAGCTAGCACTTATCAACTGATTCAAGATGAGTTTGAGTGTGAATATAGAGGAGAGGTAGATGTAAAAAACAAAGGGATGATGAAAATGTATTTTGTTGTGCATCCCAGTAATTCAAAGCAATCAATTAAATCGATAGCATATGGTAATTCAGGATCCTAACAATTATTGGGAACAGTTGGAACGTTTGGAAAAGCTCATCCGCGCCTCCGAATTAAAGGCCGGTGTGGTGTTTTCTTTCCACAGTTTGATTTTGGGAATATTTGTAGATAGGATAAAAACCCTGTCGTATTTGTTTGAAGAAGGCATTATTCCCAAGATTGGCATCATTTGTTGGATGTTTTTTGTGCTGCTATCCGTTTTTTATTGTTTCAAATGCTTTAAACCACAGATAGAGCGTGGGTATGAAAAGAACGTGTTTTTCTTTAGTGATGCCGTTTACAAATTTGGTTCCATAGAGGAATATACGCAGTATTTAATTGAAATTTGCGGAAGCCAACAAAAACTATATGAGCAACTGGGACAACAAATTCATGCCGAGAGCAAGATTATCGATGGTAAGTTTAAATGTGTCCATAGCTCTATTAAATACTTCGCTATTAGTTTTGTCTTTGCGGTTCTTGTTATTATCTATTGGATATTTACATTGTTTTGAAATTCTTGTAACTTATTGAATTGTATGGGCTAAAAAGATTTTATGCCAATTAATTATTGAAGTGCTTCAGAGGTAAATATATTGTTTGGCCAATTACAAGAATGGTACATATAGAAAAGATAACAGCCTCCTAATTCTATCGCATTAGGAGGCTGTCTTTCATAAACTTTGGTTGATCTAGGCGCTGTAGCGCTTTTTCTCAGTAATGGTCTGTTTGATGTGCAATAAACTGTTTACAATACCTATAAGTTCAAACTTTAAAAAGTTTTTGTTCTTTTTACTAAAATGATTGATACAGTAGGCATACAAAGGTTGATTTCCTTTTGTAATGTTCACGTAATAGGTGTCCTTTTCGGCATCTAAAACTATGGAGCTCTTAAAGTTACTTTCTATAAGCAACCAATAGGACAAACTGTTGATTTGATTGAACAGCGAAAGATTTGTATCCATACGTTTCGGTTTTTGATAAGATTTGAGAAACCTTATATTTCTATAAAAAAGGTAGTAAATGAATTCTCTCACCACAAAATTGTTTGTTGTAGTATCTTGTTTTTTAGTTAAAATGCTATCGCTTTGCAGTTTATCGAATTTATTGTTCCTTTTAAAGAGTCTCTAAAAAACAATGTTTAGGTAACCTGCTGAAAATGGATGGGTTACAAATCGATTTATGTAAATAATGTTGTATAAAAGCATTTTTAAAGAAAAGGTTTTTTAAGCGCTTTGTTCTAAAAAATAATTAATTTTACACCCTTTAATTATCGTAATATGTCTAAGAAAAAATATACCATTGCGGTTATTCAGCTCAACCTTAATGATGTGGCTGAAAACAACCTTAAAAAATGTCTTAGTTGGGTAGAAAAGGCGGCTAGTCAGGGCGCTGAAGTTATCTGCTTGCCGGAGCTTTACAGTAGTCATTATTTCTGCCAAAGTGAGGATACCGATAATTTTGCCTTGGCAGAACCTTTGTACAGTACGTCGTTTATAGCCTTTAGTGAATTGGCCAAGAAATTGGGTGTAGTAATCGTGGTGCCGTTTTTTGAAAAACGGATGGCGGGCATTTATCACAATAGTGCTTACATCATCGATACCGATGGTACCGAAGCAGGTTTGTACCGTAAAATGCATATCCCAGACGATCCTCATTTTTATGAAAAGTTCTATTTCACACCAGGTGATTTAGGGTTTAAAAATAATCCTACCAAAAAAGGAAATATAGGGACGCTTATTTGTTGGGACCAATGGTATCCAGAAGCAGCGCGTCTTACAGCGCTTAAAGGTGCCGAAGTGTTGTTTTACCCAACAGCTATTGGGTGGCATCCACATGAAAAGGCCCAATATGGTGAAAACCAATATGGCGCTTGGATGAATGTGATGAAAGGACATGCCGTTGCCAATGGTGTGTATGTAGCTGCTGCCAACAGAATTGGTTTGGAACAATATATTCCAGATACTGCCGGGATTGAATTCTGGGGAGCTTCCTTTATTGCAGGGCCTCAAGGAGAGATTTTGGCGCAAGCTTCACATGATCAAGAAGAAATTTTAATGGCAGAAGTTGATTTGGATCTTCAGGAGAACGTACGCCAAAACTGGCCGTTTTTTAGAGACCGTCGTATCGATGCCTTTGAGGATATTACCAAAAGAGCAATAGATTAATGAGAAGGTTTCCTGCAGAATGGGAGCCCCAACAGGGCGTTTTGTTGTGTTTCCCGCACAATGGCAATGATTGGCCTGGAAAATACCAAGCCATTCAATGGGCCTTTGTAGAGTTCATTAAAAAAGTTGCTACCTACGAAGAAGTGTTTTTGGTAGTTGCTGATGAGCCTTTAAAGGAAAAGGTAGAAGGCATGTTGACTATGGCTCATGTCAATTTGGAGCAGATTACTTTTATCACCCATAAAACCAATAGAAGTTGGATGCGCGATTCAGGGCCTATTGTAGTTTATAACGAAGGGAAACGTGAAGGACTCAACTTTAACTTCAACGGCTGGGCTAAGTACAAGAATTACCTTTTGGATAGGCATGTGCCGCAAAAAGTAAGCGATACCCTAGACATGCCACTTAGCCAGGTTACTTATAAAGGGAAACCTGTGATTTTGGAAGGTGGCGCCATTGATGTCAATGGAAAGGGTACCTTGTTGACTTCAGAAGAATGTTTAATGGACCCTAATATCCAAGTGCGCAATGAAGGCTTTACCAAGGAGGATTATGAAGCTGTTTTTAAGGAGTATTTGGGAGTTACAAACGTGATTTGGTTGGGTGATGGCATTGTTGGGGATGACACCCATGGTCACATTGATGACCTATGCCGATTTGTAAATGAGGACACCATTATCACTGTTGTGGAATCCAATACTGAGGATCCTAACTATCATGCTCTTCAGGACAATTTAAAGCGTTTGCAGAATGCTGTATTGGAAAATGGGAAGACTCCCAATATTGTCACTTTGCCAATGCCAAGTCCAATTGAATTTGAAGATTTGACACTTCCTGCAAGCTACGCTAATTTCTTGATTTTAAATAATTGTGTATTGGTTCCTACGTTTAACGATGCTAAAGACAGGGAAGCCCTAAACATTATTGCGGGCTGTTTCACAAATAGAGAGGTGATAGGTATTAGCGCCATTGATTTGATCTGGGGCTTCGGAACCTTACATTGCCTGAGTCAACAAATTCCAAAATAACTCAAAATAGCCTATGGCTTTAAAGAAAACCATCACATTCATGATCGTCAGCACTTTTGCGTTTGCGCTTATGAATGTGACGGTTAAATACCTCTCAAGTATCAATGCTTTTCAGTTGGTGTTTTTTAGGTCGTTGAGTAGTTTGTTCTTCACCTTTGGGTTCCTTCTGAAAAACTGTATTCCCATTTTGGGAAATCAAAAAAAGCTGTTGGTTCTTAGAGGATTGGCAGGAGTAACTTCTATGACATTCTTCTTTATGTCCATGAAATATTTACCTGTAGCCACTGCAGTTTCCTTACGCTATATAGCCCCCATATTTGCTGCAATTTTTGCCGTATTGTTCTTAAAAGAGCGTATCAAACCATTGCAATGGTTGTTCTTTTCCATGTCCTTTTTAGGAGTATTGGTTTTGAAAGGTTTGGATACCCAACTCAACACTTATGGCTTGATGTTGGTGTTAATTGCAGCGGTTTTTAGTGGGGTAGTGTATACATTAATCAGTAAAATTGGCACTAAGGACCATCCGGTAGTGGTGGTCAATTATTTTATGATTATTGCTACGATTGTGGGAGGCGTGCTATCAATAAAAGATTGGCAAACGCCTCAAGGTATTGAATGGGGCTTGTTGATGTTATTGGGAGTGTTTGGATATTTTGGACAAGTATATATGACCAAAGCATTTCAAACTGCAGCTACAGCACTAGTAGCACCTATGAAATATTTGGAAGTGGTTTTTACCTTAATTATTGGCTTGTTATGGTTCCAGGATATTTACACGGTTTGGAGCTTTGTAGGCATTCTGTTGATCATTGGTGGCTTGATTCTTAATATCCTCTACAAAGAGCGTCAAAAGGCGTCTTAGTCGGTTTTTCCGGTGATGCGCTTTCTGTGTTCCTTTCCCCATTTATACAATTCCTCAATGGCGGTGTCCAAGGTTTTACCGTAATCGGTTAAGGTATATTCTACCACTACGGGAATGCTGTCGTAAACTTTGCGTTTTACCAAATGGTTCATTTCCAATTCCCTTAATTCCTTGGAAAGCATGCGGTCACTTATTTTAGGAATTTCCTTGGCAATTTCACTAAAGCGCTTGTTACCAAATGTCAAAGAAATAATGATGGGAAGTTTCCATTTACCGCTCAATACATAGAGGGCGTCTTGTACGGGTTGAATAATACCCCGGCAGGTACTGTGTGCCTTTTCACATGTTTTGGCCTTATCGATAAGCTCCAATTGTTCCTGTAATCCCATAATAATTCATTATATATAAGTTACTATACTCTTGTATAGTACTATACTTTTGTTAAGTACTTACTTTAGTTTAGCAAATATATGTAAATTTGTCAAGACAATTAAATAAGTTTAAGATTATGAGTTTAGTAGAGAATTTAAATTGGCGCTATGCTGCAAAGGCTATGAACGGCGCTACTGTACCGCAGGATAAAATCGATTATATATTGGAGGCCACTAGATTGTCGCCTTCTTCTTCGGGGTTGCAACCTTATAAAGTGTTTGTGATTACTAACCAAGAGTTAAAAGAAAAGATAAGACCAATTGCTTTTGATCAACCCCAAATTACAGATGCTTCCCACTTATTGGTATTTGCTGCCTGGGATAACTATTCTTTGGAGCGTATTGAAGAGGTTTTCAATAAAACCATGAATGAGCGTAATTTGCCTGTAGAAACTATGGACGATTATAAAACGCGTCTTTGGGGAATGTATGAACCGTTAGGAGAGGAGTGGCATGCCAACCATGCGGCTAAACAGGCGTATATTGCCTTTGCTATGGCCATTGCAGCGGCTGCTGAACAAAAAGTAGATGCTACCCCAATGGAAGGCTTTATTCCAGACCAATTGGACGAATTATTGGATTTGAAATCCCAAGGGCTTAAGAGCAACTTGATTTTAGCTCTAGGCTATAGAGATACCGAAAAGGATTGGCTGGTAGATATGAAGAAAGTGAGAACTCCAAAAGAAGAGTTTGTTACAGAATTGGTATAACCAAAAAGATTATTTTAAGTTTTGAAAAAGCCCTCTACAATCCGAAAACAAAATGATTGTAGGGGGCTTAATGTTTCACCTAAAGCCTATTTATTATGAAAGACAACGCATTATTACAACCTTACCACTCTAAGAATTTAAGTCTTAAAAACCGAATTGTCATGGCTCCTATGACCCGCAGTAGGGCTGTTAACGAAGAACGAGTTCCTACCAATGACCTTCAAGGCTTGTATTATGAACAACGTGCTTCGGCGGGATTGATCATTACGGAAGGCTCTCAAGTTTCTGAGGCCGCTGTAGGCTATGTTAATACGCCCGGCATCTATTCCAAAGCACAGGTAGAGGGATGGAAATTGGTGACCAAACGTGTCCATGATAAAGGAGGGAAGATCTTTATCCAATTGTGGCATGTGGGGCGTATGTCGCATCCTGATTTTCATCGTGGTGAATTGCCTTTGGCGCCTTCTGCTATCAATCCAAATTCGCAGTCTTTTACTCCAGAAGGTTTTAAGGATACCGTGACTCCAAAAGAAATGACCAAATTTGAGATAGAGGACACCATCAATGATTTTATGAATGCTGCCACCAATGCCATGGAAGCGGGTTTTGATGGGGTAGAAATCCATTCTTCCAACGGATATTTGTTCCATCAATTTTTTAATGGAACCTCTAATGTGCGTACCGATGAATATGGAGGTTCAATTGAAAATAGGGCGAGATTCTTTTTTGAAGTATTGGATGCCATGAGCGAAGTGATTCCTCAAGAAAAAATAGGGGTACGTTTCAATCCGTCTTTGCACAATTTGTTTGGAATTACCTTGGATAAGGATACCATTCCAACCTTTGAATATATTATCAAGAAACTGAATGACTACAATTTGGCCTATGTGCATTTATCGGAACCATTTACAGATGTATCGGAAGTGCCTTATGCCGTTACTGATATAGCCAAACACTTCAGACCGTTGTACCATGGTACCTTAATGATCAACAACCAATTTACAACAGAAACAGGACATGAGGTCATTTCGTCCGGTGATGCCGATTTGGTAGCTTTTGGAAAACCGTTCATTTCCAACCCCGATTTGGTGGAGCGTATTGAACAGGATATTGAATGGGCCCAATGGGACCAAGATACGTTTTATACCCCTGGAGAAAAGGGCTATACAGACTATGCTTCTGCTAAAGTGGAGCAATCGTCTTAATATTATACTAAGGTTGTCGATATGAGGGAGTAAGGAGATTGCTTCGACAAGCTAAGCTTCACATTTTTTTGGACATGGCTTTTGACTTCTGTTTTCTAAATTCAGGCCAGTTCCAAAGAGAATTAATCGGTTCATTTTGACTGTGCATTGGCTAAACTGCACATTTACAAGGTGAACCGTTTTGCCTTTTACCGATGATTTTTTACGTTGGTATGAATTGCGGGTATTACATCGTAAAATTACTACGTTCATAAGATTTTTAATTAGAAAAACACATACTTCTCTAATTTTGAAGTGTTTAAAATAAATGTCTTATGAAAAATCTACTCACCTTCTTTTGTGCCGCTTTTTTGATGGGAGTTGTGTATTCCCAAAATGGACAGGATACTGTTTCAGAAGATTATAAAAATAGGAGTCCTATTTACGATTATACAGAAGCTACTTTAAGTTCTGTAGATACCATTCCTGGATATGCAGGGCAAGCCGAAAAACTAAAGATTACAGGAACTATATATCAAAGTGATGGTGTGACTCCTGCCAAAGATGTTATTTTGTTCATTTATCAGCCCAATGAAGATGGGGAGTATGATAATAGAAAACAAAATGATAAAAAATATGTCTACCACCGTGCTTGGGTAAAAACCGACGCCAATGGAAATTATACCTTTTACACCTTCGTACCCGGAGCGAGTTATGCGGCAAATGCCTTTCCTAGACGAAGAGGTTTGAAGCATATCCATCCCATTGTGATGGCACCTGGAGAGGAAGCCTATAAATTGGATGCATTTGTGTTTAGTGATGATCCATTAATGACCAACCGTTGCAAAAAGAAATTGAATAAACAAGAGTTTCAGGGCATGCTTAATTTGGAACAAGAAGGCGGCTTATTTGTAGCTCATAGAGACTTGGTGTTGAATTCTCATCAAGCAGACTTATAATTCCCCAAAATTGGCTCAACCAATTATTATTAGTTGTGTAAAGAAAAAGCCTGATAGTTTTAATTGCTATCAGGCTTTATAGTTCTTCCCTAAAGAGATTTATTTGATATCAACCACTTCCAAATCAAAAATAAGGTCTTTGCCAGCAAGAGGATGGTTGGCATCCACTACAATACTATCTTCTTTTACCTCAATAACCAATAATTGGTGTTCTCTACCATCTGGAGCTGTGGAAATTAATGACATTCCCACTTCGGGTGTCAATTCTTCAGGTAATTGGCTTTTTTGAACTTCCTGTATCAATTCTGGGTGCGCATCACCATAGGCTTCATCCTTTGTAAGGCTGATGGTTTTCTTTTCGTTTAGTTTCATATCAATTAATCCCTTCTCAAATCCTGGGATCATCATTCCTTGTCCTAAAGTAAACTCTAAAGGTTCACGTCCTTCCGAGGTGTCAAAGATTTGTCCATCGGTTAGTTTTCCAGTGTAGTGCACCTTTACAGTGTTGTTGTCTTTTACTTGACTCATAAACGTAGTTTTTTATTAGTCTACAAAGCATGGTATAACTTTTACACCTTGAACTTTTGTAGGTTAAGCTTTCGAGTCCATAAACTACGCCAAATGACAAAATCTGAAATATTGTCATGTTTCCTTTTTTTTATTATCGCAAAGGAAGAATCAAGAGCTGAAAGCACTCCGCCGACTCATAATATTTATGTAACTTTAAAGTGTTGATATTAAATTAATTAAAAGAAAATTAAACAAGTCATGGACACAACAAGTATTAAGGCATTTGGCACAGAAGCCGCGGATGCAGCCCTAGGGGAAATGGATATTAAGAGACGAAAAGTAACCGATAAGGATGTGGAAATCGATATTTTGTATTGTGGAGTATGCCATTCCGATTTGCACTTTGCGCGCAACGATTGGGGATTTAGTGTGTATCCTGTAGTACCTGGACATGAAATTGTAGGGAAGGTAAAGGCTGTAGGTAAAGGTGTGAGTAAATATAAGGTTGGAGATATTGTGGCTGTAGGGTGTTTGGTAGATTCATGCCGTACCTGTAACAATTGTGAAAATGACTTGGAGCAGTATTGCCCTGAATGGGTTGGGACCTATGGAGGTCATGACAAACATTTGGATATGCCTACCTATGGTGGTTATTCCGAAAGTATTGTGGTAGATGAACATTTTGTATTAAGTGTACCCGAAAATCTTGATTTGGCAGGCGTGGCTCCCATACTGTGTGCCGGTATTACCACGTGGTCACCATTGCGCCATTGGAATGTTGGAAAAGATAGTAAGGTGGCCGTTGTGGGCCTTGGAGGATTGGGACATATGACCATTAAATTGGCAGATGCGCTCGGCGCTCATGTGACCTTGTTTTCTCGATCTAAAAATAAAAAACAAGACGCCATGGATTTAGGAGCCGATGCAGTAGTCATCTCTACGAATGAAGATGAAATGGCGGCGGTACAGGGACAGTTTGATGTCATTATTGATACGGTGCCTTATGTGCATGATGTCAACCCTTATATTGGCACTTTAACCACTAACGGTACTTTGGTGTTGGTGGGCTATTTAGGGCCATTGGACCCTATGTTAAATTCGGTGCCCATGATCATGGGGCGTAAAAAGGTAGCGGGCTCCTTGATTGGTGGGATTGCCGAAACTCAAGAGCTTTTGGATTTTTGCGGTAAACATAACATCACCTCAGATATTGAAGTGATTAACATACAGGATATCAATACGGCTTATGAACGGATGCTCAAAAGTGATGTACATTACCGCTTTGTAATTGATATGGCGTCGTTATAACGTTAAAGTACTGTTTTACAATACCACCTCTTCAAATAGTTTTTGCGCGGTGGCTTCCAAGTTCGTACTAAAACCAGGGTGCGGTCTAGAAGTTTGAATAACCGAACTGCGTACCGCGGTCAGCCATCTAAATCTAGAGGCTGTATCCATTTGAGCAATCAAGCCACAGGTTTTGTCGCCAGCTGCAATGTGTTTAAATGATTCCAAATGCGCATTTAAAGCTTCTATATCCGCTTCTGGACTAAAGGCTTCAATACGAGCTTGGTCTACATGATAGTGCAGGTGAATACTGTTGTGTTGTTTGGCGTACAAAACAATGCCTACATTTATAAATTCTTCACGTTCCACTTTAGGGACGTAACGAATTACGGCGTACTCATATAAGATCTTTTCTGGCATGTATGGCTTGGTTTGTAAAGATTTCAGAATTGGCCAATCTTGTGTTTAGAAACTCAAGATAGCCATTTTTTAAGTCCTGTTCGGTATAGGGATAGCCTTCCCATTGCAACCAAGTGTCCGGAAGGTTGTTCACGATATCACTGATAACTTCTTCAGTCAACAAGGCTTTAAACTCTTGGTGCACTCTCTCCAATTCACTAGCTTGAGCCAATAGCACATGGTCTTTGATAAGGTTGAAGGGCGTTTTAGCTGCAGTAGAAATGTCCTTCCACGAATGGTGGAAATAAAAAGACGCCCCATGGTCTATCAACCATAAGTTTTTGTTCCAAATAAGCATGTTGGTGTTGCGCGTAGTGCGATCTATATTGGTGATAAAAGCATCCAACCACACAATTTTGGAGGCCAAAAGCGGATCTGGCGTCAACACCACAGGATCATAGTTTACAGCACCCGAGAGGTAGTGCAATCCGATATTTAATCCCTGGCTCCATTTAAGGAGGTCTTGTATTTCCTCATCCCCTTCGGTACGACCAAAAGCTTCATCCAATTCGGCAAAGACTACCTCTGGTACCAATAGCCCCAATTTTCGGGCGATTTCACAGCCCAAATATTCGGCAATAAGTCCTTTTACGCCATGTCCAGCCCCTCTAAACTTTACCACATAATTAAAACCATCATCTGCTTCAGCGATGGCTGGGAGGGAACCGCCTTCTCTTAAAGGCGTAATGTAACGTATGACATTGACATGCCGAATAGCTATTGACATAAGGTAATATTTGAGGCCAAAGATAACGGTTTTGGGAGGAAATTGAGAGTGGGTAGAGATAGAAATTTCCAAATACAGGCCTTGTATGGCATTCAAATGTGTATCATGAAATTTAGGTTTAAAATACTTACTTTTGATACCATCACAAACCATTCATTATGAAACCAGTACTTTATATCTCTTTTGTAGCCGCTTTATTGGTGGGCTGTAAAGAGGATTCAAAGCAGCCTGTGAGCGATGACGCTCAGAAATCTGCTCTTATTTTTGAGGGGATTGATCCTTCCATCAAGCCAGGGGATAATTTCTTTAACCACGTCAACAAAACTTGGTATGACCAGGCCGTAATTGCCGATGATCAAGTAGGGGTGGGCTCCTATAGATTTTTAAATATTCCACAGAAAAAATTGTTGCAGACCATTTTGGAGGAAGTATCTGTTGGAGACTATCCTAAAGGTAGCATTGAACAGAAATTAGGCGATTTCTATGCTTCAGGGATGGATACCTTGAGCATTGATCAGCGTGGCTTTGAGCCAGTAAAGCCAATTTTGGAACAAATTGATGCTTTAGATAGCCCTGCATTACTAATGGCTTTTGTAGCCGATCAAATGAAAGTCGGGAATTATTCTTTAATCAATGTGTCTATTTATCCAGATCAAGAGAATAGCGCTTTGAACATTGCCCATTTTGGACAAACAGGATTGGGTTTGCCAGACAAGGATTATTATTTCCAAACGGATCCCTCCTCGGTAGCCATTCAAAAGGCATATCAAAACTATTTAACGACTTTGTTTGAATTGATTGGCGATTCCAATTCAGAAGCTAATGCCCAAAAAGTGTATGAGATTGAAAAGGAAATGGCCGCTTCCCATAAAACCCGAGTGGAATTACGGGATACCCAGGCAAATTACCATAAATTGGCCGTTTCTGAATTAGACAAAACACAAGCAAAAATAGGTTGGAAGTCCTTGTTGGAGCATTCAGAAATGACGGTAGACTCTGTAGATGTGATGCAGCCGGCCTTTTTCGAAACGCTTAACACAATGCTAGGCACCCTGCCTTTAGATAATTGGAAAACTTATTTAAAAGCCAATACCTTGACAGCATTTGCGTCTATATTGAGTACTCCTTTTCAAGATGCGGAGTTTGCCTATTCCAAAGTGATTTCGGGACAAAGTGTTCAAAAAACTAGAGCTGAGCGTATGGTGCAACAGGTAGATCGCCAATTGGGATTTGCTTTGGGACAATTATATGTCAAACGTTATTTTGATGAAAATGCCAAAAAGAGAGCTTTGGAATTGGTGAACAATCTTCAAAAGACTTTGGAAAAGCGCATTACCCAATTGGATTGGATGAGCGATAGTACCAAAGTAAAGGCCAAAGAAAAACTACACAGCATAACCAAAAAAATTGGCTATCCAGATGTATGGAGAACCTATGACGTGGATATTGACAAGGCGCATTATTTTGAAAATGTTTTGGCCTTAAATCAAAACAACTATGCCTATCATTTAAGCCAATTGAATAAGGCGCCTAATAGAGATGAATGGTACACCACACCATCTACTGTGACAGCCTATTACAATCCATCTTTGAACGAAATTGTGTTTCCTGCGGGGATTTTACAGCCTCCTTATTTTGACCCAAATGTTGACGATGCTGTGAATTATGGAGGTATTGGGATGGTTATTGGCCATGAATTTACCCATGCCTTTGACGATCAAGGAGCACAATATGACAAGGAAGGAAATGTAAAAAACTGGTGGACCGAAGAGGATTACGCCAAGTTTAAGGCCAAAACCCAACAGATCATTGAGCAATATGATGCTTTTACCGTGTTGGACAGTGTGCACCTAAAAGGGGCTTTGACGGTTGGTGAAAACACTGCAGATAATGGAGGCGTGGCCATTGCCTATGATGCCTTTAAAATGACGGCCCAAGGCCAGGATAGCACCAAGATAAATGGCTATACTCCAGATCAGCGTTTCTTTATGTCGGTGGCGCGTATTTGGCGAGTAAAGACTCGTGATGAGTACTTACGTAATTATGTAGCAACCGATCCACATTCGCCACCTATATGGCGTGTGAATGGCCCTTTAATGAACATGACACCATTTTATGAGGCTTTTGATGTGGAAGAAGGGGACCAAAATTTTAAAGCTGAAACAGACAGAATCAAAGTCTGGTAAGTTTTAATTGTAAAATTGAATAAAGACACCTCCATTGGAATGGGCTCAAAATGACCAAAGATTTCCAACGGAGGTGTTTTTTTTAATCCATTAGAAATTCTAACATTTTGTGATTGCAATCTTTAGATTCCCATCTTTATTGGTGATACCAAATGGGATGACTTCCTTGGTAGAACGGGGTTCAATGGTAAATTGTATAAATCCCATGATATAAAAATCCTCAGAGGTATTTAAATGGAAGGGCTGCTTGTAAAACGTGTTTTGTCGTATCCAGTTAGCTCCATACCCATTGCAGTGAGGCTCTATATCTTCTTTTAAAATAGATGTTTCAGAGAGTGCATCAAACAATTGAATTTTATCGTTGGTTTCAACGTCAAACATAAAACGTCCCTTGTAGGTATGAGAGGAATTTGGAGAAGCATAATACGATTGTTCTTTTAAGCCCATGTATACAATAATGTTGTAGTCGTTATTTCCCAAATCTTCCAAATAAAAAGAGGTTTCATAGAGAGAATCTATTTGTGTTTGTCCCTCAGTTCTGGGAAACAACACTGGCCCCATGGGGTGTTCTGTTGTAGCCATTGCCAATTGGGAAGTTTCTACTGTCGATTTTTGGTATTTGTCCGTTTGACAATTGAAAAGAAGGGTGAGTGTGATTCCAAGAATAACGACATACGGTCTCACATAGTTACTAATTGTTTTCATAAGAATTTGGTTTAAATGGAACCTTCAACACGGAAGGTTCGGAGTTATTTGAATGTTATGTTAAAGCTATGGAGGACAGTTTTTAAAAATGTCAAAAAAGTGTCAAAGAACTGTCAATGCTTGTAAAAAGTCCTAAAAATGTTGGTTATTTACGGTACTTATGATACCCATGATGACAAAACTCTATTATAAAGTGACATTGTTGCTACTAAGTTTACTAATTGTAGCCTGTTCCGAATCTGTCAAAGAGCATTCTCCTGAACGTATAAAAGTAGGCTTACGAGAGGCAGGGCACCAATTGTTGTTGCAATCTGGCGATTCCAGTTCCCGAGTGCTTCCCGTGGTAGCTTTGGACGCTTCTACTTATGAACTATCCTTTGAACAGTCTTTACAGATAGTACCCGATAGTTTGGTGGCCATTGTGGAGCGTAGTTTAGAACCTGCAGAGCTGTCAGATCGGTATTTGGTAGAAGTACTACAGTGTGAAGATGCCGAAGTGGCCTATAGTTATGAGATGTGGCTGGAGGAGGAGCAGGGAATCGTACCTTGCCAAGGCCGATTGCTGCCACAATCTTGTTATAAAATCCATGTGAAGTTTAAAGAAGGACAAAGGGCGAACTCTAATTTGGTTTGGTTATGGCTACTCCCTGTAGTTATTTTAAGTGTTTTGGGCTGGTGGTTTTTTGGGCGAAAACACTTAGAGGTTTCAGAGCTTGCGGCCACCAAGGAAGTACCTTTGGGGCGTTTTATGTTCTATCCAGAACAGCATAAATTGGTAACGCCAGCCACTGAAATATCCCTTTCTAAAAAGGAATGCGAACTGTTGGAGCTGTTTGTGGAGCGCCCAAACCAAGTGATTAGCCGTGATGAACTGAGCAAACGGGTTTGGGAAGACCATGGCGTGGTTGTGGGGCGCAGTTTGGACACCTATATTTCCAAGCTTCGTAAAAAACTACAGGATGATGAACAGATCCAATTGGTCAATATTCATGGGGTTGGGTATAAGTTGGAGGTAAACTAGCACCTGAGGATGCACTTATAATTGCTTTATATTCTTATTTTTAGCTTCATTTTATGGCTGAAAATGCTTATATTTAATATAGTATTTCTTCCATGTTGATATAATAGCCAACCCACTTCCCGTACAATACCTATTTAATTAATTGTGTTTATCATGGAAAATTTTGTAGGTAGTCCCAGGGTGCTTTTTCAGTGCTGTTATTTTTTAGCATTCTTGCTCATTTTTTGTGTGGTACTTTATAAAAGTATCAAACATGGATATCATTTAAGATCGGTTCTTTTAATGATGACCACGATTTCTTTGTTTACGGTTTTAGGTTCAAGATTGTTTACCATTTCCATAGAAGATTGGATCACGGCTATCAATTCCCATTCCCCAAATTTTAATAATCGGTCGGCCATAGGAGGGCTGTTTTTCGGTTTTTTGGGACTGTTAGTGTCTCAACGAATTTTCGGATTTGGAAGGTTTATATTGAATTTATATGCCTGGATTTGCCCTATAGCTTTAGGAATTATTAAGCTGGGGTGTTTCTTTAATGGTTGTTGCTATGGTATTCCGTCCAATGGGATGTGGTCGGTTCAATATGCCAAGGGAACCCATGCCCATTTTAACCATTGGAGTGCGGGACAGATTGCTCCAGAAGCCTTGGCGTCTTTATCGGTGCATCCTGTGCAACTTTATGAGAGTGTCTTGTTAGTTTTGATAGGCTATCTTGTTTGGAAAACCCATAAAAAATGGCAAAAGCCCCTAAGTGCCTTGTTGTTTGGACTGTCCCTGTTTTTTATGATGCGCTTTGGGATTGAATTTTTCAGGGATCCTGCTGGCTCACAATTCAACACCTTGTATTATGCGGGCTTACGGTCCTATCAATGGAGTATGTTGGCTTATGGTATGATTGCCGGAATTGTCTTGTTGGTTTACGAACGTTACAAAGGTAGCGATTGGCTAAGGGGTCGGGAAAATTCGCTATTTCTGCATGCCGATTTTATGTATATCGTCTTTATCTCCTTATGTCTATATAGTTTTAGGAACCTGTTTTCAACATATGAACTTTTGGTAATTTGGGTCAAGTTTTTCCCTGCCATTGTATTTTCGCTTTATTACCTCTTCACAGAAAACAGGTTAAAACCCTACCGAATGGCCATAAGCGTGGTGTTACTGATGCCCTTATTTGTTTTTGCCCAAACCATCCCAATCCATAAAGCCACTATTAAAACCTACCATCGTGTTGATGTGGGAGGTTCGTTTGGAGATTTTGCCAATACCGTTCGGTATAACCCGCAACAAGGGGAGTGTGGTACCACCTACGACTCTGAGGATTACAGACAAACCTATCAGGTTGGAGGACTTGGCTATTCCTATATAAAGGAAAAAAACAATAAATCGCTTAGGCTAGGCGCCAATGTTCATGGGGGGATGGTGAAAAGCACCAATTTGACAAACAATAATACCGAAAAGGATTTTGTGTTTGGTGTAAACCCCTTTATGACCTATGATGGCAAGTGGCTAGGAGGAGGGGTTGGCTTTCAATTGGGAAGTTTAAGAGTTAATAAACATCAATTTTATGACGCCACAAATATTGAAGATGCCCAAAAGGAATATGTGTTTTTGCCCGAAGTGCATGCTCGATTTGGTCCAAGAAAATATGTGGATATTGATTATAATTACGGCTTTCTGTTTCCTTCTCCATATCCTACGATATACCATCGCTCCAGTATAGGAAGTAGTTTTGGTTTAAGTCCAGATTATAGTTTACGATATGGGTATATTTGGAATTTGGAAACCAGCTATTTATCATTAGAAACTTTGATCACCAAAAATATGGGAGTGCGCCTTATGTATATTTTTAAGGAGCACTATTCAGGACCAGGGCTTTTGAACGATGAAGTGGGGGGTAAGTTTCTATTTTCAGTAAACTATCGGTTTGGGGAAAGTATACGTCAAGCAAAAGAAAAGGATTGACCTGTCTTCACGACCCAAATGATTCAAAAGGAGCTTTTGATACTGTTTATGAATACAAAATCAGGAAGACGCCCGTCATGATGCCCATTAAAGGCACCAATTTTTTACGCTTGTTTTTCTCCTTAAATATAAGTCCACCGATTACTACAGCAATGATTATCTGGCTGCGCTTGATAGCAGATAACAACATGATAAGGGCTTCTGGATCTTGCAGGGCTTTAAAATAAAAATAATCGGCGGCCTGCAGGAGGACCCCAACCCCAACAATAGACCATCTAAATTTAAAGGCTTGACGTTTGGCTGCATAAGGAAACCAGGTGAAGCCTAAAATGATGCTTAAAATGAGTAGGGTATAGAGGCAAAACCAAAATTGCAGGGTTTGCGGATTGAGCTCCAAACTTTGAATGAGGAATTTATCGTAAAGTCCACTGCTAGCTCCTAAAAAAGTGGCAGCTATGATGGCAAAGATCCATTTGTTGCGCTTAAAATTAATGCCCTCTTTTTTGCCAATTCTGGAATAGAGCATTACCGAGAAAATGATGAGGAAGAAGCCCATCCATTGGAACATGTTCGGGCTTTCCTTATAGATGACAATCGCCCCAATAAAGGTGAAAAATGGTCCCGCCGAACGTATGGGGGTTACGATTGTGATGGGCAGATGCTTTAGAGCTTGATAGGCCAAGACCCAGGAACTGGCCATGATGGCTGATTTGATAAAAATAAAACCATGGGTTTGCCATGGGATGTTTTGAAAGTTAAAGCCTTTGTTTAAAGCAGCTTCAGGGTCTATGAGCGCTAACACATAAAAGGCTGCAATAAATACAAATCCACTGAACACCGTCCCGAAAAGTACTGGGTACACTTCGTTCCCTTGAACAGCGTGTTTTTTACATAAGTTGTGTAAGCCCAAAAAGAGCGCCGCCAATAATCCTAAATACATCCACATGGCCGCGAAGATACTTCTTTTTTGAGAAGCTTTTACAGGTTAAGCAACTCTAGAAGGAGGGGGTGGACTATAATTGAAAAAAGTTGTATCTTTAGTACAATTCTTCCTTTACTAGATTGTTACTATCTAGGTGATTTTTGATTCTCAAATCTCGGGCAAACAAGACTTCCTTTGCAATATTTTCACATCATGATTTCTTTAAGTAACTTTAGGTTAAGGCCCCTTCAAGTATTTTCTAAGAATGGTAAAATAAGGGTGTGTTTGTCCCTTATATCGACAATCGCCTTTTTAAACCTTATTATAGGTTGTTCTTATTACAACGTGAGGGATATAGCTACCACACCCGACACTATTTCTAATGAAATTGCAAATTTTAATGAAACATACAATTACGTTGTCATCCATACCAAGGGGCATATTTGGCATCTAAATGATTTTGTACTGAACGAAACTGAAAAGACCATATCAGGCTTATGTGCGCCTTTGGACGAGGCACATATTCCATTAAAACCTCGGGAAGATGATAAGGTGCATCGTTACACCACTGAACAAAAGCCTTTGAATGAGCTTCATTTTTATGTGAATTCTACCTTAGACCCAGAATTTGGGACTAGGGTAAGCTTTCCTTTATCAGACATTACTTCGATCTCAGTTAATGATAAAAATACGGGGAAAACTGTTGCCAGTGCCATTGGAGTAACTATTGGGGCAATTGCCCTGATAGCAATTATTGTGGCCCTCACGAAGAGTTCCTGTCCATTTCTTTATGTCAAGAACGGTAATGAGTATCAATTTGGAGGAGAGTTGTATCCAGGAATTATAACGCCTAATATGCAATGTGAGGACTATTTAAAATTACCAGATTTGAAAGTAACCAATAACACTTATGACATTAAGGTGACCAATGAATTGAAAGAAGTCCAGCATACAGATTTTTTAGAATTGGTAGAGATTAGCCATTCTCCAGATATTTCAGTACTCATGGATCAAAATGGAAATCCCCACACATTCTCTAAACTACAAGCGCCAAAACAGTCGATAGTTCATGGGGTGAAGACCCATTTAGATTGGGTTTTAGAAAAGGACAGTCGCCCATTTCAATTTAATAATGAATTGGACTCAGATACCAGTGTGCGAGGAGTAGACTTTCTTTTTGAGAAACCAAAGTTCGCAACCAGCCAGGCAAAACTCTATTTAAGTGTTAAGAACTCTTTGTGGTTGGACTATGTTTTTGGAAAGTTTAATGAACAATTTGGAACCTACTATCCAGAGTTTCAAAAGCAACAGCAAACTAGTTCAAAAAGAAAGAGTTTGGATTGGATAGAAGCCCAGCACATCCCATTATCGATATATGTGAAGACCACAAATGGTTGGGAGTTGGTTGAACGACTTCGTACTGTAGGACCTATGGCATATCGAGATTTGGCGGTTGCTGTAGATATGGGTAAGGTAGAAGGAGAGCAACTTGCTGTTAGGCTGGAAACAGGGTTTATGTTTTGGGAGGTCGATTATATAGGGATTGATTATTCAGAAAATGTAGATTTAGCCATAGAACACATAACTCCATATAAAGCTATCGATCAACAGGGCAGGGATGTTACCGAAACATTATTGACCGCAGATAGGAATTATTTAATACAACCTAATGTAGGAGACGAGGTTACGGTAACTTTTCCCATAGAATTAAACGAAAGCAACTTAAACCGGACCTACTTTTTGAAGAATAGAGGATATTACAATTATATAAGACACTATGATAAGGAACCTGATTTTCAAAAGCTAAAATTGTTTAGGGAAGCAGAAGCTTTTACAGATTTTTCCAAATATGAATATGAGGCATTAATGACATATGAAAAGTCATTTGATGTGGTGGCTAAATAAAATGAATTTGGAAATGATTACTGAAGTCCAAGATTATACAAAACCGAAAGCACAGGTTGCAGAAACTAAGCAAGCTATAATTCCTAAAAGTTATATGATTTCAGGATTGCGAATGCGATGGGTACATTTTAGGCTAAAATTAACGCTTCTAAAAGTAGCAATGGTGTGCTATAGAAATCCTTTGGATTGGCTGCGCTCCCTTCGTTATTTAGTAGTGTTAAGAAAGCGATTTTTGGGCAATTACAGGCTCCGAAAGATGGCATGTTTTAATGGTGAATATTTTATGGGCTTATATACGCCCGGTTGGAATAATGATATTTATAAGCGCTTTATAGCCTCCCAATTGCACGATTTCAAACCTATAGAAAAAGGTTTGGTAAACAGATTTAATACGGTTTTTTTGTCTGTTACCAAAAAATGTGCCTTGCAATGTGAACATTGCTATGAGTGGGAACATTTGAACAAGAAGGATACCTTGTCTGACACCGAACTAATTGACATTATTAAGAAGTTACAGGGCCAGGGGGTAAGTCAAATTCAATTGTCAGGAGGGGAGCCACTATTACAAATGGAGACCTTGATAAAGTTGCTGCATCGTGCCGATACAAAAAGTACCAATTTTTGGGTGGTGACTTCAGGGTTTAAATTAACTCTAGAAAATGCCAAACGTTTGAAAAAGGCTGGATTAAAAGGCGTCATTGTGAGTTTGGATCATCATGAAGAAGAAAAACACAATAGATTTAGGCATTTTAAGGATGCCTATTATTGGGTAGAACAAGCTTTGACCAATTCACAAAATGCAGGGTTGGTCACAGCATTATCCTTATGTGCGACAAAAACATTCATTTCAGAAGCTAATTTAATGTCATATATGGAGTTAGCAAAGATATTAGGGGTGTCATTTGTGCAATTATTGGAGCCTAAAGCTGTTGGGCACTATGCGCAAAAAGAGGTAAGCCTTGATGAGGCGCATATTGCTATTTTGGAAGATTTCTTTTTGAAAATGAATTTTGGTCCAAATTACAAAGATATGCCCATACTGAGCTATCATGGGTATTACCAACGCAGACAAGGTTGCTTTAGCGCCGGGCTTAAGGGAATGTACATTGATAGCGATGGTGATATGAATGCCTGTCCGTTTTGCCACAAGAAAACAGGTAAGGTGTTGGATGTAAATTATGAAAACCATTTAGAAGTTTTAAAAGCTGAAGGGTGTCCCACATATCCTTCCACTTAAAGTTAAACTATCATGTTTTATGGGTTTTCACATACCGAGATTTGGTTAATAGGAACACTTTTGTTCATACTTCGCTATGTACTGGTTGCAGGTGTCTTTTTTTATCTGTTTTATGTCTTAAAAAATTCGAGGTTTTCTAAGTTTAAAATCCAAAAACATTTTCCTTTGAAGGAGCAAATTAAACGAGAAGTATTGTATTCATTACTAACGTTTTTAATCTATGGAAGTAGTCTTTGGTTATTTGTGTTTTGGGTTGAAAACGGATATACCAAGTCTTATAATAATCTTCATGAATATGGTCTGCCGTATTTTTTTGCAAGCATACTTTTAATGGTTTTTATTCATGACACGTATTTCTATTGGACCCATAGATTAATTCATCATTCAAAATTTTTTAAACATATCCATAAAGTGCACCATAGTTTTACAAGTCCAACACCTTGGGCGGCATTTGCATTTCATCCATGGGAAGCTATAATCTCTTTGGGATTCATACCAATAATATTGTTCGTTATTCCTCATCATCAATGGGCATTGGTAGTTTTTATTACATTTTTAACGCTTTATAATGTTTTAATTCATTTGGGATTTAGCATTCCTAAACTAAAACAGTTTAAACTTCTCAACACTCCAGATGCTCACGATTACCATCACCTTAAGTCTAAAAAGAATTATGGCTTGTATTTTACTTTTTGGGATAGATTGATGGGAACTTATCAAGCTGCTTAAAATTTCTACAATGGAGTTAAAATCCCAATCGCTGAGAATCGCGTATTTGAAAATTTATTGACATTGGTACGGAATTTTAAAAATATGGCGAAGTGGAAATTTTGTAGTATTTAAGCAATGAATAAAAATTGCTAAAATTTCTTTTAACATAATATCTGACGATATGAGTCTAAGACATCATATCCGATATTATGCTAAATAGCCGTGAAATACGGCTATACAGAAATTACTACATAATTGAACTATAATTTACATTATGTAAAATAGAAATTATCCGATTTTGGTATTCCTTTTTTCAACTTCTATTATTTGTTTTCCTTGATACGTCTGATATACACATCCAATACCCTGTTGTAATGTTCCAGATGCTGTTGGTATTGGCTTTCGCTAAGTAAAGGTTTTATTTTGGCATTCACCTTTGTTTTGTCTTCTTCAATTTTAGATAAAATTTCTGCCTGATCGTAATTTTTATCCTTATCTGTTAAACGGCCCAGTTCATAAATATGATCGGATAAAATACTAGCATATGTGTTTCTGGTACTTTCAGACAATCCCAACTTGTTGGTCTGCTCGTAAAACCACATTTGGATATTGTCCCGTTCATTTGGCGTGAAGACTTCCACTTTGTTGGCCATTCGCTCTTTTTCTTTAGGCGTTAAGGTATTTTGAGCGTTTGTAGAAAGGATTCCTCCTAAGGCCAAAATGGCCAATACATAGGTTTTATTAGCTGCCATATAAAATTGTTTTATTTATTAAATATAGTGTAAAGTCCTCATATTTAACAGTAAACAGTTTGAAAATTATACTTACTGATAGATTTTCCTTAAATTATGTAATCATTTATAATCTATAAGCGCAGTTTATCCGTAGATATACATAAGACATCGAAACATTAATTAAATAACTATTATGAGAAAATTTTCTATTGTAATACTTACAGCAATTGCTTTGACCTCCTGTGTGTCCAAAAAGAAATATTTGGCACTTGAAAAAGACAATGGAGAGTTGAAAAGTGAACTCACCAAAACCAAGGTTGAAAACGAAGAATTGGAAGCGCAATTTGCCGCCATCCAAGCCCGTGTAGATCAATACAATGCCCGAATTAACTCCCTTTCTGAAGAATCTGATGCCAAAATGGTATCTGTTGACGGGGTTGTGATTTCTGAAGATCAAAAGGCACAAATGCGCGAGATGTTAAAGAACGTCCCTCCTGCTTATTTGGCCAATGCCAAAACCTTGAAGGATTCCATGAACGCTGCTATTTCATACAATGTAAGAAGCAATGTTACCAATATTGATGAAACTGAAGATGTGAGCATGAATATTGAAGGAACTGTTGTAATGATTTCCATTGCAGATGAGCTATTGTTTAGATCTGGAAGCTTTAATATCAGTAATGATGCGGACCATATTTTGAAAAAATTGGCAGATGTTATCAACTCAGAACCAAGTGTTGAAGTAATGGTTGAAGGGCATACAGATTCACAATCTATCAGCAATGTAAAAGTGTCAGACAACTGGGAATTAAGTGTATTGCGTGCTGCTTCTGTAGTGAAAAAATTGCAAAACGATTTTGATGTAGCTCCAGAAAAACTTATAGCTGCAGGACGTAGTTTTTACCAGCCTCTAACCGATAATGATACTGCAGAGCATAGAGCTATCAACAGAAGAACTAGGATTTTAATCCTTCCAAACTTGGATAAGTTCTTTGCATTAATATCAGCTGAAGAGTAAATCGCTCTCCTGATAACCTGTTATTTAATTAATCCTGTTAAAAAAGACTACTTCCCTCAAAGTAGTCTTTTTTTTGCCTAGAACGCACTCCTGTGTTAGTTAAAAAAGTGGTAAAAAATTAGACCAATCCTAAAGCGTATGGTATTTTTGTGACTCCATAAAAATACCATATGCTTTCACTTAAAAACATCTTTCGTATTACAGCCTTCTTGGAAGGAATTTCTTATATTTTATTGCTGTTTATTGCGGTTCCCATTAAATATTTTGGGGAAGACCCTCAATATGTAAAACTATTGGGCATGCCACATGGCCTATTGTTTATTGCCTATATTATTTTTGCCATTATTTTGGGAAGTAGGTTACAGTGGAACAATAAAATTCTTATTAAAGTTTTAATTGCCTCAATTCTGCCTTTTGCTACCTTTGTTGTAGACAGAAAACTATTAAAACAAGAGGCATAACGTGGAATCATTTTCGCATTATTTTTACGATTATTTTATTTCTTTAGACTTTTCGGAAACGACAGCTACCTATTTGAATATGGGAGTATTGCTAGTTATTTTGGCTATCATTATTCTTGTTGCGGATGTGGTGACCAAAAAAATATTGGTGAGCACTTTTGAAAGATTTGCCCATAAATCCAAAACCAATTTCGACGACCTTTTAATTTCCCATAAGGCCCCTCGAAATTTGGCGCATTTGGTACCTTTTTTAATCACCTTAAATCTTTTCCCTGTAGTTTTTGTGGACTTTCCAAACTTTGAGGCTCCTGTAGAAGCTTTGATTAAAGTGTATGGAGTCCTACTCTTCATTTGGATTTTAAGAAGTGTTTTAAAGACTTTAGAGGCCTATTTTAAAACCTTGCCTCGCCTTAAGGACAAACCTATAGACAGTTACATACAGGTTCTAATGCTTTTTGTATGGGGGATTGGTTTGATTCTTTGTTTTGCAATTCTTACTAATATTTCCATTGTTCGATTTTTAACAGGATTAGGGGCTGCTTCGGCGGTTTTACTGTTGATTTTCAAGGATACCATTTTGGGGTTTGTGGCCAGTATTCAAGTTGCAGTAAACGACACCATCAGAATTGGAGATTGGGTGACCATTGAAAAGTTTGGAGCTGATGGTACGGTAATCGAAATCAATTTGAATACGGTTCAGGTACAAAATTTTGACAATACCATTACCAATATCCCAACCTCTGCCCTTATTTCGGAATCTTTTAAGAATTGGCGAGGGATGAGCAATTCCGGTGGACGACGAATTAAAAGGTCCTTAATCATTAAAGTGTCTTCGGTAAAATATTTAGACTCTCAAAGTGTGGAAGACCTTAAAAAGATACAGTTGATTACCAATTATCTTACGACACGTCAAAAAGATATCGACAACTACAATAGCAACCATAATATTGATAAGTCATTGCTAATAAACGGTAGAAACCTGACCAATTTGGGTGTGTTTAGAAAGTATATACAGACTTATATTGAAAACCATTCTGCCATTAACAAGGACATGATGATCATGACGCGCCAATTGGAGGCTACAGCACATGGTATTCCTTTAGAAATTTATGCGTTTAGTAGTGACAAGCGTTGGGAGAATTATGAATATATCATTTCAGATATTTTTGATCATATGCTTGCAGCGGTTCCCTACTTTGGGTTGGAAGTGTTCGAGGTAATAAATGGAAACCTAAACCTTAGCAAGAACTAAAGTTTAGGTTTCTTAATAATAATTTGGTGTACTAATTGGCTTTTGCCTTGGCTTCATCAATCATTTCCTGATTGGCAACGATTCCTATTTCAACGCGTCTATTTTTAATTCTTCCTTCTTCGGTTGAATTGTCAAAACGCGGTTTTGTTTCTCCATAGCCTTCAACAGAAAAGCGTCCTCTGGAAACTCCTTTGGCCACTAAATAATCTACTACAGATTGCGCTCTCTTTTTGGATAATGACATATTGTAGGCTTCATCTCCAGAAGAGTCTGTATGTCCTTCAACCAATAGGTTAGTGTCTGGAAATTCTATAAATACTTCTGAAAGTGCATCCAAATTGGTTTTGGCTTCAGGTGTTAAGTCGGATTTGTTAATGGTAAAGTTTACCCCACTTCTATCATCAAAAGATAAGTGAATCCCCTCTCCTATACGTTCTACTTCAGCTCCTGGTACTGCTTGTTCAATTTTCTTGGCCTGCTTATCCATAACATTACCAATAATGGCTCCAGAAGCGCCACCTATAGCAGCTCCAATTAAGGCTCCCTTAAGGTCTCCTCCTATCAAGCCCCCAACCAAAGCTCCTCCTGCAGCGCCTGCTGCCGCTCCTCTTTGGGTTTTATTTGAATTTTGTATGGCACTACAACTAATCATTAGGGCCGAAAGCATTATAACAAGGGTGTATTTTAATTGCATTTTCATGATTTATTGGTTTTTATAAGTTAATGTCGTCCGAAACTTTAGAAAACTTTAGAAGCACGTCAAAAGATTTTCCTTCGTAGGTAGATGGTACACGCAATACCATACTGGAAGCACTTAAACTTTCAATTTTAGAACGGTATCCCGTCTTGGATTTGTCCATGGGATGGTTTTTCTCATCCGCATATTTGAACTGAAAGTAACGAGCTCCCTCGGTTTCATAAAAGGACCAAATCATACGGCTGCTAGTTACTTGGCAGGTAGAATTACTGGCATTGGTAGTAAAGCGCCCCGTGTTGTTGTTGGGAATAAAAACCCACTCACTACCTCGCAAACAAGCAGAATCGGTGTTATCAAACATATAGGCTTTGTAAAGCCCTTCTTCACCAATGAAATCAATATCTTCAACAGTCCACGTTCCCTTGAGGGTTCGCTCGTTGGTTTTATCGGCCGTAGAAGATGATGAGCCACAACTTAACAAAAATAAGCACCCTAGGAGTGCGACGGTTAAAGCTTTCATAATTAATGGTTTAAGTTGCTTAAAGATACAAAAAAAATGATAAGCTGTTGACCGTGAATTAATTAGTTTTGCAATCTATCCTTTACAAATTCAATTTCCGTTTTACCATGTGCTTGGGGCTTGCCATCGGGACCTAAATTCACCATGACAATATTATCAACCGTAAGGATGGTTTCTCTGGTCATTTTGTTCCTGGCTTCACATTTTAGGGTTAAGGAGCTTTTTCCAAACTTGGTAACTTCAATACCAATTTCGATGATATCCCCTTTTTTGGCAGAGCTGGTAAAGTTGATTTCTGAAATGTATTTGGTCACCACCCTGGAATTCTCCAACTGAATTACCGTATACAGTGCCACTTCTTCATCTATCCAAGCCAATAATTGCCCTCCAAATAGGGTTCCGTTAGGATTTAGGTCTTCGGGTTTTACCCATTTTCTAGTATGAAATCTCATAGGTTTTATAATAAGGTTTGTTGTGTATTGTCTTTGTTTGGAATTTTTAGTTGGCAGCCCAAAGCGCCATTAAGTTTTTCTATAAAATGTGCCGACAGCAAAGGCGATTCTTTCTCGATGTTTTGATGTACAAAGAAGTTGATTTCCTTAATGCCTTGATCTTGCCAATGTTTCAATCTTTCTACCCAGTCTTCCAAACGATTGTAGTCTGTTGCATGATTGGCCCCCACATATCTTACAAAGGCTTTGGGCGTTGTTAAACGCATGTGCATGATATCCCTTCTTCCTGCACTATCCACTAGGACATTGGTGATATTATTCTTCTCCAAAAGATCATAAAGCTGGTCGGCAACCACGGCGTCGTTGTACCAATTGGTGTGTCTAAACTCTATGGCCAATGGTATCTCCTTGGGCCAACGCTCTACAAATGACACCACACGATCAAAATCCTTGGGCGCAAAATTATTATGCATTTGCAGGAAAATGGTGCCTAGTTTTTCCTTTAGGTTGGAAGCATTGTAAAGATAATCTTCCACCACAGACTGTACTTCATTAAGGCGTTTCCAATGGCTGATTTCCTGATTCAATTTTGGGAAGAATTTAAAACCTTCCGGGGTTTTGTCGTACCAGGCCGAAAACTGTTCCGCAGGGAAAATCCTGTAAAAGGTAGCGTTGAGCTCAATGGCATTGAACTGACGGGAGTAATAGCTTAATTCATCTTTGGTGCCCCTTGGGTAAAATCCTTTAAGATCTGCTTTGTTCCATTTGGCACATCCCACGTAAATTTCAGGTACGTTATCATCTTTCACCGAATTCAAGACACGAAGGGTGTCTATATGGTCTTGTGGAATAGTAAAATCTATGCCTTCGGGATTAGGAACGCTTCCAAATTTCATAAAATGAGGTTTTCAAAAAGTGTCTTTCAAAGATACGGTATTATGAAAATTTGTCCTATGCAAATGGGATATAAAAGGGCAATATGTATATTCAAACAGTTAATACTGTTGATAAACTAGTTAACAACAAATGGTTTGGGCAACCAAAACGGCTTTTTTAATTTATAACTTTAAGAAAAACAATAGCCATGTCACGATCTTTAGACTTGTTACAGATTCGTCCTGTAATCTCTTCCGCTTTAATTTATGAGAACATGACTCGCGATGAGCACTTCCAAAATCAAACCTTAAGACCTATTATTAAGCTTCAAGGGGAACTGTTTGTTGCAGTGTTTAAAAATTATGTAGATAAACATAAAAATGTTTTTTATGAATTATCTTTGTCCAAGCAACTAGACTACATCGAGAATGCCATTCATAAGGATATGAAGTTTCGGAACTCCCTTAAAGGGATGGTCATTGGTCAGTTTACGGTTGAAGAATACGAGATCTACATTCAAAATTCTTCAGCATTAAACAAACGCATGATGGGGCTAGTTAAGAACCGATTAATTGATTATATACAGTTATTAGAGCCCAAAGTGGCTTGATTTATGAATTTAAAACACGAACTGTTATCGGCATGTTTGGAACATGTCAATAAGCGCATTGTTAGTTACAAAAATGAAATAGAACTAATTAAGGAAGCCATAGAATCCAATGATAAAGGCGGTGATGACGAAGATGACTCGGGAAGCGGTAAACTGTTTGATGATTTGGAGAAAAACAGCCAGCATATGGCCGATGCTTCCAAAGCTTTGGAAACCCTTAAATTGATTAACCCCAATTTAAAACATGACAGTGTAGTGTTGGGAAGTCTTGTAACTACCAATACAGCCACCTTTTATATGGCTACTAGTATTGGCAAAATAGACGTAAACAATTCACCTTATTTAGTAATCTCGCTGAACTCTCCAATAGGTGCGCTTTTGAAAAACAAAGTGGCAGGTGACTCTGTGACGTTCAACAACACGACCTATACCATAAAGAGTATTAGCTAGATTATAGATTCACCATTTAGGTTGGTAGTAAGTACTTCGCTCATATAGTCAAAATATGGGCGAACTGCTTTAAATGCCTGGTTGACATCTTCCAAAAAGCCATCGGAGAGCACTTCTTTATCGGTGTAATTTTTCACAAAGATGTATTGCTTTTTCTTGATAAGATCTATAGCAGGATCTTCTTTGTTAAAGTCTCGTGGCGCACTTTTTAGTTCATCACCTTTTAATTCGCCCCAAACGGACTTGAAATTTGGAGCGTCTATAATACTGCGCATGATACTGGCATCCATTTCAAATTCCTTTCGCATACGGAAGAGATCCTCTTTGTTGGGCTCCCAAAATCCTGTAGCAATAAAAGATTCGTTGTTTGGGGATATATGCAAATAATAGCCGCCACGCAGCTGTGGTTTCTGTCTTTGGAATGAACCTCCAAAATGGGTTTTATAAGGCGATTTATCTTTAGAAAACCTAACATCACGGTAAATTCTAAAAAGTTTCAAATTATCTAATTCGTCATGGCTCTTTAGCAATTCAAGCATGTGGTTATAGGCTGATTTCACTTCCTTTTCAACCGTTTTAAATTCCTTTTTATGAGTATTGAACCAATCCCTATCATTATTCTCTTTTAACTGACTTAGAAAATTAAATACTTCGGGTGAAAAGGATGTTACCATGGTTTTTAGATTTTATTGAGATTTAAAAGTACAAAAAAGTCCCTTTTTCAGAGGGACTTTTTAGATATTTAGATATGTTATAGTGCTGTATTAATCTTTATCAAGTACATCCTCTACTTCATCTTTCACATCGTCAGCAGCGTCTTCAATAGCATCGCCTGCATCATCTATGGCATCCTCAATTTTTTCACTGGTTGATTTCTTCTCTCTGCAACTTGTTACGGTAGCAGACAAGGAAAACAACAATACAATGGCTAAAAATACTTTTTTCATAATACTTATTTTAAAGGTTAGAAAATGTGTTTAGGTATCAACCTAGTTTTACTAAAGGTACAATAAAAGTCTTAGCTACTAATTATTTTGGTTGAAACCCTTCCATCTTTCATAAAAATTACGGTTTCTATATTTGACAGAATACTCCTTTAACATCTTTAACAAACCTTCTATTGAATTAACATAATTTATAAGAATAATTGTACATGCTAGGGATGAAAATTAACAGTATGCTTGGTTTTACAAGGGATTACTTGAGCTTATGTTTTACTTTTAATAATAAAAAGCAACTGCTTAATAAACAATAAATTACATTTTACTTGTGTATTGTTTATTTTTTTTTTAAACTGCAATTAAATTAATTAACACAAAGACATGGGCAGACCAGCAACAAAGCCTGCAAAACTCAAAGATGGGTTTTACTTAGAAATAAGAAATAGAGGGGCAAAAGACGGTATCAAGCTATACAGAGATACAAAAGCCAAAATGTTAAGAACCATTAAGGAATATGAACGTGTTAAGGATATTATCATCTTGGGGGAGTCCAGAAATGGGAAATGGGTGAACAAAGAGCCCATAGTACATATTGCCGATCACTAATCACTTCTTTTCATTTTTTTCTTCATAAAATTTATAGGTTACCAATAATTTCCTAAATTGTACTGTAGCAGTTTTCCTAAAATTGTACTTACATTCGCGAATATTAACCAATTAATCTGTAGAAATTTTATGAACACGACTTTTAAAACAAAACCGCCTATTTGGTTTTGGATTGTAAGTGTTGTTGCCTTGGTATGGAATGCTATGGGGGTTTTGCAATATCTTGGGCAGACCTACCAAACTGAGAGTTTTAAATCTCAGTACACCAATGAACAACTTGAAATTATCTCTAATACACCGGCTTGGGCCATTGCGGCATTTGCCACTGCCGTTTTTGGAGGCATCTTAGCTAGCATTGCTCTGGTTTTAAGAAAAAAAGCGGCTTATCCCCTCTTTCTCATTTCTTTAATAGGTGTAGTGGTTCAAATGATCCACAATCTGTTTTTAGTAAAATCTGTTGACATTTACGGTCCCTTTGCAGCTATTATAACAGGGATGATTATTATTTTTTCACTTTTATTTTTATGGTTCTCAAAAAAGTCAATTGCGAACCATTGGATTTCTTAAGCTATCATTACAACTTTTCACATAGAGGTATCAGTTTCTGATACCTTTTTTTATTCGTGGAATTCTATAGAATTTAAGATCAATCCAGATGGAGGTGCAATATATTCCACAACGTGTTCACTTCCCGGTAATAAAGATTCCTTAATGAATTCCAGTGAAATTTCTCCTTTTCCAAGTTTGATTAAAGCACCCATCATCATCCGAATTTGATTTCTTCCAAAGCCTTGCCCCTTCACTTTAAACGCAAAGGTTTCTTCGGGAAAAAAATTGGCCGTAAATATGGTGTTTTCTAAAATTTCACTGTGTATGATGGTTCTGTCAAACACACCGGTGTCTGACGCTTTGTAACAGTAGGTTTTAAAGTTATGTGAGCCCTGAAACAATTTTGCTCCTTCTTTCATTAACTCAGTATTTAAGGGATCTAAAATTGTGGTTAATATTGGCGCACAAAATGGATGGCATTTTTGTCCGTGGGTGAAAAGGTAAAGGTATTCCTTGACTTTGGAGTGTTGGATGACATTGAAATTTTCATCCACCTTTTGCATAGAAAGAGCCCTAATGTCCTGAGGCAAATTGTAATTAAACCATTCCAAAAACTCGGTTTCATTTTCAATTTCATGATACAGAAACAGTTCAAAAGCCGCCTCATTGGCAGATACCATAGCATCGGTTCTTCCTGCCGCCAGAGTTTTAAATTGTTTGCCCTCCAATACAAATTTGAAGGTCCTATCTATCATTAAATGAAGGGTTTTTAGTTTGGGCTGTTTTTGCCAACCGTGAAAACGGTATCCTAAATACTGTATCTTAAAAACGTAGTAAAATCTTTCTTGAAACATGGCGGCAAGTACGCTAATTTTTAGGGGTATCGCAAAATTTAGTGCCGTGTTTTTAGTATGTCAACCACATCCTTTAAAGTGTAACCTTTAGCTTGGAGCAAAATTAAATAATGGAACAGCAAATCGGCGCTTTCGTTTAAAAACAATTCTTCATTTTCATCTTTGGCCTCTATGACCACTTCAACGGCCTCTTCCCCAACTTTTTGTGCAATTTTATTGATGCCCTTTTCAAATAGGGATGCTACATAAGATTCCGACGGTTTAAAATTCTCTTTTCGGTTCTGAATAATATCTTCTAAAGTTGTTAGAAATCCAAAATTAAGGCGGTTAGGCATGTTCCAACAGGTATCACTTCCTTTGTGACAGGTTGGGCCAAAAGGTGTAGCCTGAATCAATAGGGTGTCACCATCGCAATCAATCTTTATATCTTCAAGTCTCAGTACATTTCCACTTTCTTCCCCTTTTGTCCAAAGACGCTGTTTGCTTCTGCTATAGAAGGTTACCAAGCCGGATACTTCGGTTTTTTCTAGGGCCTCTTCGTTCATATAGCCAAGCATGAGGACGTTTTTGGTTTCGGCATCCTGTATGATGGCAGGAACTAAGCCATTTTTGTTTTTATCGAAGTTTATTTGCATTCTCTTTCAAGTTTAAAGATGAATTGGGCACCGCTTTCTATAATCTAACGGCAATGCCTTTTTCTTTCAATTTCTGTTTTAATGTTTTGATTTCAATTTCACCATAATGAAATACACTCGCGGCGAGAGCAGCATCGGCATTTCCTTTGGTGAAGGCTTCTTCAAAATGTGCTATGCTTCCTGCGCCTCCCGATGCAATAATGGGGATATGAAGCTCTTTGGATAATTGCGCCAAAGCACCATTGGCAAAACCATTTTTGGTGCCATCGTGATTCATGGAAGTAAAGAGGATTTCCCCAGCACCTCTATCCTGAGCTTCTTTGGCCCATTCAAAAAGGTCTAAATCTGTAGGGATGCTGCCTCCTGCCAAGTGGACTTTCCATGAACCCTCTATTTGTTTAGCATCTATAGCTACCACGATACATTGATTTCCAAATTTAGCAGATAACTCATTGATCAAATCAGGTCTTTTCACCGCCGAGGAATTAATCGATACTTTGTCGGCACCACATTTTAACAGGGCATCGACATCTTCAATAGACCCAATTCCTCCTCCAACAGTAAATGGAATATTGACTTGTTCCGCCACATGAAGTACGAGCTCCAAAGTGGTTTTACGGGCTTCCTGAGTGGCTGAAATATCCAAAAAAACCAACTCGTCAGCGCCTTTTTTGGCGTATTGTTGGGCCAATTCCACAGGGTCGCCAGCGTCCAGTAAATTGACAAAATTCACACCTTTAACGGTGCGCCCATTTTTAATATCCAGACAAGGGATGATACGTTTTGTGAACATAATTATATTAGTCTTTTTTCTAGATCCTTCATTTGAATTCTACCTTCATAAATAGCTTTTCCCACGATAGCCCCTTCACAACCAATAGCTTCCAATTTATCAATGTCTTCCAAGCTACTAATGCCTCCAGACGCAATAAGTTTTAAGCTTTGAGGGTCATCCTTGCATTGAGCAAGGATTTCCTTGTAAAGCTCTATTGCGGGGCCTTCTAGCATACCATCTTTACTGATATCGGTACAAATAACATACTGTATTCCCTTTTCTTGATAAGATTTGATAAACGGCATGATATTCAAATCACTTTCTTCCTGCCAGCCCGATGTGGCGATTTTTTCATCTTTGCAATCTGCGCCCAAAATGATTTTGTCACTTCCATATTTGCTGAGCCAAGCTTCAAATATTTCAGTTTTTTTAACAGCAATGCTTCCTCCAGTAATCTGTGATGCACCCGAATTAAAAGCTATGTGTAAATCTTCATTGGATTTTAAACCTCCCCCAAAGTCAATTTTTAGGTTGGTTTTAGAGGCAATCTGTTCCAAAATTTTATAATTGACAATGTGCTTGCTTTTCGCACCATCCAAATCTACTAAGTGCAGATATTCAACCCCTGCACCTTCAAAAGATTTAGCAACTTCCAAAGGGTCTTCGTTATATATTTTTTTGGTGCTGTAATCGCCTTTTGTAAGTCGAACACATTTACCTTCTATAATATCTATGGCTGGAATTATTCTCATGTTTCTATAATTTTAAAGCTCTAAAAAATTAGCTAATAGTTTACTGCCAACTTCACCGCTTTTTTCTGGGTGAAACTGGACACCGTAAAAGTTGTTGTGTTGCAATGCCGACGTGTAGGAAGTGCCATAGGTTGTGGTTGCTATGGTTTCTGGACATATTTCGGCATAATAACTATGCACCAAATACATAAAGGCCTGTTCAGGGATTCCTTTAAACAAATTGGATGTTACATTTTCCACGGTATTCCATCCAATTTGAGGTACTTTAATATTTTGTTCCGTTGCAAATCGTTTCACCTTGGTTTGGAAGATTCCTAAGCCATCTGTATAACCTTCCTCTGTATGCTGACACAATAACTGCATGCCCAAGCAAATCCCTAAAACAGGTTGTTTGAGTTTTGGAATTATAGTGTTTAATTCATGGCTGAGCAACATGTGCATGGCAGAACTAGCCTCTCCTACACCTGGAAAAATAACTCTGTCTGCCGCCATAATAGTCTCTTTATTGGAAGATAAGCTGGTTTCCACCCCTAACCTTCCAAAAGCAAATTGAATGCTTTTAATGTTTCCTGCTCCATAATCAATAATTACAAGTTTCATTGCTTTTTCTCTTTTGTTATAAAACTCCCTTGGTAGATGGTAATACCATTTTTTCAATATCGCGTTTTACGGCCATTTTAATGGCTTTTGCAAGGGCTTTGAAAATGGCTTCTATCTTGTGGTGTTCATTGGTGCCTTCTGCTTTGATGTTCAAATTGCATTTGGCACCATCTGTAAAGGATTTAAAGAAGTGGAAAAACATTTCGGTTGGCATTTGCCCAATCATTTCTCGTTTGAAATCCACATCCCAAACCAGCCAATTCCTTCCGCCAAAATCGATAGCTACTTGAGCTAAACAGTCATCCATTGGCAAACAGAAACCATAACGTTCCATACCGCGTTTATCGCTTAAAGCTTTGGCAAATGTCTCACCTAAAGCAATGGCGGTATCTTCAATGGTGTGGTGCTCATCCACTTCCAAATCGCCATTAACTTCGATATTCAAGTCCAATTGTCCGTGATGTGCCAATTGGTCCAACATGTGGTCAAAGAATTTAAGGCCTGTATCAATAGAGCTTTTTCCTGTGCCATCCAAATTCAGTTCTATGGCTATTTTAGTTTCATTGGTATTTCTAGAGAATTGTGCTACACGCTCCTTAGCCTTTAGGTACTTGTAAATCTCCTTCCAACTATTTGTTTCCAGAGCAATGAAAGGTTTCAATTCATCTTCTTTGATGGAGATTTCCGTAGTGCCCAAGTTGGTATGATTATTAATGTAAATGGCTTTGGAATTTAAGTTTTTGGCCAATTCTACATCTGTTAACCGATCTCCTATCACAAAGGATTTAGATAAATCATATGCTTCTGAAAAATACTTGGTCAAAAGTCCTGTGTTAGGCTTTCTGGTGGAGGCATTTTCATGCGGAAAAGTGCGGTCTATAAACTGTTCAGAGAATAGGATATCTTCTTGCTGAAAGGTTTCAATAATGAAATTGTGCACGGGCCAAAACGTATTTTCCGGGAATACCTCCGTTCCCAAACCGTCTTGGTTGGTAATCATCACCAATTCAAAATCCAATTCCTTGGAAATCCTACTTAAATACTGAAACACTTTTGGGTAGAATTGCAATTTCTCAAATGCATCTATTTGTTCATCTTCTGGTTCTTTTATCAGGGTACCGTCACGGTCTATAAATAATACTTTTTTCATAACGAGGTTTCTAGATTTTTTAAGGTTTGGATGAGTATTTGATTTTCTTTGGAATTCCCAACTGTAATACGAAGGCAATTGTCACATAAGGGCTCCTTGCTCCTATTTCGAACCACAATGCCTTTTGTCACAAGTTGCTCATATCGTTTATTTGCATGGTCAACTTTTAAAAGCAAAAAGTTGGCATCAGAAGGATATATATATTCAATATATGGAATGTTCTCAAGCTCCTTTTGAAGCAGTTCTCGTTGTTCCAAAATGCTGGACACTTCGTCTTGAACCTGAGGTGCTTTCTGCAGTTGAGTTAAAGCTTTTTGTTGGGTTAATTCATTAATATTATAAGGTGGTTTTATTTTGTTGAGCAAGGCAATGATTTCTTTGGAAGCATAGCAAATTCCCAATCGTATTCCTGCGAGACCGTAAGCTTTGGACAAGGTTTGGGTTACGATAAGGTTTGGAAAATCCCCCAATCGGCTGAGCCAACTTTCCTGGGTAGAAAAGTCTATATAAGCTTCATCTATAATTACCAATCCTTGAAATGATTGAATCAACTCTTCAATGGCCGATGCCTTAAAACTGTTCGCCGTAGGATTGTTTGGCGAGCATAAAAACAACAGTTTGGCAGTATTGTCTACAGCGTTTAAAATACCTTCTACATTGGGCTGAAAATCCTCTGTAAGCATGATTTTTATGGTCTTGACCGCATTGACATTGGCCAAAACTTCATACATCCCGTATGTTGGTGGCAAAATGGCAATGCTATCCTTGTTGGGTTCACAAAAGACCCTAAAAATCAAATCCAAGACTTCGTCGCTCCCATTTCCTAAAAGGATTTGTTCCTTAGACACTTGTTTAAGTTCCGATAAGATCTCTTTTAGTTTGTTTTGTTGGGGATCTGGATAACGATTTAAACCATTATTGAAAGGGTTTTCGTTGGCATCCAAAAACACATAGTTGGCATTCATCTCTTTAAAGTCATCTCTTGCAGAAGTATAAGGCTTTAATGCCATGACATTAGGGCGTGCCAGTTTTTTTATATCAATCATTGTTTTCATGCCGTTTTAGCTTTTTTCTGGATATCCTTCAAGCGAATGGAGACCGCATTTTTATGGGCTTGTAGGCCTTCTGCTTCCGCCATGAGCTCTACGGATTCCCCAATACCTAACAATCCCACAGGAGTAATCCTCTGATAGGTGATGCTTTTAGTGAAACTGTCCAAATTCACGCCAGAATACGCTTTACTAAAGCCGTTAGTGGGTAACGTGTGGTTGGTTCCAGAAGCATAATCACCTGCACTTTCAGGGGTGTAATTGCCAATAAAAACTGAACCTGCATTATTGATGCCATTGACATAAAAATCTTCGTTTTCTGAACAGATGATTAAGTGCTCAGGGGCGTACATGTTGATTAAATCCATAGCTTCTTCATCCGATTTCATAAGAAAGCATTTGGAGTTGGCTATGGCCTTTTCGGCTATACTTTTTCTCGGTAATTGCTCAAGTTGACTTTCTACTTCTTTGATTACTTTATTGATAAAAGATTTTGAAGTGGACACTAGAATTACTTGGCTATCCACACCGTGTTCTGCTTGACTTAACAGGTCCGAAGCCACATAAACAGCATTTGCTGTTTCATCTGCCACTACCAATAATTCACTAGGGCCAGCGGGCATATCTATTGCCATTCCGTATTTGGTAGATAATTGTTTAGCTACAGTGACATATTGGTTTCCTGGACCAAATATTTTATAAACCTGTGGAATTGTATCTGTCCCAAAGGTCATTCCTGCAATAGCCTGTATGCCGCCTATTTTGATGATCTTATCAATCCCGCATAGATTGGCTGTATAAAGTATTTCGTTAGCGATTGTTCCAGTTTTGTTTGGTGGCGTGCATAATACCAATTCTTTACAACCTGCAATTTGCGCAGGAACGGCCAGCATGAGCACTGTTGAAAATAAAGGAGCTGTTCCTCCGGGAATATACAACCCAATTTTTTCAATAGGCCTTTTTTCTTGCCAACAGGTTACACCGGGCAAAGTCTCGACAGATACCTTTGTTGTTTTTTGAGCTTTGTGAAAGGCTTCGATATTGTTTTTTGCCACATTAATAGCTGTTTTTAGTTTGCCAGGAACTGTATTGCAAGCAGCTTCTATTTCCTGTCTAGAGACAAAATTAGACTCTAGAGTTACACCATCGAATAGTAACGTGTATTTTTTTATGGCCTCATCACTATTACGTTGTACGTCTTCAAATATTTGTTCAACGGTGTACTCTATAGTGGCCAAACTTTTTGTTGGACGTTTCAATAGCAGTTCCCACTGAGATCTATCTGGAGTTTCAATAATGTTCATAATCACTTTTATTTAATTGTTTACAGCACCATGTTTTCAATTGGGCACACCAAAATACCTTGAGCTCCCTCGCGTTTTAATTCGTCGATAATGTCCCAGAATTCATGTTTATTAATAACTGAGTGTACCGAGCTCCAGCCCTCTTCTGCCAAGGGCAATACGGTTGGACTTTTCATGCCGGGAAGAATTTTAATGATATCTTCAATTTTATCGTTTGGCGCATTGAGAAGCACGTATTTGGATTGTCTTCCTTTTAAAACGGATTGCAGCCTAAACTGAAGTCGGTCTAAAATTTCCTGTTGTTCCTTTCCAATAAGTGGTGAAGCCGCCAAAACCGCTTCGGATTTTAAAATGACTTCCACCTCCTTCAAATTGTTTTTAAACAAAGTACTTCCACTGGAAACAATATCGACTATGGCATCGGCAAGACCAATGTTTGGCGCAATTTCAACAGAGCCATTGATAATATGTAAATTGGCATTGATATTGTTTTTTTTGAGATATTGATTTACGGTATTTGGATAAGAGGTTGCAATACGTTTGCCTTCAAGATCCTGAATACTTTTGAATTTCGAACTTTTGGGAATGGCAACAGAGACTTTGCATCTTGAAAAGCCCAATTTTTCTACAATGGTGAGATTTCCTCCCTTTTCAATTAAGACATTTTCCCCAATGATAGCAGCATCCACTACACCGTCTTTTAAATATTGTGGAATGTCTCCATTTCTTAAATAAAAGACTTCCAAAGGGAAATTACGGGCGGCAACTTTCAACTGATCCTTGCCATTGTCTATGGATACCCCAATTTCATTTAAGATTCTCATGGAATCGTCGTGAAGGCGACCTGTTTTTTGAACTGCAATTTTTAATTTACTCATGTTATGCTTTTTGATGTTTGAGTAAATCTGGGGCATGAAAGCAAAAAACCCGTTTGATTTACTCAAACGGGTTTTAGATAGTATTTGGATTTATTCAACACATCTTCATCTCGCCTGAGTGCAAGTATGAAAATGATGATGTAATTGAATAAAAGTCATTTCTTTTTAATTATTTGAAGTACAAATATTTGTGAATTAATTTTAGATATCCAAATAATTTAAAATCTATTTTAGAATTTCTTTTTTATAAAGATGGTCCACCAACACTTTAGAAAAACGTTTCGCTCCCTTTTTAACACTTGAAGGTGAAGATACAGAGGATTGTCCTTTCCAAATTAAAGCCTCTTCTTTGGACTGCATTGAACTTAAATCATAAAGAAAGGCTTCAAACCAATACTTTTTGTTACCGGAGGTGTAGTAATCTGGAGCAGGGACTTCGGTGTTACGTAAATTTACGTGCTGTTCCAAACGTTGATTGGCAGGAGCTCCATACAACACTTCAGTACTATATTCTGGAACGTCCAAATCTCCTAAATAACTCACAACAATGGCACCATCTACCCTATTTTGTTTAAGGGTTTTGGTAATATAACCTTCATCCCAATTGCCTTGGGTGATATTTTCCTTGAACAGTTCTGAGCCATAGACCACATTGTCCATGCCGTGTTTTTCGAATTTCTGACCGATATGTTTTTCAAGAATTTCCTTAAGTTCTAAATCGGAGCTCACGGCAATCACGGCTATTCTGCCATAATATTTTGGAAGTTCAAGGTTTGGTTTAAGCCAATTTGATGTCATAGAAGGTCCACAGGACATCATCAATAGTAGCATCATCAGTATTAAACCAAACCTTGTCACATCATTTTTTTATTATTGATTTCCTAAAATAATAGGCATACCGCTGTCTCCCGAACCAATTACAATGACTTTGCTGTTTGGGGATTCGGAAAGTTGTATGGTTGCCTCAATTCCTTTGTCTTGAAGGATTTTATCTGTAAGTGAAGCACTCAGAATTTTATTGGCGTCTGCCTTTCCTTGGGCTTCAATTATTTGGCGTTCGGCTTCTTTTTGAGCCGTTACCAAACGAAATTCATATTCCAAAGATTCCTGTTCTTGCTTCAGCTTACGCTCAATGGCATCCTTTATGGTTGGGGGAAGCGTTACATCCCTTACCAATACTTCGTTCAACTGGATGTATTGGTCATCCACTATCTTTTTGGTTTCCTCAAATATTTCCTGTTGAATTGCATCACGTTTACTGGAATACAATTGTTCTGGTGTATAGCGTCCTACGACACTTCTCGCTGCAGATCTGATAGCTGGCAACAATACGCGCTCACGATACTTTTCACTTTTTTCCTTGTGCAATTTACCTAAGCCTTCATATTTTGGTTGAAACCAAACCGAAGCTTCCAATTTTATATCCAATCCATTGGAGGATAATACATTCATTTTTTCCAACACTTCCTGCTGTCTTACTTCGTAGACAAAGACTTTGTTCCAAGGAGCCACGACGTGGAAGCCTTCTGATAATGGAGGTTCATCGGTTACCACACCACCCCCAAATGTCCTATAAAGCACCCCGGCTTCCCCTGGACCAATAGTTATTGCAGATTTTGAAATAGTAATAATTAACACAACGAGCAAAGCCACGAAAGGCAATGCGATTTTGGGCATTTTTTCCATAAATAATATTAAATTAAACCTTTGTATTTTCTAATAAACCATTCAAGGGAAAGACTTAACGTGATAAGTCCAAGTAAAAATTTCCAGTCTATTAAAGGTACGATTTTTTTTGTGCTTTTTTGTAATGTTTGATACCTAGGATCGTTTTCAAGTAAGGAAAATAAATCTTCAAATTTGGAGGAAAACAAAGATGTACCATCGCTAAGTGAAGCCACTTGCTGAAGTTTTTTGGCATTGGCATTTAAAAATTGCTGTTCCACATTATAGTCCAAAACCTGTAATGCGCCTTGCTTTGAAATATTTTCATTTTCAACCGAAACGGTAAAGCTGTACTGTCCAGGAGCCAAACCACTCAAGTCTACTTGATAGTTGGTGTTTTTTAGAACAAAAGGAAAGTTATAGGTTTCTTCTGTGTCTTGATTTTTCAAGGAAATATTGATAGACACATTGGCATCAAACTCGTAATTTTTGTTGAAAAACTGGGCAGTGATTTTCAAATCGTCATTTCCGTTGTAAAAGGATTCGTAATCAACATTCAAACGACTTTTGTGCTGGTTGCTACTTAGGTACTGAATCAATTTCCCAATGAAATCATCAAACTTTTGAAATGATTGTTCCTCCAAAAACGATTTTGCACGCCATCTCCAAATGCCTTCACCTACCAAAACAGCCTGTCGTTGGTTTCCGGTTTCAAAAGTGGCCAAAAGTGGTTCGTCCAGTAGAGTTCCGTTAATGGTTTTGAATAAAATAGGTTCCACTGGTACCGTAAAGTTAAGAGGGCCAAATTCGGATTCAATTGGAGGAAAGTCATGAAAACCTAAATCCTCCACAATAAAGGTGGCATAATTAGGATTTAATGCCGGTTGGAACTCTTCTGTTTGTCTCGTTATTTTTTGTTGGTAAAATGGTTGGGCAGCATTTAAAAATGTCCAATTGGTTTTAGAGCCCAAAATGAAAAAACTGTTGAGTTTTCGCTTTTCAATGTCGTCATAAACCAATTTAAAGTTATTGTTAGGCTGATATAGAATAACCGATTGAAAATCTTGTTCTGAACTCAAATACTCTTTTGTGGTTAAGATGGTTCCAGAACGTTGTTCATTACTTTCAATTGCCTTTTTTAAAGCTCCAAGATCCGGGTGAACCAAATCCGAAATGATAGCTACATTGGTCTTTTGGTCAATCACTTCAACGGCGAAATTCTTATAATTGTTTACCGTATTTTTTTCGCCTTGTAACGGGATTAATTCGGCTTTATAGTTGTTGACGCCTACTCTATTGGCAGGTAAGGTGATTTGAACAATTTTAGAAGTATTTTGAGAATCAAATTCCAGATTTTCGGAATGCATCACCCCATTGCCTGAGGTTATTTTTAGCTGTGTGCTAACCTTATCCGTGCCTTCATAGACAGCAATAATTTCAACAGGAAACTTATTTTTTAAATAGGCATATTTATTGACGTTTAACTGCTGTATTTTAAGATCTGTGTATTTTGTGGTATCTCCAAGAACAATTGGGTAAATAGGCTGCTTATATACACTGTTGGTGGCATATTCGTAATCATTGCCATAAGTTTGATTGCCGTCTGTAATAAAAACAGTTGGAGCTATGGTATTCCCATATACTTCAGATAGTCTTTTAAATGCCAAGGACATGTCTGATTGCTTTTCGTCAAAACTCAGAGAATCCAAAGGCTGTAATTGCTTTCCAAAGGTGTAATATGCTACATTGAAATTGGAATTTATGGCTTCATTGGATTTTAAGGAACTTATCATGTCCTCAACCGTTTCGGTTTGTTTTAAATATGAAACCGATTCTGAATTATCGATGGCCACCACTAAATTGGGCTTTTCATTGTAATAGGAAATCTTTTCAAACTTAGGGTTAATGAGCAACAACAAAACCGTAAACACAGTTACAAACCTTAAAAAAGCCAAGAACATGTTGGTTTTTGTACGTTTTTTGGATTTATATATATACTGAAAAAGCGCTACTAGTAGCGCTATTATTCCAGCAATGATGATATATAAGATTGTTATGTCATTCATTAACAATTGGTTTTGATTGATGTGTTTAAAGGTTGTGTAGAAACACTAACCAACTAGGTTAGCATTCCACCATCCACGTGAAGTGTTTGTCCTGTAACATAAGCACTCATGTCGCTAGCTAAGAACACACATACATTGGCGATATCTTCTGGAGTACCTCCTCGTTTTAAAGGAATGGCATCTCTCCAACCTTTCACTGTGTTTTCATCCAATTTGGCAGTCATTTCGGTTTCGATGAACCCAGGAGCCACCACATTACATCTAATGTTTCTAGACCCCAATTCCAAGGCTACAGATTTAGAGAATCCAATGATTCCGGCTTTTGAAGCCGCATAATTCGTTTGTCCCGCATTTCCTTTAACTCCTACTACCGAACTCATATTGATGATAGACCCTTGGCGTTGTTTCAACATAGTGCGTTGTACCGCTTTGGTCATGTTGAATACGGACTTAAGGTTCACTTCTATAACTTTATCAAAGTCTTCTTCACTAATACGCATTAACAAGTTGTCCTTGGTAATTCCTGCATTGTTCACCAAAATATCGATGCTTCCAAATTCTTTAACTACGTCATCCACCAATTCCTGTGCTTGGTTAAAATCGGCAGCGTTGCTTTGGTAACCTTTGGCTTTTACGCCCATTGCGATCAATTCTTTTTCCAAAGCGTTGGCAGCCTCTACAGAAGAACTATAAGTAAATGCAACGTTTGCACCTTGTTGCGCGAATATTTCGGCAATTCCTTTTCCTATTCCTCGGCTAGCCCCTGTAATAATGGCTGTTTTTCCTTCTAGTAATTTCATTTCTATTTTCACGATTGGTTGCTTATTATTTCTAATCAGCAATAATTGTTTACACTATTTTATTAATGTCAAATATAGCAATTACAAGTTGCAAGAAATAAAAAAACCTCACAAATTGTTGTGAGGTTTTTAAACAGTGAGTTGTCGTTATCACAACTTAACTTCTTCTGGTTTTTCGTAGTTGAATAGGTAATCGATGTCCATTTCCTGCACTTCTCCCAGTTTGGACAAGGCTTTAAAATCGATGTCTTTTTTGTTACCAATTACCATAACGTTATAGTTTTCACCTTTGATATTTTCGTTGAAGAACTTACGTAAATCCTCCATAGTCATGGTTTGGATAGAATTGTATATTTCCTCTCTGTTATCATAATCGATGCCTCTTTTCTTCAAACGCTCATAATTCCAGAAAATGCTGGATTTGGTGATGCGATCGGCAGCTATTTTCTTTAAAGCTGCTTCCTTAGCGGCGTTAAATTGCTCCTCTGCTTCTGGCATGTTGGTCATCAATCCCATCATGGCATCTACAGCCTGTGGCATTTTGTTGGCTTGAGTTCCAATATAGGCTATCACATAGTTAGGTTTATCTTTTTCTGCAGCATTACTATAATTAGCTCTCGCAGAATATGCCAAAGACTTAGACTCTCTTAATTCCTGAAAAACAATAGATGACATTCCACCTCCAAAATACGAATTAAACAAGGTTGAAGCCGCCATATTTTCTGGTTTGAATGGCTCTCCTTTGGCTAAGAACAACATTTCAGACTGTACCATGTCAAAATCAACAAAATATACGTTTCCTCCTGTTTCCTGTTCAATATAGGTGGTTTCTTCTGGGTAAGCCTTCAATTCCGAAGGTATGGTATGGTTGCTGTTTAGGGCTGCTACAGCTGCATCCACATCTTTTCCGTAATAGAAAATGCGTTGTTCAAAGTTCCTTAAATCTTTTACTAAATCCACCAATTCTTGCGGATCTTGAGCTTTCAACTCCTCTGCTTGCATGATGTTTCTCAAACGGGAGTTTTCTCCATATTTTCCGTAGTTCAGCAAGCCATTGTTGAGAATGTTCCCTTTTTGGGTTTTACCATCTTCCCTGCTCTTCAGGATTTTGTCTACATACTTGTCATAAGATTCTTGATCTGCAACAGCATTGGTCCATAAGTTTTCCAACAACTCCAAACCTTTTGGCAAGTTTTCCTTCAAACCGCTCAATCCAACATAAGACTTGTCATATCCTGTACTTACATAATAATTGATTCCTAATTTATAGAATTCCTTTTTCAGGTCTTCCGCAGAATAGGAGTCAGTTCCCAAATATTCCAAATAGCCAACGGCTAATTCTAACTTTTTGTCATGGTCACTTCCCATGTCAAAAATGATATTCAAGTTGAACAAATCGTTCAATTCATTCTCTATGTAGGACACTTTAATTCCATTGGAAGTGGATACTTCTTTGATAGCCTCTTTATAATCAACAAACAATGGTTGCAATGGTTGTGGCTCAATCTTGTTGAAGTTGGTTAAATACTCCGAACTTTTGTCTCTGTTAAGGTTTACTGGCGTAATTCCGGGGTTTTCTACTTTTACAATAGTGCTATCTTCGCCTTGACGTTTGTAGGTTACCACATAGTTGTCTTTGTAAAATTGATTGGCAAAATCAATCACTTGCTGCTTAGTATAGCCTTTAAGATCATTTAAGAATTTCACTTTATCCTGCCAATCTTCGTTATGTATAAAAGCGTTATAATACATAGAAGCTAAAGCTGTACTGTTTTCATATTGCTGTGTCTGACTTAATTTAAGGTCATTCACAACGGCTTCAATCATCCAATCCTCAAACTCTCCATTTTTCAGTTTTTCAATTTGAGCCAATAACAACTCCTTGACTTCATCCAAGGATTGCCCTGCTTTTGGAGCACCATAAAATCTATGAAAGCCATAATCGTTTAAAAAATTAGGGCTGCAACCTGCATATTGTACCACTTGTTGTTGGTTCAAGTTTAAGTCAATAAGACCCGCATTTCCGTTGGCCAAAATCATATCACATAAAGTGACTAATTTTTCTTCTTCAGTATTCACTCCTTTTGAACGGAAAGCAATTGAAACACTTTCAGACTGAGGCCCAAATACTTCTTTTACCACAGGTGCAGTAATAGGTTCTTCCTTTGGCAAATCTGGATGCACAACTTCTTTACGCTCCATTTTACCAAAGGTTTCGTTTATCTTTTTAATCGTGGCATCAAAATCCAAATCACCAACCAATACTAAAGCCATATTGTTAGGCACATAGTATTTGTTGAAATAATTATGAATATCTACCATAGAAGGGTTCTTTAAGTGTTCTCCTGTACCTATTGTAGTTTGTTGACCATAAGGGTGGTTAGGGAACAGACCGTCCAACATTGCGAAATAAGATTTCCAACTATCGTTATCCTGGCCTCTATTAAATTCTTCAAATACAGCTTCTAATTCTGTATGGAACAAACGCAATACCAATTGACTAAAACGCTCACTTTCCAAATCCAACCATTTATCCAGTTCATTGGCAGGGATTAAATTATGATAAACTGTTTCTTCAAAAGAAGTATGTGCGTTAGTTCTAGTGGCACCTATAGACCCAACCATTTTATCATATTCATTAGCTACTGAATAATTTGATGCCTCTAAAGAAACTTCGTCAATTTTTTTATAGATTTCCTTTTTATTTTCAGGGTCTGTTTCTGCCCTATGTTGTTCGTATAAATCGGAGATTTGCTCCAAATACACTTTTTCCTTTTCCCAATCTAGTGCACTAATCTCGTCGGTGCCTTTAAATACCATATGCTCTAAATAGTGAGCAAGGCCAGTAGATTCTTTTGGGTCGTAATTGGATCCTGCTCTTACAGCAATGTAAGTTTGGATTTTTGGCTCGTCATTGTTTTTACTTAAATACACCTTTAAGCCATTTTCCAAGGTGTAAAGACGTAAACCTGTTGGATCATTGGCTACGGTTTCATAGGTTAAACCGCTAGGGTCACTGTGGGTTTCGATGGCATAAGCCACTTCTGATTCCTTGTTCGTCTTACAGCTATACGCCAGCAGAAAGAAGACCAAAAGGTAAAGAGGATTAAATTTTCTCATGCTTTTGATTTGATTAGTATTGGTGATATAAAAAAAATTCCGTTGACTAAAATAAGCCAACGGAATGATAACGAGTTTGTTTTATATTTATTTTAACAGTTTTTATGCTAAAACTTCGGCAACTTTTTTACCAATTTCTGCCGGTGAATCCACAACATGGATACCACATTCTCTCATGATTTTCTTTTTAGCCTGCGCCGTATCGTCGCTTCCTCCAACAATGGCACCAGCGTGACCCATAGTACGTCCAGCAGGAGCAGTTTCTCCTGCAATGAATCCTACTACAGGTTTTTTGCTTCCACTAGCTTTGTACCAGTTTGCAGCATCTGCTTCCAATTGCCCTCCAATTTCACCAATCATTACAACGGCTTCGGTTTCTGGATCATTGATCAAAAGTTCAACAGCTTCCTTTGTAGTAGTTCCAATAATTGGATCTCCTCCAATACCAATCGCCGTAGTAATTCCTAAACCTTGTTTTACAACTTGGTCAGCTGCTTCATAAGTCAACGTTCCAGATTTAGAAACGATACCAACTTTTCCTTTTTTGAATACAAAACCTGGCATGATACCCACTTTTGCCTCACCTGGAGTGATGATTCCAGGACAGTTAGGTCCAATTAATCTACAATCTTTATCTTTTATATAATCTGCAGCCAAAATCATGTCTGCAACAGGAATTCCTTCAGTAATTGTTATGATAACTTTAATTCCGGCATCAGCGGCTTCCATAATGGCGTCTGCTGCAAATGCAGGCGGAACGAAAATGATGGTAGTATCTGCTCCTACTTCCTTAACAGCCTCTGCAACTGTATTGAAAACAGGCTTGTCCAAGTGTGTTTGACCACCTTTTCCTGGAGTTACACCTCCTACTACATTTGTTCCATATTCAATCATTTGTCCTGCGTGAAAAGTACCTTCACTACCGGTAAACCCTTGAACAATGATTTTTGAATCTTTATTTACTAAAACACTCATTTATATTTAGTTTTTTATTTTTAATTAAGTTCGAACAAAAGTAAACTTTTAACACCTAATTAAAAGTTTTTTTAAAGTTTTATTTCCAAAAATGATTTAAGACTAGGATGGCTTTCATCGGCCAATTGGCTTATCTCGTGGCCCCTGTAAAGTTTGCTGTCTTTAAGCTCCCAAATAGTTATGAAATGAGCCATAGGCTCTTCCTCATCTGGAGATTCAATTGGATGGACATACATGGTATAACGAATGGTCATGAAGTTACCATCTTGAAGCATATGGCTGACTTGATTTCTTGCCGAAGCGTAGGCTTTTCCAAAGTTTTTAAACAATAAGACAATGTCTGAATAGTTTAGCTGTTTAAAACCAGTACTGCTGTTCCAGTTTAACTGACAGTCTTCATGGAAAAATTCCGAAGGATTAAAGGCTTCGTTCCCGAAATCTGAATCATAAAAACTAGTTACAAATTCTTTTGGTGTCATTGCTTTATGTTTTTGATGTCGTCCAAAATTTTAGGTATTTGCTTGATCATGGCCATTTCCTTCAACTTTTGTCTAGATTCTTCCGCAGGATAGCCAAAATAGGTTTTATGCCCTTCTAACGATTTGCTTACGCCAGATTGCGCTAAGATTACCGCCTTCTCACCTATGGTGACACCACTGGTGCTTCCAACTTGTCCCCAAATGGTTACTTCATCTTCAATGACCACACAGCCAGCAATACCCGCTTGGGAGGCAATCAAACATTTTTTACCTACAACCGTATCATGACCAATTTGAATCTGGTTATCCAATTTTGATCCTTCACCAATAATTGTGTCTCCAGTTACGCCGCGGTCAATAGTGCAGGCAGCTCCAATATCAACATTGTCCTTGATTACTACACGCCCTCCTGAGAGCAATTGATCAAAACCTTCTGGACGTTTTTTGTAATAAAAGGCATTGGCCCCCAAAACAGTTCCTGCATGAATGGTTACATTGTTACCTATCACAGCGTCATCATAAATGCTTACATTGGAATGAATAATACAGTTGTCTCCAATGGTTACGTTGTTTCCAATAAAGCAGTTGGGTTGAACAATGGTATTCTCACCTATTTTTGCTGTTGGTGCAATGGCAACATTGGAAGCTAGGAAAGGCTTAAAATGATGGGTCAATTTGTTAAAATCCCTAAATGGATCGTCACTTACTAAAAGAGCTTTTCCTTCAGGACATTCTACTTCTTTGTTGATTAGGACAATGGTAGCGGCCGAGTTCAGCGCCTTGTCATAATATTTTGGATGGTCCACAAACACAATGTCTCCTGGTTCTACCACATGAATTTCATTCATCCCCAGAACTGGAAAATCGTCTGAACCAACAAAATCACAGCCAATCAAGGCTGCGATTTCTTTAAGCTTGTATGTTTTTGGAAATTTCAATGAAAGCTATTCTTTAATACGCTCTTTGTAAGTCCCTTTTTCAGTTTCAATTTTAATCTTGTCACCTTCGTTGATAAACAAAGGCACATTGATTTCCGCACCAGTTTCCACAGTTGCAGGCTTAGTCGCGTTTGTCGCTGTGTTTCCTTTAACACCTGGCTCTGTATGCGTTACTTCCAAAATAACACTGGCAGGCATTTCTACCGATAAAGGCATGTTATCTTCAGCGTTGATGATTACCGTTACTACTTCTCCTTCTTTCATTAAATCAGGTCTATCCAAAGCACCTTCATTCAATTGGATTTGTGTATAATCCTCTGTATTCATGAAGTGGTAGTACTCACCATCGTTGTATAAAAATTGAAATTTGTGTGTTTCAACACGTACATCTTCAATTTTGTGTCCAGCAGAAAACGTATTGTCCAACACTTTTCCTGAAGTTACACTTTTCATTTTGGTTCTTACGAAAGCAGGCCCTTTACCTGGTTTTACGTGTAAAAACTCAATGATTTTGTATATATCGTTATTGTATCTGATACATAATCCGTTTCTGATATCTGATGTAGTTGCCATAAAATTAATTTGATTTAAAATATCCTTTCATTATTCCTCGCTGAGAATCCTTAATAAATTGAAGTATCTCATCTCGTTCTGGAGTCGCCTCCATTTCAGCTTCGATGATTTCTGCAGCTTGTGTGTTATTGTAATTTTTTTGATATAAAATTCGGTAGATGTCCTGTACCTCCCTAATTTTTTCTGTTGAAAACCCTCTACGTCTCAATCCTACAGAGTTGATTCCAACATAAGACAAAGGCTCCCTTGCAGCTTTTACAAACGGAGGCACATCTTTTCTTACCAAAGATCCTCCGGTTACGAAGGCATGGTTCCCAATAGAACAGAATTGGTGTACTGCGGTCATTCCCGCCAACACTACATAATCTCCCACTGTAATATGACCTGCCAAAGTAGAATTGTTGGAAAAAATACAGTTGTCTCCCACGATGCAGTCGTGGGCAATGTGGCAATATGCCATGATCAAACAGTTGTTTCCAACTACCGTTTTCATTCTATCAGAAGTCCCTCTGTTGATGGTTACACATTCTCTAATGGTAACATTATCACCAATAATGGTAAGGGTGTCTTCATCTTTATATTTCAAATCCTGAGGAACCGCAGAAATTACGGCGCCTGGGAAAATATTACAGTTTTTGCCAATTCTAGCACCTTCCATAATGGTTACATTACTGCCAATCCAAGTTCCTTCTCCAATAGTAACATTGTTATGGATGGTCGCAAAAGGCTCAATAACCACATTTTTGGCTATTTTGGCGCCAGGATGCACATATGCTAAAGGTTGGTTCATTTTATGATTTTTATTGTTTTAAAATCCATTTTCCAATTGAGTTTTCAATCTAGATTTTAGATTATTTAATCTTTGAAATTTGTGCCATCAATTCAGCTTCGGCACATAGTTTACCGTTTGCATAGGCATATCCCTGCATATGGCAGATGCCTCTTCTGATAGGTGTGATTAAATCACATTTAAAAATAAGCGTATCCCCCGGTACTACCTTGTGTTTGAATTTTACTTTATCAATCTTCATGAAATATGTCAAGTAGTTTTCTGGGTCTGGTACGGTACTCAACACCAAAATACCTCCCGTTTGTGCCATAGCCTCTACAATTAGAACTCCTGGCATTACTGGTGCTCCTGGGAAATGTCCGGCAAAGAACGGCTCGTTCATGGTCACGTTTTTCATACCGACCACGCAGCTATCTGACAATTCAAAGATTTTATCAATCAACAAAAATGGTTGTCTATGTGGCAACATGGCCATAATTTGGTTGACATCCATTAAAGGTGTTTGATTTAAATCTATAGTTGGAACGTTATTACGTCTTTCGTTCTTTATGAGTTTAGACATTTGCTTAGCAAACTGAGTGTTTACAAAGTGTCCAGGCTTATTGGCGATGATTTTTCCTTTAATATGGGTGCCTACCAAAGCTAAATCCCCTATTACATCCAAAAGCTTATGTCTTGCCGCTTCGTTTGGATGGTTCAAGGTTAAATTATTCAAGATGCCGTTTGGCTTTATGGTAAGGTCATCTTTATCGAAGGCTACTTTTAACTTTTCCAATGTTTGTGGAGACAATTCCTTGTCAACATATACAATGGCGTTGTTCAAATCCCCGCCTTTGATTAAACCATGGTCCAAAAGCATTTCCAATTCATGCAAAAAGCTGAATGTACGGCAATCGGATATTTCTTCTTTGAAATCGGAAATATGGTTGAGGGTTGCGTTTTGAGTTCCCAATACTTTGGTCCCAAAATCAACCATAGTAGTCACTTGGTACTCCTTTGCAGGCATTACGATAATTTCACTACCAGATTCTTCATCGGTGTACGAAACAATCTCAGTAACTACGTATTCTTCTCTAAAATCGTCCTGCTCTACAATACCCGCTTTTTCCAAAGCTTCTATAAAGTACTTAGAAGAACCATCCATAATTGGTGGTTCTGAGGCGTTCAATTCAATGGTGACATTGTCCAAGTCCAAGCCTACCAAAGCCGCCAATACGTGCTCTGAAGTTTGGATTTTAACTCCATTTTTCTCTAGACAGGTCCCTCTTTGTGTATTCGTAACGTAAGTAACGTCAGCTTCAATAACCGGATTTCCTTCCAAGTCTACTCTTTCAAACGTAAACCCGTTGTTTACTGGAGCAGGTTTAAACGTAAGCGTTACATCCTTGCCCGTGTGCAATCCAACACCTGTTAAAGACACTTCTTTTTCTATAGTCTTTTGTCTAATGTCTGTTTTAATTATTGCCATTTACCTTTTTTTCGATTTCGTTTATATCTTTTACAATCTTTGGAAGATTTTTAAAGTGCACATAGGATTTGTTGTATTCTCCATAGCCTAAGGCTGGGGATCCCTGAAGTACTTCATTATCCTTAATATTTCTTCCAATCCCAGATTGCGCCTGTATTTTAACGTTATTTCCAATGCTTAAATGGCCTGCAATTCCTACCTGTCCTCCAATCTGACAATTCTGGCCTATTTTGGTTGATCCTGCAACTCCGGTTTGAGCTGCAATCACTGTATTTTTTCCAACTTCAACGTTATGGGCAATTTGAATTTGATTATCCAATTTCACCCCTCTTCTAATAACGGTAGAACCTAACGTAGCTCTATCAATAGTTGTGGTAGCCCCAATATCTACATAATCTTCAATGATTACATTTCCTATTTGAGGAACTTTGGAATATTCACCATTTTCATTAGGTGCAAATCCGAAACCATCAGCGCCAATAATGGCCCCCGAATTTATCACACAATGACTGCCAATCACGCAGTCTGAATACACCTTTGCCCCTGCAAACACGATTGTGTTGTCACCAATAGAAACATTGTCTCCAATATAAGCACTAGGGTATATTTTTACGTTGTTTCCAATCTTAACATTTTCACCAAGATAGGAAAAAGCGCCAACATAAATATTTTCACCATATTTAGCCGTTTCCGATATAAAAGATGGCTGCTCAATACCGCTTTTGTTCAATTTAATATGGTTGTAATATTCCAACAACTTAGAAAATGATTTGTAGGCATCTTCTACCTTAATCAGGGTAGTTGTGATAGGCTCTTCCACCACGAAATTGTGGTTAACAATCGTAATGGATGCCTGTGTTGAATAAATATAAGGTTTGTATTTTGGATTCGCCAAAAAGGTAAGGGAACCTTGCGTTCCTTCCTCTATTTTAGAGAGTTTGTAGACCTCTACATCTGGATTTCCAACGACGTCTCCCTCTAAAATTTCTGCTATTTGTATTGCTGTAAATTTCATCAGTGGCAAAAATAGAAAAAATGTATCACATTTTGTCTTTAGGATAACATATATAATATTTAGTCACAGGTTTGGACAGTGCTTTAATATGGAATTGACCACTAGCCTTTCCTATTTTTACAATTTTGCCAGTTTTCTTTAAAATTTGAATTGGTTGATACTTATGACTGTATGCTTGATTGGAAATATCTCCAGCAAACACAAAATATGAGGCCTCATATTCTGAAATTCCATACATGTCCCTCAAGACCTGTAATTGCCTTTCAATCTCGTCTTGTTTAACTTTTTTCTCTTTCAACTTTATTTTCAGGAGGCTTCTATTAATAATCATGCTGCTTAAATTACTCAGCACAAAGTCATCATGATATTGCCATTCCTTCATTGCTGAAATAATGTCGTTATCATCCAACCTAGAAAACAGCTCCAAATCGTCTTTACTAAAATTTTCAACGGTCACTTCACGTTCCAAGAAATAAGAAAGAGGTTTACTAGCGTTCAAATAAATTCCAGAACTAGTAAGTTCCTTAGCGCGCTTCAATACACGAGTTAACAATTGCTCGGCCACCAATCCAGTCTTATGCAAATATACCTGCCAATACATGAACCTGCGGGCTATCAAAAATTTCTCTACACTGTAAATGGCCTTCTCTTCTACTACCAATTGATCATCCACCACATTAAACATGGTAATTAAGCGCTCACTATTCACATTACCTTCCGCTACACCTGTATAAAAGCTGTCACGCTTCAAATAGTCTGATCGATCCATATCCAACTGGCTCGAAATTAATTGGCACATGAATTGACGGTGGTAATTTCCTTTGAAAATGTCTAGAGCAAGCGTTAAACTTCCGTTAAATTCTTCATTCAGACGCTCCATAAATAAGAGAGAAATGGCCTCATGGGAAACTCCATTTACAATACTATGTTCCATAGCATGCGAAAATGGCCCGTGGCCAATATCGTGTAATAGAATGGCAATATAAAGCGCATTTTCTTCCTCTTCGGAAATCTCAACCCCTTTAAACCTTAGCACATTCAAGGCTTTTTGCATTAAATGCATACAACCTATAGCGTGATGGAATCGTGTGTGGTGCGCCCCTGGATATACTAAATAGGACATACCCATTTGTGTGATTCTTCTTAGGCGTTGAAAATATTTGTGTTCAATCAAATCAAAAATCAACGAATTGGGAATAGTAATAAATCCGTAAATTGGGTCGTTAAATATTTTGAGTTTGTTTACCTTATTTTCCAAACTTGAGCTATTACATTAATTTAAACAAATATACATGAACCAAATAAATATTCTTTGGGTTGATGATGAAATCGACTTACTTAAGCCACACATACTATTCTTGGAGAAAAAGCAATACAATGTAACCACTTGTCAAAGTGGTACGGAAGCTCTTGAAGTCATCAATAACTCAAATTTTGACATCGTTTTTCTTGATGAAAACATGCCAGGGCTTACAGGTTTGGAAACTTTAACAGAGATAAAGGAAAAACGTGCCAATCTTCCTGTGGTCATGATCACTAAGAGTGAAGAGGAATATATTATGGAAGAAGCGATTGGTAGTAAAATTGCTGATTATTTGATAAAACCCGTAAATCCGAATCAAATATTGCTGAGCTTAAAAAAGAATTTGGACCATTCACGATTGATTTCTGAAAAAACCACTTCCAATTACCAACAGGAGTTCCGTAAGATTGCGATGGACTTGACCATGGTAAACAGTTTTGAAGAATGGGAAGAACTTTACCAAAAACTACTTTACTGGGAACTACAGTTAGAGGATATTGAAGATGTGGGAATGACTGAAATATTGGAATCTCAAAAGAATGAAGCTAACCTACAATTTGGCAAATTTGTAGAAAAGAATTACGCTTCTTGGTTTAACGATGTTGAAGATGCTCCGGTTATGTCGCATAGACTATTTATGGAAAAAGTAGTCCCAGAACTGAGCAAAGAGCAGCCCACGTTATTGGTGGTGATTGACAATTTACGTTATGACCAATGGAAATCCTTCGAGCCCTTTGTAAGCAATTATTATAAAAAAGCTTCAGAGGAGCCGTATTTCAGCATTCTACCAACAGCTACACAATATGCAAGGAATGCTATCTTCTCTGGATTAATGCCTGGGGATATGGAAAAATTGCACCCAGACCTATGGAAAAATGACACTGACGAAGGTGGTAAAAATTTGCATGAAGAAGAATTTTTGGAACATCAGTTGAAACGATTGGGGCTTAGAGACCTAAAATTCGAATATCACAAAATCACAAATCTTAAATCAGGAAAAAAACTGGTCGATAATTTTAAGGCTTTAAAAAATAATGACCTTACGGTGGTGGTCTATAATTTTGTGGACATGCTCTCCCACTCCAAAACGGAAATGGAAGTAGTAAAGGAATTAGCGTCAAATGATAAAGCTTATAGATCCTTAACCCAAAGTTGGTTTAAAAACTCTCCTCTCTTGGAAATGATCCAGCAAGCTCAGGTTTTAGGGTTTAAATTAATATTGACTACGGATCATGGCACTATTAATGTCAAAAACCCCTCAAAAGTTATTGGTGATAGAGACACAAGCTTAAATTTAAGATACAAAACAGGTAGAAGTTTGACTTATGAAAACAAGGATGTTTACGCAATTAAATATCCTAAATCGGTTAATCTGCCTTCTATTAATATGACGAGTTCCTTTATTTTTGCTAAGGGAGATGCGTTTTTGGCGTATCCAAATAATTATAATCATTACGTAAGTTATTACCGTAATACCTATCAACATGGGGGGATTTCACTGGAAGAAATGATTATACCTTTTGTGGTTCTGCAACCAAAATAATCCATGTAATACAAAAATATCCGACGAAATACTTGTTTTTTTAGGAATTTCATATTTTTATTCCTATTATTGTAACTATAATTATTTAATACATATCCGATTGGAAATCGCCTACCAAATACATGATATTGAAAACGTTGCTATTAAGGTTTTGAATGAAATCAATTCAAAAACCATTTTGTTTTATGGTGAAATGGGTGTTGGAAAAACAACTTTAATAAAAGCTTTGGTAAAGGCTTTAGGCAGCAACGATACAGTGAGTAGTCCTACATTTTCAATTGTTAATGAATACAAGCTTGAAAAAGGCAGTATCTATCATTTCGACTTTTACAGAATAGAAGATGAAGAAGAAGCTCTTAATTTTGGTTTGGAAGAATACCTATTCAGTGATGAATGGCTTTTGATGGAATGGCCTGAAAAAATTCCATCATTATTACCAGAAGAAGCCGTTTGTATAGAAATTGTAACTGATGAAAATGGCCAGAGAACTTTGAAATTAACCCAAAACATAAAACTAACTGGACAAGACAACATGAAGCCTCAAAATTTTTTGTAAAAATTTAAGCGTTTTCCCACCTTACCATCGCTAAAGACTACGGAAAAACCGTAACATACTCGGGATTTATAAAAAAGATTTTAACATTTCTTTAACAGTTTTTGTAAGCTGTTACGTATAAATTTGAATCAAATTAATTAATTAAATCCCTTGAAATTATGAAAACTAAAAAGTATGTATTAGCGATTGCTATTTTTGGTGGAGTGTTGTTTGCAGCTCAGGCTACAAATTTAATCGACCTAAATGATCAAATCAAAACTGAAATCGAGAAAAAGCCAAGACCAATCATTCCTGGTACCTAAAAAAATTACTAAGAAATTAGTTTTAGGGAGTATAATTGCTACTATAATTGCAGCTACTCCCTTTTTTTATACGTTGTATGAAGGTGTTCCATCTGTTAAAGTTTGGAACACTTTTTTATTTACATATGATAGTAAATTATGGGAGGATGCCAACTATGCAATGTGGGTAATAACAGGAAAAGTTGTCCCCTTAATATTGCTTTTAATATGGTTTTTTACCTGTAGACACTGGTGGTATCATACTTTGTTGGTCCCCATTTTAATGTATCCCATTCAAATTATAAAAACCATTGAAGGTGACACAAGATATATTGACGAGGTTCAATGGATCTACATGCTTCCGATTATGGCGATTGTCATTCCTTCTATTTATTTAATTAGAGCTAGAATGTTCAATAAAATAAATGAAGCTGATAAAACCATGCAGGAGCTTGAAGATGAATTTAAGATTGGTCCTCCAAAAAATGTCATGGGGAGACTTAAAGATTACTTTTAGTACTAAATCCAATTTTATATCAAAAATTTATTTGTAATTTGAGTTTTTAATTTGACTTAAATGAGCAAACCCTTATCTCCTTTTACAAAGGCACAGCTTTTACCCCTAGAAGAGACTTTAGAAGTATACAAAAAGAAAGGTGAACTTTTCATAGGAATTCCCAAAGAAACCCATTTTCAAGAAAAAAGGGTATGTCTAACACCAGATGCCGTTTCGGCCTTAGTTTCAAACGGCCATAAAGTAATGGTGGAATCTGGCGCAGGTGAAGGCGCCAATTTTAGAGACAAAAGTTATAGTGATGCAGGAGCTGAAGTCACTAGAGATACTGCAAAAGTTTTTGCAAATCCTATTATATTAAAGGTAGAACCACCTTCTCTTGATGAGATTAAGCTCATCAACCCCCACACATTACTTATTTCAGCATTACAGCTTAAAACACAACAAAAAAAATATTTTGAAGCTCTAGCATCCAAACGAATTACAGCCCTAGCTTTTGAATTTATTAAAGACGAAGATGGTGCGTATCCCGTTGTAAGATCCTTAAGTGAAATTGCAGGAACTGCTTCTATTTTAATTGCATCGGAATTATTGTCTAATATTAATGGAGGAAATGGTTTGATGTTTGGGAACATCACTGGCGTACCTCCTACCGAAGTAGTGATTATTGGAGCTGGTACCGTTGGCGAATTTGCTGCTCGTTCGGCAATTGGTTTGGGGGCAAACGTTAAGATGTTCGACAACTCCATTTCCAAGTTAAGAAATGTTCAATTCAATTTAGGGCAAACAATCTATACATCTACAATTCAACCCAAAAATCTTATAAAGGCCTTAAAACGATGTGATATCGCTATTGGTGCTGTGCGAGGAACCAATAGAGCACCTGTAATTGTTACTGAAGATATGGTGAGCTGTATGAAGTCTGGCTCCGTAATTATTGATGTGAGCATTGATATGGGCGGTTGTTTTGAGACTAGTGAAGTCACCAATCACGACAACCCCACTTTTGATTACAATGGAGTCACTCATTATTGTGTTCCAAATATTCCCGCACGCTATTCTAGATCGGCTTCTGTGACCATAAGTAACATCTTTACACCTTATTTATTGCAGATAGGTGAAGATGGAGGTATTGAAGATGCCATCAGATATGATCGCGGTTTAAAAAATGGGTTGTATTTTTACCACGGGATTCTAACTAATAAATCTGTTGCAGATTGGTTCAGTTTGAGTTACAGTGACGTAAATCTTCTAATTTTTTAAATATTATATGAAATTAATACAACGTATTGGATACTACTTAGGTGGTTTTTCCATTGGATTAATATTTTTAGCCTTTTTCCTTCGCGGAAAAAATACTTCTTGTGATTATGGGCCCAATGCCCGAACTATAAAAAATATAGCACTAAAAAAGAAAGTCTATTCTAAGGAAGCATTGGCAACTATGCAATTATATGATTTGGATACAACTGCTGTTTCTAACCTTATATGGTCTGGAAACGTGAATTTCTCGAAGAGCCAAACGAAGCCTGAAGATTGTAAAACTTACGTGATTGAGAATTCTTTAGAAAGCAAAGAAGTTGTTATCGATGTTGAAAATTGCGATTCTCTGGTTACAATAGTTTTGTTGCATTTTAAATAGGCTTTTCTATTTAAAAATAAAGTCATTATATAAAATAAAAAAGCGCGACAATTACGTCGCGCTTTTTTTATACTCTTTTCAAGTTGTAACTTTTAATTAAAAACGGTTTTCTTGGTGGTTATCTCATTACCATTACAAACTACTTTGATGATAAATGCTCCATTTTTGAAAGTTGATGTATCAACCTCTAAACTGAAATCTTCACCTTCCAAAAGTTGATTTAGATCAATTTGATACACTAAATTCCCTTGCATATCATAGATAGCAATACTTTGAACACTTTGATATCCAGATAAATTTAATGTCAATATATCAGAATGTTTATCAAAATAGAAGCTAAACTCACCAATGGTAATCTCAGGCCCAACAATCGCACTACAATCAGTAACATTGATGGTAACGGAAGCTTGATCCTCGTCCAATTCATTATAAACAGTTACGGTATATTCTGTAGCTTCTTCCGGAGAAACGGTGATACTTTGCGTTGTTTCACCTGTACTCCAAAGGTACTCATCACCTCCAGAAGCTGTTAATACAACACTCTCACCTAAACACACTTCCAAACTTTCAGCTACTATTTCTGCAGAAACCGGCTCAATAACTTTTACTGTTACTTGTTGAGTAGCCTCACATCCATTCACAAATCCGGTTACTTCATAAACAGTAGTTACACTAGGGCTTACGGCAATATTTGGTTCGGTAGCACCATTGCTCCAAATGTAGTTGTTTGCACCTGTTGCAGATAATGTTACATAATCTCCTAAAAGAATTGTTACAATCTCACCATTAGTGATGCTTACACTTGGAAGCGAATTTACAGTAACAGTTACATCATCACTATCCTGGCTATCTCCAACAAAAGCAGTTACCGAATAAGTTGTAGTTGCCTCTGGGCTTACAGTGATGCTAGCGGTAGTCTCACCTGTATTCCATAAATAAGTGTCTCCTCCTGTTGCAGTCAATGTCACTGTGCTTCCCTGACAGATGGTTTGGTCCTCCCCTGCATTGGCATTAACGATTACAGTGGTGTCCTCTTCAACGGTTACGGTCACTGTATCGGTAGCCTCACATCCGTTTACAAATCCAGTCACTTCATAAGTGGTGGTTATGGCTGGGCTTACAGTGATTGTAGCGGCTGTAGCTCCCGTATTCCATACATAAGTGTTTCCTCCGGTTGCGGTAAGCGTCACGCTCTCCCCTTCGGTGATCGTTACGTTGGCTCCTGCATCCACTGTAGGCAATTCGTTTACGGTTACGGTTACATCGTCCGTTCCTTCATTTTCTCCGATATAAGCGGTTACCGAATAAGTGGTAGTTGCCTCTGGGCTTACAGTGATACTAGCAGTAGTTTCACCTGTGTTCCATAAGTAAGTATCACCTCCCGTAGCAGTCAGTGTCACTGTACTTCCTTGACAGATGGTTTGGTCCTCACCTGCATTGGCATTAACGATTACAGCGGTATCCTCCTCAACGGTTACGGTCACTGTATCGGTAGCCTCACATCCGTTTACAAATCCTGTTACTTCATAGGTTGTGGTTACAGCTGGACTTACAGTAATACTGGCTGCAGTCGCTCCCGTGTTCCACACATAGGTATTACCTCCGGTTGCGGTAAGCGTTACGCTCTCACCTTCGGTGATCGTTACATTGGTTCCTGCATCCACTGTAGGCAATTCGTTTACGGTTACGGTTACTTCGTCCGTTCCTTCGTTCTCTCCGATATAAGCGGTTACCGAATAAGTTGTAATTGCTTCTGGGCTCACGATGATACTAGCAGTAGTCTCACCTGTATTCCACAGATAAGTATCACCTCCTGTAGCAGTCAGTGTCACTGTACTTCCCTGGCAGATGGTTTGGTCCTCGCCGGCATTGGCATTAACGATTACAGTAGTGTCCTCCTCAACGGTTACGGTCACCGTATCGGTAGCCTCACATCCGTTTACAAATCCAGTCACTTCATAAGTGGTGGTTACAGCTGGGCTTACAGTGATTGTAGCGGCTGTAGCACCCGTGTTCCATATATAAGTGTTTCCTCCGGTTGCAGTAAGCGTTACGCTCTCCCCTTCGGTGATTGTTACGTTGCCTCCCGCATCCACTGTAGGCAATTCATTTATAGTTACGGTAACGTCGTCCGTTCCTTCATTCTCCCCGATATAAGCAGTTACCGAATAAGTGGTTGTTGCTTCGGGGCTTACAGTGATGCTAGCAGTAGTCTCACCTGTGTTCCATAAATAAGTATCACCTCCTGTTGCAGTCAATGTCACTGTGCTTCCCTGACAGATGGTTTGGTCCTCGCCGGCATTGGCATTAACGATTACAGTAGTGTCCTCCTCAACGGTTACGGTCACCGTATCGGTAGCCTCACATCCGTTTACAAATCCAGTCACTTCATAAGTTGTAGTTACAGTTGGGCTTACAGTGATTGTAGCGACTGTAGCTCCCGTGTTCCATACATAAGTGTTTCCTCCGGTTGCAGTAAGCGTTACGCTCTCCCCTTCGGTGATTGTTAAATTGGTTCCTGCATCCACTGAAGGCAATTCATTTACGGTTACTGTTACTTCATCAGTTCCTTCGTTTTCCCCGATAAAAGCAGTTACCGAATAAGTCGTTGTTGCTTCTGGGCTTACAGTGATGCTAGCAGTAGTCTCACCTGTGTTCCATAGGTAAGTATCACCTCCTGTTGCAGTCAATGTCACTGTACTTCCCTGACAGATGGTTTGGTCTTCGCCTGCATTGGCATTAACGATTACGGTGGTATCCTCTTCAACGGTTACGGTCACAGTATCGGTAGCCTCACATCCGTTTACAAATCCAGTCACTTCATAAGTCGTGGTTACAGCTGGGCTTACAGTGATTGTAGCGGCTGTAGCTCCCGTATTCCATACATAAGTGTTTCCTCCGGTTGCAGTAAGCGTTACGCTCTCCCCTTCGGTGATTGTTACATTGGTTCCTGCATCCACTGTAGGCAATTCATTTACGGTTACTGTTACTTGATCTGTAGCAGCACAAGAATTAGATGTTACTTCAACTGAATATGTGGTTGTAGAATTAGGACTTACAGTAATACTTTGGGATGTTGCTCCTGTATTCCACAGATAACTTCCTCCACCAGAAGCAGTCAAGGTTACTGATTCGCCCTGACAGATGCTTACATCATTTCCTGCATCTGCAGTTGGCAGTGCATTTACCGTTACGGTTACCTGGTCAGTGTCAGAGTTACTTCCTGTACTACTATAAGCAGTCACCGTATAAGTTGTAGTCTCTTCCGGAGATACTGTAATACTTTCTGTAGTTGCTCCATTGCTCCATTCATAAGTAATTCCTCCTGTAGCTGTAAGAGTTACAGATTCACCTTGACAAATTTCCTGATTTTGGCCAGCGTCTGCAATCACGCTATTGTCTACCAAAACAACGGTAACAGTATCTGTGCTTTCACAACCATTAGTGTATCCCGTAACTTCATATGTTGTTGTTTGGGCCGGACTCATCGTTATACTTTGGGTAGTAGCCCCCGTATTCCAAATATAGGTATTAGCTCCTGAAGCAGTAAGAGTCACACTTTCTCCATACCCGATAGTAACATCATTTCCAGCATTAACTTGTGATAATTCATTTACTGTTACCGTGACTTCATCTGAGTCCGAACAAGAATTAGAGGTTACTTCAACAGAATATGTAGTTGTTGAGTTAGGGCTTACCGTAATACTTTGGGTAGTTGCTCCAGTATTCCAGAGGTAACTACTTCCTCCGGTAGCACTAAGAGTTACACTGTTTCCTTGACAGATACTTACGTCATTCCCCGCATTTGCAGTTGGACGTGCATTTACCGTAACTGTTACTTCATCTGTGTCAGAGTTACTTCCCGTGCTGCTATAAGCAGTTACTGTATAAGTTGTGGTTTCCTCTGGAGATACTTCAATACTTGCAGTAGTTTCTCCGTTACTCCATTCATATGTTGCACCTCCAGTAGCAGTTAAAGTAACAGTTTCCCCTTCACAAATTGTTTGATCTTCTCCTGCGTTTGCAGTAATTGCCGGAGTTGTTGTGGCTGTGCTTCCATCTACTCCATTTAAAAATTCTTCCAACCAAGTGTAGCCACTTGGCGCAAAGTCATTGTGATCCTGTCCATTAGGAACATTTGCTTGAAACCAAGTTTCTGGAATATGTGGATTAGATTGGTAATAATTGGAGGACCTTGAATTCGATGTTATGCCCGGTACTACATACTCACTTTGAGATAACTGACTAGTATATTTTCCATTCTTAACATTATTCAGCCATTCTGTATCTAAAGCATCTAAGTTATTACTGACCGATCCATCTGCATTAAGTCTGGCATTACAGCCAACATCCATTTTAACATCATTAAAAGCATTATCAGCTGATTGAATTTCTAATGGAGCTCCGAATAAACTAAATTGATTACTAGAAAAATAATTTGATGGTACTTGATCACCTGTAGAATAGCCCCCTGCATCTTTAAAGAACTTCCATGCCAAAGTGTTATTTGAATTCATTTGAGAAACACTACTAGTTAAAGATCCTATGTTTTTAACCACATATTTATTTCCATTAGTATGAATTTTAGGTACATAGCTTTGAAGTAAATTATAGTTATTTATTTTTTTATCCGTTATTGTTGTATTGCCATAATCATAGTAATTACCAATATGATTTAGAGTGAAATCACCATTACCTCTAATAATCCTATTTGTAACAGTCCAAACAACGTTATTAATAACCTCATAATTGCCTCCATAACCATTAATATTTGGAAACCTATGAGTAATGTTATACCATAAATTATTCAACGCAGAAATTTTACCTATATTAACTCCTTCTGCACCACCCAAAATTGTACCTTTTACACTTTCGGCAAATATCGATCTCTGTACAGTGACATTATTTATTGTAGCATCTGTATTTGTTGTATTCCAACTAGCAGCTTCATCTACTCCAAAAGCAAAAGAACAATGGTCGAAAATCATATTCGTCATGTTGCCGGTTGCCGTGAAACTATCATCACCGCCATCAACACCTCCTTTAAAACGAATATGTCTAACAATTACGTTATCTCCTCCACTAAAATAAACCCTATTTCCATCGATAGTAATACCTCCTTCAGGGGCAGTTTGACCAGCAATAGTAATATTATTAGCAGAAGTAGTAGCAATTGAATTTAGATGAATAACTCCACTAACATCAAATACGACAATTCTATTCGAACCTCGAATAGCATCTCTAAAACTACCTGTTCCACTATCATTTAAATTAGTGACATGGTAAACTTCACCCCCTCGTCCACCTGTTGCATAGGCTCCTGCGCCTCTTGCTGTGGGGAAGGCTAATTGTTGGGAAAATGAATTGAAACTAAAAAGTGAAATAAATAAAAGGGTATAAATTTTTGCACAAAGATTGTGCATACCATTTCCATGGTAGGTCAAATTTGGGGTTTTCATATGCTATTAATTTTTGGGGCGTACTTTTGTACTGTTAATTTATATAATAGTGCTCATTAAAGGGTTCAAAGGTTAAGTTTATTCGTCCACTAGCGCTCAAAAGAGATTCTTTTCTTACAATTTGTAAAAATTGCAAAACAAAAAACTGACTTAAAAATGTCTGCTTTTAAATCAGCGGTGCAATAATATCTATTTAATTTTTAATAGTTTACGAATCTGAAACTTTTGTTTTAAACTTTAACACTTGTATGAATTTTCAATGTAAAAAACAAATGTTTTTAATGTTTATTTACTTACAAATTTTAAAGAATACTGCTTTTTTAAAATTTTGATTCCAAAATCGTAAAGAACTTTTAAAACTATTTCCATTATTGGAAACTCAATTTATGTACGGAAGGATATTGGTCTTGGATTATTCAAAAAATGTTAAATGTTTGATTTACACTTTTTTGAAACAATTCTACAAAATGCAATCTTGTAAGTCGTTTTTGATATTTGAGAGTCCCTAAAATCTTTAACTATTTATTTTTAAGTAAATTACATATTTTTCATTTTAGTTTTTTTGAGCTAAAAATGTGAAAAAAAATTGCCTTGAACTAAATGTTAAAATTTAAAAGAGAGTGAATCGATTAGTATTTTTCTTTTGGAAGATTTATCTCTATTTTTTTAATTATATTTAAACTATCTGTTTATCAATGTATTCAGTAGTATAACTAATCCTACATAATTGAATTATTTATTAAGTGTAATTGTCCCAGTTTACAATGTAGAGCCTTATCTTGAAAGGTGCATCACTTCCATTGTAAACCAAACATACAAACGCCTTGAAATTATTTTAATTAATGATGGCTCTACAGATTCAAGTGGAGCAATCTGTGACAGGAAGGCAATTATGGATAATAGAATACGAGTTTACCATATTGCCAATAGCGGTTCTAGTATTGCAAGAAACTATGGATTGGAAAGATGCCATGGAGATTACATAGCTTTTGTGGATAGTGATGATTGGATAGATCAAAACATGTTTTCTTCCATGATTAGTTTTGCCATAAAGAATTCTCTTGAAGTCGTTGAATGTAATTCAATCAACAGTAAAGAAATAACCAATGTCCATCAAATAGATAAAGGTTATAGAATTGAAAATAAAGATGAGTTCATATGTCGCATATTAAAATATAAGCGATTTGCAGTTTGGCGAAGGGTTTACCATAAACGTGTTCTAAAGGACAAGTTTTTCATTCCAAACATTCTGCATCAAGATGTGTATTACACTATTGACATTATTAACAGTTTAACTAGGTTAGGATATCTAAGTCAACCTTTTTACATCTATAATGTAGAAAATATGAATAGTGTTATACGCGGAAAATACAGCTTGACAAAATTAAACTCTATTGGAGCCCCTTTGTATGTAATACAACAAACAGATATCTATAATTCAAAAATTAAAACCTTAGCAAGCAATTATTTAGTTCATTTTCTAACTAGTCACTATAACTCTCTTTATTTGAACAATAAATTCGACCCTGATTTTCGCCATCGCAAACAAATTAAGGGGTTAATTAATAAACATCAGCAACTTCATAATTTCTCTTTCTGTGGATATGCAATTAAGCTTTTGCCTTTTAAGTTATATGGTACTTTTTTACTGATTAACAATACCAGGATAGACCTTCAAAGAAAACTTTATACCTTTTTTAAACATGTCAAGAGTCAATAATGCCATAAAAAACATAAAATTCAGTATGTTTTTTCACATACTCTTTTTGTTTGCTCAATTCTTTTCTCGAAAAATATTCTTGGAAAATCTTGGAGATGAGTTCATGGGATTGACAGGGACACTCCAAAGCTTTCTGAAATTTTTAAATTTAGCTGAACTGGGAATAGGAACTGCCATTGGTGTAAGTCTATACAAACCAATATTAGAAAGCAACAGATCAAAAATTAATGAGCTCATTAATTTTTTTGGCTACGTATATAAAAAAATAGGAATTCTAATTTTATTTATAGGTTTTACCCTCTCTCTATTTTTCCCATTAATATTTGGCTCTATTACTTTTTCTTTAGTTGTTGTTTATTTTGCTTTTTATACTTTCCTTTTCGGACAATGTCTCAATTTCTTTTTTAACTATCACATATTCTTATTAGAAGCTGATCAAAAAAACTACATTATAACCTCTTATTCAAAATCTTTAACATTAGCAAAAATAATTATACAATGTTTTGTGATCATTATTTATAAAAATTTTTATTTATGGATTTTACTAGAGCTATGTTACTTCATACTTTTTAGCATTCTTTTAAGAAAAAGGGTCTCAAAAGAGTATCCATGGTTAAAAACTAATAAAAGCATTACCAAATCAATTCTAAAAACCAATTCTGAATTGGTGGGGAAAATCAAACAAATTTCAATTCATAAGTTTGGCTCTTTTGTAACCAATGGTACAGATCAGATTTTAATTTTTGCATTTATAAGCATTGAAAGCGTTGCTTTTTTTGGAAACTATCAACTAATCTTTAGTCGATTATTACAACTCATAAACACTTCATTTGCCGGTACAGGTGCTGGTATTGGTAACTTGGTGGCAGAAAACAATAAAGCACATATAAAAAGGGTTTTTTGGGAAATGATGAGTTTAAGATTTTATATTGCAGGAGTCCTTTTTATAGTGCTCTATTTTTTAGTTGACCCCTTTATTGTATTATGGTTAGGCGAAAAATATATCTTGAACCAAAATGTACTTTTTCTTTTCCTAATAAATATGTTCGTTATGCAGATCCGAATCCCTGTTGATCATTTTAAAGATGCTTACAGCCTGTTTCAAGATGTATGGGCTCCAATCATTCAGAGTATCATAAATCTAGGTCTATCCATAATACTGTTGCGCTATTATGGGTTAGCAGGCATTTTAGCCGGAACATTAATTGCCTTTGTAATCATCATTTTAATTTGGCGGCCTTATTACCTATATAAATTCGGTTTTAAGGATGATATTTGGTCCTATTGGAAAGAATTTTTAAAATTATGCATTTCATTAATTGTAGCTTTTTTTATTTGTAATTTGATTATGACTAGCATAATTAAATCAATTAACTCGTTTTATAAACTTATAATTTCAGGGGTAGAAATTTCATTTCTCTCAATATTCATTTATACTCCTATTATTTATGTATGGAATGAAGGTTTTAGAAACGTATCAAAGAGACTGTATTTATTAATCAAAAAAAAACGATGAAAATTCATTTTATCATTTCGACTTTAAAAGGAGGAGGAGCTGAGAGAGTACTTTCCATCCTGGCAACTGCTTTTGCGGATAGAGATAATTATGAAATTACTGTTTTAACACTAAATAAGTGTAAAGATTATTATAAACTTCCCTGTTACATAAAAAGAATATCCTTGCATAAGGGAAGAATAGCTAATCATAAGATGAGGTCTATTTACAATTTAACTAAATTTTACTATCATAAAAAAAACAGACCTGACTTAATTATCTCATTCATCACCTTGACCAATTTTATAACTATTCCAGTGGCTAAGCTCTATTCTATCAAAATTATAGTAGAAGAACACAATAGTTATTTACGATCCATGAAAAATCGTGAATTTATAACGAACATTACCAAAAAATATTTTTACAAAAAAGCAAATTTACTTACGGTATTAACAACATTCGATGTTGCCTATTACAAAAAATATGGCGCAAATGTAGTTGTTATGCCGAATCCGTGTAGTTTTCCTCCTATCAAAATTCAACCACAAAATAGAGAGAAAGTTATTTTGGCTATAGGAAAATTAGATAAATATTATCATAAAGGGTTTGACAATTTAATTGAATTAATTGCCCCCATATTAAAATCAAATCCTGATTGGAAACTTAAAATTGCAGGATCTGGAGATAAAGGATATGAATTACTAAATAAACTATCAAAAAAGCTGGAAGTTTCAGATAGAATATTGTTTACGGGGTTTGTTTCAAACATATCAGAGTTAATGTTAAATTCTTCTATATTTATCTTACCTTCAAGATTTGAAGGCCTACCAATGGTTCTTCTCGAAGCTATGTCACAGGGCATGGCTTGTATTTCATATGATTGTAAAACAGGCCCCTCTGATATTATCACAAACAATGTTAATGGCCTTTTAATTGAAGATCAAAACAAAAAAGAAATGCAAAATAATTTGCAAAACCTAATCAATGATGAAACCTTGAGACAATATCTTTCCAAAAATGCAATCAAATCTTTAGACAAATATCAAATAGATACAATAATTAAAAATTATGAAAGCGTTTTTGAAAAATTATAACAAAAATGAAAAAACTAGCAATAATAATTTGTTTTGTATGGCCATTAATGTCCAATTGTTTAAATATCCAACGTTTCACGGGGGTATTTATATCTGTAGCCTTAGCTCAAATAATTGCTTATTCTAATATCCTATTAATTTTTTGTGGCATATTAATCATGCTTAAAAGCAAAGGGGGGGATTTTTCAATAACAGCAAGATTATGGTTTATGTTTTATGCGTTGTACTATACTTTTGGTTTATTGGCAAATGGAGTTTCTGGTTTTCAAAATTCTGAATACTCGCTAATGGCAACTTTGGTACCTGTTATATTTTTTACTGGATATTATTTTTTCCTCAGCAATGATGAATACTTTATTATTTTTACCAAAGTAATAACTTTTTCATTTGTAGTTTCTTCCTTTTTGACCATATTACTTTACAAAAGTAATTTTGATTTTGACCATGGAGGAATTTACAACCACAGCTTAGATAGAGCTGGTGGTGTATATGCAGACGCAAACAATGCCTCTTTAAGCGGCATTTTAGCATTTATTTTTTTTGATAAATATTTTACATCAAAAAAAATATTTAAAACAATTATTCTTCTAATTATCTTTTACAGTATCTTAATTACGTTATCAACTACTGGTTTATTTGTTTTTGTAATTGTTTTCATTCTTACAAAACATAAGTTTTTCTCGGGATTAAGAATAATACTTTTTGGAGCAATTTTAACCGTCTTTTATTTCTTCCTTTTTAGAATAGAACAATTTTATGGCTATTTCAATTTATCAGAAATACAGATTAATAAAATTAATAATATTAAAAACGTTTTGACATTTCAAACAGAAAAAATAAACAGTTCGGGAAGAAGTGAATTAGTAGAAGAATTACTTTACTATGTCTATCAAAAACCGTTTTTAGGAAATGGAATAGGTTTTTCGACGTTTATTCGTGGTCATAACACATATATTGGGGTATGGGGGGATGCAGGTCTATTCACATTTTTATTTTTCATCCTTTTGTTAATTATCTATTTATTGAAATCATTCAAATTAGAAATTAATTTAAGATTCTTCTGCTTTTCAATACTAGCAACCTTGTATATCTTTATGCTAACCCTTCAAACGGTTATTAATCAAGGTTACATTATAGTTGTGTTTGCTTTTGTAGGGTACGTTTTAGACAAAAACAAGCAACATGAATATAAAAACAGATACGCCTTAAGCTCTTCTTAGGTTCGATGTAAATAAAAAAAGCTTTAAACGGCTCAAATTAATGGATAACGATCTGTTAAATGTTAAGAAAACTCCATTTAAACTAACATTTTGCAATCAGTAAAAAAAATCATATTTAAAATCATCCCTTTTGCCTTAAATTTAAAATTTCAGTATACATAGTAAAATGGATAAAATGGTTTATTATGATAAATAACAAAAATTCATATAGAAAATATTTAAAGGCAGACAAGCGCGCATTAAATATCAAAAATAACGATTTTTTTTCGGCTTTAATTAATTACATATCTCCAAATCCTATATGGATATTTCAGAAAAAAATGCGCAAATTAGAATACTTTACCAATTGCAAAAATAAAGGTATTTACAAGCCATATATTCTTTTCCTAAGATATAAATACAAAAAGGCTTCTATAAAACTAGGTTTTTCAATTCCAATAAATGTATTTGGCCCAGGGCTAGCAATAGTTCATTACGGGACAATTATTGTCAATAGCAAGGCTAAAGTTGGAGCTAATTGCAGGATTCATGCATGCACTAACATTGGGGCTTCTGGAGGATCTAAATTGGCTCCAAAAATTGGTGACAATGTATATATTGCTCCAGGTGTAAAAATTTTTGGTAATATCTCAATAGCCAACAATACAGCTATAAGTGCTAATTCTGTTGTTAACAAATCAGTTTACGAGGAGAACATGATGGTAGCAGGCATACCTGCGAGAACAATAAAACCTATTAATATAAAATCAATTATTAAACATATTTGATTTAATCTGTTGTTTTTATAAACTTTATAAAACTTCACAATATTCTAACTTTCAATATTTTACCGATTGAAGGAATTAATAGTCATTCAAAGAGTAATTTTGATTAATATATTTTATTAAAACATTTTTACAATTTAAAATATCATAATATGCTAATCAAAAATAATTAAAGCAAAACTTTCATTTATAGGGAATTTTCACTTAAAACAAGCAAAACCATTAAAAGTAACAGAATAATTAAAAGTTGTCAAATTGCCTAGAACATTCATGCAAAAGGATTTTGGAAAAGTAAAAAACACGCAAACAAAGAAGAACAAGTATAATGAAGGAGTCAAATAAAATTAATATTTCTTTTATATTACCCTCATTGGTTGCTGGTGGAGCTGAACGCGTCATTTCATTTATTGCGCAAAACATTGATAAAACTAAATTTAATGTTACTCTTTTAGTCCTAGGTTTTCAGAAAGATAGTGTTTATAAAATTGATGACATTAACACTATTTATTTAAATAAGAAAAGGGTTTTAAAAGCAATCCCCTATTTAATTAATTACAGCCTTTTTAAGAAGCAAGATATTATTATTAGCGCCATCGGACATCTTAATACTGTAATGGCATATATTTCTTTAATAACTCCTAAAACAAAATTTATTGCCAGAGAGGTAAATATACTTAGTGCTTTAAAAACATTCCAAACTAAAAACAATTTTCTTCTAGAATTTTTAGGAAAGTATAGATTCAATTTTTTCGATGCGATTATTTGTCAATCAAGAGACATGTATGAAGACCTAATTTCTAATTACAATCTAAATTCAAACAAAATAGTAATTATAAATAACCCTATTACTGACAATTTCTACTTTTCAGGAAGGAAGTCTGAAAGCAAGATATTAAGACTAGTGACAGTTGCTCGATTAAAAAAGCAAAAAGGGCATCTACGCATCTTGAATGCCTTATCTAAAGTCAATTTCCCTTTTCATTACACTATCATAGGGGATGGACCTGAAATGGATATTATTTTCAAACTAATAGATCAACTAAAGTTGTCAAATCAAATCACTCATGTTAAACACACTGATGAAGTTCCTAAATATCTCCGCGAAAATGACCTTTATTTACAAGGCTCTTATATAGAAGGGTTTCCCAATGCTGTAATTGAAAGCTGCGCAGTAGGCACTCCTGTCTTAGCTTTTAGTGCCCCTGGAGGACTTAATGAAATAATAAAGGAACCTATAAATGGTTTTATTGTTAATTCAGAGCAGGAATACATAAACCACTTATTAGAAATCAACAGTCGATTTCCTTTCTCTCCTGAAGAAGTAAGTCTATCTGTTCAAAAAAAATATAGTAAAACTAATATTATTAAAGAATATGAAAACTTATTTACTGATTTGTTAAATTTATAATTATGGATAAAACCAAACCAAATATTAGTATTTTAAGTGTTAATCTAGGAAGTGGAGGAGCTCAAAAGGTTATCAGCCTTTTATTACAAGAACTTAAAAACAACTATAACGTCAGTTTAGTATTGTTTTATAATCATATCCACTTTAATGTTCCTAATGATATAAATGTGGTCTACCTTTCAAAGGCATCAACTGAAAGAGGTTACTATTCTAAATTAAGGAATTTAATAATATTTAATAAAAAATATAATGCCTTCATTAAAGAGGAAAACATAAACATTTCTGTGTCTTTTTTGGCTTTTCCAAACATAATCAATGGCATGATGGCTACAAAAAACAAAAATATTAAAACCATAATTAGTGAACGTGGTTTACCTGAAGGTAATACTACAAGTAACTTATCTCTGAAAATTGCTAAAGTATTCTATCCTATTTTTTATAATAAATGTTCTAAACTATTCTCCAATTCGGTTTATATAAATCAAACTTTAAAGGAGAATTTTAAAATTAATATCCCAATGGAAGTTATTTATAACCCCGTTGTCCCCCCTATCAATACTTTAAACCCGAATAACCTTATTACTGATATTGATTGCTTTAAAATTATAACTACTGGCACTTTAAATAAACGTAAAAACCAAATAATGATTATTCGTGCATTAAGGGAAAATATAAAGAACTATAGGCTTACCATTTTGGGAGATGGACCTTTAAAAGGATATTTAACACACGTAATACATAGTTTACAATTAGAAAAGCAGGTGGTTCTTGAAGGAAAAGTGAAAAATGTAAATGATTATCTATTAGACAACCATTGCTTCGTTTTGTCGTCTTTTGCGGAAGGTTTCCCTAATGCACTGTTAGAAGCTATGGCCATTGGACTTCCTTGCATTTCTACAAATTGTATATCTGGGCCTTTAGAGTTGCTAAATGAAAATAAAGCAGTTAAAATTGAGGAAGGAACATATTTTAAAGGCAAATATGGCCTTCTTGTAAATAATGATGATCAAATTGGATTGAAAAAAGCGTTGGAATTTCTAAAAGGCAATCCTTCAGAAAGAAAAAACTATAGTGAGCTAAGTTTACAAAGATCTAAAGAATATCAACTTAAAAATATTTACTCTAAATTCTATCAATTTATAAACAATTAAAATTTTTAAATAAAAACATATTAAATATAGGTGGCTTGAAACAAAACTGGATATTAATCCTCCAAAAAAATAATTTAGAACACACAAAGTGTAGCCTTTTACCTTTTTTATTAATTCCTCATACCACCTATAATTTTCAAAACAAGTCTATGTTTAAATGAAAAAAAAGAGAATTTTAATAGTTGCATCGTACTCAGGTTCGTTAATTCATTTCAGAGGTGATTTTATAAAAAGTCTCATTAATCATGATTTTGCGGTGTATACCGCTGCTCCGAATTATTCCGTTGAAATAACACAACAACTTCTTAATATAGGAGCGAAACCAATAGAGTTCAAATTAGAGCGAACAGGTTTAAATCCTTTAAATGACCTTAAATCTATATCTGAATTAAGATATATAATAAAAACTTCAAAAATAGATCTTGTATTTCCTTACACTGTGAAACCTGTAATATTTAGCTCTTTAGCAGCTAATCAATGTAAAGTTCCTGTTATATCCCTAATTACGGGTCTTGGGTTTGCCTTTACCGGTGTAACCTTTAAAGCTAGAATATTACAGCGCCTCAATGAGTTTCTATATAAACAATCAATAAGGAAAAACAAAGTCATTATCTTTCAGAATAAAGATGATTACGCATTGTTTTTGGATAGAAAAATTATTTCTAAAAAAAATAAAGTATGTTTTGTAAGTGGCTCTGGTGTGGATCTTAACAAATACAAAGTAAGAATAAACAATAACACATCAAATGTCATTAGTTTTCTTCTAGTAGCGCGTTTGATAGAAGAAAAGGGAATCCAATTGTATATCGAAGCTGCAGAATTATTAAAGCAAAAATATCCAGACGTAGAATTTCATGTTATTGGGGAACCTGATCAATCGCCCTCTGCTATTAAACTAGAAAAACTCAATGATTTAAATAATAAAAATATTATTGTATATCACGGAAAACAAGCTAATATTCCAGAACATCTCTTCAAAAGAGATGTTTTCGTATTACCTACATACTACAGAGAAGGCATTCCTAGATCAATTCTTGAAGCTCTCTCTGTAGGCCTCCCAATTATCACAACTGAATCACCTGGTTGTAAAGAAACTGTTATAAAAGGTAAAAATGGAATATTAATTCCTCCTAGAAACTTAGAACAATTAGTATGCGCTATGGAGTTTTTTATAATTCATAAAGAAAAAATCAAGGAAATGGGAATAAATAGCCGAAAATATGCCGAAGAACGATTTGATGTAAATATAATCAATGAAGACTTATTGAATATTATAAACTCTAATTTACAACTTCTCTAAGAGATATTCCTTAACAAAGAATTTGAGAAATTCTATTTGTGAACTTAATTTATATTGAAAAGAGTAAATAATTAACTCACTTCAAATCATACATATTTAACTTTTCCTTATGTCATAAATAAATTTCAAGTTAAGTTAAGTCATTTTATTATTTAGGGAGTAACCATATGATTCCATCGTGCTCCGTGAAAAATTAAAAAACTTCTTTTGATAATCGATATTTAACTGTTCAAACCATTCGTCATCATTGAAACGTAATTTAATAGAGTCCGCTTTACGAATACCATTTCCTGCCACAACATGAGAAATATGAAAAGAGCTATTCGAACTAACCATATCTATAATTGGCTTAACATCCAACCCTGCAACATCTCCAATTTTTCTAAGAGTTTCTTGTGGGTTCTTGGCAAAATCTTCGTAACGAATCAATACTGAATTGTTAGCTTTTTTTCTCACAAAATTAGATTGCCTATTAACCATTACCCAAAACAATGCTGTTCTCCATATGGGCTTTTGCCCCCCTTCCTTTTTAGCCTTTTTTTCAAGTGACCATGCAACTCCCCTCCCATCTCGGACCAGATGCACTAACCGTAAATCTATTTTTGGATGATTCAATAAAGCCCAAGCACGCAGGGGATTTTTTGAAATATCTAATATAATTGGTTTGCCACTGTGCCTACGAAGGGTGTCAAAAAAGTTATATGTATTGTTTAGATAGTCTTGTACGTTGGAAGATTTTAATGATAATCCAAACCATAATCTTAACCAGGCCTTCATTGATTTGTAACTTTCAAATTTTTTCCATTTTGAAAGACCTTCTTTTATAGATGAATCAGATATCTTTCTCAGCCAATCTCCCATTACAGATGACCAAAATTTACAATTGATAGTAGCTTCCCCACACGAACATATTTTACGCTCATTATAAACATATTCCATACTTTGAAGCTCTCCTCCACCAAAAACCTCTGGGTGATTATCTAGAATAATATTTAAAATTGTCGATCCAGAACGACCTGAGCCTGTGAAATAGATTACTTTAATTTTTTCTTGATTCTCATAGTTTTTCATAGCAAATTATTGTTTTTTTTTTGCATTAACCCACCACCAAAAGCATAAGTAACTCTTAGCTAATGAAGTAAATTCATAAATCTAAAAAGAATATAATCGATGTATCGCTGTTAAAAAAGATAATATCCATTTTTAATTAAAAATTCGCTCTTAAAAAATGGACTTGTTTTTAAAATACATTTAAGTAATTGATATTACTATGATTATAATTATTTAAAAAGAAAAATACCAAGAACATTTTAGTTTTTATAAAAGTTTTTTCTTTTAAAAGATCATTAACATTCTACTGTAAGTAAAGATTTGAATAAATGATCAACGGTAGAGTAATTGAAACCCAAAATGTGTTTCTATCAGAATTGCCCTTCCTTGAAAAGAAAAGAATCAAAACTCTATATGTGAAGTTTGAAATTTTGATATTTTCTGACTTTTGAATAGTCCTCTCTTTTAATTGATATTTTAAAAGAAGCTCCCTTTAGTGTTATAAAATATTTATTTTTATATGATTTATCGTTTCTTCAATAGAATCCCATATTATTATTTGTCATTATTTTTCAATCAAAACATGAATCTTATGACTATTTTTTGTTTGAGAATAACTAAAAGAAAAATAAATTTAATAGCAATGATTGCTGTTTCACTTTCGATAATTAGCGAAATTAGTTCAAATGTAAATTGGGGGTGGATTTCGGTATTGTTAGGGATTAGTTGGCCAATTCTATTTGTAATAAATGTAGTATTGTCAGTTTTTGGCCTTATTAGCAAAAGATATTTATATCTACTTGGTGTATTAATTTTATCCATTAACCTTAATTCATTTTTCCGAATTTCTACAGAATCTACAAATGAACCAAATGAATCGATTAACATTTTAACTTTTAATGTTAGAGGTTTCAACACCAATAACCTCATTAAGAATAAAGATACAACTTCAAACACATTAAAATTTATCGATTCAATATATCCGGACATCTTAGTACTACAAGAATCAGATTATAAAATCTCAAGAAAAATTAAAGGTTACGATTATGAATTTTTAGGTTATAGAAAAAATCTAGATAAATCTCTTTTGTCAATTAATTCTAAATACCCGATAATTAATAAAGGATACATAAACTTTCCACACACTAAAAACAATGGGATTTATGCAGATATATTGATTCAAAATGACACTATAAGAATCTACAATTTACACTTGCAATCCTATAAACTAACAGGAAACTCATTAAGAACTGGAAAAAATCTATTAAAAAAAATAGACAATACATTTAACCAACAAGTATTGCAGTCCAAAATTGTACGTGAAAATGCCTCCAATTGCACAATGAAAATAATTATTTCCGGGGATTTGAACACCCCTCCAAACACATTTCCTTATAACATTTTAAAACAAAATTTAAATGACTCATTTATAGAAAAAGGTAATGGATTAGGTACTACTTACAACTTAAGGGGCTACCCATTAAGACTAGACTATTTTTTTATGGATCAAAAAATTAAAATATTAAATCATAAAAACTTTAAATTAAATTTATCCGATCATGAGCCTATATTGGTTACCTTTAAACTTTAATAAAAAAACTAACTGATTTTAAATGAGAAGTTTATATAAGTTTTTTTTCAAACGTTTTTTTGACCTTAATTTAGCATTAATGGGATTTATTTGCCTCTTCCCTATTTTTCTAATTTTAACTATCCTATTGTTTTGGGTTAACCGAGGCAAACCATTCTTTTTACAACCTAGACCTGGGAAAAATGCTGAAATTTTTAAAATCATAAAATTTAAATCCATGACAGATGAAAGGGATTCCAAAGGAAAACTACTTCCTGAAGCTGAAAGACTAACGGGCTTGGGAAAATTTATTAGAAAATACTCATTAGATGAAATCCCCCAACTGATGAACATTATAAAAGGAGACATGAGCCTCATAGGCCCTCGTCCACTTTTAGTGAGTTATCTGCCTCGATATAACGATGTTCAAAAACATAGACATGATATTAGGCCCGGAATTACTGGGTGGGCACAAGTTAATGGCAGGAATGCCTTGAGCTGGGAAGAAAAATTCAATTATGATGTTTGGTATGTCAACAACTTTTCATTTCTTCTAGATATTAAAATTTTCTTTTTAACATTCGCTAAAGTAGTCTCCAAGAAAGGAATTTATACTTCAGAAACTTTATTCATGGAAGAATTTATGGGCTCAGAGTAATCCTTGAACTCATAAAGAAAAACTAACCATCTTTTTTGGTTCAAAAAAAAATCATTATCACTTAATCCTTATTAGTTTGCAATAATTATTAAAAAAAACACTTAATAACAGATTAAGGTTTTAATGATGCAATTCAAAGATTATTTTTTTTAAGTTCTAAAGAATTTCAGAAGTTTAACTCAAGTTTTCCTGAACTCCAATTTTATACCAATAGAATTTATGCTGTTTAATTCTTTAGAGTATTTTATTTTTCTCCCCGTAGTTTTCTTTCTTTATTGGACCGTATTCAAAAAACATTTAAAAGCACAAAATGCACTCATCTTATTGGCAAGCTACATATTTTACGGAATGTGGGACTGGCGTTTCTTGTCTCTAATATTATTAAGCACTGTAGTTGATTACATTACCGGCCTCAATATTTACGCTTCACAAGACTTAAAAACGAGAAAGCTTTGGCTTTGGGCAAGTATTATATTTAACATAGGACTTTTAGGATTTTTTAAATATTATAACTTTTTTCTAGATTCTTGGATTGACCTCTTGTCTGTTTTTGGCTATCATTTAAAAAGCACATGGACACTTAAGGTTATTTTACCAGTAGGGATATCATTTTATACCTTTCAAACCATGTCATATTCCTTTGACGTCTATTACAGAAAAATAAAACCAACTAAAGACTTTTTGTCATTTGCCACTTATGTAAGTTTTTTTCCTCAGCTGGTGGCTGGCCCAATTGAAAGAGCGTCCAATCTATTGCCACAAATAGCAAAAAAACGAAACTTTAAGTACAATCAAATTGTTGAAGGTTTGAAACTAATTTTATGGGGGCTTTTCAAAAAAGTTGCAGTAGCAGATGCTATAGGGCCTATTGTGGATGATATGTTTGCCAATTACAGCTCATACCCCGCTTCCACCTTAATCTTAGGAATTGTAATGTTCAGTTTTCAAATTTATTGTGATTTCAGTGGGTATTCCGACATAGCCATTGGAAGCGCTAAACTTTTTGGAATAGAATTAATGTCCAATTTTAAATTCCCTTATTTCTCTAGGAATATTGGCGAGTTTTGGCAGCGTTGGCACATATCGTTATCCACTTGGTTTAAATCTTACCTATACATTCCTTTAGGCGGTTCTCGAGTTGCAACTTCGAAAGTGATAAGGAATGTTTTTATCATTTTTATTATTAGTGGTTTTTGGCATGGTGCTAACTGGACATTTATTTTTTGGGGAGGACTTCATGCTGTGGCCTTTATTCCTGTACTATTGCTTAAGCGAAATAGAGCCTACAAAGATTCAACTATTGGAAGCGATACATTTTTTACCACTTTAAAAGAGATTACAGCTGCTCTTGTCACCTTTTCTGTCGTATCCTTTTCCTGGATTTTTTTCAGATCTAACTCATTAAGAGATTCATTTCAATTTATAAACCGAATCTTTGAACAGTTTTATTTTGAACCCTATTTCCATGTAAAGGGCTACAGAATGATCGATTATTACATCCTAATTATTGTATTTATCCTTTATGAATTCAGGATTCGAAAAGACGAACGGAATCCTATTCCATTTAAATCCAAATACGTACGATTTATCACCTATACAATTCTTATATTTATGATGTTATTGTTTTATGATGATAACACCGACAAATCTTTCATTTATTTCCAATTTTAGCAATCACGATTATATGGTTATACTAGGACTAAACTATTACTTTCACGATTCTACCGCATGTATCGTTAAAAACGGAAAATTGGTTGCAGCCATTGAAGAAGAACGTCTAAACAGAGATAAGCACACAAGGAATTTCCCCATGCTTTCCATAGATAGATGTTTGAAAATTGCGGAACTCAACTATAATGATATCGACCATATAGCGGTATCTATAAAACCAACACATAACCTTGGAAAGAAAATAACCCATAGTCTCACTAACTTAAAAACCATAAAACCGTTTATAAACCATGAATTGGTTCACGGCTATAATAAGCAGAAAAGTTTCTGGAATTGGTTTGGCTACCATTGGGATAGTAAAAAATCGGGACCCCAAGTTCATTTCATCCAGCACCATTTTAGCCATGCTCCCGGCAGCTTTTTTGTGTCCCCCTATAAAGAAGCTGCTTTGTTAGGCATTGATGGTTCAGGCGAATGGGCCACAACATGGCTTGGATATGGAAAGGATAATGAGGTTTATTGTTTGGGACAGAGCTATTTCCCTCACTCTCTCGGATCCTTCTATGAAGCTGTAACACAATTTTGCGGATTCAGAACCAGTTATGACGAAGGAAAAACAATGGGCCTTGCCCCTATGGGAGATCCCGAAGTGTTTCTAGAAGAAGTAAATAAAATTGTAAGTGTGGATCCTGATGGACAGCTCAAATTTGATTTAAGTTATTTCAACTATCAAAACATGAGCTGGAAGCGCTGCTCAGAAAAGTTTTTTAAAATCTTTGGAGAGCCTAGACAAAAAGATCAACCCTTCCAAAAGCATCACATGGATGTTGCTGCTGCGTTTCAACGTGTATTGGAAAACAAAGTCCTCGAAATCTGCGATATTCTTTATGAGAAAACAAAAGCCAAACATTTGGTGATTTCAGGAGGCGTATCGTTAAATAGCGTGATGAATGGAAGGATTGTTAGGGAAAGCCCTTTTGATGATATTTATGTCATGCCCGCTGCCGGCGATAACGGCACCGCTATTGGTGCTGCCTATTATTTGTATAACGGCCTTTTAAAGCACCCCAGAACCTTTGTGCATCTCGATCCATATGTTGGCACAAGCTATACCAATTCAGATATTGAAAAGGTCTTAAAAGGGGCCAAATTACCTTATGAAACACATGAAGATATCTGTGATATAGCGGCCAAGCTTTTGGAAGAAGGAAAAATTATTGGTTGGTTTCAAGGTGCTATGGAAATAGGTCCTAGAGCACTAGGAAGCCGAAGTATATTGGCAAACCCAGCCTATCCTGATATGAAGGATAAAATTAATTCAGAAGTGAAGTTCAGGGAAGCCTATAGGCCCTTTGCTCCTTCTGCAATTGTAGAAGCTAAAAATGATTTTTTCGACCTAGAAGTTGAAGCGCCTTTTATGTTGAAAATTTGTAATGTACTTAAGGATAAACAATCGGTAATCCCAGCAGTAACGCACGTTGATGGTAGCGCAAGGCTTCAAACAGTTAATAAAGAGTTGCATCCCCGTTATTATGAATTGATTAAAAAATTAGGTGAACGCACGGGTGTCCCTGTGGTACTCAACACCAGTTTCAACATTCAAGGTGAACCCGTTGTTGAATCGCCCCAAGACGCTATTCGTTGTTTTTTCTCTACAGGACTTGACTATTTGGTTATTGGGGATTTTTTGATTTCTAAAAAATTAGATTAAAATACTATGAGCTATCCCTTTTCCAAATCTTTCGAAGCTCATACTCTCAAAAATTGGGCTGGGCGCTCAAAAATCAACAATGTTGAGCGGTATTTGTTATCTAAATATTTTGATAACAATCAGGCCTCAGTTCTCGATGCTGGCACCGGCGCGGGCATCCTTCCTTTTCATTTAGAGCAAGAACGAGGATTTAAAAATATTACAGCTTTCGATATCATTCCACAAATGATTGAAATAGCAAAGTCTAAGGCTATTGAAAAACAATCCAATATAAACTTTTTAATAAGCGATGCTTCAGACCTAAAAGGGATAGAAAGCAATCAGTTTGGATACTTATGCTATACACAACAAATACTTAGTATGGTTCCTAAAAACCGATTAAAACCAGCTCTTCAAGAAGCCCATAGAGTAGGCAAAAAGGATTGTACCTTAATTGCCAGTTTTCTTGATTGGAACGCCAGATGGTACAATCCTATTTTAAATTTCAATACTAATGCTGCGCGTTTTATTCAAGGAAAGCCGCTTCAAAACAAGTATTTACCAGAAGTGAACTTTAACGGTAGGTTAAATTGGAAATTTTATAGCAAGGAACAGCACCCCCTATTGTGGGCAAAAAAAAGTGAAATAATTAACCTGTTACATGATTGTGGTTTCAAGATTAAATCTTTTTATACAGAAGAGGATTTAACAAATAAAAAGGGTTACACATTCTACTTTGTTTGCACAAAAGCTAATGTGGAATGAAGAAGTTAATCGCTAAATTTATTGTTTATACTCCCTTAGTTTTAATTGGATTAGAGATTCTTGTTAGAACTTTTAATTTAACAAAAGACTACCCTATTCGATATGTTGACGAAATGGGGGTTGAAAAATGGCTTCCTAACCAACATGGCGTTTCTGTGACGGGCATTAGGAGACAAAACGCTTCAGAATTCAGAATAAATAATTCAGGTTTCAATTCCTACAGAGAATACACTCCTTCAAAGGAAACCTTTGAAATTGCTTTGGTAGGCGATTCATTTATCGAAGGATTTCATCAAAATTATTACAATTCCATAGGCAAAAAGATAGAAAACAAACTCAATGGCATCCAAGTTTATGAGTATGGTTATGCTGGTTATGATTTGGCGGACGAATTACATCTCATACATCAATATCAAGAAGCCTTTAACCTTATCGATCTTGTATTTATCAGCCTTGAATTCGAAACAGATTTGACTCGCCCCAACTATACTGCCCTAGAAGAAAGAATGAAGTTGGAATCGCCACTTTACAAAGCCTTACGACAATGTAAACTATTGGTCTATATGCAGACTATTGGAATCCTAGAGGCCCCGAAATCCCTTTTTTCAAAAGCGTTTTCTCAGGATAGAAATATCAATATAGACCACCCCTTGGAGAAAAGAACTCATTTCAACCTTGGGTATTTTGAAAATTTTAAAAAGTTAGTCAATACCTATGGCTTTGATAAAACTAGATATATTTTCCTCCTGGATGCAGAAATAACCCCCGAAGCTTTTTTGAAATATTTAAGGAATAATCAATTTAAGTATGTAGCTTTTTCAGAAATTCTAAATAACTCAAAATCTAGCACAACACTTTTATATGATATGCATTGGAATGACCACGGAAGGGAACTAATAGCTAAATTGATTTCATTCTATATTACTGAAAATAAGTGAATTTAACATTGTGGAGACATGAGTTTTGTTTACATTTAATTAAACAAATCACAACCATGAACATTTTAATAACATCTGCAGGCAGACGGGTTTCATTAGTAAAGGCTTTTCAGAATGAATTGAATTTTTTTTTTCCTGAAGGACAAATTATAGCTGTAGATTTCAATACATCATTATCCGCTGCTTGCCAAATTTCAGAGAAATCGTTTGAGCTCCCTTTATTAGATGATAGTTCGTACATAGAAAAGCTCTTAGAGCTTTGCATTGTTAATCAAGTTAAACTGATAATCCCGACTATTGACCCTGAATTATATGTATTATCAAAAAATCGAGAAGTATTTTTAAAAAATGGTATTATCCCCATAGTCTCTTCCAAAACATTGATTGATATATGTGGAAATAAAAGAAAAACACATGATTTTTTTTACGACAAAGGTATTGATTTTGCGAAAGAATTTTCTAAGAACAATTATTCTCTTCCTCTATACATAAAGCCTGTAAGTGGTAGCAGAAGTTCAAAAAATTATATTGTTGAACATCAAAATGATTTCAAACCATGTCATTTTGAAAATGAAAATTTAATTTTTTTGGAATACTTGGATCATAATCAATATGATGAATTTACTTGTGATCTTTATTACGATAGAAATCATTTCCTTAAATGTGTAGTACCTAGAAAACGCATAGAAGTTAGAGATGGAGAAGTTAGCAAAGGAGTAACCCGAAAAAACGATTTAGTAGAATATATAACTGATCACCTAAACTATATTGAGGGAGCCATCGGTTGCTTATGCGCACAATTTTTTAAACATAAAAATACAAACCAAATATACGGTATTGAAATAAATGCAAGATTTGGAGGAGGTTACCCTTTGACTTACTTTGCAGGGGCAAATTACCCCAGATGGATTATTCAAGAATACCTTTTAAATCAAAACATTAGCAAATTTAATGATTGGAAAGGAGATTTACTTATGCTTAGATATGATAATGAAATTTTGGTACATGACTACAAAGAAGCATAATGCCATCATTGTTTTTGACTTAGATGATACTCTGTACAATGAAATTGACTATTTAAAATCAGCATTTCACGAAATTGCAGAATTCATTTCCCTTAAAACTTCGATATCATCAAAATCTATTTTCGAAGAGATGTTAAAATTTTACTTTAGTAAGGAAAATACATTTGATGTACTATTAAAAAACTCAAACTAAAAAATATTTACAGTAAAGACTTAAATAACATTTATAGAGAGCATTATCCTAATATAAGCTTAAAACCGGAGGATAAAGAATTTCTTGACTATCTGAAAACAAAAAATAACAACTGACCTAATAACAGATTGTAGAAGTTGCTAGCAGCGCAACAAAATTTATGCGCCAAAATTATCTAACTATTTGGATGACGTTATTGTTTCAGAAGAATTTGGTTCAGAAAAGCCAAATGTCAAAAATTTCGAGTACTTTAGTGATAAGTATGACAGAGATGCTTTTGTATACGTTGGAGACAATGTCAAAAAAGACCCCATAGCTCCTAATAAGCTTGGTTGGCATTCTATTTGCCTTCGTAATAATGGTAAAAATATTCATGAACAGGTTTTTAACCTAGAAAAAAATCAAACCCCTAAATATCTAATTAATAGCTTAAGTGAATTAACAAATATAATAGACTTTATTATGAAAGTTTCATGCAGCTACTAGTAAAAAAAATACAGAACGAACAAGATTTCAATGCCTATTTGGAAATCATCAATTCATTCAATAATGAGAGTCCTTTTTACAAAATTATAGGAGCTAACTTGAGTGAACTTATTGAAGAAAAATTAAGATATTTTGTTTTATTGGATGAAGGCGACCATGTTTTGGTTTTAATGCCTTTTCTATATAGAAAAATTGTTTATAAAACAGAGAAATATTATGATGTTATATCTCCCTATGGTTATAGTGGGCCATTGTTTGACTGTAATTTACCGAGAGGATACCTTCTGCTATTTTGGCAATTCGTAGATGAATGGTACAGGAACCACAATGTTGTATCTGAATTTATACGCTTCAGTTTAAATAATAATTGTCAGTTTTATTCTGGCACACTTACACCTACGTTAACAAACGTTAAAGGCTTTATTACAACCCAAGAAAATCAATGGAAAAATTTCAAACAAAAAGTAAGAAACAACTATAGAAGAAGTATTTCCTACAATTTAAAAATAGAGATCGTCTCCCCAGAAATAGATGATTTGAAAATTGAATTATTCCATTGTATTTATACTAAAACAATGACCCGGATCAATGCTGAAAAACAATATTTCCATTCTTTGGAATATTTTAAAAGCATTATCAATTTAAGCCAAGGTAAGGCCTTAATCGCTTTTGTTTACTTTCAGGGTATAGCGATATCGGCTGAATTGATATTGATTTCCGGTACAAGTTTATTTTCTTACTTAGGAGGGACTTTATCAGATTATTTCAAATATAGGCCTAATGATTTTTTAAAAATAGAAGTTATAAATTGGGCTAGAAAGAACAACTTGTGCCACTATGTTTTAGGCGGAGGTAGAACAGATAGCGATAGCCTTTATCAATACAAAAAGTCATTTTTCCCAAATGATAGTGATGTAATTTATTATACTGGAAGAAAAATTATAAACGAAGAAGTCTATAATATGCTAAACTCCAATTTAAATACGGAAATTATCGCAAAAAAAAATTGCTCTAGTTTCTTTCCTAGTTATAGAAAAATATAAGAATCTAAAACATAATCAGTATTCTAGACTCCATTCCATTATAGATATTAAAAATTATTTTTTTTAATCATCTCATTCTTTTACAAACTTTAACACTTCTTTGTAATAATCTGATTATATTTCAATTAATGCAAATATTTACATAAATTTATCCAGCTATTATAATGTTTTAATTTTTGTCTCAATCACATAAAGATTGCGACATTTGATTACCTTTCAAAATTTACCGATGAATTCAAAAATATGGTTATCTTCTCCACATATGAGTGGTAAAGAACAATTATTCATTCAAAAAGCTTTTGAAGAAAATTGGATTGCTCCATTAGGCCCAAATGTTATAGGCTTTGAAAGTGACTTAAAAACCTATCTTAAGCAAAATGTTCATGTGGCAGCATTGGCCTCTGGAACTTCAGCTCTGCACTTAAGCCTAATTTTACTCGGTATTACCCATGGTGATGAAGTAATCTGTCAAAGTATGACATTTGCAGCTTCCGCCAACCCAATTATCTATCAGGGTGCTACTCCAATTTTTGTGGATAGTGAACGAGATACTTGGAATATTTGTCCTGAACAATTGGAAATTGCCATAGAAGATCGAATTTCAAAAGGCAAAAAGCCAAAAGCGATTATAGCAGTGCATCTTTATGGAATGCCCTATAAAGTTGAAGAAATTAAATCTTTATCAAACAAGTATAATATTCCAATTATTGAAGATAGTGCAGAAGCCTTGGGAAGCAAATTTAAGGAACAGCACTGCGGTACCTTTGGTAATATTGGAGTCTTATCCTTTAATGGCAACAAAATAATTACAACGTCTGGAGGTGGTGCTTTGGTTACGACCGATAAATCCATCAGGGATAAAGCGATATTTCTCGCTACACAGGCTAAGGATGATTCCCCAGCCTATTTGCATTCCCAAATAGGTTATAATTACAGAATGTCCAATATTGTTGCGGGAATTGGCCGGGGACAAATGACTATATTAGAAAATCATATCTCAAAACGAAGAGCAAATTTTAACTTTTATAGAGAAACTTTAGGAACTATTGATTCGATTGAATTTTTAAAGGAACCTGAAAATATGTTTTCCAACAGATGGCTATCATGCATACTCCTACCTTCTTCGAAAATTAGAGAAGAACTCAGATTGCTTTTATCTGAGCAAAATATTGAATCAAGACCTCTTTGGAAGCCAATGCACCAGCAACCTATATTCAAGAATAACAACACTTATTTAAATGGTGTTTCCGATGATTTGTTTGATCGAGGATTGTGTTTGCCCAGTGGATCAAATCTTACTGAAAACGAGCTGAATAGAGTTTATTCCGTAATAAAAATGTATTTTGCAGTATGATGAAAGGTTTTCTAAATAATATATCTAAAAAATATGCTTCTAAATGGCTAGTGCTTCTATTTGATTTAGTAGTAGTTATTTTTACCTTTTTTTTAGCCTACCTTATTCGATTCAATTTAAAACTTGATTTCAATTTTTTATTATTTCTGAAACAGGTTCCTTTCGTAGCTCTAGCTGCGTGTATCAGTTTTGTGGCTGTTGGCTCTTACAAAGGTGTTGTAAGATTTACTGGTTTTAAAGATATTATTAATCTAATTATAGGTGCAAATATTCTAGCAACCATACTCATTTGTTGCACCTTTATTAGCCGAAAATATGATACTGAAGACAGCCTGTTTAATATCTCTGGGGCTATTATATATATTCACTTGCTTCTAAATATTCTATTTTTAATAGGTGCGAAACTAACCGTGAAATCTACTTATAATAGTATTATCCAAGATTTAAAGCCTATTACCAACATATTGATTTACGGGGCCGGAAGCTCAGGAATGATTACCTATGACGCCTTAACAAATGACCCTAAAACAAATCATTATGTTATTGGATTCATTGATGACAATGAAAGTAAAATAGGTAAAAAGATTGATCTTCTCAATGTATACCCTTTAAGAAAAATAACTTCAGAGTTTATTTCAAAGAACAAAGTACATGAGGTAATTGTTTCTATTCAGAATATTGACCCTACACGACTCATGAATATTACTGGCCACTTGCTGGAATTGAAGTTAAAGGTGAAAATTGTGCCCCCAGTACAACAATGGATTGATGGAGATTTAAGCCCTGGTCAAATAAAGGATATTAAAATTGAAGATCTTCTAGGGCGTGAACCCATTTCCATTATAAATCCAAGATTGGAAGCCCAGTATAATGGTGAAATCATAATGATTACAGGTGCTGCCGGCTCTATTGGAAGCGAAATTGCGAGGAAAATCACTCAATATGACTACAAAAAACTAATATTGGTTGACATTGCTGAATCGGCACTTTATGAAATACAGCAGGAACTCCTTAGAAAAGGAAATTCAAATTTTACAGCCATTGTAGCGGATGTGAGAGATGAAAGCAGAATGGACCAGATAATGGACCAAACGAAGCCTAAAATTATTTTTCATGCCGCTGCCTACAAGCATGTCCCCTTAATGGAAAACAATCCTTATGAAGCTGTAGGCGTGAACATCGTTGGCACAAAAAATATCGCTAACCTTGCAGTTAAACATGCTGTATCTAAATTTGTTTTAATCTCAACAGACAAAGCAGTGAACCCTACAAATGTAATGGGAGCGACTAAGCGTGTAGCCGAATTATATATCAACTGCTTACAAAATGGGGCAGGTAACACCAAGTTCATTACTACTCGGTTTGGAAACGTACTAGGCTCTAACGGCTCCGTAATTCCTTTATTTAAGAAACAAATCGAAGAAGGTGGACCATTAACAGTAACCCACAAGGAAATCACTAGATACTTCATGACTATTTCCGAGGCCTGTCATTTGGTATTGGAAGCTGCAACCATGGGGAATGGAGGTGAAATTTTTGTTTTTGACATGGGATCATCTGTAAAAATATTTGAATTGGCAAAAAATATGATTGCTTTATCAGGGCTTCGCTACCCTGAGGATATCAATATAAAAATTACCGGCCTAAGACCAGGAGAAAAAATATACGAAGAACTTCTTGCTGATGATGAAAAAACAAGACCTACCTACCATGAAAAAATAATGATAGCCCTTAATAAACCAATAGAAAATCAAGATGTTGTCGAAAAAATTATTATCTTATGTAACATTTATGCCAAAATTCATAATTTGGAAATTGTTTCTCATATAAAAGAAATTATTCCTGAATATCTTTCTAACAATTCCAAATTTGAAGTGTTGGATATAAAAAAATAATCTTAAAGTCCCTATTTTTTGCTTATGAACATAACAATATTCAATTTTCAAACCAACAAAATTAAAACACTTCTTATTGCCTCATCCATTGTTGTTTCATGCGCAAGTAGAAAAGATTTTGTTTATTTTCAGGACGAACCGTTACAAAAAAAGGACATAAGCCTTGTTAATACTGATTTGGTTTACAGCACTGATGACCTCTTAACGATTGATGTTTCTGCTTTGGATCCCGATGCTGCAAGACCATTCAACCTACCTGTTACCTCCTACTCCACATCGGTAATAGATGCTAGGGGGGAATTAAAAATGCAAACTTACCTTATTGATTCCAATGGGAATATTGAATTTCCTGTACTCGGTACTGTTAAACTTGGTGGGCTTACCAGAACTCAAGCTACTTCTCATCTAAAGAAAAAACTTTCAGAATATATTAAGGATCCTATTGTCAACATTAGATTGGCGAACTTTACTATAACTGTTTTAGGAGAAGTGAAAAACCCAGGAACATTTACCATTCAAGATGAAAGAATTTCAGTTAGTGAAGCTTTAGGACTCGCAGGTGACCTTACAAATAATGGAAAAAGAACCAATATTTTTTTGATTAGAGAAAATGGAGGAGAAAAAAGATTTGCTAGACTAGATCTAACCTCTGTTAATCTGGTTAATTCCCAATTATATTATATGGCACAAAATGACGTATTAATTGTGGAACCCAATCGAGCAAGGAGAAACGCCTCAACGTACAACCCCAATACAGCTGTAATCATTTCAGCTATCTCAACTCTAGCCACAATTACAGCGATATTTGTAGTAAAATAAAAGCTATACCAATCTCCCATGAAAACTGAAATAAGATCTAGCTCTAGTAATGATTTAAGAGAATATGTGGAAATTTTCACGTCTCATTGGAAATTAATAATCCTTTCATTACTGTTTTCTATTTTTATGGGCTATACATATTTACGCTATTCCACCTTTAAATATAAAGCAAACGCCACAATTAAAATTAAGGATGAAGATCAATCAACAAAATTACCCAGCATTGAAGAAATATCCAACAAGGGATTATTTGCAGAAGGAACAAATAAAATAACAGATGAAATAGAAATTCTAAAATCCATTTCTTTAATTGAAAATGTTGTTAAAAATCTTGATTTAAATATTCGCTATTTTGAAGAGGGTACAATAAAAGAAAAAGAATTATATCCCACACCCCCAATCAAAATTAATTTTTTTGAGCATGATTCTGTTATAAATAGTATTGATACTACATTATACATAAAAATTAAATCTCCAACAGAATACCTGCTTTTAAAAGACGAAGGGAGGCCCTTTGTTGGTTCAGACGAAACAGAAGATGAAGTTTTAGCTTTTGGGGATCGAATAAAAACTGGATTTGGAGACTTAGTCATAGTTCCCAATATCGAACCCAATAAAACAAAAATAGACAGCTATCTAAAAATAGCTATAAAACCTGTAAGCACCATTGCCGACCTTTACAAAAACAATATTCAAATATCCACAGAAACTGGGTCTAGTGTTATCAAATTGGAACTATTGGAAACTGTTCCTCAAAAGGCTATTGATGTACTAAACGAACTTATCACGGAATATAATCTGGATGTTCTTTCTGATAAGGAAGAAATGGTTAAGATTTCCGCTGATTTCATTACCAAAAGACTTGAATCTGTTGCCCAAGAATTAGAAGTTGTCGATTTCACCGCAGAACAACTCCAAAAAGAAAAGGAACTTACCGCCCTAAATTCCCAAGCAGATATATTCCTTAACAGTGAAAAACAAACGGGTACTGAAATTTTAAATACAACTAATAAAATACAGCTTATAACATATCTTCAAGAAGAACTTAAAGACCAAAACAGAAGTACAGATCTTCTACCACTCAACATCGGGATTGAAGATTCCAACATTGCACTTATTACAAAAAACCATAACGAATTAGTAGCGCAACGAGATAGAATCTTAAACAATTCAAGCGAGAAGAATCCAGTAGTTATTAATTTAAATAATCAAATTGCAGCATTAAAGCTAAACCTTCAAAAGTCATTAGACAATATGAAGGAAACTAGTATGTTAACTTTAAAAAGTTTAAATGAGGAAGAATCCAGAATTCGAGGTCAACTTTACCAGGCCCCAACAAAACAACGAGAATTCAGAGACATAAAACGTCAACAAGACATTAAAGAATCTTTATATCTCTATTTGCTACAGAAAAGGGAAGAATCTGCAATAAGATTTGGCATGTATTCCCCTAAGGCTAAAACAATAGATAAAGCTTATTCCTCTTACAAACCAGTGGCTCCAAACCCACTAATCACCTATTTAGGATTCTTTATTTTAGGCTTAGTACTTCCTATCAGCTATATATATACCAAAGATTTATTGGATACAAAAATTCACAATAAGAATGAACTCCAACGTTTTTTAAGCATTCCATACATTGGTGATATCCCAAAATCCCTGGGATCAACCAATAAATTAATTAAAAAAGTTGATTACTCCCCAAAAGCAGAGTCATTCAGAATATTGAGAACAAATATTAACTTCTTACTTAAAAACAAAAAAGAAAAAGGGAAAACTATTTTTGTAACTTCGACTACAAGTCAAGAAGGCAAATCTCATACCTCTGTGAATTTAGCTTTAACCCTATCCTATTCTAATAAAAAAGTACTCATTATCGAAACAGATATTCGTGTTCCAAAGATGTATGACTACCTTAACATTAATTCCAAACAAGGCTTAACAGATTTTATTAGTGACGAAAATTTAACATTGCAAGACGTAATTACTCCTGTAAAATCAAACGAAAACTTATTTATAATTCCGTCAGGAACTATCCCTCCTAACCCCGCGGAATTGTTAATGAATCAACGTATTGAACAGCTATTCAAGGAAGTCAAAAAGAATTATGACTACATTGTAGTTGATACAGCTGCAGTTGGACTAGTTACTGATGTTCAGCTCATTAGTGAGTTTGCAGACTTATTCCTTTTTGTCGTAAGTGCAAATAATGTTGACCGAAGACAACTTCACATTGCTGAAACATTATATCAAGAAAATAGGTTGCCAAATATGACAGCTGTATTAAATGGCACCACTTCCAAAAAAGGTTACGGCTATGGTTATGGCTACGGGAAAAATCCAAATAAAAAGAAATGGTATAATTTCAAGAAATAATTCTTTATAAACTACTCTAATTTTCTTCTTGAACGCTCTTTTGATAACAAATTGAGCTCCCTAGTGGTTTGCCCTGCTACAGAAGTGTTCTCCTCTGCCCTCCTGATTAAATATGGCATAACATCTTTAACAGGACCAAATGGCACGTATTTAGCAACGTTATAACCTTCTTTGGCAAGATTGAAGCTAATGTGATCACTCATTCCGTAAAGTTGTCCAAACCATACACGATTGTCATCTCTTTCAATCTTATACTGGTCCATAAGATCCATAGCTAAGTAGCAACTATATTCATTATGGGTACCTATAAACACAGCGATATCATTTAAATTTTCCAGACAATACGTCAAGGTATCATTAAAGGTTTTATCTGTTAACTCTTTAGTTTCACAAATTGGTGATGGATACCCTTTATCTTCTGCTCTCTCTCGCTCCTTTTCCATATAGGCTCCTCTTACAATCTTTACACCAATTTTAAATCCATCTTTTTGGGCATGATGGTGTAATGATTTGAGGTAGTCTAAGCGATCCCATCGGTAAGTCTGAAGCGTATTGTAAACTATAGGTTTTTCTGTATTGTAGCGACGCATCATTTCTTCAACCAAGACATCTGCTGCATTTTGCATCCAGCTTTCTTCTGCATCTATCAAAATCTCAACATCCCTTTCTTTCGCCAGTTTACATACGGTATCGAAACGTTCTACAACACGGTCCCACTCCTTTTGTTCAGAATCCGTAAGTGTTTTTCCTTCTCCCAGTTTTTGATATAAATGAAATCTTCCAAATCCTGTTGGTTTAAAAACAGCAATTGGCATTGCCTTCCTTTCATCTGCAAAGCGGATGATTTTCAAAGTGGTTTCCATAGCTCCGTCGAAATGGGCTTCGGTTTCTTTTCCTTCCACAGAAAAATCCAAAACAGAGCACACTCCTTTGCTATACATCTTGTCAATGACATTCAAACAATCTTCTTCATTTACACCTCCACAAAAATGATCAAAAACAGTTGCCCTTATCAATCCTTCAACCGGTAAATGCGCCTTCAAAGCGAAGTTAGTTGCCGCAGTCCCGATCCTCACCAAAGGCTCATGGGAAATCATTTTAAACAAAAAATAGGCACGTTCTAATTCAGAGTCACTTTTTAACTCAAAAGCAACTTTTGTGTTGTCAAATAATTGTTTTGTTGTCATTTGAAAAAAATAATGCAAATATATTTATTCATCCCCTAATTTTATCCTAAAAACTGCTTATTTTCACACTATATTATTAACTTTTTTTGCACAATGAAATCCATTATATCAACATCTTCCAAAGTTCACTTTAATGACGAAGCTTATACAGAATTAAATCATTATTTATCGAAAAATAGGTTCTCGAAAATTTTTGTGCTGGTAGATTCAAATACCCACGGATTGTGCCTCTCTCAGTTCTTACCAAAAGTTGAAACAGATGTAGAAATTGAGATTATTGAAATTGAACCTGGAGAACAACACAAAACCATTGAAACCTGTTCTGGAGTTTGGAACGTGCTTTCGGAATTGGGGGCTGATAGAAAAAGTTTACTACTAAATCTTGGTGGCGGTGTTGTAACAGATTTGGGAGGTTTTGTGGCGTGCACTTTTAAAAGAGGGATTAAGTACATTAATATCCCCACTACCCTTTTGGCCATGGTAGATGCTTCTGTTGGAGGTAAAACTGGAGTAGACCTTGGGGCCTTAAAAAATCAGATTGGAGTAATTAGTTCGGGGGAAATGGTGCTGATAGACACTTCCTTTATCAATACACTTCCCCAAAACCAACTAAAATCTGGTTTGGCAGAAATGTTGAAACATGGGCTTATTTATAACAGGGCCTATTGGGATAAAATGAAAGATCTTGCCCATCTAACATTGCACGACCTAGACGATTTAATTTACGAATCGGTTCTTATTAAAAACGATATTGTAGAAAAGGATCCCTTTGAAAACAATGTGCGAAAAACTTTAAATTTCGGGCACACGTTAGGCCATTCCATTGAATCGTATTTCTTGAACCATCCTGAAAAACCTGAATTACTACACGGTGAAGCGGTTGCAGTTGGGATGATTTTGGAATGTTATATTTCATCTGAACTTACAGGATTGTCCAAAAAAGATCTAGAAGAAATTCAAAACGTAATTAGTAAAATCTATGAATATGTAGAGATTGAAGAAGCCGATTTTGAAAGTATTATAGAGCTTTTAAAATACGACAAAAAGAATGAGCACGGCAATATCAACTTTGTGCTTTTAGAAACTATAGGCATACCTAAAATCGATTGTATTGTTGATAACCAACTCATCATAAAAGCTTTCGAATATTATAAAAGTTGTTATAAGTAACGAGCCTTTATGATTTCACAGTGATAATTTTCATTACCCAGAATAATACTTCTTTATTCTATAAAAAAAGGACTATTACATTAATAGCCCTTTTTGAAAAACGTAACGTTATTTATCTATTACAATTCATTAAAGATTGTATGCATTAAACGCTTTTTGTCGTTGATACTTTCTTCCAAAGAAATCATCGTTTCTGTTCTGTAAACACCATCTATATCATCCAGCATAAAAATAACATCCTTGGCATGGTCTGTGTTTTTAGCTCTAATTTTACAGAAAATATTAAACTTACCAGTTGTAATATGCGCTACAGTTACATATGGAATTTGGTTGATACGCTCCAAAACAAATTTTGTTTGTGAAGTGTTTTGAAGGAAAACCCCAACATATGCAATAAAGGAGTATCCTAGCTTTTTGTAATCCAATGTTAATGAAGACCCTTGGATAATCCCTGCTTCCTCCATTTTTTTAACTCTCACGTGAACAGTTCCTGCGGAAATAACCAATTTTTTTGCAATGTCTGTAAAGGGAATCCTAGTATTATCGATCAACATATCCAAAATTTGGTGATCGATTTCGTCTAATTTGAATTTAGCCATATTTAAGTTCTGTTAAATTTAAAACAAAAATAATAGATTTTCTTTGAAGATAATACAGTATATCACATTTTTTTTACATTATTAATGATATTTTATGATTTTCAATGAAAACGAAATCGATTTCGCTACCCTCCTGGAGCTCTGTGTTTTCAGCAGTTAACACCCTCTGTTTGTTGGCGTTATAAGCTTTATGAGCATGCAATTCCCCTTGTTTCGAAAAGCGCTCAATTTTAGGTGTAAATTTAACACTTAATCCTTCGAGCCGCTCTTCATACTGCACACAAACATCACAAATTTTCCCATTCACTAAAGCATCTCTTATAATGATGTCATGAAAGAGTTTTTGATTTTCCGGAATCGTGAAATATGGCTCATAATTATCACCTTTTATATCATTATTAGCGATATATTGAAAAGACAGTATTAAAGCATAGTAAATAAGCTTTCTGGTCTCCTCTCTTGCATAATCATCAGGATAATGACCTGCCTCAAATAATATGGTAGGCACTCCCAAATGCTGAAACGTATCCCCTACACAGTTAATATTAAAACTATCGTCATATATCCCCACTTGATTTGGGATAACGGTTTGTAAGTGTTTGTTCATCTCAGCTATAATCTCCATAGCGACCTTTCTATTGGATGTTAACGAACGCTCCTCATCCTGAGATGGCGATAAAAAAGACACTATGGCAGAATTATCGCTAGCTCCTGCACTAAATATGGTACGTTGTCCATGCAAATTATAGCAATAATCCGGTTGAAACCCTTCAAAACAGTTTTTAAGCACCTTACTTTCTGGTTGTGTTTGGTTTTGGGCATCCCTGTTAAGATCTACTTCGTTCGCATTTACCCTTGTGTAGGCTTCAGCGCCATCCGGACTTAGAATAGCAATTACTTTATATGTACAATTCTCCTGTAATTGTCTACTAATTTCCGAAGGCTGTTTAAAGAAGTTAAATACGTCAAAAAGAGCCTTAGTGGTCGTACTCTCGTTTCCGTGCATTTGAGACCATAAAAGAAGTTTTTTAGGCCCATTACCAAATGTTATGGAATATATGTTTTGTCCTTTAACAGAAGTACCGATAACATCCACCTTAAAAAGTGAAGGCAGCTGTTTAAGCATGGGCTCTATTGAAATATTGGTAATGTATCTATGCTGAAGTGATTTTTCGCAAATCAAATCATAGTCTCGAGATAGGCTGTCTATAGTCATTGTGAAATTTTAAGTTACAAAGGTAAACAAAGAGACATTTACAACTGTAAACAATAAAATCAAGGTAGTCGGTATACGTTTGTAACAGTTTAATAAGAGCTAAAAAGCTGTTTATTAGTCGGTGTTACGAATAATTCAATGCACATATCGAACAAAACTTAAACACTTGTTTTCTAGATATTTAATTATAGTTACTTAAAGCTGAAATTAAGATAATATTGAACTATTTTTCAGATATTTTACCAATGTAACCAATATTGTTTTACATTTGTAACAACAATTCAACTAACACCTTGTTTACAATGATAAACAACGATGACTTTGTTAAACGACTACAAAAAGTGATGGATTACTATAGTGAAAGCGCCTCTTCTTTTGCTGAAAAGATGGGAGTACAACGCTCTAGTATCTCCCATATCCTCTCAGGAAGAAACAAGCCTAGTTTGGACTTTGTTCTTAAAATACTTCAGGCTTTTCCTGAAGTAGAATTGTATTGGCTATTGAATGGAAAAGGAACTTTTCCTGCTGGTAGCGAAGTCTTTTCTGGGCAAACGTCCCTTCCTATTGTTGAGCGTGAAGAACCACTAAAACAAGCTCCAAAACTTCCCCCTTCCACCTTAGAAAAGCCCCTTGACAAGGCTATTGAACGCATCGTCATTTTTTACACTGATGGAACTTTTAAAGAATACCAAAAAGAATAAAATTCTTTCTTAATTTTGCTTCAAACTATAACGATGAAGATAATTTGTGCCCTTTTTGGATGTTTGATATTGACCAGCTGCTTTAATATAGATCGCAATTGCGCCGACTATAAAACAGGTACTTTTCAATTTAATTACCTAGAAGATGGCATTAAGAAAACAGGGAAATTTGTACGTACCGAAGCTTACAGCATTGATTATTTTGATGGAAAAATAGATTCTTCTTCCGTACGATGGATCAATGATTGTGAGTTCATCTTAACCAACTTAAACCCTAAATCCAATCAGGAAAAAAGGGCCATTCACATGAAAATCATCAGTACTACTGAAGACACGTATACCTTTGAATATAAATATGCCGTAAAGGAAAGCAACCGCCCCAACAGAGTCGTTAAAGGCACTGCCAAAAAAGTAGATTAGTCCATGCTTGAATTTTTGTTGTCCGGGGAAGCTATTATGGCACTACTCACCCTCACATTTCTTGAGGTCATCCTTGGTATTGACAACATTGTATTCATATCCATAGCCGCCAACAAACTCCCTGAAACGCAACGCTCAAAAGCAACTACTATAGGGCTTCTCTTGGCTATGTTTCAGCGTATTATATTATTGTTTTTTGTGTCGTTTTTAATTGGTTTGGACGATCCTTTTTACACCATTGATACCTCTTGGCTGCACATTGGCATCAGTTGGCAAGCCATAATTTTGTTCTCTGGAGGCCTGTTTTTAATTTACAAAAGCACTTCTGAAATTCGAGAAAAAGTTGAGAATCCTACCCATGATGAACACTCCGTAAAGTCAAAAAAAATAAAATCACTGGCTCAAGCCCTTGTTCAAATATTGATTATTGATTTTATTTTTTCCATCGATTCAATCCTTACGGCAGTTGGAATGACCAACGGCCTACACCCCAACCATAATTATGCTTTAATATTGATGATTATTGCAGTGGTAATTTCCATCGGAATTATGATTGCTTTTGTAAATCCCGTAAGAAGATTTATAGACAACCACCCCAGTATGCAAGTTTTGGGATTGGCATTTCTTATCCTTATCGGTTTTATGCTAATCACCGAAGCGGCGCATTTATCGCACACCTCTATTTTTGACCAAACCATTGGTGCTATTCCAAAAGGGTATTTATATTTTGCAATCGCCTTTTCACTTTTCGTGGAATTATTGAATTTTAAAACTTCCAAAAAAAGGTAAGTCCAAAATAATTTCACTTCAAATAAAAATCACCTTAAAAAATCAAAATGAGCAAATTTTCCTACTTGCTCATAATTTCCGTATTTAATTTTTTCCTTACCGATGTACTGAATACGCAAAATATAGCGATGAAGATAAATCTTGATTTTTCGTGCAAAAAAAAGGTCAAATCCTAAAAATTGATTTGACCTTTTAAAATTTATTTGCTGTAGAAATTAGAACAAGGTAGTTTGCCCTTGATCATCATCCTCTAATTCTGAATTGTCTTGTTGAGAAACATTTTCTTCGGAAGCTTCATTTTTTTCTGTAACATCAGTTTCGTCTACCACTTCCAAATCATCGGCATGAACTTCTTCCGGAGCTTCATAAGGCAAAGGATCCAACAAGCTTATTTGGTTGACTTTGTATTTGGTCAACTGATTTCCAAGAGCCGAAATTCCTTTTACACCAATAAATTCTTCAAGGTTCACCAAGAGATTCTCTTTTCTGTCTTTACCCCGCTCCTTAGTGAATTCCACTTCAGCCATAGGTTTCCAATCGGTAGAAACTATTTCAAGTTGTGAATTTGGATGGTCCGGAATAAAGCTTTCTTCCCTACTTTCATTTTCAATAAAAAATCGCTTCACATAATACAGTTCCTTTTCACCATTGTAATAGATGGCGGAAATTGGTTTTTTAGGAATCCATTTTTCCATGACAACCATGTCATTTCCAAAATGCGCTGTCAATTCAGGAGTAATGGTTTTGGCTACACCTGCTTGATTAATGATCAAGATGCGATCCTCGCCTCTAAATTCCCCTAGTAACTCGCCTCTACCGTCAACATTTAAACGTTGTACAGCGTCATCAAACCAAATTTTTCTAGGCTTCAAAGTAGACACCCCTTTCTCTTTCAGTTCGATACGCTTCACAGAATATTTGGTAACCAAATTACCTTTGGAAGCACGCCCTTTTATCAGGATTTCGGCAAAATCCAAATCCCATTTCAATTTCTTGATACTGCCCACTTGACGTAACAACACCGTTACCACTTCAGCTTCCCCATTTGGATTGGCCGAAAAATATAACACTGCAGAATTTTTTGCGCCGTTGGTAAGGTCATATTCCCTGTCGCGTGTAATGGCTGTAACATTAAAGCGCTTTACATAGGTGGGGCCACCCTTACCATCTCGGTACATCATGTTATAAATGGTACGCTTATCCTTCTTCTTGAAAACGGCCACATGGATGATATCCTTCCCTATAAAAGTCTTGGAATCCACCTTGGTAATCATCATTTTACCATCGGCTGTGAATACGATAATATCATCAATATCACTACAATCGCAAACATATTCGTCCTTTCTAAGGGACGTACCAATAAATCCTTCTGCTCGATTAACGTACAACTTCGTGTTTCTAATCACCACTTTTGTGGCGTCTACATCATCAAACACACGGATTTCGGTTTTACGTTCTTTTCCTGGTCCGTACTCCTTTTTCAGTCTTTCAAAATAAGCTATCGCGTAGTCTATAATATTGGCTAGATGATGCTTAACTTCTGCAATTTGACCTTCAAGAGCTTCTATTTTTTGAAGTGCTTTATCAATATCGAATTTAGAAATACGTTTGATTCGTATTTCTGTCAAACGTACAATATCTTCCTCGGTTACAGCTCTCTTTAAATGCTTTACATGAGGTTCCAGTCCTTTGTCAATTGCCTGAATAACACCTTCCCAAGTTTCTTCTTCCTCGATATCGCGATAAATTCTGTTTTCAATAAATATGCGCTCCAAAGATGCAAAGTGCCACTGCTCTTCAAATTCTTCCAACTTGATTTGAAGATCCTGTCTCAACAATTCAACCGTATTATCTGTAGAACGTCTCAACATTTCCGACACCCCTATAAAGAGTGGTTTGTTGTCTTCAATAACACAGCCCAATGGTGAAACAGACATTTCACAATTAGTGAATGCATATAGCGCATCAATGGTTTTATCAGGAGAAATTCCTGTTGGTAAATGCACCAAAATTTCAACTTCAGCAGCTGTATTATCCTCTATTTTTTTGATTTTAATCTTGCCTTTATCATTGGCTTTAAGAATAGAATCTATTAAAGTAGAGGTATTGGTACCGAATGGTATTTCCGTAATAACCAGTGTATTTTTATCGTATTGAGAAATTTTAGCCCTTACCCTAACGCGTCCACCACGGTTACCATCATTATAGTTAGTGACGTCTGCAATTCCCGCTGTTGGAAAGTCAGGAAAAATGGTGAAACGTTTCCCATTTAAATGCTTCACGGAAGCATCGATAAGCTCGATAAAGTTGTGTGGTAAAATTTTAGTAGACAATCCTACCGCAATACCTTCTGCTCCCTGGGCTAACAATAACGGGAACATTACCGGAAGGTTTATGGGCTCCTTTCTCCTTCCATCATAAGAAGCCTGCCATTCTGTAATTTTAGGATTATAGACTACATCCAAAGCAAATTTAGACAATCGGGCTTCAATATAACGGGAAGCTGCAGCACCATCACCAGTTAAAATATTCCCCCAGTTTCCTTGGGTGTCAATCAATAAATCCTTTTGGCCAATTTGTACCATAGCATCTCCAATACTGGCATCCCCGTGTGGATGATACTGCATGGTGTGCCCAACGATATTGGCTACTTTATTATAACGACCGTCATCCAAATCTTTCATGGAATGCATGATTCTTCGCTGTACGGGTTTGAAGCCGTCTTCTATGGCAGGCACGGCCCGTTCTAGAATTACATACGAGGCATAATCCAGAAACCAATCTTTGTACATCCCCGTAACACGGGTAATGGTTTCTTGTTGATCGTCTCGTTCATTATTTAGCAAATCGTCGTTATCTTCTGTCATTAATTATTTAGATTTTCTATTTAGTTTAATCATTTTACTCAAAGACTGCTTGATGTATTTCCGTTTTCTTCGAGATACCAAAGTGATATTAAAGCTTTCCTTATTCACGTTACCACGCTTGTCTTTTATATAAAGCGCCAAGGATTTGTAAACTATAAAATTGTTGATTCGGAATCTTACCAACTGTTCTTTAGTAAATTCAGCTTTATGTTCCCTGTAATTAAAATAGTCTGCCAACAATAACCCTCTATTAATGACCACTACTTTTACACCATCGCTGTCATATTCAAAATATCTGGAAATATAGTAAACAATAGAAAAAAGCACTATAAAACCTCCAGTAACCAACGTAAAGGTGATAAATGGGTTATCGCTCACATCTGAAAAAGCGCTAAAAACCGTAGCTAAAAGTATAGCCAAAACAATCAGTATAAAATATACCGAAATGATAACATTCTTTACTTTAGCATTATTGGTTCTCATAGATCCCCTACTTTTCTTCCAGTACGTCTAACTCTACCTTAAGATTGTTAATGATGAATTCTTGTCTGGTTGGCGTATTTTTTCCCATATAAAACTCCAAAAGCTCTTCAATGGACTTATCCTTATCCAACATTACAGGATCCAAACGGATGTCCTCTCCTATAAAATGCCTGAACTCATCGGGTGAGATTTCACCAAGCCCCTTAAATCGTGTGATTTCTGGCTTTGGTTTTAATTTATCAATGGCATAATGCCTTTCTTCATCGGAATAACAATAGATGGTTTCTTTTTTATTTCGAACCCTAAACAAAGGCGTTTGTAAAATATACAAGTGCCCCTCTTTAATTACCTCAGGGAAAAATTGTAAAAAGAACGTAATCAGCAACAGTCTAATGTGCATTCCATCCACGTCGGCATCGGTTGCTATTACAATATTGTTATAACGCAAATCTTCAAGTGATTCTTCAATATTTAAAGCCGCCTGTAATAGGTTGAACTCTTCATTTTCGTAAACAATCTTTTTAGTCAAGCCATAACAGTTTAATGGCTTCCCTTTTAAACTGAATACCGCCTGCGTGTTCACATCCCTGGATTTTGTAATACTTCCAGATGCCGAATCCCCCTCGGTTATAAATATCGTGGTTTCTAGATTGCGCTCATTCTTTGTATCCCCAAAATGAATCCTGCAATCACGTAACTTTTTATTGTGAAGGTTGGCTTTTTTAGCTCTATCCTTCGCCAATTTACGGATTCCAGAAAGCTCCTTACGTTCACGCTCGGCTTGAAGGATCTTTCTTTGGATCTTGTCCGCAGTTTCGGGATTTTTGTGCAGATAATTATCTAAATGTGTTTTTAAAAAGTCATTTACATAGGTTCTTACCGTTGGCAAATCCCCTCCCATATCAGTAGATCCCAGTTTGGTTTTGGTCTGACTTTCAAAAACAGGCTCCATAACCTTAATGGAAATGGCGGATACCACAGATTTCCGAACATCGGAGGCATCATAGTTTTTTCCGAAGAATTCTCTAAGCGTTTTCACCAACGCCTCTCTAAAAGCCGCTAAATGTGTTCCCCCTTGCGTTGTATTTTGCCCGTTAACGAATGAGTGGTACTCTTCGCTATATTGTGTTTTACTGTGAGTTAACGCAACCTCTATGTCATCTCCCCTTAAATGGATGATTGGATATGCCAAATCGGACTCATTGGTGTTATCTCCCAATAAATCCTTTAATCCATTTTCACTATAGAATTTTTCACCGTTGAAAACTATGGTCAATCCTGGGTTGAGATACACATAGTTACGGAGCATTTTCTCTACATACTCACTTCTAAACTTATAGTTTTTGAAAATGGTATCATCCGGTACAAAGGACACTTTGGTTCCTTTGCGTCTAGAGGTATCCTCCAACATTTCTTGATTGGTAAGGTTTCCTTGGTGGAATTCAGCCGAAGCCGACTTTCCATCCCTGGTGGACTCTACCCTAAAATAAACGGACAAGGCATTTACCGCCTTGGTACCAACCCCATTTAATCCAACCGATTTTTTAAAGGCTCGGGAATCGTACTTCCCTCCCGTGTTCATTTTTGAAACAACATCCACAACCTTCCCTAAAGGAATACCACGACCATAGTCACGTACAATCACCTTATTTCCTTGAATGGAAATTTCGATGGTCTTTCCAGCCCCCATGACATACTCATCAATGGAGTTATCCAAAACTTCCTTCAATAAGATGTAAATACCATCATCTGGTGAAGAACCGTCACCAAGCTTCCCGATATACATCCCAGGACGCATCCTGATGTGTTCTTTCCAATCGAGTGAGCGAATATTGTCTTCGGTGTAATTGGTTTGTTCAATCATATAACAAGCCTATGCAATTATTTTTTTGAGTTAGATGCTAATATAATATTTCGGCACAAAAATCCGAAATAAACGGATACAAATTACACATAAAAAAGCCAACATCCCATAGGATATTGGCTTTTAGATTTGTAAGAAAAGTAGTTTTATACGTTAAACAAGAAATGCATAACGTCCCCATCCTTCACAATATAATTCTTTCCTTCCACACGCATTTTTCCAGCTTCTTTCACTTTAGCTTCACTACCGAAGTTCACATAATCTTCATAACCGATTACTTCAGCTCTAATGAAACCTTTTTCAAAATCGGTATGGATTACTCCTGCTGCTTGAGGTGCTGTCGCTCCTATATCCACGGTCCAAGCTCTTACTTCCTTCACACCTGCAGTGAAATAGGTTTGTTGGTTTAATAATTTGTAAGCCGAACGGATCAATTTTGAAGACCCTGGCTCCTCCAAGCCAACATCCTGTAAAAACATTTGACGCTCTTCATAATCGTCTAATTCATTAATATCTGCTTCTGTAGCAACTGCCAACACCAAAACTTCAGCATTTTCATCCTTAACAGCTTCGCGAACTTGCTCTACATACTCATTTCCAGATACTGCAGATCCTTCATCTACATTACAAACGTACATTACTGGCTTGTCTGTAATGAATTGGGAAGGCTTTACAAAATCATTGTAATCATCCTCGCTAAACTCCAAAGCTCTTACAGAAATACCTGCTTCTAAACCATTTTTGATAGTCAACAGAACAGCTTCCTCTTTTTGAGCTTCTTTGTTCCCGGTTTTAGCAGCTCGCTTAACTTTTTCCAGCTTTTTATCAACGGTCTCCAAGTCTTTCAACTGCAACTCCATATCGATGGTTTCTTTATCTCTAATCGGGTTTACATTACCATCTACGTGCACAATGTTGTCGTTCTCAAAACAACGCAAAACATGAAGAATAGCGTCAGTTTCACGAATATTTGCCAAGAATTGATTCCCTAATCCTTCACCTTTACTAGCTCCTTTTACCAAACCTGCAATATCCACAATCTCAACCGTTGCTGGCAATACGCGCTCAGGCTTTACTAATTCCTCCAATTTTTGCAATCTAGGATCTGGTACGTTTACCACCCCAACATTAGGTTCTATGGTACAAAATGGAAAGTTTGCACTTTGCGCCTTAGCATTGGACAAACAATTGAATAAGGTTGATTTACCCACATTAGGCAATCCTACAATTCCTGCTTTCATATTTTAGTATTAGTTCATTACGTTATGTTCCACCACCGTGGAAATGCGGTGGCAAAGTTAACTATTTATGCGATGTTTTAAACAAAAAATCCTGAGTGTTTACTCAGGATTTAATGATGTGTTGTGAAAATTGCCTCTGAATTAATCTTCAGGGTGCATAAAGCGTTGTTTTCCTAACAATTCTTCTTCCGTTTCCACATGGTCGTCATCTGGAACGCAACAATCCACCGGACATACCGCAGCACATTGAGGTTCTTCATGAAATCCTTTGCACTCGGTACATTTATCAGGAACTATATAATATATTTCATCACTTAATGGTTCCTGTGCCTCATCAGCATTCACCGATTTACCATCTGGTAAAATAACATCCCCACTCAAACTGGTTCCATCATTATATCTCCAGTCGTCAGCACCTTCATATATAGCTGTATTAGGGCATTCCGGTTCACAGGCTCCACAATTTATGCATTCATCTGTTATAATTATTGCCATAGCATTTTTTCTATTTCAGCGTTTAAATTTTCTAACTTTGTACAAAAATAAAGCCAAAACCATTCATAACCAAACACAGAATGAATTTACCACAAAGAATTGATGCATTCGTAAAATTAGGTGATTTTTTAAGTCAGTTTGCACAAGATAATTTTATAAAAAAGGAACATATTCCTCATAACGACCTATTCTTTGACGGCTTTAAACATCAAATTAATTTGGCCAATGAACACAATGGCTGGTTCACAAAAGAAAATATTGTTTACGCACTTAATGGATGGTCTAACTCGTTGACAAAAAACAACATTGAAAAGTGGCTCTTAAAGTATCACTTTAACAATGAATCCCCTAAAAAAGTAGCCATTATTATGGCTGGAAACATTCCTTTGGTAGGATTTCATGACTTTGTTTCAGTGCTTATTTCTGGTCACGATGTTATGGTAAAGCAGTCAAGTAACGATAAGCAGCTACTTCCCTTTTTGGCCAAATATTTAGAATTCGTTGAACCTGGTTTCAAAGGAAAAATAAGTTTTACGGAAGAAAAACTAGAGAATTTTGATGCCGTAATTGCCACCGGAAGTGACAACACAGCGCGCTATTTTGAATACTACTTCAAGGGCAAACCATCCATTATTAGAAAAAACCGCAATTCCGTAGCGGTTCTCACAGGAAACGAAACCGAAGAAGAACTCAAAGAATTATCTAACGACATTTTCAGATATTACGGATTGGGCTGTAGAAATGTTTCCAAAATATTTATTCCTAAAGACTATGATTTCAATCAATTCTTTCAAGCCATGTATGATTGGAATCCTATCATTAATGAAGCTAAATACGCCAACAACTACGATTATAACAAAGCGGTTTATTTAATGAGTGAATTTGACATTTTGGAAAACGGCTTTTTGATGATCAAAGAAGACACAAATTACGGCTCACCAATAGCGACAGTTTTTTACGAATATTATGATTCCATTGAAGACTTAAAAAACAAATTGGAAAACGACAAAGAAGACCTTCAATGTGTTGTTTCTAAAAATGTTACCAGCAATGAAATCCCTTTCGGACAAACTCAAAACCCGCAACTTTGGGATTATGCCGATAACGTAGATACTATTGAATTTTTGCTAACGATTTAGCTGATAAATTATTAATTTATTAACGCCTTTTTTAATATAATTTATCAACTTTGCGGTCAACACAAACAAATTAATCAATAAAACTGTTTTTAGGACAAAAATCTATCAAACAACTTAATTAAAACTACATTGTCGATCATACATTCTAACAAACACAATTATAATTATATTCAAAAATGAAAAGACACAATTTTAGTGCAGGGCCATGCGTATTGCCGCGTGAAGTAATCCAAAAAGCATCTGAAGCGCTATTGGATTTTGATAACGGCCTGTCACTTATTGAAATATCCCACCGTAGCAAAGCCTTTGTTGATGTCATGGAGAATGCCAGAGCTTTAGCACTGGAGCTTCTAGGTCTTGAAGGCAAAGGTTACAAAGCATTGTTTTTGCAAGGTGGTGCCAGTACACAGTTTTTAATGGTGGCTTTAAATTTACTTGAAAAGCGTGCCGGTTACCTTAACACGGGAACTTGGGCGGACAAAGCTATCAAAGAGGCTAAAATTTACGATGACATCTATGAAGTAGCGTCTTCTAAAGATGCCAATTATAATTATATCCCGAAAGGATACGATATCCCGACAGATTACGATTATTTCCATTGCACATCAAACAATACCATTTTCGGAACACAGATAAAGGAATTTCCAGACTGTCCAATACCGATGGTTTGTGACATGAGTAGTGATATTTTCTCTCGCACATTGGATTTTAGCAAATTCGATTTAATTTATGCCGGTGCACAAAAAAACATGGGGCCTGCAGGAACCACTTTGGTAGTGGTTAAGGAAGATATTTTAGGGAAAGTATCCCGTAAAATTCCTTCCATGATGGACTACAAGCAACATATCGACAAAAGCAGTATGTACAATACGCCTCCTGTATTTGCGGTATACACATCTATGTTGACATTGGAATGGCTTAAAAATCTTGGAGGCATTTCAGAAATTGAAAAGATAAACGAGAAAAAAGCACAGCTTATTTATTCTGAAATAGATTTAAACCCATTGTTCAAAGGTTTCGCCAGCAGCAGTGACCGTTCTATCATGAACGCCACCTTTAACCTTACAAATGAAGATTTAAAGGAAACTTTTGACACCATGGTGAAGGACGCAGGCATTAACGGACTTAATGGTCACCGAAGCGTAGGCGGCTACAGAGCCTCTATGTACAACGCACTTTCCTTGGAGAGTGTTGCGACCCTTGTTGAAGTAATGAGTGAACTTGAGCGCAAAGCTTAAATTTTCACCAATAAATCAAGATATAATTTGAAGCAACCAACATAGGTTGCAACTGTAAAACATAAGCTTTAATATTTTAAAATAAGAACATGAAAGTATTAGCTAACGACGGAATTTCTAAAAGTGGAATTGAAGCCTTGGAAAAGGCCGGTTTCGAGGTAAGCACCACTACCGTTGCACAAGAACAATTGATCAATTACATCAATGAAAATGAGGTAGATGTATTATTGGTTAGAAGCGCCACAAAAGTAAGACAGGATATCATAGATGCCTGCCCAAGTATAAAAATCATTGGTCGTGGCGGTGTTGGTATGGATAATATCGATGTAGACTATGCTCGCAGTAAAGATATCCACGTAATCAATACACCTGCTGCTTCCTCTCACTCCGTGGCAGAATTGGTATTCGCCCATTTGTTAGGTTTGGCGCGTTTTTTACACAATTCCAATCGTGATATGCCACTTGATGGAGATACGCGTTTCAAGGATTTGAAGAAAAGCTATTCCAAAGGAATTGAATTAAAAGGTAAAACTATCGGAATTCTAGGATTTGGCAGAATCGGGCAAGCTACCGCTAAAGTTGCTATTGGCTTAGGAATGAAAGTGGTTGCCTACGATCCATTTATGGAAACCGTAAACTTGGAATTAGATTTCTTTGATGGTCAAAAATTGAATTTTGAAATCAATACCATTTCAAAAGATGACGTTTTAAAGCAATCAGACTTTATTACCCTACACGTCCCGGCTCAAAAAGAGTATGTGATTGGTAAAAAGGAATTTGACGAAATGAAGGACGGCGTGATTTTGGTAAATGCTGCTCGTGGTGGCGTTATCGACGAGGTTGCCCTTGTAGAAGCCATTGGTACCGGAAAAGTTGCAAGAGCCGCTCTAGACGTTTTTGAAAACGAACCAAAACCGGAAATTCAATTACTTATGAACCCTTCCCTATCGCTAACGCCTCATACTGGAGCAGCGACCAATGAAGCTCAAGATAGAATTGGAACCGAATTGGCTTCCCAAATAATACAACTCCTTAGAGGATAAGGTTTTACAAATCTAAAACTTACTAACAAAAGCCTGTTAATCAATTTTTTACAGGCTTTTTTTCGTACATTATAGTCTCAATCAAAAGCACATTACAATGGACGGAATTTTAGATTTATTCAATACGGATTTAGGCAAATCCATCATTAACGGAGTGTCCCAACAAACCAATCAACCGCATGACAAAACACAGGACATTCTCACCATGGCACTACCCTTAATGACTCAGGCCATGAAAAACAACGCACAATCACCACAAGGCGCCGAAGGACTTTTAAATGCTTTAAATAACCATCATGACACAGGACTTTTAGATGATTTGGAAGGATTGTTTAAGGGCGGTGTGGACCAAAATGTTCTAGCAGATGGCGAAAAAATACTGGGCCATGTATTAGGTAACAAACAACAAAATGTCACCAATGTATTAGGGCACCAATCGGGAATTGATACCAGTACCATAGCCAATATCCTAAAGGTTGCCGCTCCTATCCTTATGGGGTATTTAGCGAAACAATCCAGACAAAGCAATGTTTCGGGCTCCTCAGACCTTACAGACATGCTTGGAGGCTTGCTGGGTGGAAGTTCAGCACATAGACAACAGGATTTCTTAACCTCCATTTTAGATGCCGATGGAGATGGCAGCGCTATAGACGACATTGCCGGTATGGTTTTAGGAAACAACAAAACAAAGGGAGGCTTAGGTGGAATGCTTGGAGACATTCTGAAAGGAAACACCTAACCACCTTTCTTTTAAATTCTAAAGGCCAAGATAATCTCTTGGCCTTTTTACTGCAAAGGATTTGTAAGGTAATTACAGGCATTTTTCGTATCTTTAATAGAAATTCAAGCCATGAGAACCTTCGTTTCAGCCATATTATTTGTTATTCTGTTCTATAGCTGCCACAGTACTCAAAAAGTGGCCAGCACTACTGACGACGCAAAAATATCGGAAACCGACACCGTTAGGATTGCCAATGACGAATTGGAATATGAAATCATCATTTTTGATCCTGGCTTCAGCACATGGCTAAGAAGCATGGCAAGGCCTGAAGGCTACTATTCCCAAGAGTTTTTGGAAAGTAGAAACTACCAATACGTGGTTGCCTGGAACCAAAGAGTGCTACAACCACAAGTTTACGATCCCAATTTATATGGCATGCAAATAAACTATGATTCCAATATTGATTATGGCTATGAAGTAAACTATAAACTCTACAATTATTTCATTTACTTTCAATTGACTTACCGGCAACAATTAACAGGCTTTATTCCTAGAATTTAAAGTATATTTGCGCAGATTATTTTTGTCTATGGAAAAATTCAAAACAAAATGGGAAATACAGCGCAATTGGCAATTGATATTTCCCCTTTTCGGAGTTATAGCCCTGCTCTACAGCAGTTATAAATTAGCAAACCTTTTTTTTGAAAGCCCTACACTACTCTATATTACCCCTGTAACTTTAGTGATTTTTTATGCACTCATAAAACTTACGTTGTGGATTTTCAAAAAATTGGAGCATAAATGGGTAGTGACATATAAATGGGAAATGATCCGTATTTTTATTGTGTTTGCCATAACGGGATCTTCTTCTGTTTTTGTGGGAAGACCCTTGATTGCATGGGCAGGAATTACTAAAGAAAACTTAAATCCTGCGCTGTATTGGGTATTATTCATTATCATTGGCCTCATTTTCTATCAAATCCTTTTAGTAACCTTTGGTTGGTTGCTAGGACAATTTCAATTCTTTTGGGAATTCGAAAAGAAAATGCTTCGTAGATTTGGACTGGGAAAGTTTGTAGACTAGAGTTTTAACAAATGCAACGCAAAAAGCAACAACATATCGTTTTTAAGCTAGCTACTGCTATTTTAGTGGTTGCCTTGTTGCTTCCTTACATCACCAAGTTAACTCACGTTTTTACCCATCACCACCACGAAGTTTGTAATGGAGAAAGCCAAGCACATCTTCACAGTTTAGACCAAGACTGTAGCTTTTATCAGTTCAAAATAAACAACACTTTTGTTCTTACAAGCTTCGATTTTGTAATTCCAAAAATTGTTCCTGCAAAGGAAACCACAGTTGGGTTATACAACTTTAAATACAATCATCAGCAATTATCTTTTTCGTTACGTGGCCCTCCTGAACTAGCCTAACAATACCAAACTTTACCCAAAGTCTGGACTTACTACTTAGCAAACGTTATAAGTAACACATTATATAAATACATAATGTGTGGTTAGTCATGAAAAAGAATATGAAACACCTCTTTATCACTGCCATCACTACCCTTTTAGGGCTATTGGTTAATGGTCAAAATTGTAATATTATCTTTTCAGGTAAAATTGTGGATTTCCACAATGGTGAGCCTATTATAGATGCAACGGTACATGTTGAATCCCTAGATATTTACACAACAACCGATTTGGATGGAAAATTTATTCTGAAAAATCTATGCAAAGGCCCTCTCAAGGTCACCTTTTCCCATTTATCATGCGAAACAAAAACCATTGAGATTAATTTGACAGAAAACCTAGAAAGAATCATCTATCTGGAACATCATGTTGAAGAATTGGAAACCATTGTCGTAAAAGGCGCTGAAGCCAAAAAGAAAACCACGGCAGCCCAAGAAACCATCATTAAAACAGATGTAATTGACGATTATAGCTCGGCAAGTTTAGGCGATGTCATTAAACAAGTTAGCGGCGTGACCTCAATTACTACAGGTAGCAAAATAGTAAAACCTGTTATCAATGGGCTTCACAGTAGCCGCGTTCTTGTAGTAAATAACAACGTTAGAATGGAAGACCAAGATTGGGGCATTGAACACGCTCCCAATATTGATGTCAACGCAGCTGATAATATTTCGGTGATTAAGGGAGCTGGCACCTTGGCCTACGGAGGCGATGCCATTGGTGGTGTTGTGATTTTAGAACCTAAGCATCCCCATTCGGTAGATTCCCTTTTTGGTAAAACTATCACTGGGTTTCAAAGCAATGGATTGGGGTACAACATCAGTTCTTCACTCCATAAAACCTTTGAGTCTGGCTGGTACGCAAATGGCGTTTTGGGATACAAGCAAAATGGCGACCTAAAAGCACCAGATTACTACTTGAACAACACAGGTTCTAAAAGTTTCTCGGCAAGTTTGCAGGGCGGTTTTAAAAGTTTTGAGAAAGGATTTGAAGTATATCTAAGCCATATCGATAATGAAATAGGCATTCTAAGCGCCTCTCACATTGGTAATACCGAGGATCTGGTCAATGCCATAAACAACCGAGAACCTTTGGTAAATGAGCATTTCAGTTATAGGATCAAGGCTCCAAAACAAGATGTCAACCATACCCTGGTGAAAGCGACAGGATTTAAACGCTTTAAATCTTTTGGAAAAGTAAATTTTCAGTACGATTATCAAAACAACCAACGTTTTGAATACGACAAAAGGGTTGGTAGCGATAAGAACAAACCTGCTGTAGACCTAAACCTTCAAACCCACAGTTTAAGGGTAGATACCAAGGTTGACAACTTAGAAGGATACATCATGGATTTTGGTGTTTCAGGAAGGTTTCAGGACAACTTTGCCAATCCAGACACAGGGGTTAGGCGACTTATTCCTGATTACCAAAAGCTTGACTTTGGAGTCTATGGTATCATAAAATCGTATTTTAACGACAAACTATCTGGTGACTTAGGCATTAGATATGACTACAACCATATTGACTCTAAAAAGTACTACAAAACAAGTAGATGGGAAGAGCGCGGTTACGATGAAGATTTCAGTGATATTATCATAGATGATTTGGGAACGCAACTTTTAACAAATCCAAAGTTTTCATTTCATAACATCTCATTATCTACTGGCTTGTTATATAACCTTAACCAAAAAAATGAGGTATCGTTTAACTATAGCCTTTCGTCACGCCCACCAAACCCATCGGAATTGTTTAGCGACGGTTTGCACCACTCGGCAGCTAGGATTGAGTTGGGAGATTTAAGAATCAATAAAGAATTATCCAATAGATTGGGATTAAGTTACAGGTTAAATACCAAGAGAATTGTAATGAACCTCGAAACGTACTTTAATCACATTAATGATTTCATCTACATCAAACCTACGGGAACAGAAGCCACAATACGCGGTACTTTTCCTGTATGGGAGTATTTTCAAACCAATGCTATCCTCACGGGTATTGATGCTAGTTTTGATGTACTGTTGTCCAATAATTGGAATTTCAACAATAAATCTTCCTATGTCTATGGGCAGGATACCGAAAATGATTTACCGGTAATTGATATGCCTTCATTTAGGTTGAGCAATACCCTTTCGTATTCAAAAGCCAATTGGAAAGATTTAAACATTGCTTTAAATCATGAGTTTGTTGCCAAACAAAACAGGTATCCAGACTACAACTTTGAAACTTACATCGCCACTAGCGATAGTTACGTGTTGGTTGATATCAGTACACCGCCTGCCGCTTACAATTTATTTAACCTTTCTGCAGATGCCACATTCGACATTTCGAATAAAATGTCATTAAATGTGATGGCTGCTGTAGAAAATATATTTGACACCTCTTACAGGGAATATTTGAACAGACTAAGGTATTTTGCTGATGATACTGGAAGGAATATAACTGTTCAATTAAAGTTTAATTATTAAATCAAAAAAATTATGAAAACTATTTTAAAATTTCTACCATTATTATTTGTTGCTCCTTTTGTAACCTCTTGTTCTAGTGATGATGATACTCCTGCTCCAGTAAACGAAGAGGAAGTGATCACTACCCTAACCGCTACATTTGTACCAGTTGGAGGCGGCACTACCGTGACATTACAAACCCAAGATTTGGATGGCGATGGCCCAGATGCACCTGTAGTAACTGTTTCAGGAGCATTTGCTAGCAATACCACTTACAATGGCTCTGTTGAATTTTTGAATGAATTGGAATCGCCTGCGGAAGACATCACGGAAGAAGTACAAGAAGAAGGTGATGAACACCAAATATTCTATACTACCTCCAATGATTTAGGAACGTTTTCTTATAATGATTCCGATGCAGACGGAAATCCTATTGGAGTAGAATTTACATTCCAAACAGTTGAAACTTCAACTACTTTAGACGGTATATTAACCATTACCTTAAGGCACGAGCCAAACAAGGATGCTTCAGGTGTTAACGAAGGAGACATTACAAATGCTGGCGGAGAAACAGATATCCAAACTTCATTCAACATTTCAGTTGAATAAATATCATATAGTTTGAAAAAAGAGCGGCCAATGAGCCGCTCTTTTCATTTATTAAACTTCGATAATGGATTCTTTCTTCTTACTAAAAACATAGGTATACAGCCACATAATGGTGAAAGTTGGAATGACGTCCAAACCGGGCAATGCTTCTTCTACAAATGAAATGCCCGCAGCTATCTTCCCTTTTTGGCCTTTATACATTTTGGTCATGATCCAGGCAGAAACTGGCGCCCAAATGATATCTGAAAATTCACCAATACCAGGAATGGCAAAACTTACATATCCCATAGCATCCAAAAGCACACTAAGAGCCAACTTACCATAGGGTCTATTACTTTTATATTTCATTTTAAAATTTTAATCTTCTGAAAGCAAGAAGTATACCAAAAGAAAACTATGACAATTTTTCACTTATAAGCTTCAAAAACTCATTCCGGGTTTCTATTTTTTCAAACTGCCCCCGAAATCCAGAAGTAGTTGTCACCGAATTTTGCTTTTGCACCCCACGCATCATCATACACATATGGGACGCTTCAATAACCACAGCCACCCCTTGAGGTTTTAGAGTATCGTTAATACAGTCCAATATTTGCTCTGTTAGGCGCTCTTGCACCTGAAGTCTTCTCGAAAACACATCCACAATCCTAGGAATTTTACTCAGCCCGACGATATAGCCATTTGGAATATAAGCTACATGCGCCTTCCCAAAAAACGGTAAAATATGATGTTCGCATAAGGAATACAATTCAATATCCTTAACAATAACCATTTCATTATAGGATTCCTTAAACATGGCACCTTTCAAAATTTCCGCGGCATCTTGAGAGTATCCTTGAGTTAGATACAAAATGGCCTTTGCTGCGCGTTCAGGTGTTTTCAATAGGCCATCCCTTGTAACATCCTCCCCCAATTCTTCAATAATTCCATTATACCGAGCTTTAATATCATCGGTAATTTGGATGTTGTACTCTTCAAATTTTTCGTAAGGCATGATGTTAATAATAAGTTTACTTCCTTAAAAATAAACAAATTTACCGAGTTAAACCATTCAACCACAATAGCTTTCACTCATTTAAACGCCTCTGTTTTTATAATACATCAGCTCCCCTCCTTTTTATATGAATTTCTAATTGTGCATCACACCTTAAAATAGTATTTTCACCCTATGATTAACAACAATATGATAGAGGCGAAAAACATCCATAAATATTACAATAACTTACATGTTTTAAAGGGTGTAGACCTCTCAATTTCCAAAAGCGAGATTGTATCCATTGTAGGTGCTTCAGGCGCCGGAAAAACAACGTTACTACAGATTTTGGGAACTTTGGACAAGGCGTCACAAAAAGATACCAATAGCTTACTGATTAATGGCACGGATATTTTAAAGCTGAATGATAAAGCTTTGGCTAAATTCAGAAATGAGCATATCGGTTTTATTTTTCAGTTTCATCAATTGCTTCCTGAATTTACTGCTTTGGAAAATGTGTGTCTTCCTGCTTTTATTAAAAACACCCCTAAATCACAGGCTGAAAAACGCGCTAAAGAATTATTGGATTTTCTAGGACTGAGAGAACGTTACAATCACAAACCAAGTGAACTTTCCGGCGGCGAGCAACAACGTGTAGCCGTAGCCAGAGCTTTAGTAAACAACCCAGACTTGATTTTTGCAGATGAACCTTCAGGAAATTTAGACAGTGAATCTGCCGAAAACCTTCACAAATTGTTCTTTAGGCTTCGTGACGAATTTGGGCAAACTTTTGTCATTGTAACCCACAACGAAGACTTGGCCAATATGGCGGACAGAAAATTAACGATGGTGGATGGAAATATTGTGGGATAATCTAAATTTCAAACGCTACTTTAATCCCTTGAATGATCATGCTTGTACCGATAATGGCAATGATTAATCCCATTATTTTACTAATTACTGTAATAACGTTATTACCCAATTTTCTAACAATAAAGTCGCTAATGTTAAAGGCTAGGTAGGTTAGATAACAGATCACTCCAAACACCACAATTACAATGGCTATTTCGGTTAAATCGCCTTTAGACACGAAGTTCATGGCTGTTACAATAGTTCCTGGCCCTGAAAGAATTGGGATGGCCAAAGGAGACACCGCAATATTCTCATCGATTACCGCATTTTCCTTTAAGTGCTTCACGCTAGATTTTTTGGACTGAAGCATTTCAAACCCAACAAAAAATATCAAAATACCCCCTGTAATCTTAAAGGCTGGAATGGTAATGCCGAACAATTCAAAAATAAACTTACCCAATACCACAAACACCACCACAATAAGAAAGGCGATAATGGTTGCATTTTTACTGATTTTCTTTTTGGTAGCTTCATCCGCATCCTGTACCAAAGATGAAAATATTGGTACATTTGCAATGGGATTCATAATTGCAAAAAAGCCCGTAAAAACAGTTAATATAAAAGGTAAAAGTGTATTCATATATTCAATATGTGTATAAAGATAGCTTTTTTAATCAGCTATCAAAACACTTGCAAATGTATTAATATTGCGACAGCAAAATAATGTTTCAATCCACAAAAAAGTTCAAAACAAACAAATAAAATGCAGCAGCTTACTCCTCAAGAACTTACAGAGTTCCTCAATGAAAAGACCATCCTTTATAACAATCCTAAGTTCATTGAAAGCGACCCAATTCAAATTCCCCATAGTTTTTCCTTAAAAGAAGACATTGAAATAGCAGGGTTTCTGACAGCAACCATTGCTTGGGGCAATAGAAAAAGCATTATCAATAATGCTAAAAAAATTATGGCGTTCTTGGAAAATGCACCTTATGATTTTGTAATGAATCACCAAGAGCAAGATTTGGAACCATTAAATTCCTTTGTCCACCGAACTTTCAATGGCATAGATCTTATCACGTTTATCAAGGCTTTACAACATATTTACCAAAAGCACGAAGGATTGGAAAATCTGTTTCATAAACACGCTTCTCCAACAAGTATGCAAAATGCCATCCATCAATTTAAAAATGTCTTTTTTGAAATTGAGCATCTGCCGCGCACCAAAAAACACATCAGTGACCCCTTGAAAAATTCGGCAGCCAAACGCATTAACATGTTTAATCGTACCATTAAACTGGCAGTTAATTAAACACCACCAACTCCTCTTTATTAATGACTATTGAATCTAAAACACCAAACTTCAAATTCGTGGTGTTTTCAAAATCTTCAGGAAAGTCTTTACTTCTGTATTTGTCAATTAGTGAATTAAGGAACTCTCTGCTAGAACTGTGAGATATATAATCCGTAAACTCTGTAGGAACAATAACTTCAGGTCTTGAAATAGGTTCGTTTGATGCTTTATAATAGCCGTTTAAAGTAAATTCAGTCATCTGCTGGTTTGTGGTCCAAATAGAAGTTTCATTGAACCCTTTATACTTTATAACAAAGCTAAATACTCCATTCTTTTCAAGTTTCTGGTATCTTATATCAATTCGTTCGATTATAGTATTTACAGCCTTTAAAGAAGCTTCAAATCCTCCATTGAAATCAAAACCATTCATCACATTATTCACAATACCTAACCTGTAGTTATTCTTTTGTAAAGCAATCTTCTCTTCAGCCTGAGCTAATAGTTTTTTTAGTTTGATAACTTTTTCTTTATCAGTTTTATATTTTGCCTTTAAGCGTTCATCATCAGCAAAGTCTCCATCTAATAAAAGATTAAAGGACCGTGTTTCTGATTTAACGGCATCTGATAACTTTTTGTTAACGGCATTCTTTTCAGCTTGAAGAATATCCAGTAAATCTTTGTCTTCATCAAACTTATTTAAGTGTTCCTGAAGACTCTTGGATTCAAAAAGGTGTTTCAATATAAATGTTTCAAATCGAGGAATGTTAATGCCTCTGGAATATTTGCATTCATGAATTGGAGCCATTTTGCCAGAACATTTATAACTGTTATCTCTCGATTTTCTCTTAATAACTCCCTTATACATATGTCCACAATCCAGGCAGTACATCAAACCGTTTAATAAATAGTTATATGTTATATTCTTCCCAATGGATTCTTTCTTATTTTTTTTGAGATTTTCCTGAACCTTATAAAACTCTTCTTTTGAAATTATTGCCAAGTCTGGTAATTCTATTTCTTCACCATTCCATACATGAACACCACAATATAATTTTTTCGTTAAGATACCATGGACCGTGGAACCCCACCATTTTTTATTGCTGTGTTTAATTAATTTACCTGTATTTTGCTCTTTGGTGGTGGTCGATTTGCCTAGCTTTTCAAATCTTGTTGGTACCTCATCCAAGTTAAGTTTATTGGCTATGGTATAAGCTCCCATCCCAGATAATGACCATTCAAATATATCTTTAACAACCTCAATTTCAGCTTCATCTTTTACCATGAAACCATCGTCATCATACTTAATTCCATAAGCTCTTATACCGTGTCCTTTCCCTTTTTTTGCGTTTGACTCAAAAGCTAACTTCACATTATCAGAAGTGTTATCCGAATGAAATTCATTCATGACGGACATCATATTTGCCATAAGTCTGTTGGTTGTATTGTCTAAATCGAAATATGAGCCATTTGGATACCATTTTGCTTCAGCAAGTAAAACAGTAGATACAAAAATCCTCCATGTATCAGGGTTTCTTTCTATACGAGATTGGTTTATTGCATAGATGTGAGTGATTCTACCATCTTTAATATCTTTTAGAAACTCTCGAAACTTAATTCTTGATTCAATTTCAGCTTTCCCGGATATACCTCTGTCAATGTATATTTTGTAATCCATTCCCATTGAAGCAGCAAAAGCAATACCTTGCATTTCTTGCGTCTCAATAGAGGTGTCTTTTCCATCTATTTTATCACCCGATATCCTACAGTAAATACCAACCATATTAGATTGTGTTTTGATTCAAACATACAAATCTAATAAATATTTAAAAAGTATAATTAAGATGGCATTATATTGTGCCGCAATATGAAAAGTAAGAGAGAGCTTATTTAAAAATCAAGAATTATATCTAATAAAAATCAGGATGCTGTTGGTCCATATCAAGTCCCTCATTGTAAAGGTCATCATTATTAAAGAAATTATCATTCCATTTCTTTTTTTCGTATTCTTGTCTAGCAATATCCTCGTTAATTAGTCTTTCTATCGATTTCTCCTCGACTAATCTAATATCATCAACTATTTTCTTCAGACCCAATAATCGTTCTTTATCTATTTTATCTTCTTTATTTAAAGCGGTTAAATACCCTAAAATAAAAACTAATTTCTCTTTATCTCTCATTTTAAAACTCTTTAAAAAGGTAGGTCATCATGTTCATTTTCATCTGTTTCATAAAACTTTAAATCCGAAGGATTACTAAAGTTTAATTCCTCGTACAATTTATCAATCAACATACCAATTTCACTTTTACCTATCATATCTTGTCTGTCAATTCTAGCGATTTCATCAAAAACCCATTCCAATATTTCCCCATACTTTGTAGATTCTTCAAATTCTTCCATATTTAGTTATTCTTTAATTTTTTATAAGTTCAAAACCAAATATATGATTTCGTCTCTAGACTTTAAATATAAGAAACAAAGTTACTTATTATTGTACTTCATTTCTTCATTTAATGAGTTGTTCCCTTTGCCTTCTCAATTATATCTATCTAACATTCACTTTCAAATAGATTTTAGAAATATTCACTTTACTTTTTACTAAAAAACGGTATAGTGAATATATCTAATATTTAATTCCAGGTTTTACCGTTCCGAAAACTATTTATTAGTAAATAATAAACCAAATGAGAGGATATTACTGTATATGCCTAGAACATTTGGTATGCCCTAAAACTACAGATATGGCAAACAAAGAGTATTTAAATGTAGCTCAATTGAGCAAAGAAAGTGGGATGACAACCAGACACGTCAGGACAATAATTAAAGAATTGTCTCAATCAAAAAGTAATGATTTGATTAGAAAGGATAAGCACAATAAATGGGAAGTACATCACTTGTTGAAATCAAAATTTAAGAGAAAGAGAAAGAGTAAACAAAAATACTTTGCACTAAGCTTTCAAACTTATAGTGGTTACACACCCAGTGAGATTAAAACTATTTTAAAAAGTGTATTTGACCGAATTGATGATGTCAATTTAGAACTTCATTACACCATTGAAATGAAAAAGTCCAATAACAAGCCACATGTTCATAGCTACGTAGCAACAACAAAGAAGCGAGAACTATTTCAAACATTGAAATTGTTGTTTGCTAATTTAAGCTATCATGAATCAAAGATATTTGACTTAACAAGATGGAAGGGATATATGACCAAAGATGGTCATTCAATAACAACTTTAAAGAGAAATTAAAATGGGAAATTTTACATCAAGATATACGATAGGAAAACACTTCAATGATTATAAAGAAAGCTTTCCGTTTTTAGATTATACCACATTTTGCAAATTAGAAATTAAAGGCAAATTGGGGGCGCTTTTGAGAGGTGAAAGGATTGAACTTCCAAAAGAAGGCATTCTGATTGAAGAGAATTGGTGGAGAAAGGAAATCTATAAATCAACAGGGATTCCTGCTTTTTTATCGTCCTGAGTATCTCGGCTTACAGTTGATTATATGACGCTTTCCAAAAAGGCATATGGACCTAAAAATTTCCTGGGAAGATTTTTTTTTTACTTTTTTAGACCTTAACGGCACGTTAACGCTGTTAAGGTTCTTTCAATAATAATTGATTTTAGAGCTAAAATCAGGATAACCAAATAGAGCGGTCGAACCCGTATTTAAATTATGAATCAAGACGAAATAAGAACCAAAATAAACTACAAATTGGAGCAAATCAATATTGAGGATGACCAGAATAAAAAGAATGCACTTCTTCAGGATTTGAAAGTATTACAAATGAGACTTGACATGGAGAAAACTCATGACCAGATAAAGAAGATTACAAATAGAGAATGATAAGCTAAGTCTGCAAAGTGAATTAGAACTTATTCTGGAAATATCTTCTTTTTGAGTTTATTGTATTTTCTCCTTATATCTCTTTTCCAAATTTTTTTATTTGTACTTTCCTCTTTTATTCCATGTTTTTTAAGTGTTTTATCGTATTTCTTTATAATTCGGGAGCAATCATCTTCAGTAAATACTCCTGAATCGGCAAAAATCCATCCTGTAGGGGTTATATTGATATCACTCTTAAATGACCTTAATGTATGGTTAAATCTTTTACTTTCAGGTAAAGGGTCTTCAAGTAAATATTCAAGTCTTTGATAATCTTCTTTGGGAAAGTTCTCAATTAAATTTTTAGCTTTAAAATCTAATTTAGTTCCAATATAAGATTTTACGTAAGATTGGAAAGTAGATGCAGGTGTACCAACATCAAATTTGGCTCCTCTGGCGGTTATCCCACCAAATATTCTCATACCTTTAATACTTATTCCATTCATATTGGCAGCATTAAAAGAAAAGTCGTCAAAAGGACTTGCGTCAATTCTTACTCCATCGAACGCACAACGCCCTAGTAAAGCAGCTTGGAAATCTACTAGCCCAAACATAGAAAACATAAAACTAGTACCAAAAACTCTACTAGCTGTAAAATGAGTAGCCGTAAAACCGCAGCATTCAAAAAAGGAATCATGGATTCTTGAGCTAGTAAAGTGGGTGTTGGTCATAGTAGAATAAGTGAAATTTGTTCTAACAATTTTATTTTTAGTAAACCAAGTTTTTTTAAAGGAAGAATTTTGAAATTCTACATCAGTAAAAGAGCAGTTTGAAAAATTTAAATCATTAAAGTCACCTCCATAAAGTTTAGCATTTTTAAAATCACCAGAAAAATTTCTGTATAGAGTTTTATCCTTTGAAAAAAGTATTTTTACTATAGTTTGAATTTCAATTGTTGGAGATACTTGAAATTTTTCTGGTATTGCAATTTCTGTCCAAGATGACAAATCGTTGGTTTTTGTATTAATATATGCTATAAAAATATTAAAAACTTGTTCTGTATATTCTTCATTGTCTTTGGCTATATTATCTAGAGCGTAAATTCCTCCCAAACAAATATTGGAATTGGAATTGTCTAACATTTCTATAGCATCTTTGAACCTTTCGGCAATGTTACCTTTTTCAACAAGTTTGTTATTGTCGTTCATGGAGTCAACAATTTTCAAAGAATGGTATGCTCCAAGAACGACAATAACACCTCCACATACTTGAAGCATTGTTTTTAAATATTCCCCTTTTGCGTTACTGTCTTTTACCCCTCCAAAAAAATAATCAGACCAAGGGTGAATGTAATATGAAGTAAGGATAATTATAAGAATGATAAATACTATGCCAATTAAAAGAACTAAATCTCCTCGCTTTTTCATATGCAATAAATTATAATAATTCGACCCTTATTCAAATGTAGTAATTACTTTACATTAAATGCTGATTTCAAATTGGTTTATTGTAAATGATGTTCAAATTATGGGCATGCCTTTATTGAATACACTAATTCAAGCTAAATACCTGGTTTTTAGATGTATTATTTTGCCACCCTAAATTAATACACTATATTTGAATTATAATAAAGGAATCATGAAAGTCAAATACATTAGAGTTTCAACTCAGGAGCAAAACACAGCAAGACAAAAAAAAAACGAATCTGAATTCGATAAAGTTTACGTGGATAAGATAAGTGGAGTCATTTCATTCTTTGAACGACCACAAGGGAAAAAGTTGATTGAGAGAATCAACCAAGGAAAGATTAATGAAGTTCATGTTTTATCAATTGACCGCATTGGAAGAAACATTTTAGATATCCTAACCGTATGTGAATTTTTCACCAATAGTAATGTGAATCTTTATGTAGAGAATATTGGAATGTATTCCATGGTAGATGGCAAACAGAATCCAATCTTCAAGATGATTGTGTCAGTATTGGGAAATGTGAGTGAGATGGAGCGAAATAATATGTTAGAAAGACAACGTCAAGGCATAGAGGTAGCCAAAGCCAAAGGTGTATACAAGGGCCGTCTATATGGTTCCCGAATGACTACAGAAGAATTTTTGAGCAAATACAAGAAGGTAGCCAACGAACTCAAGAATGGTGAATCGTTGAGACGAGCGGCAGCCCTAGGCGGGGTAAGTCTTGGTGTTGCCCAACGAGTAAATAAAGTATTGAAAGAACAAAACTAAATTTTTTTTAGGATGACGTATAAGGGAAAAATTAGAATCGAGGGTGTTGGAACTGCAATAGATGTTTCAACTTCTGCCAGTAGTCCATCAGCCGCCAAAAAGATTATTGAAAATCAATATCGAGTAAAGCACTGGGTTCAGCAAATGAGTCGATATTAACTTAAAAACCTTCAAATACACCCAAACCAAATAAAGCAAAGTCATACTTTACAGGGTCATTGGGGTCCAATATACGAAGGTTTTCATCTAACTCAGCTAAAGCTTTTGCATCGTTTTGTTTTCGGGTTAACAAACCTAATTTTCGAGCAACATTACCAGAATGCACATCTAGTGGACATGATAATATTGAAGTTGGTATAGTTTTCCAAATACCGAAATCTACACCAGCATTATCGTTACGCACTAGCCACCTCAGCATCATATTAATCCTTTTACACGCCGAGCCTTTATTTGGGTCACCTACATGCTTTTGAGTTCTCGGTTCGTGTTCTATTGAGAAGAATACTTTTTTAAAGTCATGGATAGAAGGCTGCATACTATTCTTAGAAATATTTTTCATGAACACTGTTTCCATTCCGCCATGATTGATATAGATGTTTTTAAGAGCTTTGACGAAATAGGTTAAGTCAGTAGCATTAAAGGTTCGATGTACAAAAGATTCAAGTCCTTCTAAATTTTCTTCAGAATGATTAAGAACAAAGTCATAGGGTGAGTTCCCCATTAACTCCATCATTCTATCAGCGTTTTTGATTATCATTTTTCTATTGCCCCATGCAATGGATGCAGTTAAAAAAGAAGCAATCTCAATATCTTCCTTTAACTGATAGCGATGAGGTATTTGTATAGGGTCTGACTCAATAAAATCTGGATTGTTGTAATCATTAACCTTCTCGTCCAGAAAGCCTTTTAAATCGTCTAATTTCATGACGCAAAGATATATATTCTATCCCATAGAAAGACTCCAGTAATTTCCTTGAAACTAATAGTGTATGAAGTGTTTTCATGTAGTTTATTTCATTGTACTTTGGATTTTGAACCCAAATACTTGGACTCGAATGAAGAAGCGTAGGATGTAACGGCTAACTCTTAACACTAAAACATAATTATTTTTTAAATGTTTAATTGTAATTTAGAATAATCAATCCATAAATTACAAATTGTATGTACAGAAATAAATCAACTAAAAGTCTATATGAGGTTTATTTGGAACAACAACAAAAAACTTATCATACACCGAAAAACAAAGAAGAACTTGAAGAGGTATTAAAATTACTCATGAAAGACTTTCCCCATAACAAGCGGAAGGTTTATGATAGGGTATTCGAATTAAGTGATATTTTCTATAAGGAGAAAACTAATGAAAAATTGAAAAATGATGAGGCTTTATTAATCGAATTTTTAGGTTGGAAACAAGACATATACAATGCAATTCATCAGGATACTCAAGATTATGGTAAATACAACCCTTTTTGGTCTCCTGAACAAGAAAATCGGGCATATTCGTCAATGGAAAAAATCATGGAGTTATTTTTTGAACATTAAATAATTTATACAGCATTAATTATACAATTTAATATGTATTTACGTTGGATGGTTAGAAATGACAATGCTGGCGTAGATTTTGGCATCTGGAAATCCTTATCCCCCACTCAACTCTCCTGCCCATTAGACGTGCATTCGGGCAACGTGGCAAGAAAATTAGGTATCCTAAAAAGAACTCAAAATGATGGTAAGGCTTTGGCTGAATTGGACGCCGCATTGCGCTCCATGGATCCCACAGATCCTGTAAAATATGACTACGCATTATTTGGATTAGGGGTTTTTGAAAAATTCTAAAAAGAAGACCTATCTTTAACCATATTTATTAAACATTACATAATGAAACTCAAATTACTAACACTATTCTTACTCTCTGCACTTAGCGGATTTTCACAAAACCGAACAATTCCTTTAGACACGTTAATCACGACAGCACATTCTATTGAGGTTAAAGGACAAAAAATTGATTATGATGCCACCTTTGGAATGCAGCCGGTTTGGGACGACAAAGGAGAATTGGTAGCCTCCCTTTCTTTTACCTACTACAAACGCAAAAACATTAAGGACGATAACCGCCCGATTATTTTCTCGTTTAATGGAGGACCTGGTTCTGCTTCAGTTTGGATGCACATTGCCTATACCGGACCAAAAATGTTGAATATTGACGAAGAAGGCTACCCTTTGCAACCATACGGCGTTAGGGATAACCCTTATTCCATAATTGATGTGGCTGATATTGTCTTTGTGGACCCTGTAAACACGGGGTATTCTAGAAGTATCGCTAACAAAGAAGGAAAACTGCCAGACAACAACCTGTTCTTCGGAATTAATGCTGATATCAAATATCTGGCCTCCTGGATGAACACCTTTGTAACCAGACATAACCGCTGGCAATCGCCTAAATACATAGTTGGCGAAAGCTACGGCGGCACACGTGTGATGGGATTATCGCATGAATTACAGAATGCCCAAAACATGTATTTAAACGGTGTGATTATGGTCTCTCCTGCCGATTATAAAGTATTGACCTCTGGTAACCCAATATCGGATGCGGTTCATGTACCCTATTACACGGCAACAGCATGGCACCACAAAATGTTGCCTTCCCATTTGCAAAGCAAAGATCTTGAAGACATCCTTCCTGAAGCTGAAAATTTTGCCATCAATACTTATTTACCTGCCATTTCAAGAGGAGGTTTTGTTTCTGCAGAGGAAAAAGCAGCTATTGCCAAACAATTGGCCAGTTATTCAGGGCTAAGCGAGGATATCATCCTAAAAAATAATTTAAGAGTGCCTTCAAGCTTCTTTTGGAAAGAATTATTAAGAGATAAAGGCATGATAATCGGAAGACTAGATTCCAGATACTTAGGGATCGATTATGACGATGCGGCTGACAGCCCAAGCTATAACCCTGAATTGGATTCTTGGTTGCATTCCTTCACACCTCCAATCAACATGTACATTAAAAATGAATTGAAATTTGAAACAGACGTGCCTTATCACATGTTGGCCAATGTACATCCTTGGGACCGCCAAAACGACAACACTCGCGAAGGCTTAAGAATGGCCATGGCCCAAAATCCTTATTTGAAAGTATTTTTCCAATCTGGATATTATGATGGCGCAACCACATATTTCAATGCCAAGTACACTATGTGGCAAATTGATCCGAGTGGCAAAATGAAAGACCGTTTCAGCTTTAAAGGCTACAGAAGCGGACATATGATGTATTTAAGACAGGAAGACTTAAAAACAGCCAACGAAGATCTTAGAACCTTTATAAAGGCTTCCCTTTCCAATGGAAAAGCCGCCAAATACTAGGAAACATTTGCTTAAACAAAAAAGAGCCCGAAATAAATCGGGCTCTTTTCATTTATAACTATTTAGCTTTTACATATTCTCGCTTTGATTCAACCATGCATTTCTTAAAGCAATCTGCTTTTTAGTAGCATTCGGGTTTTCAACCAAAGTTCTACTTGTGGTAAATGCAGGAGTCAGTGTTGTTTTGATTTCAATTGTCTCTCCATTTCTATCCAAAGTAACATCTACTTCCTTACCAGTTTCCCAAGCAAAAATCTGGCTTACCACAAATTTGATATTCATATCGGAAATATTGAAGCCATTAATGCCAACCAACTTGTCTCCTGGCTGTACACCTTGCTCCTTCCAGAAAGAATTATCTTCTACATTATCGGTAAAGAACATTTCTTCGGTTTCCTTATTTCTGTCCATCACCAAACCGTTTGCAGCCTGTACATAATTGGTTGCGACTTTTGTTTCTTCATAATACAAACCAACTTTTTCAAAAAACTCATCATAATTGATTGGCACGCTACCCACTACATGGTTTTGTAGAAAAGCTGCCACCGACGGATAGGTCATATTTGATATTTCATCAATGATGCTATCATCCTCAAAAGGCTTGTCCTTACCATATTTTGAAGATAATTCTTTGATTAAAGACAACATACTTCGTGTTCCGTCACTTTCCTCTCTCATCAAGATATCCATACACATCCCAATCAATGCTCCTTTTTGATACACATTTACATAATTGTAAGCATAGGGCTCTTCCGTGATGTTTTCGCTCATTTCCGTAAAGCTTAAAGCATCATTAAAATAGCTGGCATGATCAATCTTTTTATCCATGGTTCCAAAAAAATCCCTTGGCGTCACCAAACCTTCATACACTTGAAAATGTTGCGCAAAGTATTCCGTTACACCTTCGTACATCCATAAATGCTTGGAGAATGTTGGAGTGTTATAATCGAAATAATGAATGTCTTCAGAATGCACCGTAAGTGGCGTCACAATGTGGAAAAACTCGTGAGATACGACATCTACCATAGATTGTGCAAGAGATTCTTTGGAATCCCATTCTCTTAAAACAACCACTGTAGATGTATGGTGTTCTAAGGCACCAAATCCTTTTGGAGCTTTAGCACTACCATCAGATAAATACAGGTAAATATCATATCTAGGCGTACTGTTGATAGATCCCAAATAGTTTTTCTGGGCTTCCATCATTTTGTACATCGTTTCCTTTAAACTTTCGGCAGTGTGCTTTTTGTTTGGAGAATAGACACTCAATACAATCTTGATATCCCCAACCATAAACTCTTCAACATCCAATTTCCCATACATCATTGGATTATCAGTTATATCAAAATAACGTGGCGCAAAATAGCTCGTTGTCATTTTTTCGCCATTGGCACTAGCGCTTTCCGCAACCTTTTGTAAGGCAGAAGTTCTTTCAAAATTAGCAGGAGATACTACGTCCAATGTATACTGGTTGTTTTTCAAGCTATCGAAATACCCTATAAATCCATGAAGATTCAATACATAGTTGTTAGGCTCGATATTGGTTCCTCCTGGAGAAAACAAATTAGGATAGTTCGGATTGCTTTCAACATCAAAAGAATCATTTACCCAGTAAGTCAATTTATCCAATTGGGTAGCATTGGTGATTACCCAAGTGTTTTTATCCACTTTTTCTACGGGAAGTGACTTACCATCATAATCCAAGGCTTTAAAATCATCAACAAAGGCACCAAAATCACTGATATCGTAAGTCCCTTGTACTACGCGAGGCAATCTGTAGGTAACGGTATCTTGGGTAAAACGTCCCGGATTAATGGTTACGGGCACCTTATCATTCACAACAGCGGTTAAGTCCATGGAGGATTCAATTGGGTTTGAAACTGCTAATTCATTAGAAGTTCTTGGGGAGGAACCACAGGATAACATCATCATTCCAAACCCTATTAGGGCCATTACTTTCTTCATAAGCTCATTTTTTTTAAAACGAGGGGCAAATCTACGCAATCGGATGCGTTTTTTCAGTAAAGGTTTTGTTAAAATATTTTTGTATGTACCTTAGTACCATGCAACAAGCTCTCGTAAGTGTGTTAACACCATTTAAAAATACAGCCGATTTTTTACCCGCCTGTATCAAGTCTATTCAAAGCCAAACACATACGTTTTGGGAACTAATTATAGTAGATGACAATTCTACCGACAATAGTTACGAAATCGTCAATTCCTATGCTGAAAGAGACCCTCGGATTAAACTTTTCAAAAACAATGGAACAGGAATCATTTCGGCACTTCGCCTAGCCTTTAACGAAAGTAAGGGAGCATTTATTACTCGAATGGACAGTGACGACATCATGAGTCCTGATAAATTACAATTCATGCTTCACGACCTTAAAATACATGGAAAAGGCCATATTGCCTTGGGGTTGGTTCAATATTTTTCCAATTCTGGACACTTAGGCAATGGATTTCAGCGCTACGAAACTTGGCTCAACAAACTTACCATAAAAGGCGATAATTTTAAGGAAATCTATAAAGAGTGTGCCATCCCCTCTCCTTGCTGGATGGTTTACAGGACTGATTTGGAGGCCTGCAAAGCCTTTCAACCTGAACGTTATCCTGAGGATTACGACTTAGCTTTTAGATTTTATAAAGGGCAATTGAAATGCATCCCTAGCAATAAAGTATTGCATCAATGGCGGGATTACCCCGATAGAGCTTCCAGAACAGACGAACACTACTCCAAAAACCATTTCATTCCTTTAAAAATTCGTTATTTTCTCAAACTGGATTACGACAACAAAAGGCCTTTAGCACTTTGGGGAGCTGGACATAAAGGAAAAATGGTTGCCCGAAAACTGATAGCAAATAGAATTCCCTTTACATGGTTGTGTAATAATGAAAAGAAAATTGGAAAGCATATTTACGGTCAAGAGCTTCACAGTTTTGAGTATTTAAAGACTTTTAAACAACCACAATGCATCATCACCGTTGCTAATCCTGAAGAACAAACCAAAATCGTGCGTCACTTACAGTCATCAGGTATGAAGCCCATAGAGGATTACTATTTATTTTGTTAAAATTCTTGAAAGCCAAAGAGTATAATCCTCTATCATTTTCTATATTTGAATACATGTACATTTAATCCACACGAATGCAGTTTAAATACCCGGAACTTCTTTACGCACTTTTCCTACTTATCATCCCTATAATTGTCCATTTATTTCAATTAAGACGTTTTGAAAAAGTGCCTTTTACCAATGTGCAGTTTTTGAAGAATGTCACGCTGCAAACCCGCAAAAGTTCCCAAATTAAAAAATGGCTTACCCTAATTACAAGATTATTGTTGCTTGCAGCCATTATCATTGCATTTGCACAGCCCTATATTACAAAATCTAACAGCTTTAATAGCAGCACAGAAACCGTTATTTATTTGGACAATTCCTTTAGCATGGAAGCCAAAGGAAAAAACGGGACCTTATTGAATACGGCTGTACAAGATCTTTTGGAAACAGTTCCAGAAAATGACCAGATTACCTTTTTTACCAACGATTCTTATCACCCAAATACCACGATAAAAGCATTAAGAAATGAATTGATTCGCTTAAAAACATCATCCAATCAATTAACCTATGAAGCAGCTGTGCTAAAAGGAAGAAAGGCATTTTCCAATGACAAAAGCTCCACTAAAAATTTGGTAATGATATCAGATTTTCAGGAAAAGGGAACTCCTTTTACCTTTAAGGCAGACAGTACTTTTCATTTAAATACAGTTCAATTGGAACCTGTTAACACCCGAAACGTGAGTATTGACAGCGCCTACATTTCTAAAAAGGATGTTGAAAACCTAGAATTAACTATTACTTTAAACAATCATAATCAAGATGTTATAAATCAATCAGTTTCACTTTTCAATAATGATAATTTAGTTGCTAAAAATTCTGTTGCTTTTGAAGAAGGTAATACAGCCGTTTTCACTCTTCCAATCAATCAGGAAATAGATGGTAAATTGCTTATTGATGACCCCAACCTTCTTTATGATAACACACTTTATTTCAACCTAAATCAACAGGATAAAATCAAAGTGCTGTCTATAAATGAAGAAGACGATACTTTTTTAAGTAAAATATTTACCAATGATGAATTTGTATATACTTCATCCCAATTCAAATCTTTAGATTACAACACAATTGAAGACCAAAATTTAATTATCGTCAATGAGCTGAAAGACATTCCAATGTCACTAACAACAGCCTTAAAAGCTTATAATGACAATGGCGGAACCATCTTAATTATCCCTTCAAATAAAACAAGATTAAACGCATTAAATCAGTTATTTACAAATTTAAATACAAGCTCACTCAACAACTTCATTGAAAGCGAAAAGAATATTACCAATATTAATTTTGACCACCCCCTTTTCACGAATGTATTCGACAAAAAAGTGAGCAACTTTCAATATCCAAAGACCAATTCTTATTTCACGTTACAAGCCCCCAATCCTTCAGCCGTTTTGAAATTTGAAGATGGCTCTTCTTTTCTATCACAATATCACCATGTATTTGTGTTTTCGGCGGCATTGAATGACGACAATTCCAATTTTAAAAACTCGCCTTTAATTGTTCCCGTAATCTATAATATTGGCAAGCAAAGTTTAAAATTGCCGCAATTATATTACACCATAGGCAAGGAAAACACGATTGATATCAATACCCAACTGCAGCAGGATGATATCCTTTCCTTAAAAAGTGATGAGCAATCTGTGATTCCTCTACAACAAACCTACATGAACAAGGTGGAATTGAAAACCAATGAATTCCCTGAAACCGCTGGAATCATCACGGTTATGAATAAAGACAAGGCGCTCAAAAAGTTAAGTTTCAACTACGACAGAAGCGAAACCCAATTGACTTACCACAACCTTGCATCCTTGGATGGAATTTCAAACAGTAACAGTGTTTCCTCCATGATTAACGAGATAAAAAGTGCCTCTAATGTTAATGAGCTATGGAAATGGTTTGTTATTTTTGCAGTAGCTTTTTTAATCATTGAAATGCTTATCTTAAAATTCCTAAAATGACCTTACTTATAAAATCTGCAACAATAGTTGATTCCAAAAGCGATTTTCACAATCAAACTGTTGATATTTTAATTGAAGACGGGAAAATATCCCAAATTTCCGAAACCATTGAAAACACCAAAAACTACGAAGAATTAACTTTGGAAAACCTGCACGTTTCCCAAGGATGGTTCGATAGCAGTGTAAGTTTTGGAGAGCCAGGATACGAAGACCGCGAAACGATTGCAAACGGATTAAAAACAGCGGCACTTTCAGGCTTTACGGATGTGGCTGTAAATTCTAACACGCACCCTGTAATAGATTGTAATACGGACATTTCATTCCTTAAGGCAAAATCTTTTGGAAATGCGGTAAACCTTTACCCTGTGGGCGCTTTGACAAGAAACAGCGAAGGTGTTGATTTGGCAGAATTATACGATATGCAAAATGCAGGTGCTGTTGCTTTCTATGATTACCAAAAGCCTATCTCCAACCCCAACCTTGTAAAAATTGCGCTGCAATATGCAGGTAACTTTGGAGGTTTGGTATTGTCATTCCCTCAGGAATCAAAAATTACCGGACTTGGAGTCATGAACGAGCACATAACAAGTACTTCGCTTGGCTTAAAAGGAAACCCTGCCCTTGCGGAAGAACTGCAAATAGCTCGTGACCTTTTTATTTTGGAATACACTGAAGGAAAACTACACATTCCAACTATCTCTACCGCCAAATCTGTAGACCTTATTAGAAAGGCTAAAGCAAAGAATTTAAATGTGACTTGTAGCGTGGCGGTACATAACCTCGTGTTTTCAGATGAAAGCTTGGTAGGTTTTGATACCAATTTCAAAGTATTACCTCCCTTGAGAACTCAAGAAGATATCGAAGCCCTTATTGAAGGGTTAAAAGACGGTACGATCGATATGGTTACTAGCGATCACAATCCGTTGGATATAGAACATAAAAAAGTGGAATTTGATCACGCCCAATATGGAACCACCGGTTTGGAAAGTGCTTTTGGCGCCTTAAATTCAACCTTCACTACTAAAAAAACGGTAGAATTACTCACCAAAGGTAAAGACCGTTTTGGCATTGAAAATCATCCAATAAAAGTTGGCGAAACGGCTTGCATCACTTTATTCAACCCTGATGACACCTACACATTTTCTTCTGAAGACATTATAGCGACTTCCAAAAACAGCTGCTTCGTAGACCATAAGTTAAAAGGAAAAGCCTACGGGATTTTTGCAAATAATCAATTGGTAATAAAATAATGACAGAACAGACGATAAAAGAAGGCAAAACATTGGCGATTGTAAGCTACATGACATTTGTTGGCTTGATTATAGCCATTATCATGAATTTGGAAAAGAAAAACCCTTTCACCAGTTTTCATATCCGCCAGATGTTGGGGTTAATTTTAATGCTATTGGTTTCCAATGTTTCCGAACAATATATCAATAGTTGGCTGGGCACTGTGCTTTGGACCATTACTTTTGTGTCTTGGTTGTTCGGTTTGTATAATGCCATTCAAGGTTCGGACAAACCAATTCCTGTAGTAGGGGAATATTTTCAAGAGTGGTTTCGTAACATTAACTAATCCCAAATGACAAATTTAGCTCTATACCACATTACCAGACCTTCGTCTTTAAAGGAAAATGCACCGTTATTGATTATGTTTCATGGTTATGGCAGTGATGAAAACGACTTGTATTCCTTTGCTTCGGAATTACCTGAAGAACTGTTCATCATTTCTGTAAGAGCGCCCTACCCAATGCAGCCTTATGGCAACGCTTGGTACGCCATCAATTTTGATGCTGAAATGAACAAATGGAACGACAATGTGCAAGCTGCGCAATCTCGTGATTTAATTGCAACCTTTATCGATCAAGCCTGCGATACTTATCCAGTAAACAAAGACAATGTTACACTTTTAGGGTTTAGCCAAGGAAGTATTTTGAGCTATGCCGTAGCAATGACTTACCCAGAAAAAATAAAGAATGTCATTGCTTTGAGTGGCTATATCAATGAAGAAATTTTGCCAGAAAACTTAGGTAGTAAAGATTTTAGCAATTTAGACATTTATGCCTCTCATGGAAGTGTGGATCAAGTAATTCCTGTGGAATGGGCTCGCAAAATCCCTAAATTCTTAAGCACACACAATATCAAACACGCCTATTCTGAATTTCCTGTAGGGCATGGCGTTGCCCCACAGAACTTCTACGAATTCAGAAAATGGTTATCTGAACGCATTTAGATTGAAGGTGGTGGATACATAAAGTACTCCACCACTTTAAATTTCAGCTCCTCTGTTTCTGAAATTTCATAGGTCATAAAAATCTGTCCCCAGTATTTCCCGTCACTAAAATCGGCAATGATCCATTTATGGTTCAATAATTTAATTTTATTGATCATAATCTTTCCATCAGTCATAGATGCATAAGGCACCAACGGATGGTCATCACCTTCGTAAACATTCAATTTGTAAATTTCATCCTTAATAAAAGGAATCAATTCCTCTACATCGTAACCTTTGTTTTCAAAATAGGAAAGGGCATCTTCATCCGTCTCAATATCAAAGTACATCAATTCCAAATTTTCATCATGCAACGCTTCTATTTCTACTTTGTCCTTTTCCAATTTGTCCTTTAGCTGTTTGATATCCTTTTCATAGGAATCCAAAATGTTTTTAGAATTCGCATATTGGAAAACGATTAACAATACCGAAAAAATAAACAGGTACATAAAAATTCTGCTCTTCATAATTTAAATTGAAATTTGTAGGTTATCATACGCCAAGAAAACGTTGCTTGGCAATTTTTGTTGTACTTCGTCGTGAAATCCCAAAAGATGACTGATATGCGTTAGATACGCTTTCTCTGGCTTCACTCTTTCTATAAAATTTAGGGCTTCTTCTAAATTAAGGTGTGACATATGCGGCTCTATACGCAAGGCATTAACCACCAAAACTTTTAAATTCTTCAACTTCCCCATCTCCTCTTCCTCTATAGTCTTCATATCCGTTAAATAGGCAAAATCACCAAATCGGTATCCAAAAACCTGCAGCTCATGGTGCATTAAATTCACAGGGATGATTTCTAAACCTCCCAAAGTAAAGGGTTTGCTAGTGATAACATTAGATATTACGCCTGGCGCCCCTGGATATTTGTTTTCGGTTTCAAAAATATAATCAAAGCGTTTCTCCAATCCTTCAATAACACGTTCATGTGCATAAATGGGCATATCTCCCTGCCTGAAGTTAAAAGGTCTGATATCATCAAGCCCAGCGGTGTGATCTGCATGCTCGTGAGTAAACAAAATACCATCCAGTTTTGTGCATTCTGCTCGTAGCATTTGCTGTCTGAAATCTGGACCGCAATCTACCACATAAGCATAGTCATCCCACTCTACCAAAACAGATACTCGTAACCTTTTGTCTTTAGGGTTTTTACTCAGGCACACAGGATGTGTACTACCTATAATGGGGATTCCTTGGGATGTTCCTGTGCCTAAAAATGTAACTTTCAAATCATCTGAGTTTGGAACAAAAATAATGTTATTTTTTTGTTTACCATGGTATTTTAATACCTTTGTGCAGTACTTAAAACCCGGATTTAAAAGATGGAAATAACCTTAAAGGGAGATAAAGAATTCGATGATGTTCCTTCGTTAAAGTCGAAAGCACTTCGAATCAACCTTAATGAGAATATTTATGGAACTTTTGCTGAAATTGGCGCTGGACAGGAAACCGTTCGCCAGTTCTTTAGAGCAGGAGGTGCTTCTGGGACCATCGCTAAGGCCATGTCTGCCTATGACAAAGACTTTAGTGACGCCATCTATGGTATTGAAGACGACAAACGTTACGTAACCGAAGCCCGTTTGCGTAAAATGCTTAACCACGAGGTTAACTTAATAGAAAAACGACTTCCTAGAGATAAACACCCACACAAATTGTTCTTTTCGTATGCCAACACTGTGGCTACAATAGATTTTGCAAAGAACTATAAAGGACATGGCTGGGTAGGTATTAAATATCAAGTAGATCCAGAGCAAGAATACAACGAAATTATCCTTCACTTGCGTTTTAAAGAAAACGACGCAAGACTGCAGCAGGAAACTTTGGGGGTACTCGGTACTAACTTGATTTATGGAGCATTCTATAAATACAATGAACCAAAGAAGCTTTTAAGATATCTATATGACCACTTGGACAAAGACCAACTAGAAATTGACACTATCAACTTTAGCGGTCCTATCTTTAGTGAGGTTGATAACCGTTTAATGAGTTTACAATTGGTAAAAAACGGCATGACCGATGCGGTTATGTTCTCACCAGATGGAAACAACGTACTTCCTGCGAGAGTGTTGTACAAAAAGAACATTTTGGCATTCCGTGGAAGTTTTAGACCGGTAACCAAAGTAAATATGGACATGTTCCATAAGTCTTACGACATGTTTGTTAAGGAGAATAAAGTAGATCCTAAAAACACTCAGGTAGTTTTTGAAATCACGCTTTCCAACTTACGTGCCGAAGGAGAAATCAATGAGCAGGACTTTATGGACCGCGCCAAACTATTGTGTTCTTTGGGACAAACGGTTTTGATTTCCAATTTCCAAGAGTATTACCGTTTGGTGGAGTATTTCTCTCAATATTCTAAAAACAGAATGGGATTGGCCATGGGCGTCAACAACCTTGTAGATATTTTCGACGAGAAATATTACCGTCACTTGAGTGGTGGTATTTTGGAGGCCTTCGGAAAATTGTTCTTTAAGGATCTTCGCGTATATCTTTATCCAATGGTTACCAAAGATGGTACGTTGGTAAACAGTGAAAACCTTAAGGTACACCCACGTATGAAAGAATTGTATAAATTCTTTAAATACAATGGAAAAGTGGTAGATATCACCGATTACGATCCAAGTGTTTTGAACATTTTCTCTAGAACCGTATTAAAAATGATTTCCAACAGCAAAAATGGTTGGGAAAACCTCCTGCCTGAAGGAGTTGCGAAATTAATCAAAGAAGAGAACTTGTTTGGTTTTGAAACCGAAGAAGTTTACCACGAAGAATAGTTCGTAAAACGATATATTATAAAAAAGCCCTTTTGAGAACTTCAAAAGGGCTTTTCTTTATGCCAAAATTTGATCGGCGTGAGCTTTGGTTTTCACTTTTAGAATGATATCCTGAATAATCCCGTGTTCATCAATAACAAAAGTAGTTCTATGGATGCCATCAAACTCACGTCCCATAAATTTCTTAGGTCCCCAAACACCATAGGCATTGATGACTTCTTTGTCTTCATCTGCCAATAATGGATAAGGAAAGTCATATTTCTTCTTAAAATTGGATTGACGCTTTTCCGAATCGGCACTTACGCCTAAAATATCGTATCCCAAGCTTTGGAAACGCTCATAATTATCACTTAAATCGCAAGCTTCAGCCGTACAACCAGGCGTACTTGCCTTTGGATAAAAGAAAAGAACCAACTTTCTTCCTTTATAGTCTGCAAGTGATACTGTGTTTCCTTGTTCGTCTTTTGCCGTAAAATCTGGAGCCTTATCTCCTACCTGTAATTGAGTCATAATTATTAACTTTGAATTTTGTACAAAAATACAATTTATGACCAAGCAAGAAAAAGTGAATTTCGTAATTACCACTTTAAAGGAACTATACCCAACCATTCCAATTCCGTTAGACCATAAAGATCCTTATACCTTATTGATAGCAGTCCTGATGTCTGCACAAAGTACTGATGTTAGAGTGAACCAGATTACGCCTTTATTGTTTGAAAGAGCAGACAATCCGTATGATATGGTGAAACTTTCGGTAGAAGAAATTAGGGAAATCATTAAGCCAGTTGGACTTTCTCCAATGAAGAGTAAAGGAATCTATGGGCTATCAGAAATATTGATTGAAAAACACAATGGCGAGGTCCCGCAAACCTACGAAGAACTAGAAGCATTGCCTGCCGTAGGTCATAAAACAGCCGCAGTGGTGCTATCACAAGCTTTTGGCATTCCCGCATTTCCGGTGGATACGCATATTCACCGCTTAATGTATCGTTGGAATTTAAGCAACGGCAAAAATGTAGTCCAAACCGAAAAGGATGCGAAACGATTGTTCCCAGAAGAATTATGGAACGATCTTCATTTACAGATTATTTGGTACGGAAGAGAATATTCTCCAGCCAGAGGTTGGGATCTTGATAAAGATATCATCACCAAAACTATTGGAAGAACAACTGTAATCAACGACTATTATAAAATGAAAAAGCCCTGATGTCTCAGGGCTTACAAAGTCTAGTTTAGAAGTGCTTCAAACTTCAATTTATTACAATGTATAACACTTAAAGCCTTCGAATAATTTAAAAGAAACTCTATGGTCTCCTTTTTAGGATTCAGATTGTCTTTCTTTGGGGGTGTGCATTCTGAGTAAAGTTTTGCCATTATTAAATTTTTAGGTTCTTATAATTTCAATAACGTACAAAAAATCACTTTATTATATCAATTTGTTAAAATTATATTATTTTTTTCAATCACCTTTCGCAAATTGATCAATGCATAGCGCATTCTACCTAAAGCTGTATTAATACTCACGCCTGTTACGTCTGAGATTTCCTTAAAACTCATGTCCTTGTACATACGCATTTTCAAAACCTCTTTTTGGTCATCAGGCAACTCTTCTATCAACCGTCTAAGATCGCTTTCTACCTGATCTTTTATAAGCTGCTTTTCGGCATTTAAGTTATCATCTCCCAATACCGAGAAAATACTGAATTCCCCTGCATTGTCAAATTTGGGCATTCTGTTGTTCTTCCTAAAATGATCAATGACCAAATTGTGGGCAATACGCATCACCCAAGGCAAAAACTTCCCTTCTTCGTTGTATTTTTTCAACTTCAAGGTACGTATAACCTTAATGAAGGTATCCTGAAAAATATCTTCGGTAACATCTCTATCCAAGACTTTGGAATAGATAAAACTGTAAATTTTTTGTTTGTGCCTATAAATAAGTACGGAAAGAGCGCTCTCATCTCCGTTAATATAATTCCTTACTAAAACAGCATCAGTGATAAGTTCGTTTTTCATAATAATTACTTTAATGGCTCGAAGTAAAACTTCCTAGCTTGGGGTTAATTTTTTTAAAGTAATATTATGCTATAGGCAAGTGGTTTTAGACTGATTAATGACCAAATATAACAACTATAAAGACAAAAAAGCAAAATTTAACAACAAACTTTAACATTTTATTTATACTAAACGAGGAAAACCGATATAAAGCTTGCACAATTTTTACCGGAAATATTTTAGGATTTTCCGTTCAACTTTATCAATATCAAATTAATTTATTCAGATAAAATACTTGTAGTATCTTTGCAAATCTATTAGCAAAAGGCATTATGAACATTAATATTTCCGAAGTAAATCCAAAAGAGAATATCATCATTAAAGGTGCTAAACTTCACAACTTAAAAAATATTGATGTTATTATTCCACGGAATAAATTAGTGGTAATCACAGGGCTATCTGGTTCTGGAAAATCCAGTTTGGCCTTTGATACACTTTACGCTGAAGGACAAAGACGCTATGTTGAAAGTCTGTCCAGTTATGCCCGCCAGTTTTTAGGGAGGCTCAATAAACCGAAAGTAGATTTTATTAAGGGAATTGCCCCTGCCATTGCCATAGAACAAAAAGTAAACTCTACAAATCCGCGCTCTACGGTAGGAACCACCACTGAAATTTACGATTATTTAAAACTCTTGTTTGCTCGCATTGGTAAAACCTACTCTCCCATTTCCGGAAATGAGGTAAAGAAACATACCACACAGGATGTTTTGGAATATATCAAACAATTTGAAGATGGCGCAAAATTGTTGCTGCTCTCTCCTATTATTCTTGAAGAGGGCCGCACGATGGAGAACAAACTTAAAGTGTTACAGCAACAAGGGTATGCCAGAGTAAAATATCAAGACGAGGTCCTTAGAATTGAAGATGCCCTTCAAAAAGGATTGACTTCGGATATTGTTTTGGTTGTGGATCGCGTTATTGTAAGGCATGAAGAGGACTTCTTTAACCGATTGGCCGATGCCATTGAAACTGCCTTCTTTGAAGGGAAGGGTGCCTGTACAGTAGAATCTCTTTCCAACGCAGAACAACGTTCCTACAATAACAAATTTGAACTGGATGATATGACCTTTTTGGAGCCTAACGTCCATTTGTTCAGCTTTAACAATCCTTACGGTGCCTGTCCTAAATGCGAAGGCTATGGAGATGTTATTGGTCTCGATGAAGATTTGGTCATCCCCAATACAGGCTTATCAATCTATGAAAATGCCATTTTCCCATGGAGAGGTGAAAGCATGAGTTGGTACAGGGATCAATTGGTGAACAACTCACATAAATTCGATTTTCCTATACATAAACCTTATTATCAATTATCCGAAGCGCAAAAACAATTGGTTTGGGAAGGTAATAGCTATTTTGAAGGCTTGAATTCCTTTTTTGAAGAACTTGAAGCCAAAGCTTATAAAATCCAAAACAGGGTCATGTTATCCCGTTATCGAGGCAAAACCAAATGCAGTACTTGTCACGGAAAACGCTTAAGACCTGAAGCTAATTACGTAAAAATTGGAGGGGCAACCATAACGGATTTAGTAGAATTGCCATTAAATCAATTAGCTGATTTTTTTGATACTCTTGAACTAAACGAATACGATACAAAAATTGCCGAACGATTGCTGAAGGAAATCACCAATCGCTTATCGTTCCTAAAAAATGTAGGACTTGAGTATTTAACCTTAAATAGACGTTCCAACACCTTGTCTGGAGGAGAAAGTCAACGAATTAACCTTGCTACATCTCTTGGAAGTAGTTTGGTAGGCTCTATGTATATTCTGGACGAACCTAGTATAGGACTCCACCCAAAAGACACCCAAAAACTTATAAAAGTATTGGAGGCCCTTCGTGATTTGGGCAATACGGTGATTGTGGTAGAACATGATGAAGATATCATGAATGCTGCAGATGAAATTATTGATATAGGCCCCGAAGCAGGGACTTTTGGAGGTGAAGTTGTGGCTACAGGTACTTACAAGGATATCCTAGCGTCCAATTCGTTAACGGCCCAATACCTCAATGGACAATTGGAAATTGAAGTTCCTCAAAAAAGACGTACTTCAAAATACCATATTGATATTCTTGGCGCCCGAGAAAACAACCTTCAAAATATCGACGTAAGATTCCCATTGGAAATGCTCACGGTAATTACTGGTGTTTCTGGTAGTGGAAAAAGTACCTTGATCAAAAAGATTCTCTATCCCGCCATTCAAAAGAAACTAACCGATTTTAGTGAGAAACCAGGTCAATTTACTGAGCTTCAGGGCAACTTTAAAAATATCAAACATGTGGAGTTTGTTGATCAAAACCCAATTGGAAGGTCTTCGCGCTCCAACCCTGTTACCTATATTAAGGCATATGATGATATCAGGGCGTTGTTTGCTTCTCAAAAGCTGAGCAAGATTCGTAACTATCAAGCTAAACACTTTAGTTTCAATGTAGATGGTGGTCGTTGTGAAACCTGTAAAGGTGAAGGTGAAGTGACTATTGAAATGCAGTTTATGGCCGATGTGCACCTAACCTGTGAAACCTGTAACGGAAAGCGCTTTAAAAAGGATATTTTGGAAGTGACGTTTGAAGGCAAAAGTATCGACGACATTTTAAACCTTACAATTGACGAGGCCATTGCATTTTTCACCCAAACTAAAGAAACCAGAATCCAATCGAAACTGCAACCACTTCAGGATGTTGGTTTGGGCTACGTAACCCTGGGACAAAGCTCATCTACACTTTCTGGTGGAGAAGCTCAACGTATTAAGTTGGCTTCTTTCTTGGGAAAAGGAAGTAAAAGTGATAATGCACTATTTATTTTTGACGAACCAACTACAGGACTGCATTTCCACGATATTCAAAAACTACTCAAGTCATTCCAGGCACTTATTGCCAAAGGCCATTCCATAATTGTTATTGAACACAATTTGGATCTTATAAAATGTGCCGATTTTATTATTGACTTAGGTCCTGAAGGCGGAAAGCAAGGTGGACAACTAGTAGCTGTTGGGACTCCTGAAGAAATTGTAAGAAACGAAAACTCGATTACAGGTAAATTTCTCAAAGAAAAACTTTAATCGATTTTAACAATTATTAGACTTTTTATTCCTCTAAAATACAGTATCTTGCAGCCCTCTTTAAAAGAAAAGAGCAACGTTATTGAAACCCCTTTAATTTATTAATCTACATATAGCAGGAAGCTTGTCTCATTAGTTTGAGGCAAGCTTTTTCAGTAAAATAGAAATGCTGTAAGTCCCATTACTATCACAGCCAACGGAATTACAAACAATAAGAAAGCAAAAGAAATGGTGCTGCTCTTTAAAAAACATACAAACCATCCTTGCCCATAAAATCGTTTAATAGCTATCCACAGATAAAAGAAGGTTGAAAACATAATGACACTGTTGATCCAACCAGGAAACCCCTTCCAAATTAGATTGCAGATTACCAAAATGCTAAACACCATAAACAAGAACGAAAAGAAATAAAAAGTAAACACCAAATGGTGCGCATACTTCCCTTTTCTGTAGAAAAACACTTTTAGAATCAAAGCAAAAATTGGAAGCAAAATGAACATGGAAATGGGGATACTATCATAGAAAGCCTGAAGGATAGACCCTCCGCTTCTATTCTTATAAAACTTTAATGCTTGATGGTACAGACGTCTAGAAAAAGCACTGTTATCGTCGTCCATGCCCATTTCTTTGTAAATCTCCTCATCTGAAGCTCCCGAAGCAATTAATGAATCTATGGCTTCCTGATTAAAATTAAATCCTGTTTTCACAACCTTTTTATCTTCGGAAGATTTTATGGAATCCAACACTTTAAATCCAGATTCATCCAGTTGAAAGCCCACCTTGGAATCCTTTAACTTCTGATTCACCTCCGCCACTTTCACCGAATCTGAAACAGCTTGCTTGATGGAATCTATATATTCTTGTTTATGTTCAAATTCCGTTTTTAAAGCGGTATCCAATTTTTGGGTTTGTTCGCGAGTCACAAATGAGAATACAAAGAAAAAAATCACGGAAATAAACAGATACATCTGTGCTGGATGTAAATACAATAAGCGCTTCCCTCCTATAAATTTACTCGCCAAATAGCCGGGTCTTGTCATTAATGGAATGAAACTCTTGAAAAACCGAGCATCGAAAGAAAAATAATTACTAATGGTATTGTAGAACAAGACTCCTAAAGTTAACTGCTCATCTACCTTTTGACCGCAAAACGGACAAAACTCAAAATTGGCATCAAATTCGTTTTCGCAATTTTTACAAGTAATCTCAGATTCACTCATCTGCTATAATTTGGCGGTTAATAAGTTAAAAGTAATAAAAAAGAATTTTACTACATATTTAAACGCATGGATTAAAATGACTAAACCACAAATTAAATTAACCGCATAAAAAAGACCTTAAATAAGGTCTTTCCAAATTCATATTTTCATTGAATCTTACCTAGCCACAAAATCACTTAGGAAAATAAAAATATGCCCAGTTTTACTATCTATTTCCATATTATATTTCGTTGGATAGTTGCTTCCTGGGTTTTCAAACTGCAAGGGCTGGGTAAAATCTGAAGTAAACTCTGTAGCAGTTTGTAAAAAGTCCAAAGCAAACTTAGTTTCTACAAACACATGTTTTTGATTATATGAACCATGAATGATTCCTGTGTCAAAGTCATTGTTTACTGCTAAGAAATCAAAAGGCAACCAATGCTTTCCAGCATATGGATAATACCCCAATTGTCCTGGTAATTTTAAAAAGCCCACAGGCATTTTATTCACATCGGGGAACACATTTACAGCATCTACAATAGCTTGATTATTGTCATCATACGGAAGGATTTGCAAGCGTTCTTCTTCAGGAATCTCAAAAAAATGAACATCAAAATGAGGAATCCAATAGGCCGGTGCATGCCCCATTGGTTCCCAATTAAGGGTAATATGCTCAAAGGCCGTCAATTGTTTGGCCTTTAAATGAAGAGGAATTGAAGTAATTGCATCATCTTCTGGCAAACTTTCTAAATCTCCCAATGCTTCAGGGGTAATTTCAATGCCGAATGCCACAGGAAAATCATTGTCATCCACACTTACCCAAGATCTTACCTTCCCAATTCCAAAAGCAACCTGAGGCCCTTTAAATACTAGTAATTTATCAGCCTCTCGCTTGGCTGAAGGAACATTTTCCGTTGGTGTTGACACAACGGATTCTTCAATTAAATCTGTTTCCTGAGTAGAACAGGAATACATCAAAAAAGCCACAAATATCCAAAGATATACAGTAGCACAACTGCAACGTTTTTTCATGATTATTGGTATTAGAATTATAATATTCAAGCAAAACAAATCATGAGCTATATCAGCGACTCATGATATTACTTACCATTATTAGAATACCTTAGGAAGAGAGTTTTGTAAAAGAATAGTAACTCCATTACTACATAAAAATAGGTAATTTAAAAAGTGTAAATCGTTGTGATAGATAAAGGATATGGTTTGGTGGATAGAAACATGTTTTTAAAAGATAAAATGAAAAAACTATACCCTTCCTTCATACAATTGATCTATAACGTGGCCATAACTACTTCCCACGGGAATGGACACCTTCCCTATTTCAATATCGTAATTGGTGAACGCCGTAATTTTTTTAATCGCCAAAATATACGAGCGATGTGTCCGAATAAATAAGTGTTTTGGCAAAATGGCTTCGGTGACGCTTATGGACTGCTTCACTTTGAGCTCAGGATGATCTTCACGATGGATGATGATATAATCCTTAAAACTTTCTATGTAAAGAATGCTTTTCAAAATTACCTTAACCGTTTTTCGTTGTGCCCTGAAATACAAAAATTCCTTGTTTAAAGCTCCTTCTGCTGAAAGGTCAAAATAATAACCATTGGTGTACTTTTTTACCGCCTCCAAAAACCTATCGTAAGAAATAGGTTTGGACAAATAATCCAATGCTTCCAACTGAAAAGCCTCTATTGGTTTGTTTTTATGGGAAGACATATAGATTACCTTAGGTGTATTTTTATGGATTTTCATAAATTCCATAACGGGTAAACCTAAACAGCCTACATCCAAAAACAGCAAATCTACCTGTTCTCCTTCCAATGTATCAAAAGAATGTTGGGCACAACTAAATACCCCCACCACTTCCATTTGTTCAATAGATGCAATATGGTCCTTCAAAATTTTAATTGAAGGAGGTTCATCATCTACTATCAAACATCTACAGATCATGATTGGTTAGAAAGCACAGAAGTGCAGTTAGCTATTCTAAAGTTACATAATTATAAATTATGTGATACTTTTTTTTAATTATATGGATTTTAACTGGTATCACTCAGTATATAATTCAACAAATATCCATCTAATAAACAAGGCTATAGCTAAATAAAATCGAATGTTTTAAAATAATTTTCTCTATTTCATTTAATTATCAAATCATATTTGGCACGCTGTTTGTTTTGTATAAACCGAACCCTTAAAATCTTCTAATATGAAAAAGATTATTTTATTATTTACGAGTTTACTTCTAGCAGGGGTATCTGTAAACGCAACATCTACTTTTAACAATACAACAGTTTCCCATACGTATGTGGGAGGTTATGGCAACTCTTTTATCTTTATGGAGGATGGCATTGAATTTTCGGTATTTCCTGATGGACAGTTTGATTTTTATGTTCCAAAATATGGCCCCGATGTAAATGTGGCTTTCACTTCTCCAAACTTCTCCATTAGTTTCAATTCTGGATACAACTACAGCCCATATATTCAGTATGACGATTTTGGAGCCATCATTCAAATTGAACATGTGCCAATTTTCTATGATTACTATGGAAGAATTGTACGTGCAGGAAACGTAAACATATTTTACAACAATTTTGGTCGCATTGCGAGAATAGGCGGTTTATATGTTCACTACAACAATTACAGAACTTATACCCACTGTACTGGTTACATTAACGTGTACAATAGAGCCTATGTATACCGCCCTTGGCATAGATATTATGTAGTTCCAACCTACAATTATTGCATGGTAAGTCCGCAACCTTACAGAAGATATTATACACCGGTAAGACATACTTATTACAGACCTTACCATAATAATGTAAGACATGTGAATGTAAATGGACACAGAAGTGCTGTTGCCAACAATTCTAGACGAACCAATGCGCAACAAGCACGAACTCACGAGCGATATAGACAAGAAGCTGTTCCGCAAAGACAGGTAACTAGGACCAATAACAGTAATAATAGAAGTACAAACCGCTCTCAAGTGAATACCAACGAGCGAAGAACTGCAAATTTTTCAAATAACAACAATAGAAGTCAAAATTCTAGAACACAAACAACTAGAACAACCAATTCTAGACAAACCGTTAGTACTTCTACAGAAAGAAGAAAAAAATTAGAATCGAAACAACCAAATCGATCTAATGAACGTACATATACTAGCAGACAAACTAACAATAGATCTGCTCAAGTAACACAAAGTAGAAACACTACTTCTTCAAAGAAAAGAGCAAGCAGCAATGCTTCTCAAAGAAGTTCTGGAAGAAGATAACATATAGACGACTTTTTGGTTGGTTAGTTAGAAATCCCCTGTGAGAAGTATGCCTCAAAGCACCTCACGGGGTTTTCTTATTTTATACCTTATTTAGATTTTGGTAAGAAACTTTTTTACGACACTATTAATGTCCTCCGAAATGTGAAGCTTGAAAACTAATAGACCATAGCCTAACACAATCAATAAAGACTTTAAGGTCATATTGATTAAGGGATGAAATGGAAAGTCCCAAAAATAGAAGACTGCAAACCCAACGAGAATTACCAAACTTAACACCAGACTCTCTTTGGTGAAGGGCCACATACCAAATTTCAATTTTACAAAGTAGATTTTTATAGAGTTATAAATAAATATTGCAATAAAAGTGGCTATTGCTGCACCATTCATTCCATACTTAGGGATGAAGGCTAAATTCAACAATACAATTAAAATGGTCAACAAAACTCCAAAAAACAAGACCATTCTATAATAATCACTGTTAAATAAAATGGCGTTATTATTTCCCATTACATTATCGTACAACTTAGCTGCACTAATCAAAAACACTACCAACAAGCCTTCTCTAAATTCCTTTGGAATAATTAAATATAGTTCATTGATATTTAAAACAATCAACAAAAAAATCAAGCCACTTACTACATATAGGTTTAGTGAGGACCTTTGGTAAAGTCCCTTTAGCTCCACCATGTTTTTATCATTTAACAACTTTGCGGTTAAAGGCATCATAATTTGGTGCATCGCCCTTTGAGGCACCGCAATAACCGTTGCAATAAAAATGGCCACACTGTAATAGGCCACTTCTTCAATATCGGGGCGTAATTTCCCCAGCATGAACTTATCGATATCCAAAATAAGCGTAGCAATAGAACCTGCTATGATGATAAGTGACGAATACTTTAAAATAGCGCTCAGATTTTCAATTTTATTAAATCGAATCACCGGCCAACGCACATTGTAAGCATATAGTTTCATCACCACCATTCTTAACACATATACACCCACCAAAGCATTTATAAACTGTTCTACGGTAAGCCAGTTAAAATAAACGGCAAATAGGAGGATCATAATTGCTATTCGGTGGAAAACTTCCTTCATGAAATTTCCAAAAACCGTTTGCATCTGAACTTTGGCCCAAGCAAAAAACACTTCAAAATAGGCCATAGCTACAGCTGTGATAAAAATATGCCATACATAACCTTTCACAATCGCATTTTCGGCACCTAGCCAATTGGAAATCATATCATGGGCAAAAAAGCCAATAACCCCTATTGGAATGGCCATTGCCAAAGGCAGAAACAACATTAAGGTTAAAAAGCTGTTGATGCTATTTTTAGTTTTATAGGTAGAATAAAACTTAATCATGGTGTTTTGTACCCCAAAAGCCATTAAAGGCATCATGATATTGGCTGCAGACAATATAAAACCAACCAATCCGTAATATTCATCAGAAATGAAATTGGTATACAAAAACAAAGTATTGATGGCACCAATACCAAATCCTAGATATGTACTGACTGTGTTTTTAAAGGATTGTTTAATGACAATTCCCATAGAAGTTCAGGTTGGTTTAAATTAGTTTCGACAGTTTTTCAGTCAATGATTTTCTGCTGTATTGTTGCAAACCAATAGGCTGTGTTACCAAAGAATTTGCTTTGTAAGCTTCAAAATACAATAATATTTGCGACTTTATACGTTGCTTTTCATTGTAGTAAAAATAGTGTCCCGTATTGGTTTCCTTAATGATGCGCTCCACATCGGATTGCATAGGCCCAATTGCAATGATTGGTGTGTTGGAAATCATATACTCAAATAATTTCCCTGGAATGATCACTTTGGTGTCTTCAGAATCTATTTCAATTAGCAACAGCACCTGCGATTGCATTTGAGCTTTTATAGCTTCGGTATGCGGCACATATCCCTGCAAGTGAACATACTCCTTTAGGTTGTGATGATAAATGCTTTGCAATACATCGTCGCTAACCACCCCTGTCAAATTAAGTTGAATCACTTTACGGAAGTCTTCATTTTCATCAATCAATTCAGAAATAGCTTTCCAAAATTGAACAGGATTGCGTTGAGACAACAAAGACCCAATATGGGACATCGTAAACTTTTTATCCTTCTCTGGTCTAGCTACCTTATGAGTATCATATCCATTGGTGATTACGGTAATGGGCTGGCTCGTTTTGGTTTCAAACTCCAATTTGGTGTTATTACTTGTTACCAAAATATGGTCGGCAGTTTGCAACACTTGCTGCTCCAATTTTAAGTGCTTTTCCTTGGATGATTTTGAAAGCTTCAGTTCCTTATGATAGCCAATCGTCGTCCAAGGATCCCTAAAATCTGCAATCCAAGTCACTCCTAACCTAGCCTTTAACTGCATTCCTATTAAATGCAAACTATGCGGAGGCCCTGTGGTTATAATCGTTTCAATGTCATTCTTTGAAATATATTCTAAAAGAAATTCAACCGAAGGTCTTACCCAACTTTTACGGGCATCCGGAATAAAAAAGTTTCCACGTACATACAGCAAGAGCTTTTGAACAAAGGATTGCTTTTTGGCTTTTGGAATTACTCCTGAACTAATTTCACTAGCCTTGTTTTTTGAAATGAAATTGGCAAAACGATACGGTTCTTTAATAGGAAGTTTTAAAACCCTAGTGCCTTCCGGAACTTCATTCAACATATTTTGGTCCACAATGGGATAATTGGGGTTCTCCGGACAAAACACGATAGGTTCCACACCAAATTGTGGCAAATACTTTACGAATTTCAACCAGCGTTGTACCCCAGGTCCGCCAGCTGGAGGCCAATAATATGTTATAATGAGTGCTTTTTTAGGCACGTTCATTCATTTTTTTATATCCAAAAATTGCACCTCCAATAAGTAATAATACCAACACTACAGAACTCGCTAAAGAAATCTTGCTACCAGTAGCTATTACTTTAGGTTCAAATTTAAACTCTATGGTATGCGTGCCTGATGGCACGTTCATTCCTCGCAAGACATAATCTACTCTCATATGTTCTGCAGCAATCCCATCTACATAGGCCTGCCAACCATGACCGTAGTAAATTTCAGAAAACACTACAAAACCGTCATTTGAATTATTAGAAGTATATTTTAAGTAATTCGGTTTAAAATCAGTTAAAGTGATGGTCGCCAAAGAATCTACCGTAAATTTTTTCGCTTCAATTGGCAAAGAAGAAATCGCCGTAGTTTTGGTATTCAAACTATCTAATAACAACATTTCCTCATTGGCGGTTTCTACAGTCTTCAACTCCGAAACAAACCACGCATTACCATTGACTTCTTCATTAGTGTAAGGAAACACATTTCCTTTTTCATCTTGTGCTATGATGTACTTTGTATTCAGCATGTTGAGCACTTCCATATTGTTTCGGGACACATGGAATTCATACAATTCATTATAACGTCCCAATTTCGCCGCATGATACCCACTTAAAGAGTTATGGAAATAAGAAGCTCTAGCCCCTCCTGAAGTTAAGTCAAACACTCTATAATGTGATTGATCCTTCATGATTTCCAGATCTACTGCAGAAGCTTGATAAGGATTGTTCACTTTTAAAGAGGACACAAAATTATCATTGTTCACATAGCGTCTATCCACCCCAACCAAATCAAAAGCAATCAATAAAGCCATTATCAAAATGACTTTCCCTTGAGATAATTTCTCGCGAAGGAATAAGAAAATAGTCCCAGAAGCCAATAGTACCAAAACCAACGTTCTGATGGTATCTGCATTAAACATAGACTTTCTATCTTCTCTTAGGGCATCTACAAAACTTTGTCCATACTCGCCATAAGCCTGACGGAAATAGCCATCATTTACTCCCACAAAATCCAAGAAATAAGATTTAAACAATAAGAAAACTAAAGCCAAACCACCCGTAATCATCGCCGAATACTTTAAGGCCTTTTCCTTGGTTTCCTTGTCGTCTTCATTTTTAAATAATTGGGTAAGTCCCAAAATGGCCAATACAGGAATACATAATTCCAAAATCACCTGAATAGAACTAACTGCTCTAAACTTATTATATAATGGGACATAGTCTATAAATAGATCTGTTAGGAACCCTAAATTCTTTCCATAGGACAATAATAAGGATAGTATAGAACCACCCACAAGCCACCATTTCAAGCGACCTTTCACAAAAAACAAGGCTAAAACAAAGAGAAATAACACTACGGCTCCTATATAGGCAGGCGCTTCCACAATGCTTTGGTCTCCCCAATACGTTGGTGTGGCCTGTACTTCTCTCGCAGCCTCAACCGGAGATGCCCCAATATTGGTATAAAATTTATACATGGCCGAATCTGGCCCTACATCTTCGTGACTTCCACCTCCCATAAATCTTGGGATATACAAGTTGAAAGTTTCCAACAATCCATAACTGTACTCCGTGATGTAATCTTTACTTAAGCCACTGGTAACTTCTTTTGGAGAACCATCAGCATTAATGGTCAATTCGCTTTTACCACGGGTACTTTCTTTAACATATTCCTGAGTAGCCATTATGTTCGTGGCATTCAGCCCAACAGCCAAAATTGCTGCAACAGCAATGATTCCAACGGATTTAAAGAAATGTGGCAATTCCTTATTTCTATAAGCATCCACCAAATAAGCCAAACCTAAAATCAATACCAACAACAGTAAATAATAGGTCATTTGAAAGTGGTTAGCACAGATTTCCAAGGCCAAAGCAACGGCGGTTAATAGAAAACCTCCGATATATTTTTTTCTGAAAGTGAGTAAAATTCCACTCAAAACCAATGGCATATAAGCAATGGCATGCGCCTTGGCATTATGACCGACTCCCAGAATAATAATAAGATAGGTTGAAAAACCAAAGGCCAAAGCTCCCAGTCCAGCTAACTTAAAGTCCACCTTTAATACCAATAATAGGATATAAAACCCTATAAAATATAGAAATAGATAATCGGCTGGTCTTGGTAAAAACCGAAGTGTCAAATCTAATTTCTTGATGTAGTTATGTGGATAATGGGCACCTAATTGATATGTTGGCATGCCTCCAAAGGCACTGTTGGTCCAATAAGTTTCGGTGCCCGATTCTTCTCTAAAATCGTTTTGTTGTTTGGCCATCCCCTTATAGTGCATAATATCACTTTGGAAGATTTCCTTTCCTTTTAAAACTGGGCTAAAATATGCTAATGAAACAACAATAAAACCTACTAAAACCAGTAGGTGTGGAAGAATTCTTTTAATTGGAAAATGCATGAATATATATTATCGAATGATTGCGAAAATTAATCAATTTCTTCGTAATCTATATATTCTCCTACGGTTTTATTTGAAGCGTTATCGGTTTTGGGCATCTTGTCAATGACCGTTTCCCCTACCTTTTCTTTTTCTTCTTTTCTATTTGGTTGTTGCTGTTGAAATTGTCCTCCAAAACGTTCCTGCATTTTTTTGGACATATAACGCACCAAAAGCGGCGCAAAAATCCTGGAAAGGATTTTCAATCCGTAATAAATCAGCAGTATTATTAATATTGTTCTTAAAAGGCCCACCGCAGATGCTGTTTGCAACATGAATTATTTTTTGTCAAAAATACAATTCTCTTTCCTTAAACACCCGCATAAAACCTTAAAAAAAATATAAAATGGAATTGACACTCCATCGTTTTAAGGGTATCATATTAGAATGAAAAAATTTATGTAGTTTTGAAATCAAACAGTACACTAACAAAGCCCAACCTCTAAAACGCTATGTACCAAATGAAACCCATGAAAACCTATTTATTATTACTGGCCTTTTTGGCGTCTTCCATATCCTTTGCTCAATATACCGATGTTATCAACTCCAACCGCCCAGGGGTTTCTAGCAGTGCTTTTTCTGTTGGAACCAATGTGCTGCAATTCGAGATGGGGCCATATTATGTGAAGGAAAAGCACACGCCTCTTCAATACGAAGTATCTGGTTTTGGAGTAGATTTTATGGCGCGTTACGGACTGTTTTTTGAGCAATTGGAAATCAATTTAGAAGGGGTTTATCAAAACGACAAGTTCACCGATAACCGCTCTGCCATTTCTGAGGAAACCAAGCGCTCCAACTTTAAAAACTTTACCCTTGGTGCCAAATATTTAATTTATGATCCTTATAAAAACCAAGAGGACAAACCTAATATTTATAGCTACCATGCTAACAGAAAATTTCAATGGAAATCGTTAATTCCAGCTGTTTCGGCCTATGTTGGTGCCAATTTCGATTCTAAGGACAATCCCTATACTGCACCGGATGTAGAAGGCTTTAGCCCAAAAATTATGATTGCCACCCAAAACAATTTTTCCAACGGTTGGGTATTGGTCTTGAATTTTATAAAAGACAGAATAGGCTCTGAGTATTCGGATTTTCAATATATCATCACCTTAACCAAATCCTTAAACGAACAATGGGTACTGTTTGGTGAAACCCAAGGTATCAAAAGCGACTTTTACGCCGATAATTTGTTTAGATTTGGGGGTGCTTATCTTTGGAACAAAAATTTCCAGTTAGATACAGCCGTTACTTTGAATACCAAAGACACACCATCAGTATTCAATTTTAATATTGGAGCGTCTTACAGATTTGATTTCCACAAGGACAAAGAGCCAGATAACAACAATTCGGCCAAAGACGAAATGAAGCGTAAGCAACGCGCCAATAAAAACAAAAAGAAAATAGACACAGATTTTTAATGACAGTGGCAAATACAATTATTTTGCCCGAGGAGACACATGATTACAGTAAAAGAAATACATTCCAAAAAAGACCTAACAGCATTCGTTAAATTTCCCTTCAAGCTTTATAAGAACAATAAATATTGGGTACCTCCCATGATCAAAGATGAAGTGGAAAGCTTCGATCCGGAATTAAACCCAGTTTTTAAGCATGCCCAGGCCTCTTATTTTTTAGCTTACAAAAACAATGAAATTGTTGGAAGAATTGCAGCCATTATCAACTGGACCGAAGTAAAATCCCAAGACAAAAAAGTGCGGTTTGGTTGGTTTGATGTTATTGATGATATAGAAGTGACCAAGGCACTTTTGGATAAGGTTATTGAATACGGAAAAGCCCATAAATTAGAATTTATTGAAGGTCCTATGGGATTCTCCAATTTGGATAAGGTTGGTGTGTTAACCGAAGGCTACGACCAATTGAGTACTATGGTTACTTGGTATAATCATCCTTACTACGTCACCCATCTCGAAAAACTTGGTTACGTTAAACAGAAAGAATATATCGAAGGTTATTTCGATGTTGATAAGGTAAAAACTGAACAATTTGAGAGAATGGTTCCGCTTATTTCCAGAAGGTATGGTGTTCGTTCCCTTAATTTCACAAAAATTGATGAGCTGTTGCCTTATGTAGACAAAATGTTTGACCTGTTCAATGAAACCTACTCCAAACTAGCTTCTTTTGTGGCAATTTCAGAAGAACAAAAGGATTATTTTAAAAAGAAGTACATCCCTTTGATCAACCCTAATTATATCAAATTCATTTTGGATAAAGACGATAATATCATTGCGTTTGCCATAGTATTACCTTCCTTTTCGAAAGCCATACAAAAAGCTAAAGGAAAAATGTTCCCATTTGGATTTTATCACTTATTGAAGGCTAAAAAACATAGCGAAGAAGCCGTCTTTTATTTAATAGGCGTGCATCCTGAATACCAAAACAAGGGTGTTACTGCTCTAATTTTTAAAGAATTCTACGACTCCTTCAGAAAAGATGGTGTAAAGCGATGTATAAGGACCCCTGAACTGGAAGAAAACATAGCCATTCACCAATTGTGGAAAAACTTTGAATCGCCAATAACAAAACGACGCAGAACCTACAGAAAAGATTTCTAGCATAAAAAAAGCCACTTTAAAAAGTGGCTTTTCTATTTTATAGTTTTTCTAATTACTGTTCCATTGCAGCGGCAACAGCAGCAGAAAGTCTTTTATAAGTTCCATTCTCCAAACGCTCACGGATTGATGAGAAAGCCTCTAAAGTTTCTTGGATATCTTCCATGGTATGAGTAGCCGTTGGAATCATTCTTAAAAGAATCAACCCTTTTGGAATTACAGGATAAACTACGATAGAACAGAAAATTCCGTAGTTTTCACGTAAATCCTTAACTAAAGCCATAGCTTCCGGAATACTTCCTTTAAGGTAAACCGGGGTTACACAACTTTGTGTAGTTCCCAAATCGAAACCACGGTCCCTTAAACCAGATTGCAATGCGTTTACATTCTCCCAAAGCTTGTTCTTAAGCTCTGGCATAGTTTTCAACATATCCAAACGTTTCAAAGCTCCAACCACCAATTGCATTTGCAATGACTTGGCAAACATCTGAGAACGTAAGTTGTATTTTAAGTAATCTATGATTTCTTGATCTGCGGCAATAAAAGCTCCTGTACTGGCCAAGGACTTAGCAAACGTTGCAAAGTATACATCGATACCATCTTGAACTCCTTGCTCCTCACCTGCTCCAGCTCCAGTTTTTCCTAGAGTACCAAAACCGTGTGCATCATCCACCAAAAAGCGGAAGTTGAATTTTTCTTTAAGGGCTACAATTTCCTTCAATTTTCCTTGCTCTCCACGCATACCGAATACTCCTTCAGAGATTACAAGAATCCCTCCTCCGGTTTGCTCAGCCATTTTAGTAGCTCTTTCTAAGTTTTTCTCTAAACTTTCAATATCATTGTGCTTATAGGTAAAACGTTTCCCCATATGCAAACGAACACCGTCAATAATACAGGCGTGTGCATCTACATCATAAACGATGATATCATCTTTAGAAACCAAAGCATCAATGGTAGATACCATTCCTTGGTAACCAAAGTTTAAAAGGTAAGCAGCATCCTTATTTACAAAATCAGCCAACTCACTCTGCAATTTTTCATGCAAATCTGTGTGACCAGACATCATACGAGCACCCATTGGGTACGCTGAACCATAAGCGATACCAGCTTCGGCATCTACTTTACGAACTTCTGGGTGGTTAGCTAATCCTAAATAATCATTAATACTCCAAGTGATAACTTCCTTTCCTTGGAATTTCATCCTGTTGGAAATTTGTCCTTCCAATTTTGGAAATACAAAATAGCCTTCAGCCTGAGAGGCCCATTTTCCTAAAGGTCCCTTATCCTTGTATATTTTATCAAATAAATCTTTCATTAAAGCTAAAATTTGTCTAGTTATAGCGGCAAAATTAGTTAATTCTATCCGCTTTGCATAATTAATTTATAAACTTGTGTTCATAATTTTAATGCACAAAAAAACCTATCATCTAAACGGTTATATGATAGGCTTTCTTACTGAATTATGAATCTTATTTTACGTATTGAATCGCTTCGATTTCAGTTTTGCTATCAAAGAAACCTTGTTCTTCCATCCACTTATCACTGTATACTTTACTCATATAACGTGATCCATGGTCTGGGAAAATCACAACAACTTTATCGCCTTTTTTAAACTCACCTTCAGCACTTAATTGCTTAATGGCTTGCATGGCAGCACCACTGGTGTAGCCCACAAAAAGACCTTCAGTTCTTGATATTTCTCTAGCAGTATGGGCACTTTCCTCGTCTGTTACCTTGATAAATTTATCGATAACATCAAAGTCTGTAGCTGAAGGAATCAGGTTTTTTCCTAAACCTTCTATTCTGTATGGATAGATTTCCTTTTCGTCAAACTCTTTGGTTTCGTGGTACTTTTTCAATACCGACCCATAAGCGTCCACTCCTATCACCTTTACATTTGGATTTTGCTCTTTCAGGTACTTAGCGGTTCCTGAAATAGTTCCTCCTGTACCACTACAAGCAATCAAATGCGTGATTTGACCTTCGGTTTGTTCCCAAATTTCAGGACCCGTGCTATTGTAGTGAGAATCTGTATTTAATTGATTGAAATACTGGTTAATGTAGACAGAGCCTTTAATTTCTTCGTGTAAACGCTTAGCTACTTGATAGTACGAACGAGGATCATCTGCTTTCACATGGGCTGGGCAAACATAAACTTTTGCTCCCATTGATTTCAGCATGTCAATTTTATCTGCTGAAGATTTTGAGCTCACCGCAAGGATACATTCGTAGCCTTTGATAATACTCACCATTGCCACACTAAATCCAGTATTTCCAGAAGTAGTTTCGATAATGGTATCTCCCGGTGACAAAATTCCTTTTTTTTCTGCTTCTTCAATGATGTGCAGTGCAACTCTGTCTTTAGAGGAATGTCCTGGATTGAAAGCTTCTACTTTAGCATAGAAGTCACCATCGAAGTTTGAAGTCATCTTGTTTAATTTGATAAGTGGTGTTTTCCCTATGAGTTCCAACACATTATCAAATACTTGTAAGTTTTCTTTCATAAATGCTATTTATCAGTCACAAATTAAAAAAATGTCACCTAAAACCTCGCAAAAATAACGTTTTTTTTTTAACTAGTTATTAATATTCTCCAGGTCCAGCAAAAATGCGTACTCTTCGGCATCTTCCTTTAAGGCTTCAAAACGTCCTGAAGCCCCGCCATGACCTGCAGTCATATTGGTTTTAAGCAGTAATTTGTTACTGTCGGTTTTCAATAATCTTAGTTTAGCTACCCACTTAGCTGGTTCCCAATATTGCACTTGTGAATCGTGCAAACCAGTGGTCACCAAAATATTGGGGTAATCTTGGGCTTTGACATTGTCATAAGGTGAATAGGATTTCATGTAGTTGTAATAATCCACTTCATTCGGGTTCCCCCATTCGTCGTATTCTCCCGTAGTTAAAGGGATGCTGTCATCCAACATGGTGGTAACCACATCCACGAAAGGTACGGCGGCAATTACCCCTTTGTAAAGTTCAGGTGCCAAATTTATAACAGCTCCAATAAGCAAACCACCTGCACTGCCTCCCAAGGCATATAAATGCTCTTTAGAAGTATACTTCTCAGATATCAAATGCTTTGAGCAGGCAATAAAGTCTGTAAACGTGTTGGTTTTGGTCAATAATTTTCCATCCTCATACCATTGGCGTCCTAAATATTCACCACCACGAACATGTGAAATCACATAAATGAATCCACGATCCAACAAGCTTAAACGAATGGTTGAAAAATAAGGATCAATGGTTGAACCATAAGAACCATAGGCATATTGCAACAATGGATTACTGCCATCCTTTTTGATTCCTTTGCGATACACCATAGACATCGGAATTTTGGTGCCGTCATCAGCAGTGGCCCAAATACGCTCGGAAACATAATTTTCCTTGTCGAATTTACCACCCAAAACTTCCTGTTCTTTCTTTACCGTTTTTGTTTTGGTAACCATATTGAAATCTATGGTAGATGATGGCGTTGTCAATGAATTGTAGCCATATCTTAAAATATCGGTATCAAAATCTACGTTGGTTCCTGTATAAGCTGTATAGGTTTCGTTATCGAAAGGAAGGTAATAATCTTCTGTACCATCCCAACGGATAATTCTTATTTCATTCAATCCATTACTACGCTCACTAACTACCAAGAAATCCTTAAAAATGTCAATATCTTCAATCAACACATCCTCACGATGGCCTATGACTTCTTGCCAATTTTCAATTCCGGTAGCCGTTTCAGGGGTTTTCATCAACTTAAAGTTGGTTGCGTTATCTGAATTGGTTACCACATAAAAGTTATCACCATAATGCGAAATACTGTATTCCACTCCCCTAATACGTTCTTGGAACAATTTGAAACTTTCGTCAGGTGTATCGGCATTCAAAATATGGTATTCGTTCGTTAAAGTACTGTAACAAGCTATTACCAAATACTTTCTTGATTTGGATTTGTATACGGTCACCCCAAAGGTATCATCCGCTTCATGGAACACAAGCGTATCATTGGTTTCATCATTGCCTAACTTGTGTTTGTAAATCTTGTCAGATCTTAAGGTTTCTGTGTCCTTTTTAGTATAGAACAATGTAATATTATCATTGGCCCAAGAAGCAGAACCTGTGGTGTTTTCAATACTATCCGGCAATATTTCATTGGTTACCAAATTTTTCACTTTCAAGGTGTAATTCCTACGTCCAACAGTATCCAACCCAAAGGATATAAGTGTATTATCTGGACTCACATTTAGTCCCACCAATCGAAAATAATCATGACCTTGTGCCATTTCATTACAATCAAAAAGCAGTTCATCCTCAGCTTCTAGAGTTTCCTTTTTTCTTATGTAAATAGGGTAATCTTTTCCTGTTTCGTATTTTACAATGTACCAATAACCATTGTATTTATAAGGTACAGATTGATCGTCTTCCTTGATTCTAGACTTCATCTCCTCAAACAAATGCTCTTGAAATTCCTTGGTATGAGCCGTCAGTTCATCACAATAGGCATTTTCGGCATTCAAATAATCAAGAACCTCCTGATCCTCACGTTGATTCAACCAAAAATAGTCGTCTAATCTAACATCGCCGTGAATCTTTAACTCTTTAGGAATACGTTTAGCAACAGGGGGCTGTACCTTTACTTGTGTCATTAAGTTTAATTTTTGAAGAGTGCAAAAATAGGGTTTTAATTACAATTTGGGTGTTAACTTAATATTAATGCTTTTTTTGGAGAGAATTGGTAATTTTGCAGGAAACCATAAAATTGAATATTATGTTTGGAGATATGATGGGCATGATGAACAAATTACAGGAAGCCCAAAAGAAAGTTGAAGCCACTAAAGAGCGCCTAAATACGGTATTAATTGACGAAGCCAGTAACGACAATAAATTGAAAGTTACCATCACCGCCAACAGAACCATAAAATCCATTTCCATTGACGATGAATTGCTTGAGGACAAGGAAATGTTGGAAGATTATTTACTGCTAACCCTTAACAAGGCCATCGAGCGCGCCACTACCGTTAACGAAACCGAAATTGCTGCTGTAGCTAAAGAAGGAATGCCAAACATTCCAGGAATGGACATGTTCAAATAAGTTAAAATTTCAAAGTTTTTAAACTCAATAAAAAATAGTCATGCATTTGCGATGTATAATCCAAATGTGTGACTATTCTTAGTTTTCCCCCTCCCATTCCAATAATATGGATGTTTTTTTCTTTTAGAGCATTAACAAAAACCTCCTCTTCAACGCCCGAATTCAACTCAAAAATTACAATGTTGGTTTCAATTGGCTCAATGCTTTTAATAACCGGAAGTTCCTTTAAAACTGCTCCAATTTCTTTGGCTTTGTCGTGATCTTCCTGAAGCCTTTCAATATGATGATCTAGAGCAAACAGTCCAGCTGCTGCCAAAAATCCCACTTGACGCATATTCCCACCAAAAAGTTTTCTGTAACGAATAGCGTGCTCCATGATATCCGCATCACCAACCAACACAGAACCTACTGGACAGCCTAAACCTTTACTCAAACACACCGAAATGGTATCGAACAGCCCACCGTATTGTTGGGTACTTTCCTCTTTTGCCACCAAAGCATTCCACAATCTGGCACCATCCAAATGGTATCCCAATTGATTCTCATTACAGACTTCCTTTATACGTTCCAATTCCTTAAAATCCCAACACGCACCACCGCCTTTATTGGTCGTGTTTTCAATTTCCACCAAGGAAGTATGACTGTAATAATATTGTGGAGGATTGATAGCTTCCTTAACCTGATTGGCCGTAAACATACCTCTGTAACCGTCAATTAATTTACAGGAAACACCACTATGAAACGAAGCTCCTCCAGCTTCATAATTATAGATATGGGCATATTTATCGCAAATTACCTGTTCACTTGGGTTGGTATGCAATTTTATGGCCACTTGATTGGCCATGCTTCCAGAAGGGAAAAACAAAGCACTTGACTTTCCGAACATACTGGCTATGCGTTCTTCCAATTCAAGGACCGTTGGGTCTTCCCTAAACACATCGTCACCCACTTTAGCAGCCATCATGGCCTCCATCATTTCTGGAGTTGGTTTTGTTACCGTATCACTTCTTAAATCTACTATCATATTAATCTAAAACATAATTACACATATTGGTTCCAATAGGTGATCCATCTGGAATTTTAGGGGCTTCTTCAAGCTCAAATTCCTTAAGTTCTTTATTGAATTCAGCTATCAATCTATTGTAATGCGAAGCATAGTTGTTTTTGCTTTGTTTTAGCTCTGCGGAAATATTTTCCAAAGCATTACTTGCGATGGCATTCACTTGAAAATAAGCTTTTTCGGTAACGGCCAAATTCATTACATATTTTAAAACATTCACATTCACCATTTGCTGAACTTCATCTAAATAAGCATTTTTATATGATTGATGAAACGACTTTTCAATCAATTCATTTAAAACGTCTTCCAGACCTATTTGATTTTTATCCAAACTCTTTTGCGTCACTAATCTATTGGCTCTTTCTGGATGTAATAACAATTTTAAAGTCATCTCACTTGAGGTGGACGCTGCGCTTAAAGGGTCGAAAGCTACGCCCGCCTTTCCTGAAAAGGATTCGCGCCCTCTGTTATATTGAAAAGCCCGTGGCGGAAATAATTCCAATTTATCCTTCGGAATTGCCAATTGTTCCGCAGATAGTGTTCCTAAAACAGCTTCCAAAGCCTCTTTTTGAACTTTGGCATCCACTATTTTTCCAGTTAATTGTCCATCGCCTTTGACCGCATAATTATAATCCAAACCACCCACTACTTTTGTGGCAGCCTCTGTTTGATATCGATGAAAGAAATACAGTGGCACAAATACATCTTCCAAAACCGAATAAGGCTCATAAGTCCTGATATTATCCACTGAAAAATTGGCTATGGCTTGCTCCCTAACCTTCATCACTCGATTTAATTCTTCAGAAGCACTTTCTCCGTTATCCCATAAATGGGCCAACAAATGGGCACCTCCCTGTGCTCTAGCATCAGAATCTGTAATAAAACGAAGTCCCTCCTTTTGGGCTTTATCCAAAATAGCATTTAAAGCTTTTCCTTCATTTGTTGAATTCGAAAATTCAGAATAACTATAGGCTACTGTAACCTTATCCCAGATTCCAATTCCCGTTGCATAGGCATTAGATAAATCAATATTCTTTCCTTGAAGCTCAATTAGCGGGTGCGGATAATCCATCACTGAAGCCCTGTCATTGGCACTAGCAGCAAAATTATGGGCAAAACCCAAGGTATGCCCAACTTCATGCGCGCTCAACTGCCTAATTCTTGCTAATGCCATTTCCAACATTGGTTGGTAATTATCATCACTCTTGACAAATGGCTGATTAAATAAAGCCTGCGCAATCATAAAATCCTGACGAATCCTTAAACTCCCCAAACTCACATGACCTTTGATGATTTCGCCTGTTCTAGGATCTATCACACTACTTCCGTAGCTCCATCCGCGAGTTGAACGGTGCACCCATTGAATCACATTATATCTGCAATCCATAGGATCTGCATCCTCAGGCAACATTTTTACTTGAAAAGCATTTTTAAAACCAACCTCTTCAAATGCTTCATTCCACCAACTTGCTCCTTCCAATAAAGCAGAACGCACGGGTTCTGGAGTACCAGGGTCCAAATAATAAATAATAGGTTCCTTGGCCTCACTTACCTTTTCATTTGGAAACTGCTTTTCCAATCGATGTCTAATGATGAAATGTTTTTTTATAGGCTCTTGAATTGGGGTAGCATAATCTAAATAGGAAATGGAAATCGCCCCACTTCTGGGATCAAAACCCCTTGGTTGATAGCCATCATCTGGCAACTCCACGAAGGAATGATGTTGAATCACACTCACTAAAGATGGCGTTGGTGTAACGGTTCTCAGTTTAGTTCCCGAAGGCTCTCCCGAAAAAGTCAACAAGGCCTCAAATTCTACATTTTCAGGAAATGCCTTTGTTCGCCCCAAAGACAAGGCACTCTTACTTAAATCTACCTTGTAGTTTCCCTCTTTAGAACGTTTCAGTGTATTGGCTACCTCGTGTCTGTCCTCCAATAAAAAAGGGGTCAAATCAATAATATACGCCCCATTACTCTCCTTTTCTATCTTAAAGCCATAAAGCACCGATTTTGCAAAAGCCTGCTCAATGCTTTTTTTCTCCAAGTCGTTGTCTGTATTGGCTCTATAGTCCAAATTATGTTGAACCAACAACAGTTTGTTTCCTGCTTTGGTAAAGCTTACAACACGGTTATCCCCTAGCTGCCCCCTATCCAAACCAATATCATTAGAACCAACTCCTGTGGCTAAGGAATTCACATACAGAAATTCAGTATCCAATTTATTTACTTCCAAATAAATCTTGTCCTGTGCTTCTTCATAGTAAAAATTAAAGAATCCCTTATAGGATTCTAATTGCTTCCCTTCCAGAACTTGTGAAAATACTGAAGATATGTAGAGAAAGGATAAAATTGCTAAAAGCTTGTTTTTCATAGAAAATAAATTAGTCTATAAAACTAATTATTTAAATGGCGTATTCAAATTATTACCAAAAATTGTGAAGTGTCTAAGATGGGCTTTTTTGAATTCCAACTCCTTTTTAGTATTTTATTAATTAATCACCAAATAATTACAAAAACCTCATTTTTATACATCTATTATTACATTTTTCAACCAACTTAAGTTAAAACTTATCTTTATTTTAGAGAAAATTAGCACAAATGAAATCGAAAATTACAAATCCATTATTTTCCTCGTACATCAAAAATGAAGGCCTTTTCGATGAAATATTTGATGACAACAAAAAAGTTCGTAAAACCTACAAGAAAATCTTTGAACTATATAGAGACCATTCCAATTCAGACTATGCTGCTTTGAATGAGAAGGCCAAAGCCGCCTTTTTCAATCAAGGAATTACCTTTCAGGTCTACAGGGATTCACAAACTCAGGAAAAGATTTTCCCTTTCGATTTATTTCCTAGAATCATCGAAGCCAAAGAATGGAAAACCATTGAAAAAGGAGCTTTGCAGCGCAGCAAAGCCTTGAATGCTTTCCTTTGGGATTTATACCACGACAAACAAATTATCAAAGCTGGAATAGTTCCTATGGAGCTTATCAGTTCCTCGGCCAACTACTTGAGACAAATGCAGGATTTGGATCCTCCAGGTGGTATTTATAACCATATTTCAGGAACCGATCTCATAAAACATTCCGATGGCAACTACTATGTTCTTGAAGACAATATCAGATGTCCTTCTGGGGTTAGCTACGTTATCTGTAACCGAAACGCTTTGAAGCGCGCTTTGTTTGGGGTGTTTAACCATTACCAAATCCATAATGTCACCAATTATGCCGAAAATTTATTGGAAATCATGGAATCGGTAAAACCACATGGCGTTGACATTCCAACCTGTGCGGTGATTACGCCCGGCATTTACAACTCGGCCTATTATGAGCATTCCTACTTAGCCAAAACCATGGGAATAGAATTGGTGGAAGGTCGTGATTTGTTTGTGGAAAATGATTTCGTCTATATGAAAACCATTACTGGTCCTAAAAAAGTAGATGTTATCTACCGCCGTATTGACGATGGCTTTATAGATCCTTTGGAATTTAGGCAAGACTCAGCCATTGGGGTACCAGGACTGTTTGCAGCCTACAAAAAAGGGAATGTCAGTTTGGTGAATGCTCCAGGAACAGGGGTTGCCGACGACAAAGCCATTTACACCTATATGCCAGAAATCATTAAGTTTTACCTTGGCGAAAAACCTGTTCTTAACAATGTTCACACCTACCACTGTAGTCGCCCAGACGATTTAAAGTATGTCTTGGAAAATGTAGACAAATTGGTGGTAAAACCGGTAGACGAAGCTGGTGGCTATGGTATTTCCATTGGAAACAAACTCACTAAAGAGGAAATTGAAAACGTAAAAAAAGTCGTTAAGGAAAACCCTAGAAAATACATCGCACAGCCCATCATGTCACTTTCTGTACATGCCACTTATATTGAAGATTCCAATTCCTTTGAGCAACGCCATATCGACCTAAGAACCTTTACGCTTTTGGGTAACAATAAGGAATTTGTACTTAAAGGCGGACTAACACGTGTTGCACTGCAGAAAGGAAATCTAATTGTGAATTCTTCGCAAGGAGGAGGCTCCAAGGATACCTGGGTTTTAAAAAAATAACACAATATGCTAGCAAGAGTAGCCAATAATCTTTTTTGGATGGGACGTTATATTGAACGTGCTGAACACACAGCCCGTTTTATGAACGTGAATTACTTTTCGTCGCTTGATGCACCGAATAAACTATCCCAGTCCCGAAAATTTGTACTACAATCCATAGCCACAATGGTTGGGGATGTTCCGAAAAAAGAAAAAGATCTCAGTGAGGAAGATATCATTTATAATGTAGGCTTAAACCCCAAAAAGCCCTATTCCATTTTTAATTGCATAAAATATGCACGGGAAAATGCCAATACTTCCAGAGATTCCATGTCCACAGAATTTTACGAATCCATTAATAAGTTTTACCACTATGTCAATGATTTCCCTAAGGAACTTTTAATTAAAAGTGGACTTCACGATTTTACTACACATGTTATAGAGCAGACCTCTATTTTAAGGGGAAGAATACGCAGCACCTTATTACACGACGAAATTTATGCCTTGGTGCTCTTAGGAATCAACATTGAACGCGCCACACAAATCATCCGCATCATCAAAACCAAACATGAGGACGCCCAAAAGGCCTTGGGAGGTTATTCTAAGCCTATTGAAAACAGTTTTGAATGGACCACGCTTTTAAAGTGTTGCGAATCTTACGATATGAACAGACGGTTTTATAAAAAAACGCCTAATCAAAACACTACGCTGGAATTTTTGTTACTCAACCCAAATTGCCCCAGGTCTGTGATGAATTCCTTGAATCAAATACAAAACCATATGGCAACCATAGATTCCTTAAAGGAACGAGACAAAGCATCGGCAGCGTTTCTTGTTGGAAAAATGCGAGCAGAATACGAATTTAAAACCGTGGAAGAAATTGAAACAGATGTTTCCAAATTTATAGATTACACTTTGCAGGATTTAGCGAACATCTGCACAAAATTAGATTATGAATACTTCAACTATTAACTTTTTTTAACTCAAACTGTTCCTCTCAATAGGTTATTTTTGCATCCCTATTTTATTGAAGACATGGCATTTGACTACACTATTAAATATAAGTCCAATAACACCTACGAAAACCCAGTTTTTGAGGCATATTGGCAATTTATGATCATTCCTGAAAACAATGTTTCCCAAAAGTTGGTGTTCAGTGATTTTAAAACTTCCGTTAATGCCCGAATCGAAAAATCCATCAACGGTTACAACTTTCAAACGGCTAGGATTCATTGCAAGCAACCTTTTGGAGATATTCAGTTTGAAGCGGAATTTAAATTGACCAAAGAGGAAATTAATCCGTTTCAATTTACTTCCAATTTGGAGCCTTCACAAGAATTTGAAGCTATCAATAGTTTAAACTTCAAAATTGAACACGAAAGTTACCTTACCCCCACAGAGCTTACCAAACTTCCATCTAAACATCTTGACCTCTATAAATTTGATCCGTCAATTTCAATTTTGGATAATCTTGTTGCCCTCAACAAATGGACTTACCTATATATCTATTTTAAAGCTGGTGTGACCCATATTGGTTCTTTATTGGATGAAATCATTGAACACCGTCATGGAGTTTGCCAAGATTTTTCGCATCTGTTTATTGCCATTGCACGTCAAAACAACATTCCTGCCAGATATGTTTCGGGCTACCTACATCAAGGAGATGGCTTTTTTGGAGATTCACAAATGCATGCTTGGGTAGAAGCTTATATTCCTGAAGTGGGATGGGTTGGTTTTGATCCTGCCAACGATATTTTGGCCGATCACAACCACATAAAGGTTTCGCATGGAAAAGATTACAACGATTGTTCCCCAATTAAAGGTGTCATTTATTCTACAGGAAAAAATGAAACCCAACATTCCGTAGAAGTCACCTACGAACAATAAAAGCCACCAAAGGTTTAGTCATTTCAAAAATGTGTGTTATTTTTGAAAAAAAATTAATCTTTATGACTACATCCGATCAAATAAAAGATCTTGTAGAACGCCTGGGAGCGTTGAGGAGGTATCTTTGACATTGATGCCAAACTAATCGAAATTTCTAACGAAGAAGAAAAAACATTCGACCCTAATTTTTGGAACGACTCTAAGCAAGCCGAACTGATCATGAAATCCCTCCGGGAGAAGAAAAAATGGGTTGAAGACTACAACACTTCAAAAACACTGGTTGAAGATTTAGAAGTCCTTTACGAATTCTATAAAGCCGATGATGTTTCTGCTGAAGAAGTAGACGCGCAATATGCTAGCGCTTTAGAGCTTATTGAACGCTTGGAATTCAAAAACATGTTGTCTGATGAAGGTGACAGTTTAAGTGCTGTATTGCAAATTACTGCCGGTGCTGGAGGGACAGAATCCTGCGATTGGGCAAGCATGCTTATGCGTATGTATTTGATGTATGCCGAAAAAAACGGATTCAAAGTAAAGGAACTGAACTTTCAGGAAGGTGACGTAGCCGGTATTAAGACAGTAACCTTGGAAATTGAAGGCGATTTTGCCTTTGGTTGGCTAAAAGGTGAAAACGGTGTACACCGATTGGTGCGTATCTCTCCTTTCGATAGTAATGCCAAAAGACACACCAGTTTCGTATCGGTGTATGTGTATCCTTTAGTGGACGATACTATTGAAATTGAGATCAACCCTGCCGATATTGAAATTACAACCGCAAGATCCAGTGGTGCGGGAGGACAAAATGTAAACAAGGTGGAAACCAAAGTACAACTTGTTCACAAACCTACTGGGATTCAGATTTCCTGTTCCGAAACACGTTCGCAACACGACAACCGTGCCAGAGCCTTACAAATGTTGAAGTCGCAGTTATATGAAATTGAGCTTCAAAAACAGATGGAACAACGCGAAGACATTGAAGCCGGTAAAATGAAAATTGAGTGGGGAAGCCAAATTAGAAACTACGTAATGCATCCATATAAATTGGTGAAAGATGTCCGTACGGCTCATGAAACAGGTAATGTAGATGCCGTTATGGATGGCGATATCGAACCATTTTTAAAAGCATATTTAATGATGATGGGACAACAGGAAGCTCCCGAAAATTTATAAACAACATGATTGAGATTTATCACAACCCAAGATGTAGCAAATCCCGAGAAGGCATTGAAATCCTAGAAACTTACGGAGCGCCATTTAAGGTGATTAAATATCTTGAAGACACTCCTGACAAAACACAAGTGGCCAACTTGGTGAAACTCTTGGGGATTTCACCTATTGAATTGGTTAGAAAAAATGAAGCTATCTGGAAAACGGAATTTAAAGGGAAAGACCTTAGCGATGACGACATCATTACGGCTATGGCAAACAACCCAAAACTTATTGAACGTCCAATAGTTATTAAAGGAAACAAGGCCGTTGTTGGAAGGCCTGCTTCCAAAATCCTTACCATTCTATAGCCCTTTCCTTAGGGTTTCTTTAACATAACTTTAACCTATGCTGGCTAAACCTTAAGCTATTTTTGCGGTCAAACACGTAAAAATAGAGGTTTATGCATAGGTTAATTTTGTTTTTTATACTCTTCACTTTAGGAACAACTGCAGTAGTTTCCCAAACTAGCGACAGCCAAAAAAGGGAAATGGAACGCTACAAAGAAAAACTAGAAGAGGAAAAAGAAAATTTCATTCAAGAATTAGTAGATAGTTTGGAAGTGGACGACTTCCAAAAACACATTATCAAACAAAAACTCTACTCCTATTTTGATGCCAAGCAAGAGCTTTATGAGGCTCGTTTGGAAAGTTATGTTCTACAAGAACAACTTGCCGAACTTGACAGAACCCACTTTGCAGATTTAAAAGACATTTGTTCGGAAGAAACCATCCAGAAAGTTCAAGACGCTGTCCAACATCCACAAGAGCAAATTAAGAAGAATAAAAAAAACAAACGAAAGAGAAAAAAAGCTGACAACTAGAAATGAAGTATTTATTAACGACCCTTATTGCTTTAATTTGCTTAAACAACAGTATTTACGCCCAAAAACACAAGGAAATTGTAGTTACAGGAAAGGTTATGGACGCCGATGTGAACCTTCCATTGGAATATGCCACGGTTTCCTTTTTTAATACAAAAGAAAACAAAATAACCACTGGAGGAGTTACCGATACGGAAGGTAATTTTTCCATAAAAGTGCCCACAGGAACTTATAACATTTCTATTGAATATATTTCATACAAGAAAAAAACACTAGAAAATAGAACTTTAGACCACAACACTAATTTAGGAACCATCAACCTTTCATTGGACGTGGAATCCTTAAATGAAGTGGAAGTAATTGCCGAACGTACTTCTGTGGAAATCAAACTGGATAAAAAAATCTATAATATAGGAAAAGACATCACCACGGCTGGTGGTACGGTCAGCGACGCTTTAAATAATGTGCCCTCCGTTTCTGTAGATACCGAAGGAGCTATTAGTCTGCGTGGTAACGAGAACGTGCGTATTTTAATCAACGGAAAACCTTCTGCAATGGCAGGTTTTGGAGACTCGAATATTTTAAGTCAGTTGCCGGCTGAAGCCATTGAACGCGTAGAAGTAATCACCTCTCCTTCTGCGCGCTACGATGCCGAAGGTACTGCTGGGATTTTGAACATCATCTTACGTCAAAAAGAGACCCTTGGTTTCAATGGTTCCGTGAACTTTAACCTTGGTACACCTGATAATGTTGGGTTAACTGCCAACCTTAATTATAGAACCGAAAAGTTCAATTTGTTCTCAAATATTGGGTGGCGTTATTTTGATGCGCCTGGATATTTCTTCAGAGATGTGAACTATTTTGACAAGGAAGAAGATGGTGTGATTGAGGAGCCTGAATTCCGTCGTATTCGTGAAAAGCAAGAAATGGAGCGCTTAAACAGGAACTATAACGGAAACATTGGGATTGAATATTTCCTAACGGAAAACTCTTCGCTTACTGGTAGTGTATTCTATAGATACGGGGAAGATGCCGATCTTTCCACAAACAATAGCCAGCGCTACGATAATGATGGTACAGAGGTTGAAAAAACGCTTCGTCGTGAAAAACAAACTGAAGATGACAACAATTACCAATTCTCTTTGAATTACATCAACCATTTCAATAAAGAAGGACATCAAATTACGGCCGATTTTCAATACGAAAACGATCATGAAAACCAATACACTTTTATTAAGGAAGACTATGTTTTTACAAATGAAGATGATCCAGAACTTATAGTACCTGAACAAATCTTTTCAATAGAAGATAAAAATGAATTCCTTATCCAAACAGATTATGTATTACCATTAGGAAAAGATGGTCGTTTTGAAGCTGGTTATCGAGGGAATTTTAATAATGCGGTTACAGATTATATACTTGAACAGGATAATGATTATAATGGTATATATGAGTTAAACGATACCTATTCCAATATTTTTGAATACACACAAAATGTTAATGCTGTGTATTCGCAATACGGAAACAAGTTTGGAAAGTTTTCGTTCCTTTTTGGATTGCGTTTGGAACAGACACAAATAAAGGGAAAAATTGATTCCAGATTATCTGAAGAAGATTTGAACACTGCCTTTGGATTTCCCATCCAAACCAACTTTAAGAAGGACTATTTAGGATTGTTCCCAACGGTGAATGTGATTTACAACCTTTCAGGAAACTCATCAGATTCAGAAGAGAACATTTCTTTTGGATACAACCGAAGAATCAACAGACCTAGAAGCTGGTTTATCAACCCCTTCCCTACCAGATCTAGTAGTGCCAATGTATTTCAAGGTAATCCTAACCTAGAACCAGCCTTTGCGAGTGCCTTTGATTTGGGCTATTTAAAACGTTGGGATAAATTGACCTTTACGGCTTCGGTATATTATCAACATGAAACCAATTCGTTTCAACGAGTTCAAGAAATTGCAAATCAAGAGAATAATCAAAGCATACAAGTAATCAGAACCATTCCAATAAACCTTTCTACAAATACAAGAACTGGTGGAGAATTTGGAATCCTATACAATCCAAAACAATGGTTGCGATTAAATACAAGCTTTAACTTTTTCCAGTTTAATACAGATGGAGACTTTAATGGTGTAGACTATAGTGCCAAGAACAACAGCTGGTTTGCAAGATTTAGCTCTAAAGTTACTCTACCTTACAAAATAGATTGGCAAACCAACGCCCATTATAGAGGTGCTGTGCAGGATGCACAAAGTGATACCGATGGGATTTTCTCTATGGATTTGGCCTTTAGTAAAGAGATTATTAAAGACAATGCCACTATTTCGTTAAACGTAAGAGACGTATTTAATTCTCGTAAACGAACTTCGTTAACAACAACCGAGTTCTTTACAAGATACAGTGAGAGCCAATGGCGTCAGCGCTCTATAAACTTATCGTTTATATACCGTTTCAACCAACAAAAGCAACGTCAAAGACGTGAAAACAATGGTGGTGACGACATGGATTTTGAAGGATAACTTCAAAATCACTACAAAAAGAAAAGGAAGCCATTTGGCTTCCTTTTTTTATATTGTAAAAAAACAATCGAATATTAACTGTTAATACGACTTGCCTTTTTTTCTTCTCTCATTTCTTTAAGACGTTCCATTAAAGCTCCTCCAATCCAATAAGGAATTACAAACGTCAATAAAAATATCATTAACCAGAATCCAATAGTCAATATGGTTAAAAATGCTAAAAATCCTAAATACTGATCAAACTCAAACATGTGGTGTCTTTTTTATAACTTCCGCAAAGATAACACAAAGTGTTTTGTTTTACAATAAGAGAATGAATTTTATTAACATAATATTAGGAATGTCCATATGAGGGCAAAAACACAAGAAAACAAACAGCTTTTAAAGTATTATATGTAAATAACTTACACATGTTTTGCTTTGTTTCAAATACAAAAATGTATTCAAATACCATTCTTGATAACATTTAGCTTTCAGATAATTCCTTTACCTTTTTTAACGCTTTCGGAAATGTCTCATTGAAATAACCATCAAAACCAGGCACCGTATCCAACTTGACTTCCAACAAAGTGTTTCCTTCATTTTCAGTCAATGTATAAATCTCTTTGGAACCTGCCCAAGATTTTGTTTGTTCATCAAGTGGTTGCTCTTTACCATCCTTGAACATTCCCAAGTGTTGAAAAGCCATTAATTCATTAGTAACCATTTTATCTATTTTACTATACATCCCCTCACCTTTTCCATCCAGAAACAAAATCTTGCCTCCTTCTTTCCAATCGGTTTCAAAATGGGAACCTTCCGTAAATACACTTGTCCAGTTTCTGTAATTCTCATCTTCCCAAAGGGCCTTCCAAACTTTTTCTTTTGGCGCTTCAATAGTAGTAGAAAACGCAATTGTCTGTAACATAATTTAAATTATTAAGCATTTTTATTAAAACTCACCATCCACATCACACCAAATTGGTCTATCACCATTCCAAAATAGTCGCCCCAAAATACATCGGCCATCGGCATAGTAATTTGACCGTTTTCCGAAAGGCCGTTAAACAATTTATCCGCTGCTTCTTTGGTTTCCGCTGAAATTGAAATATTAATGTTCTGTCCAAAACTCACCTCTCCATAAGCAGGATGGTTGTCACTTCCCATCAATATGTGATGTTTCCCAATAGGGAGAGAAACATGCATGATCTTGTCTTGATACGCTTCGGGAATTCCCGGTCCGCTTTCCCCTGGAGGAATTTCGTTAAACCTTCCCAAATACACAAACTCCCCTCCAAAAACCGATTTGTAAAAGTTAAATGCCTCTTCGCAATTACCGTTGAAGGTCAAATAAGGATTTATAGCTGCCATAATTTCAAAACTATTTCACCTTAATTAAGGTTTGGGTGTGGTGTGATACGTAAATAGGGCTTCACTTCGGTATAACCCTTTGGGAACAATTTGGCGATTTCTTCTGTAGTTACCGAGGGTGAGATTACACAATCATCGCCTGCTTGCCAATTAGCTGGCGTTGCCAATTTATGATAAGCCGTAAGCTGCAAAGAATCTATCACGCGTAATAGTTCATCAAAATTTCTACCTGTAGACGCTGGATATGTAATAATCAATTTTACTTTTTTATCCGGATCAATCACAAACACCGATCTTACCGTAAACTTTTCACTGGCATTAGGGTGTATCATTTCATAAAGCTCTGACACTTTCCTATCTTCGTCTGCGATGATTGGAAAATTCACAGTTGTATTCTGTGTTTCGTTAATATCGTCAATCCATCCCTTGTGGGATTCCAGTCCATCTACGCTCAAAGCTACCACTTTAACGTTGCGTTTGTCAAATTCCTTCTTGTACTTAGCCACGGTCCCTAATTCGGTGGTACACACTGGTGTATAATCGGCTGGGTGGGAAAATAAAATCCCCCAACTATCCCCCAGCCATTCATGAAAATTGATATCTCCTTCGGATGATTGCGCCGTAAAGTTGGGCGCTTCATCTCCTAATCGTAATGCTGCCATAATAATTGTTTTTTGATTCCTCTTTAAAGGTAGCAATAAAGCTTCTGAAAACGAAACAGTTAACACAAACATCACTTTTTATTTATCTTAATTTCAACATCTTAAAATACCTGTCAACTACCTTTTTCATACCCAAACTTTCACCATAAATACAAGGAATTTTTATCTCAAACACTATTCAAATTTGATATAGAAAACCACTGTCAATAATTGCTGATTCGTTATTAATTCACCTTCAAATAACTTAAATTTGTGTTTTTAAATAAAAATCCTAATCATCATGAATTATAGAATAGAAAAAGACACCATGGGTGAGGTACAAGTGCCTGCAGACAAACTATGGGGTGCACAAACCGAGCGTTCAAGAAACAACTTTAAAATTGGAGCACCTGCTTCGATGCCATTGGAAATCGTTTATGGATTTGCCTACTTGAAAAAAGCGGCGGCTTATACCAACTGTGACCTTGAGGTACTTTCTGAAGAAAAAAGGGACTTAATTGCTCAAGTATGTGATGAAATTCTAGAAGGAAAACATGATGACCAATTTCCGTTGGTAATCTGGCAAACTGGTTCTGGAACCCAAAGTAACATGAACGTTAATGAGGTTATTGCCAATAGAGCCCACCAAATTGCAGGAAAAGTGATTGGAGAGGGAGAAAAAACCATTCAACCTAACGATGACGTAAACAAGTCACAATCTTCCAACGATACGTTCCCAACGGGAATGCATATTGCTATCTACAAGAAAATTGTAGAAAACACCATTCACGGAGTAATCAAATTACGTAACACACTTCACGAAAAATCATTGGCCTTTAAAGATGTGGTAAAAATTGGTAGAACCCACCTTATGGATGCCACTCCCCTTACTTTAGGTCAAGAGTTTTCTGGTTATGTATCGCAATTGGATCACGGCTTACGTGCTTTAGAAAACACCTTACCTCACTTAGCTGAATTGGCTCTTGGAGGAACCGCTGTTGGTACTGGTCTTAACACACCTAAAGGTTATTCTGAATTGGTTGCTGAATACATTGCAAAATTCACTAACCAGCCTTTCGTGTCTGCCCACAACAAATTTGAAGCTTTGGCGGCTCACGATGCCTTGGTAGAAACCCACGGAGCATTAAAACAATTGGCTGTTTCCTTGAATAAAATTGCCAACGATATTAGAATGATGGCTTCTGGACCACGTTCAGGAATTGGAGAAATCATCATCCCAGCAAACGAACCTGGAAGTTCTATCATGCCAGGAAAAGTAAATCCAACCCAATGTGAAGCTTTAACTATGGTTTGTGCCCAAGTAATGGGTAATGACGTTGCTGTAACTGTTGGAGGTACACAAGGACACTATGAGTTGAACGTATTTAAACCAATGATGGCTGCCAACGTATTGCACTCTGCACAACTTTTGGGTGATGCCTGTGTAAGCTTTGAAGAGCACTGTGCTTCTGGTATTGAACCAAACCACGCCGTTATCAAGCAATTACTGAACAACTCCTTGATGTTGGTAACTGCTTTGAACACCAAAATTGGTTATTATAAAGCTGCTGAAATTGCCAATACTGCCCATAAAAATGGTACTACTTTAAAAGAAGAAGCCATCAATTTAGGGTATGTAACCGCAGAAGACTACGATGCTTGGGTGAAACCAGAAGATATGATTGGAAGTATCAAATAATTGGAAGTATCAAATAATTGGCTCCAATATTCAAAAACTGATAAATATCATAATATCAGATGAAAACGCCGACAATTGATGTCGGCGCTTTTTTTTTAACAAAAAATTGAAGAAATTTGAAAAAAATACTACGTTTTGTCAATACTTATCAAAAACATTAAGGAATTGGTACAGGTTCGAGAAACCAATGTAACCATTGTAAAAGGTAAGGATATGAAAGTCTTACCAACCCTAAAAAACGCCTATTTACTTATTGAACATGACACTATTGTGGAGTTTGGCCCCATGGAAGATTGTGAAGACATCTACGCCGAAGAGGTTATTGATGCTACGGGCAAAACAGTGCTCCCTTCTTGGTGCGACTCACATACCCACATTGTGTATGCAGGCAACCGTTCCAAAGAATTTGTAGACCGCATCAATGGGCTTAGCTATGAAGAAATAGCTAGCCGTGGTGGCGGCATTTTAAATTCTGCTGAAAAACTACAAAACACAAGCGAAGAGGAACTTTACAAGCAATCTTTGGAGCGTTTGAACAAGGTTATCAAACTTGGAACAGGTGCAGTTGAAATAAAATCTGGTTATGGATTGACAGTTCCTGCCGAACTCAAAATGTTACGTGTCATCAGACGTTTAAAGAAGGAATCCCTAGCCTTTATCAAACCCACTCTTTTGGCGGCTCATGCAGTCCCAACAGAATATAAAAATGACAAGCAAGGCTTTGTGGATTTGGTTGTTGATGAAATGATTCCGAAAGCTGCTGAAGATCGATTGGCTGATTATATAGATGTGTTTTGCGAACAAGGATATTTTTCCTTGGAAGATACAGAACGCATCCTTAAAGCAGGAATAGAACATGACCTCATTCCCAAAATTCATGTGAATCAATTTAATGCCTTTGGAGGCGTTGAATTAGGCGTAAAATACAATGCGTTGTCCGTAGACCATTTGGAGGAAATGGTCCCCGAAGATATCGAAGCCCTCAAAGACAGTAATACCATGCCGGTGGCGCTGCCTTCCTGCTCTTATTTCTTAAGCATTCCTTATACACCTGCCAGACAAATTATTGATGCTGGATTACCTTTGGCCTTGGCATCCGATTATAACCCTGGTTCTACGCCAAGTGGCAATATGAACTTTGTAGTAAGTACTGCTTGTATTAAAATGAAAATGACTCCAGAGGAAGCGATTAATGCAGCAACTATTAACGGAGCCTACGCTATGGGAATTAGTAATATGTACGGTAGTATTTGTAGAGGTAAAAAAGCAAATGTTATTATTACGAAACCTATTTCAGGCTACGAATACCTACCTTATGCCTTTGGAGATAATTTGATAGATCAAGTCATCATTAATGGCCAACTTCTGAAATAATCATATTAAAAAAGCCGAAAGTTTAACTTTCGGCTTTTTGCTATCAATCAATCAAAATCTGTGGTTTACTGAAGTGTAAACTCTGTAGTAGATATTAATTCTTTTTCATTGAAAACGTTTACTACATAACGTCCTTCTTCAAAGTTCTCATCTGCTGGAGCAACAAACTCACAAATATTCAAACTTCTGTTCTCGTAGTTAAACTTGCTTATCAAACTATAGTTTAACACTTTATCTTCAAATTGAATTTGCTCATTGGCACCCAATACATTGTCATGTGGATCCAAAACCTGAACATACAATTCTTTGTCGCCCGCTCCTACCAAAGTGTTTTTGGCAACGGTAAAACAAACTCTAATTTTATCACTTCTACGAGCTCTTTCAGTAGGAATCAATTTTCCTGAGCTTCTTTCAATAACTCCAAAACCCTTCAAACCTACTGTTTGTAAAGTAGAAGCATTAGCCATTACGGTTGCCAATTCTGTATTCTCAACTAAAAGAGAATCCGTAAACATGGTACGTTCTGCCAATTCTACTTGTGTACTGTCCAAAGACGCTGCCAAAAGCAATTTTTCAGCTTTCAATTGGTCGTTTTCAACCAAAAGTTGATCAAACTCTTCCTGAAGGGCTAAAAACTTCTTCTTGTATCTCCAAAGACTGTTTACACTGTTTTGAGAGATTTTTAATGAATCCATCAAGCCTTGGATACGCTCTCTAGCTTCTACCAAGTTCTCATTGGCTACTTGATTTTCATTAATAGCAATGTCATACTGCTTTGCCATGTTGGTTAAATCGGCCATCACCTGATCTTTTTCCTTGATTAGTGTAGCTTCAGTTTGCTTTTTGTCAGTGTACAGTTTAGAAGTATAAAATCCAGTCCCGATAAACAGAACCAATAAAATACCAATGGCTACCTTTAATCCCGTACTCTTACTGTTTGTATTCTCCATAATTGTTCTTTTTTTAGTGAGTGTAACGTTAATTCTTAATTGTTTTGTGAGTCGAAAGTAAATAAATAAAACTGTATTTTTACGTTTTTAAAACTAAAAATCCTACATGGATCAACTTATACTTTTTAAAGAGCAAGATTTAAAAAACCTAACTAAAAAAGGTTCAACCGATTCCAAGTTTGGGGCACAGGTCAAATTACTTTCGGGCCTCACAAATATATACGACGATATTGTTAATTTGGACGTTGACTATGTTCTTTTTGGTATTCCTGAAGATTTAGGAATCTTCGCCAACACCAGTAAAATAGGGACTTCCAAGACATGGGAAGTGGTTCTAAAAAATTTAACAAATAGAAACCGTAATACTATTACTACACCCGAAAAAGTACTCATTCTAGGGTCTTTAGACTTTAAAAAAATCCAAAAAAAACTACTTTCCTACGACCCAGATAGCAAAAAAGATATTGCTAAAGCGCGACGTAAAATGGAGTTGATAGATCAAAAAGTATCCTATGTTGTCCATCAAATCATCAAAGCTGGAAAAAAGCCCATAATTATCGGTGGCGGACAGAACAATGCCTACGGAATTCTTAAAGGAGCATCCCTTGCACTGAACACTAGATTGAATGCCATCAACTTATCTTCGCAAACTGGTTTTGTAAAAAAAGAAGGAAGACACAGCGGAAACGGTTTTAGTTACGCATACGCCGAAGGATTTCTAAAGAATTATTTTGTGCTTGGCATTCATGACGAAGCAACTGCTGAAACCACTCTAAGAACCTTGGATAAACTAAAAGCTGTTAAATATGGTAAGTTTGCAGCTTTACAGCAGAAATATGATAAGCAACTACGTCGTGCCACCAAACATATAACTGCAGCCTCATTTGGCTTGGATATAGATTACGGCATTGTCCATGACATTGAACCAACGCCTACCTCCATTCCTGTTGAAAAGGCTCAGGAGTTTATATCACATTTTAGTACCATGCCAGAGGTTTTGTATCTCCATATAAGCAACGCCGTTGTAAATTCTGAAACGAACAAAACGGTGGCATTCAACGTGGCCAACATGATTGTGGATTTTATAAATGGGAACTCGCGTTAATACAAATCAACGCATTTTAGTTTTGTACACTTTTTAATGAATCCAATTGACGCTCCAAATGTTCTATTTCTGCCTTATTAGGATCAACTTTTGGAATGACTTTTAAAGAATCTTCTACCTCTTCCCGTAGGACATCAATATTTTTCGATTGTTCTACATAGTACTCCCCTATCCCTTCACTGGAACGCCAAGCTTCATTCAGTTGGTCGTACACAGCCTTGTCCCAAGTACTAGGACGTTTTACGTCAATCCATACTACATCTCGATATTCACTATCCACCAAAGCTAAATCTGGAGTTGCCGCGCCATCAAAATTTTCAGAATCTTCTCGTACTGCAGAAATAGTCCCTAAGAAGAACATCCGTTTTTTACCCGCAATATTTTTAATATAAGGGCGAAACTCTACAGGTTTGTTCACACTCCAATCAAATTCCTTCCTAGATTCAATTACTTTTAAAGGCATGGCGGAAACCCCGGCATACCCTTGCTTTTTGGCTGCATGGTCGTAATAATACAAGGCATCGGTTCCGTCTGCAGGTATAAATACGCTAAACGTTAAACTGGTACGCTCATCGCCAACCGGCTCCAACCCAAACCAATGGTATAAACCACTATAAGCTCCTGTTTTCGTATCCGAAAAATCACAATCGGTTACGAAAGGTTGCTGATTTTGGTCATCAGGGAGATTTGGAATTTTTACCGCTGTTTTCATGTTCCATGGCAACGGATCTGAAAAACCACCCAAAAACTTTAAGGATTCAGCCTGGATTCGTGATACTTTTTCTGAAAGAATGTTTTGTCTCAAAAGAAAATCATGGCCTTGCATGTTATCTAGACTTACAAAGGTTCCCTTTCCAATAAAAATACGTTCTAAATAATCCTTGAAATCGTGCTCTCCGTTTTCAATAATCATCACACCACCAAAGGTTGGATAAGGAAAGAAAAATCCATTCCACTTTATAAGACTTACTACTTCCACCCATTTCCCTGAATCGTCTTTCATATAGAATACATCCCCCGGTTCGTAGTTCAACAACATCCACGGATTGAATTTCTGCACTACCGCATTGTAAGTGTTTCTACTGAATTTTAAAGACTCGCCTATGGAAAAGGTTACCGGAATTCTATTGTCACTTGAAAATCGAGGAAATGGTGTGGTACTGGAAACCGCGAAGACTTCTTCAGTATTATCATTGATACGTTGCCACACATATTTTTCGGTTGGCTGAATAGCCATGGTCCATTTGTTTTCGCCATCTACCCTAACCAAATGTGGCAACGACACATCCTTGGTTTCGCCAACACTTTCGTTGGCCATGGAGAAAATATTCTGAAGCGGTTGGATACGCTCATTTTGGGTAAGCGGTAAATCGTCTATCTCTACTCTATTTAAATGGTTAAAAACGTTATACGTTTTCATATAATCGTACATTTTGAAATGCCAGCCCAAGACATATAGAAATCCAAAAAACACTAATAAGATTCCTAAAATTAGAATCCGTTTTCCTGTATGGGCTTGATTACGGAATTTATACAACCCAAAGGCCAATACAATTCCCGACAACAAAATGAAAAAGATATATTTTCTAATGAACAACAGCGCTGGTTGGTAATCGTCTCTTAAAATGAATAGTGCAAGCAATATCACGATTCCCAAAATGACAGTGATTTGCTTTTGGCGCTTTCCTTTGTTCCAGTAATTTTTAATCATGGTAGATGTTAGTTCAATTTATAATAGCCCCTTGTCCTTTAAGCGCTCACGAGCACTTTTTTGTTCCTTATCGGTTGGAGTTTCTTTAGGTAATTCCTCTTTTGGAATTTCTTTATCCAAGTTTTTTTGCTTAAAATCGTGTATAAAATCCTTCCCTTTTTCAAAAGTTTCCTGAACTATCCCCTCTAGAGATTCACTTTGCTCATCAATCACCTCATTCGACTTGAATATCAATTGTGCCAAATACGTACCTAAAATAGTCCCTACGATCATAGAGGCAAACAGTGAAATGGCTGCTAGGTCAATGGGTAATAAAAATTGAGCAATGACTATAGCGATCAAGAACAAAAATGTAATAGATACCAACCGGATTAAAAACGACTGCTGATAGACAAAACCCGTTTTGTCTTCAGGCTTCATCTGCAGTTTTTTGGAATTGATTATTTTGTTAAAAGTACGATACATTCCATTTCCGTTGGACTCTCGCCAATAGATAAGAAGTCCAAACAGAATTGAAGCAATAAATACAATGAGTTCGAGTGTCATGACAATGCTTTAAAGGTTATGATACTTACTAAATTAGTCTAAAAAACTTAGATATTGTTACGAATGGTTTGGATCACCCAATCCTGAAGGGAATCCTCCCAATTATTAAACTCTTGGTAAAACGCTTCCTTGTCGTACCAGTAAAAAAACAACACATCTTTTGGTGAAATATTCACTAATAACTGCCAAATCAAATCTTGGTGTTTCGCTTTCAAGGAAGAATGCGGACTATGAAGCGCTTCGTACATTTTTAAGTCTACGATATCCGAAATTTTGTATTGATTGCTCACTTCCATTTTCTCCAAATAACGCTCAACACTCATCACACGCTTACGGCTTTCAATATCCAGTTTGTTCAAATAACTTTTAAACAGGACACTGTCGTTAAGTATATCGCAAATAGGATGATTGGGTTCCGTTAGACTTTCGGCCAGTTCCATTTTCTTGACACGGTCATACCTATCAGTTTTCACAACCTTTTCCAAATCGCATTCAATCAATACATGGTCTCGCAATTTTTCCATTAATTCCGGTTGGAACACATGGTAAATCAACACCTCATAAACCGTATCCTTAATAGCCTCCTTGTACCAATGCAAATCTTCAAACACCACTATCGGCATTATGAAATCACGCAACACATAAACACCTCCAAATGCTCTGGTATAGAAAGACTCGGTAGTAAATTGTAAATCGGGTAATTCTAGATCACGATTGCGTAAATCCCCATATTTATTGGCCGATTCCAGCAATTTTGAATGAAGCCCTTCATCTATAAAGTTTTGATCTTTTTTGAACTTTTCAATAAGTTGCAATTGTTTTTTCTGAGCTTTATCAAGGTCATTGATTAAATGAAACCGTATCTGAACATCCTTATATTTGAGCAAATCCAAGGGTTCGTAAAACACATCTATTTTTTGGTCAAAATCCAAGCAAATGGCACAATCCCTTGTGATATCGGTGATTTTTTGACCATGTATCCTAAATACATATTGCATGATTTCCCTATCAAACGTATGAAAGGGCACATACACAGGCTTCCCTTTTTGTAAAGGCGAAATCAAAATGCCATGTGGATTGGCTTCCCCATTATTGAGGTAGTGTATTTCATTTTTTTCTTCAGCAATTTCTGGACTCCAGCCTATGCCATCAATCGAAAACTGTGTCAATTTTGTAGGCGTAAACCCCAACTTTACCAAGCATTGGTTATACCTCTCTACCAATTTTCCACTTACGGGAAGCAACTCACTTCTAAATAAATTTGCCGCTTTTAGCTTTTCCATCACAATAACTTATGAATTTGGGCATATTGTACTAAAATAATCGTTTTGGCATCTTGGATTTGCCCTTGGGCCATCATTTCAATAACCTCTGAAAACGGCAATTCCATGACTTCTATATCTTCCAGCTCACTCGCAAGACCACCACCTTCATTAACTTTCATTTCGTCTGAATATTCTCCAATAAAATAGTGCATTTTTTCGGTAACTGCTCCAGGAGAAGAATAGGCTTCCATAACTTTTTTTACTTCCTTAATTCTGTAACCTGTCTCCTCTTCTACCTCTTTAATGATACAGTCTTCCGGATGGTCCTTATCCAACATACCGGCACAGGCTTCAACTAAAAAACCATCGGTATTGTCATTTAGATAGGTAGGCATTCGAAACTGCTTCGTTAAAACCACTGTACCCTTTTTCGGATTATAAAGAAAAATAGCGGCACCATCACCTCTATTATAAGATTCCCTATTTTGATGCACCCACTCTCCAGATTTCAATTTGTAATCATAATTGACTTTTTCCAACAAAGCCCATCGGTCCGACAGTATTTCCTTGTTTATATTTTTCACACGATTAGTGCCCATTGTCAAACATTTTTCTTGCTTCCAAATCTATTTTCAATTGTGCTACACGCTCATCTACTTTACGTTTAAAGTCGGTATCAGCAATAGTTGCTACATTGTCCAAATAGCGAACTACCTCCTGTCTTCTAATTTCCGAAAAGTTCAAACCATTCATATTCTCACGCATCAATTCTTTCAACATCCCAAATTTGGTTTCATAATCCTTTTTGAAATAGAATTCTGGATTGTCAAACCAATTTTGATCTAGGTCGAAATCTGTTAAGCGCAATGAAATGGCCGATTGGATATTACGAACATCTCTAGACGAGAAAAAAGGAAATGTAGTTTGAATTTCCTTATACAAATTGGCGTAAAACAAATGCGAATTGGAAGGATATGAAGCTTCCACTCTATCATAAATATCATGCACTCTTGCCTCCGTTGGTTTATCTACAGCCTGAAGAATTTCTCCCATGTTTTTAGCCAATCCTTGATGCTGTAAATAAGTATAATCTTTTGGATTTTCCATATTTACAAAATCTGGCATGGTGTCTTCAAATTTGCGCCACCATAAATAATCCTGATCCAAGAAGTCATGCTCTGTCTGGGCTCCATCAATTTTAAAGCGCCCCTGCACACGTGAAATCACAGCCTTATCCAACATTTCCGGGAGGTTGGTAAACAAACCGATGGAACTATTCCCATAATTCACAGCATAAGCCCCTTCGGTATAACGTAAAAAGACACCAATAACCTCCTTAACTCCTGCCGAGACCCCTTGAGAGGTTCGCTCCTGAAGATTATTTTCTGCATCATCTATAGGGGCAAAAATCAATTTTGAAGGATCCTGTAAGGGTTTCATCCATTCCACCATTTTCTCTGCGGAACCACCCTGAAACGTACTGATTAACGTATCTGGCATTGGGTGAAACAAAAACGGAATGTCCAAATTATCACAATGCTCTTTGAGCCTTGTGGCAATAGCTGCAATCAACATACTTTTCCCTGTACCAGGGATTCCATACCCCATAAAAACCGGCATAAAACCGCCTAATTCTTGAAAAGGATTCTTTTTTTCAATGAAATCATAACTCAACAAACGTTCTGTTAAACGTCGAGCGAAATGTTTAGCATCTCGGTTTCCAACGATTTGTTCAAATTGGACTTTATTGAACTCCACACTTTTGGCAGCCCCCATAAACACATTTTCCCATCCTGAAATGGCAAAATCCGAATTCTCCAATTTATAAGTGCGATCCAAAATGGTTTCTTGATATTCCAAAGTACTTTTACGCATTTGGATTTCAGCAATCAAAGCTTCAAAATACACCACGGTAAAATCAACTACATCTTTGTCTGACTTGATAATATCAGGATGTGACAAATATTTATCATAGTAAAACAACATACAGGAAATTCCTTTTAAAGGAGACAACAATGATACTTCTGGAATGCCTGCAAACTTTTGCTTCATCACACTTAAATCGTCTGAAGCGACAGACTTTAAACGAAACAAAATATTATAAGCCGTGGCGTATAACATAAAAGCCGTTGCCGTTTGCATTTTGCTTTCGTACTCGCGCTTCCCTGAAGTATCCAAAGCCGATTTACGTTCATTCAAACTGGAAAGTCCCGAGGCGTCGTAATAACTATCCTTAATCCAAATACCTAAGGTAATCCCTTCCTGAACTGCATAAAGTGTTTCATTTAAATACAACGGAATAGCCACAGATTCCGGCAATAAACGCTTTTTTAAACCTAAAATCGTTTTGGAAATGGAGGTGATTTCAGTTGCACCACCGCCATTATTTGCTCTGGAGAGATATAGCAAAATAGAATCATCTTTACTATCCTTATCTCTGTTTTTGGCACGCTGCCCCTGTTCCCATTGAATACTTTTTAAATATGAGGTTGCTTCATCGCGAAGCATATCCAATTCATTTTGTTTTATAGGAAAAGTGGAATTATGTTCCATATATTTTCATTCAATATTTTGAAGGTCATTTGTTCTTCTTCTTTTCTCTAAAATGACCTAGGTTGAATACACTTAAATTTTTAGTTGGTTGGCAAACTGCTAATTTCAATAGGCGGTTTTGCCAGTTGATTCATCACTTCTGGAGTCTTGCTGTATAACATTTGGATGATTCTGTGAGGCGCGAACACATACTTTTCCTTTGTTGGTTCACTCCATTTTTGAAAGGTTTGCTTCGAAAAATAACCGCCTTCACTAAAGTCCCCTCTGGAACGCACTTCGTCAATTTCCAAAGACATGGCATAAGATTCCAACGGAATTTCCTTTTTCCCTATTCCCTGTAAAATGGCATGGGTAATTTTGTTTTCATCCTTGGCAAATACATTATGAAGCGGTCCTAAATCAATTCTTTTGATAAGTTTCGGAAGGATATTCGGCAATTTTTTGTCGATACCATAGGCCATGGTGTCCATAGCCATTTTTCTGTCCCCAACCGTTTTAAGCGCTTCATAAATATCATTTTTAATGTCTTCGATATGATTGCTTCCTTTTAAGTCGAAATACATAAAACATATAAAAGGGCGGTTGAGTACCAAATCAAAGAAACTCCAACTGGTCATTAATTCGGTTCGAGCTGTTTCTGGTGCTGCAATAATTTTCCCCTGAACAAAACGATTAAAAATGTAATTTTTGTTCACCGATTGATAATAAGAAATGGAAGCTGCCTGAAACAACCTGCTTCGCTTAACTGGTTGTTTTTTTCGTAACAAGGTATCCAGAAATTCCTCTTGCAACACAGGAATGGGCGTCAACTTTTCCAAATATTGGTCACGAAGTTCAAGGTCGTTGAACAAATACCGGAATTCCAAATAATTTGGAAAGCCAGATTCTGTTAAATCTACCTTCATGTTATCCTCGTCATCATACATATATTTAATACGCATGGCCTCTATGGAATACATCAACAAATCGCAATATTGCTTAAAAAAGACAATTTCCTGTTTGGTGCACAATGCATTGCGCTGTACACTAACAATCAATTCCTTCAAAGCAAAATCTACCATATTGTGGTAAAAATTATAATGTTCCTTTGAATCGAGGAAGGCAGAATCCAAGGGAGTTACAATATGCTCTACAGACATATAAAAATTACTTTAAACTTTTATTTGATTAGATAGACAGTCATGAAGTTTCCAAGTTTCTAACATTTGATCAATTCACCTAAGCGGTGTTTTAAAAAAGAGATTCCCTCTTTCGAGGGAATGCTTCTATTTAACTTAACAAATCGTCGTTACCTTCGTTTGTTTTTTTTGCCGGTTTTGTAGTTTCTACTTCAACCGATTCTTTGGAATCTGCTTTATAGTAATCTTCAAAAATTTCTTTCATATCGATACCATAACGCTCCGCGAAATTCTTTTGAATATCCATATCCTTCTCTCTGATTTCCTGCAAAGCTTCAGCATAACTACTATACACACCTTGCATAACTTTTTCATGAACAGGAATGTTATCCATCATTTCCTGACGAGCTTTAGCACTAGCAGTATGCATTGCAGCTAAAGTCTCCCCAATGTGCTCATCTGTTTTAACTCCCAGATGTTCCAAAATAGCAGCAAATTCTTGATCGGTGCGCGCTTTTAATGCCACTACATAGCCATCATAGTATTTTAAACGCTCTTCAGTATCACTCTTCAATTTCGCTCTATGTGTCTGCAGATTGCTTCTTAAAGATGTCAGTACCTTAATGGTTAAATTGTGCTTGTGCACAAAGCTGTCCTTGGAAGCCGCCAAAGTAGTGTAGGCATTTTTAAGACCTTCCAACTCCTCCACCTTTTGCTCAAGTTCGGTAACTTTTCCAACGGCTTGCGCATATTCAGCAGATTGTTTATCCACAATCTCTTCCAGTTCCTGGCGAGCTTGTTTCAACAAAGCATATTGCTCTTCAAGTTTTGCTTCAACTTCCTTTTTCTTTTCAAGCGCTTTCGTATGGTTTTTGGTAGCTTCTACAATGGCATCCTGAAGCTTATCTTCAACTTCTTTGATTTCCATTTCACGGTTCTTTAATCGAGATACCGCAGCCTGACTCTTGAAAGACAATTCACTTAACAAAGTTTGAACATCTGCAGATTCTATACGTTGCTGAAATAACGCTTTGGCTTTATTATCGGCTGCATCTCTATCTTTTTGCGCATTTTGCAATTCTTGCTCAGCTTCCTTGATTTTACTTTTTCGTCCCCAAAGATTATTCCACCATGTGTCTGGCTTCCCCTCGGCATCTTCAAGTTCAACCCTGGCGCGTTCCAAACGTTTTATAGCGTCATCAATAACTTTTTGCTCTTCAGCATTTAAATGAGAAAAATCCTCAAATATGATTCCTACTTCGTCCTGATAGTCTGTTAAATCCTTTATGGCATCCAACAACGTAGAACGGTCCTTTTCGGCCATATGAACTACGTCATCCAAAGTGGCATTCAAAATCTTTTGACGCACTTCAGGATCGTCCTCTTGAGCTAATTTGGACTTCATGGTGTCAATGGCTTTTCCCCAATTGACATCTACTTTTTCTTGGCTTTGATTGGAGTTGGTTTCCAATAAATCGAAATCATCAGACATATTTTGTTGTAATTTTTTAGTTGAACGTTAATTTTTCGGAAAGGCAATTTCGTTAAAAAAATACCATTTATAAAATTAAATCTCTCTAAAAATATAAGTAGTTTAACAATTTAATTTGTTACATGATATTTATTTAAAATTTCTTATTCTATATTTAACTAAAATCTTATGAACAATAAATTCTACCTTACAATAAGTTTAGCCGCGACCTTACTATCATTTAATTGTAAAAGCGACAAAAAAGAACCAATTGAAACGCCTCCAACGGTGGAAAGTCCAACGGCCACTCCCACTGAAGATGAAGATATTGAAGAGGTAGAAAAGGACTCTTCGGTAACTAATGAAGTGCCCAATAAGAAAGAAACTCCTGCACCCACTGAAAAAAAATCTGATGTTAAAAAGAACATCGCAAGTAATGTTTCTGTAGAAGGAGCCATCAAAATTACGGCCATAGAGCATGCTTCGATGGTTTTAGAAACTAATGGGACAACTATCTATATTGACCCTGTTGGTGGTTCAGGATTTTATAAAGGGATTAACCCTCCTAATTTCATTTTAATAACAGACATCCATGGCGATCATTTGGATGTGCCCACTTTGGAAGCTATTACCGCACCAAATACCATTATTATAGGTCCTCGTGCAGTAAAAGAAAAATTAAGCCCTGCTTTACTCAAAAACTTTGAGCTCATGTTTAATGGCTTGAGCAAAGGGTTTAAAACTTCAAAAGTTGAATTGAATATCGACGCAATTCCAATGTACAATCTTAGAGAAGAAGCTTTACAATTCCACACTAAAGATCGTGGCAATGGTTACGTATTAAGTATTAACGGTACCAGAGTGTATGTGTCCGGAGATACCGAAGACATTCCAGAAATGAGAAGCCTTAAAAATATAGACATTGCTTTTGTATGCATGAATCTTCCTTACACGATGACCGTTGGAAGTGCTGCGAGTGCCGTCCTTGATTTCAAACCTAAAAAAGTATATCCCTACCATTATAAAGGAACTGAGGGTTACAGTGATGTGAAAAAATTCAAGAATTTGGTAAATGCCGGTAATAAAACCATAGAAGTTGTACAGTTGGAATGGTACGACCAAAATATGTAATTCAATTTATTAACAAATTTAGAACGAATAGTTTATGTTAAAATTTATATTGTACCTTTGTTAGGTAAACCCTATCTATCTGTATAATTATGATAACCTTAGCCTATACTTCTCATTTTTTGGTCAGTACTACAGAACTTACATTAATTCTTATTATTACAGCTGCTGTGTTTATTTTTTTTATAGTCATTGCTATAATAAAAATGTATAAACTAAAAGCAGAAAACAAACGGCTAACAGAACTAGAATCCTTCAAAGCTTCGGTAGACGAAAGCTACAAAGACTTTACCGAAGGACATTTATACGATAACAATTAAGAACCTTATTAAGGTTCTTTTTTTATACGTAAAAGTGTCATGAAATTAATTGATTTCACACATTCTTATAAAAATCTTAAAATTAATGAGTAATATTTTCTATTATCACTGTTAAAAAAAATTAACAAGAAAAATCTAATTAATTTTAACAGGTTTTATTAGATTTTTAAGCATATAAGTATATCTTTGGCGACGAAATTTTAATTTTAAAACAACAACTATGAAAAAACTTTTATTATTATGTTCTTTGTTTGTAGGAACATCTGCCCTAGTTTCTTGTAGCAGCAGTGATGACGATTCTTCAGGAGGTGATCCAGTTGCTAATTCCATTACCTTAACTGCTGATGTTACAAGTATCGAAATGGGAAGTTCAGTAAATCTTACTGTAATGAACGATCTTGACGAAAATGTAACTGGAACTTCAACTTATTATGCAAACGGTGCAGTAATTTCTCAAGTATTTACTCCTACCGCTGCAGGTTCTTATACTATCCATGCTGAAAACGGTAGCTTAGTAAGTAATACCGTTACAGTAACAGTTATTGCTGTACAACAAGATAATGCTATATTCTATAATGAAATGAACTATGAATTAGCAAACTCTGTATTAGTATATTATGGAGCAGTTGATGCTTCAGATGACGGAATTGATGAAAACACTCATGGGCTTTGGGCTTTAGTGGCAGGAAATGGTGATTTTCAAACAACAGAGTCAACCAATTACATTCAATTCATTTTATTGACAGACCTCGATACTGAAGGTCTTCCACTTTTCCCTAGCAGCGAAGCTTCAACTTATTACTACTCTTTAGCTTATTTAGCATTAGACGGAGTTGATATTGTTACCGAATTTGGTCATGAAGCTGACCCAGCTTTTGCTATCAATGCTGACTTCTCGGAAACAGCTGATTTTTCATATAGTGCTTCTGTAGATGGTACTCCAATTGCCCTTGATTATGCAACAACCTATTTAGGCTATATTGATCAATCTACAAGCGGACGCCCTGCTGCTGTTACTCCAATTTCTGAAGTAAACACAAAAATTGATCCTATTTTATTGAACGCTTTACTTAAGTAATTCGCGAAATACTTTAAATAAAAAAAAGCCTGCAAATTGCAGGCTTTTTTTTATTTAAATTCAACACTACCAATTACACAATGATTTATCAATGCAACCTAACATTGTTTGTCCATCCAATTCTAAACCAATAAAAGAAATGATTTCTGGCAAAATCTCTTCTGGATGTTCCATTAAATCCTTATAATTCACATACAAAAGTTCCACGCCTGGTTCCTTATCTTTCCAAATTTCAACTTCCTTTAAATGTTTTCGGTAAGCATTCAACAAATTCACTGGTAAATTATCAGTATCCCTACCAATCATTTTTTGCTGAGATTTCACTACACCTGTCAAATCTCGATTCATAAAAATAACTTTATAGCGGTATTGCGGATCTAAAAATTTCAATAACGGAGCTACCACCTTTACAGATTTACCCCTAGCCAAATGTAACCAAGAATTATCCTTATGTATTGACATCACAGGGTTATACTCAAAATACCCTTTGGGATTTGATTCATCTGGTTTCCTTGAAAAATCCGTTAAGACCTCGATACCTCCATTGTGTAACATTTGCATCATTAAAGAAGTCCCTGAACGAGGCAAACCAGACACAACTACTATTTGATTCTTTCTATAGATTGAAGACACTTTATCGTTAGGCTCATTTTGATTGAGTAGTTTTTCTTCTACATTCTCAAGAGCCATGTCCATTCTAGAATTCTTTTTAACTACAAATCTTGAGGCAGTTTCATAAGCAATCTTTGCATTTTGCAAATCTCCCAACTTCTCCAAAGCCTCACCCAATGTGTAGTGTGCAGCAGGATTATATTTTATAAAATTAATACTAGATAGAGCATGATGTGCGGCCCGTTCAAAATCCCCTGTCCGGATGAGAGTTTCAGCCAGTGCCTGGTGATATTTCGCCGAATCACTTTCCATCTTAATAGATTCTTCAAAAGCCGCCTTGGCATCATCAAATTTCTGAAGTTGTCTATATATGATTCCTATTTGGTACCAAACTTCGGAATTTGGCTGGCGTTTTTTTGCAGCGAGAAGTAATTTTAAGGCTTGATCTAACTTTCCTTTTCCTATAAGAATTTTGGCTTCTGAAAAATAAGTGTTTATCTGAAACCTTTTATCCAAAGTACGTAACTTGTTTAAATAATTCTCAGCTACATCAAAATCTTTTTCAGACAAACTAATGGACAATAAATCCATATAATAAGGAATGACATCTATGGGTTGCTCATACTTTATGAGCTCCAAAAGCAATGGCTTTGCCGATTCAAAATCATGCTTTCCTATAAACACCCTTGCCAAATTATGTTTTAAATCGCATTGGGTTTTCAAAATGGCTACTTCAAGTTTTTCATCTGGCTTCTCAACATATCCCAAATCAATCAATTGTTGCATGGTTTCGACATCTGATAGCTCTTCCCTTAATTCATTAGAATCATGTTCTCCAAAATCACCTTTCACTTGTTCCCAACTATCAATAAACTTGGGTGTTTCAGGATTTTCAAATATGTCTAGGGTAACATTGCCATCCATATCCTTACCAATGGGTAAACCATACATATGCAAAATGGTAGGAGCAATATCAATTAGCCTTAAACCAAATGCTTTTTCTTTCTTTTTTATATTGGGGCCAGCGGCTACAAAAATGCCAAATTGCCGATGCTCCAGAGCTGGTGCCGCTGGATATTTTGGCATTTTCAAAATACGTTTGGCACCCGATTCAAAACCGTGGTCGGACATTACAATGATGGTGGTTTCCTCATCCACCAATTCCATCACTCGTTCCAACATCATATCTTGAAAACGATAGGCTCCAATGACCGCCCTATTATAAATATCGTAATGCTCTAGGGAAACACCGTTCAGCTTAGGAGGGTAATACTTCATAAAGGAATGGCAAAAATGGTCTATCATGTCATAATAAACCGCCATAAAATCCCATGCTGTCTCTCGCATAAGATAGGTTGCCACAGCATGTACCGAAGTATTTTGAGCAATTAAATTTGCCAACGACTGTAATCCAAAATCCTTTTCTTGATCAATCTGTGCTGCTTTGGGAATAAAAGGCAAAATATGAGCTTCCGTAACTTCATAGGGGAACATTCGCAAATCCTTGATATCATGAGCCAATTCTTCAGGATGAATCGTGCCGATTTTTATTGGATTTGTTTTTTTGGGGTCTGGATCCACTTTTTGAAATCTATCCGACACCACAACACCATTAATTGGTTCTGCGGGAAAACTTGGCCACCAACCTACCACATTACTTTTTAATCCCTCATGATGCAGGATATTCCAAATGGCTCTAGACTTTCTAGAAGTAGCCGTAACAGGCCTGATTACCTTCATGTTTGGGGCCACTTCCATAAAACCCAATACTCCGTGTTTATCTGGGGTTTTTCCTGTTGCAACTGACGACCATAACATTGGTGAAAAAGGCGGGCTCATTGTTCCCATATTCCCAGAAACACCCTTATCCATTAAACGCTTTAATGCTGGCATTTGGCCCTTTTCCAAAAGCGGTCTTATAATATTCCAATCAGCGGCATCCCAACCAATTAAAAGTACCTTAGTCATTGGGAAAATCTTGTTGACGCATATGATGTTTCTTTACTTCCCTCCAGGCTCTCAAGCCAATATCCCCTAACGCCAATAATCCCAAAGATCCTTCTGGAGTAATAGTATACTTGTATTGCTTAATAAAATGGTTGGTGTGCGATTTCATACTACTAAAATTAAAGTCACATGAAATTAATAAAACTCCACAAATAAAACAACGTAAAAATATAGCTACCAATATTTTAATGTGAATTATTTTAACTGATTATTCATCTTATAATTAATCCACCGACAAAACATATTTGTTTGTCTACAAAACCCCTACTTTCGTCTTCAAATGCTTTTATTACTGGTATATTCAGTAACTTAGGAAATAATACAGTTTCTCTATTTCTCCCTGTATTACATTATTCTCTCTATTCCTTAGAAATTAATTTTTAGTTGAAGTTTGACATGTTTAAGTCTGTTTTAAATCTCGATTTTGCTTTCAACCAGACTAGTGTACCAATGAGGTTTATTCGAAATAACATTTTTCGCCAAAACAATTGCCATGAACACTCCCAACAATAAAAATTTTATTCTGAATTTAACACAATATAGCACACTAGCTATGGCCTTATCTAGTGCCACAGATACCAATGGACAAATTATCTACACAGATGTTGATCCAGATATAACCACAGCATACTACAACTTGGATTTAAACAACGATAGTACCGATGATTTTCAATTTGACATAACTAATTCTTTCGGTACATGGTTTAATTTACAACCTCAAAATTCCAATGCTGCTTTGGGAGAATATGGGTTTTGGTATAACTCCCTAAATGTCTTAAACAATGACCAAGTTATCAGTTTCGGCCTATCAGAATGGGTAAGTGGATGGTTATTTATGTGCAACGGGGCATGGGGAGGTTGGTGTGGCAAAACCGACAAATATATCGGTTTACGATTAAAGATAGGATTAAACATACACTATGGTTGGGTAAGGCTAGATGTAAACATGAATACTTTTACCATTAAAGACTATGCATATAATATAACACCAGGAGAATCTATTAATGCTGGTCAAACTGTTTTAAGTATAGATAATCTTGATCCAAAAGAAATAAAGGTGATTTCATTAGCAAACAGAATTAATCTTTACAATTTACCACAACCATTGGAATATAAAATATTTTCGTTAACAGGGCAATTAGTCCTTGACGGAAAAACGAAAGAAACCACGTATACGATCCATACCAATGCACTTACAAAGGGTGTATATGTTATCGAACTGTTTGACAAACAATGGAAATCAACATTAAAAAAGAAGATTGTCATTTAATCAAAAATAAGTTATGAAAACTCCTACCTCTTCGAATTTACCCAAAAGAATAGCACAATATAGCGCAATGGCAATGACTTTAATGAGCTCGACAAATGTATTGGGACAAATTGTTTATACTGATATAGATCCAGACATAACCACACCAAACTACAACTTGGATCTCAACAATGATAGTACTGATGATTTTCAATTTGACATATCTGATTCTTTGGAAACTTGGGTTAATATACAACCTCAAAATTCTAATGCTGTTTTGGGAGGATATGGACCTTGGTATGGTTCACCAAATGTCTTAAACAATGGCCAAGTGATCAGTTCTGGCCAATCTGAATGGATAACGGCAGGGATATTTATGTGTAACGGATCATGGGGATACTGGTGTGGCAAAACCGACAAATATGTTGGTTTGCGATTCAAGATAGGGTTAAACACACACTATGGCTGGGTAAGGCTCGATGTAAACATGAATACTTTTACCATTAAGGATTACGCCTATAATGGAACTCCTAACGAACCTATTAATGCAGGGCAGACCACGTTAAATGTTAAAGATTTCAATTTAAAAGGAATTAAGGTGGTTTCCCTAACCAACCAAATTCAGCTTTACAACTTACCTGAACCACTGGATTACAGAGTATTTTCTATAACCGGACAAATTATCCTTGAAGGCAAAACCGAAGAAAACACATTTATAATTAACACCAATACATTTGCAAAAGGCGTATATATCATCGAACTGTTGGATATACAATCTAATTCTACATTAAAAAAGAAAATTGTCATTTAATCAAAAAATAAGTTAAACCCCTATTTTAAATACTTTATAAGCTATGAAAACTCAAGCATCTTCAAATTTATCCAAAAGCATTGCCCAATATAGCGCTATGGCATTGGCTTTAAACGGCTCCACAAATGTATTGGGACAAATTGTTTATACCGATGTTGATCCTGATATTACCGGTACTTTTTATAATTTAAACACTAATAATGACAATACCAATGATTTCCAAATTCAAATGGTATTCCCATGGGGTAATATTGTATATCTCCAAACTTTAAACACCAATTCCTTTATGGGAACCGAGAATGGATACAATTGGATTTCAACAACCCCTCTAGATATTGGACAAGCCATTAGTTCTGGACAAAACTGGTTTCAGGGCAATGGATTTATTGCTGGGGGCTATTCAACTTCTATTGCAACACCCAATAAATATGTGGGTCTACGCTTTAAATTAGGTTCAAATACCCACTATGGTTGGGTACGTTTAGATGTAAACGCCAATAACATTACCATTAAAGACTACGCCTATAATACCACTCCAGGCGAATCCATCAATGCGGGACAGACCACATTAAGTATTGAAGATTTCAATCTAAAAGAAATAAAAATAGTTTCCAAAAACAGCGTAATTGAACTATATAACCTCCGTGAATCATTAGACTACAAAATGTTTTCCATAACGGGACAGATTGTACTAGACGGTAAAACTGAAGAAAACACATATACCATTCAAACCAATAGACTTACAAAGGGTATCTATGTCATTGAACTGCTTGACAAACGATCAAAATCTACATTAAGAAAGAAAATTGTGATTTGATAAGTAACATATCAAACAAAAACAGCCTGCAAATGCAGGCTGTTCTATTTTATGTAGTTAAAAAGTATTATCTCACCAACTTCTTGTACTTGATACGTTTTGGCATTAAGTCACCTCCCAAACGTTTCTTTTTATTTTCTTCATATTCGGTAAAGCTACCTTCAAAGAAATACACTTGGCTATCACCTTCAAAGGCTAAAATATGGGTACAGATACGATCTAAAAACCATCTATCGTGACTGATGACTACCGCACATCCCGCGAAGTTTTCCAAACCTTCTTCCAAAGCCCTAAGCGTATTTACATCCAAATCGTTGGTAGGCTCATCCAAAAGCAATACGTTTCCTTCTTCCTTCAGCGTCATCGCTAAATGCAAACGGTTACGCTCACCACCAGAAAGTAAGCTTACCTTTTTGTTTTGTTCGCTACCAGAAAAGTTAAATCGGCTTAAATAGGCTCGAGAATTCACTTGACGCCCTCCCATCATAATCAACTCCTGTTCATCACTGAAATTTTGCCAAATTGACTTTTCAGGATCAATGTTAGAGTGACTCTGATCGACATAGGCAATCTTAGCAGTTTCACCAACCACAAATTCACCTTTGTCCGGAGTTTCCTCCCCCATAATCATTCTAAAAATTGTCGTTTTACCAGCACCATTAGGTCCAATCACCCCTACAATTCCTGCTTGTGGTAAGTTAAAATTCAAATCTTCATAAAGCAATTTGTCTCCATAAGCCTTGCTCACTCCTACTGCCTCAATAACATTGGTACCCAAACGAGGTCCATTAGGAATGTAGATTTCCAATTTTTCATCCAATTGCTTTTGGTCTTGGCTCATCAACTTATCATAATTCTTCAAACGTGCCTTTTGCTTGGTTTGACGTCCTTTAGCACCTTGACGTACCCATTCCAGCTCTCGCTCCAACGTTTTTTGACGTTTGGATGCCGATTTGCTTTCCTGAGCCAAGCGCTTGGATTTTTGATCCAACCAGGAAGAATAGTTCCCTTTCCAAGGAATACCTTCACCTCTATCCAACTCCAAAATCCAACCAGCTACATTGTCCAAGAAATATCTATCGTGCGTTACGGCAATAACCGTTCCTTTATATTGTGCCAAGTGATGCTCCAACCAATGCACCGATTCGGCATCTAAGTGGTTGGTAGGCTCATCCAACAACAAAACGTCCGGTTCTTGCAACAACAAACGACACAACGCTACCCTACGGCGTTCCCCTCCTGAAAGGACTCCAATTTTTTTGTCGCCTTCGGGCGTACGAAGCGCATCCATGGCGATTTCCAATTTGGTATCCAATTCCCATGCATTAGTTGCATCTATTTGGTCTTGAAGTTCCGCTTGGCGATTCATCAACTTTTCCATTTTATCTGGGTCGCTGTAAACCTCCTCCAAACCAAACATATCGTTGATTTTGTTGTATTCTTCCAAGATGGCCACTGTTTCGGCAGCTCCCTCCCTTACAACTTCCATCACCGTTTTATTATCATCCAATTTTGGCTCTTGTTCCAAATACCCAACAGTATATCCTGGAGAGAACACTACATCTCCTTGGTAATTTTTATCTACGCCAGCTATAATTTTTAGCAAGGTAGATTTACCAGAACCGTTAAGTCCCAAGATTCCTATTTTTGCCCCATAGAAAAAGCTTAAATAGATATTTTTAAGCACCGGTGTATTGGCACTTTGAAATGTCTTGGTAACACCAGACATTGAAAAAATCACTTTTTTATCGTCACTCATGTGTTTTGAAATATTATTCCATTAAACTAAAAAGACTCTTAATACTGTAGACTGGTTATACCCTTCCTTTAAGAGCATTAAATACCCAAGCAATTGCAAAAAAGCCAACACCAACAGCAGCAAAGCCCCATCCCGCTACTTCATTGTACCTAAAAGCACCCAATGCAATTAAACCTATTCCTACAAATATCATAATGGTTGTGGCCCAAGCCAAAACCGTATTTTTGTTCATCGCCATAATCTCTATTAAATTTAGATCGTTAGTCGAGTACAAATATCGTGTTTTTAAACTAAAAAATGCGCCACTTTCATGACGCATTTATATTTAATATATTCTGAAAAAGCCCTATATCATTGGTACTTCAATAAATAATATCTCAGAATTTTCATTGGCTGTTATTTCAAAAGTCTCTGTCTCCCAAATACCAATGGCATCTCTAGTATTCAAAACTTGGTCTCCAATTTTAAGTTCCCCATGAATATTCATCACGTAAACTCCGTGGTTAGATGATTTTAATTGATACTCGAAACTTTTTCCCTCATCTAGATCAATTCTTGACAAGACGGCATCCTGGTGGATTTTCAAACTTCCTTCAAAATCTTCATCAATAGAAGACACTAAAGTCTGTAATTTGTTTTTACGCTCGGAAGCATCAAATCCCTTTTGGTCGTAGCGAGGTGCTACATTCTGTTTGTTTGGAAACACCCAAATCTGGAACAAACTTAAATGTTTTTCATCCGAACCATTAATCTCAGAATGCTGTACTCCAGTACCTGCCGACATCACTTGCACTTCCCCTGGCAATACAGATTGCCATTCGTTGTGCATAGAATCTCTATGTTTTAAAACACCTCCCAACGGAATGGTAATAATTTCCATATTATCATGTGGATGTGTCCCAAATCCCATTTTGGGGGCAATAACATCATCGTTAAGTACCCTCAAAGTCCCAAAGTGGATCTTTTCTGGATTATAAAATCCTGCAAAACTGAAGGAGTGATTTGCCTGTAACCAACCATGGTTGGCAAAGCCTCTACTATTTGCTTTATGAACTACTGTTTTCATTGTAATTTCCTTTCTTTTTTCTTCCGTTTAGAAGATTTATTCAACTTAAATAGTTACTCAAATTTTTATTAACGCATTTTATCTAAAAGGTCACTTAATTGACCTGCTTCTTCTTCAGTAAGATTCTTTACCAATTGTACATCAAAATCATCTGCAATAGCATCCAAAAGCTCTAAGCCTTTTTTAGTAATTTCAATAAATACCACCCTTCTGTCGCTCTCACATGGAATACGTTCAATCAAACCCTTTGCGCATAATTTATCCATGAGTCTTGTGGCATTGGGTGCACGATCTATCATGCGTTCCTTAATAGTCTGAACCTTTAAAGAGGACTTTGCTCCTTTTAATATTCGCAATATGTTGTACTGCTGAGGAGAAATGCCAAAAGGCTTGAAAAAATTGTTTTGATGATTTGTTATCCAATTTGATGTATACATCACATTTATCAAAGCCTTTAATTTATTGTTGGCAAAACTTGAATTGATGTCTTTTGAAATATCTCCCATGACTGCAATAGTTTTCTATTTTAAAGCTTCCTTTAATTTGGCAACTTCAACCTTCAATTGTTCATCCAAATCTTTATTTATAATACTTCCTTTGGAAAAATTTTCATTAAAGGATGGCAAGGAAAATTTAGCAACAATATTGGCTCCATGCCTTGGAAACCTCTCGGAAGCCATACCTAAAACCGTAGCTCCTCCTCTTCCCCCTGGCGAAGTAGCCATCAATAACATGGGCTTCTCATTAAATAGATTTCTGTCAATTCTGGACATCCAATCAAATATATTTTTAAAGGCAGCCGTATAAGCGGCATTATGTTCAGCTAATGAAATTACTAAACCATCCGCCCATTGCATTTTTTCCAAAAACAGCTGTGCATTCTCAGGATATCCCTGTTCTTTTTCCAAGTCTACCCCAAATAGTGGTACTGTGAAATCATTCAGATCAAGCAATTCAGTTGTAACATCTTCCATTTGCTCCAAAGTATACTTTACCAATTGTTTATTGATAGAAGTCTTACTGTTACTACCCGAAAAGCCTACAATATGTTTCATGATTTCGAAATTAGCTTCCATGGCAAATATACGACAAAATAAATTATTTTCCAAGGAAACTATTTACATGTAATTTAATAATTCCTATTTATTCTTATCAAAAATTATACTTTCAGCAAAAAACTTATTTTTTTACTTTAGCGAAAATTAAAATTCAGCTATGGACATCAACTTCAACAAAAACGAAGACCACAATAAATTACTTCTCTCCGATCTAAAAAGACGCTTAGCTACTGTAAAATTGGGTGGTGGTAAGAAACGAATAGAAAAACTTCACGAAAAAGGGAAATTATCGGCCCGTGAACGCATTGATTATCTTTTAGATAAAAACTCTAAAAGCATTGAAATTGGTGCTTTTGCCGGTGAAGATATGTATCAAGAACATGGCGGTTGTCCTTCTGGAGGTGTTGTAGTAAAAATTGGTTACATAAAAGGAAAACAATGTATCGTTGTTGCTAACGACCCAACCGTAAAGGCCGGCGCTTGGTTCCCTATTACAGGCAAAAAGAACCTGCGCGCCCAAGAAATAGCCATTGAAAACAAACTTCCTATCATTTATCTCGTGGACAGTGCTGGTGTGTATTTACCACTGCAAGATGAAATATTCCCAGATAAGGAGCATTTTGGACGGATTTTTAGAAACAACGCCGTAATGAGCAGTATGGGAATAACCCAAATTGCAGCTGTAATGGGAAGCTGTGTTGCGGGTGGCGCTTATTTGCCAATTATGAGTGATGAAGCATTAATTGTAGATAAAACAGGTAGCATCTTTTTGGCAGGAAGCTATTTGGTAAAAGCTGCCATTGGTGAAACTATTGACAATGAAACCTTGGGAGGAGCTACAACCCATTGTGAAATTTCGGGAGTCACCGATTATAAAGCTAAAGATGATAAAGATGCTTTGAACACTATTAAGAACATCGTAGATAAAATTGGTGATTTTGATAAAGCAGGTTACAATAGAGCTGCAAGCGCAAAGCCTAAAGAATCTCCAGAAGAAATCTATGGAATCCTTCCTAAAAGTCGAGCCGAACAATATGACATGTACGAAATCATTAACCGTTTGGTGGACAATTCAGAATTTGAAGAGTATAAAGCTGGTTATGGACAAACTATTATTACTGGCTATGCACGTATAGATGGTTGGGCTGTTGGAATTGTGGCCAATCAACGCAAATTAGTGAAAACCAAAAAAGGCGAAATGCAGTTTGGAGGCGTCATATATAACGACTCTGCCGACAAGGCCACAAGATTCATTGCCAACTGTAACCAAAAGAAAATCCCATTGGTGTTCCTTCAGGATGTTACAGGGTTTATGGTAGGTAGTAAAAGTGAACATTCTGGAATCATCAAAGACGGTGCAAAAATGGTTAATGCCGTGAGCAACTCCGTAGTTCCAAAATTCACCATCGTCATTGGAAACAGTTACGGTGCTGGTAATTATGCGATGTGTGGAAAAGCTTACGACCCAAGACTTATTGTGGCTTGGCCAAGTGCTGAACTTGCAGTGATGAGCGGTAACTCGGCTGCAAAAGTATTGTTACAAATTGAAACCGCTGCTTTAAAGAAACAAGGTGAAACGATTACCAAAGAAAAGGAAGAAGAACTGTATAAAAAAATCAAAGACCGTTACGATAATCAAGTATCTCCATACTATGCTGCTGCACGCTTATGGACCGATGCCATAATCGATCCTTTGGACACTCGAACTTGGATAAGTATGGGCATTGAAGCTGCAAATCATGCCCCTATTGAAAAGCCTTTCAACTTGGGCGTGCTACAGGTATAATTTCCTTATCTCGCTTATTTTTTGTAATTTAAAGACTAATAATCAACACTTTATTAGTCATGGGTACCATAAAAACATTGAACAAATGGGCCAATGCGCATACCTATTATCCACTGGATTTATTACGTATTGTGCTGGGAGTCTTTTTGTTTACAAAGGGCATTAGTTTTATGGCCAATAGCCAAATTTTAATGGACCTCTTCTCTCCTATCCAAAATATGGCCGGGGGAATGATAACGGTTCATTATGTTGCACCTGCCCATTTTATCGGGGGTGCTTTAATTGCTTTTGGTCTCCTTACCAGATGGGCCATTATCGCTCAGCTTCCAATATTAATCGGGGCCATTCTGATTAATTTTGTGGGAGAAATGAATACCACCAATTTGGTGGTGGCCACAATTACACTTTTGGTGTGTATTTTCTTCTTGTTCTATGGATCAGGAAAACATTCTGCAGATTATTATTTTAAAATGCAGCAATGAGAAGGCAAAAAAAAAGCCACTCTTAAAAGAGTGGCTTTTTTTTACTTATTAAAATTCTAAAGTTTATTCAATACTATAACAGATTCCACTGTACTAGTAACTTGAACTCCTTGTTGGCTTTGACTTAAATCTTGAGACTGTGTTATTGTTAAGGTTTGTCCATTATTCGTCAAGGTATATTGCCCAGTTTGAGCCTCTCCAAGTGCAGAAGTATCTAGGCCGTCCACTTCCAATTCAAATAGAGAACCATCAAATGTAATTGTGTTGCCACTTGTTGAATAATTTCCATTCCCATCGACATCTGTAAGTGATGATGTGGTTGTGCCATTATCAATTCCATTTACAGTCAAATCAGTTTCGATATCATAACTTCCAGCTGAAGTAAACGAATTTGCTGTAAATGTTACTACATAATCCATATTCACAGCTTCCATAACAGCCTCTACATCCATATTCATACCCCCCATTCCTGTAGAAGTACTCATGGTCGCATTGAAAGAAACTGTATTCCAATCTCCTGACAATTGGGAATTCGCAACATCTTCTTCTATATTAGCAAGCTCAGTATCTATAGGTTCGTTTTCACAGGTAAATGCTGAAAGAAGTACAAATAATGACAAAAGCATTCCTAATTTTTTCATAACAAAGTAGTTTTTTAGTTAATCAATAGTTTTGAGTTGATTCCACAAACATAAACATTTTAATCAGTTTGCAAAACTTGTTTTGGGACACGTAGCAACAAAATGATACCAATCAAAAAGAAAATAAATAAAAATAGGATAGAGTTTCGCATGCTTCCCGTTATTTGATCTATTGTTCCATAAATCACCATACCAATGACAATACCAATTTTTTCAGAAACATCAAAAAAGCTAAAATACGAAGTGGTGTCCTTGGTTTCTGGTAAAAACTTGGAATAGGTAGAACGCGACAATGCCTGAATGCCTCCCATCACCAAACCTACAAATGCCGCAGTAATGTAAAACTGAATAGGCGTTTCCACAAAATACCCATAAAAACAGAGAGCCATCCATATAAAATTGATGACTATCAATGTTGGAATATTACCAAATCTCTCAGAAGTTCGTGAGGTTAAAAATGCTCCCAAGATAGCCACTACCTGAATTACCAAAATACTTACAATTAAACCCAGCGTCTTTTCACTTTCTCCTCCCCAATTAATTTCCTGCTCTCCAAAATAAGTAGCTACCAACATAATGGTTTGAACCGCCATACTATACACAAAAAACGCATATAAATAGCGCTTTAATCTTAGATTATGTGTTAAACCGTCCCATACCTTTTTAAGCTCCTTAAAACCATTAAAAAGTACTTGTTTATTAACTTTTCCATTGCTTTTTGAAAGTCCTTTTGGCAACACTCTAAAGGTATATTGGCTAAACAACACCCACCAAACACCAACAGTAATAAACGAATAACGCATGGCCTTAATGGAGGCTACATCTTTTGCTTTTTGAAGCGCTTCTGCAATTTCAAGCTCAGAGCCTGTTTCTCTTAAGGTTTCTGATATACTAATATCAAACCCAAAGACATTTGGGAACATTACCATGGCTAAATTCAAAAGCAACAACAAAACACTTCCTATATATCCCAAACTAAATCCTTTCGCACTGATTTTGTCCTGTTGTTCTTCAAAAGCTATATCTGGTAAATAGGAATTGTAAAACACCAAACTACCCCAATAGCCAATCAATCCAAAAAAATAAAAGAGTAAGCTTAAATAAATATGATCTAGACTGAACCAATAAAGTCCTAGGCAACCCACAGCTCCTAAATAGCAAAAAAACTGCATGAACACTTTCTTATTTCCAATATAATCGGCCACCCCTGATAAGATTGGAGAAATAAAGGCTACAACCAAAAACGTAAAAGCTGTTATAAAAGTGATTAAAGCTGTGTTTTTAAATTCATAACCAAAAGCGTGAACTTTATTGTCATCAACAAAATTTAAGGTCCCATAAAAAATGGGGAAAATGGTTGAAGCAATGGTTAAAGTATAAACGGAATTGGCCCAATCGTAGAAGGCCCAGGCATTCAGAAGTTTTTTACTTCCCTTGGGGTATGTTGTCATAAAAAGTGGTTATAAAAAAAAGCTACACCTAAGGCGTAGCTTCGAAAGTAAACAAATTTTTAAAATTATAACTTTATTTGATGAAGGATGTCACTCCAAACTTTTTGGCCTCTGCCCTCGCAGTTGGCACCAAAGCCTTCAAATTATTGATTCTTGTTTGATTGGAAGGGTGTGTACTCAACAATTCTGGTGGAGCCTGTCCTCCACTGTCAGCCGCCATACGTTCCCATAAACCAACCGCTTCCGCAGGATCGTACCCCGCTATAGCCATTAGGGTCAGCCCTATTTTATCAGCTTCGCTTTCATGACTACGGCTAAATGGCAACATTCCCAACACATTGGAACCTACCCCATAATAAGAGTTGAAAGCATCCCTATCACTCTCATTGTTGATGGCCATATTACCTGCCAAGGCTATTCCCTGTTGCACATATGCTGCGCTCATTCGCTGTTGGCCGTGATTGGCCAAGGCGTGCGATACCTCATGTCCCATAATGGTTGCTACTCCAGCTTCTCCATTGGCAATAGGTAAAATACCTGTATAGAACACAATTTTCCCTCCAGGCATACACCAAGCATTCTTTTGGTCATCCTTGATAAGATTGTACTCCCACTTGTAATCCTTTAAATAGCCTTGATATCCATTGGCATCCAACCATAGTTTTGCAGCAGCTGCAATTTTTTCTCCTACACGTTTAATCATTTCAGCATCTTTAGTGCCCTTGATTATTTCGTGTTCATTTAAAAACTGATCATATTGTTGAAATGCAGCTGGAAACAATTCTGAATTTGGCACAATGGCCATGGTCTGTTTTCCTGTAAACGGGTTGGTTGCACATGAAATAAATGCAAATGTTATAACAGCAGTAGCTAATAGATTTTTTGAGGTCATGTAATAAAAAGTTCGATTTGAAAATCTAAATTACAAAAATCATTCAAGACAAATTATAATTTAAATTTTCAAAATCTGTTATTTTTCGCCCCTTAGTCGCCAATAATGTGTAACTGAGTGAAGTTCTCGCTCACAATCATACTATTGCTTCCGTTCATTTTAACTTCAGACAAAGGAATATCGACATTGTCAATTTCAATCTTTGTGGCATGAAACGGCAAACCGTGGAATTTCACCATAAAAGTTTTAAGATCCGATTCATACTTACCTTCCTTATGCTGTTGAATAATGAGCTCTTTTGGCTTTCCAGTCAATTTAAAGGTTCTCAAACTATAGCGTCCTTTGGTATAATCGTAACCATCATGGGCATCATCGTACAACACAGAATCTTCCTTGCCTTCCTTATAATAAACTTCCAAGGTCATTTGTTCAATTTCCTTTTCATCTACATATTGCTGAACGGGATACTTTGGAATGATAGCACCTGCCTTAATAAACAAAGGAATAAAGTCAATATCAGCATCTACCCACATTTCTCGACCACCAAGGACTACTTCATCACTCCAGTAGTTATACCATTCACCTCTAGGAATAAACATTCTTCGTCCTCTAGCATTTGGCTCAAGAACAGGACACACCAAAATTTGATCGCCGAATACAAATTCGTCCGTTCTATAGTGGGTGTGAATATCTTCTTGATCAAACAACACCAGAGACTTCAAGATTGGAGTGCCTTCGTCCACCAATTGCCAAAAGGTCGTGTATAAATATGGTAACAATTCATATCTCAACTCAATGAATTTGCGTACAATTTTGGTAACATCGTCGTCAAAAGCCCATGGTTCTTGATTTCCGTGATCTCCCGAGGAATGCACACGACAAAACGGATGAAAAACCCCCAACTGTATCCAACGGGTGAACAATTCGCCTTGAGGTTGCTCAGCAAAACCACCAATATCACTCCCTACAAAAGAATACCCAGACATGGCCATACGTTGCACTTGGATATTAGCTATCCATAGGTGTTCCCAATTGGCTACGTTATCTCCTGTCCATGTGGAAGTGTAACGCTGAGTCCCTGAATAAGCCGCTCTAGTTATGACAAACGGACGTTTTGGATAGGTATAGCGCTTAAGCCCTTGATAGGTAGCTCTTGCCATTTGCATTCCATAAACGTTATGTGCTTTTCTATGACTACATGGATTTCCTTCATAATCGTGACGCACATCATCAGGGAATGTTTTATTCGGCACTTCCATTACGGCTGGCTCGTTCATATCGTTCCAAACTCCCCTTACACCGGTTTCTTCAATAAGTTCCTTAAAAAGTCCAGACCACCATTCCCGAACTTCAGGGTTGGTGAAATCGGGGAAATAGCATTCTCCCGGCCAAACTTTTCCTTTCATATATGGGCCATCGGCACGTTTACAGAAATAGTCATTATCCAAACCTTCCTTAAAAATGCTGTATTCCTTGTCTATTTTAATTCCGGGATCAATAATCACGACTGTTTTAAATCCGTCGTCCATGAGTTCCTGCACCATTCTTTTCGGATCTGGAAAATGCGTTTTATCCCAAGTAAAACATCTAAAACCGTCCATATAATCAATATCCAAGTAAATGGCATCACATGGAATTTTTAAGTCCCTAAATTTTTGGGTAACCTCCTTCACCTTAGATTCCGGATAGTAACTCCATTTACATTGATGGTATCCCAATGCCCATAATGGTGGTAATTGGTGTGGCTTACCCGTTAAATCGGTGTAATTGGCCACCACATCACTCATTTGCGGACCGTAAATGAAATAATAGTTCATTTCCCCACCCTGTGCCCAAAAACTGGTAACATTTCGACGCTCTTGTGCAAAATCGAAAAATGATTTAAAAGTATTATCGAAAAAAATTCCGTAGGACTTATTACCATTCAAGCCTGTATAAAAAGGAATGGCCTTATAGATGGGATCTGTATTTTTTCCGTAGGCATACGAATCTGTTACCCAATTTTCAAACCGCTTCCCTTTTAAATTGAGCTTAACCGGTTTATCTCCCAAACCAAAATAACTTTCGCCATCATGGGAGGTTTTGCTCATCTTTACAATATCTCCACCAATCTCATAACTTTCTTCCCAATGAAAGCCTAATTCATCTTCATTAATCAGGGTTAAATCCTTGGCATCAAACAAAGACACCCTTAAATTTGACTTTGATATATGGCAAATAAGTTTTGACGTGGTGATTTTATATAAAGTAGCTTCTTCTTCTATTTCCAAAAAATTGTAGCCTGTGCTAGCATATTTTGTAATGGCATAGGAAAAATCATTATCGAATGTTCCTGAAGTAGTATATCGAAATCGTAACACACTATCTCTTACAACTGTTAACTCCAGAATAACATTATTCTCTGTAGTAAAATATAAGGTATCAACATCCTTATTATATGCTACAATCTTAGAAGGAAATAAATCTCCCTTTCTTTCTAATTCAGTATTTAAAATCATAAGTAATAGTTCTTATATACAAACAAAAAAACGCATAAGTTTAGAGATAAAAAACACTTAGCAACAAGTTTTACCAATAGTCACAATTTAGCTGTGGTATTTTAGCAATAAAACAACAAAACCCTCTGTTTTATAATAAATTACATTTTAACATTTTGATATTTAAAGGCTACCATTCCCAAAGGTGGAATGGTTATTTCCACAGATTGATCCCGAAAATGCCAAGGCTCATTTTGAGACGTTTTCACTCTGTTTTTATACTCCCCGGTTCCTTCATACTTTTTAAGGTCGCTGTTGAAGACTTCTTTTAGTTTCCCTTTATGTGGCAAGCCTATTCTGTAGTCTATTCTTGGGGTTGGGGTCATATTACAAGCTACCAACACAAGATCCTCTTCATTTTCTCCTTTTCTGAAATACACCAAAACAGAACTCTCAGCATCACTGAAATCAATCCACTCAAAACCATCGTTGGAAAATTGTTTTTCATGAAGCGCCGGCTCTGCCCTATAGAAGGCATTTAAATCCTTTACCAAGTTTTGCACACCTTTATGCACTTTGTACTGTAGCAAATGCCAATCGATGCTTTGGAGAAAATTCCATTCCTCACCTTGTCCAATCTCTCCTCCCTGAAACAGTAATTTTGTGCCCGGGTGTGTAAACATATAGGCGTACATCAACCTAAGGTTAGCGAAACGCTGCCATTCATCCCCTGGCATTCTTCCCAATAAGGAACGTTTTCCATAGACCACTTCATCATGCGACAATGGCAAAATAAAATTCTCTGAAAAGGCATAGGTCATAGAAAAGGTCAAATCGTTTTGATGATATTTTCTATAAACCGGTTCCTTGGAAAAATAGACCAAGGTATCATGCATCCATCCCATCATCCACTTCATCCCAAATCCTAAACCACCTAAATATGTGGGCTTGGAAACCATTGGAAAAGCTGTAGATTCTTCGGCGATGGTTTGAACATCCGGGAAACTTTTATACACTTCCTCGTTCAATTCCCTTAAAAATGAAATGGCTTCCAAATGTTCCCTTCCTCCAAACATGTTAGGTTCCCACTCGCCTTCTTCACGAGAATAATCCAAGAACAACATAGATGCTACAGCATCTACACGCAAACCATCCGCATGGAACTGTTCCAACCAAAACATGGCATTGGAAATCAAAAATGATTTTACCTCATTTCTTCCATAATTAAAAATCAAGCTTTTCCAATCTGGGTGATAGCCCTTACGTCTATCGGGATGTTCGTAGAGACTGGAACCATCAAAATAGCCCAAGCCATGGGCATCTTCCGGAAAATGCGAAGGCACCCAATCTAAAATAATCCCTATATCGTTTTGGTGCAGTTTGTCCACCAAAAATTTAAACTCTTCGGGGTATCCAAAACGTGATGTTGGGGCAAAATACCCTGTAATTTGGTAACCCCAAGAGGGGTCGTAAGGAAATTCCATAATGGGCATGAGCTCTACATGTGTAAAGTTCATGTCCTTCACATATGTCACTAAATCTTCAGCAAATTCGGCATAGGATAAATAGTCCTCGCCATTATTCTTTCTTTTCCAAGATCCTAAATGCACTTCGTACACAGAAAAAGGCGCATTCAAGGCATTGTAATCCTTTCTTTTTGCCATCCATTGCTTATCCTTCCATTTGTAAGTATCGTCCCAAACAATGGAGGCCGTTTTTGGAGGCAACTCGCATCGTCTGCCATACGGGTCAGCCTTTTCTGTGACGATACCATCATGATGGCTGTGGATTTTATATTTATATAAACTTCCTTTGCCTACGCCAGGTATAAAACCTTCCCAAATACCACTTTTATCCCAACGGACATGCAATTGATGTTCTTGGTCATTCCAATAGTTAAAATTACCCACAACAGCAACCGATTTGGCACTAGGTGCCCACACAGCAAAATACGTTCCTTCCTTACCGTCCAAAGTCATGATATGAGAGCCAAACTTCTCGTATAAACGATAATGCTTTCCAGCTTTAAAAAGATCTATGTCAAATTCTGAAAACTTACTGTGTACAATTACTTCGGCCATATAGTATGAAGGTTTTGGTATAACTGCGATGGATATATTATCAATCCATACACACAATTCATAGCTTGTAAAGTTCTAAATTAGCAATTTTAAACGCATAAACCCATTAAGCAACGTAAATAAAATCCTAAGAATTTATTATAACGATTTCGTAATGACATTCTTCCTACATCGACTAAACCCAAAATGTAAGTTTTTTGAATTTGTCCTATCATGAAAAAGATCCTAACCGTTATTCTTATCAGCCTTGCGTTTAGCTGTAATACTAAGGCTCAAAAAGCCAATGAACCTAAAAATGAAACATATAAAATGAATAAAACAGAAGAAGAATGGCGCAAAATACTCACGCCAGATCAATATCATATATTAAGGGAAAAAGGTACCGAGCGCCCTTATACAGGAGAATACAACCTTCATTTTGAAAAAGGGGCCTATACCTGTGCTGCCTGTAGCACTAAATTATTTGAAAGCACAGATAAGTTTAGATCAGATTGTGGATGGCCTAGCTTTGACAATGCCATTGAAGGCACCATCACTTACAAAGAAGACAAAACCCACGGCATGGTAAGGACTGAAATACTCTGTGCCAACTGTGGAGGCCATTTAGGCCATGTATTCAATGACGGCCCAACCCAAACAGGATTGCGTTACTGCGTCAATTCTTTAAGTTTGGATTTTGATAGTGCCGAAACCCAAAAAGATTCTACAGAAAATAAGCTTCCTAAAAATTAAAAAATTCATTTAGGCATTTTAAGGCACTCGCTTTATTTATATGGGCGAAGTGCCTATTTTTTTGTTGGCTAAATTCATATTTAAAAATAGGTTTCGTAAATTCGTAGCGTCAAAAAAATACACTAAACAAATTCTCATGAGTAAATATGATATAATTGTTCTAGGTAGTGGACCTGGAGGCTACGTTACAGCTATTAGAGCGTCTCAATTGGGCTTTAAAACTGCAATAGTAGAAAAGGAAAGTCTTGGTGGAGTATGCTTAAATTGGGGTTGTATTCCTACTAAAGCCTTATTGAAATCGGCACAGGTTTTTGAATACCTTAAACATGCCGAAGACTACGGCCTTTCAGTAAAAGGTGCTGACAAAGATTTTGGGGCTATTGTAAAGCGTAGCCGCGGTGTTGCCGAAGGGATGAGCAAAGGTGTTCAATTCTTAATGAAAAAGAACAAAATTGACGTTATTCAGGGCTACGGAAAACTTAAAACTGGAAAGAAAGTTGACGTAGACGGAAAAGAATATTCTGCAGACCACATTATCATTGCTACCGGAGCACGTTCTCGTGAGTTGCCAAGTTTGCCACAAGATGGTAAGAAAGTAATTGGCTACCGTGAAGCCATGAGCATAAAAGAACAACCTAAGAAAATGATTGTAGTTGGTTCTGGTGCTATTGGGGTAGAATTTGCTTATTTCTACAACTCTATTGGTACCGAAGTAACTATTGTTGAATATTTGCCAAATGTAGTGCCTGTTGAGGATGAAGAAGTTTCTAAACAATTAGAGCGTAGCTTCAAGAAAAATGGCATTAAAATCATGACTTCTGCCGAAGTAACTAAAGTTGACACTTCTGGAGCAGGAGTAAAAGCAACGGTTAAAACCAAAAAAGGCGAAGAAGTATTGGAAGCTGATGTTGTGTTATCAGCTGTAGGTATCAAAACCAACATTGAAAACATAGGCTTGGAAGATGTAGGTATTGCAGTAGACCGCGATAAAATCATGGTAAACGATTACTACCAAACCAACATCCCTGGATACTATGCTATTGGAGACGTAACGCCTGGTCAAGCTTTGGCCCACGTTGCTTCTGCTGAAGGAATCCTTTGTGTTGAAAAAATTGCAGGAATGCATGTAGAGCCAATCGACTATGGAAACATTCCTGGTTGTACTTATTGTGCTCCTGAAATTGCAAGTGTAGGTTTAACTGAAAAGCAAGCAAAAGAGCAAGGATACGAAATTAAAGTTGGTAAGTTCCCATTCTCTGCCTCTGGTAAAGCTAGCGCTTCTGGAGCTAAGGACGGATTTGTAAAAGTAATCTTCGATGCCAAATATGGCGAGTGGTTAGGTTGCCATATGATTGGTGCCGGTGTTACCGATATGATTGCTGAAGCCGTTTTAGGTAGAAAATTGGAAACTACAGGTCACGAAGTGCTTAAGGCAATTCACCCTCACCCAACTATGAGTGAAGCGGTAATGGAAGCTGTAGCAGATGCTTATGATGAAGTGATTCACTTATAAGCAACAAATTCATTGATAAAAAGAAAAGACGATACTTTTGGTATCGTCTTTTTTTGTACCTATAATTTTAGTATTTGATATCACAAAAAACTTTGGATTCCCAATTCGTAGCTTTGTAAACCAAAACCAACAATGACACCTTTCGCATTTGGCGAAATAAACGACATATGCCTAAAAGACTCTCTATCGAAAGTATTGGAGATATGCACTTCCACAACAGGGGTTTCAATGGCAGCCACGGCATCGCCAATACCCACTGAAGTATGTGTATAAGCCGCTGCATTTAAAATAATACCATCATAACTAAACCCAACTTCCTGAAGTTTATCGATCAGCTCCCCTTCTATGTTGGACTGAAAATGTTCCAATTCTACTTGCGGGTATTTGTCAACTACCGTTTCAAAAAATTCATTAAAAGTGAGACTTCCATAAATATCAGGTTCTCGTTTCCCCAATAGATTAAGATTTGGACCGTTGATGATGATGAGTTTCTTCATAAAGTAAATATATTAAAAATAGCACATAAAAAAACCGAAGCCTTTCAGCTTCGGTTTTTCTTTATCATAAATCTCAATAATTAGAACATATACCCAACAGAAAGTTGAATTACGCCATTGTTTACAATAAACTGATCACTATAATCACTATCATTAAGGTTCATTAAACCTAAACTAAAACGAGCTCCAAAATTTAATCCATTTTCCATTTTGTAACCAGCTCCTACATTTAAAGCAAAATCAATGGATTTGATATCTTCCAAATCACCTTCTCCAGACTCATTGACAGAAACACCTCCAAAATCTTCACTATATTCATATTCATACTTTGCAGAAGCTAAAATTCCCAATTGAGGCCCTGCTTCAACGCTAAAACCATTTACAATATAATATTTAAAAGATACCGGAACATTAATATAATCTAGTTTCCAAGTTTCTTCTTCCGAATAACCTTCTCCGGACCAATCATATTTTGCTCCCTGTGTTGAAAATAAAACTTCTCCCTGCAGTCCCATTCTTTCATTGAATTTGTATTCTACGATTCCCCCAATGTGAAATCCTAATCTCATATCAGCATCTTCAATGTCTCCTCCTAGAGTTGCAAAATTTACACCCGTTTTTACACCAAAGTTAAGTTCTTGAGCATTGACATTTGATAATCCTAAAACTGCAATTGCAGCACATAGTAATAATTTTTTCATAATAGATTTGGTTTTGTTTAATTGGGCGGCAAAATTAGAAACTAATTTTGTTCACACAAGAAACTTTATAGATTTTTCTGACATATAAAAAAATTAAAAATGATGCCTGAAAAGAGTCTTTAACATTTCAATATGCTATTAACTAGTAATAAACACCTTGTCAATGTTTAAAATTATAGTTAAAACAAAAAGGTCGAAACTTAAGCTTCGACCTCATAAAAAAAATTATAAACATTGTTTATTCCAGCAGATTAAGAAATTAAAACTGGAACAACACCCCAACATTGGCATTCCCCCAATTAAACCGGTCGGAATAATTCTCATAAGAAACATTGATTTCAATAAAATCCCCCACATCAATTCCTGCAATAGGCCGTACGTAAAAACCACCATCGAGATAGTCCGATATTCCAAAGGCATACCCAACATCTATTCCACCCGTGAATATACCGAATACCTTCACTCTGGCAGCTCCTGCCACAGGTACAAATTGAGCATCGTCCCTGTAGAAGTAGCGATTATTGTTATCAATAAAGAAATTTCTGTAACCGACCGTGGGTCCAAAACTTAAAAAGGCATCATTATACCCAAACATATAATAAGCATCAACACCTAAGGACAAATCGGAACCGTTCAACGCATCGGATGAAGCCAATCCTACATTGGCCCCTAACTTGAAAACTCCTTGCGCTTTGCCAAAGAAGGAGATTCCAGCGATAAGAACCACAGTTAATAATAGTTTTTTCATGATTAATAGCTTTATGTTTACATTTTAAAAAGAGTATTCAATACCAATATTAAAGGAATTAAATCCATTGACATTGTAGAAATAGCCTTGTGCCGAATGGTCTACTTCTGCTGTAATTACCTGAAAGGAAGCCAATAGATTAATCATCCCCAAATTGTACCCAAACTTAGGTCTAAAGTACATTCCTGTATCCGCATCTCCCGACACATTTAGGGCAAATCCAAGATCTAAAGCGGCAAAAAATGCATGATCCATAAAATGATAACGAGCAGAAGCGGCAATAGGCAAAAATGAATTACTATCATTGTCTATCCTTATCGATGTTCCATTTGATCCTCCATTGTTGGGAAGATAACGCTCATAATAACCGTCTCCAGAAAAATGAGTATACCCAACCAAACCTCCTACCTCAAGATTTTCTGCAACTTCAACCAAATAAGTACCATAAAACCCAAAATTAAAATTGGAAATATCTGTGGTTCCGCTCAATGGAAACCCTACATCCGCTCCAATTTTAAACCCTCCTGTCTTTATTTTTTCTATCATATCATCACTTACTTCTTCACTATCAGTTTGAGCCTTAGCAGCAATAATTGACATGGACATAAAGATGGCTAAGCATACAATTCTTTTCATACGTATTCTAATTTTAATGAATTACTATTTAGTTAATTGGAATTTTAATCATTGTTTCTCTTACCGTCAACAACACTAACAAATTTACTTATATAACTTATTTAAAACACTTTATCTGCATATTTTTTTTACAATCCCTACGAAACCCCCTTCTAATCTGTATTTTAAATTTTGAATATTCCCTTAAAATAATAGTACATTTAGCCAATGAATTGGCAAAACGCGCTTCAAGATTACAAACACTATTTAAAGATAGAACGGGGCCTATCCCAGAACTCTATTGATAATTATGAGTACGATATCCTAAAGCTCATTAATTATTTACAGCAAAATGATATTTCTGTTTTACCTCTAGATATTACAAAGGAATCAGTTCAACCTTTCATTTATGAAATCTCCAAAAGTATCAACGCTAGATCCCAATCACGATTGATTTCTGGACTGCGAAGCTTTTTTGGCTATTTGGTATTTGAAGAATATCGGGATACCAACCCTATGGATCATATTGAATCACCTAAAATTGGAAGGAAACTACCTGACACTTTAAGCGTTGACGACATAGACCATCTTATTGCCGCCATAGATTTAAGTAAAGACGAAGGTGAACGCAACCGAGCCATTTTGGAAACCCTTTATAGCTGTGGCCTTCGTGTGAGCGAGTTGACCAATCTAAAATTGTCTGATCTCTATTTTGAAGAAGGCTTTATAAAAGTAACTGGAAAAGGAGATAAACAACGCTTTGTGCCTATTGATCCACAAACACAGAAATACATCAATATTTACAGGAAAGAAGTGCGCGTTCATCTTCCTATAAAACCTGAATTTAAAGATACCTTGTTCCTTAACCGAAGAGGCAGACAGCTTACTAGAGCCATGATTTTTACCATCATCAAACAATTAGCTGTTAAAATCAATCTTAACAAAAGTATTTCACCTCATACCTTTCGACACTCCTTTGCAACACATTTATTGGAAAATGGTGCCGATTTAAGGTCCATACAAATGATGTTGGGCCACGAAAGCATTACCACTACAGAAATCTACATGCATTTGGATAGAAGCCACTTAAAAGAAGTACTGATGACGTATCATCCTAGAAAACCAAAGGAAGAGGAAAACGAGGGAGAAGGTATTAAAGAACAAATCGATTCTGACAACTCTGGTAAATAACAAAAAAGGCATCCGAATTGGATGCCTTTTTTATGATTAATTTTCTTAAGTTATTTAGCAATGTTCACCGCTCTAGTTTCTCTAATTACGGTAACTTTTACTTGTCCTGGATAGGTCATGTCTGTTTGGATTTTTTGAGAAATCTCAAAAGACAATTTAGCAGCTTGATCATCAGAAACTTTTTCGCTTTCCACAATCACCCTTAGCTCTCTACCAGCTTGGATAGCATAGGCTTTGTTTACACCGCTAAATCCAAAAGCAACATCTTCTAAGTCTTTCAAACGTTGGATATACGAATCCAAAACTTGACGTCTTGCCCCTGGTCTTGCTCCAGAAATAGCATCACATACTTGAATAACTGGCGCCAACAAAGTGGTCATTTCTATTTCATCGTGGTGAGCTCCAATGGCATTACAAACTTCTGGTTTTTCGCCATACTTTTCTGCCCACTGCATTCCCAAGATAGCGTGAGGTGTTTCAACATCTGCTTCGGAATCTGGCACTTTTCCTATATCATGCAATAGTCCTGCACGTTTTGCCAATTTTGGATTTAAGCCCAATTCCGCGGCCATAACTCCACAAAGTTTTGCAACTTCTCTAGAGTGCTGTAATAAGTTTTGACCATAAGAAGAACGGTATTTCATACGCCCGACCAATTTGATCAATTCTGGGTGCAATCCATGAATACCTAAGTCGATTACTGTACGCTTACCAACTTCGATAATTTCCTGCTCAATTTGCTTTTGGGTCTTTTTAACAACTTCCTCAATACGCGCAGGGTGAATTCTACCATCGGTAACCAAACGGTGTAACGATAAACGTGCTACTTCACGACGCACAGAATCAAAACAAGACAAAATGATAGCTTCTGGTGTATCGTCTACTATAATTTCAACACCTGTGGCGGCTTCAATGGCACGAATGTTACGTCCTTCCCTACCAATGATTCTTCCCTTCACATCATCCGATTCAATATTGAAAACTGATACACAGTTATCAATAGCTTCTTCGGTACCAATACGCTGAATGGTATTAATAATGATTTTCTTGGCTTCTTGCTGAGCGGTAAGTTTGGCCTCTTCAATGCGGTCTTGAACATAAGCCATAGCATCCGATTTTGCCTCATTTTTAAGAGACTCTACAAGTTCTGCTTTAGCGTCTTCTGCAGACAGTCCAGAAATCACTTCCAGTTGCTTGATTTGGCTTTTATGAGCCTTTTCAATCTCTACCTTCTTCTTTTCCAAAAACTCCAAACGAAAATCGTAATCCTTAATCTTATCTTCAATGGATTGGTTTGCCTTTTTATGCTTGGCCAACTCATTGGATACCTGAGATTCTTTATCCCTAGTACGCTTTTCTGCTTCGGCAATTTTCTTATCGCGCGATAAAATCACCTTTTCATGCTCCGATTTCAGCTCAATAAATTTCTCCTTAGCCTGAAGTATTTTGTCCTTTTTGATAGATTCTCCTTCGGCAGTAGCCTGCTTGATGATTCCTTCGGCCTCTTGCTTTGCATTGGCGACAACTTTTGATGCATTGTTCTTTTCAAGAGTCTTTGCAACAATATATCCAATGACTACACCAAGTACCACGCCTCCTACAATCAATAAAATTGTGTTCATTTCCATGTTTAGTTAGTTAATATATATAAAAAAGCCTACATCGGTTTAACATTTTGTATAAACTCCTTAAAAACAAGTTTAGGGCTAACAAGCTGATCAACCCTCTGTTCAGAGACAGCTCGGTTTTACAACTTAAACTCACCCTTTTTAAAGAATTAACGTTGAGTTTATCAAAAAAAATAACCAATGTAGGCAGTAACCTTATTTTATTTAAAGAACGTTATGAGTTTAAATGTAGCTGCAGGAGTTCATCCAGGGCCAACAACTTGTTTTCCACCTCTTCGCTTACATTTTCTCGATCTATAGATTTTTGCTCTAATTGGGAGGCAAACTGCAAGGCACACATGGCCAATACATCTTGCTTATCCCTTACAGAATAATTTTGCTCAAACTGGCCTATCATTGCTTCAATCTTCTTCGCCGCCTTTCGCAACCCTTCCTCCTGGCTTGGAGCTATTGTTAAAGGGTACACCCTATTTGCAATGGAAAGCTTTATCTTAAGCTGTTCTGACATACATCATACAATTACATTATTCAGACAATTGCGCAATACAGTGGTCAATATCCCTGATTAATGCGTTTATTTTGAGCTTCGTTTCTCTGTTATCTTCGTCACTGCCCAGTAAGGATTTTGCTACCTTGAGCGCTTCGTATTTTTCAACCCAAGCACTTATTTCTTCCTGGTATTGTAAATTCTTGTGCTGTTGAAGAGCTAATTCCTGCGAAAGCTTAGCATTTGTTTGCCTTAAAACCTCGAGTTTGTGCAAAAGCTTGCTAATTTTATTCTCTAAAGAATCTACAATCTCTTCAATTTTACTCATTTGCAATATCCACTACTGTCTCAACAAAGTTAACATACCAAAACAAAAATCACAATTGTTTTACAATAATTTTTAAAATAATTAATTATACAATGTAAAGTGCTGTTTTCTACTATTTATGGGCAATCCCTTTTGAAGATTAGTACCAAATTAATATTTTAGCCTCTCAAATTTGCTTATGAAAAAGACCCTATTTTTCCTACTGTTACTGTGCCAAATCAGCTTTTCACAAACTGAATACCCTCAGGACTATTTTAGAAATCCTATGGAGATTCCAATTGTGCTTGCCGGAACCTTTGCCGAGTTGCGTCCCAACCACTTTCATGCCGGATTGGACATAAAAACACAACAGCGCGAAGGCTTAAATGTGCATACTTCGGCCCCGGGATATGTGAGCAGAATTAAGATTTCGCATTTTGGCTACGGTAAGGCACTATATGTCACCCACCCAAATGGTTACACCACAGTATATGCCCACTTGCAAAAGTTTTCAGATAAAATTGAAAAGTATATCAAGGAATGTCAATATCAAAAGGAAACCTACGAAGTAGAAGTCTTCCCTACACCAGATGAACTTCCTGTGACGCAGGACGAAATCATTGCACTTTCAGGAAATACCGGAGGTTCTTTTGCTCCCCATCTGCATTTTGAAATTCGTGATAACGAAGAGCGCCCGATGAACCCCATGCTTTTTGGTTTGAATGTAAAAGATTCGCGAAAGCCTACCATAAATGGAATTTTTGCCTATGCCAAAAATGAAAAATCGCATGTAAATGGGTCTCAAAAACGAATCGAGCTTCGATTGATTCCAACCGCAGGCAGCGATTTCAACGTTGAAGAAATTGAAGCATTAGGAGATATTGGATTCGGAATTAACACCTACGACAGGTTGGATGATGCGCCCAATAAAAATGGTGTAAATAGCATTCAGTGTTTTTACAACGGAAGTAAACATTTTGAAATTGATTTTAAACGCTTTAGCTATTCAGAAACGAAACATATCAACCGCTTGATAGATTTTGAAAACTATAAGACCAAGCACAATTACATCCAAAAACTCTTTGTTGAACAAAACAATCCATTGAGCCTTTATAAAGATGTGGAAAACAACGGCTATGTAACTGTTCAGGACAGTACTTCCTCTGTATATAAAATCAGGGTAAAGGATTTTAAGGACAATGATGTTTGGATTACCATTCCTATTAAAGGAACCGAACTTGAGTTGCCAAAACAAGAAGAAGACATCAAACCTATGTATTATGCGTTGCCTGGAAAAGCTACCAACTTGGAAAAAGGCAATATTTCAGTTAACATTCCCCAAGGAACCTTTTATGATGATACCTATTTGGATTTTGATGTGAAAGCAGACACCCTTTTGTTAGGAAAAGATATTGTCCCGCTTCAAAAAAGTTTCTCCATTAAATATGATATCAGTAATTATCTAGATGACGACAAAGAGAAGCTTTACATTGCCGAACTAACAGGTTATAACAAAACGCCAAGATACCTCACTACCTCCCGTCAAGGCGAAACCCTTGCTGCTAAAACAAAATCTCTGGGTACTTTTACCCTAGAATCCGATTTGGTACCACCAACCATTACACCCGTAAATTTTTATGATGGTAAATGGATGAGTAATGCCACTGAATTAAAAGTGAAAATTGGAGACAAAGACTCCGGCATCAGCAACTATCGCGCAACCATTAACGGAAAATGGATTTTAATGGAGTATGAATACAAAAAAGGCACTTTGACCTATAATTTTGAGGATAACATTATTAGCGATACAGAAAACAATTTGAAGGTCATCGTTACGGATAATGTAGGAAATAGTTCTACATTTGAAGCTACGTTTTTTAGAAAATAAAATCTCAACTATTGAAACCTAACGTTTATCTCGTAATTTTTGCATTTTTCTGTTTCTCCCTTTTAGGATTTTCGCAGCAGGCCACTATTAAAGGAGTTATTTTGGACGACACCCAACTTCCGGTGCCAAATGTTTCTATAAAAGCAGGTGCCTCAGGCACTTCTTCCAACAGTAATGGATTTTATGAGCTAAAAATTCCTTCCAATACAGAGGTGACTATTGAGTTTACTCACCTCTCCTACAAACGTGTGGTGGTGACCTTCAACCTTAAAAATGGGCAAGAATTGGAGTTCAATCCTGTGATGAAGGTGGATATAGAGCAAATCGCTACCGTGGTTATAAATACCAATACAAGACAATCTGTAAATGGGGTTACCACAATTGCCCCAGAAGTTATCAGAACCATAAAAGGCGCGCAACCAGGCGTAGAAAATATTTTGAAGACACTTCCTGGAGTCAATGTTTCCAATGAATTGAGTACGCAATATTCGGTTAGAGGTGGAAATTTTGACGAAAACTTGGTATATGTCAACGAGATCGAAGTCTACAGACCGTTCCTGATCCGTTCGGGCCAACAAGAAGGTTTGAGCTTTGTAAATACCGATTTGGTTCAAAATGTAGATTTTTCCGCCGGTGGATTTCAAGCCAAATATGGAGACAAGCTATCCTCTGTTTTAGATATTACCTATCGAACGCCAGTTAAATTTGGAGTCCGAACTGATTTAAGCTTACTTGGCGGAAGCATTGCGGCAGAAGCCATCAGTAAAGATTCTAAATTCTCTGGAATTGTTGGATTACGTTACCGCGACAATAGTCTGCTCATTAATTCTATGGAAACGGAAACCAATGTAAAACCAGTGTTTGCAGATGCCCAAACTTATTTAACTTATAAGTTTTCAGATAAATTTCATTTGAATTTCTTAGGAAATTTCTCTGTCAACAAATACCATTTTGAACCACAGAACAGACAGACCAACTTTGGAACTTTAACCGACCCTATTGCCCTTTTGGTATTTTATGAAGGTCAGGAAAAAGACGAATACGTTACCAATTTTGGAGCATTTAAGGCCAATTACTTCGTGTCGGATAAATTGACCTTAAAATTAATAGCTTCTGGATATCACACCACAGAAGAGGAATATTTCGACATTTTGGCCCAATACCGTCTTGGAGAAGTCAACAGTAGTATTGGAGATGAAAATTTGGGAGAAGTGGAATTTAGTGAAGGGATTGGTTCACAGCTTACTCATGCGAGAAACGATTTAGACGCCCTTATTTTTAATGCAGAACACAAAGGAGATTACAAACCAAGTGAAAACACCACTATTGAATGGTCTGTAAAATATACCCATGAAGACATTAGAGACCGTTTGGTAGAATGGGAAGTTATTGACAGTGCAGGTTTTTCCATCACGCCTCCTACCCTTCACATTCCCAACAATCAGCCTTATAGTCCATACGAAGGTCCTTTGGTAGCGTTTCAAAACGTGAGGGCTACCAACAAGGTTCAGATCGATCGTTTACAGGCCTATGCCCAATGGAGCAAACGATCCACTTTAGGAAATCATGAGGTCTTTTATAATTTAGGAGCTAGAGCCCATAATTGGACCGTGAGCGGAGACGGGGTTGAAACCGTAACACAAACCGTGATTAGTCCTCGTGGACAATTTGCCATAAAACCAGATTGGGATAAAGACATGCTCTTTAGGGTTGCAGGAGGGCTGTACTACCAACCTCCTTTCTACAGAGAACTTAGGGATTCTTCAGGAGTTGTACAACCTCATGTAAAAGCCCAAAAGTCAACCCATATCGTATTTGGGAATGAATACAGCTTTGAGCTTTGGGACAGACCTTTTAAATTGGTTTCTGAAGCTTATTACAAGCACCTTTCGGATGTGAATCCATATACTTTGGAAAATGTTCGTATTCGCTATCGCGCAAAGAATAATGCCAAAGCTTACGCCTATGGATTGGATATGCGACTTAATGGAGAATTTGTAAAAGGCACCGAGTCTTGGTTCAGCTTTGGATATTTAAAAACTGAAGAAAACATCGAAGACCAAGGTTATATTGCCAGGCCTACAGACCAACGTTTAAAGTTTGGAATTCTCTTTCAGGATTATGTGCCAAGCATCCCAGAACTTAAAATGTACTTGAATTTGGTTTACAATACGGGAGTTCCCGGAGGTTCGCCAAGTTATGCCAATCCTTACCAATACCAAAACAGGCTTCGCGACTACAAACGTGCCGATTTAGGGGTAAGCTATGTATTGGTAGATCAAAACAAAACTTACGATAGCTGGAAGCGTCATTTTAAAGACCTTACCTTAGGATTTGAAATCTTCAACATGTTTGATGTGCAAAACTCTATTACCAATACTTGGGTGAGGGATGTTTACAGCAAGCGTCAGTATGCCATTCCAAACTATTTAACGCCTAGAGTTTTCAACGTAAGATTATCAGCTCGTTTATAATCCCAAAACAACTGCCCATATTTTTGTAAATTAGAGAAGCTAATTCACAAATAGTCAAATTATGGGCAATAGACGGTCATTTCTAAAAACTTCAGGGATTCTTTTGGCGGCAAGTGCATTGCCTCTATCCAGTTTTATGATTCCACAAAGGAAATCAAAGTTAGGAGTAGCTTTGGTGGGTTTGGGCTATTACAGTAAAGATATTTTGGCACCTGCACTCCAGTTAACCAAATATTGTGAGTTGAGAGGTATTGTAACTGGATCCCCAGAAAAAATTCCTGTTTGGCAAAAGAAATACAAGATCCCAGATGCGAATGTTTACAATTATGAAAACATGCATACCATAGCAGATAATGATGATATTGACATCGTTTACATTGTCCTTCCCAATTCCCTTCATAAACCGTATAGTATTATTGGCGCCGAAGCAGGGAAACATGTGTGGTGCGAAAAACCAATGGCCATGAATGTTTCGGAATGTGAAGCCATTATCCAAGCCTGTAATAAAAACAAAGTGCAGTTAACCATCGGTTACCGCCTTCAGCATGAACCAGTAACCCAAACCATCATAAAATGGTCACAAACCAAACCGTATGGCACTATAAATTCCTTATATGCCGAAGCGGGTTTCTATAATAGAGCAAGCGACCACAATAATTGGAAACTTCATAAAACTTTAGGTGGTGGCGCTATGTATGACATGGGGGTATATCCACTCAATGCCGTACGTTATGCTACAGGACTGGAACCAATTTCTGTGAGTGCCACGCATGAATATACACGACCAAATGTTTTCATTGCAGATGAAATTACCCATTTCAACTTAGAATTTCCAAATGGCATCACGGCTCAATGCAAAACCTCTTTTGCAGAAAACATTAATACCATGAAAGTTGACTGTGCCAATGGCTGGTACAAAGCCGAACCTTTGCAATATTATAACGGTGTTAGTGTGCTAGGAAGTGATGGACAAAAAGTATCACCATTTCAAGGAAACCAACAAGCGAAACAAATGGATGATGACGCATTGGCGATCATGAATAAAACGGCACCTATAGTCCCTGGTGAAGAAGGTTTTAAAGATATTAAAGTGGTTGAAGCCATCTACAAATCAGCGGCTCAAAATGGAAAAAGAATTCCTATTGCCTAGTATTTGTATAGGTTCGGAACTTAATTTTCTTCTCAATATCCCATAGTCAATCTTCGAGTAATTTGGAATAACTATTCAATAAGAATACTTTATATTTATACCAATAAATGACGTGTCACATTGAGAAATATACAATATCTTCTACGCATTAATTTCAATACTTTAAAATATTGTTTTAAGCCTATGGTTTTTACCATGTTTTATCTCTTTGTTTTGGGGTGTACTACAACCAATTCCACAGATAAAAGTAATAATTCTAGGGAGCGAATTTCAATAAATGAAGGTTGGAAATTCATGAAATATGAATCGGAAACATTGGCCGACAATCTCATTTATGATATAAGACCTCACATTGAAAATGTTGATGACACCAAAGAAGCGGATTCCAAACCAACCGAAGCTGTTGAAATAGCTACTTCTTCCGAAGTTCTAAAACCCTATATTTTACCAACCGCTAATCCTTTTATTAAGGACAGTAACAAGCATCACAAAAGACCTCAGGGTAATCCTGGTAAAAACTTTCCTTTTGTGCAAACTAATTTTGACGACAATACTTGGGAAACGGTGGATTTACCCCATGACTGGGCCATTAAAGGTCCTTTTATGAAAGGCGATGATTCTGAAGTTGGAGGAGGCATGGGACGGTTACCTAGTAATGGTGTGGCATGGTACAGAAAGCAATTGGAAATTCCCGAAACCGATAAAGAAAAATCTATTTTTTTGGATATAGATGGAGCCATGTCCTACGCTATGGTATGGCTTAATGGTCATTTGATTGGTGGTTGGCCCTATGGTTACAATTCATGGCAATTGGATTTAACACCATATATCAAATTTGGAGGAAGTAACCAACTAGCAATTAGAATTGATAACCCAAACCATTCCGCGCGTTGGTACCCTGGAGGTGGGATTTATAGAAATGTTTGGCTTACCAAAACTAACAAAATTCATGTTGGTCAATGGGGAACCTATGTCACTTCCAAAGAAGTTTCTAAAGACTCCGCAACCATAGATTTTGAAATAACTATCGACAATGATGCCTTGAGTAATACAACTGTTGATGTCGTAACAGAAATTTATCCCTTGGAAAATGGCTTCAAAAGATTAGGATTAAGAGCTGCGAGCATCAAGGAAAATAACATAATCCTAAACTCTAACAGTCGCAAAACAATAAAAGGATCCGCCGTCATAAAACATCCAAAATTATGGGGACCGCCACCAACCCAAACACCAAATCTTTACAAAGCGATTACAACCATTCATTCTCAAGATGGCACTATTATAGACAATTATGAAACTGTTTTTGGCATTCGCGAAGTTATTTTTGATGCCGACAAAGGACTTATAGTGAATGGAGAAACTATAAAAATACAAGGTGTTAATCAGCACCATGATTTAGGTGCTTTAGGGGCAGCCTTCAACCTAAAAGCGGCCAAACGTCAATTGGAAATCCTAAAAGAGTTAGGATGCAATGCCATTAGGATGGCGCACAACCCTCCTGCTTCAGAACTTTTGGAGTTAACAGACCAAATGGGATTTTTGGTAATTGATGAAATATTCGATAGCTGGGAACGTAAAAAAACACCACATGATTTCCATCTTATTTTTGATGATTGGCTTGAAGCCGACACACGCTCTTTTGTACGACGAGATAGGAACCATCCTTCCGTAATATTATGGAGTTTCGGCAATGAAGTTGGAGAGCAGTATACAGATGAAGAAGGTGCCAAAGTGGGGGCTGAATTAAGTGCTATTGTAAAAAACGAAGACCCCTCAAGGCCAACTACCGCCTCAATGAACTATGCCAAGCCCAACATGCCCTTCCCTTCCATTATGGATGTTATCAGCTTAAACTATCAAGGAGAAGGTATTAGAGATGCCCCCGCTTATGCTCATCTACAAGGTATCAAAACGTCCCCCTTGTACCCTGCCTTCCACCAAGCATTTCCAAACAAAGCTATTATCAGCAGTGAAACGGCTGCGGCATTAAGTTCGAGAGGAACTTATCTGTTTCCAGTAACAGGAGATATTAGTTCTCCTATTTCAAATGGTATTGGAGGGGATCCCAAAACTGGTTATGTGAGTTCGTATGAATTGTATACTGCCAATTTTGGATCTTCCGCAGATAAAGTATTTGCATCGCAGGACAAACACCCTTTTGTAGCAGGGGACTTTGTCTGGTCCGGATGGGATTATTTGGGAGAACCTACTCCCTACTATTCTTCTAGAAGCTCCTATTTTGGACTTATTGATTTGGCAGGCTTTAAAAAGGACCGTTTTTATTTATACCAAGCCAGATGGCGACCTGATTTACCCATGGTACATATTCTTCCGCATTGGAATTGGCCAGAACGTATCGGACAAATTACTCCTGTGCATATTTTCACCTCTGGAGATGAAGTAGAATTGTTTTTGAATGAAAAATCCTTGGGACGCAAAAAGAAAGGACCTTTTGAATACCGTTTACGTTGGGATGATGTTGTATATAATCCGGGAACCCTAAAAGCTGTAGCTTATAAAAATGGCCAATTTTGGAGTGAAGAAACTGTTCACACCACTGGGGAACCTTCAAAATTGGACTTAAAAACAGATCAGGACGATTTGTTATCAAATGGAAAAGACTTGGTATTTATTACAGTAAAAATCACAGACAACAAGGATCTTTTTGTGGCCAATGCCAACAATCTCATATCCTTTACAATTGAAGGCCCTGGTGAGATAGTTGCCACTGACAACGGAGATCCAACTGATTTGACCTCCTTTGCTTCCTCAGAAAGAAATGCATTTAATGGATTGGCTCTGGTTGTTATTAAAGCAAAGAAAGGGGCTAACGGCCCAATAAAAGTAACAGCGAATTCTAGTGGTTTACAGAGTGGTTCTGTAACCATAAATTGCCAATAAACAGGATCACGACTATTTACCTATAATCCAATAAAAAAGGAGTATAAATTTTATACTCCTTTTTTATTTATATGTTTTGAAATATTAGGCTTCCGGTTCCTCATTTCTACCTCCAAACAAACGCTTTCTAAAACCACTGAATAAAGCCACAGCTCCAACGGCAATAACTTTCCAAAATTTTAGAAGCAATGCAAAAAAGCCTGCTTTAGCCAGTACCTTACCGGCAATAAGTCCACCAATTCCATAGGCAGCCACTTCGTCTAAATCAGGATTAAAATCGGAGTAGCGATTTCCTTCCGAAAATCTTACACTCTCAATAATTTGATCTCTGTCTCGGTTGAATGTATCCAACATATCGATATCCCCAATGGCATTCAAATTAAGGTATCCCTTTCTCCCCAGCACTCTAATGTTATAATTCAACGTATTGATATCTGTTCCTTCAAAATGTATTTCCTTTGCCCAGTGCAGCTTTTTAGTCACATTATCATAGTACGGTGCAGAGGCCCATCCTACCAATTCCATTTCGCCATACCCTTGTGCCACACGCTCTGGGTTACCTGCTTTGATATCTTCCTGCATTTCCTCTAAAAGATCGTCATAGTCCAAATCTTCAGCATCTTCATCTTCAATATAACCTTCTTCGGAATACCCTAATTCTACGCAATAGGTGAAGTTATCACTAAGAGGAAACATGTTCTCTGGAAATAACAACCCTAAGGTTTCACTTGGTGGATTTTCCCAAAGCTCTGTAAGCACGTAATTACTTTGTTCTGGATCTAGATATTTAAAGCCTTGAGGGACTTCCAAAGTGGCAATGCCATCCTGCAAAGTGATTGTTCCCTTTTGAAATTCAAAGGAATTGTTGATGCTATCTGTGTAAAACTTTACAACATCCAAGTCAAAGGAAATGGTGTCAGTTTCAGTTTGGGAATAGCCCAACTGTAATAGCATTAAAAAGCATAGGTTAAGTAAAATCTTTTTCATGATTTAAGATTAGGTTTGGTTATTGTTAAAGAGTTGAAATATAAAAAAATAATGTCCCCTTTTGACCAATAAATCTTAACAAATAAAGAAAATACTTAACCTATGAATATAACTTAATAAGTGTCAAACCTATAACACATTATCCATAATCTCCTGAACTACCTCAGGGTTTAACAATGTGCTTGTATCTCCAAGATTAGAAGTGTCGTTACTCGCAATTTTACGAAGAATACGACGCATGATCTTACCACTTCGTGTTTTTGGCAATCCTTGGGTAAACTGAATTTTGTCCAATTTCGCAATAGGTCCAATACGATCGGTTATCAATTGGTTGATCTCCTTACGAAGGTTCTCATGGTTTCTGCTTTCACCCGTATCTTTCAAAGTTACATAACCATATAGCGCATTTCCTTTCACATCATGCGGGAACCCAACAATTGCGGATTCTGACACTGCAGGATGTTCGTTGATGGCGTCCTCAATTGGTGCTGTTCCAAGGTTATGTCCAGAAACAATAATTACATCATCCACTCGACCTGTGATACGATAGTAGCCAACTTCATCTCGCAAGGCTCCATCCCCTGTAAAATATTTATTTTCAAAAGCAGAAAAATACGTGTCCTTATATCTTTGGTGATCTCCCCAAATGGTTCTGGCCATAGAAGGCCAAGGGAATTTAATACACAATTTACCATCTACTTGGTTGCCTTTTATTTCCTGTCCATTGTCATCCATTAACGCAGGTTGCACCCCAATAAACGGCAAGGTGGCATAGGTAGGTTTTGTAGGTGTTACAAAAGGAATTGGCGTGATCATGATGCCTCCTGTTTCAGTTTGCCACCAGGTATCAACAATAGGGCTTTTCCCTTTCCCTATGGTATCGTTATACCAGTGCCAGGCCTCTTCATTGATAGGCTCACCAACCGACCCCAACACTTTCAAGGAAGACAAATCATATTTATCAACCAATTCCACACCTTGTTTTGCTAAAGCTCTAATGGCCGTAGGCGCGGTATAAAATTGGGTGACTTTGTGTTTCTGAACAATTTCCCAGAAGCGTCCAAAGTCAGGGTAACTTGGCACACCTTCAAACATTACGGTGGTGGCGCCATTTGCCAACGGTCCGTAAACAATGTAACTATGCCCCGTAATCCAACCTATATCTGCGGTACACCAAAAAATGTCATGTTCTCTATACTGAAACGTGTTTTTAAATGTGTAGGCTGTATACACCATATAACCAGCCGAAGTATGTACCATCCCTTTTGGTCTTCCCGTAGATCCAGAAGTATATAAAATGAACAAAGGATCTTCGGCATTCATGATTTCTGCTTTTCCCTCTTTGGAAGCCTTATCCAATAAAGGTTGCAACCAATGGTCACGACCTGCTTCCATATGGACCTCTTCATTGGTGCGTTTGGCTACCAAAACACTTTTCACGGAAGGACAGTTCTGCAAGGCTTCATCTACAATTCCTTTTAAATCGATGGTTTTTGCTCCTCGATACGAACCATCTGCAGTAACTACCAGTTTACATTCACTATCGTTGATTCTTGTAGCTAATGCTTTGGAAGAAAAGCCTGCAAATACCACCGAGTGAATAGCCCCAATTCTAGCACAGGCCAAAATGGAAATTGCCAATTCAGGAATCATCGGCACATAAATACATACTCTATCTCCTCTTTGAATGCCCTGTTCCTTTAGCACATTGGCAAACTGATTAACCCGTTCATAAAGTTGTCTGTAGGTAATGTGTTCTGCAGGTTCACTTGGGTCATTCGGTTCAAACAGAATCGCGGTTTTGTCCCCTCTCGTAGATAGATGTCTGTCGATACAGTTTTCTGTTATGTTCAATTGAGCCCCTTCAAACCATTTTACTTCCGGTTTGGCAAAATCCCAACTAAGGACTTTATCCCATTTTTTCCGCCACAAAAAGTGTTCTTCTGCAATTTCTTCCCAAAAATTTTCTGGTTCCCTTACCGACTTTCGGTACACTTGGTAATATTCTTCTAAATGTTTTATATGATAATGACTCATGTATTAAAATTTGTATCCCAATTTTGACAAATTGAGAGAATTGATTTGGTTCTAAGGTATAAAAATTATGTTTAGAGACAGTTCTTTTTCTACCGACAACATTTTTCTGTCGACGGAAGTATCCTACCCAAAAGATTAATGATAAATCCTACTCTTTTTTATTGAAAAAGGCTTCTTCCGCTTCGGTCAACAACCTTGAATGAATCAAAAACCTGACACCCAGAGGTATTTCCAGAGAGAAACTAGCCCCTCTTCCCTCAGTGACATCTATTGTTAAATGGGTGTGTTTCCAATATTCAAACTGATCGCGATTCATATAAAAAGGAAGGTCCTGCAGATAGCCCAATAGCACATCGCTCTCATCAATATACATGTCTTCTTTTTCTAAAATCATTGGCGAAGACCCATCGCAACAGCCACCACTTTGATGAAAAATAAGCGCTCCATACTTCTGCTTTAGTGTCTCTACTATTTCAGCGGCCTTTTCTGTAATTGCTATTCGTTCCATAGTTATAAGATAAAAAAAAGGCTGACTTTGGGGACATCAGCCTTCTTCAATTGCTATCAATTACTTCTAAAAAAAGCCTAGTTTATTCTTATCATAAGAAATGAGCATATTCTTGGTTTGGCGGTAATAGTTAAGCATCATAACATGGTTTTCTCTACCAAATCCTGATTTTTTATAGCCTCCAAACGGTGCATGCGCAGGATAGGCATGGTAACAGTTTACCCAAACCCTACCCGCTTTTATTGCTCTAGGAATTTGATACAATTGGTGGGCATCACGTGTCCATACACCTGCTCCCAAACCATAAAGCGTATCATTGGCAATTTCAATGGCTTCAGCTTCGTCCTTGAATTTCGTCACACAAACTACAGGGCCAAAGATTTCCTCCTGAAATACGCGCATCTTGTTGTGCCCTTCCAAAATGGTTGGCTTAATGTAAAATCCGTTAGCAAAATCACCATCCAACTTATTGGCCTCTCCTCCCGTGAGTACTTTGGCACCTTCTTCTTTCCCTATTTTTAAATAAGATTGAATCTTTTCATATTGATCATTCGAAGCCTGAGCTCCAACCATTGTACTAGTATCATAAGGATTCCCTTGAACGATGGCGTTGGTTCTTGCAATAACGCGCTCCATAAACTTATCGTAGATATCCTCTTGAACCAACAATCTAGAAGGACACGTACAAACCTCCCCTTGGTTAAAGGCGAACAACACAGCACCTTCAATGGCCTTGTCTAAATAGGCATCATCTGCGTCCATCACACTATTGAAGAAGATATTGGGGGATTTACCTCCCAATTCCATAGTCACAGGATTTAAGTTTTTAGACGCATATTGCATGATTAATTGTCCTGTGGTGGTTTCACCAGTGAACGCTACTTTATCCACTCTTGAACTCGATGCCAAAGGTTTTCCTGCCTCTGGTCCAAAACCATGCACTACATTAACAACACCAGGAGGAAACACATCCGCTATTTTTTCCATCAATAAAGTAGCTGAAGAAGGGGTTTGTTCGGCTGGTTTCAACACCACGCAGTTCCCTGTAGCCAAAGCTGGTGGTAATTTCCATGATAACATTAATAGAGGAAAATTCCAAGGAATGATTTGCCCCACCACACCAAGTGGTTCTTTAATATTCATGGAAAGTGTATTGGCGTCCAATTCGGAAGCCGTCCCTTCTTCTGAACGAATACAAGCCGCAAAATAGCGCCAATGATCTACCGACAATGGCACATCGGCATTTAAGGTTTCACGGATTGGCTTTCCGTTATCGCAGGTTTCCACCAAAGCAAACTCTTCCAAATTGGCTTCAATAATATCGGCTACTTTGTTCAATAATAAAGAGCGCTCAGTGGCCGAAGTATTGCCCCACGCTTCTTTGGCTGCATTGGCCGCATCCAAGGCCAATTCTATATCCTCTTTTTGTGATCTAGGATACTTAGCGATTAAGCTATTATCAATTGGTGACGTGTTTTCAAAATAATCGCCCCCAACAGGTGGCACAAACTTGCCGTTGATAAAATTGTGGTAGGTGTCCTTAAATTTTGGTTTAGAATAACTCATTTTTTTAACTTTTTAGGTTTAACTTTTAAACAACTCCAAATCAAAACGTTACAAAACAAACTGAAATTGTCATGTTTACAATATGAAGCATAAATATTTGACTATTGTGTAACTTTTATAAATATATTTTACCATATTAGCAATTTATTGAACATAATTATCATATTTTTGAACAAACCTATCATTTCAACCTTTTTTTGAATAATTTGAAAATCACGCTATGAATTCCTTGTTGAATCAACATAAAAAACACAGGAAACTAACCACACTTGTAGAGAACAGAACAACCTACAATGCGGACTATGCCGAATTGAATATTTACGAAACCCACGCCTATGCAGAACAGGTTTCCTTAACATTCGATTTCCCAATTATTGCCAGTATGCTTACAGGTAAAAAAGTGATGCATTTGGATGGCATGCCTGCCTTTGATTTTTATCCGGGTGAATCGGTAGTGATGCCCACCAACAAGGAAATGGTTATTGACTTTCCTTTGGCAACCGCTGAAAGCCCAACACAGTGTTTGGCTTTGGGAATTGATGAAGGCAAAATAGATGAAGTGGTAGAAAAGTTTAATCAAAAGGTGACCATTGAGAATGAAAACAATTCATGGAAACTGAATGAAACGGCCTCTCACCTAATCAACAATACCGATGTAAACCATTTGGTGGAGCGCTTGGTGTATACTTTTACCAATAGTAACAAATCCAAAGATGTGCTTTTGGATTTGATGATCCAAGAGTTAATTGTAAGGTTATTACAAACAAAAGCCAAGGCCTTTTTACTAAATGACCCTGACCATATGTTTAATGATACCCGTATTGGAATGGTCCTTAAGTATATTAAGGACAATCTTACCAACAAGGATATAACCGTAGATTTATTGGCTGAAAAAGCCTGTATGAGTACCTCACATTTCCATAAGAAATTCAAAAATACCTTAGGTATTTCCCCTATAGATTACATAAACTCCGAAAAAATCAAGTTCTCGAAAAAGTTAATGAAGGAAGTCAAGGATTTTAGAATGTCTGAAATTGCATTTAAATCAGGGTTTAACAATACCAGTTATTTCAACCGACAATTCAAAAAACTGGAATTGATGACACCGCAACAATTTAAAGCCTCTATCACCAAGTAATTATTGCTTTAAAAAGTCTGCAAACCATTTTGCCGAAGCTTTAGGTGTGCGCTCCAAAGTATCAAAATCTACATAGTGCATTCCAAAACGCTTGCTGTAACCTGACGCCCATTCAAAGTTATCCATAAAAGACCAAGCGAAGTAGCCTGTTAGGTTTACCCCCTCTTCAATGGCTTTGGCACATTCTTCCAAATAACCTTTAAAGAATTCCACACGCTTTTCATCGTTGACTTCTCCATTTACAAGTTGGTCGTCATAAGCACAGCCATTTTCGGTAATGACAATATTTGGATGGTCATAACGATCGGAAATCCAATGCAACAATTTCCTACAGCCCCAAGGCACCACAGCCCATTGCATTTCGGTTAATTCCCAATTGGGATCCAATGCTAAATTCACATCTTGATCCTCACTCAAACCTCCGTTACCATAAACCGAACCTGCATTAATTTGTTTAGCTTCCGAAGCCAACATGGTTGTATAATGGTTCAATCCAAAAAAGTCCGTGGATCCTAAAAGCATTTGGCGCTCCTTCTCTGTAAACTTAGGCAAACGATCTCCCAATCTGTCCTCCATACATTTTGGATATTTTCCAAAATAAATGGGATCTGCAAACCAAGCCAAGAAGAATTCCAAAGCACGTTGAGCGGCTTTTTGGTCTTCAACCGCATCGGTTAAAGGCTCTCTCCAATCACAATTATTGGTAATACCTATTTTCCCTTGTTGTTCCTTTTGAAATTTAGTTCTGTAAAGTTGTACCGCCTTGGCATGGGCAATCAAAATATGGTGTCCAGCCAAATAAGGCTCTGTATTCGAAATACGTCCCGGTGCAAACACGCCTTGACCGTAACCCAAAATAGCAACAACCCAAGCCTCATTGAACGTAATCCAATGTTTTACACGGTCTCCAAAACGCTCAAAACACAATTGGGCATAGTCCACAAATACATCGGCGATGTCCTTGTTAAGCCAACCGTCCATTTCCAACTGAAGTGCCAAAGGCAAATCCCAATGGTACAAAGTCACCCAAGGCTCTATGTCATTTGCCAAAAGCTCGTCAATTAACTCTGAATAAAATTGAATTCCCTTTTCGTTGATTTCGCCTTGTCCCTGAGGAAAAATACGCGACCACGAAATAGAAAATCGGTAGGCCGTAAGCCCCATTTGCTTCATTAGGGCCACATCTTCCTTCATTTTATGATAATGATCACAAGCAACATCGCCCGTATCTCCTTCAAACACTTTGCCCGGTATTTGGCAAAAAGCGTCCCAAATAGATGGCCCTCGACCATCTGTATTCCATGCACCTTCAATTTGATAGGAAGAGGTTGCCGAACCCCATACAAAATCCTTCGGAAATTTCATTTTTCAGTAGTTTTTATTGAGTCGGCAAGTTATTTATTAATGCGCAGACATGGTAGTAATATTTTGTCAAAATTGAATAAAATATAACAGCAATAGTCAGAAACTTTCTCTAATGTCCCTGCGCTTCTTTGGCACCACTCGGAATTCTAATCAATTCCACAATTTCCTGAACATCCTCTGGCGGTGCTTTTGTAAACTTCATGATGACAATAGACACTACAAAATTGCAGAGCATCGCAATACTCCCAAAGCCTTCAGGAGAAATACCAAACCACCATTCACTTTTATCCGGAAGCTCTTCATCCAACCAACCCAATTTGTATTTGATCATGTAGAATAGCATTAAAGAAATCCCCACAATCATTCCTGCAATAGCCCCTTCTTTGTTCATTCTTTTATTGAAAATCCCCAAAATAATAGCAGGAAAAAAGGAAGCGGCGGCCAACCCAAAAGCCAAAGCCACAACAGCCGCAACGAAATCTGGAGGATTGATACCGAAATACCCAGCCACACAAACCGCACCAACAGCCGATAATCTTGCCGCGATGAGCTCTCCATTTTCAGAAATGTTTGGTTTGATGATTTTTTTGATCAAGTCATGAGATACTGATGCCGAAATCACCAACAGTAAACCTGCAGCTGTAGACAAGGCCGCAGCCAATCCTCCGGCCGCTACAAGGGCAATCACCCAATTGGGCAATTTGGCGATTTCTGGATTTGCCAAAACCATAATATCATTATCAACCTTGAGTTCATTTTGAGTTTCATCTGCCACATAATTGATGATTCCATCATTATTTTTATCCGTAAAGGAAATTAAACCTGTAGTTTCCCATTTTTTGAACCAATCCGGAACAGAAGCATAGGCTTTATTCGACACCGTTTCAATCATATTGGTTCTAGCAAATACCGCCACAGCTGGAGCCGTGGTGTACAAAATAGCAATTAGCAACAATGCCAATCCTGCCGATTTACGGGCATCCTTTACTCGTTTCACCGTAAAAAACCGAACAATCACATGCGGCAATCCAGCCGTTCCAACCATTAAGGCCAAAGTAATAGCGAAAACATCCGTCAAAGACTTTGAGCCGTTGGTATATTCTGAAAAGCCCAGTTCGGCACTGAGGCCATCCAATTTATCCAATAAATAGGTTTCGGAACCATCCGCCAACTGACTTCCAAATCCCAATTGCGGAATCGGGTTTCCCGTCATTTGAATAGAAATAAAAATGGCAGGAACCATAAAGGCGAAAATCAAGACGCAATATTGAGCCACCTGTGTATAGGTGATGCCTTTCATGCCTCCCAAAACAGCATAAAACAAGACAATAAGCATCCCGATGATCACACCGGTATCAATATCCACCTCCAAAAATCTCGAAAATACCACGCCCACACCACGCATTTGTCCTGCCACATAGGTAAAGGACACCAACAAAGCACAAAACACGGCCACGATTCGTGCGGTTTTAGAATAATAGCGATCGCCAATAAAATCTGGCACAGTAAACTTCCCAAACTTTCTGAGATAAGGCGCCAACAACAAGGCTAATAACACATAACCTCCAGTCCAGCCCATAAGATAAACGGAACCGTCATACCCACTGAAAGAGATGATTCCTGCCATGGAAATAAAGGACGCCGCACTCATCCAATCGGCAGCGGTGGCCATTCCATTGGCCAAAGGAGAGACACCTCCACCCGCAACATAAAATTCGTTGGTAGATCCTGCCCTGGACCAAATAGCAATGCCTATATACAATGAAAAAGTTACTCCCACCAAGATATAGGTCCACATTTGCACATCCACTGTCAAAAAGATATTATTCATCATAGCCATACTTTTTATCCAATTTGTTCATCAACCTCACATACACGAATATCAAAACCACAAATACATACATGGAGCCTTGTTGGGCAAACCAAAACCCTACTTTAAATCCACCAATTCTTATGGCATCCAATTCCTCTTTTAATAAAATTCCGGCACCATAGGACACCGCGAACCATATGGCCAACAAAATGAGTACATACCTAATGTTTTCTTTCCAATAGGCTTTAGATCTTTCTTTATTATTCATTTGATTTTAGTTTTTGAAGATATTTTTGCAATTCTTTCACGACTCTAAGTGCCATGATCAACGTGGCAATCATCGTGGGGAATGCCATCAAGGCAAATACCCCATCTATTAAATTGATTACTAGATTTAACTTAGTGGCAGCACCAAGGATGATACTTCCTATATAGAAATAATTGTAATAGTGTTTTTTATCGGCTCCAAACAAAAAGGACATGCACTTTCCTCCGTAATAAGAATAGGTAAACAAGGATGAGAAGCTGAATACGGCAATACATAATAAAAGAAGATAAGTTCCTATATGCGGAATTGCCTCTGAAAACGCCATGGCAGTTAAGGATACCCCATCTACATCTGAAGATTGCCACACTCCTGTGACCAAAATGGCTAGAGCTGTTAAAGTACAAACCACCAAGGTATCAATGGCAGGACCTAACATAGCCACTAGACCTTCTCGCACAGGTTCCGATGTTTTGGCGGCACCATGTGCCATGGGGGCTGTCCCTATTCCAGCTTCGTTGGAAAAAGCGCCCCGCCGAATTCCCAAAAGGATCAATCCACCGACCATGCCTCCCAGAAAAGCATCACCCTTAAAATTATTGGCAGCGAAAGCATCTGTAAAAATCATCAGTAAATATTTGGGTACTTCCTTAAAATTCACCGCAAGAATGATCATGACCAAACCAAAATACAATACCACCATGCCCGGCACCAATTTGGAGGCCGTTTGACTGATACGTTTCAATCCTCCTAATACCACCAAAGCCGTGATGGATGCCAAAACAATTCCCAAGACAATTTTGGATTTCCAATCTACAGAAATCCCATTTGGAATCAACAAAATATCATTGATGGCTTGCGCCAATTGGTTGGCATTAAATACTGGCAATGCTCCAACCAAACCAGCCATACTAAAGAATACAGCCAAAGGTTTCCATGACTTTCCTAGTCCTTCTATGATAAAGTACATAGGCCCTCCTTGCAATTCACCTGCACTGTCCTTTCCCCTGTACATTATGGCTAAAGTGGACGTAAAAAACTTGGTAGACATCCCAACCACAGCACTAATCCACATCCAAAACACAGCTCCAGGACCTCCTATAGAAATGGCAACCGCCACTCCCGCAATGTTTCCCATACCAATAGTTGAAGACAATGCTGTGGTCAAGGCTTGAAAATGACTAATTTCTCCAGGATCGTTAGGATTGTCATATTTTCCCCTTAAAACGTGAACGGCGTGACCAAAAAGCCTAAAGGACATAAATCTAGATAGCACCAATAAATACAAGCCTCCCCCTATTAACAATATCAATAATGGCAATCCCCAAGCAAGCGAAGAAAAGTCGGAGACGAGTTGGTTAAGTTGGTTCATATTGGCTTTTGTGGATTATAAATGTAAGAAAAGCCAATGAATATTTTGAACTTTATATTTTTAGAGCTACACTTCTTTAAGGATACTTTAATTATAATCCCATTTTTTTATAAATCAAACATAAACCCAAAACTGATACGCATGGCATCCCGTTTAAACGTATCGTCAAAATAGATGCCGTCAATATTTCCATCGAAATTCACGGACTTCACCCCATAGTCAACTTCCAAGCCTAAAGTCATTCTATCATAAGCATCGTACATCAGGTTAAGAATACCATAATAATGTCTATGACGGAAATCTCCTGCGATATAGTCTAATTCAGCTTCCGATTCATCAATAACAACATAGCGTTCGGAATCATCCGTACTATAACGTGTGTACCCAAAAACTGCATTGCCGTGCAGCTTTTCATTGAAAAAATATTCATAAGTAACCCAGCCTCCAAAGGCCAAAGTTCCTTTGAAATCATTCCCAACGGCAGGGTATCCATCATATCCAAACCCTGAGATGGTTGTGAGATAAGAAGAGATTCCTTCACCTCCAACCAGTTGAAATTGGAAACAGTTACGACCTACGGTATGCTTACCACTAAATGTTGCACCATAGCCAAAAAAGTTATCAACTTTATCGTTGAGTTTATATTTAATGTTCCTTAAAATAGATGCCAAACGCAAATGTCCCCAAGCCTTCTGATAGGTCATTGCAAAAGTGACGTCTGGTGTAGACTGATGTGTATCATCCAAAAAAGGCTGAATTTCCTGAAGGGTGAAATAATCATCTTGAGGCGCTTCCAGGCTTATTTCGTACTTCCATTTTTCATCATTGAAAGTATTCATATATTTCACATGAGGGTTACGAAGCCAAATTCCAGAAGGAGGCCCTTCCAACTCCATAATATTGGGCCAAAGATCTTCATCCCCAAAATTGTTCCAGTTTTGCCCTATTTGCCAATGCTTACTTTCCACATAGGCTTTCCTTAAACGTACATGCCCATTGCCACCCCAAAAATCGGATTCTACTATGGCCTTAATCTTTTGCCCATCTGGCATCACAATAAAAGTTGACCACCTAATCTGGGTTTGGTACATATCCACATTAAGACTTGTTTCATCATCATCTCCAAATACATTGATATAACCAATATTAAAAGTGTCATTCCCCTGAAGTCCTCCAAACAAATCCAAATAACCATTAAGTTTCATATGCACCCCCATACTACTTTTAAATTTGGGAGCACCATTAATAGAATCTTTAGAGGTTATGGTGAGATAGGGATCTTGTGCGAAACAATCTGTGGTAAAAACAAGGCACAAAAAAAAGCTAAGAATATTGAGTGGTTTCATGGTTAATTAATTTACGATTAAAGTTAAAAAAATTAACACACAAACCACACTAACTTACTCTAAAAGAAAAAGGTAGCCTTAAAAAAACTACCTTTTATAACATCCAAAATGGAGTATTGTTTTTATTTTAAATATTCCAAAACATTAGCTTCTATCCTGCTTTGAATATCGCTTACATCTGCCTTTACGAAAGTTTCTCCTGTGATGTTTTCGAAAAGCTCAATATATCGTTCACTTACCGTTGTAATGTACTCATCTGTCATTTCTGGAACCGTTTGGCCTTCCAAGCCTTGGAATCCATTAGAGATTAACCATTGACGTACAAACTCTTTAGACAATTGCTTTTGTGCTTCTCCTTTTTCTTGACGCTCTTCATAGCCTTCAGCATAAAAATAACGAGAAGAATCAGGCGTATGGATTTCATCGATCAATACAATTTTACCTTCCTTGGTTTTACCGAATTCATACTTGGTATCTACTAAAATCAAACCTCTAGAGGCTGCGATTTCAGTTCCTCTTTGGAATAATTTACGCGTGTAATCTTCCAATACCAAATAATCTTCTTCAGAAACAATCCCTCTAGCCAAAATATCTTCACGGGAAATATCCTCATCGTGGTCACCTTGCTCCGCTTTGGTTGCAGGAGTGATGATTGGCTGTGGAAATTTACCATTTTCCTTCATACCTTCAGGCATCTCCACACCACATAACACACGCTTTCCTGCTTTATATTCCCTAGCAGCGTGACCAGACAAATACCCACGAATTACCATTTCTACTTTGAAGGGCTCACACATAGCACCTACCGCTACGTTAGGATCTGGAGTAGCTGTTAACCAGTTAGGCACCAAATCTTCGGTAGCTTTCATCATGTTGGTCGCAATTTGGTTTAAGATTTGCCCTTTGTATGGAATCCCTTTTGGCATCACCACATCAAAAGCACTTAAACGATCTGTTGCAATCATGACCAATTGCTCGTCGTTGATATTGTATACTTCCCTAACTTTTCCTTTGTAAACGCTTTTTTGTCCAGGAAAATTAAAATTGGTATCTATGATAGTATTACTCATAAGGTCTTAAAAATTGTCTGTATAGTTTGATCAATAAAAATTAACCCGATTGGATTAATCGGTGCAAATTTACAAAATAGTTAAGCAACCTGTATCATTAAAAAAGGTTACTTACATCAAAATTTACAGGCACAAACTATTCCCTGTTTTCAATGCTTTTATAAGCCTCAATGACCTTCTTCACCAATTTATGACGAATCACATCTTTGTCATCCAAGAATACCATCCCTACCCCTTCTACATTTTTTAAAATGAGTAAAGCTTCCTTAAGACCTGAAATGGTACGCCTAGGCAAATCGATTTGTCCTGGATCTCCCGTCAATAAAAACTTGGCGTTTTTTCCCATACGGGTCAAAAACATTTTCATTTGGGCGTGAGTGGTATTTTGACCCTCATCCAAAATCACAAAGGCATTATCCAAGGTACGTCCTCTCATAAAGGCCAAAGGCGCAATCTGGATCGTACCGTTTTCAATAAGCGTCGTCAATTTTTCAGCAGGAATCATATCCCTTAACGCATCGTACAAAGGTTGCATGTAAGGATCTAATTTTTCCTTTAAGTCCCCTGGTAAAAACCCAAGATTTTCCCCAGCTTCCACAGCTGGCCTTGTAAGGATAATTCGTTTGACCTCTTTGTTTTTAAGAGCTTGGACGGCTAGCGCAACTCCCGTGTAAGTTTTTCCTGTCCCCGCAGGGCCAATGGCAAAAACCATGTCGTTTTTACGCATACTTTCCACCAATTTACGTTGGTTTAGGGTTTGGGCCTTTATCAGTCTTCCACCCACACCGTGTACAATGGTTTCTCCACTTTGCTCTGAAGTTGTGTAATCATCAGTGCTTTGGCTAGTCAATACACGTTCTATAGCGTTTTCATCCAGTTTGTTGTATTTGCCAAAATGGCCCATCAACATAGTAAGGCGGCGGTCAAATTCTTCGAGTAAATCTTCGTCGCCATAAGCTTTAATTTTATTGCCTCTTGCGACAATCTTCAGTTTGGGAAAGTACTTTTTAAGAAGTTCGATATTTACATTGTGCGCTCCAAAAAACTCTTTTGGAGCAATTTCTTCCAATTCAATTATAAGTTCATTCAAAAGCTAAGTGATTTAGTACATTATTCTGTTTTTGTTTTATTAGTTTTGTGGTAAATAAAACGGGCGCCATTTTTTTAATTCTCCGAATAAAAATAGCAGAAATAAATTGTAATTAAATTGACTTCGGTTATTTTTATTTGATTTTTTTACACAATGGAAAGCTACATAATTTTAATGAAATTTAGGTTAAAAAACTATCAACAATTTTAAATGGCAATTATCACATTAACGACCGATTTTGGAGAAAAAGACCACTTCGCCGGAGCCGTTAAAGGCGCTATTTACAGTCAACTTCCTGACGTTCGCATTGTTGATATCTCGCATTCGGTGTCCCCTTTCAATGTTCCCGAAGCTGCCTATATCATCCAAAGTGCCTATAGCAGTTTTCCAAAGGGAACCATCCACGTTATCGGGATTGATTCTGAATTAAACCCTGAAAACAAGCACATTGCCATTAAATTGGACGGCCATTATTTTATCTGTGCGAACAACGGCATTATGAGTATGATTTGCTCCGAAATTGCGCCAGAGAAAATTGTGGAAATCAACATACACGATAAAATTGAAACCAATTTCCCTGTGCTGGATGTGTTTGTAAAAGTGGCTTGCCATATTGCCAGAGGCGGAACCCTTGAAGTGATAGGTAAAGTAATCAGTGATATCAAACCTATTAAAAACCTAACTCCTTTTGTTAATGATGAAAAAAACCAGATTATTGGTAACGTCATTTACATTGATAACTACGGAAATGTGGTAACCAACATCAAACGTAAATTTTTTGAATCCATCCAAAAAACACGTGCATTTGAAATTTCGGCACGCAGCTACAAGTTCAAGGAAATTTATAATAAATACAGTGATGTTATCAACTTCGACATTCCTGAAGAAAAACGTTACGACCAAGGAAAAGGTCTCGTGGTGTTCAATTCTTCCAACTATATAGAAATTGCCATTTACAAAAGTAACAGCAGTACTGTAGGAAGCGCCTCTACCCTTATGGGACTGCAGATGCGGGATACGGTGACCATCAACTTTTTTTAGCGCAAGACCCTTTAATATTCAATTAACTAAATTACACATATGTTTGTACGGATCGTGAAAATGAGTTTTCAACCCGATAAAATTGACACATTTCTTTCCAATTTTGAAGCCAATAAAACTAAAATACGAGCTTTTGAAGGCTGTCAGTTTTTGGAATTGTACCGAGACAAAAACAACCCCAACATTTTTTTCACATACAGCTATTGGGACACCGAAAACGATTTGGAAAACTACAGACATTCGGAACTGTTCAAAGGTGTTTGGGCCAATACCAAACCTCTCTTTAATGCCAAACCAGAAGCCTGGAGCGTTGATAAGTTGGAATCATTGGCTTAATACGTTCCTTCTCTCAAAATCTTCAAAGGCAATCCCATTTATTTTTTTACTTTTAACACCTAAAGTCAAGAAATGCTAGCTATACTTAAAAAAGAAATCAATTCGTTTTTTGCCTCCCCCATAGGCTACCTTGTTATTGCGTTGTTTTTATTGCTCAACGGTTTATTTTTATGGGTCTTTAAAGGCGATTTTAATATTTTGGACAATGGTTTTGCAGACCTGACCACCTTCTTTACCCTAGCACCTTGGATTTTAATTTTCTTGGTTCCCGCCATCACCATGCGAAGTTTTTGTGATGAGAAAAAACAAGGTACCCTGGAACTTCTGCTCACAAAACCGGTGAGCCAAATTCAAATTGTGTTGGGTAAATATTTAGGCTCCCTGCTGTTAATTGTGATGGCTTTATTACCTACGCTGCTTTATGCTTATAGCATTTATAAACTAGGAAACCCTGAAGGTAATTTAGATGTGGGCAGTACCCTTGGTTCGTATTTTGGATTGTTGTTTTTAGCCGCCGCTTATACTGCCATTGGTATTTTTTCTTCGACACTTACCGACAACCAAATTGTAGCGTTTATCAGTGCGGTATTTTTATGCTTCTTCTTCTACTTTGGATTTGAAGGGCTTTCCAGTCTCAACCTTTTTGGAGATACGGTTTACCTAGAAAAACTAGGGATGGAAAACCATTTTAAAAGTATGAGTCGTGGGGTTTTGGACACTCGGGATTTACTGTACTTTTTGAGTATCATTGCAATTTTTGTGTTGCTGACTGCTAAACGCATCCAAACAAAAAACATCAATAAAAAAGATATCATAGGGCTATCTACATTTGTAATAGGCTTATTGGTTCTTAATGTTATTGCCCAAAGCATCTACAAAAGATTCGACCTTACCCAAGATAACCGGTATACACTGTCGCAAGCTGCTTTAAATACAGTTTCAGAAGTAGATTCTCCTTTAATTGTAGATGTATTTTTGGAGGGAGATTTCCCTTCGGAATTTAGACGCTTAAAAGAAGAGACCCGTCAAATTTTGGAAGAGTTTGCTTTATACAATTCCGATGTGACTTTCAATTTCATCAATCCAGTAGCGGATGAAACAACTCGTGACCAAAACATTCAACAATTGGCACAACGTGGCCTACAGCCCTTTCAATTGTCGATAAAGGAAAGCGGCAAATCGTCACAAGAACTTATTTTTCCTTGGGCTTTGGCCAGCTATAATGAGCAAACAGTTAAAATTCCGTTGTTGAAAAACAATATTGGAGCCACAGACCAAGAACGTGTGAACAATTCCATTCAGCATTTGGAATATGCCTTTGCTGAGGCTTTCAAAAAACTTACCACTACAAAAGAAAAGAAAATAGCCATCCTCAAAGGAAATGGCGAACTGGAAGACATTTATATCGCCGATTTCTTAAAGACCTTGAAAGAGCATTATAATATTGCGCCTTTCACCATGGACAGTGTTGCCAAGGCTCCTGAAAAAACGTTGAAACAGTTAGAAGGTTATGATCTGGTTATTGCTGCAAAACCAACCGTTCCTTTTTCCGAAGAAGAAAAATATGTTTTGGACCAATACACCATGAACGGTGGTAAAAGTTTGTGGTTAACGGAAGCTGTGATTATGGATAAGGACAGTTTGCTTAATGAAACTGGACGTGCCATTGCCGTTATGAGAGACAATAACCTAAATGATTTCTTCTTCAAATACGGAGTCCGAATTAATCCTGTCCTAGTTAAGGATATGTATTCGGCGCCAATTACTTTGGCGATTGGAGAAGGTAACAATACACAGTTCCAGCCACTACAATGGCCGTATTCGCCTTTAGCTGCCAACAATCCCAACCACCCTATCACGAACAATATCAACTTGGTGAAATTTGATTTTGCCAGTCAGATAGACACCTTGAAAAACAGTGTTGACAAAACCATTTTATTGAGAAGTTCCAGCCTTACGCAGTTGGAAGGTGTGCCACGCGAAATAAGTTTAGAGATCGTTACCCAAGAGCCAAATCCGGAAACCTTCAACAAAGGGCACCAAACATTGGCGGTTCTTTTGGAAGGCGAATTCACTTCGGTATACAACAACCGTGTAAAACCTTTCAAACTTTCCGAAGATAAAACTACCAGTGCCCCCACCAAAATGATAGTAGTGGCCGATGGTGACGTGATCAAAAATGACGTGGTTAGAAACCAACCTCAGGAATTAGGATTTGATTTCTTTACCAAGCGTAATTTTGGCAACAAGGAGTTCTTGGAAAATGCCGTAAATTACCTTTTGGAGGATGATGGACTTATAAACATTAGAACCAAGGAAATTGATTTGGCCTTTTTGGATCCTCAAAAAATAGTCGAGCAAAAAAACAAGTGGCAGCTTATAAATCTTGTACTTCCACTCCTTTTATTGGCCCTTTTTGGACTAGGTTTCAACTACGCCAGAAAGCGAAAATACACTTAACAGTTGTTAATAAGTTTGTTTTAATTTAAAAGTGGTTTAGGATATATTTGTAGGACAATCTAGTATATAAAAACAAATACATGAAGTTTATAGTATCGAGTACGTATTTACTTAAACAATTACAGGTTCTGGGAGGCGTGATCAACAACTCCAATACGCTACCTATTTTAGATAATTTCCTTTTTGAATTAAATGATTCCAAGCTTGTAGTTTCTGCAAGTGATTTAGAGACTACCATGTCTTCTGTGATAGATGTAGAAAGTGATAGTACAGGAAGTATTGCCCTACCAGCGCGCTTGTTACTTGATACCTTAAAAACATTCCCTGAGCAGCCCTTAACTTTTGTGGTTGAAGACAACAATACTGTTGAAATTAGTTCTAACCACGGTAAATATGCTTTAGCATATGCCGATGGCAATGAATTCCCTAAAGCTATTGCTCTTGAAGATCCAAGTACTACAACTATTGCTGGTGATATTTTGGCGACTGCCATTAGCAAGACCATTTTTGCTGCTGGTAACGATGATTTGCGTCCTGTAATGAGTGGTGTGTTCTTCCAGTTTTCAACAGAAGGCTTGACCTTTGTGGCAACCGATGCCCATAAATTGGTAAAATATACCCGTGAAGATGTAAAAGCCTCTCAAGTGGCGGAATTCATCATGCCTAAAAAACCTTTAAATCTTTTAAAAGGAATTTTGGCCACTAATGAAGATGCCGTAACTATTGAATACAACGATTCTAATGCCAAGTTCATTTTTGACAACTCGGAGTTGGTATGTCGTTTGATTGATGGAAAATACCCTAACTACGAAGCGGTAATTCCTAAAGAAAATCCAAATAAACTTTCCATAGACCGTACGCAGTTCTTAAACTCGGTACGTCGTGTGAGCATCTTCTCTAACAAGACGACTCATCAAATTAGATTAAAAATTGCTGGTGCAGAATTAAATATTTCTGCGGAAGATATTGATTACTCAAACAAAGCCGAAGAGCGTTTAACTTGTGATTATCAAGGAGACGATATGCAAATTGGGTTCAACTCACGTTTCTTAACTGAAATGTTGAACAACCTAAACTCTGATGAGGTACAATTGGAAATGAGTTTACCAAACAGAGCCGGTATTTTGACTCCTGTCGATGGCTTAGATGAAGGAGAATTGATTACCATGTTGGTAATGCCAGTAATGCTAAATTCATAATTAACTGACCCAAAATAAGTGTTAAATAAAAAAGAGCTCACAATTTTAGTGAGCTCTTTTTGGTTCATCTCTTTATAAAAATAACTAACTAATAAAATTAAGAGATAAGGGATATTTAGGAACTTCTCCGTTACTTGCTTTTATGGCGTTAATGATTGGAAATGCCAATGAAATCAATCCTACTACAATCAAGGTTACAATTCCAAGACCCAACAGAAAAATCAAAGGAATACTTAAAAGCGAGTATACAATGATGCTTAATTGAAAGTTTACAATTTCCTTTCCCTGTTGGTCCATAAAGTACACACGGTCCTTTTGGGTCAACCAAAGCACCAAAGGCACTATGAGCCCTCCAACACCAGTAAGACATGTCAACAACTGGCTTAAATGCGTTACTACCAATAGTTGTTTATCTTCTCTCATCGCTATTAATTAAATTGATTACACCTATTGGTAGGATAAATTTCAAAAACGTTACAAAGCAGATAAAATATTTTTATAAACTCTTCTTAAAAACGAAAAAGGCCAATTCGCGATTCACGAATTGACCTTTTTCCATCTATATTAGTTTTTGTCTTACTTTAATGTAGAAGGACAAACATAATTGGTTACGGGAATACCTGCATTTTTAATGGCTGCAAATCCTCCTGCAACATCCACCAAATTGTGGATCCCACGGCTCTTTAAAATCGACGCTGCAATCACTGAACGGTATCCTCCGGCACAGTGTACATAGAATGTTTGATCCTCCGGGAACTCTGCCAAGTGATCATTTAAGAAATCTAACGGCGTAAAATGAGCAGTCTCAATATGTGAGGCAGTAAACTCTCCATCTTTTCTAACGTCAAAAATTGGCAAGTCTTCTTTTTCCATACGGGATTTCAATTCTTCTGCAGAAATTGAAACTAAACTGTCGGTCTCCTTCCCTGCTTCACTCCAAGCTTCAAAACCACCTTTTAAATAGCCAAGGGTATTATCAAAACCAACTCTTGACAATCTAGTCACGGTTTCTTCTTCTCTTCCTTCTGGGCATACCAATAATATTGGTTGTTTGGTGTCTTTTATCAAAGCACCTACCCATGGCGCAAATCCACCATTGATTCCAATAAAAATAGAACGTGGAATATGACCTTTTACAAAATCTTCCGGATTACGAACGTCCAACACGATAGCACCAGTTTCATTGGCGGCCACCTCAAATTCTTCAGGACTTAAAGCTCGTGTACCACGTTCCAATACCTCATCGATATCTTCGTAACCTTCCTTGTTCATTTTTACATTCAATGGGAAATATTGTGGAGGCGGCAACAATCCATCGGTTACTTCCTTAATGAATTCCTCTTTGGTCATGTCTGCTCTCAAAGCATAATTCATCTTTTTCTGGTTACCAAGGGTATCTACCGTTTCCTTCATCATGTTCTTTCCACAGGCAGAACCAGCACCGTGTGCAGGGTATACAATCACCTCATCTGCCAACGGCATGATCTTGGTACGCAAGCTATCATAAAGATATCCTGCCAAATCTTCCTGAGTCAATTCTTTTCCTTTTTGAGCTAAATCTGGACGTCCTACATCTCCCAAAAACAAAGTATCTCCACTGAAAATAGCGTAGTCCTTTCCGTTTTCGTCTCTCAATAAATAGGTGGTACTTTCCATAGTATGCCCTGGTGTATGTAGAGCTATAATGGTAACATTCCCCAATTTAAACTCCTGACCATCCTTAGCGATAATTGCCTCAAAAGAAGGATTGGCATTTGGTCCGTACACAATTGGGGCTCCTGTTTGCTTGGACAAGGTAACGTGACCACTCACAAAATCGGCATGGAAATGGGTTTCAAAAATGTATTTGATGGTTGCATTGTTTGCTTCTGCTCTATCTATATAAGGCTGTACTTCCCTTAACGGATCAATTATGGCCACTTCACCATTACTTTCTATGTAATAGGCTCCCTGCGCCAAACATCCTGTGTATATCTGTTCTATCTTCATAATAAATGATTTTCTTAATTATTCGCCTACAGCACTTTACAAAGTTACTATATGCTTTATTACCATTGAATAAATTCTTTAATTATAATATAAACTGCCATGATCAATATAAACCAACCAAAACTCTTTTTAAGCTTGGAATTTGACACATATTTTGAAAGGGAGCCCCCAATCAAAATACCGATAATGGTCAATGCTGAAAACAACAGTAAAAATGTCCAATTGATGGTTTGCGTATGAACGTCTCCCAAAAATCCAATAAGGGAGTTGATGGCAATAATCACCAAAGAAGTTCCTACGGCCTTCTTCATGGACAAGCCGGCCCAAAGTACCAATGCCGGCACATATAAAAATCCCCCGCCAGCGCCAATAACACCTGTAATGACACCAATAACCATTCCTTGAACAAAGGTTTTGTAATATGGTTGTGGTTTATGGACTTCTTCTGTTTTTCCCTTCTTTTTAATCATGGAAGTAGCTGCCATAAACATGACTACTGCAAAAAATACCATGATTAACATATCCTTGGAAAGGACATAACCTCCAACATTGAATATTTCATCGGGAATATGCGGTACCAAAAAGCGTCTTGACATATAAACCGCCAAAAACGACGGAAAGGAAAAGGCTAATCCGGTTTTAAAATCAACTTGCTTCTTTCTGTGCTTTTGAACCACACCCACCAAAGAAGATGAGCCTACCACAAATAAGGAATAGGCCGTAGCCACAACAGGGCTATAACCCAGAAGATACACCAATAAAGGCACTGTAAGTATGGAACCTCCTCCACCTATCAAACCTAAAACCACTCCAATTACCAGAGCTGCAACATAACCAACTATATCAATCAATGTCTTTAATTTTGGTGCAAAAGTAATTTACTTACCGCAATTGATGGTAACATTGGTTACAGTTTATTATAGATCTAAGACTTTGATGCTGTTACGATGAAGTTTGATATGCCCTTCCTTTTCCAAGGATTTTAGAAGTCTAGAGATTACTACTCTGGAAGTATGCATATCATTGGCAATTTCTCTATGGGTTACATTTATAAGGTCATCATGATTGGCCATAGCCTTGTCCTTTAGGTATTTTAACACCCTTTTATCCATTTTTAAAAAGGCAATGGCATCAATGGCTTCCAACAACTCCGTCATGCGTTCATTATAGCTCTGAAGAATAAAATTCTGCCAACTTTTGTATTTGGTCATCCATTCTCCCATTTTTTGAACAGGAATCATGATCAACTGCGCATCTGTTTCGGCAACCGCTCTAATTTCGCTTTTCTTCTGCTCCATACAGCAGGATAAGGTCATGGTACAGGTATCGCCTCTTTCAATAAAATATAGAATCAGTTCGTCACCCTCTTGATCTTCGCGTAAAATTTTAATGGCTCCAGAAATCAACAAAGGCATAAACTTGATGTACTCTCCTATTTCTATCAAAATATCCCCTTCCTTGACCTCCTTAAAGGTTCCAAATTCCTGAATTTCCTCAAGCAATTCATCTTCAAACAAATAACCGTAATATTGTTGTAACGCGTCCTTCATAAATGTGTATTCTAAGAGGTGTTAAAGATAAGATTATAAAACTAATGTACCACACCCCTATTTCCACAAATCCCTAGAAGAAATTTATCGTATTGAATACCAAAGCAAAACAACTTTAACCAGCATAAAAATACATGTAGAAGAAGAAAAATTTAAGGAATATTCGTTATATTCACCAAGAAATAACGATAGTGAAATCATGATATCCGTATCCGAAGCTTTAAACATATTAAAAGGCATCAATATTCCGCATAAATCAGAAATATGTCCTTTGGATGAGGCATTGGGAAAAGTTTTATTTGAAGACATTTATTCTCCTATTGATATGCCTCCGTTTCGTCAATCGGCCATGGATGGCTATGCCATAAAATGGAGTAACGCCAAAAGCTATAGGCTAATCAATGAATCGAAAGCCGGCGACACGCTTAACCATTCTTTGAATGACGGCGAGGCAGTACGTATTTTTACGGGAGCTTTGGTCCCTGATGCTGCAGACACCATTGTGATCCAGGAACACGTTACAAGGAACAGTGATGCTATTACTATTGATAAACTACCAGAAAAGTCGGCTAACATTAGACCAACTGGGGAACAGATAAAAAAGGGAGACCTCTCCCTAGCAAAAGGAACCAGTCTTAATGAAGCCGCTATTGGCTATTTGGTCAGCTTGGGCATTCATGAAGTAAAAGTTTACACCTCTCCAAAGGTTACCATTGTGGTTACTGGAAATGAACTACGTGCACCCGGTACTATGCTTAAGCCAGGAGAGATTTACGAAAGTAACGCCGCCATGCTATCGGCTGCTTTGAGAAAAATTGGCATTACCAATATAACAAAGTATAAAGTAGAAGATACTTTAGAAGCTACTGTAACAACGATTTCCAAAGCCATAGCTGCTTCCGATGTAGTATTTGTCTCAGGGGGAATTTCTGTGGGCGATTATGATTTTGTAAGAGAGGCATTATTAAAAAACAATGTCGAAGAAGTGCTTTACAAAATCAATCAAAAACCGGGGAAACCTTTGTGGTTTGGACAGAACAAGGACACCTTTGTGTTTGCGCTTCCCGGTAATCCTGCATCGGCTTTAACCTGTTTTTATGTCTATGCGCTTCCTCTACTAAAAAATTATATGGGATTTAATAATGGAGCATTACAGCGCATACAGGCCAAAACCAAACGCGATATTAAAAATCCTTCGGGGAAAACATTGTTTTTAAAAGCGCATTTGGAACATGATGCTGTAGAAGTTTTACAAGGGCAAAGCTCTTCTATGTTGTATACGTTTGCGCTTAGCAATGCTTTAGTCTGTATCCCAGAGCATATTACAGAAGTATCAAAAGGTGACATTGTTGAATGTATCAAATTGAATGAACAATGAACATTAAAAGTAGGGTTTGGATCGAGAACGACGGTAAAACCTTTTTAGGTTTCGGACGTATTTTGCTGCTCAAAAAAGTGGAAGAAACCTCCTCTATCAATGCTGCGGCCAAGGCCATGAATATGTCCTATAAAAAAGCATGGAAATTGATGAACGACATGAACGATGTTTCCAAAGAACCCATTCTTATAAAAAACATCGGAGGTAAAAATGGTGGAGGTACGACGCTTACCCCTTACGGAAAAGCCTTGATTGAACAATTCGAAACCATCAACAACAACTGTATGGCCTATTTGGAATCGGAATTTAAAAAATTGGAACTATGAGCATGCTAAGCACAGAAGCCTTCATCCTTTTTGCAATTATTTTAGTTGTGATTGCCTTTTTGTACGCTAGTGTTGGTCATGGTGGTGCCAGTGGCTATTTAGCCTTAATGGCCCTGTTTTCATTCCCTATTGCCTTTATGAAACCAACGGCCCTTTTACTGAACATTTTTGTGTCTGGGATTTCCTTTTGGTTTTTCAAAAAGAATAAACACTTTAGGTGGCAACTGTTCTACCCCTTCGCTATTACGTCTATTCCTGCGGCATTCTTGGGAGGCTACCTAAGTATCAACCCAACCTTATACAAACAAGTTTTAGGGGTGTTTCTAGCCATTGCCATCATGAGAATTCTTGGTCTATTTGGAAAGGAACAAAACATTCAAAAGCCTATTAAGCTTCCCTTGGCATTGGCCATTGGTTTTGGAATCGGCCTCTTTTCTGGAATGATTGGTATTGGCGGCGGGATTATCCTTAGCCCTGTCATTATTCTATTGGCTTGGGGAAATATGAAAGAAGCTGCGGCTGTTTCGGCACTGTTCATTTTCGTGAATTCCATTTCAGGGATTTTAGGTTTCACCTATAACCAGAATACCATTCCTATGGAATCTTTTGTATTTATTCCCATCGCTTTAATTGGTGGGACCTTAGGCGCGCTCTACGGAAGTAGAATTTCTACCAATGTCCAATTGAAGTATATTTTATCGATAGTCTTACTGATTGCCTCCATTAAATTAATGACCTTATGAGTTTTGCGTCCAACATAACGGCTTATATTTTGTGCGGTGGCGCCAGCAAGCGTATGCAGGAGGAAAAGGGCTTGGTACTTTATAAGGGGCAACCATTCGTTAAACATGTCATCGACGCCGTGAGGCCTATTACATCCAATATCTATTTGGTGACTTTCAATGAAGCCTATCGCCAATTTGGATTGGAATTGCTCCCCGATTTTTATAGTAACAAAGGTCCTGTTGGAGGTATTTACACCGCGTTGAAGCATTCTTCAACAGCAAATAATCTTATCTTGAGTTGCGACATTCCAGAAGTGTCTACCAAAGTCGTTTCAAAATACATCATAGCAAATCTTTCTGAAGCCGATGTAACCTATGTTAGCAATGGAACGGATAATTTTCCCCTTATTGCAGCTTATTCCAAAACATGTTTACCAATTTTTGAAAAAGCCTTAGCGCAAGACAATTTGAAATTGCGAAGCGCAATTGAACAATTGAATTGTAATCGGATTATTGTTGAAGAGGAAGACCAATTGGCGCTAAGAAACATCAACACGAAGGAAGAATTACAAACTTTAATCAATGAAACCCGAGATACCTTAGGGAACTAAATTGCAAATTATGGAAACAAACGAATTATATCCCATTTTTGTAAAAGTACACCAACTCAATGTGCTTATTGTTGGCGGTGGCAATGTTGGTCTGGAAAAGTTATCATTTATGCTGAAATCCAGCCCCCGTGCCAATGTAGAGGTGGTTTCTATTACATTTCATGAAGACTTGATTGCATTGGCAAATAAACACCCTAGTGTAAAGCTTACTCAAAAAGCTTATGACATTTCAGATTTGGAAAATAGGCATTTGGTAATTGGCTGTACCGATAATCTTGAAGTCAACTTACAGATAAACAAGGATGCCAAAAGCAAACACCTTTTGGTGAACATAGCCGACACCCCAGATCAATGCGATTTTTACCTAGGTGGAATTGTTACCAAGGGCAATGTAAAAATTGCCATTTCCACAAACGGTAAATCTCCCACTACCGCCAAGCGTATCAGGCAGTTTTTGGAAGATGTCATTCCGGAGGACATCAACCAATTGGTCAACAATCTTAACACCTACAGAAAAACCATTAAAGGCGACTTTGAAGAAAAAGTAAAACAAATGAACCAAATCACAAGTGGTTTGGTCAATAAAAAAGAATAATATGGCTGTTATAAAATATTTTGGTGCGGTTGCTGAAATTACACAGTGTACAGAAGAACATATAGAAGTGAAGAATGAAACATTAAGTGACATCCTTGAACAATTATTTAAGAAATATGAACTTCAGCAATTGCCAATCCATATTGCTTTAAATGCCAATTTAGTTAGCATTGAAGCCGAAACGGCAATAGCAAATACCGATGAAATAGCTTTATTACCACCATTTGCAGGAGGATGATTATGAACAGATACAGCAGACAAATTAATTTGCCCCAAGTGGGCATTTCTGGGCAACAAAAACTTACCGATGCTAAAGTGTTGGTTGTGGGTGCCGGTGGTTTGGGCTGTGCTATATTGCCTTATCTCACATCAGCGGGAATTGGTACCATAGGTATTATTGATGGCGACACCGTGGATGAAACCAACTTACATCGCCAAACACTTTTCAGCGAAAAAGACATCAATCTCAACAAAGCAAAAACTGCAGCAGACCATTTAAAAAAGAACAATTCAACGGTATCCATTGAAACCTATGATGCATTTTTAAATGGGAAAAATGCTTTGGACATCATTCCTAAATATGATTTGGTAATTGACGCCTCAGACAATCTTGCTACTCGCTATCTCATCAACGATGCCTGTGTGTTGTTTGACAAGCCTTTTGTCCATGGCTCGGTTCATCAATTTGAAGGACAGGTCTCGGTATGTAATTATCAAAATGGGCCAACTTACCGCTGTTTGTTCCCCGAAGCCAACGGCAATGTTCAAAATTGTGAAGAAGCAGGCGTTTTAGGAACTACGGTTGGCCTCATAGGTATGTTGCAAGCCAATGAAGCTATGAAACTCATTTTAGGTATTGGCGAACTGTTATCAGGAAAACTATTGGTGTATAATACCTTGACCTCGTCACAACACATCTTTTCTTTTTCTAAAAAGCAGGAGCCAGTTATTGACAAGACATTTTATTCTGCCCAATATTTAAATAGTTATGTTAGGAATCAATCCATTACTGAAGCACTTCAAAATGATATAACCCTTATTGACGTTAGAGAAACAGGAGAATTGCCTTCTATAGAACACCCTAATGTACTCAAGCTTCCGCTTTCTACATTGGAATTAAATCTAGACAGTTTAAATCCTGAAAATATCTATGCTGTTTTCTGCCAAAGTGGGGTAAGAAGCAAGCAAGCTGCTAACATTTTAAAACAACAACAATTCAAATCCATTATATGTATCACCGATGGCGCCGAAGCCATTTCAAAACTATTGAAAGATGAAAAAAGTATTCATTGACGGTCCTATTTCACCGGAATTCATTTCAGAATCCATTCGCAAGCACCAAACAAAAACCGATATTGGTGCCCACAATATCTTTTTGGGACAGGTTCGAGCCGATGTGGTGAACAACAAAACGGTCGCTGCTATCGACTTTACCTGTTATGAAGCCATGGCCAATGAAATACTAACTGATATCAGGGAAAAGGCCTTCAAAACCTTTAACCTTACCTGCATGCATATTTACCATAGTTTGGGAACCGTGAAAGCTGGAGAAATTTGCTTTTTTGTGTTCGTTTCGGCTAAACACAGTTCGGAAGTCTATGAAGCCACCCAATACTTAGTGGATATTGTTAAGAAGAAAGTGCCTCTGTTTGGAAAGGAGATTTTTGAAGACGAAACCCATCAATGGAAAACCAATAAATAAACAATGGTAGACATAACCCATAAAATAAAAACCTTAAGAGTTGCTACAGCCCAAGCTGTAGTTAAAGTAAGTAAACAAGACACAATAGATGCCATCAAAAACAATATGGTGCCAAAAGGAAACGTGTTTGAAATGTCCAAAACTGCAGGACTATTTGCCGTAAAGAACACGCATAACATTATCCCGGATTGCCACCCCTTACCTATTGAGTTTACTTCTGTTGAATTTGAAATTAAGGATCTTGACATCAAAATTGATGTTACCATAAAAACCATATACAAAACAGGGGTTGAAGTTGAAGCTATGCACGGTGCTTCCGTGGTTGCCTTGACACTTTATGACATGCTAAAGCCTATCGACAAACAGATTGAAATTGGCACGATTAAACTTTTGGACAAAAAAGGTGGCAAAAGTAGTTTCAACAACAAACATAGATCGCAACTTAAAGCTTGCTTGTTTGTATGTTCCGATACTATTTCTGCAGGTTTAAAGGAAGACAAGGCAGGTAAAGCCATCATTGAGAAACTCGAACAAAATGATGTGGCCATTTCCAAATACGAAGTGATTCCAGACGAGATCGATATTATAAGAGAAAAAACAATCACGAATTCCGAGAACCATAATCTTATCATTTTTACCGGAGGTACAGGATTATCATTTAGGGATGTTACCCCAGAAGCATTGGAACCTATTTTGGAGCGACGTATTCCTGGTATTGAAGAGGCCATCCGCAGTTATGGCCAAGAGCGCACGCCTTACTCCATGTTATCCCGAAGTGTTGCAGGAACACTAGCCGATTGTTTGGTTTTAGCCTTACCAGGATCTACCAATGGCGCTAAAGAATCTATGGATGCCGTGTTCCCTCACCTTCTCCATATTTTCAAAATTTTAAAAGGACAGCAACACGAATAGATGCAAAAAAACGATTCCATATTGACCGATAGTTTTGGGCGAAAGCACAACTATCTCCGCATTTCATTGACTGAAAAGTGCAATCTACGCTGTACTTATTGTATGCCAGCCAATGGAGTTCCATTGACTCCCAAAAGCCATTTAATGACGGCCGATGAAGTTTTTGATATCGCTAAAATATTTGTAGAAAATGGCGTGACCAAAATACGGCTTACAGGTGGCGAACCATTGGTGAGAAAGGACTTTACAGACATCCTAAAACGTCTTTCAACATTACCTGCAAAACTGTCTATTACTACCAATGCCGTACTTTTGGACCGGTTTGTTGAAGACTTTAAAACTAATGGCCTTCAGGATGTCAACATTAGTTTGGATACACTCAATCCTGATAAATTCCAACTGATTACCCGAAGAAATGAATTTCAAAAGACCTATCAGAATATTTTGCTTGCCTTGGAAGAAGGCTTCAACGTTAAAATAAATGTCGTTTTGATGAAGGGCTTCAATGATGACGAAATAGTGGATTTAATTACTTTAACCAAAAATCTTCCAATCTCTTTAAGGTTTATCGAATTCATGCCTTTTGATGGGAACAACTGGAATAAGGACAAGTTGGTTTCCCAAGAAGAAATTCTCAATCAAGCACAAGAGCATTTTGGAGTTTCTGAAATTTCAACATTAGAAAACGAGCAAAATTTCACCTCAAGAAACTATAAAATCAAAGGATTTAAGGGTCAGTTTGGAATCATCAGTACAGTTACCAATCCTTTTTGTGATAGCTGTAACCGTGTTAGGTTAACGGCCGATGGAAAGCTTAAAAATTGTCTGTTTTCAAACAATGAAACCAATTTGCTCACATCCCTTAGAAATAACGAATCTATTGAACCTTTAGTTCAATTGGCATTAGTCAAAAAGAAAGCTACTAGAGCAGGCCTTTCAAGTTTTGAAGAATTCAACAATACTGAACTCCACAACAACCGAAGTATGATTACCATTGGGGGTTAATTTCCTAACAATCTTCTATTTTCTATTGAAAAACAGTCTTGAGATTGGAATTAACATTAGTCCTGAAAATACGAAGACAAAAAAGGCATATCGCAATCCAAAAGCGTGTGCTAAATACCCCACCATTGGAGGGCCTATCAACATTCCGATGGTTCCATAAGTAGAAATAATCGAAATAGCCATTCCTGCCGAGTACTTTTGGGAAGTTCCAGCCAAACTGAAGGCCATTGGGAATACAGAAGCAGTACCAAAACCAACTAAACAGAATCCGAACAAAGCTGGCCAAAAGTAAGGCCAAATAATCGAAATCAAAATTCCAATCGCTACACTAACGGCACTAATTGCAAAGGTTTTTGGCATTCCCAACAACTCCACTAAACGATCTGAAAAGAAACGTGACAACGCCATAAAGGTCATAAAAATTAAATACCCATAGGTAAAGACTTCTGCCTTGACCACTTCCTTAAAATACACCCCACTCCAATCGAACATCCCTCCTTCACACAAGGCTGCAAAAAACACCAAAAGTCCCAAATACAAGATAAAAGCATCAGGTTTACCTAAAATCAACTTATTACCAGAAGGCGCTTTGTCATTAGTCAATGTAAAAAAATAAGCTACAATGGAACATACCAGAGTTACTATTGAAACCACCATCAAGTGAACAGGCATTCCAATATTAAGTTTTACCATTAAAGTTGAAAACCCAACACCAACCAAACCTCCCGTACTCCATAATCCATGGAAGGAACCTACAATTCGCTTTTCATATTTCTTTTGCAACGTGATTGATTGGGTATTCATGGAAATATTAAGAATCCTCATAAAAAAGGAAAACACACAAATGCTTGCCACCAGTAAAAACGGTGTTGTGACAAAACCTATGGCCATAAGTGCCAAAGCAAAGCAAACAAACGCCACCACCAACGGTCCACGGCTATTATACTTGGAGATCAACCAACCAGACACAGGCAACCCAATAATAGAACTGATGGGCATGGCCAAAAGAATCGTCCCTAATTCCGCCTCATTAAAATTGAAATAGGTTTTAATACTTGGAATCCTCGATGCCCAAGTAGCAAAGGTCAAACCAGATAAAAAGAAATAGGTGTTTAAGGCAATACGTTGTTTTACTCTCTCTTGCATAACGAGACTTTGGTAAAAATTTAAACCGAATTAAGCCTACAAAATTAAATGAAAATGAGTTAGATAAATATCCTTAACACCCCATTTTAAAAAAATTACAGTTTCCTCATTTTTAAGAAGTTTTATTATCAAAGAACTAGTTATAACTATAATTTTCTTCCTCCTACTTAAATTCTTAGATGTTAAAACCTAAATTCCACAAAAACAACTCTAAAACAACAACTTACAGGAAACCCTTGAAAAACACAGAAAACTTTATTGAAAATCACATTAAATTAACCTAAGTTTGATATCATTTTTTCAATTTTAACCAACCAACTGTTTATGCTTTCTGCCCAAAAATCTGTTTTAAAAACAGCCAAACCACACTTACTTTTTATACTAGTATTTTTTTCATTCCTGAACACTTACGCCCAAATAACTTTTGAAAAAGGGTACTTTATTGATTATTCTGGTAAAAAGATAGAATGCCTCATAAAAAACACGGATTGGAGATACAACCCAACTGAGTTTAAGTACAAATTAGCTGAGGATTCTAAAGTTGAAACGGGTAATATCAACACGGTAAAAGAATTCGGAATTTACGACAGATCAAAATATTTAAATGCTTCTGTAAAAATTGATATTTCCTCAACGGACCTATCAAAACTCGGCTATCAAAAAGAACCTATTTTTAAAGAAAAACAACTGTTCTTAAATGTTTTATTAGAGGGAAAGGCTAATTTATACCTCTTTGTAGACGGTGGTATTAGACGATACTTTTTCAATACAGATATCAACCCAATAGAACAATTAATTTATAAGGAATATAAAGTTGAGGAAAATAAGATAAAAGCAAACAACGAGTTCAAACAGCAATTATGGAATTCATTGAAATGCGAGACCATTACTATGGGGCAAATTAAAGCCCTAGACTATCACAAAGATGATTTGCTCAATATTTTTATTGATTATAACGAATGTAACAACTCAGCTTACACAACTTTTAAAGAGAAAAAGAAGATTTCTTTTAATTTAGCCCTTCGCCCTAGACTTAATATTTCATCATTAAGTGTAGACAACCTTAGTTCAGATTTTAAAGATACAGAATTCGACCAAAGTTTAAATTTTGGATTTGGAGTGGAAGCAGAATTTGTTTTACCCTTCAATAAAAGAAAATGGGCCATTATTCTTGAACCTACATTTCAATATTACAAATCTGAAACTGAAAATGTCGAAAGTAATGTGGCGGCTGGAGAATTAAAAGCTACCGTAGACTACTCGTCAATAGAAATTCCTCTTGGATTGCGATACTACTTCTTTCTTAACGACAATTCTAAACTCTTTATTAATGGACTAGCTGTTTTTGATGTTGGTATAAAACAATCTGATATTAAATTTGAACTTAGTTATGCTTCCTTAAACCCGCTACAAATAAACACTTACCTAAATGCCGCTTTTGGCGCTGGTTATAAGTTCAGGGACAAATATAGTCTGGAGTTCAGATATTTTACAACAAGAGATCTAGTAACCCATCACTTGAATTATGATTCAAGCTACCAATCTATGTCTCTTATTCTAGGCATATCCATACTTTAGAGCGCTAATTACTCATTTTTAGATATTTAATAAATTAAAAATTAGGGCTACGCTTTAATTTTAGTATCTTGTAGTGTCATTAAACACTAAGAATTATGCGCTCAATTTATACTATTTTATTCATACTCTCAATATTTATCACTGGCTGTAACGCCTCTAAAAAAGAGAACACTATGTCATACGAATCACATGAATCTGAAATGAAAAACACCAATTCCCTGGAAGGCACATGGGAAGCCAATTACATAATGGGAGGTCCAAAAGATTTCAGTGACATCTATCCTCATGGAGCTCCAAAAATTACTTTTGATTTAGAAAAAGAAACGACCGCAGGGCAAACTGGATGTAATAATTTTAGTGGTCCTATAAAAATTGACGGCAATAGCATTCAGTTCAATGAAGCAATGGCTGTTACCCGAAAAATGTGTCCAGATATGACAGGGGAAAAGTTATTTCTAGACACCTTAAAAAAAATAAACAAATTCTCAATCAGCGAAGAGGGCCATACACTCAACTTAATCATCGGAGATATTGCTGCTATGAAGCTTCATAAACTTTAAGGAAGCACTTTTAAAATTCATTTCATTGGAGGAATTTCTATATTGTATCCTCCTTACATAAATCGAATTTTAGAAATCCAACCAACCCCTTAGTTATTTACTTACAGATAGTTACATTTTATTTCTTCAAAAATAACTATATTAGACTTGTAAAGAAACACTTGCGTTTTTTATAACAGTCTTACAATAAGAACGACTTTGAACTTAGTTCTCAACAAACATTTACTGATTATAATTTTATTAGTTACTATTTTGGGATGCATTTAAGAACCTTTTCCATAACACTAATTGCTCTACTATTCTTTTGTAACCTAAAGGCTCAAGAAAAGACTAAGAAGAGCGATACCCTACAGCTTATTGTAAAACCCTATGGCAGTTTTAGAGGTCATATGGCGGTATTTGAAAGGGAGTTGGAATTTCAGGAAAATGCCTCCAGAATTGGCTTAAATATTGATATTAAGGCCAAAGGTGTCACTTTTTTTATGGGAAGTGAACTTCAACTTAAAATGTTCAAGGGAAACTTAGGTTTTAATGCAGATGCTAATTTATCAGGAGGCTTTTTGGTTGCCGATTCCCCCCAGTCCGAACAGGTATTTGGTAGTCGCTTGGGATATTTAGGTTTTGACCTTAAACAATATGGTAAATTCACATTTGGAAAACAATGGAGCGTCTTTTATGATGTCACCGGACTTACGGACTGTTTAAATGTTTTTGGAGGCCGTGGTTCACCTACCTATTACGGAGGGACCGATGGAGGTACTCTTGGTACAGGAAGGGCCGACCAGGCCTTTGTATACAGAAATTCCCTTGGGCCAGTTTCACTCGGGCTTCAAATTCAGGCTAGGTCTGCTACTAACAACAAGTTTTTTGACAGTTATGGTGCCTCCTTAAGAATAAAGTTTTTAAAACACTTTTTAATTTCAGGGGCTTACAATAAAGCTTATTTAAATGAAACCCTAATTGAAGACCATTTGGTTTTAGGACTTGAAGGACAACCCCAGTACTATGCTTTTGGACTGCAATACAAGGACAAAAAACTACAGTTGGCGGCAGTGCTGTCACACCAAAACAATGGCGATTTAACTCATGGTGTTTTAATAGTAGATTCAGAAATCACCTCTCCCTCCGTAGTTTTTGATGCCACCGGATTTGAGTTCTACGGAAGATACCAATACCACAGTGCTATTTTTATTGTAGGGTATAATCTATACAATCCAGAAACCCAAGAAATCTCCGCACCCGATGGTCAAAAACCTGTTGTTGATGGGTTCAAAATTGAAGATTTTATCCTTGGCGCCGAATACCGCCCACTAAAACGAGCGTATTTTTACTCGGAATACAGAATTTCCAATGGAAGATCCTCCCTTGGTGTTAAAGATTATGATGTATTCACAATTGGAATTAGAATCAATATTGAAAAAACGTACAAAACCAAAATCAAAAAATTAATTTAGGCTTTTATATCAAAGTACACTTCTGATCTATTCGCCAACGGCCACTGTACTTGCTTCTATTTTCCCATCATAAGTAATCCGATTTCTATTACTACTGCTCACAGACAGATTAGAATTTCCGTTTCCATAAATTGTTAGAATCATTTTAAAGTTTTCTGAATTGTTTTTAACTGAAAAACTAATGGTAATTCTTCTTTTCTTTTCATCTATTTTTTGGCTGTAGTTATAAATATCTCCCTTCGCTACAACACCTCCACTGGAACTCGATCCATATCCAGAAGCTACCTGAGCTACCCCAAAATAAGGCAAATCTGCATCTACTTTTTGATGGTCCAATCTTAAAAAATTAGGATTGCCTATTAAATTAATTCTGCGTCCCTTTTGTGTAGTTGCCCAATCGGCTGTAAAGGTAAACACCTCCCCTTCCACAAGAGTTTTAGTTTTCGCAAACTCTTCTTGTTCCTGAGCTTCTTTTATCGCTTTTTTCTCTGCTTTTGTTTGGGCATTTACTGTTGTAACCGCAACAAGCAAAAAGAATAGGCTAACTACTATTTTTTTCATAACAATTGATTTTTTTTTTACTCTATATAAACCTTTTAAAACCTTTAATCCTCATCCCTTTTTCGTGACAATCCTCAAAAAAAGATATCCCAACAATCCTGAAATAAGAGATCCGGACAGAATTCCCAATTTGGAAAGTTCAATGAAATTTGGTTCGTCTTCAAAGGCCAGATTTGCAATAAAAATAGCCATGGTAAATCCCACACCTGCCAAAAGGCTCACCCCTACAATATGTTTAAAGTTGAGTCCCTTGGGTAAAGCAGCCATCCCCAATTTTACCCCTAAAAACGAAAAGGAAATCACCCCTAAACTCTTTCCCAACAATAAAGCCAACGCTAAATTTATGGCTAGGCTCATATCCCCCGAATTACTTCCTCCTAAAGGAATTCCGGAATTGGCAAAGGCAAATATTGGAATGATAAAATAGGCTACCCATCCATGTAAGTTGTTCTCCAATTGCTGCAAAGGAGACTGTACGTTGGCCACCCAATCCTGAATACCATCAATCAAGTAAATTTGCCGCTTTGAAAGCATTTCTCCTCCATCATTACTGGTTCTGTGAAGCTTAGTCGTTATGTCATCAAGGTAATCAATACTATCCTTTAAAGGATGTTTTCTTCGAATGGGAATAATCAATGCTACTAAAACTCCTGCAATCGTAGGATGTATTCCGGACTTTAAAAACAATAGCCACACAAGGGTTCCGCAAGCAGCATAAATATACATATTGAAATACCTTTTGGCACTCAAAGCCACCAAAATCAGCAACACCAATAAAGCATAGCCAATAAGCACCCAATCTATATGATGACTATAAAATATGGCAATGGCCAAAACCGCCATTAAATCGTCCACAATAGCAAAAGCAGTCAGAAATATTTTAAGCGACAAGGGCACTCGATCTCCTAACAATTGTAAAATGGCCAAAGAAAATGCAATATCTGTGGCCATAGGAATTCCCCATCCATCTGCTGTCAAAGGATCTTTGTTTAAAAACAAGAACAACCCTATTGGAATAAAAACGCCTCCTACCGCTGCAAAAATAGGTAGTGACGCTTTTTTTAAACTATTCAGTTCCCCCAACAAAATTTCACGCTTAATCTCAAGACCTATCAAAAAGAAGAATATGGCCATAAGCCCATCATTTACCCAAAGCGATAAAGGCTTGGATAATTCAAAACTCCCTATCTCAAAGCCTATATGATGGGTCCATATGTTTTGATAAGATTCAACGTAAGGAGAGTTGGCCCAAATTAAGGCAGTAATAGTGGCCGTAAACAACAAAATCCCACTTAAACTCTCAATTTTCACAAATTTGGCAATAGGAGCAACGATGGATCTGTTTAACTTTTTGGCCATTTTGGATATTTTGTATTAAAGGTATAAAAATACTTTGACCATCGCTAAAAAGCGATGGTCAAAGTGAGATGTAACACCCAATAAACAAACAATTTAGTTTAGCTTCTCGGCTTTAACAAGATCTTTAATAATAAGAACATTGGAAGGCACTTTCACTCCGTTTTTGAGAGTCATTGGGGAAACGGGAGGTTCATTATCGGATATTATAGAAGTTAGATGAGTTGTAGAATTTTCTATTTTATATTCACTTCTAAACCCAACCAAACTAATGTCTATATGTTTTTCTTTGGAACCTGTTTTTGCAAATTCCTTTATAAGCTGCAATACATCATGGTCTATATAAATTGTATTTGAGGCATCTACAATTAAACGGCTATTTTCCGGGAGATGCGCAAAAGTCTGCTTAATTGCTGCCTTGTTCAAAAAGGATACCTCTTGGGCCAGTTCCATATGAATGGTCTTACCCTCTGGATGTTCGTCCTTCTTAAAGAAATAGGCCAATTTCAAATTCCCTCTTAAAATAAAATATATACTCACAGCCAATCCAATGGTAACCCCAATCAACAAATCAGTCAATACAATAGCTATTACGGTAACGACAAAAGGAATAAATTGAAATTTCTTACTATTTCTCCACATGTGCATAAACACTTTTGGACTTGCCAAATTATATCCAATAACTATCAATACTGCCGCCAAGGAAGCCAGTGGAATTTTGTTCAAAATACTAGGAATGGCCAATACGGCTAGCAACAAAAAAAATCCATGTGAAATCGTTGCCAACTTGGTTCTTCCTCCCGAATCAACATTGGCCGAAGATCTTACAATTACAGAGGTCATTGGAATCCCTCCTATCATACAGCTCAGCATATTTCCAACCCCTTGAGCTTTCAATTCTCTATTGGTATTGGTATAACGCTTTAGAGGATCCAATTTGTCAGAAGCTTCAATACACAAAAGTGTCTCTATACTTGCTACAGCTACAATAGTTAGGGCCACTACCCATACCTGTGGATTCACAATTTGGGTGAAATCTGGCAAACTAAATTGTCCCCAAAACGCGGCCATAGAATCTGGTATAGGTAAGCTTACCAAATGTTCTGAACTTATAGCTAAACTAGACCCTGTATATACAAACACTTCGTTGATGGCCACCCCAACCAAAACTGCGACCAAGGAACTAGGAACCGACTTGATTTTTTGTAATCTCGGCACTTTTCTAAAAGCAATAATTACTCCAAGAGAGGCTAACATTACCAACACAGCACCCAAATGCACATAATTAATGGCATCAATTATTGTGGAAAACCAATCATGCCTTCCCTCCTTGTTAACGTGAAAAAAATCTCCCTCATTAATCACATCATACCCTACAGCATGAGGCAATTGGGTTAAAATAATTAGAATTCCTATCCCTGCTAGCATTCCCTCAATAACATTGGAAGGCAAATAGTTTGAAATAACACCTGCCTTTAAATACCCCAACACAATCTGAAGCACCCCAGCAATAACCCCAGCCAATAAAAATGCCTGAAAGGAGCCTAAAGTTGAAATAGCTGTAAGAACAATGGCTGTCAACCCTGCCGCAGGACCTGTAACACTTAAAGGTGAATTGCTTAAAAACCCAACCACGATACCTCCCACTACACCAGAAATAATACCTGCAAACAAAGGTGCGCCACTTGCCAAGGCTATTCCCAAACAAAGTGGTAAGGCTACCAAAAATACAACTAACCCAGATTTCAGGTCAGATTTTAAATATGTTGTATCCAATAATTTCATATCAATAGTTTATTTTAAGTGTAACTTCAGAAAAAGTGTATCCAAAATCCCATCAGATTTCCTTTCATTCTCAGTAACAGCATTATTGCTATTAACTTCTATATATTTAATGTCACTATTTCTTATAAATGGGGAGATATCAAAACACCTTTTAGAAGCAAAATTTTTATAACTCGTACTCGGAATCAGTGCTTCATCAATACTGTATATTTCCATAAACCCCTTAAATGCAAATCTATTTGTTCCATCAAAAACTACATTCTGAACATTTTTCACCTTGTAGCCATGATCTTCGAACAACTGCTTTTGCGCCTCCAAATACCCTGGAGATACTATGGAATTAAGAATTCTAGTGTTCGATAAATTCAGGTAATCGAACAAGGATTCACCAATTCTATAACCTGAAGCAAACACAATGCTCAAGGTATCCTCAGGAAAATTCAAGACAGCACTTTTCAATAACTGCAACGAATTTTCACTAAAATCTGTTGGTATTAATACGGTTTTCATTGCTCTAATTTTTACAATACAAACGTATTACAGCCAAATTAGAGCCGTTTAAGAACGAGATTAGAAAACGATTAGAATTTTAAAACCCAAGTAGAAAGCGCCATCATGACAATGAAGCCCTGGGAATTATTAACGAGAAAATAGTCCCTTTACCTTCCTCTGAATAAACTTCAATATTCCCTCCATGAAGTTTTAGTATTTTATTAGTGAAGGGCAATCCAAATCCGTATCCTTTTACGTTTCGTGCATTGGACGCTCGAAAAAAAGGTTGATAGATATTTTTGATGTCTTTGGAAGGAATGCCCACCCCTTGGTCTGTAACTGTAATTATTGAATTGTTTTCATTGAATGTAATTTTAACCACAACTTTTTTATTGTCCGAAAACTTACAGGCATTATCCAAGACATTGTTGAGCGCTATTTTAAGCAGCCCATAATTTCCTTGAACAACCAAACTGTCAGGATCTTCGGGAACACTGCTCAAATCCAGTTGAATTTGGTGTTCGGGACGAATTAAATCCATACTCTGTATCACTTCCATAACCAGTTCATCCAATCTCACCTCTTGAATAAGCCCTTCACTTCCTTGATTGGTCTGTGCAAACTTCAGCAAGCTGTTTATTAGTAGATCCAATCGTTGAGCTTCCTGTTCGATTCCTTTCAAGGTATCTTGGTATTCCTCTGGATTCCGTTCCTTTATCAAGGCTATTTCTGTTTGAGTTAGAATAGCTGTCAACGGACTTTTAAGTTCGTGCGATGCGTTGTTAATGAAATTGCTCTGCACTTCAAAAGAAGTTTCCAACCTATCCAACATATCGTTTATGGTTTTGGACAGTTCATTCAATTCATCTTTATTATTGTTTACCGTTAACCGTTCAAAAAGATTACTAGCCCTTATAGAATTGGTTTTCTTAACAATTTTAGAAAGAGGGCTCAACAACCTGCTCGCAAAGTACTTCCCGAGGAAATACAACAAAACACTACTGAACAAATAAATCAAAATCAAGATATTCCGGAGGTTATTTAACCCCATATTGCCATAAATATCAACTGCAGACAATACCAGATTAAAATCTCCTTGATTATCTTCTTGGATACTTCCCACATAGAAAACATTTTCTATTTTGGTTTCGTACACTTCACCTTTTCTGAGGTTTTCCAAAACTTGAGGAGGAAGCTCATCCAAACCAGTTATATCACCTTGCTCTACAGAAAAAATATATTCTTTTTCTTCAGGAAGCTTCTGTAAATGCTTGTTACGGATATCTTCATAAATTGGCGTATTGAGTTCATCTTTATCGGCATACGCTTTTGCAGCTATAGAAGCCCTTTTGGCCAAGCGATCGCTAAAGCTATCTTCAAAGTAATTTTTGGCGAGGAAATACACCAATACAAAGGCCAACAATTGCAAAGCCCCTGCTAACCCCATAAAGATTAAGGCTATTTTATTCCTAATCTTCATTTTCCGAAACTTTTAAAATATAGCCCATCCCAACTACCGTATGGATTAATTTAGACTTAAACTTCTTGTCAATTTTATTTCTTAGATAGTTAACATACACATCTACAACATTGGTTCCCATATTAAAATTGATATCCCAAACATTTTCCAACAAGTCTACCCGTGAAAGTACCTTGTTTTTATTTTTCATAAAGTACTCAAGCAAACGGTATTCGGTGGAAGTCAATTTTATTTCACTTCCACACCTAGAGGCAATTTTTGTGTCTAAATTCAATTCTAAATCGGAAATGGACAGAACAGAACTTGTTACTGCCTTTTTTTGATGGCGCCTAGAAACCGCCCTTATTCGGGCCAATAATTCTGAAAACTTAAAAGGCTTGGTCATGTAGTCATCGGCACCTGTATCCAAACCTTTCACTATATTCTCTGTAGTACCCAAAGCAGAAAGAAAAATTATTGGTATATGCCCAAACCCCATAGTCTTGATTTCTTTGGAAATATCAAAACCGTTCATTCCAGGAAGGATGACATCCAACAAGATTAAGTCTACTTTTTTTTGCTTCAGCAACTCAAAAGCAGTGGGTCCATCATAAGCTATCATGGCCTCAAACCCTGATTCATCCAACCCCTTTTTCAAAGAAGTGGCCACATTGTATTCGTCTTCAACAATTAGGATATTTTCAACCATTGATTGATGCTTTTGCTTCTCTAAAATAATTCATTTTTTTAAGATAGACAGTGTTCCTATACCTCTTAAAAACAAAAAGCCCGACTATAAAGTCAGGCTTTTGCATATTCAAAAAGCTTGATACTATCTTTTCAATCCTTTAACTACATACAACATACTTCCTTCATTGGAAGCCGTTACAGGATTGGCATTAGGATCTGTAAAACTTGGATCTACCCAACCGTGGTTTTGAGTAATCAAAAGGAAGGTTTTATCAACTCCCACAACATCTGAGATATCAATCATTCCAGTGATTTCCCAAGCATTGTTGGTCGTACCATAACCCAATTCCTGTGCGTCTGTTTGGTTACACTCCAAAACGGTTTTCAATTGGTATGAATTTAAGCTGTACTCATACAAGGAGGCAAAATGCTGTTTGTCTGCAGAATCCCAATATCCATTTGGATCTTCTTGGATGTAGATATAATTTTCAGTTACCACAATATTATCTGGACTATGGAATCTTTTAGCCTCTCCATCAACAATATCACCATCCAAGATACAAGTAATGGTTCCTGCTTGTGTTGGATCTTCTGGGTTTAAAGTTACTTTATAAACACGACCATAGATAGAACCTTTCCCTACCAAATCATTCTTTTTTCTTCCTGTTACACAGAAATAGATTTCTCTGTTGTTTTCAGCAGAACCTTTTCTCCAATCGATATCTTCCAACCTAGAGAATCCCATCACTCCTTTAGCTTTACATTCAGCATCCAAAAGGTTGATCTCAGTTTCTTCCAATTGTACAAACTCCATTGGATACGATTGGCCTTGTTCCATGTCCATTTCAAATTCCACATTAGGATCTGTCACTTTCAAGCCATAAAGGTTTCCACCGTCCAAATCGCCCATATTACCTACATACATCCCTAATTGACCTGAAGGTACTACGTTGTCTGAATGGTCATCTCCAATAAACACCACGGTTTTTCCTGGATAGGCATCCTTACCAATAGCAACCGCATTTTCTGTAGACCATTGCCCCATAGCTGGTAACATAGTGGCTACAGAAGCATCGTTGGCATCTTTATAAGGATTGGTTACAAACACTCCTTTGGAAGCCCCTCCCCATTCACCTCCAGAAAGATAAAGCGGTCCAAAACCATGTTCTTCTGGAGTAATCAAAGATCCAGAACACTGTGCAGTAGACCCCGTTGCTTCAGCATTTAAAATATATTCACCATGAACTGGCTTAAAGTTTTCATTCAAGGTAATTCTGGCGATAGAATAGTCTGCCTCTATGTTATTGATCAATGTATAAGTACCCTCGTCGTTTTTCAAAAGTCCAGCACCATCTGCCATGGATCCGTAAACGAACTCAGGAGAGTTTTCAAGGACATCTTCTGAAGATAAAATAGGATAAATCTCAATGTTTTTGAACCCAGGTTTCACCTCCAATAAAGAAGGTGTAGAAGAATAACTTTGGAATTGGATGGTTCCCGGCTTTTTTGCTGCAGAAGCAACCTCTACATTTTGAGCCAGGTCTTCTTTAGCTACCTCATTGTCACAGGACAACAATGAACAAACTGCCAAAGACGATAAAAAGAAAATTTTTTTCATTTTTTTAGTTTTTAGAATGGATTAATGTTTTGATAAAAATATTTCAACAAATCCTCCCTGTGGTTAACTAAAAATTGGTATTAAATGAAAAAATTGTTTCGAAAATGTTATCAATGTAAATTTTAAGGAATTGTTTAAAACCATTCCAAATAAAACATTGTCAATCAGTTAAAAAAGTAAAATTAAACAAAAAAGTTCCCTGTAGAACTATTAAAAGCCAAAACCTAGTCCAAAGCTTACACGAGGCCCATCCACCGAACCAAATACCCCAAGATTGGCAGTCAACAAATCGGCACCGTTTACAAACAAACCACCTCCATAAGAATTGTGCCATCTATCAGAATCTTCATGAGTCCACCAAACGCGTCCGTAATCAAAACTTCCGTACATCCCTATTTTGATAGGAACCAAGGCTGTTTTTAAATTACTGAAACTATATCGCACATCCGTATTCTGATAAAAGGCTATTTTTCCTGTAAAGCGTTGGTTTCGGAAACCTCTTAAACCGTCCAAGCCACCTATAGCTGCCGCTTGATAAAATTCAAAATCATCTCCCATATTGATATGTCCCTTCAAGGTTGTGGCCAAAACCAACTTGCCAGAAGGGTTTAGTTTATGGGCAATGCCGAGTTTTGAAATAAGATACCCATAGCCTCTATTTCCCTTATCCAAATTCTGTTTATAACCCAAGTCCAAATTGAACAACAAACCCATAGTTGGATAGGCTCTACTGTCATAATTCACAAAATGATAGCGTGCATTGACCCCTCCAAACTGAACTTCATCAAAAATATATTCCGGCAACTCTCCACTATGCTCATACACATATCTGTTTTGTGTATCATGGACTTCAGTAGATTCATACCCTACAGCAAGGCTAAGTTCACTTCCTCGTTTTGAATTCCAAACCAAAGCTGGTGCCACCAAAAAGGACCGGACCTTAACCCTATTGTAATTCAGTCCATAATCATCATCGTAATTCGATGTCTCATTACCATAGCCAAAGAAGTTTAACGTGTAATTAGGACTTTGAAAACCTGCATTAAAACGCAGATTTAAACCTCCCACAACATTGGCAAATTCTCCCCTGTACAATAACTCATAACCATCTGTAGCAAAATAATAGGCGGCCCGAAACTTATGCTGTGAAGTAAAAGGATTTCTCTCAAAACCGTATCTAGTGTAAGTATCCGATATCCCTATTTTCAAACCATCGTCTGGATTAGCTCCCAGAATTGGAATTAATTGATTGACATTATTCTTGATCTTTTTATAATCGTAAACATTGGTATTATAGTCATCCCTTAATTTAATGTGAGCCTTTTTAGCTTGACTCAAATCGTTTTTTTTGGACTTATAATCATAGATGACCACGTTTTTTCCTTTTTTTACAATAAATTCATCATTGTTCTGTCCTCCAACCAACCGAATTTTGATTCGCTTACTTTTCCCTTTCACTTCAAAGGTATCGTCATCATCCAAACCATAAATCCAAATTTCATTAGTTTCTTTAGGGTCATAAATTCTATGGTGAAATTGGTCCTTTACAGTTCCATCCTTTTTCCTGAGTACGGTTACTTCAACCTTGCCATCCTCCAAAGCTTGCACCAAAATATAATCGTCCTTATTGGTCGCTGTCAACACCCCAAATCGGCTAATCAACTTATAATACCTATCGGAAATTATCTGTAAATTAGAACGACGCTGTTTTAAAATACGTTTGATTCTGTCTACGGTTTCATCCTGAACTTCCTTAGGCAAATAGGCAAAGGCCTCTTCTATCACTTCGTCGGTAACATGCTCTTGAATATAGGCCACCTGAGCGTCCCAAACCGACTTATCCACATCTACCAAAAATGCCATATCCAAAGGAAAAGGCTCCGCATTGACACCTTTCACATCCTTCAAATCCGGTGTATACGATCTCAAGACTCGAGCGGCAGGAATCAAAGTCACCCCTGCCCCTAACATAAAACCTTCCGACATCATACTAAACGACTGATCCCTGTCGCGCGGCAAAGCACGATAGACCTTTTTACCGTCCTCCTTGAATTCCATCCAACGCCATTGGTCATGATGCCTATCCCAATCACCTATGAGCATGTCAAACAATCTGGAACGCACAAAATGTATTTGGTCAATTCTCACATCTTCATCGGAATGCACTTCCTTGATAACGTCCAAAGTACTGATGATATCCCCTGTAAATCCTCCTTCTGCAAGATGCATGTGCCCATCGGAGCCATGCTCTTCCAAAAGATACAGTTCATTCCCAAATTCATCATTAAACTCCTTAAGGGCAATTTGCTTTGGTACATAATATAATTTTGGATTCAAATGATACACCCCAACCGCATTAGACAACGTACCAACCGTTAAAGGAGCATATGGATGGGCACCCGTAAAAACATCCAGCACCAACTGTTCACTGGCCGTATCATCAAATTGGCCTTCTACATATTGATCCTTGAACATGGAAGCCTGAATGTATTGGGTGGCACTCTTACGCACTGCTCGCATCACATATTGTTTCCCATCGGCATCCTTCAAGCGCAAAGAACGTGACTGTGTACCCCCTCCTTTTCTTATGGGAATCAGCCCTCCATACAAAGTATCTAAATTGACGGTTTTGACTGTAACCGGAGTGTTGTAATACTGTCTATAGCGTTCTCCCCACAAGAATTTATAAAAATTAGATTTCTCGGTTTCTTCTTTAGAATATAGCGAAGCCAAAATGGAATCCTGAAATTGCTCAGGATAATTCACAGTAGAATGTTGTTTTGCTTGGTGGATCTGCTTTTTGAAAACACAGTTGTTGGAATAGGTTTCAAAAAACTGAACGTCGGTAGATTGGTCCTTATGAATGTTCAAAAGTGCAAAACCGTACTTTCCCCATCCAAAATCACCTTCTCTATATCGTACTCCCGTTTCTTTGGAACCTGAACCACTAATGATCTGTGTTAAATTATCCCTTTGAAGAAACTGTATACTATGTTCATGCCCGGAAAGGAAAATCACCTTGTCATTTTGTTGGGCTGCTGCAATCAAGTTTTTACGCAAATCGTTATAAAACCAATTGGAAATATCGGCATTGGAAATCCCAGAAGTACTTCGCAAAATATTCTTGAAAGTTCCCAAACCAGGTAAAGGTTTCATATGGTCTAAAAACGTATACTGCCCGCCATGAGGACCATTGGTAAACATGGGGTGGTGAATGGCCACCAAAGTGGTTTTCCCCCGCGCCTTTTTAATTTCACTTCTGAACTCATCCAAAAAAAGGGCTCTAGTATTGATGTCACATTCATCATTAATGGTCGGGAACTTATTCCAATTGGTAATGTACCATTGCGAATCTACTAACAACAATACCACATCATCACTAAGGTTCACTTTTTCAATAGGACAGCCATTTTCTGGCTGAAAGGTATTTTTACCCAAAGCCTTTTCTACATACTTTTCTTGACGCTTCAAGCCATCAAGTCCAGAGTACCAGTCGTGATTTCCAGGAATAAAATAGACCTTTCCTGGAAATTTGGCAGCAATGTCCGTTTGTAGCTGCAAAGCCTTTTCGGCTGCTTCGTGTCCTTTATGGTCTTTATCAGGGAATCCTTTGGGGTAAATATTATCCCCAAGAAACATTAAAATATCATTTTCATCGGCGGCTTGAAAATTATTATAGAGTGCATTCAATGACCTCGAAGGCCCTCCATCATCATCTGGTTTTCCCGCATCCCCTATTAAAAACACATTAAGCGTTTCCTTATCTACATGCTGAATCTGCTCAGGTTGTGGCTGATCATAAAAATAGTTATGGCTTGCACAGCCAACCAACATTACAGAAAGGAGAACAAATAATTTGTACTTCATAGAAAAGGATATCTTATAGGGAAACTTCCAAATCGGCAATAGAGGCCAAAGTTCCCAACTTTTTAAGGTTAGGATTGATTTCTGCCCGCAAAGCCTTAATGCCACTGGCTCCTTGAAGTTCTTCCAATTCCACAATTTCTATGGAACTGCCTATATATTTTTTAGATTGTAAAAACTCAAAATAGTTGAGATATTCCTGTTCTACTTCATTGCTGGAATACACTACACACAACTTATGGGGCTGTGTCAAACGCTCATTGGTTCCCTTTATATGGGCCTTGTCAATGCGCTTCTTAATCATTTCGTAGCGCACATTGTAGGCTCCATCCACATCAAAATGCTTTTCATCAATACGGTAGCGAATGGTCAAAGGCACATCATAAACCAAAATCAAAGAGGCCACTTCCAACTGAATTGGGAACTTGTCATGCTGATCGTAGTACATGGCTTCCATTTCGCACATCACCTGAAGCTGCCACAACCTTAGATTATACAGAACAGACTCATGATAATTGCCATGCTCGGCAATAGACTGCCCAACATACATATTGTGCTCGATGCCGTCTGTTTTGAATTTTTCAAAATAATGAGGAAAGATTGCCTGAGCTCTTTCTTGCTGTTTATCCAAAAATGCCGAAAGCTTTTTATTAATCAGGTTAACCGTTTGGTCATAATCCTTTCTGGCAAGGTAAAGCGATCCTGTTTCTTCATCTAAGGATTTCAAGAATGCCTTTACAGAATCGGTTTGTGTACCCGAGGCAATCAAATGGTCAAACAATGGCAAGATATGTTGATCAAAAAACAGGTGAATTTCCTGTTCCGTATTACTATGAAAATCTGCTTCCAATTCAAAAACATGCTTGTCTATTTGATACACCAACTGTTCGTAAAATGGCATGTTTTGACTGGCTATCAATTCCTGCAGGATCAATTTGGACTGCTGCAAGGCCAACAACAAATCTTGTTTTATGGCTCTATTTCTAGCATCAGATGAGCCTACAACATCTATTTGTCCATACAAAGGATGTACATTTTCAAATACAATTTCATGGAAGGTTGGCGATTCACCCAAACTTTTATTTTGAATATAGGCATTGGCCTCTTCCACAAAACGCCATTGCACTGAAGGATGAATAGAGGTACACTCGTTTTGTATCACGGCACTCACCTCATTTTCATACTCGGTAATGGTACGTTTTACATAACTCAATATAAACGGCATAATGCTATCCAACTTCACCATATTAATGGCATTAAGCTGATTGGCCTGATAGGTGGCCAATTCTATAATAAACTGAAGTTCTCCATCAATTACCATAGGCAGTAGCACCGCACTTTTCAATTCCTTTTCCACTAAGGAATCCCGCAAACGATTCCCTTTTGATTCTTTTTGGTAACGATCTATATTTGGAATGATCACTGGCTGGTGCTCCACAAACAAACGTTTATAGATGTATTTACAGGCATAATTGCTACAGGTAAGCTTATCTCCCTTTTTCAATGTCAGAGCTCCCAAACCTTTATCAAACGGAGGTAAAAGCTGGTTGCCGTCTACCTTGTAACTACCAACCTCCAAATCCTCTATGCCAAAAATCTTTCTGATATCTTCAACTATGGCTTCGTAACTCTCTTTACCCGGTTGAATTAGATGGGTTTTAAAAGCTTCAATTTGATGGTCCAAGGTTACATCTATCATATTCACAATACCGAAACCTTCCACCGTCCAAGAATCCTTTGGGAAATAGCGTCCCCAAACACTGGTATCATGGGCATTGGTCAATAATTCATTCAAGATATCTTCCGTAATCTCTATCGCACTGGTATTGGGATACATATCTATAAAATCGGCATTGTAAGTTACCCTATAAACCTTTGTATTTCCTTCTTCGTCCTGTAAACTAATTTGTTTCGGTTTTCCAAAATCGACATTAAAACCGTAGTGTTTATTGAGAATGATGGCATATGGCATAAGGTTTAGCGCCTCTTCGGATTCCTTATAAAGCTTTCTTAGGGCTTCCCCTGTATTCGAAATGGTATGATTGTTAATCTCTTTAAACCTTTCGGAAACGTAAAAAAACTGATTGGAATATGGAAATACCGCAGCCTTGATCTCATTACTGCCCAAAACCGCCGGGAACAGAAAGGCCATGACCTGATCAATTTCCTTTCGGTAGGCATCAAATTCCTCTGTAGAAGAGGTGCCCGTTATCAAGGCTGGACATTGCTCAAAAATAGCCAATACCTGTTCTGCTTGAAAACGCTCCATTGAATTACTGGAATCCAACAAGCCCTCAAAGCGATCCTTTAAGTATCTAAATGAGATAATAGGTTTAAAAGGTCCTGTGTTAAATTTTTCCATAGGCTATTAGGTTACTTAATGTTCGCCAAAAAATGATAGCTCATCACAAAAGACAGTGCCGATATAATAATGCCTATCATAAATACTGTATAGGTGATGCGCAACAGGCGATACTTACGCTCCAAGACCAATCCCAAATAATATAAATCTCTGGTCATGGAATTGTATAATACATCTTCATTTTGAATCAAATAGTCGATACCCCATTCAAAATCTTGCAACGACATTTTATAAAAGTTGCCAAAAAACAGCAAATTGGTCTGTTTGGACTTAATCAAATCGCGGGTTAGGGTTTCGTTAAAATTGGCATCGTTGGAAATATTCGGGCGTGTAGACAGCACCGACAATACTACCGAAGCCACACTAAAAATCATTAATATAAGTGTAGGATATACCAAAAAAGTATTGGACTCATTGTCCAATTTTGGCACCAATCCAGAGAGCGCCACCGAAATGATAATGGCATTTACCGAAAGTAAAATATTGGCCTTGGTATCGGCAATGGCACTAAGTTCAATATGGTTTTTTAGGGTGACCCTAAACATGGTATCTACCCCTCTACCAAAACCTTTATTTTTGGTTTTGTTACGCTGTTTATCTTCTATTTTCCTGATTTTCTGGTCCAGCTCAAAGTTGTTCATTTCCTTGATTGGCTGCCATTTTGAAAGCGCATAATCCGTATAAAACCGATGTTTGTTCATAAACTGCTTGTTCTGTTGCAGCCATTCCATCTCCGTAATCTCCTCTTCCTTTTTGTACTTTTCCTCTCGTCTCAGTTTTTCTGAAATATCAAAAAAGGCCTCTGAAGCCACATGCCCACAATCGGCATCCTTAATCAATCCTTCTAGTGCATTGGCAGGCTTTTTATCCATTTTGGTAGCCAAAATAAGTTGCTCCACCCTTGTAATGTCATCGTGGGATACATTCTTGGACTCTAAAAACTGTTTGGCCAAAGCAGCACTTACCTCTTCATGGCCCAAATCCTTTTCTATAAAGCCCGTATCGTGGAACCAAGCAGCCATTTTCAACCAAAAAGCATCCGTGTCATTAAGGCCCTCCTTGGCACTCAATTGCGTAACCGCTTCTACCACTCTACACGTATGTTCTATGTTGTGATAAAAGTTTTTAGGGGACAGTTTCGTTTCAAAAAGCTGACTTACAAAGTCTTCAGCCTGCTGTAGAAGTGCTTCTTTCATAAAATAAAGATAACGAAATTTGGCTACAAAAATACCCTTGGTAACTTTGGTCACATTTATAAAGTAGCACCCCTTAATTTTTAGGTTATTTCACAACATACTTCAAGGATTTTAAATACTATTATCCCAATATCTCCGTTTCCTATAACCCAAAGGAAAAGGCTTGTTTTTATTTCACTAATTTAGCTTGATATCCATAACACCTATCACATGACAGTGGCCAAACATATATTGACACTTCTTTTTTGTTGTACGTTTTCGCTTTTCGACGCAGCAGCTCAGGAAATAAAAACGGTTCAAGTGGCGGACAACCTTTACTTTGTAGGTGATCGTGCATTTTCCTGTTTTTATATCACGGAAGCGTCTGTTATCGTCATAGATCCTTTAGATGCTCCAAGAGCAGAAGCTACTTTGGCAGCCATTAGAAAAGTTACCAACAAGCCCATTTCCAAGGTGTTTTATAGCCATAACCATTGGGACCATATTAGTGGCGGAAAGGTGTTCCAAAATGCTAACACAAAATTCATAAGCCATATTGAAGCCAAAAACAGCATCACACCCAATAATGCTGTGGTCACTCCAACCGAGACTTGGCAGGGCACCACTACCTCCTACGATTTTGGAAATGGTCAAATATTGGAACTCTTCTATTTTGGGCCAAACCATGGCGCAGGCATGACTGTATTCCGATTTGCCGAGCACAATGCAGTTTTTATTGTAGACCTTGTGGTACCAGACCGTGTGCTGTATGCCTATCTGCCAGATGCTAAGCCCAAACATTGGGTAGAAAGCTTGGAACACATCCAAAAACTGAAATTTGATAAAGTATACATGTCACACATGCGAGTAGAAGGCACGAGAAAAGATGTCACTTTTATGCAAGAATACTTCAAGGCACTATATGATGCTGTTGACAAGGAGCTCGCAAACAAAACGCCTTTTTTTGACATTCCAACCACAGTAAAGCTTCCTCAATATGCCCATCTTAAAAACTACGACCAATGGCTACCTATGAATGTATGGCGTATTCTTATGGAAAAATCCATTGGCCAATAGGTAATTAACACATCAAAAACAACCATGCAAATAATTAACAATCAACTATTTATACGTAAAATATTTCTAAAATTCAATATTAAAAATCGAAAATAGCTCCTTATTTTTACTTTGAACATCGCAACCCTTATCACTATGATTCATAAAAAGCTTCTCTTAGGAATAACCGCCCTTACATTTTTTGCCTGTAAAACAGATTCTAATACTCCTACAGTTTCCGAAACCTACCCTGATATCGCTATTGTTCGCGCTATGAAAAATGTCATGTGGGACGGCGCTTTGGATGGCGCTATTTTATTGGATACCATAGCTAACAAGAATGGACTCTACGGTCTTGGCCCCAAAAGTTTTTTAACTGGAGAACTGACTATTTTTGATGGACACAGTTATGTTTCTAAAGTCACCTCCGATTCTACTATGGTAGTGGAGGAATCATACAATGTATCGGCTCCCTTTTTTGTACATGCCAACATACAAGAGTGGGAAACCATCGAACTCCCAACCTCTCTAAAAACCTTAACGCAATTGGAACTCTTCATTGATAGTAACACCAAAGCCTTTAAGCGACCATTTACCTTTAAAATGCGAGGAAAGGCATCTAAGGCCACAATACATATACAAAACTTGCCAGAGGGCTCTAAAGTATCCTCTCCTAAAGAAGCCCACCAAGGACAGGTTAATTATCCATTGGAAAATGAAACTGTAGACATCGTTGGCTTTTTCTCAACCGAACACCAAGGAATCTTTACACACCATGACTCCTTTATGCACATGCACCTTATTACCCAAGACCGAAAAAAAATGGGCCACTTGGATGATATAGAAATAGAAAATATGGTATTGTATTTACCGAAACTATAAATACCATCTGTAAATTTCAAGGCCACTCTCAAATAAATTATTTGTGATTGGCCTTTTCTAATTTCTGCTTAAAAGCCAAATACACGCCATTACTCCATCCAAAGCCATCCTGTAAAGGGTACTCGCCTCCACCTGCTTCCAAAGTAAGGTCTTCTACATTATATTTCTCCATAAACCTCCCTGTAGCAGCATACACCTTTTCATTTAAAGCCACCCATCGCTGCATTATGGTCTTTGCTAGGTCATGGTGACCATAATTTTCCAACCCTATTACAGCCATCCATTGTAAAGGTGCCCATCCGTTTGGCGCATCCCACTGTTGTCCTGTAGGATAATTGGTCGTCACTAGCCCTCCTGGTTTCAGGAATTGGGTAGAAACAACATTGGCAACTGCATCGGCCTGCTCTTGTGAAACCATTTTAAAATACAAGGGATACACCATAGCCAAAGACAAACGCCCAGTTGGTTGTTGAGCCAGCCAATTGTAATCTTCAAAAACTCCCAATTTTTGATTCCAACTGATGGTGTTTAGAAACTCTATTCTATTTTGCTGACTCTTCTTTAATTCTAGGATAAAATTAGGGTCCTCGTTTTCAAAACACTTAATCAACACTGTCTCCATCCCATAGAGTAAAGCATTGAGATCAACTGGAAGGATCTCCAAAGTATTCATTGTGTTTAAAAGGGAGGCATCTCTCAACCAACGGGAGCTAAAGTCCCAGCCAGACTCTGCGGCTGCCCTCACGTGTCGATAAAATAAGGAATCCGTTGTTCCTTCATTCTTCAAATTGTAGTCCTCTTTATATGATTCATCCCTTGGTTTGTTTAAGGCATCATAATAACGATTCATTAATCCAAATTCTGTAGAAACTAAATGCTTATAAGTTTTCTCTGAATTGTCATAAGCCATCCAAAACTCGTATTCCTTGCGTAATGCTTCTCGATATTTCAGATAGACACTATCTCCTTTATAACTTGCAAAAAGTTCAATCATTTGAGAGAAAAAGGGAGGCTGCGACCTTGAGATATAATAACTACGATTGCCATTTGGAATGTGTCCAAAAACATCAATGAGGTAAGCAAAATTATCCAACATGGCTTCGATGGTTGCAAACTTTCCGCTTTCCACAAGGCCCAACATGGTAAAATAGGAATCCCAATAATACACCTCCCGAAAACGTCCTCCAGGCACTACATAGGCATTGGGCAGAGATATCAAACTATTCCTCCCGTGCATTGTATCAGCTACATGGGTTAAATAGGGCCATAAATCTTCGATATGCTCCTTTGCTGTGTTTTGAGCATCGTATTCAAAGCTTGATTGATGCTCCTTAGGAAGTTCAAAATTATCAGCTACAAACTTTCCAAATTTGAAATCTAACGTCGTTTTTTCTCTATGATACATCTCTAAAATGGAATCGTAAGGCAGTTTGGCTGTACAATCCACGAAAGTCTTGCTATCCCCAAACACATCCGATAATTGCACATCTACAAATAAATCCTTTAACACTTCACTTGGAGCCTTATAAGACGTTTTTTGCAGTTCCTTTTGTAAAACACTCGAAGTGGTCTCCGTTTTACAAGACCACAACAAAAAGCACAGCACCCAAATGTAAAATCTCATATATCAAGGTTTAAGCTTCCTTTAAAATACGCTTTTTTAAGCAATAGGAAAACCTACAAAAAAGAAACTGCCCCTTTTGGGGCAGTCACTCCGTACACAATCCTGTATACACCTTAATCTGAAAACTTAGCTTTTTATGTCGCTATGACAATTTCTTATTATTATCTATACAGTGTAAAATGTCCAACAAACTCTCTGTCG